>NZ_RRCH01000003.1 GCF_003862495.1 Halocatena pleomorpha | reverse complement strand
GTTCCGCGACTTCGTACTCGACGGTGACGTGCAAGACCCAGTTTGTTCGGTGTTCTTGCAGTCGGAACTCACCGACCGAGACGTCGCCGTCGAGCAAGTCCGCCCAGAGCGATTCCTGGGCGGGGTTGATCCGGAGTGGAATCCAGAAGGCGTTCCCACGTCCGGCTTGGGGAACGCGCCAACAGAACTCATGTGTTCTATCTTCGGAGTGGTCGAGACGCCACCCCTGATTCGTGAATCGGACGGGGTGGCCGTCGTCCAACTCCTCGGCGTTGTACGTTTTCCGGAGCTTCGGGACGTAACTCTTGAGTGCGTTTTTGGCGTGTCCTGTCAGGTTGTAGGGCGTGACAACATTGTTGACCGCTGACTGCGTATCCGCACCGGAATCGAACGCTTCCGACAGTGCGCGTCGGTACGTCGCCACGGTACGCTGAAGGCGGTGCTCTTTGTGCGCCGTTGGTGGCGCGAGCGTGGCTTGGAGCGTTTTCGTGGCGGGCGCGGTCACACCAGTACCAAGGAATCCATGCAAGTTAAGACTATTGAATCGCTATTAAATAGCGATGCGAAACCTAAACATCGAAGTGAGCGACGAAGAGTACGACCGACTAAGCGAAGTGAAAGAAGCACACGGCCTGACGTGGCGCGGACTCGTCATTCAGGGAGCAAAAGCGTTGGACACCGAGGGACCGCTGTAGAGGGGCAGACAGCTAAGTGTTGCATTCAACCCCGCCGTGAACGACGGGGGTTTCTGCTTGATCCAAGATAAAGTCAATGACGCCATCAAACTGTGCCAGCGATCCTCGGTGGTACCCTCGGGATTCGGCTTCTTCCAACTCGGTGGTGTCTCGATCGGCCAGTGATTTGACCGCTGTTTCCTCCGGCGGGACGAATCGCTCCCGGCTGTCACAAAGGTACCAGCACAGGTGATTGAACATGTCTTTAATGTCTGTGTCTTGTGCCATAGGTTGATCACGACGCTGCAGCCGCGTGGTTCGGTTTCCCCGCAAATAATACGTACATTGCGAGTTCGTCAAACCACGCGACTAGACGTTTTGTCTGTCTCTCCGCTTAGAAATAGATGGCGTTCCGGCTGTCAGTCGAACCAACTGCTCATTGTGAGCACTGTTCAGCAGATCACCCGTTTTGTCGGTAGAGAAACAGTCCGAGTCCGCTGGCGACCACGGCGATTCCGGCGAGGATGACGAACAACGCCCACGGGGGGAAATACGTGAGCGCGACGCCAGCGAGGGGAGTGCCGAGTGCGCCGACGCCAAACACGCCGAGGTACGTGTATCCGTACGATAGTCCGCGCAAGGACGCCGGGGTGTACTTCGCGACGGCCGCTTGGTAGAACGGCTGGACGAAAAAGAGACAGAAGCCGAGCACCGCCAACAACACCAGCAACGGCGCGAGCCCGATCGCAACGACTGGTCGAAAGAGGAGCGCAAGCACCACGAGCGCCCCGTATCCCCCGGCTAACCCGACTTCGAGGCGGATTCGGTCGGTGAGCTTCCCACCCACGTACTGCCCGCCGACGCCTGCCGCGAGCAGGCCCGTATACAGGTAGTTCGACGGCTCGATCGTTCGTCCGTAGAACTCGACCGGCGTGATAGTGTCGATTTCCCCGAGGACTGCCGGGAGGAAGGTGAGTATCCCACGGTAGTACAGCCCCGACAGCATCATGAGACAGAACACGACGAGAAACGCCCCCACGAGTAGCGCGCTCGATTGGGTCAGAAACTCCGAGAACGACGAGATTCCGGGCGTCTTCTCGGGGCTTGTGCCCCCATCGGTAGCTGGTGAGACGGCCGCCATCTCATTCACATCGATACGAAGCGCGACGGCCACGCCGACCAGCGCGGGCAGTGCCAGTATCAGTGCGACAACGTGCCACGCGTCGCTGAGGAAAAACAGCAGAATCGTGGCGAGAAGCGGCCCGACGGCCGTTCCCACGTTGCCCGCTGTTCCGTGGTACGCGAAGGCGGTTCCGCGCTCGTGAACACCGCGTGTGATGAGCGACAGCCCCGCCGGATGATAGAGGCTCGCCGCGATCCCCCATACAACGAGCGCGATCGTCACGACGAGGATCTCTGCCGACAGTTGGCTTCCGAACGCCGTGATCTGGTCGAGACCGACGAGACCGGTGATCGCTCCGGATGCGCCTAACAGCACGAACGACACGCCCATCCCAAGCAAGGACGCGAGGATGAGCGGCTTCGACCCCCGACGGTCAGTTAACACGCCGGCAAGCGGCGCACCCATCCCGAACAGCGCTGTCCCGATCCCGACGGCGGTCCCCACGATCGCCTCCGTCGTCCCGAACTGCACCAACCAGATCGGAATGAACACCGGCAGCACGAACTCATAGATGTGGACCATCGCGTGTGCCAGCATTACCAACCCAGTGATCGCCCGATCGTTGTGATTCACGCGTGAATCTCCGTACGGAACCGTTTTAACGTTTCTACAATCGTAGCTAATCCCCTAAAACAGTATTATCTGGATTATTGTCGTTCCCGTGGCGAGAAACGACGGATACGTTTCACAACTGTAGCACGACCGTCATTCCGACGCCCGATAGCAGCGTTCCCATGACGAACAACCCGATCGATTTCCGTTCCACGTCGTCGATCGGGAGGACGATCGTGAACCCACCGAAGGCTGCGAGAAGACCGCCGGTCAACACCAGAATGAGTGATGCTGCTTCGGGCAGGGGAAAGGAGGGTTTCATCCGAGGAGCAGTTCGCGCCGAATCGGGAACCCGCATCACCACCGATCAACAGTGTGTATCAGTTCCCGATCCGGACTGCGTTGTCCTGTGAGCGAGTTCTTACTCCTCGGAGAGATGCTCAGCGACGGCTGCAGTGAGCGCCCCAGAGCGGACAGATTTCCCGAGTGTCTCGATCTCTCCGGAGAGCGGACGGTCGTTCGTGAGTGGCTCCACTCGCTCTCGGACGTGATCGTACGCCTGTTGTGTGCCGTCGCCGGGTGTGAGACCCTCGACGAATTCGAGCGCTTGTGCGCCACAGAGCAACTCCACGGCAACGATGCGAGCCGTGTTTTCGAGCACACGACGGGCGTTGAGCGCGGCTTGTGCGCTCATGCTCACGTGATCCTCCTGACCGCCGCTGACAGGTGTGGTGTCGGTCGAGGCCGCGCCCAACGACCGGTTCTCGTTCAGCAGAGCGGCAGCGGTGTACTGAGCGATCATACAGCCCGACTGCAGCCCGCTGTTCTCGGTGAGAAACGGGGGCAGATGCTCCTCTTGGATGTTCGGATTGAGGATCCGGTCGACGCGGCGTTCACAGATAGCGGCCAGCTCCGTTAACGCGGTCCGAACGTAATCCAGCCGCAAAGCGAGGGGTTCGCCATGGAAGTTGCCCCCAGAGATGACGCCGACAGACTCGGTGCCACTGGCCCGGTCGTCAGTATCAGCGGCCGAGAAGATCAGCGGGTTGTCCGTCGCGCTGTTGAGTTCCACTTCCACCGCCTCCCGGAGATGGGCAATGGCGTCACGGACCGCGCCGTGGACCTGTGGCAGACAGCGAATAGAGTAGGCGTCTTGCACCCGGTCACAGTTGCGGTGTGATTCGACGATCTCCGAGCCGGCAGTGAGCGCACGGACGTTTGCTGCACTGACCGACTGGCCCGTATGGGCCCGCACGTTCTGGATTGCGGGGTCACACGACGCTGTCGTCCCCATCGTCACCTCCGTGGTGAGCGCGCCAGCAACATCAGCGCTGTCGACCGTCCGCTCTGCGTCCACTACAGCGAGTGCCCCCAGACCGACAGTGAGCTGTGTGCCGTTGATGAGCGCCAACCCTTCCTTGGCGCGGAGCGTCAGCGGATCGAGATCGGCCTCTGCCAACGCCTGCGTTCCGGAGCAACGGGTTCCGTCCACAACGGCGTGACCCTCACCGATGAGCACAAGCGCCATGTGTGCGAGCGGGGCGAGGTCGCCGCTCGCGCCGAGACTGCCCCGAGATTTGACAACTGGATGGATTCCCTCGTTCAGCAGCGTCACGAGATGCTCGACAACGCGCTCGCGGATCCCGGAGTATCCTTTCACCAGCGCATTGAGCCGCGTCACCATCAGCGCCCGAACTTCGGTTTGGGTCAGCTCCCGGCCGCTTCCAGAGGCGTGACTCCGGAGCAGATTCATCTGGAGGTGAGAGAGGTCTTCCGCAGGGATCCGTTCGGTGACAAGCTGTCCGAACCCCGTATTCAACCCATACACCGGCTCATCTTCCGCAACGACAGCCTCGACGCGGGCGCGCGACGTGCGAACCGCCTTCCAAGCGTCGTCGGTGACGACCACTGGCTCGTCGTCGCGGGCGACGGCCGCGACGCCCTCGGGGGTCAAGGAATGCCCATCGAGTTCAACGACCATCGCTCACCACCTCCCCGGCTTTCAGTACGGTATCAACGAGGTTGATGCCGAACGTGTAGGGAATATGAACGTGGCTCGGAGCGTCGATCAGGCAGAGATCGGCTGGCGCGCCCGGATGGAGCGTCCCGAGACCGCTATCGGACCGGTTGAGTGCACTGGCACCGCCGTGGGTGGCGGCCCCGAGTGCCTCAGCCGGCGTCATTTCCATTTCAAGACAACCGAGTGCGACGGCAAATCCCATGCTCGGTGAATGACAGTTTGGATTGAAATCGGAGGCGAGTGCGACGGACGCACCCCGATCGATAAACGCGCGTGCATCAGCGTATTCGGCACCGAGCGAAAACGCAGTACCCGGCAACAGAACGGGTGTCACCCCCGACGCGTTGAGCGCGTCGATGTCCACTTGTTCGGCGTGCAAAAGGTGATCCGCGCTTGTCGCACCGAGTTCAGCGGCCAGCTGCGCGCCGCCCAGTCGAACGAACTCCTCGGCGTGAACTTTCGGCGTGAGTCCGTGCTCCGCTCCGGCGGTGAGCACCCGACGCGACTGCTCGACATCGAACACACCCTCCTCACAGAACACGTCACAGAACTCAGCGATCCCCTGACGCTCGACGGCCGGCAACTGTTCGGTGACGACCGCTTTGACGTAGTCGTCTGTGGTCCGGCCCTCAGGCACTGCGTGGGCACCCATGTACGCCGGTACTATATCGACCGGATGGGTGTCGTCGGCGCGCTTGATCACTGAGAGCATCCGGAGTTCCGTCTCGGAATCTAACCCGTAGCCGGATTTTATTTCTACGGTAGTGGTTCCGTGGGCGAGCATCGCGTCGAGCTGTCCCAACAGTCGGTCGAGCAGCTCCGCTTCGCTCGCGTTTCTGGTCGCCTGAACTGTCCTGAGGATTCCTCCGCCCTCGTCGAGGATCTCCTGATAAGACACACCGCGGAGCTTCGCTTCGAATTCGTCTGAGCGATCGCCAGCGAACAGCGCGTGGGTGTGTGAATCCACAAAGCCCGGAATCACCGCTTGTCCGCTCGCGTCGATGGCTCGCACCGCGTTCTCTGGCGGATACGCCCGCGTTATCTCCTCAGTCGGGCCGACCGCGGCGACCGTCCCGTCCTCCACTGCGATCGCACCACCGTCTACCCGATCGAGACCGTTCTCTCCCGGTCCAACGACGATTTCGCTTGCCTCGTAAATGATGGTTTGTGTCATGTCGTGTCCTCCGTGGTCCAGGCGCTCAGAACGTGAGCGATCGCGCGCGCGCCAGCAACAGCTGTTCGATCATCCTGATCAAGCGGCGGTGCGCACTCGACGACTTCGAACCCTGCGACGCGCCCGTCGTTTGCGATCATTCCGAGCAGCCGGTACAGTTCGCGGGTCGTGAGTCCGCCGGGCGTCGGCGCGCTCACCCCCGGGGCGGCCGTGGCGTCCAACACGTCGAGATCGAGGCTGACGTACAGTTGCTCTGCGTCAGCCACCGCACCGATAGCAGTTCGTGCAGCCGCCTGTAGATCCGTTCCGACGTCCTCGGCGGTCACGACGGTGCCTCGTCCGTCGAGATAGTCGGCGTAGGTGGTGGTGTTCTCGAAGTGACGCGCACCCACAACAGCAAACGCGTCGAGTCCGTCCTCAAACAGCTGACGGTACGGCGTGCCACTCGACGGTGCGCCGTCACGACAGTCGAAGTGGGCGTCGAAACTCACGATCCCGAGCGAGCCGGACGCCAGCAGCGGGCGCGCGTTGGGATAGGTGAGTGAGTTATCGCCGCCGAGAAACACCGGGCGCGCGTCAAGCGCGTGAATGTCTTCTGTGATCGCTGCGACGGCTTGCTGTCTGGCCGTCGCGTCCGCCGACTCGGAAAACTGAACGTCACCGAGATCACCGACCGGACCGACGGGCCCATGGGTGAGATGATGGGTTTTCGTTTCGTTCAACGCCGAACGGAGGTGGGCTGGTCCGTTTCGCGCTCCGTCCCGTCCGATGACGGCCCGATCCGTCGGCTCACCGAGCATCACAGCCTCGTACGTGGCTGCCACAGCGGGCGTCGTCGGTTCGGTAACGTCTCCGAACTGTTCATCGTTCGGATCCGCCGAGGAGCCGTGCCAGTCGAACTGAGTGGTGAGATCGGTCTCAGTCATCGCTCAGTCTCCAACGGGATGTGAACGTCTGACCGGGTCGCTTCCTCGATTGCCGCCTCATACCCCGCGTCGGCGTGTCTGATGATCCCCATCCCGGGATCGGTCGTGAACACGCGTCGGGCAGTTTCCGCCGCGCGGTCAGTGCCGTCAAGCACGACGTGATTGTTGGCGTGGACGGCGTTTCCGATACCAACGCCCCCGCCGTCGTGAACACTCACGATGTCAGCGCCGGCAGCACAGTTACACAGCGCGTTCAGTATCGGCCAGTCAGCAATCGCGTCGCTGCCATCACGCATGGCTTCGGTTTCACGGTTCGGGCTGGCGACACTACCTGCGTCCAAGTGATCCCGAGTTACGACGATCGGTGCCTCGATCTCGCCGTCAGCGACGAGTTCGTTGATCCGAAGCGCGAACCGCGCGCGTTCGGTGTGTCCCTCCTCGTCCGTTCGGTAGCCGAGCCAACACACCCGGCTCGGCAGTCCTTGGAATTCGACCCGCTCAGCAGCGAGCTCGATCCACCGGTGAAGGTGCTCTTTGTCCGGAAACAGATCGAGCACCGCTTCGTCGGTTCTGTGGATGTCCTCGGGCTTTCCTGACAGCGCGATCCACCGGAACGGGCCCTTTCCCTGACAGAACAGCGGACGGATGTACGCCGGAACAAATCCTGGGAAATCGAACGGCGTCAGTGGTGTCTCCGCTTCGGAGGCCCACTCGGCTGCTCCGTCGTGCCATCGGTGTTCATCGACCTGCCCACGGATGTTGTTGCCGTACTCGAACACGACAGCACCCTCTGACTGGAGTCTGAGGATGGCACTGACGTGCCGTTCCATTGTGTTGAGCGATTGCTCGACGTACGCCTCCGGATCGTCCTCTCGAAGCGCGTCGGCGTCCTCGACTGTGTACCCACTGGGGTAGTAGCCGTTCAGTTCGTCGTGGGCGCTCGTCTGATCAGTGACGACATCGGGAACAAAGCCCTGGTCGGCCATCGCTTCGAGCATGTCTGCGGCGTTCGTGTGGACGCCGACGCTGTACGGTTCGCCCGCGTCGGCGGCGCGTTGTGCCCGGTCAATCGCAGCGTCGAGATCATCTGTTTTCTCCATGCAGTAGCCGGTGTCGATCCGCCGATCGATACGGCTTTCATCGACTTCGGCCGCGACACAGACCCCATTGTTCATGGTCACAGCAAGCGGTTGTGCGCCACCCATTCCGCCGAGTCCACCCGTCGCAACGATCCGTCCCCGGAGATCACTGTCGTACTGCTGACGGGCCAACTCCGCGAGCGTCTCGTAGGTTCCTTGAATGATTCCTTGGGTTCCGATGTACGCCCACGATCCAGCCGTCATCTGCCCGTACATGATCAGTCCCTCCGCCTCTAGTTCGTGGAACTGCTCCCACGTGTCCCACTTTCCGACGAGATTCGAGTTGGCGATCAACACCCGAGGCGCTCGTTCGTGCGTGCGAAACCGACCGACGGGTTTGCCT
Source organism: Halocatena pleomorpha (assembly GCF_003862495.1). Lineage (GTDB taxonomy): Archaea > Halobacteriota > Halobacteria > Halobacteriales > Haloarculaceae > Halocatena > Halocatena pleomorpha. The sequence goes on along the minus strand of NZ_RRCH01000003.1, from coordinate 459,084 downwards.
GACTGGACTAACAGCGTTTCCGCGTCGTTGAGTTCACGGAGTTCGTCAACCAGCGCGTCGTAGGCGGCCCAGCTACGGGCGGCCCGTCCGGTTCCGCCGTACACTACGAGATCCTCCGGTCGCTCTGCGACCTCTGGATCGAGATTGTTGTTCAACAGCCGTAATGCTGCTTCTTGTCGCCACCCCTTGCATTCGATCTCCGTCCCTGTCGGCGCACCCCGGTACTCCTGCCACTGTTCACTCGGTTCACCGATCAGACCCTCGGTTGGATCATTTCCCATATCTCTGTTCATACGCCATAGAGTCACACGAGTGTCAACCCTCCGTAAGGAGGGTGATTTTAATACTGGCGTCGTATCCCAACTATGCACGAGGCAATCATCAGCGTCGACGGAGACGGTGCGTATGCGGAGGCGACAGCCGAGACGGACGCACGGATCGAACTCTGGTGTGCCGAACAGCGGGATCTACTGTCGGTCGTCGGTCCGTCCGAGTCAGTCCTGCGTCGGGTTGAGTCGGCGGTCGGCGTCAGCGATTCCATCGCGCACGACACGGCGGCGATCATCGTCACCGAACACTGTTTAGCTGAACACGGAACGGAGACGATCGATCCGTATTTCGATCGCCACAACTGCTTGTTGTTGCCCCCGTTGCGGTACGAAGCAGGGATGAAACAGTGTCGCGTGCTCGCGCTCGATTCGGGATCACTCACCGCGTGCTACCGAGAGCTCGTGACCGATGACGTGCCGGTGACCGTCGAATCGAAACGCGCCGCCGAGGTCGTCTCACCGTCGCCGTCGCCACCGTTCGAGGAGATCGTTCCCGAACTCACAGAGCGCCAGCGAAATACGCTTTCGGTGGCCTATGAACACGGCTACTACCGAATTCCGCGCGAGACGACGACGCAAGCGATCGCAGACCACACCGGCGTCGATCGACGGACGGCTGAGGAACATCTCCGGCGAGCTGAGAATAAATTGGTAGAATCGATTATAAGATACGTTTGATTATCAATCTATGTACAAGCAATCGATTGATGGGTGGCACAATATGTCCTCTCCCCCCTGACTAATCATAATAGGTCTGTCTTATCATAATATTCTCAGACAAGACTATTCAGATATTGGTGAAAAAAGCGCTAAAAGCACATAAAACGAGTGATTTAGAAAATACTAACAGATAGATATCTATATATTGTACAATATTAATTTCTACATATAATTATATTATTTTGTGTAATGTATCTTACTATAGCTGTATGTGCGAGCACTGTTATGAATCGATCGGTACCTCGACAGTGCGTTACAAACCCGAACAACTGTTAAGTGACATGCAAATAATGATTCAATAGCGAGGAACGACACGACCCATTCGATGAAAGACACATTCTATTGTTCACAAGCACCCACACCGATTGAAGAACAGCGTATCGATTCAGTACCGTATCATCACTGACTGCTTTGGACATACCAATGCGACAGCAATGTCATAACGACCGACCCGTGTACGAACACCGTCGTCCTGCGCCGCCATGTCGGGCGTCGGTAGTGCTCACAATCGCTCCGCTCCTGCTTGTGAGTACGATGTCATTCTCCAAACTCACGCTTGTGTTCGTCCTCAGTGTGCTTCTTGGTCGTGTTACCGGATGAGTCGCTACGACCAGAGAGGTCTGTGCGGCAATTCCGTTACAGTATTATCTCTGTAATGGCTGATCGGTCGGCGTTGAAGTTCTGAACGACTCTGGGGATCAGTGACGCCAGAACTGATGCGTCCTATCCGGTGGGATCGGATGTCTTCATCACCGACAGCAGTCGTATGGCTGCTACCGATCCCGATCAACCGGTGTGGAACGATCTGGAACGGATGATGTAACTGAACGTCTCCGGTGATATCGGATGGAGACCACAGCATCGAGTTCGCGGGAAATGACTGTCTCTTCGTGGAGCGTCGGCAAAATCTGAGCGGACGCTGAGACGTATTTTCGGAATGACAACGTGTTCACCGTCGTGCCCTTTCCGCTGTTGGCGGAACATATGCCGCCACGACAGGGCCGATCACACCATCCGGTACACTTCGTCCATCCAGGGGTCGGACTCTTCGAGGAGAATCGACGCCATCACCTCGTCCCACTCGGCCTGTGCATTGCTCTCTGTCATAATCGTCCGGATCACCTCGGGCTCCTCAACTTCCATGTAGCCGAACACGTGTCCATCCTTTTCGAAGACGCTGTACGCTTCTACTCCGGCTGCCGAGTCGAGATACGCCGATTCGAGTTCGGTCGGAACGTTCTCGTGCTCGGTTCGATACGCCGCGCGCTGTCCCTCTTCAATGCGGTAGTGAAACGCGATTCGCTCCATCCGGTCACTGATTCGACAGCACCGATCTTAGTTCTTCTGGGAATTTCCGCCGTAGATAAGGTTTAGTACGCGGACGTTCCACGTTATTTGCATGTTCGACACACACACTCACGCGTGGGGTCCTGCGAGTGATGCCCATCCGTGGGTGAACGGCCCACTCCTAGATCGCGTCGATAGTTTCGATGTTCACACTGTCTACACCGCTGATCGGCTTTTGGCCGACATGGATCGAACCGGCGTTGAACGGGCTGTTGTCGTCGGCTATCCCATCTGTGAGTGGGTGGACAACTGGTACACGATACAGGCAGCGACAGAGCACGACCGACTGTACGGCGTCGTGATGCTCGACCCGTTCGCCACCGACGCCGCCGACCGCCTTCGTCAGTGTATGGCGACTGACAGCGTTCTCGGGGTCAGACTCGGCGGGGCTTGTCCGTACGATCAGATGTGGGAGACGTTCGATCCGAGCGTTACGTGGCTCAGGGACGCGATCGAGGAGACGGCGTTTTGGGAGGCGGCTGTCGAGACGGGCGCGATTGTACAACTCCTCTGTGACCATCGCCAACTCGACCAGGCTATAGCGCTCGTGGAAGCGTATCCCCAACTCACGTATCTGTTCGACCACTTCGCCCACGCGGGTCCGGAGACGCCTCTTGAAGACGGAACGTTCACCCAGTTCACCGAACTGGCGGCGTACGACAACGTGGCGGTGAAGGTTTCTGAGATTCCCCATCTCTCGGAGACGACGTTTCCGTACGAGGATATGCACGATCATGTGCGGTGGCTTCTTGAGACGTTCGGCCGCGAGCGCGTCGTCTGGGGCTCTGACTATCCCAACGTCAGCGATGTCGCAAGCTACGCCCAGTCGCATGAATGGCTTCGATCGGTCGAAACCCTCTCAGCGACGGATCGGAAATGGCTGACCGAAACCGCCTTTTGTCGTCTCGCCGGTCTGCACTGAGAGACGATTGGTGCCAACCTTATCACATCCGCTGTGAAAGGTTTCACCGACGAAAGATTTTAGCCTCACCGACTGAACGATACTGGTAGCGCACAATGGAAATCACAGGTGTTTCCGCGACAGCCGTTAGTACAGAATCTTGGGGAGAGTTCGTCGAGTTCCCGCTTGTTACAGTGATGAGTGGGTATGAGGAGTACAACAACGCTGAAGGCGACACTCCACAAGCCCGCCGGAAGTGGATGGGTCCGGTTGGAGATGTAATTGTCGAGATAGAAACCGACGCGGGCGTCACGGGCGTCGGTCACGGCAACTGGGCAACCGGTGCCATCGCCACGATCGTCGAGGAAACGCTATCGAAGCTCATCGTCGGTGAGGATCCGAACGAGCGGGAACGGCTCTGGGACGTGATGTATCGGGCGACGATCCCCTTCGGTCGGAAAGGCGCTGCCATCGAGGCGATCAGCGCCGTCGATCTCGCCCTGTGGGACATCGCTGGGAAAGCGGCCGAAAAGCCCGTTTACGAGTTGTTGGGTGGTCCCGTGACGGAGGAAATCCCTTGTTATGCGAGCAATCTTCACCCGGTGGATCTCGACACGCTCGAACGAGAGGCCATCGATTACGTCGAACAGGGATTCGACGCGATGAAGATGCGCTTTCAGTACGGTCCTGGCGCCGGACGACGCGGCATGAAGAAAAACGAGGAACTCGTCGCAACGGTTCGGGACGCCGTCGGTGACGATATCAAACTCGCGGCTGACGCCTACATGGGGTGGAACGTCAGATACGCCAAGAAGATGCTCAAACGCCTCGAAAAATACGATCTGGCGTGGGTCGAAGAGCCGGTTATCCCTGATGACATCGATGGTTACGCGGAGGTCCGGGCGTCGACCGACATCCCGATTTCGGGCGGCGAACACGAGTTTACCCGGTGGGGGCACAAGGAACTACTCGAACGCGGCGCAGTCGATATTCTCCAGCCCGACGTTCACCGGTGTGGCGGACTGACCGAACTCCAGCGCATCGACGCCCTTGCGAGTGCCCACGACGTGCCGGTTATCCCGCATTCGGGAACGAATCCCCATCTTCACTTCATCGCAGCGTCGACCAACGCTCCGATGGCCGAGTACTTCCCCATTCCAGACTGGTACAAAGAACAAAAAGAGGAGAAGGATTCGACGTACGCCGACGCCATCTACCGCGATCCACCCGCTGCGGAGGCTGGCGTGATCGAGTTGCCCGACGGTGTGGGGTTGAGCACCGCGCTTAATCACGAAGCACTCGAACGGTTCGCTGTGGAATAATCATGTCCGACATCAGCTTCGAATACAACGTGCCCGTGTTTGCTGGTGCTCCCATCGATGGGACAGAGCCGACGCACCGCGACACACCGGCGTATGAATCCCTCGACTGGGCGACGACACGAGAGGGCGTCGAAACGGCGGAAACGCTGGGCTTCGACGCGGCGTGGGTTCCCGATCATCTCATGCTCGGTCGCGACCACGCCGAATACGAGTGTTGGACGCTGCTGTCAGCGATGGCGGGCTTCACAGAGGACATCAACATCGGATCGCTCGTCCTCTGCAACGACTACCGCAATCCCGCGCTGGTCGGGAAGATGGCGGCGACGCTCGATGTCATCTCGGAGGGCCGACTCGAACTCGGACTCGGGGCTGGGTGGCACGAACGCGAGTACGACGCCTATGGCTGGGAGTACCGCGACGGTTTCGAGCGGCTGTTACGCCTCGATGAGGCGATTCGGTTGATCAAGCAGTTGTGGGACTCTGGCGCGGACGGTGCACAGTTCGACGGCGATCACTACCGGATCGAGAACGCCTACTGTACACCGGGACCCTTCCAAGAGCCCCACCCGCCAATCCTCGTCGGCGGCCAGGGCGAAGACGTGACGCTCAAACTCGTCGCCAAACACGCCGATATCTGGAACACGGATGTGTTCAATGGCGATGTTGACACGCTCGAACGCAAGATCAACGTCATCGAAGCGCACTGTGAGACGGTCGATCGGGATCCCGATGAGATTGAATACTCTTGGGACGGCCACATCCTTTGCACCCGCGATGAGGAAAAGCTGGATCGGCTGCTCGATCTGATGACACCGATCCAGTTCGAAGAATCGTACACTGATCGACCCGACATCACGCGCGACAACGCGGACGAGTATTTCATCATTGGCACACCTGAGGAGTGCGCGGCTGCCATCGAACGACGGATCGACGCTGGCGTGGAGAAGTTCATGGGGTGGTTCGTCGACTTCCCAGACACCCACGGAATGGAACTGTTCGCTGATGACGTCATTCCTCAGTTCCGTTAGCCGCTCCAGCTCACGCTGTCGTTAATCAGTCAACGAGCAGTTCGATCGGATGGGATGGTCGGCGTTCAAGAAGCGAATCCAACTGTTCGAGACAGGAGGTTCCGCTTGCGACTACTGTCCGGTCACGGGCCGATGGAGCACTGAACTGATCGCGTAGCTCGTTACCGACGGCTATACTCACGTCGAAATACTCCGATTTGTACCCGAAGCTGCCGGCCATGCCACAACATTCGACATCGGAGGTTAGAACGTCGAAACCGCACTGTTCGAGCACGGCCACAGTGTGGGCTTCGAGATCAAGGGTCCGTTGCTGACAGTGGCTGTGGTAGGCGATGTCGGTTCCCTCGCCGTCTCGTAACGACGTGCTATCGGCTCCGTTTGCTAGCAGACCGAAGACGTATTCCATGATCTCGTAGCTGTTGGTCGCAAGCCGCTCGTGTGCGTCCGGATCGAGCAATCGCTCGTACTCCCGTTCGAACATCGCCAGATCGCTCGGCTCGATGACGACCACATCGCGCCCGTCTGCGATGTACGGCGCGAGGGTGTCGCTGACCCGTTCGGCGTGACTGCGGGCCGTCGTGATCATCCCCTGTGACAACGGTGCGCGGCCACTCGATGGCACTGACGGGACGACCACATCGACACCGAGCGCTTCGAGGACGCGCACCGCCGCCGTTCCACGATCAATCTGGACGTGGTTCGTGTAGAGATCCGGATACAACACGGCTCGTCGACGAGGAGTGTCGACCGGCGTTTCACGGCCCTGAAACCGATCAACCAATGTTCGTCGGTGGAACGTGGGGAGATCACGGCGTGGATCGATACCGAGCAGACGGTGTAACAGTTGGCGTGAAACAGTCTGTTCGGCCAGCCAGTTCGAGAACGGTGCCAGTGCGGAACCAAGCCGTGCGACCGCCTCGAAATTGCCGAAAAACCGCTTTTGGAGCGGCGGGCTTTCGTCTTCCGCATCGGGCGTGAGTCCGTCGACCAGAACGTCGACGTTCACCTCCTGATCCCGATTGACGCGGTCTCGCACCACGGTGTTGATCCACGGAATGTCGATGTTCACGGGACAAGCGTCGACACAGCGGCTACAGCCGGTGCAGAGATCATTGAACCCCCCAGCCACGTCGAGTCCCTCGATACCAGCCTCCCAGCCGGTCGCGATCCCACCGGAGTATGTTTCACCACCGAACGCGTGTCCGCCGACCTCCTGGAAGTTGGCACAGACGTTCGAGCAGGCCGAACACCGGATGCAGTACAGCGTCTCTCGCAGGTCGTCGTCCTCGCGCATCGCCATCCGGCCGTTGTCGATCAACACCACGTGAAACTCGCGGTCGTTGTCGATCTCCGACAAGGGCGTCTCTCTATCTGTATCGTCGATCACCGGCGTCTCGACCGGCGGCGTCAACAACGACACGTAGGAAGTGATGTCTTGGCCGGTTCCCGAACGACCGATCAACTCCACGAATGGCCGTAGATCCTCGGTCGTCGGAACAATTTTTTCGACACCCGCGACAGCGATGTGGGTGTCCGTTCCGGCGACCGTTTTGCGAGCGTTCCCTTCACTCGTGACGAGCGCGATGGTTCCGGTGTCGGCCGTGATGAAGTTGGCTCCCGTCATCCCCACGTCGGCCTCCCGAATCCGCTCACCCAACTTCTCCCGTGCGAAGGCAGTGAGTTCCTCGGCCGTTTCGAGGGGGTCTGTAGGCTCGAAGACTTCTTCGAACAGTTCTGTGATGGCGTCACGGGATTTGTGGATCGCAGGAGCGACGATGTGTGATGGGGCCTCCTCAGCCACCTGTAGCACCCACTCACCGAGATCCGTTTCGACGACATCGTGCCCATCGACTTCGAGCGCCTCGTTGACATCTATCTCCTCCGATGTCATCGACTTGCTCTTGACAACCGTTTTCTCGGTTTCCGCACCGACGACCGTTCGAACGTACTGGTTCGCGTCTGCGGCGTCGTCTGCGAGATACAGCGTCCCCCCGTTGTCTTCAACGGTCGAGCGGAGCTGATCGATCAGTTCGGGCAGTCGCTCGATGGCGTCCTCCTTGATCGCTCGTGCGTCCGCTTTTACCGATTCGTACTCATCCAGACCGGCAACTGCTTCGTATCGACCCTGATTGAATCCACGCGTGTTCGTCTGGATGGCCTCACCCTCCGTAGCCATGATCTCGCGGAGACGATCTGCGTTCGACACTGATCAGCCCTCCACGACGACGACGCTGACGGTGCTCGGTCCGTGAGCGCCCGTCACCAGAGAACCCATGTCTGCCGTCGCGCTCGGTCCTGTGGCGACGATTGCGCTGCCGTACGTCTCCGACAGCTGCCGGCCGAATCGGTCGAAGGCGTGCTCCATATCCGCCACGATGTCCTGCTCGTCAACGATCGCAATGTGGTGATCCACGTACAAACTCACCAGCTCGCTTCCGGCCGCTGTCGATGGAAGGACGACCGATCCGTAGTCAGCGATGGCGAACGCTGCGGGCGTGATCCCCGTCTGTGCGGCATGCAGTTCCGATGGCGTCGGATCGATGGTGACGGTGTCGGGGAGAGAAACATCGTCGTGATCGAGCGTAACTGCGACCGTCTCACCGATGAGCAGTTCCGCAATCGCCTCCGCGACAGCTGCCGGTGGAACGCGCCGTGTTTCGACGCCGACGCTCGCCAGAGACTCCGTGAAGAGCTGTTGTTCGGTCGACATGGGACAGAAATGGAACTGCGCGAGTATTTAGTTTTGGGACTGGTGAGCCACGACTGGGTTCGTGAGTGTTCCGATCCCGTCAATCTCGATATCCACCACGTCACCGGGTTCGAGTAGTTCCGGTGGCTCACGGAAGATCCCGACGCCACCAGGGGTCCCTGTCGAGATGACATCCCCGGGACGCAGCGTCATCGCGGCGCTGATGTACTCGATGAGTTCGTCCACATCGAAGATGAACTGCTCCGTATTGGACTGTTGTCTCGTCTCGCCGTTGACGCGACAGGCGATATCCACAGCGTTCGGCTCGAAGAACGCGTCAGGCACGAGCGTCGGTCCCATCGGGGCGAACGTGTCGTAGCTCTTCCCCCGAAGATACTGCTCGTCTTCGAACTGCGCGTCGCGCGCGCTCACGTCGTTGACTGCGGTGTAGCCAGCGACGTACTCCCGGGCGTTGGCAGCGTCGACGTTTTTGGCTGTTTTCCCGATGACAACGCCGAGTTCGACTTCGTAATCGACTTCCTCGATCCCTGCCGGATGGACGATGGGATCACCAGGGTTCGTGACAGCGGTCGGGGCTTTTCCGAACAGCAGCGGCCGCTCAGGAACGTTTTCATTCTGCTCCTCAGCGTGGTCGTGGTAGTTGAGTCCTACACAGACGATCTTGCCCGGACGGGGGACCGGAGCGAGTTGTGTGATGTTCTCAAGCGGGAGCGCACGATCTTGTGCTGCGTTGAGGCCCTCCTCGACGACACGGTGGAAGCCAGGGCTGCCAAACTGGGAAATCGAAACGTCATCACGGAGTCCCGTGAGTGGAACAACGGTGTCATCCTGCTGGACACCCCACTGCGGAGATCCGTCGACGACGTATCTCGTGAATTGCATCGGACTGCTGTACAAGGACATGAAAATTAATAGTTTCGCTGTCGGGATCCAGCCAGACGGGTGCTGGTGTACGATTAGGAATAGGTGAGATTGACCTCAATGACGTTGGCGCTCCGCCGAACCAAGTTCGGCAGCTCATCAGTGAACGTTTCGCCCATCATCCGACTCTTCGGTCCGGAAACGCTGATGGCCGCGATGGCACGGCCATCGCTGTCAGTAATCGGAGCCGCGACACACCGCATCCCGTCAACGCGTTCCTCGTCATCGAACGCGTAGCCCCGTTCTCGAACGTCTTCCAGCGTGTCGAACAAGCGTTCCCGCTCCGTGATCGTGTTCTCGGTGACCGCCACGAGACCCTGTCGGTCGAGGATGCTCTCTACTTCTTCCCTCGGTCGGTGAGCGAGAATCGTTTTTCCGAGTGCTGTCGTCTGCAATGGAACGCGCATCCCGGCGTACGTGTCTAACTGCACTGCGTCGGCTCCACGGTCTTTGTAGAGAAACACGCCCCAATCGTGCTCCTCGATCATGAGATTCGCGTGCTCGTTCGTCTTCGAAGCGAGCTCTTCGACTTGCGGCCGAGCGACGTTGTACACCTTCATTCGGGTGCGTGACTTCTCACCAAGATGAAGGAACCGGGCACCCACGTGGTACGTGCCGTCGTTGTTGAGAAGATATTCCATCTCGGTGAGTGTCTGTAAGTGATCGTGAATCGTGCTGGTCGGCATCTCCAGTTCACCGGCGAGCTCAGACACCCCCGCACCGTTCAGTTCGTGGAGCGTCTCGATGATCTCGAACGTCGTCTTCGTCGCCTGCACTGATGTGCCATCCGTAGCCATGAAAGTCGTGTTCATTGTCATACATGATAATTGTTCCGGTGATACCGGAGATGAGCGGTGGGATATCCGACCAAATTTTGGGCGTGCATGGGACCACAGCAGAGTAGTGTATGGAATCATACATCATACACGTTCACATGATTTTTGTCATAGAATTATAGTTATTTGATATGATGGCCCTGATAATCACGAGATGGCCGGAACAGAACTAGACGTACAATTGATCGTTAGAGCAAGTTACGGATAATATGTAATAACTCTCACCGGTAATGATCGGGGTTTGTTCGCCCGGCCCGGTGGAAACCAGGAAATTCCGTGACTGGAAACGCGTTCGTCGATTGTATTTGTGGAACTGCTACAGTTCCCGGACCAGTACTCGGTCCTCAACCTCGTGGCCGGCGTGCTCGACCGTCCGTTCCTGGTTGATTTCGAACCCGTGTTTCCTGTAGAAACTCAGAGCGATGTTGTTTTCGGCCATGACGGTGAGCCACGCCGACGCACAGTTTCGCGCACGGAGGTCTTCGAACAGTCGGTTTAGCAGTTTAGTGCCAGCCCCGTCCCCCCACCGGTCGGGATGGACATAGATCCGCCATACGACCGCGTCGGCGGGACCGTCTTCACTAGGACCTCCCTGCGCGAATCCGATCACCTCCGCCTCGACCGCTACAATCATCGTGGTGTCGTCTTTTCGAATGGCTGTTTCGAGACTGTCTCTATCGTACCATTCTGCGAGCATGTCCTCGACGGCGTTTGCACCGACGATGGGCGCATGAGCTGCGTGCCACGCCTTCCGCGCGACGTGTTGGACTGCCACGGCGTCCGCAGGCGTCGCCGTTCGAAATTCCATTTTTCTAACACATGTCGGTCGTTGTTGTGAAGGTGTCGGTGGATATCGATGGGAGTGCGCTCAGTCGTCGTCGCGTCCGAGCACGAACATCATGAGCGCAACGAGTGCAACGATCGCCTGAACCACACCGAATCCTCCTCCGGTGACGCCGCTACTCCCGGTAGTATCGGGTGATGAGCGATGTGTTGGCGGGTGGGAGTTGACTAGGGGGGTGTTCTCATCGGGTGTTTCAGTCGTCGGTTCGGTTCGATTGTCGGACGCCATACGGATCTCAACCGGTTCGTCCATGGCGAGTTCGGTCATCTCACCGGTGCCCGAGCGGACGAGCCAGCGCTTGATCTCGTTCTGTTCGGGCCGGCCTTCCCACTCTTCCCACGGGTAGTTCTCGGAATTCTCGTTGAATCTCATAGCAACCGTGATGGTGTCGTTCGTTTCTTCGAGCCCTCGAAACGCCGCCCCGTCGGTCCGGTGCCCGTTCATGAGCCACTCGATGTGGCTTGACCGACGACTGTGGCGAAACACGTCGTCGCGGTTGTTGTACGTGTCGTCTTCGACGACCCAATCGCCGCTCTCGGGCAGCCCAGAGATATCGGCTGTGATGACCGCTCCGCCCCCAGTGGTGTTGCTGTGCTCGTCATGGAGAAACACGAGGCTCAGCCCACTCTGTCCGTGGTAGACGAACAGCTGACTGACCTGGTCCATCTGGATGTCGTCCGTTCCGTAGGAACTGTACTGGCCCTCCGGCTCGGTGGCTGGTGAGCGATAATCGTAGAACGCTTCGACTGAACGGGTGCCGTCGCCAAGTGGTGTGACCCGAATCGAATCGTCACCCTGTGTAAAAACGACCGTCGGCGTCTCTGCTTGACCCACTGCTGGTGTCCCGACCACCGCAACAACGATGACCAGCCCGATGACCGAACTGACCACGATCTGTAGCGTGTTCATCCGTCGCCCCGTCGCTGGATCAAGCGGGATCCACGCCGGCCACGTCGTACACTGTCGTGGTCCATTGCTACGCTGTCGACAGCAGATGACTGTATAACGACAACACGACACATGTAACAAACCACGGTAGCCGGTGCAAAAACAGATGCGCTTGTTGACAACGAGCGGTACTGACTGTATCGATAGAGAAATTAGACCAGTGTCGAGTCAACCGGTGAACAACTGAACGTCTGCGATATGTTCGGATTCTTCTTTCATTGCGGAAAATTTCTCGTATCATCCGAGTTCGAACGGATTGTCCGCACACAGTCCATCAATTGCTGTTTTCGAGGGAGCTGCTCCGCTGAAAACGACGTGGTACGTCGTCGATACTGGTGTGTTCTCACCGTGGATCTCGTGGACGCGTGTTCGTTGCTCTACCCCAATCCCCGCGCTGTCGGCGGCCGCGACCGGATCTAGGACTGATTACCTGAATTGGGGCGCTAAGGCCCCTTCCTTAAGGAGCGACCGAAGGGAGCGAGTAGGGAGGGAATACAGCGTTACGGTCGTCCGTTGCTATCACAATGTTGCCCGTGAAATTCTAACTCAGATTGAATTTCATATTTCTCTGATGAAAAGCTACCATCAATGTTGCTTTGCTGTCGTTCCGTTATTTCCATCTTCTACTGTTTTTGTTCTCTCCTTTGGAGACCAACGAGCGATTCCACCGACCCAGCCGTTCCAATCGCTGTTTCGAGGCAAAACGACTCTCGTATAACCGTCACAGGTAATACAATTCAGTCCGAATAGAACGTGTGACACGGAGTCCGACTCTGAAAACCCTGCAGATCCTCATCGGGGTGTTTCTCGTTCAAATCCTCGCCGGAATTTTCCATATCGGATACGGTTTGTTCGCGCTTTCACTGCCGCTTTCTGTCGCACCGTGGACCATCGTGGTGAGCGTGTACGCCCACGCCGGTCTCGTTCACCTGGTCGGGAACGCGTTCGCACTCGTCCTTTTCGGGCTCGCGGTCGAACGGGTGACCACACCAGCGCGCTTTCACCTCTACTTTCTCGTTTCTGGCGCGCTCGCTGGCGTCACGCAGGTAGCTGTGTCGGGGTTGTTCGGGCCATCAGTTTCTGTGATCGGAGCCAGCGGCGCGGTGTTCGCGTTACTGGGGTACGCGCTCACGGGGAACGCGTTGGCTATCGGCGTCCTCTCGCGGTTGAGTCAGCGCGCCCAAGCCGGCGTGTTCGTCCTCATCGCTGTCGTAGTCACGTTCCTCACGGCCGGTCCCGGCGTGGCGCTGTTGGCGCATTTCACAGGACTGGTCATCGGTCTTCTCGCCGGGCGCGTACGATTACTCCACACCGACGGAAACACGGACTCAACGACCGCAACGAAGCCGTAGCGACAGTTGGTTTCTCACCCGGAGTGTTCGACCAGCGGTGTACCGTCGGCACGCGGACCGAGCTGCGGACCAAATGGTGGCGCTGTCGGATCAATCTCTCGTCGTTCAGTGTAGTCCGTCGATCGTTCGACAGGAACGCGTCCGATAGCGGTGATCATCTCGACGTACTCACGGAATGAGCGGGCTTCCCCGTACCCGCCACCAGCGCGCTTCGTGATCTCTTCCGAGAGGATGGTTCCCATGAAATCATCGGCACCACACGAGAGCATCTTTAGCCCCAGCTCGTCGCCGTATTTGACCCACGACGACTGGATGTGATCGATATTGTCAAGAAACAGCCGGGAAACGGCGATCATCAGCTCGTCTTCCGCAGTGGTCGCTCCGTCGTCGATCATCCCCTCTTCGTACAGGGGGGTGTTGGGGTGGATAAACGAGAGCGGCACGAATTCAGTGATAACCCCGGTTCGGTCCTGAATATCCCTGACGCGTTTGAGGTGCATGATCCGGTGCATCTCGTTTTCGACGTGTCCGTACATGATGGTCGCAGTCGTCGACAGCCCCACATCGGCAGCGGCTTCGATCGCGTCCATCCACTCGTCGGTACGCATCTTGCCGGGGCAGATGACATCACGCACCTCATCAACAAGGATCTCTGCGGCCGTTCCCGGTACACTGTCTAGCCCGGCCGCTTTCAACCGGCCGTACACCGCTTCGTAGCTCCACTCCGTTCCCCGACGAGCGTGGTAGGCCTCTTCGGGCGTCATCGAGTGGAGATGCACGTCGTCGACTGACATCGCCGCCATCTGTGCTGTGTATGTCCCCGGGTTCTTCTCGTAGCGTTCGGGAGATTTGTAGTTGAGATCGCCTCGATCGCTGGCTTCGAGTATTTCGCGGTGCTCGTCGTCGAGCGCGAACGCCGGATGGAGCCCAGAGACGGAGGTGACTTCGTAGATCCCTGTATCAAGCGCGTCCGCGACGATGGCGCGGGATTCTGCCGGCGTCTTGGTGAATCCGTCGTGTGCGGCGTCGTTGTCTTGCAGAAACTGCTTTGACCGATCTTTGAAGTTGCAGAACAAACAACCCGTGTTGCAGGCCGTCGTGACGTTGTTGTTGAGATTGGCGATGATCGTAACTTCGTCACCGACGATCTCCTCACGCCGACGGTCAGCGATTTCGAGGACTACCTCTTTCCGACGGGGATCGATCCCGTCCCGGTCCGTTCCCGTCGTGAGAAGCTCAACGCCGTCAGCGACCGTGAGCCGATCGCCTGCGCGGGCTTTCGCTACCGCGTTCTCGAAACTCTGGTCGGTCTCCGGTCGATGGGTAAAACCGAACCGGTTCCGCGGAACGTTCGCTTGAACCGGTGAAACGCTCGTCATATTTTTGGATCAGAGGGATCTACAAAGTAGCTTACGTTCCTCCCAGTACTGACAACATCCGGGTCTGCACTGACGCCGCTATCCGCTATGTGTCACCCTGTCTCGGCTTCGACGTTTTGCTCAGTCCGTTCATCGATCGGCACGCTCGGATTAGCGTTGTGCAGTTCTTCGGGTGTTCCGAGCTGCACCGCCTCGGTGTCGACTCCGTTCCGGAGGTGGGTCGTCCCTTGATGAACGTAGATGGAATCGGAGAGATGGAGCTTGATCGCCTCCAGAAGCGCGTCGGCCTCAAGTGGTTGTCCACGACGCTGGAGATCGGTTTCCGTAGCGTCGGCAGGAACATTGAACGCCCGTTGCGTGATGATCGGTCCTTGATCGAGATCCGTCGTCGCGTAGTGTGCGGTGACGCCAGCGATCCTGACACCCGCATCGAGTGCCTGTCTGTACGGTTCCGCACCGGGGAAGGCAGGGAGCAACGATGGGTGGATGTTGATGATCTGTCGCTCATACCGGAACACGACTTCAGGACCAAGGATCCGCATATACCGGGCCAGAACCACGAGATCGACGTCGTACTCCGAAAGCAACGTCAACAACTGCTCTTCGTCGGGCGTGCCGTTTTCGTCCCCGATATCGTAAAAGGGGATGTCGTGCGCCGTGGCAATGGATTCGAGATCCGAGTGATTTCCGATGACGACCCCGATTTCGGCGTCCAGTTCTCCGTCTCGTTTCGCTTCCAAGATCGCCTCCAAACAGTGTGATTCCTTGGTGACGAGGATCCCGAGCCGTTTGGCTGTTGACTCCGCGGGGAACCGGATTTGTATGCTCACACCCAACTCCTCCCCGAGTTCGTGAAGGTCATCGCGGAGCGTTTCCGGCCGACAAACCATTTCAGCGGTGTCGACGTGCATGGTCATCCGGAACAGCCCGTCTTGAACGGCTTGGTCCAAATTCTCGATGTTGATCCCGCGCTCGAAGAGTAGATTCGTGATGTTCGCTATCAGTCCCGTGTCGTCGGTGCCAACGATGGTTACCTCAGTGTACTCTTGTGTCTTCATTTGAGAATATTCCCTCATATCGTCTGCCGCTATTATATTAGGGATATCCAACAGCATAAAAACTCATCGTCTCAGGACGAGCGTTCCGTGGTGTGGTATCGAACGACAGCCACCGCTCGGACGAGAACGTTAGCTCGTGTCTGTTTCTATTGCTTTCTTCAGTACTATCGGAGTGATGACAGCGTCTGATACACCGATCGCAAGCACGAGCCATCGCATGGTCCCTTCAAGGAAGGCGAACGCGATGAACGCCAAAATAACAAATCCACTGAAACCAGCAGCGTACGGAATGATCGCTTTGAGCTGAGTGCTCATAACGAAAACATTATCGAATAGAGTATTATTAGTTTCGTTTCTATATTATAAGATCTAATTTAGTGCCAGATATACCGAGTGGTCATGGTCGAAAACGAGAGAGGTGTTTCGGCCAGTCAAACTCTTTTGCGCGTCGGTTCACTACTACCCGCATGGTCTCCCCGTTCGATGTGCTACAACTTGATGCGGACGCGGACGACGCTCAGATCGAGCGTGCGTACCGTCGACGGGTGAAAGAGTCCCACCCAGATCACGGGGGATCGGTCAGAGAGTTTCAGCGTGTTCAGTCGGCATACGCGGCGCTCACAGGCGACGCCGGCATCGACGTACAGGAGGAAGGGACCGACGACGAAGCCGGACGAAATGGAACGTCTCGCGTCGAATACCTCAACTACGAAGTCCTCGACGATCACGGGTGGGACTTCGATGACGAAGACCTGTTCGAGAAAGCGGCTGCTGCGGACCTCGATCCAGCTGACTACGGACGGTTCTTAGTCCATCCACACGAGTCACTGCTTGAAGCGGCCGAGAACCGCGGCTTCGTGTGGCCGTACGCCTGTCGCGGCGGGGCGTGTGCCAACTGTGCGGTTGGAGTCCTTGCGGGTGAGCTTGCGATGCCGGTCAACACCATCCTCCCGTCGGAGATGCTCGCGTGTGGGATCCGCCTTTCATGTAACGGCGTCCCGATCACCGAGACGATGAAGGTCGTGTACAACATCAAACACCTCCCCCGGCTCGATGAACTCCGATTGCCACCCCGCCCGTTCGAAGAGGCCCACAACGACTGAGGGTCTCGATACGGACAAGGTGCTTGCCGTAGCTGGCTATCGACACGGAGCAACTCACTCAGGCGTCCTGAGCAAGCTATGCGAGGTTTTCGGCTTCGATCGTCTCCCAGATCTCGGCTCCTTGTTCTGTGATCCCGTACACCCGACCTTTCTTTCGGTCGTCGGAAACAAGAAGCTCAACGAACGCCTGCTCGCGCAGTTCACCCAGCGCCCGCGAGATGTGCGACATAGACAACTCCGTGTCTTCGGCCAGCTGTGACGGCGTTGCTGGCTGATTCACCAGATATTTGAGGACGGTCACGCGATACGTCGAGGCAAGGACGAAACTCACCTCATCCCAATGCGGTGCCATTCCATACCACGACATGACTTCGTCTGCTAGCTACTTGAGTACTCGGGCTACACTCGACGGAAAACAAAGATCTAGCGTCAGTCAGTCAACCCGTAGCCGTGTTTGAACAGCCATACGTCGACTGCGACGACGACAACGGTCGCGCCCGTGAGCACTGCGAGAGACACGACTGGACTGATGTCACTGAAGTCGAGGAACGCGAACCGGACGCCCTCAACCATGTACACCATCGGGTTGAGCAGCGAGACGGACTGCCAAAATGAGGATAAGGCGCTCAGGGGATAGAAGACCGCGCCGAAGAACACCAGTGGTCGGATGATGAACTGGTTCATCACGGTCAGGTGGTCGAAGTCCTCTGCCCACAGTCCGCCGATGACGCCGAACCCTGCGAACAGCAGCGTGATTATGAACACGAACGCGACGACGTAAACAGGGTGGGCGAATCCGACCGGTGTCATCGATGGAATGACGTTCGTGAACAACACACCAACTCCTGTTATCAACGCGGCGATGAGGGTACCCCGCAGCGCGCTCGCTGCGACGTACGCAAGCACCATTTCAGTGTACGAAAGGGGTGATGTCTGAACTTCGTGGATATACTCGTTCCATCGCCCGTGAAAGATGGAAAACGAGGCGTTTTGGAAGGCGTCGCTGACCGCACCGAGTACGACCAATCCCGGGAGGATGAAATGGATGTACGTAACGTCACCACCGACATCGATGCGTCCACCGAGGATCACACCGAACACGATCAGATAGAGGGCGTTCGTGATCGCCGGCGGGAGAAACGTGTTTCGGGGGCGGCGAACGAACCGGAGTATCTCCCGGTGGATGAGCGTCCGCAACCCAGCGGAACCAATACTCATAGCATCCCCTCCGGTGTGGCTCGTTCTGGATCAGATGTGGATTCCTCGTCAGTGCCGGTCAGCGAGACGAACACCTCTTCGAGTGACGTGCGCGAGATGTCCATATCGACCACGGTGTGTCCCTGCCGGTCGAGGCTGCGAACCAGCGCAGGTGCAACCGCGCCGCCTGTGGGGGCAGTCACCACGAGGGCGTTGTCTGTCATCTCTATCTCCGTGACGCGTTCGTCGTCGATATCCGGTGGTCGGACGGGTGGCGATTCGAGTTGGAGACGAATCGTGTCGTTTCCGCGTTCCATCAACGATTCCGGACTCGCAACGGTGAGCTTCTGTCCCCCGTCCATGATGGCAACCGTATCACACAGCCGTTCGGCTTCCTCGATGTAGTGGGTCGTCAGCAAGATCGTGGTGCCGTCATCGTTGAGTTCGGTGATGATCTCCCACAGATCGTGGCGGAGTTCTACGTCTACGCCGGCAGTCGGTTCGTCGAGAATGAGCAGATCTGGGTCCGAGACGAGCGCCCTGGCGAGCATGAAGCGGCGCTTCATCCCGCCCGATAACCAGTCGAACCGCGTGTTGCGCTTGTCATAGATCCCAACCGTTTTGAGCGCCCTGTCGGCGCGTTTGCTCGCCGTTTCGCCGGTGATACCGTGGTAGCCCGCCTTGTGGATCAACACTTCCCGGATCGGGAAGAACCGGTCGACGTTGAACTCCTGCGGTGCGAGTCCGATCCGATCGCGGGCGTCCCGGTATTCCGACTGCACGTCGTGACCGAACACGCTTGCCTCTCCCCCTGATTTCCGAACGAGTCCGACGAGAATGTTGATGAACGTCGTCTTTCCTGCTCCGTTGGGACCGAGCAGACCGAAGAACTCGCCCTGTTCGACAGAGAGAGAGATCCCATCCAGCGCTCGAACGCTGCCGTAGCTTTTTTCGAGATCCGTCGTAGAAATGGCAAGCGACACGAACATACATAGGGTGGGCAGACGATTAAACGTGTTGTGTCGGTGTGGCTGACCCACTGCCGTGAGTGCTTTCGGTCGTCCACCCGTCTGTCGCTCCTGAGCCGGCGGAACTCCGAACCCCGATCCGTTTCAGAACGCTCACGCCGCAGATTCCCTGTGGCGCGTTCAATAGAGGTAACCATACTGCTACATACTACTCATTTCTATCAGATCTCACTATACCACGTGTTTCATATCATTTAATTATATATACATCTTACATCGATGTACTCATATTATAAACCTCTTTAGGACGGATCTGTCTGTACTCGGGTGATGGCGTACGACACAGAGCGGCTGTCTGGACCGGTGTCACGACGTACATTTCTCCTTACGTCCGGCATGGTGGGGACGACAGCGCTTGCTGGCTGTCTCGGTGGAGGAAGTGGAGGAAACGACCAGTCATCTGGTGACACCACGGGCACGTCGACGCTGACCGGAGACGGTTCATCGACGGTGTTTCCGATCATGAATACGGGAGCGAGCTACTGGAATTCGAACCCAGAACCGGGTGATAAAGATTACTGGCCGAACAAGTGGGCAAAACAGACGTACAACACCGACAACCGTCTCGCGGATTTCTTTGCCAAAAAGTACGGCTATGAGACCACGGGCAAGCGCTCAAACCCACCGTTCCGGGTGAGCATCGCGCTCAGTCACTCTGGTACGGGCGTCGAGGGCGTAATGGACGGTCGGATCGACATCGGTGACGCGAGCGCCTCGGCACAGGCCGAGCTCTCGGGAAAAGACGTTTCGGACGCTGAAATGAAGAAGTTCGTTGACCACGTGGTCGGCGTCGACGGCCAGCCGATCGTTGTGAGCAAGGCGATCAAAGACGCGGGCGTCACAACGATCACGCTCGCTCAGCTAAAAAAGATCTACCGCAAAAAGATCACGAACTGGAGCGAGCTCGGCGGTCCCGATAAGGATATCCTCGTGCTTGGTCGAGCTACAGGCTCTGGTACTGACACCGCGTTCCGATCGAACGTGTACGGTGATCCCGAGGCCTCCATCAGTCCTGACCAGCGGTACGGGAAGAATCAGCAACTCCAACAGGCCGTCTCACAAGCCGACAATGCGATCGCGTATATGGCACTCGCGTTCGTCCAACCCGACGGACAGGTGCCGCCGATCGGCCTCAAAATCGATGGCACGTTGTATAAATACGGCAAAAATCTTGGAGCGAAGAAATACCCGCTCTCGCGGGACCTTCACGCTTACACGTGGGAAGACACCTCCAAAAAGGAAGCCGCGTTTCTCAACTTCATCCTGAGCGACTTCGGGCAGGAAATGTTCGTCAAGGAGAACAACTACTTCGCGCTCCCGAAGGATCGACTCAAGCAACAACGCAAGAAAGTTGAATCGAGCAAATACGAGTGAGTTGCTTTCGCAGTGTCCACACACGTATTCAGCTTCCGATCGAAGACGTGATGATAATGTCAAAATTTGATACTCTTTCGACGCGCGTTCACAGACACCGACCAGAGGACGACGGTGCGTTAGCGGTATTGGGAGTCGGTTTCAGCTGTCTATTGATCGCGTTTGTACTGTTTCTGACCGGATCGGGCCTGACTGCTGTTCCGTTCCTCGGGTTCCTCGTAGCGGCGGGCGTCGGGTGGATCGCTTACCAGCCCACGACGGCAAAGTGGCTCATGTTTCTGGCGACGGTTGTGACCGTTATGACCCTCGGTCTCATCGTGGCGTTCATCGTCCGGGAGGCGATTCCAGCCATACGGATGATGGGGGTGGACCTTCTTATTCGGACGAATGAACCGCTGTGGGGCTCGGGGACGTTTTCGCTGGCACCGATGATCGTGGGTACTGCAACGACAACAGTGATCGCGATGACTATCGCGGCTCCGCTTGGGATAGCGGGGGCGCTGTTTCTGAGCGAGATCGCCCCATCCACGGTTCGTGAGATCGTCAAGCCCGGAATCGAGTTATTGGCAGGCATCCCGTCCATCACCTACGGATTTATCGGGTTCGTCATCATCAACGGCTTTTTCGACAGCCAACTTCAGACGCCGACGATTGGTAACTACTTCACCGTCGGTCTGGTGATCGGAATCATGGCGCTCCCGACGATCGTGACGGTCGCTGAGGACGCCATCTCGACTGTGCCTGAATCGATGAAAAGCGGCTCGTTGGCGGTCGGGACGACCGATTGGCAGACGATGAAGAGCGTCACGATCCCGGCGGCGTTTTCAGGCATCTCTGCCGCGGTGTTACTCGGTGTCGGCCGTGCAATGGGCGAGACGATGGCCGCGACAGTGATGATTCCCCACACCAAGGGATTTCCCTCCCCGTTGTTCGATGTATTCGGGGGAACTGGTGAGACGCTAACCACGGTGATCGCCTTTGAGGGTGGGAACGCCAGTGGAACCCACATGAGCGCGCTGTTTGCGGCTGGCGTCATCCTATTCCTTACCGTACTCACGCTGAGTGTCGCTTCACAGATCATTGAATCGAGAATGCAGCGGAAACTGGGTGGGAAGCAATGAGCACAGAGAGACAGACACAGCTTGTTTCGACGCAGTCGTCGATTGGTAGCCGAGCCACCGTGGCGATCATCGGTCTTGGACTCGTTGTGTTTGCGGTGAGTTGGCTGGCGCTGTTCCAGTGGATTGGTGGCGAGACGGACGTTCTGGGTGTCGGCCTGTTCCGTCTGCTTGGCGTTTGCCTCCTGTTCATTGGTGTTGGTACCGGTGCATGCGGATTTGCCGCCCGTTCCGGTCGAATCGCTGCGACGCCACGACGGTCTGCTGGACTGCTTACGGGCGTGCTGTTTGGTCTGCTGGGCTTTCTGGTTGGTGGGTTGAGCGGTGCCCAGACGTTCGGTCTCGGCACCGCCGGCTGGTTGGTGTCTGCCGCGGGGATTGGTACCGCTGCCGCCACGGCAGCTGTGTTTCCCCGCGAGGAGTTGGGGTCCACTATTCCACCAAGCGTGTTCGTGACGTTCGTCGGAGCTGTCATCACGGCCGGAATCATCGACGCCGGCTGGACGTGGACGCCGGTGGATCTCTCAGTAACGTTGATCGGACCGGTCGTAGTTCCCTTACTCACAATCGTTGCGTCATTGATCGGTGTTTGGAGCGCGGCGAAAGCTCACAGCGGATTCGGTGCTCGTGGCCGACAGAGCGGCGCGTTTCTCCTCATCTCGTTGAGCATCCTCGGGATGCTCTCGGTGCTCGTGTTGTTGGTTGGGTTTATCGTCGTTCGAGGACTCGACACCGTGTTGACCGACGCAGGCGTGGGAATTGGTTCGATCACCGTTCTGAACATTCAAATCCCATGGGTTGACGTTCAGATCCCGTTTTTGATGAACGTCACGCAGGGTCTCTTTGTCGATGTCAACGGCATCTTGCCCGCCATCGTGGGGACGCTCTGGTTGGTTATCGGGGCAGTCGTTTTCGCCGTGCCACTTGGAATCGGTGCTGCGATCTTCCTTACCGAATACAGTGAAAGCGAGCGGTTCACACAGCTCGTGGAGATCGCTACCAACGGACTGTGGAGCACGCCGAGTATCGTTTTCGGTCTTTTTGGACTCACATTTCTCCTTCCACGAATCAGTAACAACCACCGATCGCTCCTCGGTGGACAGCTCGTGCTCGGGTTCATGTTGTTACCACTTGTGGTCATCACCAGCTACGAGGCGATCAAGGCGGTACCGGACGAGTTCCGGGACGCGAGCGCCGCACTCGGGGTCACGAGATGGCAAACCATCAGAAGCGTCGTGCTTCCAGCAGCGATGCCCGGTATCATCACGGGAATCATTCTCGGCGTGGGCCGGATCGCCGGTGAAACCGCACCGCTGTTGTTCGTGTTTCCGAGATCAACGTTTCCCAGCTCAGTCCCGAACGTGCTTGGATCGTTCGAGTTCTCGCTTGCGCCCCCCTTTGTAACCAACGAGGCGCTACTGAGCGGAGGGAGTGCGCTCCCCTACCAGTTGTACGCCTCAATCACCAGCGGCCACGTTCCCGGCCAGACGTTCACCGTCGAACAGTTCGGCTGGGGAACGGCGTTCGTACTGTTGATTGTTGTTCTCGCGCTGTACGGTATCGGCATCACAACCAGGCTTTACTTCCAGAGGAAGCTCCAGCATGAGTGACATTGATATGAAACAAACACGGGCAGAATCAAACGAACAGCGGACGACTACTACGGTTGGTGAGACCGAGGAGGAACTTCAGTCGGAGTGGTCGGCGTACGAATTCGACGGCCAGACCAAGATTTCCGTCTCAGATCTGGATGTCTACTACGGCAGCGATCAGGCACTGCGGGGGGTGTCAATGGACATTCCCGAGAAGAGCGTTACCGCGCTCATCGGGCCATCGGGGTGTGGGAAATCGACGTTCCTCCGGTGTCTCAACCGGATGAACGACCGCGTCAGCAGCGCTCGGGTCGAGGGATCGGTGACGCTTGACGGTGAGGAGATATACCAAGACGGCGTGAACCTCGTCGAGCTACGAAAACGCGTCGGAATGGTGTTTCAGGCCCCCAATCCGTTTCCAAAATCCATCAGGGATAACATCGCCTACGGGCCGCGCAAACACGGCGACATCGACACCGGTCTACTCGCGCGCCTGCTGGGCGACGCAAACCCCGAGGAAGAAGAGGATTTGATCCAGCGATCGCTTCGGCAGGCGGCCCTCTGGGAGGAGGTCAGCGACCGATTGGACGACAACGCGCTCGGTCTGTCGGGTGGACAGCAACAGCGGCTCTGCATTGCTCGGTGTCTTGCGGTCGATCCTGAGATCATCCTGATGGATGAACCAGCTTCGGCGCTAGATCCGATCGCCACCTCGAAGATTGAGGATCTCATCGAATCGCTGGCCCAAGAGTACACGGTGGTTGTGGTCACGCACAATATGCAACAGGCCGCACGAATCTCGGATCAGACGGCAGTCTTTCTCACTGGCGGCGAACTCGTCGAATATGACGACACGGACACGATCTTTGAAGATCCCAATAGCCAGCGGGTCGAAGACTACATCACCGGCAAATTCGGATAATCGTCGTGACACGAGAGCACCACTAATAGTCGTTTCTCACCACAGCGTCATACTCTCCTGCCTGCGTAGACAGTATTTATCCGGTTACATCCCCAATAGCCAGTGATGCCTGACGTTACCCTTGACCAAGAGACAATCGAACAACTCGACGCGCTTCGAGTTGAGGACGAAAGCTACGATGAGATCGTCTCCGAACTCATCAGCATCTATCAGGCGACGGAGCTGACACTTTTTAAAACAGGTGATGAAATATAAAATAGTATTGACTTCTCCTGCGTCCTGAAGGACAGGGGACCGTTAGTCGCCTTCGTCAGGCGGAGCTGTCTCGCCGTTCTCCGTACTAATTGGTCCGGACACCGGTTACGACTGCTGAGTGGGAACACTCGCGTTGTGCCAGCGCGACGGAAAGAGGGAATCATCCCCTGGCCGTCCCATGGTGCCCTAACCGCCACAGCGCGTGTGATGACCCGGGCCGAACCCATATTCCCTTACTAATAATACCTGTGAAGTTATGGGAAAGAGATATGTGACATGATATCTTAGTCATAGATAGATATGTATGACTTGACTGGTTTCCAACGAGACTTGTTATACGTCATTGCAGGTAGCGACGATCCACACGGACTTGCGATCAAAGACGAACTCGAAACGTACTACGAGAAGGAGATTCATCACGGCCGACTGTACCCGAATCTCGACACATTGGTAGAGAAAGGGTTAATCGAGAAGGGCCATCGGGATCGACGGACGAACTACTACACGGTCACGCGCCGGGGTCAGCGCGAGATCGACGCCCGTACCGATTGGCAAGCACAGTACGTTGATCCTGTGGCCTAAAATCCAAACCACTACGAATCATTAATATAGTTTTATTTGTATATTGTATCAGTTACTCCAAATATAGGCGCATATCCCCCCGGTATCTACCGACGTGAACAATGGGCGTTGGTTGATTATAATATCTCAAGATGATAAAATAAAATTAAAAAACCACACGACGTTATTTAGGGAACAGGACCGATAGATTCCGTATTATCACTTATTCTTGGTTAGTTGCGTTGGTGTGATGACATCGACATTCTTCTTTTCAATATAATCGAGGAGTTTCTTGAAGTCTGCTTTCGGCAGCCATCCATCACCGTCACCAATCTCGTGGAAGTAAAGAACAGCGAGCTGGTTGAATTCGGCGGCCATATCGATGATCCGACGGGATCCTCGGATGGATTCCCCGTTTATTCTAGAGATAAATGATGGATTACTCGGATATTTCGCGTTGTTCGGACATCCTCCCTGCAGGTACGCTGTCTCGAACAGCTCATCGATGTTTTTGAGTGCCGCGTTGTTCAGGCGATGGTTCGGGAGAACGAAGTGCTTTGCTCCTTGCTTGAACCCCTGTATCTTGAGGTACTGCTGGACCTGTTGAAGAGCCTGCTTTTGCTGTTCAGCCTTCATTGTTGACAGGGGTTGGCCGTAGTGACCGACGATGTCCCATCCTGCTTTCGACATCTCGCGCATCTGTTGGGAGGTCACGTACTCCTCGGAGTTGACTGCATTCGGAATGACTGCTACCGATCCAGGCCATCCCCGCTCTTTTAACATTGGGAAGGCGTTCTCATAGGTGGTGTAAAATCCGTCATCGAACTGGAGCATCACCTTTCCTTTGTTCCCTTTGGGAACTTTCCGGAGGTCGTCGACTAACACTTTGAACTTCTTACCGTCCTGCCGTGGTCCGACTTGTATCTCGATCTTCGTTACGTTCCCTAGCTTGGGATTCCCTGTTTTGTCCGTGTAGCCGAGATCGAACCGAACCCATCCATCCAGTTCACGCGGGAACTGACGAATCGCAGTAACCATGGCGCTCTCAGCTGGAGCGATGACGTTCACCGCGATCCTCATGCGGGTGTCCTGAAGCTTCAGATTTGGCTTCTTTATTTTCGCTGCCAGCGAGAGATCGTGTTTGGTGAGATCGAGCGCGTTCTCACCGCCTGAATCGGAGAAGAACGTTTTGGTGATCTTGGCGACGTTCTCCCCCCCTTTCGGTTCGAGCGCCACGGACTGGTTCCCTTGAAACACGTCTTTAGTAGTGGTCGATAGCTTGCCTGCAGCGGGTTGCCAATCCTTAACACTACTGAAATCGACGACCGATTGGCCCGGTGCGTTGTTGCCACCGGAGCCGCCACTGCTACCGCCGCTGGTGGTGGTGGTCGCGGTGGTGGTCGCAGTGCCGTTGTCGGTCCCACTAGGATCGGCGGGTTTATTTCCACCTCCTCCCCCCGGAAGAGACGAACACCCAGCTAAGGACACTACCCCAGTGACACCCATCGTCGTGAGAAATGCACGGCGAGTAGATTCTTTTCCCATACGATAAGCTTCCAGCACAACGTACTATATGTTTTGTGAATCACCGATCGTTTACCGTGCTATCGACAGATCCGTGGGTGTCGATTGCTGTTCTGGTGAATAAGCGGCGTGCGAATGTCACTCACACCGACTGACAGCATGTTTCGGTCTGATTGCACTCCGTACAGTGGTTCAACCGCCGAATATCCAAAAAGATCGGTGATGATACTGGGAGGCGACCGAACAACATCGTAAAAGCCATTGCTATCTGTTCCGACACTGAATGAGGTGTCCAAAACGTAATCATTAGAAGTAATAACTCGATCAAATCAGCGTTTGATATTCATTACTCTCGTAATATTGATGTGTCCAGTCGCGGCTCCGCGTGGCAAGAAACGGTGAAACTGTTAGTTCGCACTGGATCAGCTGTCCGGACAATATCGAATCTATAAACTGTTATAATCAGCTAAAATCGTATGCCTTTGCTGGATAACATTCTGACTAGATAGTATCACATCGATATCTGACGCCCCCTCGGCGTCGGTGGAGCTACTTTCGTATGAGTAAACTATTCTACCGGTATAGCTACCGGAACTAGCTCCTATCTGGATGTCGTATGGACAATAGAAATCAGTTCGGATATGTTCAGTATATAGCCACCCACTGACATAGCGTGCTTGGTAATGATAGATGTCATTACAAACGTATGGCCGTAATGGACAAGCGCTCCAGTGTCTTATTTGCGGGAGAGAGCCACAGACAACAGCATCGTCTATAGTTCAGACGATTCAGTATTACTGTTAGGTGTGTGAAAATAAATGTCTTGCAATGTTCTTCACCAGAAAACGAGCGACGCGCTCGGCTTTGAGCCAGCCTCTTGCTCTATCGCAATTCGGGACGAGAAGCCCGCGATGACATGCGATTGCAGGGGGCACGGCGATCCGACACACTGTTGCAGTTCGCGTCGTCACCGGTTGATAGTCTCAAAACGGCCGGTAGACTGTGTGTTGACACCACGAGGGAGGCTACGGTGACCACGATCAGCACTGCTCTGGATGAATGATGACAGGTGGGCGTCCCGCGTCGATCACCACTATACTGGTTATTTTCGCTGCCTATATTGTTCTATAGAACAGAACGTTTATTCGGAAAGACACTAAAGGAGAACGCATGGACGCCAAATATCCGGTGCGGACTACGGAAAAGACGCTTGCTCTGATCGAACAGTTGATGGAGGGCGGTCCCTGTGGTGTGACCGAACTGGCGAGTGATATCGATATGGGAAAGAGCGCTGTGCACAACCATTTGACAACGCTTCAAAAGCACGGCTACGTGCAACAGATCGATGACGAATACCAACTCAGTTTGAAGTTTCTTGAAGTCGGCGGTCGAATTCGTAAGTCAATGGAACTGTACCAAGTGGCCGAGCCTGAAGTGAAGTCACTCGCAGCAGAGACTGGCGAACTCGCCAACATACTCATTGAAGAGCAAGGAATGGGCGTCTATTTGATGCGAGCGAAAGGGGCAGATGCGGTGGATCTCGATACGTACGCTGGTCTTCGGACACGCCTCCACACGACGGCACTCGGAAAGGCGATTCTCGCTTATCTTCCGGAGTCGAGAGTCACAGAAATACTTGATCAGCACGGTCTCCAGCAGAAGACGCCAAAGAGTATCAGCACGCGCGAGGAATTGTTTCAAGCGCTTGATGCTGTCCGCGAGCGTGGGTATGCTATTGACGACGGCGAGCGTCTTGAAGGGCTTCGGTGTCTCGGCGCTCCCGTCAGAACGTCCTCGGGAGAAGTATTAGGGGCGATCAGCGTCTCGGCCCCTGCGAGTCGCGTCAGCGATCAAGACCTCCACGGCGACCTTCCCGAGAAAGTGCTCAGCGCGGCGAACGTCATTGAACTCAATATCAACTACTAGTCTGTTCTGTCATCTTGGACGATTACTGATTTGATCTTCAATCTGTTTTGGACGCTCTCTAACGTAGATGGGTCGAACACGGGCGTTTGGACGCGTTGTCATCACTGTACGGGAGCCACAGCTGTTCTGCATTTCAGAATTGGGTGACGGTGTGTTCCTGCGTTGTCCCCACAGTTTACGTGCCACCGACATGTCTGCGGATACGCGTCGAAACAGCACCGACGGAGGAGACGCAGAATAAGAAGAAACAGCGGATTCCGGATTCAGTAGTTGTCGTAGACGGTTTTCTCGATGGTGTAGAAATCGAGCCCGGCGTCGCCCTGTTCGCGCCACGTTTCCGAGGACGAACGTTTGAACCCACCGAACGGCACGTGGAGTTCGAGACCAGTGGTTTTCTCGTTGACTTTCACGACGCCCGCCTCTGCCTCTTCGACGAACCGGTTGGCTTCAGTGTGATCGTCAGTAACGATACTGGCAGAAAGTCCGTACTCGACGCCGTTAGCCACGTCGAGTCCCTCCTCGAAGTCCTCGACCTGCAACACGGCGACGACGGGACCGAACACCTCTTCTTGGGCGATGCGCATGTCGGGTTCGACATCGGTGAAGACGGTCGGCTCGACAAAGTACCCATCGTCGAGACCCTCCGGAACGCCGCCGCCTGTAGCGAGCGTCGCCCCCTCGCTTTGGGCAACGTCGATGTATTCGAGGGTCGAATCCAGTTCGTCGTCGCTTACCTGCGGACCCATCTCGTGGTCGTCGCCGGGACCGATGTCGATGGTTTCCGCTTGCTCAACCAGTTCCGCAACGAAGTCGTCGTACACGTCTTCGTGGACAATGGCGCGGGAACACGCTGTACAGGACTGTCCCGTGGTTCCGAACCCACCTGAAGCGACGATGTCGGCGGCCTCTGCCGGATCGGCCGACGCGGAGACCACCGTCGGGTTCTTCCCGCCGAGTTCGGTTTGGACGCGTTTTCCGGCGTCGGTCGCTTGGTCGTACACCAACTGGCCGACCTGACTACTGCCAGTGAACGAAACGAGGTCAGTGCCGTCGTTTTCGATGAATTCGGTGCCAACCTCGCTACCGGGACCGGTCACGACGTTGAGAACGCCGTCCGGGAGTCCCGCTTCATCGAGGGCCGCTGCGATTTCGATGACGACGCCAGGGGCCTGTGACGCGGGCTTGAGGACGACGCTGTTGCCCGCAGCGAGCGCGGGCGCGAGCTTCCACGCCGGAATGGCGATCGGGTAGTTCCACGGTGTGATGAGCGCGGCGACACCGACCGGTTCCGTTCGGACGTAGAGATTCGTACTGGGCGCGCTTGCCCCTTTCACCGTCCCGCCGAGATCTGCGGCCTTGGTTGCGAAGTAATAGAAGATGTCGATCGCACGCTGGACCTCACCGGCAGCCTCCGGGCGGGCTTTCCCCTCCTCAGCGATCAGGAGATCGGTTAGCTCCGATTTGCGCTCTTCGAGGAGCGCTCCAGTCGCCCGAAGGATGCGCCCGCGCTCGGGACCGGGAGTGGCTGCCCACTCCGATTGTGCGTCGGCAGCGGCCTCGACTGCCGTCGACGCGTCGGCCGCGGTAGATCGTTGATACTGTGCGATGACCTCACTCGGATCTGCAGGGTTCGTTACGTCGAGCGTCTCTCCCGTCTCGGTTGCAACCCACTCACCGTCGATGTAGTTCTCTCGTGTCTCCACCATTAGATTGGTATTCATGGTTCACTCATACTATTCTTACGGTTTTTTCGAGCGTCGTCGTGCTACCGTCCACTACATTTTTGGCAGTCGCCTCGAACTGCAATACATGTTAGTCGACGACTATCTGCAGAACATGAGAGACCGCGATTGGGAACAGCTGGGATCGGGGACGC
The DNA here is from genome assembly GCF_003862495.1 of Halocatena pleomorpha. GTDB lineage: Archaea > Halobacteriota > Halobacteria > Halobacteriales > Haloarculaceae > Halocatena > Halocatena pleomorpha. Next base: position 428,913 of record NZ_RRCH01000003.1, on the reverse strand, counting down.
TTCGCTTTGCCTTGGTCGGTCTCGGGTGGTGGACGCGCGAGCAGGCGATTCCGGCGATCGAGTCGGCGGCGTTCTGTGAGGCCACTGTTGCGGTCAGCGACAGTCAGGAGAAAGCTGCGGACGTGATGGCTAAAACAGATCGTTTGGAGACAACGATCACCTACGAGGAGTTCGTGAACGGCGAGGCAGCCGAGGAGTACGACGCCGTGTACATCTGTACACCTAATGCCCGGCACTTACCGTACGCGGCAGCGGCAGCCGACCACGGCAAGGCAATCCTCTGTGAGAAACCGATCGAAGCGACCCAAGAACGCGCAACGGAACTCGTCACAACGACACAGGACGTTCCGCTGATGGTCGCCTACCGGATGCAGACCGACCCTCAAGTGCGCCGAATGCGTGAACTCATCGCGGAAGGCGCTATCGGTGATCCGGTGGTCGTCCACGGTCACATGGGTCAGCAGTTGCTTGATACGGTGTCGGAGTCGCCGGATCAGTGGCGACTCGACCCAGAACTCTCCGGGTACGGCGCAACAGTGATGGATCTCGGCATTTACCCCCTCAACACCGCTCGGTTCGTTCTCAATGCTGATCCGGTGAGTGTGACCGCACAGATGCATTCGGAAAACGAAGCGTTTCAAGACGTGCCCGACCAGCACGCCGCGTTTACGATACAGTTCGACGACGGAACGTACGCCGCTTGTACGGCCAGCCAGAACGCGTATCGTTCGGGGCAGTTACGGATCGTCGGCACAGAGGGCGAACTCCGACTCGAACCGACGTTCCTCGGTGAATCGCCCCAACGATTGACGCTCCGGTCATTCGATGGGCGGACGGCGGAGATAGACGATGGCCGTCGTGATGTGTTCGGTGACGAGATGACTGAGGAATTCGACTACTTCGCTGACAGGGTCCTTCGTGATGAGCCGCTCGGTCCCGACGGTGAGCACGCGCTTGTGGATATGCGGACGCTCGCAGCCATTTACGAGGCGGCCGAGACCGGCCACGAGATAGCAATTCAGTGACGCAGCCGTGGCGAGGCTGTGCACCGACAGCTCACGTGGTTGTTGTCCCTTGCTGTTCGAGGATGTCAACGAACTCGTTCGTAAACTCGACTGTCCGTGTCGGTAGTCCGTACCGGTCAGTTTCCATGTCGTACTCTCGGAGCTTCGAAACCGTTTCCTCGGTGTGTGGCAGCGTCGTCACCGTCTCACGGACATCGATTTCGAGGCGCCCCTCGTCGGTGTCCAGCCACGCCTGTGTCCGTTGTTTTTCGTCGTATTCGATGGTGTACGTCTCGCCACCGATCGCGGCCACGATGTCGTCGATCGTTCCGATCTCGATCCGCTCGGTGTCAGTACTGAGAAACAGCGTCTCGTCCGCACACTCCGGCTCGTACCGTGCCATCAATACGGTGTGCACCCGTTCACTAATAGCGTTGTCGCTGTTTGCTCCGGTCGTCGGAAGTCGACGGCGGTGTCAGTTCGGGGGTTCGTTCCGCCGCTGTGCACCTTCTACGGGTTCGCTGTCCCAGTACTCGTGGTCGGGATGTTCTCGGAAGCACGCGGCTTTCCCGTCTCCGTCGTTGATCTCCTGTAGCTCCGGTTGCTCCTTGCGACACACCTCGCGGGCGACGGGACAGCGCGTGTGGAACCGACAACCCGATGGTGGATCGACCGGATCCGGCACGTCGATCTCCCTGATGGGGGGATCGTCGGCTTCCATTGCGTCGAGATCCAAATTCGGCGTCGCCCACCGGAGTACCTCCGTGTACGGATGGCGTGGATCGTGAATGAGCCGCTCAGCCGAGCCGATCTCGACGATCTCACCGAGGTACATCACAGCGATCCGTCCATCACCGTGTTCAGCGAAATACCGCGCGTTCGAGAGATCGTGCGAGATGAACAGGAACGAGGTGTCGAACTCCGATTGTAGTTCGAGCATCAGATCCATGATCTCGATGCGCAACGAGACATCAACTGCGCTGATCGCCTCGTCAGCGAGAATCGCGTTCGGATTCATCAACAACGCCCGGGCGAGGACAACACGCTGTTGCTCACCGCCCGACAACTGGTGTGGATACCGGTCGATGAAATCCTCCGGTGGCGTCATACCGACCCGTTCGAGCAGCGAGTAGATCCGGCTTCGACATTCGTTCGTGCTGGCGTTTGGGTGGGTGTGTCGGAGTGGCTCCGAGAGGATGTCCACGATACGCCGGTTGGGATTGAGCGCGCTGCCCGGATCCTGGTGGATGATTTGGAGTGCTGACCGGATCTCGTCGTGTGAGATCGTGCTGTCGCTCCCGTCTGCCGTCCAGATATCCTGTCCTCGATACTCAACCGAGCCACCGGTCGGGCGCTGCAGTCCGATCATCGTCTTGCCCAACGTCGTTTTCCCGCAGCCACTCTCACCGAGAAGGCAGACGAGATCTTGCTCTTGGATGTCGAGCGAAACATCATCAACTGCTCGGACAGTGTCTGGATCGCCGCTGAACCGCTCAAGCAACCCTTGTTCTTTCGTGAAGTGGACATCGACGTTCGTGAGCGATAGGAGGGGCTGGCCGTCGGTCTTCGATTGCTGTGTATTCGTCGTCCGATCCGCCATATCACTGGCGTCGTACCAGTCGCTCGCCTTTCCGGCGTTGAGAGGGATCTCCTCGCGGGCTTCTTGCCAGTGGTGACACGCCGCTCGGTGGTCGGTGTCGAACTCGTCGAACACGTCGAGTTGTGGGTCTTCGGCCCGACATTTCTCGGTCGCAAGCGAACACCGCGGATGGAACCGACAGCCCGATGGGACGTTCACTGGCGCGGGACCCTCTCCGTCGATGGGTTGCATCTCCACCAACGGCGCGTCGATGTTCGGCGTCGCGTTCAACAGTTTCCGTGTGTAGGGATGGGCTGAGTCACCGATGATCGAATCACGCGGGCCGATCTCAGCGAACTGGAACGCGTAGATGATCGCCATCCGGTCGGCAAGCGACGCGACTAGCGGGAGATCGTGCGTGATGAAGACGATCGTCAGATCGTACATCGATTGGAGATCGTCAAGGAGTTGGAGGATCGATCGCTGCATCAACAGATCGAGCGCGGCCGTCGGCTCGTCCATCACGAGCACCTCCGGATTCAACACCATACTCAGGGCGATCAAGGCGCGCTGTTGCATCCCACCCGAGAGTTCGTGGGGATACGAATCGAGCACTCGATCCGGCTCAAGATAGAGGTTTTCGAGCAGTCCCCGAGCGAAATCGATCCCTTCGGAGACGCTCCTGTCGTGGGTCTTGAGCGTCTCCGTGAAATGGGTCCTGATCTTCATCGTCGGGTTGAACGAACTCATCGCGCCCTGGAACACCATCGACACCTCTTCCCACCGGAACTGGCGAAGCTCTTCGTCGCTCAGCTCCAACACGTCGACGGTCGATCCGTCGTTCCGGTGATAGCGGATCTGTCCGCTGAGCACTCCCGGATCGGGAACGGCATCGAGCAGGGCGGACGCGAACATCGATTTCCCGCTCCCACTCTCGCCAACGATGCCGAGGATCTCGCGTCGATCGATGCTGACACTAGCGTCGTTGAGAACGTACGTTTCTCCATCGTTGTAGGTGACGTTCGCGTCGTCAATTTCGAGGATCGGATCGTCGACGCCCTCGTCCGATGCCGCTCGGTTTCCAGCTGCACTATCTGTAGACATTCACATCATCCCCGTTGTCGTGGTCTCGTTCTCTTCTTCGATCGATTCCGATTCGCCGGTGAGCCGGGTACGGACCTGCGGGTTGAACACCCGGTCGAGTCCTTGGCTTACCAGAATGAGCCCGAACGTAAGCCCGACGATGGCGACGATCGGGACGAGAAGCCAGTGGAACGCCTCCATGGTGAGCAGACCGCCTTTTTCGTACCCATAGTTCAGCGTGACGCCCCAGTTCTGCCCGGTGTACGGTAATACACCGAGGAAGTACAAGCCGACGGCCGCGAAGATGGTGTAGCGCGCGGCGAGCACGAAGTTGACCATCACGTACGGCATGATGTTCGGCAGCACGTCCTTGAGAATGATGCGCGGCGTGCTCGTTCCCATCGTTCTGGCGGCCTCGATGTAGCTCGATTCCCGGATCGAGAGCACCTGCGACCGGATCGAACGCCCCAATCCGGCCCAGTAGTTGATCGTGAGGATCACTCCAAGGAAGATCGGATTTTCCGGTTTTAACGCGACCGCCAGCACAATGACGAGCGGCAGTCCCGGAATCGCCATGAAGAAATCGGAAATCGACGTAATAGCGTTGTCGACGGTTCCGCCTTTGTACCCGGAGATGGTGCCGACGAGGACCGCGATCCCGGTCGCCCACACGCCGCCCGCCAACACCATCAACAGCATGAACGGCGTCGAATCGATGATCAGAGCCAGCAGGTCGACGCCGGACCGTGTCGTTCCCAGCGGGAACTGCATGGTCTCGAAGGGTTTGAGGAGCGGATCGGCCTGATTAGTCCCGGGATTGCGCCAGAGGCCGAACACTTCGACCAGTGCCATTAGTCCGTAGACACTCAGGATGAGGAGACCGATCCGGGTGCGCATATCCGCCCACGCGATGACGGCCGGCTCGTAGACCCAACGACGACCGAACTCGCGTAACCGTTCACGGCGGCTCATCTCCACCGCCGACGCCTCCGACCGCCAGTCGATGTCGTCCGTGGAATCTGCCTCAGTAGCCATCGGTATCACCTGCGCTGATGCGTGGATCAATCAGTCCGTACGTCAGATCCGCAATACACACCGCGACGACGAGTGTGACCGTGATAACCAGGAAACAGCCCATCATCAGCGGATAATCGTTCGCGTTGACGGCATTGATCAGATAGTAACCGAGTCCGGGATAGGAAAAGATCTCTTCGAGGACGACGGTTCCCCCGAGGCGAAACCCGAGCAACAGGAGCAGCCCGGTGTACATCGGAAGGATGGCGTTCTGGGCAACGTATCGGGTCGCGATGCGGCCATCAGAGAGACCGCGCAGCCGAGCGACTTCGACGTACTCTCTGCCGAGCACCTGAATGCTGTTGCTCCGCATGTTGAGCGCCGTCGATCCGATCCCGCCGATGGTGAACGCGATGATCGGAAGAGCGGCGTGGTGTAGAACGCTGGTGAAATATTGGAGGGTAAAGCCTGCTTCGACCGTCCGCGCGACCGCGTTCCCGGTCGGAAAGAGGCGGAGCTGGTATCCGAGGAAAAACAGACCAACCACGGCGAAAATGTAGTACGGCACCGCCATCAGGAAGATCGATCCGCCCGAAAACACAGTGTCAAAAATCGAACCCTCCCAGTACGCTTGAACGGCACCGATCAGCACGCCGATGACGAACATCAGCACCGTCGAGACGACAACAAGAAGCACCGTCCACGGGAGCGCTCGGGCGATGATTTCGAGAACAGGCGTTCCGTAGGATATCGATTCTCCCAAATCCAACTGTACGACACCGACGAGATAATCGAGGTACTGCTGCCACAGCGGCGCGTCGGGCCGAATGTTCTGGAGTGCCTGAATGCGTGCGTCGACCTGTTCGGCCGGAACACCCTGCCGGAGAAGTTGCACTCGCAACTGGGTGAACGGACCACCGGGCAGCAGGCGGATCAAGCCGAAGCTGAGCGTCGCAACCGCGAACACGGTGAGTGGAATCCTGAGTGTGCGTCTGAGATAGTAGTTCATGGTGTCTCGTTATATATGGAACAATTTTATAAGTTCATGCGTCGTGCTGGAGTTCGCCTTCGTGGGTCCACCAGTACGGCGGCCATTTGACGCGTCGATTAACGTTCTCCTTCGGGGGGATCGTCCAGTTGTCGTTAGTCATCCATGACTGTTCGTATTTTGAGACGAGTCCGAGGAACGGGAGTTCGATGTGGCTGTGCCACGCGGCCCGTTGGACGAACGGGCGTGACTTGTCATCACTGGGTTGTTGTGCGATTTTCTCGGTCTCCTCTAAGGGAGTGATCGTCATCTCGCCCCCGCCTCGTCCGGGAATCGTCTGTTCGGATTCGGCTTTCTCCCGGTAGTTGTGACCGCCACCGATCTCCTCCTCCCACAGCTGGTAGCGCAACGGGAAATACGGGAACGTCGACCGTGAGCCACCCGGCAGCCAGTAGAGACTCCCCATCGTGAAGTTGCTGTTGGAATAGTGGCTGAACCAGTCGTTGGTCGGCAGCGTGCTGATCGAGAAGTCAAAGCCGAAGTTGTTCAGCTGATCGACGACCGTGCTAGTCATCGTCGTCCAGTCCGACCAACCTGCCGGCGAGTAGTACTCCCCGCCGATGGTGCCGTCTGAGCTCTGCCATTTCCCGTTCTGCTTGGAGTAGCCGGCGTCTTGGAGCAGTTTGGTCGCTTTCTGGGTTTGGCTTGACTTGGGTCCGTACGTCTCGAAATCACTCATCCAGTCACCAAGCCAGTACTCCTGATCTTTGGGCGCGATCCCACACGGCGTCTGACTGACGAACTTCGAGCGCGGCCCGGCGTTGTCGACGATCGCCTGCCGGTTGATGACGTGGGCGACCGCTTGCCGGACTGCACGCTTACCGAAATGCGGATCGTCGTGGTTGAACACGACGCCGTACCCCCACTTCGCAGGAATGTTGACCTCCACCACGTGATCTTTAAACTGATCGACGATCTCCGGCGGCACGAACAGGCTCGTCGCCGCATCGATCTTATCGCCCGAGACCAACGCCTGGTGTTGGGCGGTGTTCCCGCCGAAGCTCTGGAGCAGATACGTGTCGATGTCGACGTTGTCGGCGTTGTAGAACTCGGGGTTGGGTTCGAACTCGAACGCCTGTTTGTCCTTGCTTACGAACGAGAACATCCCGCTGGCGACGGGATCTTCCCACGCCCATTGTAGAAACTCGGACACATCTTTGTCGAGGAATTTCTCGTGGGTTTCTTTTTTCGTGTCTACGAAGAAGTTCGTGAGTTCGAACTTGATGATCTGTGGGTTCGTCGTGTTTGAAAGCAGCAATCGGGCGGTCTTCTTATCCACGATCTTGTAGTCGTCGAGATAGCCCCACAGCGACGTTCCGGTTTTCTTCGCCAGTTGGAGTTGAACATCCAGATCCTCGGTCGTCCAATCATCGCCGTTATCCCACGTCAGATCATCGCGGAAGGTGAGCGTGACCTCTTTGTCGTTGATCTGCAGATCTTTGAGTGCACCAAGGAGGAACTTCTCCTTGTTGAACGAGTATTTCAAAAATGGCGCGAAAACCGCTCTGCCCGCCGGCCACGCGTAGTTTTGGATCCCAGAGGTGTTGAAGTGGAGATCGACAGGATTACCGGTGTAGGCGTTTCGAAATGTGGCGCTGTCACTGGATTGATTTCCTCCGGTGCAGCCGGAAAGCATTGCCATTCCGGATGCCCCAGCTACGGCTAGTAGTTCTCGACGGCTAATCAAGCCGTCGTAGTCGCTCAAACCGCTGTTAGATTTCATAACATGGGATACGTAACCATGGTTGATAATAAACATTGTGGATGATAATCACGTCTTGATGTGATATTTAATACTGTTCCGGCATGAGCGGATCGCGCCCGGCGATCGAGGACGGACAGCACACTCAGATATCTTCCCGACCAGCACAGTTTTACAGATCGCCGTCAATAGGTCGATCGATCGATGCACCAGTACGACGATTGCTGGCTCCGATACGACTGTGTCGTTGAGAGCGAGCGCTTGGATTCGTATCGACGGCGGTGTGCGCACGCGTACGTTGCCGAAACGGCACCGGAACTGAGCGCGGTTCGGGACGAACTCCGGCGGGCACTCCCCGAACTTCTCGGGACCGATCCACACCTCTGGCAACATCCGCCGACGACGGTTGAGGGGTTTCTCGCCATCGGGACTCCTGCGGACATGGAGATGATCGCCGGATCGGTACCAGTCGATGCCGTTCACGATCTCAACGACGGAGGGTATCTCATCCGTTCGGTGCGTTGGAACGAGATGGACTGTCTCGTCGTCACCGCGCCCACTGATCGGGGGTTGGTGTACGGAACGTTCCATCTGCTCCGGCTGTTACAGACCGGTGAGTCGATTGAGGAGTTGGCTATCCGCGAGGAGCCGGCGTACGAACACCGGTTGCTCAACCAGTGGGACACCCCGTTTCACCGGTCGGTTGAGCGCGGATACGGTGGTGAATCGATCTTCGACTGGGAACGATTGCCCGATCTTCGACCGAGATACGAGGACTACGCTCGGCTGCTCGCCTCCGTCGGGATCAACGGGATCGTCCTCAACAACGTCAACACGACCAAGCCCTCACGAGCGAGCGCAAACGACGCGTTCGAGGCGTTCGAGGGGTGGCAGCTGCTCGAATCGCGCCGCCTCGAAGATCTCACCGGACTCGCGTCGCTGTTCCGACGGTACGGGATCCGGACGTATCTCTCGGTTAACTTCGCGTCACCGATGCTCGTTGGGGATCTCGACACCGCCGATCCCGAGGATCCGGCCGTTCGAGCGTGGTGGCGGGAGAAAGCCGACGAGATATACGACCTCATTCCGGATTTCGGTGGGTTCCTGATTAAGGCCGACTCCGAAGGCCAACCCGGTCCGTACGACTACGACCGTGATCACGTGGCGGGAGCGAACGCGATCGCGGCGGCGCTCCAGCCACACGGCGGACGGGTCTGGTGGCGAGCGTTCGTGTACGGCTCACACGAGGACCGGGCGGTACAAGCGTACGAAACGTTCGAACCGCTGGATGGAGCGTTCGCTGACAACGTCACCGTTCAGGTCAAGAACGGCCCGATTGACTTCCAACCCCGTGAGCCAGTATCGACGTTGTTTGGCGCGATGGCGGAGACGAGTCTCGGATTGGAGCTACAGATCACCGGAGAGTACACCGGCCAAGGCGTTCACGCGACCTACCACCTCCCGCTGTGGAAGGAAGTACTCGACTTCGACACTCACGCCGACGGCGAGGACACGCCGGTGCGGTCGCTGTTCGACGACGACGGTGCGGGGATCGTGGGCGTTGGAAACGTCGGAGAAGATCACAGCTGGACGGGTCAGTACCTCGCGCAAGCGAACTTGTACGCCTTTGGCCGTGTCGCGTGGTCTCCCGATCGGTCCACCGAGGCGATCACCGAGGAGTGGGTCCGCCAGACGTTCGGAACCGGCGAGGATGTCGTCGATACGGTGTGTGAGATCCTTCAGGACTCTTGGGAGGCCTGCATCGACTACGAAACCGGCGGACTCGGTCTCATGCATATGATGCACAACGGCGAGGAGTATCTCGAAAACCATTATCACCCATCGCCGGCGGAGTGGCCCGGCTACCACGGCGCGAGTACCGACGGGATCGGTGTCGACCGGACCGAGACCGGAAGCGGTTACGCCGCGCAGTATCCATCACCGATCGCGGATCGGTACAACTCCGTGGAGACGTGTCCCGAACAGTACCTCCTCTTTTTCCACCACCTCCCGTGGGAGTACGAACTGGCGGACGGCACGACGGTTGTTCAGCGATTGTACGACAACTGTTTCGCGGGCGTTGCGGAGATCAAGCGGCTGCGGGAGCTGTGGCACAACCTTGCGGGAGACATCGACGACAGGCGGTATCACCACGTTGCAGAGCGGTTCGACGAGCAACTCGCACACGCCAAGCGGTGGCAGACGGTGCTCACGTCGTACTTCTATGAGCAGTCAGGCGTTCCCGACGAACACGGTCGCGTTCAAGACGAGTAGCGCTGTCCGCCTGCCCACCGCTGTGTTTTTCACCGATCCAACCGATCTCACCCTATGTCGAACCGCTCCGTGCTGCTCGATCTCGTCTGTGCCCAGCGTCGACAGATGAAGTTCCTTCTCGCGCTCTTGATCGCCTCGGGACTGTTTGTCGGGCTGTCGGTCCTGTTTATTGAACCTGGCGACGCGTCGTTTCCGATCCTCGTCGTTGATATCGTTCTCGTCGTCGGTTGCTTCGTCTTTTTCAGCACGGCCTATTGGTACTGCACCAAGCGAGCGATGGACGAGTGACCGTCGGTGTCTGCTCCGCTATGCGGAGTCAGCAAGGAAGTTCGCCGTCTTCGTTGCGATCGCTCGGACGGTTTCGTCGGACGCCGTTTCGGCAACAGTTCGCAGTTTCGGGACGGCCGCGGCGTCACCGAGGTGCCCGAGCGCACGGATGGCACGCGCACGGACAATCGTGCTCTCACGGTCGAGGCAGTCGATCAGTTCGTCCCCAAGGGGTGTGACGACCGCCGGATCCACGGCCGCGAGTTCAGCGAGTGCGTCGACAGCACCTCCGGACACGATGGGATCCACGTCGTCTAACAGTGCGCCGAGATCGCTGGCGCTGTCGAACGCCGCTCGTGGTTCCGTTTCGGTGATCGCAACGACGACGTTGATCAGTGTTTGTCGTCCAGCGATCTGCCGGCTCCGCTCGGCTTCCGCGTGCTCTTGCAGCGTCCGACGGGTCGCACGGTCGCCTACGACGCTGAAATCTGTGGCAGTGCGGTCCGGTTCGGTGTCGCTGAGGCAGTCGATCAGCGACCGTGTGTAGGGCGCGACCAGTTCCGGTCGCTCTACGACGAGTTTCCCGAGGACGGTCCCAGCGGTCAGTCGCACGTCGACGACCTCGCTATCGAGCGCATCGATGAGACCCGACACTCTCCCGTCGAGTTCGTTCGGCTCCTCTTCCACGACGGCGTCGAGCGTGGCGATCGCACGGAGCGCAATCGGTGGCTTGTCCACACCAGCTAACGGTGCGATCACGTCGAGAAGCGGCACCACAGCACCGACGTTCTGTTCTGCGAGCGCTTCACAGACGTTCACGCCCCGCTGTCGGATCAGCGGGTCCGACGAGGAGAGTGCAACACGCACGTCAGCCTCCGTGACATCACGAGGCGTAACCGACTCGGGAGCGATCCCATCGAGCGGCGCAGGGGAATCCGCGGTCATACCAGCATCTATGCAGCGTGAAGTAAATACGTACGGGATCGTCCGTCTACGCCCCTGCACTAAGCGATGACGACATCCTCCAGACGGGCGATCCGTTCGCCTTCGTCCTCTGGCGATACTCTTTTAACGATATCAGTGCATCAACGTGTATGCGGTATTATCGACTCTCAGATGAGGAGCATGGGTCGCGCTCTGGATCTCTCGTCGTCATTGACGACGATGACGACGCGTATGACTTGACGACGGCGTCGGACGATCTCGGCTCGTTCACCGAACTCGCGCGCGCGGCGAACGCCTGCAATCAGTCGATCGACGCCATTGCCCGAAGCCGAATCTCCGACGCCGATCCTCGTGATCTCGACACCATCGATACGAACGCTCTTCTGCCAGTTGTCCCGGATGAAGTGTGGGCAGCGGGCGTCACGTACCGGATCAGCGAACAGGCTCGCACGGCTGAGAGTGGCAAGCCAGAAGTGTACATCGACGTGTACGACAGTGAACGCCCTGAGCTGTTCTTGAAGGCGACGGCCTCGCGGACGGTCGGTCCCGGAGACGCTATCGGCGTTCGAGGCGACTCCGAGTGGGACGTTCCAGAGCCGGAGCTGGGCATCGTCCTCCATCGCGGGGAGGTGGTCGGTTACACGATCGGTAACGACGTGTCGAGTCGTGACATTGAGGGCGAAAATCCCTTGTATCTTCCACAGGCGAAGGTGTACGATCGCTGCTGCTCGCTCGGTCCCTGCGTCGCCAGCCCGGACGTCGTCGGAGACCCTCACGACCTCACGATGTCGCTCACCATCGAACGCGACGACGAGGTGGTGTACGAGGAAACTACGTCGACAAGCGAGATGGTGACCACCTGCGATCAGTTGGTCGAATATCTCAGACAGCACAACAGCCTTCCAGAAACGCTCGTTCTTCTCACCGGCACCGCGCTCGTTCCACCGGAGACGTTCACGCTCCACGAGCAGGATCAGGTCACAATCGACATCGATCGCATCGGACGACTCGTCAACGACACCGTCGTCGTTTGAACGGGAAGGTGTTCAGCGTTCGGCGTCCGACACGCCAGTCTCTGTGAAGTACGTTCGTTCGGGCAACGGCACGGGTTTTGTTTCCGTCACCTCGAACGAGGCTGATGCAACGATGTCGGCTGCCGAATGGCCGACTCGGAACTCATACGGACCCGCCTCAACAGCAAGATCGAGGTTTCGGTCGCGGTAGGCGAGTTGTGAGGCGTCGACCTCGAAACGGACCCGCTTGGCGTCGCCCGCGTCGATGTGGACGCGTTCGAACCCGACGAGTTCCTGAACCGGACGCGCTTGATCCGGATTCTGCGCGCTGGCGTACAACTGCACAACGTCGTGGCCCGCTCGGTCACCAGTGTTCCCGACGATTACCTCAGCGGTCACCGTTCCCGACGGCCGAAGCTCATCGGTCGACACCGAGAGATCACCGTACTCGAAGTCCGTGTAACTCAATCCGTGACCGAACGCGTACAGCGGATCACTCTCCGTGTAGACGTACTCCTCGTTCGCGGTGTTGGGCTTGCGACTGTAATGGACTGGGAGCTGTCCGACGGTGCGGGGGATAGACACTGGGAGATGGCCGCTGGGGTTGTGTTCACCGAATAGCACGCTAGCGATCCCCGCTCCACCCTGTTCGCCGGGAAGCCACGCCTGGAGCACAGCCGGGACTTCCTCAGCGATCCACTCGATGGCGTGTGGTTTGCCACTCACGACAACGACGATGAGCGGCGTGTCTGTCTCGTGGCACCGCTCGACAAGCTCCTGTTGGACGCCGGGCAGTCCCAACGTCACCACGTCACACCCCTCACCGCTCGTGGGGACGCTCGGTCTGTCATCGTCTCCCTCGGCGTCGGAGAAGTCCACGGCAGAACGCGCACCGACGACCGCGATGGCGACATCAGCCGCGGCCACGGCGTCGACAGCTTGATCGATCCCGTCGGTATCGTGGCCGGTCGTGGCACACCCCTGTTCGTGGCACACGTCAAATCCGTGATCACCACTCCGAGCGCGGACGGCATCAAGGGGGGTCGTCGCCTCGAAGTCGGTTTCCTCTTCGGGGTAGTGGGCGGGGTAAGCGTAATCACCCAGCAGCTCTTGGGGATCGTCGGCTTTCGGACCGACGACCGCGAGCGTCTCCAGTTCCTCACCCGAAAGTGGGAGTGTGTCGTCGTCGTTTTTCAACAGCGTCATCGACTCGCGTGCTGCCTGTGCGGTGAGTTGCGTCGCCGTCTCGGTGCCGAACGGCTCGCTCGCCGTCTCGGGATCGACCGACGCGTCAGCAAGCAGTCCCTTTCGGGCCTTCATGCGCAGGACACGACGAACGGCCTGATCGATCGTTTCTTCATCGAGTTGGCCCTCCTCGACAGCGGTAACGAGGTGTTCACCATAGCAGTCCGTGTACGGAAGTTCGACATCGATCCCAGCTTCGAGTGCGGTAATCCCCGCTTCCTGCCGGTCGGCCGCAACGCCGTGCTCGCTCCGGAGGAATTCGACGCTGTAGTAGTCGGAGACCACGGTCCCCTCAAAGCCCCACTCCTCCCGAAGCACGTCGGTCAGTAACCAGCTGTCGCTGGCACACGGCACCCCATCGATGTCGTGGTAGGCGTTCATCACTGATTCGGCGTTCGCTGTTCGGACCGCTGCCTCGAAGGGGAACAGGTGGGTCTCGCGGAGTTCGCGCCGACCGACCGACACCGAACTCCGGTTCTTTCCGCCAGCACCGACGCTGTGGCCAGCGAAATGTTTCAACGTTGCCGAGATCCCATCACCATCGCCCTGCAGTCCGTCGACGTAGCTACACGCCATCGACGCGACGAGATACGGATCCTCTCCGAACGTTTCTTCGACGCGTCCCCAGCGGAGATCACGCGCTACATCGAGAACCGGGGACAGGGCGTGTGCTGTGCCGATCGCCTCCAGTTGACGCCGAATGTTGTCGGTGATCGCTGCGAGAAGATCTGGCGACCACGTGCTCGCCACCCCAATCATCTGCGGGAACGTCGTTCCTTCGGGACCCATGTAGCCACTCAGACACTCCTCGTGGGGGATCGCTGGAACACCGAGGCGCGTCTCCTCTCGAAGATACTCCTGTATCTCGTTCGTGCGTTCGGCGGCCGTCTGCGGTGACAGACTTCCCTCACCACCGACGCGCGTCAGATGACCGATGCCGTTCGAGAGGTGGTCGTCAAGTGCTGCTTCGTCGAGATGGCCCTGTTCGTCGAAGAGCGCGCCGGCGTTCACCGATCCGAGCTGTGCCGCCTTTTCTGTGAGCGTCATCCGTTCGAGGAGCTGTTCCACTCGCTCGTTGGTCGTTCCACTCCCGCCACTGTCTGCGTCTGGTTCCATCACCAGAGTTGTTTCGATCATGAGTCTTAACGATTCGGGTGTCGGCTGTGAAAAACGTCTGGCGACGGCTCTCCCTATTGTTCTCTACAAGAGAATAATTTGGTCTGGCTTGATCGTCCATAAACAAGCACAACGCCGCTTTGCTGCTTACATCTACGAGACGGCCATACCGAGAACACCGTCAGGGGATGTGGATTCCATTGTTATTCATTGATACAGAACAAAATCGGCACTCGCTTTGTTGTCTCGACGGGACTATATGGTGTTACAAGGGTACGATTGTAATGGGTTCGGATCGGTCGTGACAGTCCTCCACCTCCGTACAGTCGTCGAGACAGGATTTATTGATCCTAAGACGAGGTGATCCGTGATTGAGACGCTTTTGTGAGCGCACCGATAGCTGGCGTTCGATCTCGACAGTCAGTTCCGATCACAGTGAAGATACGTCCTGTGTTCTCTATGGAAGAATTTCAACTGTACGCCGGAAACGACGAGTATCACGGCTACCGCTTGCGACGCGCGCCAGGTAGCCGATGGCGTACGATCGATGACATCGAACGCTGAGGGAATCAGAGCCGTGATTAGTCCCACCAAACAGACGTATTCGTTTGCGATGTGTAAGTGTTATCCGAGATGATTGGAGGAGATTTGACTCACGACGCTGATTTATATAGGAAATCAACTATAGGGATCTCTACAGACTCTTTTCATCTTTCTATCGGCCTACTAACATATTCAGCGCCCAGTGTCTCATACGACAGATCTGAGGATTCGACGTTTCCATCCTAATACTGAACTAACGGCACGTTTGTGTGTTCAGTATAGTTATCCATCAATAACCGACCAATCCCTTCCGAAACGAGGTAACAGTGGTGTCACCTGGTGATCCAAGGGGTAGCTGAGCTATAAATAGCTCCCTGCTCCTACCAAACGGTGATGGCACCGACCACGCCTGGGCTTCACCACGTGACTGCGATCGCAAGCGATCCACAGGTCAACGCGGAGTTCTACGTCGACACGCTCGGTCTCAGATTCGTGAAAAAGACGGTGAACCACGACGACACGTACACGTACCATTTCTACTTCGGTGACGGCGAGGGAACGCCGGGGACGAACCTCACGTTCTTTCCGTGGGGCGATCGAGGCCGGTCGGGACAGTTCGGCGCGGGGCAAACGAAGACCACGGCGTACGCCGTTCCGCCGGACTCACTCGGTTACTGGATCGACAGACTGGAATCACACGGCGTCGACGTGACGGAACCGACCGAACGGTTCGGGGAGACAGTCATTGCGTTCGATGATCCAGACGGGATCTCGCTCGCTCTCGTCGCGACCGACGACGCACCCCCTGCCCGTCCTTGGGAAGCGAGTCCCGTCCCGGAGAGCCACCAACTGCGCGGTTTGAACAGCGTCACCCTAGCCGTCAATGAAATCGAACCGACTGCTGACGTACTGACCACGGGACTCGGCTACGAATTCGAGACTGAGGAGGACGGACGACACCGATACCGAGCCGCTGGTGGCGGACCTGGTTCGGCTGTGGATCTCCTCGAAACAGACCGCACACGCGGCCGATCCGGGGTTGGCACCGTTCACCACGTCGCCTACAAAGCCCAAGACACGACCGAACAACAACGGTGGCGCGAACACCTGATCGACCAGAACCTTCGCGTCTCTGAAATCATCGACCGAACGTACTTCCAGTCGATCTACTTCCGTGAACCGGGCGGCGTGCTCTTCGAAATCGCAACAACGGGACCCGGCTTCACTGTTGATCAAACGGAGGACGAACTCGGTACCGACCTTGCGCTGCCGGAGTGGTTAGAACACGAACGCGCAGAGATCGAATCTCATCTGCCATCGTTCGAAACGCCGCCCAAGAGCTAACGACAGCCCATCGAAGGGACGACACGGCAAAGGCAGGCACAGTCGTGATCCCGTTTATTGTCTTCTGATGAAATGCAATGGCTCTTGCAGAAACCGTCTCCAAGATCGACCGGCTGAATGACCAACAACGAGAGTGTATCGAGCAGTGTCAGGAGGCAACCGAGGTTTGTGAGTGGTGCGCTGATGAGTGTGCAGACCACGGTGAGGAAATGGCGCGGTGTCTCCGCCTCTGTCGGGATGTTGTCGATATCGCGTCGCTTCACGCCCGGTTCATGGCCCGCGATTCCGGCTACAGCTCTGAACTCGCTGGAATCTGTGCTGACCTGTGTGAGGAATGCGCTGAGGAGTGTAGCCGTCACGACCACGACCACTGTCAGGTGTGTGCAGAAGTGCTCCCCGACTGTGCTGAAAGCTGTCGCGCGATGAGTGCCTGATCGGACGAGTCCGGACGCACCAGTTCCGATCGAGCGTCACAGCGACGGTCGGTCACCGAGCGTCCGCAACAGCGTTTTGTTCGACGATAGAGAAGCGGTATCAAATTGTTCTTTGCGTGCTCCGTAAAGAATCGTGCGAGTTGCTGGGTCTCGCCTTCGTTCGCGGCTTCAACAGCCATATTGGTGTCGCGGAGTAGCCCCATGGCCCGACGTTCACAGGACCGGTCACGTTAGGGCTATCTCGGCGCGAACGTTCAGATGGGTGCGTTAGTGAGATATTTCAGTTCACTTCGTTGTACATCTCTTCGATGACCTTTTCGAGATCTGGCTTCCCGCCGCCAGGCTGTTCAGACAGGAAGGAGAACTCGCCTTTTCCGTCGGGAGATTCGCCCTGCGTCCACGGCTGTTCCGGATCCTCACGGTCGCCACTGAACGTAGACATGAATGCGTAGTTGTGCTTCTGGTTTTCTTCTTCTTGTGGGAAGCTTCCTGGGATCGGCATGGGTTCCTCAAAGGACTCTTCGAGCACAACGCGCCACTGGTTCTGATGCATGGTATCACGGGCGATGAGATACGAGAGCATGTCTTTCATTCCGGGATCGTCTGTCACCTCCCACAGACGGGTTGCTAAGAGGCGGCCCGTCGATTCGGCCATTACGTTCGCGTACATGTCTGCGGCCATATTGCCGCTTGCGACGACACAGCTACCGTTGAACGGAACGCCGTTACTGTCAACCGGCATCGCATGCAGTCCTGCCGAAAGCGCCTGTCGGGGCTGCCCGCTGTCCATCATGGTGGCGATGACCGGGTCCTTTCGCGCTTGATCACGATCTTCCGCAGAGGCCCCCTCTAAGTTCTTCGCCACGGCAGTTGCAAGCATCTCAATATGTCCCAGTTCTTCGGCGGCCGTCTCCATCAGCATCATCCGAAACTGGTGCTGTTCTTTGGGTACTGCGAATGCCTGAAACATATACTGGAGTGCAACACGCATTTCTCCCTCGACACCCCCGATCGCTTGTTGAAGCATCTTCGCAAACTCCGGATCCGGCTCTTCGACACGCACCTCGTACTGAAGTTCTTCACTGTGATGGAACATCTGTCTCCCAGTATGACGGTGCCTGCCGGTACTAGTGTTTATTCTGCCTTCATACACAAGTAGTTATTATTAAAATATATAGAAATGAAGTGTGAGACCAAACTCGGCTCCGCGTGGGTGTTCGGTGGGGCGTCTCACGGCGCGCTCCGAGTCGTGTTCCCATTACATTCGTACCCCTGTAAAAGCAGGGCCGCTGTGTTGACGTGTCTGCTCGACTCACTCACTGCTTCCCATCGCTCCGTTATTCTGCTGCTAATGGAACGTCGCAGTGGGCTGTGCACGGGTGCTCCCGTCGGACGATTCTCCGAGTTGTTGTAGCGCTGATTCAGCGACAGGAGAGATATCGATCGACTGCTCGACGAACGGTTCCGTGTCGATCTCGATTCCGGTGATCGGTTCGATCCCCTGATCGATGACGATCCGGGCCGCTTCGTAATCGGGTAGTGTATCGGTGCTCTTGACGAGGAGTCCGACGCTGTCGAGGCCGTCGTCTGACGCCTGGTTGAGAAGCGTTCCCGTCGGTCCGGTAACGATCCCGGCATGGTGTGGCGACGCGATTTCCGCCTTCTCAAGGTGGGCTTCGCCCCGTCCTGTCGTGAGTCCGTACAGCCGTTCGGGATGGTCCGTTTCGTTCTGTTCGATCGTTTCGGAAAACCCACTAATGTAGATCGGCGTCACCCCCTCCTCGTTGAGCCAGTCGGTGATGCAACCGGCGAAATCCGGAGCGTTGGACGCTGGTATCGGGATGTCACTGACTAACACCAACAGGTTCCGCGTTTCATCCGCGTAAATCTGAAGCGGTGGTCGAACGCGGGGGTCAGTCGAGCGATAGGCAGCGACGGGAGGAATGCTCTCGCAGTACACGCCAGCGTAGTACTCCATCTCCAGCGTGGAGACGAGGTAGTCGGTGATGAGCTTCCCGATCAACCCCTTCCCTGGTAGCCCATCGATCAACGTCGGTTCGTCGAGCGTGATGTCTGGTGATTTGATAGTGATGTGTGCCATGAATGGGCTAGTACATTCGTTCGGATAACGTTGACTGCAGCATATTCCGAGCAACACGACAAGCGGGCTATGGTTATTTCGGGTTCATTCCTGAGCGCTACCGGTTGGATCCGACCCACGTCCCGAGCGTGAGGCCGTAGATGATATGACCCACGTGAAAAATGAGCCGCTCGTTCGCTTCGAGATCCATGTCCAACAGCCACTTTAACACGATGTGTACCCCGAAGACAGACAGCAACAACCCGAACGCGGTCCCCCGAACGATGCCCTGCCATTCGTCGGCAACGTCCGAGCCGGTTCCACCGGGAGCACAGCACAGGACGAAGGCGACGCCGCCCACAGTGCCGTACACCAAATGGAGGATGATTCCGTGAACCGTGTGTTCCTCTGACGACCCTCCGGCGATGTACTTCGCCCAGAAGTTCGCCGTTGGTGGGAGCGAGCGTGTGATCGGGACGCGAAACGCAGTCATCACGAGGGTTCCGATGAGTCCGCCTTTTCCTCCCACTCGGACGGCGTCGAGTCCGTCTGCTACCGTCTGTGGTGGCCGTTCGGAGCAGTCCTGCCCGGTGGCTTTGAGGACGTTCGAAAGCATGGGATTCTGTCACCGATGACTGCCAATATCAGCAGCCAGTTTGATAGAGCTACCGGTCCGAAACCCACGATCGTACCGGAATCCGACGCCCGTCCTGATCGATAGCACCAGTGGGACTTATTGTCATAGTCGCCGTACGATCCTCTAGGTGATACGCGTGAGCCAACAAGAGACGACCGCGGACACACAGGACGATTCGGAGAGAATTCCATCCCGTGAAATGTTGGCAGGGCGGTCTCCGCAGCAGCAACGAACGGCGGAGAGGACGACCCAACAGTCCAAGAGAGCGACCAGTGACCGGCCGGAGGATCAGGTTCGACTCCGAGTGTTCCGCTACGATCCCGGTGTCGAGGACAAGCGCGAGCCGCGTTTCGATGAATTCGTCGTCCCGTTCGAACAGGGAATGACAGTGTTGGACGCACTGATTCACGCTCGTGACACGTTCGATCCGTCGTTGACCTTCCGACACTCCTGTCGTCAGGCGATCTGTGGCTCTGATGCCTTTTTCATCAACGGTCGGCAGCGCCTCGGCTGTCGGACGCAGATCGAGGGTCTTTCAGAACCGATACAGGTCGAACCGCTCCCACACCAGGACGTGATAAAGGATCTTGTCGTCGAAATGGAACACTTCTACGACCAGATGAAGGCTGTCAACCCGTACTTTCAGACTGAACAGAAACCAGATGACGCGCTCGAAGAACAGCGCCAGCGACCGGAAAACCGCGAGAAGATCAAGATGAGCACGCGCTGTATCTGGTGTGGCGCGTGTACGTCCTCCTGTAACATCGCGTCTGGCGGCAACTATCTCGGCCCGGCGGCGATCAACACATCCTACCGATTTCTGATGGACGAACGCGAAGGTGAGGAGATCAAGCAACAACGACTCGAAACGATGGAGGAAGAACAAGGGGTGTGGCGGTGTCAAACCCAGTTCTCCTGCACTGAAGTCTGTCCGAAAGACATCCCCCTGACTCAGCACATACAGGAACTCAAACGCGAGGGCGTCAAGCAGTCACTCAAATTCTGGTGAGTCGCCCTCGTCGATTACGGTTCATAGCCTGGCGACTGCTTTTCGATGATTGTCGAAGCATCCGCCAACTGTTCTCCAACTAATGAGACGACATCATCGAGCGACACGACACCGACGAGCGAATCGGAACTGTCGACGATGGGAAGCCGCCGCACTCCTTTTTCGGCCATCGTTCGTGAGATGGCGAGACTATCCTCGTCCTCTTGCAGTGTCACCATTCCTTCAGTCATTATCTCCTCTGTAGTCACATCCGAGAGGTTGCCGTCGTGATCACCCGTTGCGAGAGCAATTTGGCGGTCCGTGAGGATCCCCGCCACCTTGCCGTCGTCTTCGACGACGAGTGATCCGACGTTTCTTTGACTCATTTGCTTGGCACAGTCGCTCACGGCGTCGTTTTTCGATGCTGTTATCGGATCGTTTGCGATTTCTCTTACAGACATGCTTCACCAGTAGTATCACCCAATCGAGCCTAAACATCACGCCTGTATCTGCCACGGTGTGTTGTCGAGAAACGTTCCCCGTCAATCCTCGGTCCAGTACATCAGCGCCTCTTTCGGTTCGCCACACCCGGTACACTGATCCGGGAGCCCCGACTTGATCTGTCCCATCTCGCCGCACTCCGTACACCGCCACATCAGTTCTCCTTCGCCAAATTCGTGGCCGGAACGAGCGTGTTCGACCGTCAGACTCTGGGCCCCCGCTCGCGTGGTCACGAAAACGCCTCCTTCTCCGATTCCACGGATCGTTCCGATCGGATTGCCGTCTTCGGTGTACACTGTCTGTCCGACTCCGAGTGTCTGTCCGCCTGATCCGGTGTTTGGTTGCTCCTCGTCTGGTGGCGTTTCCCCGTTCATGTTCGATTACTCGCTGCCTAGTCACTTAAACCTCCGCCCGGTTCCGTTGTTTTCTGCAAACTGGATATGCGTGGTAAAGACGTATACCGCCGCCGACTCCAAGGAGGGATATGCCCGAAGATGAGACCGATCGTGTGGGTGGTGTCGACTTCACAGACACCATGCCGATCCTTAAGGAGGCGTCGTATCCGATGACAGTCGAGGAGTTGGTCGACGAGCACGGCGACCACGAAGTGAACCGGACCAACGCCGAGCCGATCACGATCGATGAACTGTTCGATCCGATGGGCGAGACCACGTTCGAGTCGCCCTCGGAAGTTCGACAGATGATTCTCAATCTGATGCCAAAAGAATCAGTTGGTCGTGAGGGGTACTCCGACCGCGGTGGTTCGGCCCCCGAAGAAACCGAACCCGTCGATCAGCAGGACGAAGACGAGTCTGTGTAGTTCGTGTGACTATTGACCGATATCACTCCGGCGATCGAGTCTCACGGCTGATGTCGGACAGCTTATTCAACGCGTTTTCCTCTTCCTGCCGGGACTGTTCGAGTAGATCGGCGGCCTCGTCCATTCCGAGATCGGAAGCGGTGGGAATGAGCGTGTCGTAGGCACCGATCTCGTAATGTTCTGTCTTCTGTCCGGCCGAGAGGTTGAACCGATCGAGAACCTGCTGCTCGGGATCTCTGCTGGCAAATTCGTCGTGATCCTCGATCAGTCCCTCCACTGCTCTATCCGGTTTCCCCTCCGGTTCCATATCCATCATCCCGAACACCTCTTCAAGTCGGTGGACGTGCTCTTCGGTTTCCGAGCGGTGTTCCGAGAAGGCCTCTCGCAACGTGTCTTCGGCGGTTTGCTGTTCAAGCTCTGAGAGCGTATCGACGAGTTGCTGTTCGGTGTAGTAGATGTTTTTCAGGCCATCCTCGAACATTTCATCGAGTTGGTTGGCAGTCATTGCAATCACCAGCTAACAGATCACCGGCTAGTTCCATAAACAGACCACCAGCAGTCGAAAGCTACGTTCGGTTCTCTGTCGCGTGGTTACTCCTCCGCGTTCCATTCCGTGTGTTCCTGCCGGAAGATGTCGATCGCGTCCCGTGCCTCAGCGATTTGAGTTTCGGTATCACCGCTTGCTGTATCGAGGAGTCCAGTGAGCTTTTCCTCGATCGGCGTGAGCCGCTCGACTTCCATCCCGGGATCAGTGTCCTGTGTCGTTTGACCGTCGGTGAGTTCCATCAGACCCTCATCGATCGAAGCGAGTTGTTCACGGACGACTGCGTTGTCAGTCGTCTCACTCGCCCGCTGAACGGACCGACGGGCGACCGAAAGTTGATCGATCATAGGCGTTCCTCGGATGACCGTCGGCTTAGTCACGAGGCCTGTATTCCCTTGCTGCGTGCGACCGTGCGTCTCCGCAACTGAGACGTCTCTGCACGGACGCCCATTTGCAACCAAAGCCCCTATCGGCCACACGCTTGTTTCTGTGAGTGATGAACTGGTTTCGGCGTGGTTCAGTATGGTAAGCGCGTCGTTCGCGTTCAGTTGGCGTCGCGTTGTGTTCATTAACTGGCCCGTCGAAGCGGAGCTACTCGCTTCTCACCTTCCGGGGCCGTTCGCCGTTCACACGTACGACGGTACGGGGTGGCTGACGATCGTTCCGTTCGTCAACGCCGAGACGCGACCGCTCGGCGTCCCCCGACGCCTTGGAGTTGATCTCCCGGAATTGAATCTACGGACGTACGTCGTTCACGACAGCGATCCTGGCGTGTACTTTTTCAGCCTCGACGCCCCCAGCGTGCTCGCCGTACTCGGAGCGCGGTTCACTCACTGCCTGCCGTACTACTACGCGCAGATGTCCGTCGACAACGGCACGAACGGGATCCGGTTTCGGAGTCGACGACGGCATCCAGGCAGCCGCCCAGCGAGTTACGACGCCACGTACCGCCCGACCGGGTCCTCATTCACGGCCGGTCCAGACTCGCTCAGTGGGTTCTTGACCGACCGTCACCGCCTCTACACCCAGTCACAGAACGGAGACATCCGGTACACTGATATTGAACACGAGTCGTGGACGCTGTACGACGCACGCGTCGAGACGACTGAGAACGCGCTCTTTCAGGCAAACGGGTTCGATCACCCCGACACCGAGCCGGTGTGTTATTACAGTCCCAGTATCGAGGTGACGACAACACCCAGCAAACATTGGGAGCGGACAGCGCAGGAATAAACGGATATGGGTACCGATACGTTAGTACGATGGAAGGATCTCGTTCTCGTACAGATCGAAGAATCCCTCCTGATCGGGACCGACCTGATGAACATACACGTGATCGAACCCCGCATCGGCGTACGCTTCGATCAGCTCAATGTGGTCGTCCGGATCGGGACCACAGGCGACGAGTTCGGCAACGTCGTCCTCGGTGACCATCTCCACGGCCTGCTCAAACTGTTTGGGCGTCGGGAGCAACTGTCCGACCTCGCCGGCGAGCGCGACGTTCGGCCACCACTCGTGGGCGATCTCGCGGGCTTCGGATTCCGATTCAGCATAGCAGACCGTCATCTGTCCGTAGCGCGGGCCATCGTTCGTCTCCGTGAACGTCTCAACCAGCGACTCTTTGGGAGCGGTGCTAACGAGTCCGTCACCGATGTCCCGTGCCGCCCGAGTCGATTTTGGTCCTGTTCCGGAGACGTAGATCGGCGGTGGTTCTTCTGGGAGCGTGAACAGCCGGGCGTTCTCAACGGTGTAATGGTCCCCGCGGTGGGTGACGTTCTCGCCGGTCCAGAGTTTCCGCATGATTTCGACCGCCTCTATGAGCATCTCCAAGCGGACATCGAACGGCGGCCACCGGTCGCCGGTCACGTGCTCGTTGAGGTTCTCACCCGTGCCGACGCCGAAGAAAAAGCGGCCGTCGAACATCGCCGCCGTGGTGGCGACTGCGTGGGCTGTCACTGCTGGATGCATCCGCACGGTCGGACACGTAACGCCCGTTCCGACATCCAACGAGTCGGTTGCCTCAGCGACAGCCCCCAGCGTGCTCCAGACGAACGGCGCGTTTCCTTGTGTCGAGGTCCACGGATGAAAATGGTCCGAGATGAGGGCATACCCAAAGCCGGCCGCTTGTGCGCGAACCGCGTTCTCGACCAGCGTGTTCGGTCCCCGTTCCTCGCTACTGAGTGTGTATCCGATGTTCGTCACGGCTGATCACTCCGGCTCGTGACGGCACGCGTCGGACGGTTGGTTGGCTGTGCGTCGTCGAACTCGGAAACGGGTGGACATGACATCTTCGGACGGGACGTTCTAATTTGGCTGCGTCGGTTGATCTCTCCGTGCTGCTCTGCTGGTCGGTGGATCCCTGAGCCATGGCTGCTCATAGATGACTGCCGAGCGCAATCCCGAAACAGGGGATGGTCGACGAAAGCGGATCGTTCCGGCGGCTCCCATCGGCATTAGCGTGGTCGTCTGTTTGATTGCATCGGTATCTACTACGGCATTATACAAGAAGGTTCGGCCGACTGTGACCGGTCATCGTTTGGGCGCGTCGATCACTCGTGTGTCCCCGTCTGGAATCGAAACACTGTGACGTACGCCCCGATGCCGGACGGAACACGCTCTAACATGGCGCGCGGAAGCGTCTGGAGCGCGTTCGGGTCATCCCATCCGAGTGTCGTCATCGTGGCGTCGTCAAGGGTGTCGGCGGGATCGATTGTCACGTCCTCGGCCACGACGCCATGGATAACGCCGAGTTCGGTTCCGCTCTCGTCGATGATCGGCAGCCCCGTGTCCTCGGATCTCACGCCCTCTGTAGACGTTTCTCTCGTCATGGCCTGAGATCTGTCCTCCGTAACCGTAACGATCACGCAGGAACTGGCAGGCGTTTCAGGACCCCCGTTAGCTGTGGCTGGTGCGCTTTGCGCCACCGATCCAGCGCCTCCATCAGGGGGCTACTCGTGCCGCCGTGGATGAGCATCAACTCCCCGGTAAATACCGGGCGAACGGCCTTCCCCGCTGGGCGCGTCGGCTTACTTCTGTCACAGCACCCGGTGATCGATATGGATAACACCAACACTCCGGACGACAGCTCCCCGGCCGGACAGGCAGGACGACACAAGCCGATCTGGTTCGATACCACACCCGAAACGGGGTACGAAGCACTCGATGGCGAGGTGAGCGTCGACACTGCCGTCATCGGTGGCGGGATCGCGGGCATCACGACGGCGTACGAACTCCGAAACGCCGGTCAGTCGGTTGCCCTGATCGAACGCGATCGAATCCTGTGTGCCGTCACTGGACGCACGACCGCGAAGCTCACGTCGTTACACGGCCTGTTGTACGCACACCTCTGTGATCATTTCGGCCAGCAGCACGCTCGCCAGTACGCCAACGCCAACGAGGCAGCCATCGATCAGGTCGAGACGACCATCGAAGCGCAGGGAATCGATTGTGAGTTCGTGCGCACGCCGGCGTACACGTACGTCGAATCCGAAACCGGTCGCCAGAAGATACGAGAAGAAGTCGACGCTGCGCGCCGCCTCGGGCTTCCTGTGTCCTACGTCGAATCGACGGACCTACCATACGACGTAGAAGCAGCCGTCGAGTTCACCGACCAAGCGCGGTTCAACCCCCGACGGTATCTGCTGGAACTCACACGAACCATTCCCGGCGACGACAGCCACGTCTTCGAACGGACGACGGTCCGAGACGTTACGGACGGCACACCGTGTCGCGTGACAACCGATCACGGTGCGGTGATCGCTAACGACGTCGTGATCGGGACGCATTTCCCCATTCGGGATCCCGCCCTCTATTTCGCCCGGCTCTCCCCGAAACGCTCGTATGTCCTCGGTGTGCGCCTCGCCACCGAGCCTCCGAAGGGTCTGTACTACGATCCCGAAGAGCCGTACTTTTCGGTTCGACCACATCCCGATGACAACGCGTCGATGGTGTTGATCGGCGGTCAGAATCACCGAACGGGCCACGGCAACAGCACAAAAGAGCACTACCGTCGACTGGAGCGCCAAGCCCGCGAACGGTTCGACGTCGAATCGATCGAGTATCGATGGGCAACACAGGATTACGTCGCCATCGATCACGTTCCGTTCGTGGGTCGGCTCGCACCCCAGATGCGCCACCTGTACGTGGCGACCGGATTCGGTGGCTGGGGGATGACCAACGGGACTGCTGCCGGACGACTCCTCAGTGATCTGATTCTCGACCGGGAGAACCCGTATCGGTCGGTGTATCAGCCGACGCGACTCAATCTACGAGCCTCGGCTGGACAGTTGTTGTCGCACAACGTCCCCGCCGCGAAACACCGAATCGGGGATCGGATCGGGAGTCCCCCTCGGTTCGACCGTTCGCAACTCGATCGGGACGAGGCGGTGGTTGTCACCGAACAAGAAGATCCCGTCGCAGCTTACCGCGATGAGTCGGGACGGCTCCACGCCGTCTCGGCCATCTGTCCCCACATGGGATGTCTCCTCAGGTGGAACGACGGCGAGAAGTCTTGGGACTGTCCGTGTCACGGCTCTCGGTTCGACATCGATGGCACTGTCCTCGACACGCCAGCGGTCACGGAGCTTGACCGGTACGACCATCTCCTTCAGGGCGACCGATCGGACAGCACGTGACCGATCACGCGGTGCCCACCACCGGCGTTGGCGTCCCCCAGAACACGAATGGGAGTGATTGATACGTCTCCCCGTAGTCCCGTCCGGTTACCCACACTATGACCATCGAATCCGATTTCGACACCGAATTCGACGAAGCGCTTACGAACGTTCCCGAAGATCAGTACGACCGTTCTCGGTTCGTTCCGGGCAGCGGATCGCTCGACGCGGAGATCGTGCTCGTCGGGGAAGCCCCTGGTGAACAGGAAGTCAAACAGAACGAGCCGTTCGTCGGACCGGCGGGGACACGGCTCCGTTCGTTGTTCGAGGATGTCGGTCTCGACCGGGTGGAGCCGTACATCACGAACCTCGTGAAGGTCAGACCACCGGAGAATCGCAATCCCCGTCGGGAGGAGATCGACGCGTGGAAACCGCTTCTCGACGCGGAACTCGAACGCGTCGATCCCACTGTCGTGGTGCCGCTGGGAACGTTTGCCTCCCGCGAGCTGCTCGATACCGATCGGACGATCTCAGCGCTGCGTGGACAGGCCTACGAGCGGAACAGTCGACTTGTCGTGCCAACGTACCACCCAGCGGCGTCGTTTTACGACGACAGCACCCTCGATGCCCTCGCAGAGGATCTCCGTTTAGCAGCAGAGAACGTACAGTCAGAGCGCACCTCATAGAGACGATCACGGGGCACATTTTTCTTATTGCCCGTCGTCAATCCGGTGTGCGTCTCGTTCAGCTACTCGTTTCCGATCGACAACACGACACCGTCACCGACTTCCTCGATTCGGAGGGGATCGACTACATCCGACGGCGGGTCCGGACGAACGAACCTGATACCACGAAGTGGCTCATCGAATTCCCGGTGCCGACCGACGCGATCGGGTACGTGTTCGATCGCTTGATCGATATGGGGATCGATGAGGAGCAGTACACCACCGTCATAAGCCTCGAAGGAGCGTCAACGCCTCGATCGGAGTCGCTTCTCGATCGGTTTGCGAGTGATTTCGACACGCTGACCCGCCTCGAACTCAAATCGAAAGCGCGAGACATCAGCTACGATCTCCGATCGTTTCTCGTGATGATCTTTCTGAGCGCGATCGTCGCAACCGTGGGGCTACTCATGGACTCACCAGCGGTCGTCGTGGGATCGATGGTCATCGCCCCCATTATCGGTCCGGTGATGACTGCCACTGTCGGTGCTGCCACTGGGGATCGGAAAATGCTGTTACACAGCCTTCGGAATCAGGCGCTCGGCTTCGGAGTGGCGATTCTCGGAGCAATGTTGTGCAGCGTCGGCCTGCAGCTCGGCGGGATCGCACCGAACTCGCTAGACGTTTCGACGGTCGAGTTGATTTCCCTCCGGAGTGCACCGAACTGGTTCACTGCTCTGATCGGGATCGCCTCCGGTGCCGCTGGTGCCTTCGCGTTGACGACCAAAGGCTCCACATCGCTCGTCGGCGTGATGATCGCGGCCGCACTCATTCCTGCGGCCGCGACCGTCGGGATCGCCGCCATGTGGGGCGCGTCCCGGCTGGCCGTCGGTTCGTTGTTGCTGTTGGTGCTCACGCTCCTCCTGATCAACGCAAGCGCCTTCGCCGTACTGTGGTGGTTCCAGTACCGTCCTCAACGTCAGGGATGGCTGGTTTCAGCCGACTCCGGAACGTGGCTCGTTGTTGTGACGGGGATCGTTCTGATTGCACTCACCGTTCTCACGGCGGGAGCCTTTTATGAACAAAGCTCGTTCGAACAAACAGTCAATCACGAAGTGGAAACAACGCTCGCTGCTCCCGAATACGCGTCTCTTGAACCGGTCACGGTGCGAACCGAGTACACTGGTCCCGGTCCGTTCAGTTCCCCTGAGACGGTCACGGTTGTCGTGAGCCGCACGGATGGCGATAGTCCCCCTCCGGAGGTGGCAGAAACGTTGGATAGACGAATCACCGAATCGACCGACGAGACTCCCATTGTCCGCGTTCGCTTCGATAGCTACCAGTATTCAAACACCAGTCGCGTGAACGTCCCGAGTCGACCGTCCCCGTTAGGGACGTGATGGCAGTGTTTACTCCCATTTGTCGTCGAGTGTGGACGTTGTTCATCGGTCATCGATGTACCGGAATCCAGTGACGGTTATCTCTCCGCACGTCGGACAAACGCTTTCGACGACGCCGTCGGGACGCCGGTCGGAGAGGGTGGCTGGAGCGGACAGTCCGACCGACTGGCGGTGTTGGCATTCATTGCAGGTGATCGTCACCGTTGTTGACGAGCCTGTTCTTTCCGCCGGTGTGAGACCACCATTCTGGGTCATTTGTCTCCCTCCCCCTGCGGTCGAGCGGGCAGGGTAATCGTCACTACGATTCGAACGGTCAAATTTGTACTGGTGTCGGTAGATATGAACTCTCCTGTAATGATTCATGCTTGCAAAAGCAACTGTCCGGTAACGTTCGTCGTCGCCCACGGTGGTGGAAAATCGACTGTCGCGCGTTGTTGTCGGTGAACGGTTTACGCACGCGTCTTCTTACCCCCCGAGGACTGCACTGCGATCCACAACCTTGTATTGGAAGACAGAACGAGTAGCGTCCAGAGGATCCTTACCTTACGCATGGCAGTCATCGACACACTGGTCGTATTCGTGATCAGTCTGCTCGTCGGAGCAACTGGTATCTACATCGGTGCCCGTATCATCACCGATACGGAAAGCTTCACGTATGCGATCATCACAGCGCTTATCGCCTCAGTCGTGTGGGCCATTGTTGCCCTTTTCCTCGGTTGGATCCCGTTTCTCGGTCCACTCCTCGGGCTGCTGGCGTATCTCGGCGTAATCAACTGGCGGTATCCCGGCGGTTGGATCAGTGCCATCGGGATCGCGCTGATCGCGTGGGTAGCCTCGTTGATCATTCTGTACGTGCTTGCGGCGTTGGGAATCGTCGCGCCCGACGCCGTCGGGGTCGTCGGGATGTAATCTCTGTGCCGCCTTCTGCGTCGAATTCTGCCGAATGAACCGGGGCAAGACGGGCGTCGAAACGTCTCGGTGATAGCTGCAAATTCCGGGACGGCGTTTTCAATGCTGGATCGTTTTCCATCGAGTATGGCCGAGACACCAGACCCGGATATGATCGAACAGAGCGATAACTACTACCACGTCAGATACAACGATCCGGATCAGTTCGATACGATCCGCACACCGGACTGGGCGGCAAACGCGGCAGAATCGGTATCGGAGGGAAGCGAGGTTCGCACCGGGCAAACGGCGGGGTCGGACGACTGGCTGGTAGAGAGTGTGCTGATCCCGACCGAAGGGATGGACGAGGATAGCGCAAAAGAACAGGCCCAACAGATCGTTGAGAAACTCGAATCGTGAACCAGGGCGGTCCGCGGACTTTTGCCCGCGCTTGCCGTACACACAACAGCAATGTCAGACACCTCACCAGAGAACGAAAAAACGCCCACGAAAGCCCGAATGATAATCGAACCCGACGCGTTGCACGAGGGAGAGGACGAACTCTTTCTCGACTGCCCACAGTGTGGTTCGACCACAACGATCTCTCGGATACTCAACAAAGGCCGATGCTCAGGATATTTGGACGCGAAGGAGGCAGAGTCCACAACCGAGGACGAACAGCTTCTCGATCCGATCTGCACCGCGAAGCTGTCACTCGAACTCGTCTGGACTTCCTGAGCCTCCCGATCGGTCTCACTATTCGGCTGTACGCCACCAGCTGAGCAGCTTTTTGGCCTGTGAGGAGGAACGATTCCGCCGTTCACCGGGGTGCTTCCGGGATTTATCTTCAAGGGCATTTCCTTCCGCAACGGCGGCCGCCTCCTTGAACGCCGGGCGGGCACCGTACTCCTCGGCCGATCCCACGAACCGCCCTTGATCGGTGAACAGCCGAACGGTTACGAGCAATAACGGCGTGCCGCGCTGGCGCTCCTGATGCTCGTGGAACACGACGTTCGCTTCCAAAATATCCATGTCTTGGTATTTCTGGTCGATCCGTTCGATTCGGGAGGCGATGTCGGTACGGGTAAGATTTCCTTCCAAATGTTCGACACCGAACACTTGTATGTCCATGTGGCTCTCTTCGTCGACCGTCAGCGCGCGCAGAACGTCAGTCGTCGTCATGATGCCGATCGGTGTGCCGTTCGAGTTGATGGCAACCAACGATGAGTACTCAGTGCCGAGGATCTCCGCAACGGCTTCATCAAGCGGCGTCTCGGGGGCAACAGTGCGGACAGGCGTCGACATTACATCCCGAGCTGGGAGGTCGAGCATCCGGGCAGATTCGCCAACGCGCTCGCCAAAGCTGCGGTTGCTGCGAAAGCCAGGAGACGAACCCGCCCCGCCGTGGCCGTCGAAGCCGTCGGGTGCACCGCTTCGATTGCGGTCCATCTTCCGGACGATGAACTCCACGAGGTCGAAGACGCTGATGAGACCGATCGCTTCCGTCTCTTCGATCACTGGCACGCGAGAGATGTCGTTTTCCCGGAGCACGTTGATGACCCGGCCCAGCGTATCGTCCGGTTTGACCGAGATGAGATCTCGGGTGAAGACATCCTCGACACTGAGTGCGTCTAAATGTTCCAACACGAGATCGAGAATGGCGTGGTCGGTGATAACCCCATAGAACTGTGTTCCCTCGTAGACGGGCAGCAGTTTCAGTTCACTCTCAACCATCAACCGCGCCGTTTCTCGGACATCCTCCGTCCGACTGACCCGGGGTGGACTCCGAACGATCGACCGTAACTTCTCCCCCGGGTCGTGGTGGGAGCCGAGCAGTTCCTTTCGCGGAATAACCCCTTCGACTTCCTCGCCCTCTACGAGGATGGCGTTCGTCAACACCTCCCGATCGAACGCCCCTCGGAGCTTTGACACCCGCGTCTCTGGATCGAACGATGCGTGCTCGGTCATAACAGCCTCCGAGATGTCCATCGCTAGAAGATGTGTTACCGTGAGAGAAAAGCCGTGTGGTTGCAATGACTGCCGTTGCGCGTCCTCTCTCACGGGCGGTCCCCGCTCGATTCCAATAAATATTCGATCACAGACAATTCGCGCAGAACCGATACAGTACGGTCCGGAGCCGATCTATCTGTATTACAGCCAACCCAGACATTTCCAAGCACGACCATTACAAGCGTATGCTTGTAATAAGGGATGATACTACACATAACCAACAGCAATATACCCGAACAGGAATCAGTTTTCAGCGGTCGTTCGTTCCAGGGTTAGGTGCACGAGGATTCCGACAGCGAACGCGACGCCGAGACCCACGAGGATCGCCACCACTCCGATACCTGCTGAGAGCAGACGGTTCGAGGAGCGCAGGACGCTCGTCGCCAGCGACGCCCCGATGATCACGAGCAATACGCCGAGCATCGCCACTGGAAACGCGCGTAGCAGCGGTGCTGTCGTGAAAAGCGCGATCCCAAGATAAAACAACCCGACGACGACGTTCGCACCGCCTGTTCGCGCGCCGAACGCGTGTTTTCCCGCGATCCCATCACAGCCGTGGCACATCGGGATTCCACCGACTGGAATCGCCACCAGATTCGTCATCCCCATGCTCGTCGACAGTTCGTCGGGTGTGACATCTTCTCCGAAGCGATCAGCGATCAACAGCGAACTTGCGAGTGCCGCGTTCCCAATCGTCATCGCCAACTGCGCAACCACGCCGTCCGCAGTAGTCCACGTGATCCCAGTTGTGAACGGCGTTGGCGGCGGTCCCGGCCAGTGGGGTGCCGGTAGTCCTGCTGTCACGATGGCAATCGTTATCCCGACGGTCAGGACGGCGAGCGCGCTCACGTTTTTCGAACCTGCACAGATGAGCACGACGACGATCAGCGCCCCCACGCCGGCGAGAACCCACCGGTCGCTGGCGAGGTGGAGACCGGTTTCAACGAGGAGCAACCCGACTGCGAACTGCACGCCTCGGACGACCGGCGTTCCGATCCAGCGTTCGGCGGCTGCTAAGACGCCCCCGAGACCGATCACGAGGAGCACGACGCCCAGTATCACCCCGGCGGTGGCGAGTTCAGCGTATGTGAGCGTTCCAGCGATAGCGAGGGCGGCCAACGCCTTCATCGGTTCGACCGAAACGGGCAGGCCGTATCTGATTCCCCAGATGATCTGGAAGACGCCGAAGGCCACCAGCACGTGTGGCACCGAGACATCGGTCACGAGTCCGAGAGCGACGACGATCGGCAACACCGTGATCGAATCACCGATCGCTCCTGTGATCTCGTTCGAACCGAAGGCGAGTCGTTGATGGTCGATCCGATTCAGGAAAGACACCGTTCGAACACCCCTGTGTTTCCTGGCCTGCGGCGCAGGGATCGTCACTGTTCAGCGTCTCACTGTGCGATGCTTACCGAACGATGGTAACTGGCACTGATGACCGGCGAGCAACCGTTTCGGCGACGCTTCCGAGGAGGATACGACTCGCACCGGAACGGCCGTGGCTTCCAATAACGATGTGATCCATCCCGTGGTCGTCAGCGTACGCCACGATGGCGCGTTTGGTTGATCCGGTTTGTATTTCGGTGTCAATGCCAACGTTGTGGGCGTCGGCCCGTTCGGTCGCCTCCGCCAACAGCTGTTGGGCCTCTTGCTGTCGTTGTTCTTGAATGGCTTCGTAACTCACCATCCCACCCCCTTCGATTCCGCCGTAAGCGTGCTGCTGGACAGGATCCAGAACGTGAATGACCGTGATGTCGTCCTCAGCGTGTTCGGTCAGCGCGTACTCCAATGCCTCGCGCGATTGCTCGGAGCTATCGATCGGAACGAGAATGTTCCGGGACATTGACGGGGACTACGACGCCGAGTCGTAAATACTGTCCGCTCGGTGAGTAATCGAAAGCAACCTGTCGAGACACGCGGGGACGGCAGGATCCAGCCCCGGTCGCCACCGAGACCCCGGAGTGGTACGGCGGCATATTTTATATAATCCTTGAATATCGAAGGTTCTATATTCTTTGTTATCAGTAGCAACCATACAGCAACACTCCGAACACATGACTGATACAAACATCGTCGTTGATATCACAATCCCTGCTGAGAGTTTCGAACTGGGACGGGTGTTCAGTGAGTTTCAGGGTCTTAGCGTTCGGCTTGAGCGGGTCGTGCCACTCCGCTCCGAGCCGTTGCCGTTGGTGTGGCTATCACACGACGATCCATCGGCGGTGCAAGCGGCGCTTCAGGAGCATTCACAGACGGAACTCGTTCGAACCATTTCGACGGCGAACGATGAGGAACTGTTCGAAGTCCACTGGCAAACGGAAATCGGTGGACTCATCCGGATCATGATCGACACGGATGCCCGTCTGCTTAAAGCCGAAGGCACCGCCGAGGAGTGGCGGTTTCGGCTTCGCTTTGCGACTCACGAGGATCTCACGGCGTTCAATCAAGCCGTTACCGATCATGGTATCCCCCTGTTGCTCCGGCAGTTGCACAGTTCGGCCGAATCGACCGACGACCCGTCGTTATCAACCAAACAACGAGAAGCGATCACGGAGGCGTATCGACAGGGCTACTTCAACGTCCCCCGAGACAGTTCCGTAACTGACCTCGCTGACGCGATGGATATCAGCGATTCCGCGCTGTCACAGCGCCTCCGTCGTGGTCTCTCCGTGCTGGTCCGGGAAACGCTCATTTCGAACACAACAAGCGACAGCGCGGCGAGCGAGGAGTGACTGCTGACACCTTTCTTACTGAAGGGTGGTTGAGTAATTAGTCACACCGACGATTATTATACAGGATGGAAGAGAGAATTAATAGTAAGATGATCAAGGAAATACTTACCGGCGAGTCACCCGATCAGACGGACATGGGCATTCGAACGGATCGAAACGCGAACCAGATCGCTGGGATCGGCCGAGGAGACGAAAGCACGCTCGTGTGTGGGCGGCTTCCGACCGAAGCGTTCGGGTTGCACGAAACGTTTGCCACGGTGCCGGATCTCACCGTCGAGTGTGCTCCGCTTGTAGCGGCGGGCGAGACAGCCAACATGTCTATGTTGTGGGCCAGCACTGACGAAGCTGATCTGACAGGCATCTTGAATGATGACCCGACCGTGTTTGCTGCTAAAGAGCTGTGTCAATCTGACGATCGGTGCTTATATCGGGTGGAGTGGACTCACAACGTTCACCGCTGCATCGAAATCCTTCTTCAATCGCAGGGAATCCTGCTCAGCAACCGCGGCACCCGGTCAGGATGGGCCGTCGAAGTTCTCTATCCCACCCGTGAGGATGTTCGAACCGCGACGGAGTGCTGTGAGCGCTACGGGCTTTCCGTTACGATCGATACGATTCGCTCACTTGACTCCGATCGGATGGTCCAGTGTGGACTGACACCGGCACAGCACCGGGTTCTCACGCAGGCGTGTCGACACGGGTATTTCGACGTTCCCCGGAAAATCGGGCTTGAGGAACTGGCGGACAAGATGAGCGTCTCGCACCAGGCCCTTTCCGAACGGTTGCGCCGGGGGCACGACACGCTCATCAGATCCACGCTCATCGAAACGTCGTCCGTCTCGCCAACAGCCCCCGCGTCGACGCTGTCCCTGTAGTCCCACCGGTGTGCTCAACATGCAGTATCGATCGCCATAGCTACCCGGTTCCCCTTCAATTACAACTACTGCACTCCGATCGGGTCATCGATGGCCGTCCGAGCGCGGAGCCGCAGAAATTCACTTGTGGTCCGGTCCACTACTCGTTCGCATGGGAGACCCCACCACATCAGCGCAACAAGATAAGTACGTGGCGGTGATCGATCAGGAGATGGTCACCGACGAGGTTCGAGACATCGCGCTGAAATACGATCCCCTGAATCAGACGGGGCAGGATGAGGGGTTTCACCTGACAGACGACGGGGAGTTACACATCAACGACGAGGTAGTGATCGAGGAGCACAAGATCGTTGCAAACAAGATTCCCACTGACGCGATCGAGATCGTGCAGCTTCCCGCTGAACGCGGTGAGTTGGTCCATCAGTTCGGAGACAACGGCTTTCGCCTCTACGAACTGCCCGGACCGTCCGAGGGGCGTGTCGTCGGCTTGCTCGGTCCGAACGGCGTCGGCAAATCGACTGCGCTCGGCATTCTCAGCAGATCGTTGAAACCAAATCTCGGAGACGCCGCGGCTGATCCGGGGTGGGACACCATCGTTCGTGAATTTCGCGGTACTGCTGTCCAGACGTATCTCGAACGGCTCCGGGACGGAACCGTTCGAACGGCGTACAAACCCCAGCGGATCGATCGGATTCACGATCAGTACGACGGCACCGTTGGGGATCTCCTCGGTGACCGCGACGAACGAGGCGTGGGTGATGCGCTCCTCGAACGCCTCGATCTCACTGCGCTCACCGACCGGCGCGTCGATGACGTTTCCGGCGGCGAGTTACAACGTGTTGCGGTCGCTGCGACGCTCGTGGCTGACGCCGACACGTATCTGATCGACGAACCGTCGTCGTATCTCGATGTCGATCAACGGCTGACGGTCGCCCAAACAATACAGGAGTTCACAGGGGACTCGGTGGCACTTGTTGTCGATCACGACCTCATCACGCTGGATGTCGTCGCTGACAGCGTTCATGTGGTGTACGGTGAACCGGCGGGGTTCGGGGTTGTCTCACGGCCGCTTTCAACCCGGCGCGGGATCAATCAGTTTCTCGATGGCTATTTGCGCGATGAAAACGTCCGGATCCGGGAACAGGCGATCGACTTCCTTCAGGACTCTACACGCCCCGCCGATCGCGGAACTGACGCGTTCGAATTTCCGACGCTGAAAACGTCATTCGAGTCGTTTTCACTGCGCGTCGAACCGGGAACGCTCCGGGACGGTGAAGTTCTCGGCATTCTGGGTCGAAACGGGCTGGGAAAAACGACGTTCGCAAAGCTGCTTGCAGGCGTTCTCACGCCAGACGAGGGAGAGATCGGCACCGATGTCAGGGTCTCGTACAAACCCCAGTATCTGCAACCCGCCTTCGAAGGGACGGTAGAAGAGTTGTTCGCCAGCGCCCTTGATGTCTCCAGTCGAACGGTCGAAACCGATCTGCGGCAGTCGTTCGATCTCGATTCTTTGTCGGAACGAACAGTGGCGGATCTCTCCGGCGGTGAGCTACAGCGAGTGAGCATCGCGCTCGCGCTCGGTCGAGACGCACAGCTGTATCTGTTGGACGAGCCGTCTGCGTATCTCGACGCCCAGCAACGAACGGCGTTCGGTGCGACGCTGCGCCAGTTCGTCACGCGAGAGAACGTGTACTGCTTCGTTATCGAGCACGATTTACTCCTTCTTGATTACGTTTCCGACCGGGCCGTGGTGTTCGAGGGCGACCCCGGAACGCGAGGGATCGGGCGGTCTCCGCAGCCCGTCCACCACGGAATAAACCGGTTTTTACAGACCGTGGGCGTAACCTTCCGGAAGGATCCAACCACTGGCCGCCCGCGAGCGAACAAACCTGGGAGCCAGAAGGATCGGGAACAAAAATCGGCCAACGACTACTACGTCGTGTAAACTTGCAGAGAGATGGCTACTTGCGAATGCCGGGTTCACTGTGCTTCGAGGAGTCGCTCAACGTGTGATCGAAGTGATCTCTGGAATGTCTTTCGGGAGAACCGTTCTGTGGAGAACGCCGGAGATTCGTCGGCGTCTACCGCACGTGCGATGAGTGTGACGGCCTCTCTGAGGGAATCGAACAGCCGATCGGAACGACCGTCGAGCACTTCCTGTTGGCCCCCACTCGCGGGAGCGAACGCGATCATTCCGGCCGTGCCGTACTCAGCGACGGTCATCCCAAAATGCTCTTTCGGTTTCATATTCAGGCCGTACTTGTGGGTGCACAACAACCGTTCACGACGGCTTCGTGTGACGTTTCGTTCCACCACGACGTACGATCGTTCGCGGGCGGCGGCGGTGACCCGAGCGGCGTAATTTCGGTACGCCCGCGGTGTCGCGCCAACGATGTGGAGGTGAAGATCGTATCCTCGTTCGCGGAGACGGTCGATCACCGTGATCGCGTCGAGCACTCGTTTATCCGGCGCGAGTCGCCCGACCACGACGATTCCTTCCTCACGGTCCGACCACGGACGGTCACACGGGACCGGATCGACAGGTGGGACACACACCGTCGGCCGACCGCCGTAAATCTCCTCGACCACTGACGCTGTCCACGAGGAATTCGAGAGCAGTGTGACACCGGGAGCAGTCGCCTCAGCACGGGTGGGACCGGCGAGGCGGCTCCAGAGACGGTTCAGACGACCCGGAGCAGCGTCAGAAAGCCGATGGAGATTGAACTGCGGATAATGGACGTACTGGACCGATGGAAGCGACAGCGAGAACTCGTTTGCCGTGCTCACCGCGAGATCGAATTCACCAGCAAATGATCGGAAAAAGCGGTGGAGCAGGACACTCCGGAACGCGAGTTGTGGACCGATCCACGGAGCACCAGCCGAAAGCGTCCCCGAGATTGCCGGTGCACCACGGGGCATCCTCACAGCGATATCCGGGATGGAGACACCAAAGCGGTCCGCGAGAACTGCTGGGTTCGTCCCCGAAACGGTGATCAACGTGACATCGTGGATGGTCTGGAGCGCTTCACAAGCAGCGAGACAGACAGCGTCAGCACCGCCATGGAAATCAAGCGTGTTGTGGAGCACAGCGACGCGGGCCATATGCGGCGTTCGTGTCGTTTCTCAATAACCCTACGCCCTCTACTTTTTTGTGTTTCCGATCGAAAGACGCGTCGTGACGTGTGTGTTCGTTGGTGCGGGATCGGTCGCGGGGAAGTGTGTAGCTGGTCTCTCTGACTTGTCGCTTGAAGATCCGGCGTCTGGGCGACTCCTATGACAGCGACCACAACGACCAGTCTTCAGCGTGATTGGATTCTCGTCGTCGCCCTCTTCATGCTCGTGCTGCTCGCCGGAGCCAGCGGCGTTGCCGTGGTTACAGCCCCTCAGCTGGCGACGCAGTGGCTCGTTCTCACAACTGTCGTCGGGACTGTTGAGCTTCGATACCTCCGGCAGCATCTCGACACGAATCATCCAGTAGGGACAGAGGGGTTGTACGATTCTCTCGGATTCGCAAACGCGGTGACGCTCACCCGTGGCGCGGCCTTCGCGGCCGTCGCTGGGTTCGCCGTCGTCGAACCGACGCCCGCTCTGGCGTGGATGCCAGCATTGCTCTACGGCTCGGGCTGTCTGCTCGATTGGGTGGATGGGTTCACAGCCCGCATTCTGGGACGAACGACGGTGCTCGGGACGAAATTGGACATGGCGTTTGACACGCTCGGCGTTCTGGTCGCCCCGATCGTCGCCGTGCTCTGGGGACGGCTGCCCGTTTGGTATCTGTCGCTTTCGGCCGCGCGATATCTCTTCAAAGCCGGCCGCGGACTACGACGACAACGCGGGAAACCGATCGCAGAGCTTCCACCAAGCGTAGTTCGACGGCCGCTTGCGGGAGTACAGATGGTGTTCATTACGGTCGCGCTGGCACCTGTGCTCTCACCTGAGACGATTCAAACGCTCGCCGCCGTCGTGCTTCCACCGTCACTGATCGTGTTTTTGCGGGACTACCTCGTCGTGGCGTGCCACCTCGGCCGACAGAAGGATCATTATTGATCGAGATGTACAATGCGTGTGAACACCGCAGGCAACCACGTGGTCTCGCTTCCGCCACCCCTAATCAGTCGGGCGATTGACACACTTGATCCGTGGAAGATACTTCTTGAAAAGATCGTTCGCGTTCGGGACGCCGATGAAACCGGTGTGAGGCCCCTCTCAACGGTGCTTGGGGCGCTACGGACACGACTACAGGACGCACCACAGGGGATCGGTCGATGAACCGGCAGTCGCTTTATTTCACCGCGCCACACGAGACCGAACTCCGGCGAACAACGTTCGAGCCGGCCGCCGACGAGGTGGTTGTTAAAA
Organism: Halocatena pleomorpha; assembly: GCF_003862495.1. GTDB lineage: Archaea > Halobacteriota > Halobacteria > Halobacteriales > Haloarculaceae > Halocatena > Halocatena pleomorpha. Next base: position 389,190 of record NZ_RRCH01000003.1, on the reverse strand, counting down.
CGCGTGTCTCAGCCATCAACCGCGGGACCGAACTCCTCGTTTATCGCGGTGAGGTCCCGCCGGAGCTTCCGGCTGATGAGACCATTGACGCGCTTGACGGTGATCTCTCGTTCCCACTCCGGTATGGATACGCAGCGGTCGGTGAGATCGTCTCGTCCGGCCAAACGATCTCCGACGACCGCGTTGGACAGCGCGTTTTCGCGTTCAATCCCCATGAGTCTCGATTCGCAACACAGCCCGAGGCGCTCGTGCCCGTTCCCGACGACGTGACCGACGAAACAGTGGCGATACTCCCATCAGTTGAGACGGCGACATCGCTCGTACTCGACGGTCGTCCGCGTGTTGGGGAACGGGTCGCCGTCTTCGGCGCGGGCGTCGTCGGTCTGTGTACGATCGGCGTGCTGTCCACGTTTCCTCTCGAACGACTCGTTGCGGTCGATCCGCTCTCGGACCGGCGTGAACACGCCTCGGAACTGGGCGCCGACGAGACTGTTGCCCCCGACGAACTAGCAGCAGTGACGAGAAACGAAGACGGGATGGATCTCGTGTACGAACTCTCAGGCCGTCCGTCGGTGCTCGACGACGCGGTCTCCGTGACGGGGTATGATGGCCGCGTCGTCGTCGGATCGTGGTACGGTATCAAGCGAGCCCCGCTTGATCTCGGAACGAACTTCCACCGCGACCGCATTACCATCGAATCGAGTCAGGTGAGTACGCTGTCGCCCGAATCACGCGGCCGTTGGACGAAGGCGCGGCGGATCGACACCGCGCTCGCTCGTCTGCGAGCGCTCCCGGTTGCCTCGTTGATCACTCACCGCGTCCCGTTCACTGACGCACCGTTGGCGTACCAACTGCTCGATGACCGAACCGGCTCTCCCTTGCAGGTGCTCTTAACGTACTCACAATGATGACGAACACGAATCACATGTATGAACTCGCGGTCACGCGGGATTTCGTCGCACAGCATTATCTCACCGTTCCCGATCCAGGAGCGGAAGGAAACGTTCACAGCCACCGGTACGCTGTCGAACTACGGTTCGCCGGACCGACGCTCGACGAGTACGGTTACCTCGTCGATATTGACGCGGTGAACGCTGCTCTCGACAGTATCGAGAAACGATACCGGGACGCCACGCTCAACGATCTCCCGGAGTTCGAAGGGACCAACCCGAGCGTTGAGCGGTTTGCCCGACTGCTCGGTGACCGCGTCGAAAACGCGATCAGTGAACCAAATCCGACGCAGTTTCTCGTCCGTCTCTGGGAGGGCGAATCGGCGTGGGCAAGCCACCACCGCTCTCTGGATCGATGACCCACGCTGATCCCCAGTATCTCGACGCGAAGCGGTCGATCGATCGCCGGGCGCTTTCATCACGGGTCCGGGAGCGACTGCTGACTGTGCTTCCGGACGATCCGCGCGTTCTTGAAGCCGGGTGTGGCACGGGCACGATGGTCGCTCGGCTCCATGAATGGGGCGTCGACGCCGGAACGTACCGAGGTGTCGATCGGTCGCTGACTGTGCTCGAACACGCCCGGGACCGGTTGACGACCGAACTCGACGCCGAACCGCTCGATGAGGGGTTTCGGGTCGCGGAGCTGTCCGCCCGGTTCGAGCAAGGAGATGCCCTCTCGGCGTTCGACGGGGAGACCGCCGATCTTCTCATCGCGGCGTCCTTCCTCGATCTCGTTCCGGTTCGTCGGGCGTTCGACGCTTTCGAAGCCGCCCTGAGAGCGTCTGGATTCGTCTACGCACCGCTCACGTTCGACGGCAGCACGATCTTCCAGCCAGACCACCCGGCCGATGCGGCGATCGAGGCGGCGTACCACGCCGCTATCGACGAGCGATCCGGACGCGACGCGCACGCTGGCCGACACGTGCTCGATCACCTCCGAAAGCGGGACGGCCGCCTGCTCTCGGTCGGTTCCTCCGATTGGATCGTTCGACCGCGTGATGGAACGTATCCCGGCGAGGAACAAACGTTTCTCGCTGCGATTCTCGGATTCGTTGAAGACGCTGTCAACGACCATCCCGAGGCGAACGACTGGCTTGAAACGCGACGGCGACAGCTCGACGCCGGAACGCTGAGCTACACCACACACCAGTACGATTTCCTTTATCAGACGCCCGAGCCGTGATGGTTCTTACCCACATCGCCGTTGGGATGGCCCTGTCGCTACCAGTGGCGGCCGTCGCGCCCGAATTCGCTACCGCCACCGCTATCGGCGGAGCGATCGGTGGAGCCGTCCCCGACGTGGATCTCCTCGTCGGTGATCACCGGCGGACGCTCCACTTTCCCGTGTTGTACTGGCTGCCAGCGATTGCGCTCACGGCGGTCGCGCTGGTTGCGATTCCCATCGTCGTCGTGGCTGCAGTCGCCGTCAGTGCCGCGGCTGTCCATTCGGTGAGCGATGTGCTCGGTGCCGGGGAGGAACTCCGGCCGTGGGAACGAACGAATACGGACGCCGTCTACGACCACCTCCGGGGACAGTGGCTCCGCGCTCGGTACGTCGTCCGGTACGACGGAGCACCCGAGGATTTCGTGCTCACAGTGGCGTTCTCAACGCCGGTCGCTGTCTGTTTTCAGGGGCTTCCTCGGTGGATCGCTGTTTCGACGGTCGTCGTCGCCCTTCCGTACACGCTCGCCCGGAAACGACTCGCGGACCAGTTCGAGAAAATCCTGTAGCTTGGTGTCTCTCTGTGGGCTGCAGACAGCGGCTACCCCGCGCGCTGGTTGATCCAGAGATACAGCACGATTTGAACGGCGACGAACGGAACGCCAACTATGTAGAGCGAACGACGGTAGCCCAACAAAAGCAGCCCGATCCCCGCGAAAAAGCCGATCCCCGCGAGCAAGAACGCGGTGGGGAGCACGCCCGGAAAGGCCATGATCCCCAACACCAAATGTATTACACCGGTGATAATTGTGAGTCCGATAGCGATCCAGTGAAGCGTGGTGAGTGATTCGGTGTTGGTCTCGGGTCGACTCATTGTAGTGTATTATTATCTGATGGTAAATAAATTGGTCGCCTGTAACACTGATTATTCGGGTTGCTACTCCCTCATATTTTCTTATTAGAAACACCACACATATTATTTGTTGTGGAACATTTATTGAATCTGTCTGATTAGTCCGGCACTGATCCGAACAGTGCCGGACCGCAGTGATGTCGCGTGTAACAACAGGTATTGTTAAACAAGTTGATAATTATTATTAGGTCTTAGCGTTGATCGTCCGACGATGCGTTTTCGAACGTGGCTTCTGGACTCGGTGATGGAGGTATTCGGTAGCGACAACGAGGAGACCAGCAGTTACCAGTCTGCGTCGTCTCAGGCGGGGAACGAGCGGCCGCGGCGCGCCCGTCTCGCAGATTCAGTCATCTTCACCGTCCTCGGAGTAGTGTTTTCGACGTGGGCGGTACGTATTCCTGCTGTCAGCAGAGCGCTTTCCCTCTCGGAGGGAGAGATCGGGCTTGCGTTGCTCGGACTCGCGATCGGGAGTATTTTCGGACTCATGACAAGCGGCGTTCTCGTCTCGCGCTACGGTGGCCGGTGGGTCATCCGCGGTGGACTCGGTGTTTACACCGTCGCACTCGTGGGAATCACACTCACGAAGGGGCTTGTTGCGCTCATCGGCGCGGTTCTCGTGTTCGGATTCGGGAAGGGTGTGATTGATGTCGCCGCCAACGCCCAAGGCGTTCGGATCGAACGGGCCTATCCCGGCCAAATCATGGGGAGTTTCCACGCTTTGTTCAGTGGCGGTGGCTTGGTCGGTGCGGGACTCGGAGCGGTTGCGACCAGCGTCGGCCTGTCCGTTCAGACCCACTTCACGCTCGTCGGCACTGCTCTGTTCGTTACAGGACTCACAGCGAGCGTTTGGCTGCTCCCGAAATCTCCAGACGCGGGAACGGGACCGACCGTCGTGTTGCCATCCCGGACGCTCGTTGCCTTCTGTGTCATCGGCTTCTGTGCGCTGTTCATCGAAGGCGTCGGCAACGATTGGAGCGCCGTGTTCCTCGAAACTAGCGCCGGTGGCACCGAAACCATCGGTGCGCTCGGCTTCGCAGCATTTTCCGGTACGATGATGCTTGGACGGTTCCTCGCTGATCACGCCGTCGAGCGGACGAATCCGAAGCGATTTCTCCGTTTCGCCGCGCTCGTTGCCGCCGTGGGTATCGGACTGACGCTCCTAGCTCGGCCACTCGTCGCCGTGGTCGGATTCGCGGTGTTGGGACTCGGACTCGCTGGTATGATGCCGGTTGCGCTGAGCATCGCAGCAACCCACGACCCCGAGACACCACCGGAACAGGCGATCGCCGCCGTTTCGACAGCGGGCTACGGCGGATTCGCAGTCGGTCCGGTGGTGATCGGTCTCATCGCGGAAGCGACATCGTTGCGCGTCGCGTTCGTTCCCGCTCTCGTCTTGATCGTTCTCCTCGTCGCAGTCACGGGACTGCTCCCGACCGTTGCCCGATCAGTTGCTGACGCTGAGACACCCGCGTGATGGTTTCCAGTTCGAACACCGCATACCTCTACCCGATCCGGTCAATCGTGAAGCGTTTGCCGGCGATGTCTTCGACGTGTGCGCCCCGTCCACCGACGGTGTAGACAGTCTCCTCCGTGTGAAAGCGGATCTGTGCCTCAGCAGCGAGTTTCACGAGCGACGGTCCCTCACCATCGGTCTGCGAACCGGTGTAGTTTACGGCGACGAATTCCCCTGTGAGCTGGCACTCTTGGCCGGTCTCTGTGAAAATCCCCCGGATCCGTCCTGCTATTCGTTCATCGGATTCGAGGAGCGGTTCGAGGGCACGAATGCATTCGGTGATCTCGACGAACGAGAACGGCGGCTGGTCGTTCCGATCAGCGTAAATCGTCTCGTACACCTCCCAGAGCCGTGTCAGATAATACCAGTGAAAGACGTACGCCGTCGTGTAATCATCGATGAGGACGCCGTATTCTTCTGTCTGCCTGTCTGGCGTTGCATAACACGCCTGCTCCCGATCGACCAACACGAGAAACGGACCGGTGAGTTCGCGCCGCCGAACTTCGGTGCAGACCCCATCGAACGCGGCCCTATCGACCGGAAGCGCTTCGTCAGCGGGTGAGTAGAGCGAGAGATGGACGTGAACACCACGGTCATAGGCCTCCGCTAGCAGTGGCTGAAGCGCCCTGAATCGACTGGGGGTGGCTGCCAACTGGATGTGATCGTGTGCCGTCTCGATGGCGTCACGCGCGTGGTCAAACACCGTTCGTAGCTGCTGAACCAAACTCACGTTGCTGTCGGTGACTTCTGGCTCCTGATAGCGCGTTTCGATCTCTTCGATAGCGGCTTCGTACCGCTGAACAGCCGTTTTGAGGCCGGCAAGCGCGTCATTCGGACTGTTCGCCCGAGCGTAGAGGCGATCTTGATCGTACATGGTGACGTATCCCTGCTCTTCGAGCGCGCGGAGTACGTCGTAAATTCGAGGTTGGGGAACGCCGCTCACAGACGCGATCTCACTCGCAGCCGCAGAGCCACGGTCCAGCAGCGTTGCGTATGCGTCCGCTTGATATGGAGACATCCCAGCGTCTTCGAGAACAGTAATCAGTTCGTCGGTCTCCATCACCGATCGCAGATTCTTCCGTCGCACACATAAGTACGTGCATCTCCCGTGTTCGTCCCGATCGGGAATATATTTCCCACACCATAATGCTGAATATAAATCTGAATTCCGATAGGTTGATACTTTGATGGAATGCTATGAATAACATGAAACACGCATCACGCGGTTCGAACGCTTCGGGATCGAGACAGACTGAGAAATCGTTCACCGATACACTCATGGGACTCAAACGTCGTGGCTGTTGTGTGCTCGTGACCGGTCAGGTAGATGAACGGGTTCGGGCTGCACAGTCGCGTCGGCTTTTCGGTGAGCGTGAGACGTCTCGACAACGCGTACTAACGCTTACCGACGCAACGTCGGATCTCGACGCCCAGTATCTTCCCGAGAGCATAACACCAGCCCATTCGAGTGTGACCACGCTCAATTACACTGGCGTCGTGCGTGATATCGCAAGTACGGCTGATCCGACGGCTGAGTTGCCCCCGACAGCTGCCAGTTCGGAGCCGTCGGATTCGATGGGCAATCTCGGGGACCTCCTGTACGACTCGATCAAAGAAACTATTCGAGCCGGGCAGACGGTTCCGGGCGAACTCCGCTTGGGTATTGCAACCCTGTGTGTGCTCCTCGATACCGACGGTCTCTCAGCAACTGAAGCGTTCGTCCGCGCCCTCCGTGCGGATGTGCTGGCCGTCGGGGGTATGGCTCATTTTCATCTTCCGTGTTCACCCGGCTCCGAAACACTGGCTGCGCTGGATCCTCTGATAGATATCCACATCGAACTTCGTGAGTCAAATGGATCTGTCGAGCACCGATGGCGTCTGTCCGAAACTGATCACGTGACCGATTGGCTTCCACTCCAACGATGAGTCAAGCCGTACTCAACGACGCCGTTCGCGTTGTTCCCCAGTCGGGATCCAAGCCACCAATGATCGATCTCGTCGACGATATCGAGGGAATTCGGGCACAGCTTTCGACGAGCCGGCGCGTTCGGCCAGCACGCTGTTCGAGCACTCAGTTTCGATTCCCTGTGGACGTGGCATATGAACTGTCGCCGCTTGCGGTCTGGACACACCAGTCCAATCCGATACTCGTGCAGGATGATGGTGGGTTTGTCTGTGCCGAACTCATGCACCACGAAAGCGCCTCGTTGTCGGCAGGACAGTACACCATTGATATCACCTCGTTGGGTCTGAAAGTGTATCTGTACGTCGAAGGAGAGGTAGAAATCTCTCACACTGACGATCGGGGCCGGATCATCGATTGCCGAGGGGCTGAGACAGTCCAGCTGGGGCTGCGGTCGTTTCATGAGGTGCCGGCAGCGACGGTGACGACGACCGACCAGCCCCGAGATGTCATGCGTGCGCTGTCCTGTCTGGGATCGGCGCTGAAAACCACCTCCTGTGAGCGGTCGTTTCCGACGCTTCGGGGGCACCCCCCGCTGTTCGAACGAGGCGAGCGCTTTCAGGTCCCTGGAGATCTGGAGCGGACCACGGAGACAGCGAGTCTCCGCATTGAGGTTCCACCGACGCTTGAGATGATCTATCCGGTCGCGCCACTGGCCTACTACCTGAACGCCGTTGTCGTTCCAGGAGACACCCCGTGTCTCGTCGCCGGGGACAGTACTATTCCACTCGACCGCGGTGATGGCGTCGAACAGGGTGGAGCGCAACTCCTCAAACACGTCTTTACGCTCGATTGCATCGCGCGAACGGAGGGGTTTTATCCGATCACGCTCGGTGAACGCACAGCACTCGAACAACGCCATTCGGATTCCATCGCAATCGATTTTGCGACGCTCTACGAGCGATCTCTTGCCGAACAGGTACAGACGTATCTCTCGATCCCGTTCGATCGCGTCGAAGACATCGTTCCGCGCTGGCCGCTGACTGCTGACGTTCGACCGGTTGGAAACTACCTTCCGTATCTCCCGTTCGTCGTTGCAAGTCTCGGCACCATCCGGTGTCTCCCGATGAGTTGTCCGTGGTCACCGCCCTCAGACGCGCCCGAAATCGAGGCGTTCTATCGAGCGGGGCAGGAAGCCGCCCGCAACGATGGGGCAGACAACGGGACTGGTACGTCCTCCGTCTCGGGTCCCCCCACCCGATCCTCGGAAAACGGGTTCGACAGTGCCATGTCATCGGTCATTCACAATCCCCCAACCGCAGACAGCATCGCCCACCTGTGGCTCGCTGATGGGTATCCGATGCAGGGGACAAAGCCGACGCTGGACGCGTTCGAACGTCGGTTCGATCCGATCACGGCGACAGAGTACGAAGTGGTAGTGATCAGCAACGACGCACAGATGGAAGCTGAATCGGATGTTGCCGAACTGTACGGACAACACGAACGAATGGATTTCGACGTGACGATACGCGAACAACTGTCTCGTGCCAACCTTCGAGAGCTGTTTACCGAGGAGTACGATCTCGTCCACTACGTGGGACACGTCGACGCAGACGGACTCCAGTGTGCCGATGGCTGGTTAGACGTTCGGACGCTCGACGCGGTCAATACCCGGATATTCGTTCTCAACGGCTGTCGATCCTACGAACAAGGCGAGGCGTTGGTCGAACGCGGTGCAGTCAGCGGGCTGTGTACGCTGGCGAACGTCGGAAACACGCCGGCTACCCAGATCGGTCGGACCGTTGCGCGACTGCTCAACGGCGGCTTCAGCCTCAGTGGCGTCCTCGACATCATCAGTGAGGACTTTCTCACCGGACAACAGTATATGATCGTGGGTGATCCCAGTAGAGCGGTCGTCCAACGACACGACGCCACCTCGATCCTCGCTGAAATCACACCCGCCTCGGACAACGACGAGCTCCGAGTGGATATTCACGGCTATCCGACGATCCGCTCACCCGTCGGTATGCTCTACGCACCAGCCATAGACGAAGAGACGTTTTACCTCAACAGTGGCCACATGACAACAGTGACCGCTTCTCGCTCAGAAATTAAAGAGTATCTTCACCACGATCGCTTCCCCGTTCGGATTGCGGGATCGTTTGCGTGGAGTGATGCGGTTTCTCTCGATTCGATCGAATGACGCGCCGCCGGTTAGGCCTCACCGCAAACTGGGTTACGGTCCCGGAAAGGTGGCATTGCGAGCGACTGCGACGCCGCTCTGGGAGAGCACTACCAGGACCGTGAAGATCGCAGTCGTTAGTTTCGGATGTTCTGCCAGCCGTTCCACGATTATACTATCGGACATGACGTTTCTATAAATGGACCAACTAACAAAATATTTATCTGATCGTTTTTAATAAGAATTTGTCGGATGAGAACAGTGGGGCGGCACCGTGCACGGAACCTCACTCGTTCGGTGTCGTTGTTCGACAGCCACAAACGACTGTCGTCTCCAGCCGAATAGTCTCACAAACCCTTTTCTGATTCCACCCGACGGATATCGGTAGGTTCCAACATGCACAGGAACATCACCGAACAGGGACGGATCGTCTGTTCTGACACCCACCCGAAGCGGTGCCGGCTCGGGTGGTCCGACGACCGACCGCGCGAGCAGTTCTCTGCAGACAGCACGCCGCCTTCGGGCGAGAAAAGACGAGACAATAACGCCAGTGTCGGACGTGATTTCGATGTGTGAGTCCAGTCGGTTGCGACTCGGGACTGATGTCGGTGGAACGTTCACGGATATCGTTTTATCGACCGGGACCCACCTCTTCACCGCGAAAGTCCCAACAACAGCCGATCAAAGCACCGGCGTTGTTGAGGGAATTCGGACGGTCTGTGACAGAGCGGCTGTCGCGCTCGAAGACGTAGACGAGTTCACTCACGCGATGACCGTCGCTGTCAACGCCCTCCTCGAAGGGACGGGTGCGAAAACGGCACTCGTCACCACCGAGGGATTCGGTGACGTGCTCGAAATCGGTCGGCAGACCCGACCGAGCCTTTACGATCTCTCGCGGACGCCTTCAGAGCCACTCGTCCCCCGGCACCGACGGTTCGAGCTGTCAGAACGGACGACCCCCTCAGGGCGAGCGGACGGCGTGGAGACATCAGCTATTCGTGAGATCGCCCGCCGCGTCCGCGATAGCGAGGCTGAAAGCGTCGCGGTCTGTCTGCTGCATGCCTACGCCGACCCCAGCAACGAGCAGCGAGTCGTTGCGCTCCTCACGGATGAGCTCGATATCCCGGTTTCAGCGTCGCACGAAGTGCTTTCCGAGTTTCGGGAGTACGAGCGGACTTCTACGACCGTTGTGGACGCCTACGTCACACCGACGATCGACAGCTATCTCAAGCGACTCACCCACGAAGCGACCGAGATGGGACTGCCAGAGCCGCTCGTGATGCAGGCAAATGGCGGCGTTGCCGGGGCGGAGGCGATCCGGGAACACGCGGTTACCACGTCGCTGTCCGGCCCGGCTGCAGGCGTTGTCGGCGCGAAGACGACCGCGAGCGGTCTCGTTGCTGGCCGTGGACTCCGTGGCGTCGTCACGTTCGATATGGGCGGGACATCGACCGACGTGAGCCTTGTCAGCGATGGCTCGATCGAGCGCACGACGGACACAGAAATCGGTGGCCGACCGATTCGGACACCGGCGGTCGATGTAACAACAGTCGGCGCGGGTGGGGGCTCAATCGCGTGGGTTGACGCGGGTGGTGCCCTCCGCGTTGGTCCCCAGTCAGCCGGTGCCACTCCGGGTCCCGCCTGCTATGGAAAGGGGGGAACTGAACCGACCGTCACCGACAGCTACCTTCTGCTCGGCTACATGGGAGAGAACACGACGCTCGGGGGTGACATCTCGCTCGATGTCGACGCGGCGCACGCTGCCCTCACTGCTCTGGCTGCGGAAGCCGGTCTCTCAGGTCCGATCGCGGCTGCACGCGGTGTTTATCGCGTTGCCAACGCGAATATGGCACGGGCCATTCGGGGAGCGACGGTCGAACGCGGCCACGATCCCCGCCGGTTCGGTCTCGTGGCGTTCGGCGGTGCTGGACCGCTGCACGCGGGGGCACTCGGGGCTGCGCTCGGCATCGAGACGGTCTTGGTTCCGCCGGCGTGTGGGGTGCTGTCGGCGTACGGCCTGCTTGCGGCCGACGAAACACACGACGCGGTCCAGACGCATCGCACTACACTCGCCACGGCCGATCCGACGGTCATTGAGGACCGGTATGCCGATCTCGCTGCGCAAGCACGCACGGACGCCCGTGATCCCGATACGGCCACGGTCGAACGGCAGGCCGACCTTCGGTACACCGGACAAGGTTTTGAACACACCGTAGCAGTCGGGTCGCCGTTCGATCCGGAAACGGTTGCCGAACGCTTCCACGACGCCCACGAGTCGGCCGCCGGATACCGGATGGATGAGCCGATCGATCTCGTCAACCTCCGAGTTCGGGTCTCTTCCCCCCGCTCCGGGCCGACGGTCACCCACGAAGCGGACGGCGACGCACAGATCGGCGTTCGTGAAGTCCGCTTCGAGGACGCGGAAAGCGAGGAGACGCCGGTGTATGAACGATCCGGGCTTTCAGTCAACCGGACGCTCAGCGGCCCTGCCATCGTCGAACAACCGGAGAGTACCGTCGTGATTCCACCGACGTGGGACGCTCAAGTCCACTCGGACGGAACGATTATCCTCACGGAGTGATTCAATGATGTCTATCGATCCAGCCACCCTCGAAATCCTCCGAAATCAGCTCGAAGGAGTCGCTGAGGAGATGGGCCACGTGCTCGTTCGTGGCGCGTACTCCCCGAACATCAAAGAACGCCGGGACTGTTCGACCGCGCTGTTCGACGCCGACGGTCGGCTGGTCGCACAGGCAGAACACATCCCGGTCCACCTCGGTGCGATGCCCGCGGCTGTCGACGCCGTGCGCCAGCACGATCCCACCCCCGGCGAGGTGTGGGCGCTCAACGATCCGTTCATGGGCGGAACCCATCTCCCGGACGTAACGCTCGTCTCGCCGCTCGCCCCGGGCGACGAGATCGTGGGATACGCCGTCTCACGCGCTCACCACGCTGATATCGGTGGCGCGACACCCGGAAGCATGCCCGCTGGGAGCCGTGACATTCACGAGGAAGGTCTCCGCCTCCCCTGTGTCCGCCTCGTTCAAGAACACGAGATCGTTGACGACGTTCTGGATCTCGTTCTCGCCAACGTTCGAACGCCGGACGAGCGCCGAGCGGATCTCCGTGCGCAACTGGCTGCCCACGATCGGGCTGAAAGCCGCCTCGGTGATCTTCATAGCGAACACGGTGAAACGCTGCTAACCGCCTTCGACGCGGTCATCGACTACTCCCGCCAGCGGATCGAAGTGGAACTTGCTGACGTTCCTGACGGTGTCTACGAAGCCAGAGACGTACTCGAAGGTGATGGCGTTACCGACAACGCGATCCCGATCACGGCGACAGTTACGGTCGACGGGTCGACGCTTGACGTAGACTTTACAGGCACGGCCGACCAAGTGGCTGGCAACCTCAACGCGCCGCTCGCCGTCGCCAAAAGTGCGGTGTACTTCGTGATTCGGTGTCTGACCGACCCGGAAATCCCACCCAATCAGGGCTGTTATGATCCCATCACGGTGTCCGCTCCGGACGGATCACTGCTCAATCCACAGCCCCCTGCGGCCGTCGCAGGCGGAAACGTCGAGACGAGCCAGCGCATTACTGACGTAGTGTTCACGGCGCTTGCGGAGACGATTCCCAGTCGGGTGCCCGCACAGGGCCAGGGAACGATGAACAATCTCACCATCGGCTCGCGCAACGGGGAATTCGTCTATTATGAGACGATCGGCGGCGGTGCCGGCGCGACCAGCGAACGGGACGGACCTGACGGCGTACAAGTGGGAATGACCAACACGTTGAACACGCCTGTCGAAGTGCTCGAAACCGAATATCCGCTCCGGGTCGAACGCTACGCGCTTCGCCCCGGAACAGGAGGTGACGGCCACTATCGCGGCGGACTCGGACTCGAACGATCGGTGACTGTCGAACAACCGGCCACGGTCTCCCTTCTCACCGAACGACGACGCACGCGCCCGAGCGGTATCGCGGGGGGCAACGACGGTGCGACCGGTGAGAACCGTATCAACGGTGAGCGTGTTCCGGCGAAAACGACGATCGATGTCGACGCCGGAACGACGGTTACCGTTCACACTCCCGGCGGCGGCGGCCACGGTGCGCCGGCCGACCGCGATCCCCGCGCCCGAGACCGAGATCGCCGCAGTGGAAAAACGGACGGATAGTCCGACCGCGTTCGGTGAACGCCCGTCGACTCAGTTTTTCTCGTCTCGGTAGAGCGGGAACCGGAAGCCGATCCGCCGATCGTGTAGCTGCCATTTGATCTCAAGCGTGATCCACGTGAGACCCACGAGAAGACCGAAAGCGACGACAGCGAACTCTTGAGTACCCATCCATACTGGACTGACGAACAGGATCCCGTTAGTGATCCGGTGGGGAACGACGGACTGGACGCCATCAGCAATCGTATCCAGAGGACTGAATCCGTCACCATCACCAGCGGTTGCGTTGTCGGCCGTCCGGGACTCATAACCGAGTGTTTCTGCGCTTTTTCCTTTCGTGCTCTCAACACCCGTTTCGAGCCGTTCGGCCTCGTAGGGCAACGTCGATTCGACTTGCCACTCGATCGCCCCGTTCGGAGCGATCTCCATCACACGATTGCCGTGGGTGTCGGTGACGAGCGTGTTGCTGTTCGGCAGGCGGTCGGCGTCTCGTGGCCACTGCATTTGTTCGTCCGACCACTCCCAGCTCCGGACCCAACTGCCGTTGTTGCGCTGGAACTCCTGAATCCGTCCGTTCTCCGAATCAGCGACGACCACAGCAGGTCCGCCCCGTGACGCAGGAATGTAGTCGGGGTTGTGCTGTTCGAACATGGTGCTGTAGTTGTCTTCCGCTCCGAGCGTCCAATTCTCCTGCAGTCCGGTCTCGGGATCGATGAAGGCGACTTGGTCCTGGTTCCGGAGGCTGACCATGATTTTCCCCGCGTTCGTCCCGTTCTCGATGTACTCGACATCATTGATGTGCGCCCAGTCGTGGGGATACGGCCCACCGCCATCGACAGGGTAGTCGCTTTGGGCGTCCCACAACCACTCGATGATCTCCGTTTCGGTGTCGACAATGAACACCTGATCGTCGAGGATGTCCGCGATCAGAACGTGTGTCCCGTTGATCCGGACGGCGTCATGCCATTCACCGGCAGTTTCCTGGTGGTCGTAGCGCTCATAGAGCACGTCGACTTCGCCGGTCTTGAGGTTGACACGCTCAAGGACGTTTTTCGCACACGGCGGATCGCTGCACGTCGGCCCCTTGGTGTGGATCGTGTCCGTCGCGGTGTACTCAACGACCATCGGATTCTCCGCGACGGGATCGACATCGAAGTACTTCGTGTGAGTGTCGTTGTAATATACGATTTCACCGTTCGGAGCGTAAGCGGTGATTGTTCCGTGCCGCCCCGATTCGGTAACGACCGTGTGGTTGTCAGTCGGCGGTGCGTTCGGTGTGGACTCCTTGGACGCGGTCGAAACACCGCCTGAGGCCGCAGTAGCGAGCACCGCGGCCGAAAAAAGGAGCGCAACCACGAACACGGCACGGAGTCGGTTGCGAGAGAGCGCTGATCGAACGCCCCCACGTGATAGCTGCCACCGGTCGATCACGGTACCGTCACTCTCGACTGTCGCCGCGTTGTCTGGGAAACCATTGATTTCCGCTTTCTGAGCAAGATATTAGGATTTTGTGAATCGTATCGGGCTGAAGACGCTACTAAGCGATACGATTGCGTAGTCGAGTGACGCGATTCACGCCCGCCCTAAAGGGGGAGATTCTCTCGCTGGTTAAAGATAGGCAGGATCAATCGGTATTGTCGTCCTCGTCGTCATCGAGTTCTCGCTTTATCGTATCTAATTCCTCGTCCACGTCTATCCCGTCGTCGCTCGGATCCGTATCTGGCTCGCTCACATCGATCCTGATCGCACCGTCTTCTATGGGCTGCTCGTCGGTGGTGTCTTCCGTCCCGTTCGTTTCACTGGTTTCGGTCGAATTCGTGAGTCGATCATCGATCTCCTCGCGGAGCGTTCGGGCGTCGTTCAGCAATGCTCGTGCGTCGTCGTTCGATGGCTCTCCGTGGAGCGCTCCCTGAAGATCCGATAAGGCGCCATCGAGCGCGTCGAGCGTTCGACGGCCAGTCTCCTGAACGCGTCGATTTTCCCGTTGTCGAGACGTTCCCTGTTGCTCCTGTCCGTTGACCAACCCGAGTACCCCTTGGAGAAGTTCGAGCGCGCGGATGTGTGTCTCTAGCAGGGAGATGAGCGTCGGAATCGTATGCTCTTCGGTAAACCGGAGGAAGCGACCGGGCGATGGGAGACGACGGGATCGAGGCTGGTGCTCATCGGCGAGCGTGTCCTGTAGCTCCGAGAGCGTCGTCGAAAGCTCTGTGAGCAGTTCTTCGAGATCCTCGTCCTGTTTGGCCATACCGCAACTCCGGGCTCCGACGTGAAACACGTGTCGGAGATTCGGTGATTGAGATTGCCAGAAGCTTTATAATATATACAGATAGTATCATACAATATTGGGATGGATGGGGAGAATACAACCAGAGCCTTTGCTCGCTCACTCGCTGCGCTCAAACGACAGGGATGTAGCTTACTCATCACTGGCCCGGTCCGTGATGGCTCTCACCTCCGACTCTCCCGGCGCTTGCTGGGCGATATCGACACAGACCGACGCTGGCGGGTGATCGTGGCGACCGACACCGAGGGGATCGAAACCCGTTGTCCGAAGCGGGCCGAGACACACCGCTACCGAATCATTGACCGTCGACCAGCGATACGAAGCAGTGCGGTCTGTGCGCGCTCCTCACGGGTCGATCTCGGGCGGGTGGCACGCGACGTTTCCGTAACGATCGATGAATTCGACAGCGACGCCAATGGACTGGCCCCCGGCGAGCTTCGGCTCTGCGTTGACTCGCTTCAGCCACTCCTCGACACCCATCGCTCCGGGACCATCACACAGTTCATCGATCGCACGACCGAACGCGTCCACGAAACGAAGGGGATGGGTCATTTCCATCTTCCCGTCGATCCCGAGCGAACGATCGTCTCAACACTCATCGATCGGTTCGACGTACACGTCGAACTCCGGGGCGGCAAACACCGGTGGCACCTCCTCGATGATGACATCCAAACCGGCTGGCTGAGGATCTAGGCCAACCAAAACATTTTTAGATTTAGGTGCGCCTAATCAACGGTAATGGCTACGTCCGAACCCGCAGTGGAGTCCGCCGAGGCGATCGTTACCGCACACGCGACTGCGCCCGAGAAAACGGTGTTCGTCGAATCCGGCAATCACGACGCGTGGATCGCAACGAATCTAGTCGTCGATCTCGAACGATAGTTCTGTTCGCCGCAGTCTCGTTTTTCCATAAACCGTGAAACGAGCGGAGTAATTGCTGCTGTCTGGAGTTCGGACGGGAAGGTCCGCGTGTCGACAGTCGGACGGAAAAATCGGAGCGATCAGTGGGTTGCTTCCTCAAGGACCAGCGTATCGTCTTCGAGGTAATGTTCGATGTGGTGAGCGTCCTCTTCGACCTCTACGAGAATGTCCCGCAGTAGCTCCCCAGTCGCGTAGTCACCGAGGTTATCCGCAAGCTCGATGTGGTCACGGAGCGATTCGATGATGTCGCCGTACATTTCGAGGTCGTTCGCGAGCGAGAGTCGGAGGTCGTACACGTCTTCGCCCTCGAACGAAACCGTAGCCCGTTCTGCTTGAGTGGTCGGGCCAGCGACCGGCACGCCACCGAGTGCCTGAGCGCGTTCTGCGATCTCATCGGCTCCGTGCTCAACTGTCTCGTAGGCCTCTTCGAGGAATAGGTGGAGATCCCGAAACTCAGCGCCTTCGGCGTCCCAGTGATGCTTTTTCAGCTGGTGGTACAGAACGTAAGCGTTCGCAAGATCGGTGTTCAACGCGTCGATGATCTGCTCGGATCGATCAGTATCGATCCGGAGATCGTTCTCGGTCACGGTTCCTTGCTTCTGACGGATCCGCCCTTCTTGTGTGCTCATCTCAGTCGGTTATACTCGCGCCTATCACTTAAATCTTCGTGAGACAGAAAATAATCTTCGGCTAACCAAAACTCCATTTTCATGATTGAGATCAATAACGCACATATGGAAAACTTACATCGATAGCGCGACTGATCACCGAGACAGTGTGATCAGTCGCGGAGGAATTAGTCCACAGCAGTAAGAACGGAAACGATGTCGCTACTCGCGGGATTCGTTCAGGACTTCAGTGTCGTTGTGTAAGACGACGATTCGTCGGGGCGCTTCGTTTTTGAACTCGAAGACGGCGTCGTATTTGATATCCGTTAAGCACATCGAACACGGGCCGTCGTTCTCGCGTTTGTAGGACTGTATCGAAACGGTGAGTGTCCCCGCTTTACTCGTCGCGCGTTTTAGTTTTGCCGTATAACACGAGTCCGATCCGGTAATGGTCCCTGTAACGCGGATGCGGGCTGTCTCGAACGACGCGCTGCTCTCGTTTGTTCCTGCGCCACACTCGGTAGAAATCACATCGAACGAGCGGTTCGTGAAGACTGAGGTGCCGGTGTCAGTTGTCGTGTCCCCTGCGTCGGTAGTCGCTGTCTCTGGTCTCGTGTCGTTCTGCTCGGTTCCCCTACTACTCCGTCGAGTGGTACAACCAGCCAGTCCGAACGTGGCGCTTCCACCGATAGCTTTGAGAAGCGCGCGTCGATTCATAATGTATTCTGTGTCATTATTCTACAAAGGTGTTCGGAAATAACAGATGGTTGTTTGATCTACTACGATATCGATCGACAGATCGCGGCCAATAACGCGGTTGCAGACCGTACGTGGCGCTTTCGAGAGGATGTCAAGAGTCGGGCGCACCACGAGCAGGGAGTGGATCGAGAAGCGGGAGCAACCGTTCACTCGCCGTGTCGATGAGGTCGGCCTGTTCGACCGACGGCATCGTTACCACCGGGGCGTCGATCATCGTTTCGAGCGTGTGTGGATTCGATCGTTCCGCGATGGTGGTGCCGTCGTACTCGTTCAACACGACCGCCAGCACCGGAACGTTGCGCCGTTGTAATGCTTCGATCGTCAGCGCGGTGTGATTGAGCGTACCGAGTCCTGAGCGCGCGACGACCACCGCGAAACAGTCGAGCGCGGCGACGAGATCCACGACTTCCCGACCATCGGCAAGTGGTACACGCAGCCCTCCGATCCCTTCGAGGACGCCCACCGCGGCGTCCGTGAGTGCGGCGGCCGTCTCCTCTTGAATCGACTGGTAGGAGAGATCGGCGTCTTCGTGTTCGGCCGCCACGGCGGGGGCCAGTGGTTCCGTAAGATACCGGAGACAGACGGCGGCGTCGGGATCGTCACAAACCGTGGCGACGACGTTCGCGTCATCGTCGGGTGGAAAGCCCGTTTGGGCCGGTTTTACGGCCCGAGCGTCACATCCACGTTCACGGAGCGCACCCACCAAGCCGGCGGTAACGACAGTCTTTCCGACGCCCGTATCGGTGCCGACAACAGCAATCTTCACCGTTTCCCCTCCGCTCGTTCGAACGCCGTCACACACTGCTCGATGTCGCGTTCGGTGTGGGTTGCCATGGGTGCCAATCGGATCCGGCTCTGCCCGTCGGGCACTGTTGGTGGACGAATGGCGGGCGCGATGATCCCCGCTTCTGTGAGGTGGGTGGCGAGTTCTACCGCCTCGGATCGGTCCCCGACCACCACCGGTAGAATGTGCGTTGTTCCCATCACGTCGAGGCCAAGCGATTCTAGTCCGGTGCGGAGCCGTTCGACGTTGTCCCACAGCTGTGTACGCCGAGACCCGTTTCTGGCGATCGAAAGCGCCGTTCGTGCCGCTCCAGCGGCTGGCGGTGATAAGCCGGTTGAGAAGACAAACGAACGCGCGACGTTCGAGAGGTGTTCGACGACCGGCTCGCTGGCAGCGACGAACCCACCCTGTGCGGCGAGTGCTTTCGAGAGCGTTCCGAGCTGTACGTCAACCCGCTCGGTGAGTCCCTCGCGCTGGACGATCCCGCCACCGTCTTCGAACACGCCGGTTGCATGGGCTTCATCGACCATCACCCACGCGCCGTACCGCTCTGCGGCGTCACACACCGCACTCAAGGGAGCAACGTCGCCATCCATACTGAACACTGAGTCGGTGACGACAAGCCACGATTCATCACTGCTTTTAGGGGCACGATCGGCCATTGCTTCGGATAGCGCGGTGGCGTCGCAGTGGTCGTAGACGACGGTCTCCGCGTCGGATAACCGACAGCCATCGATTATACTCGCGTGGTTATACGCGTCAGAAAACACGACATCCGGATCAAGCGCTGTAATGGTGCCGACGTTCGCCGCATACCCCGAGGAGAAGACGAGCGCCCGCTCGGTTCCTTTCGCTTCAGCGAGATCGCGTTCGAGCGCGCGGTGAACGGGTGTGTCGCCGGTGACCAACCGACTCGCCCCCGCTCCCGTTCCGATCGAGTGAGCAGCGTCTCCGGCAGCGCGTTGAACGCGCTCGTCGGTAGCCAGTCCGAGATAGTTGTTCGATCCGAACACCACCATCTCTGGTTGCTTTCCGAAGACCGGCTGGTCGGCACCGGGATCCTCGGCGTATCGGCTTCGTTCGCGCACCGATTCGATCGGGGTGAGATCCCGTCGTAGCCCTCGCTCCTCGCGGTCGTCTAGTCGTGTCTTGAAGTCGAACCCCCGATCGGCTGAACTGGGGCGTTCCGCTTGGTCGTCGCTCATATCGGCCAATCAGTTAGAACCCCGGCAGCAGCTCTGCCGGACCGAACACGCCGTAGACGCCGTTTCGGTTCATCCGGACCCCCGTCTTTAGGTAGCCGATCGCCGGCCCGTTCACGTTCGCTGCCATGCTCGTCGCGTCACCAAGCTGGAACGTATTGGTCGCGCGTTCGCCGTCGAACGTCGTTCCGGTTACGCTCACGGTCGTTGTCGTCGGCTTCTCGTCGTTACGAACGTCAAGAACCCCGCCGACAGAAACGTCGTCCGCGTCGCAGATCCCAGCCCGTTCGAGTAACACATCGTCGGCGTGTTCCATATCAGTGAACTCAAGCACCCCATCGTGGTCGTCGATCACTGCCTCAATCTCTGCGTCGGTCATCTCTCGGGCGGTTTCGATATCGTATCCATCGAGGTGGGCGATGTCCTCCCTGACCGTTCCTCGGTTGTCCTCGTAACCGGATTTGAGTCCCACACCCCACCTGATGTCGATCGACTCCACGTCTACGAACGACTGGGCCGCAAGCGCCGCGCCGCCGGTGAGAAATCCGGGTGTCGCACCCGCGCCGCAGACGAACGTGATGCCCGAATCGACCAGCTGTTCTTCCCGTTCGTCGAGCAGTCCGATGACGCGCGACCGTTTGAGCACGTCGATCAACACGCCGTCGTATCCAGCACCGACGAAACGGTCAGCGACGCGCGGGATGAAATCGTGTTCGAGGTTCGGCAACGCCATGAGCACTGCGTCGATGAGACCACTTTCTGCGATCACGTCGTCGATCGGCGTTGTTGTACTGTCTCCCTGAACCGAGGCGGCGACGCCCTCGCCTGCTCCGCTCTGTTTGATCGCGGTTCCGCCATCGGTCACTGGGTCGCCAGCTCCGCCGTCGCCGCTCGCGATGTTGCCCTCTGTCGCGTCGAGAAGTTCCGTTACGTCCAATCCCTCGTGATCGACTGCGATCCCGTGACGATCACACGCCGCAACAGGTGTGAGCCATTCTTTGTGAGTCGATAGTTCAAGCGTCCGTCGTCCGATACCACCCGTGCCGAGTACCGCAACTGTAATATCATCAATCATGGTTGTAACGTTGAGTTCTCTCGTGTCAGTCGTCTTGCTGTGCGGTGTTGGTCGCCGTTCCGGCAGCGGTCTCGACGCCCGGCGAGTCGCCGTCCCGAGCTTTCACCGCTGCCGAGTCGAAATCGTTAACGGTCCGGTTTGGTTCCAGTCCTGCCCGCTCGATGATCCGGATGTCCTCTCCCGGAGATTGACCCTCAGTCGTGAGGTAATCCCCTGTAAGAACGCCGTCAGCGCCCGCTTCGAACGGAAGATGTTGCTCGTCCGGAGCGAGATTCACCTCCCGACCACCGGTGAGTCGCACCCGAGCGTAGGGATGGAGGAACCGATACACTGCAACCGTTTTGATCAGCTCAGTCGTCGAGATCCGCGCCGACTCCCGCTCACCGAGTGGCGTTCCAGCCACTGGGTTGAGGACGTTCACCGGGAGTGAGGACACCCCAATGTCTTGGAGCGCGATGGCGGCCTCGACCCGATCCGTCGGCGTCTCACCCATCCCCAAAATGACGCCGGCACACAGTTCCATCCCTGCCTCCCTTGCGACTCGGAGCGTTTGCACCCGATCCTCGAAGGAGTGGGTGGTGACGATCTCCGGGAAATATCGCGGGGAAGTCTCGATGTTGTGGTTGTAGTGGTTGATCCCCTCTTCGGCAAGGATCGCAGCCTCCTCGTGGGTGAGGATGCCGAGACTCGCATCGACTTCGACGCTCGTTTCCTCACGAACCAGCCGGATCGCACGGATGACCTGCTCCCACTCCTCAGGCCGGTGTTCCTTGCTCACACCCTTTTCCGCGACCACGACGCCAAAACGCTGTGCACCGTCCCGCTCGGCGCGTTTCGCCGCCGAAAGGATTTCCTCGGGATCGAGAAACCCGTGCGTGTCGATCCCGGTGTCGAAATGCACTGATTGGGCACAGAACCCACAGTCCTCCGCGCAGTTGCCTGCCTTGGCGTTCACGATGCTACACGCATCGACAGTTCCATCGCTGAACTGTGACCGAATGAGATCCGCTCCCGCTGCTAGTGCCCTGACCGGCTGAGCGAGCAACGCGAGTCCGTCCGTCCGATCGAGCGTCTCACCGTCGAGTACGCGCGTGACAGCGCCGTCAACCGTTCGGTTACCAGTCTCGTTAACCACACAGCTACAACTGGTTGACTAGTTATAAACGTTTACGGTTCTTGTAGAATAGTATGGAATTATAGCATACGCAAATTACTACAATTATTCATATCGAGTATAAACTTAGCCGGTACAGCTATAGTGGAGAGTGTGCTATGTTGTCCCAGATGGGGATTATTAGCACGCCCTTACTGGAGGAAGCACGGTCGATTTTCAGCGATCTGGGGTACACCGTGTCCACTGCTGGGACCGAACTCCGGGCAGAGCGGAAATGGCGTGTAGTGTACGTCACAACGTCCGATCCAGACAACACTCCTAATCGGGGCAATCTCCGGTGTTTCGTGGCACCCGAAGATCGGGCGGCGTCACTGTGTGAGGATCTGCTCTCCCGTGCCCCGGATTATGAGTGGGCGGTGATGGGTCTCGTTGACTCCGGTGGTTATCGGATCTACCACCCGGAAACGGGCGGGGGAATCTCGGCCTCATCGTCCGTGTGATTCGCAGTCGCTTCGGCTATCTTTTTTATCAAGTTATGAGGCGTACACATTTATCTGTGGCCGTGGTAATTGGCGTATGGATACCTCTATTCTGAATCGAATTCTTCAACATAGATACGTCAATGCGGTACTCGCGTGGTCGTTGATCGGCTTTGTCGGTGGCGTTGCCGTCGTCAACGCGAGCCGTAATCCCTTATGGGCAGGGTTTGCGACGGTCATTGTTGTGCTCAGCGTGATTCCGGCTGTTCGACGCCGTTCGATGTGGACGATGCTGCCGTGGGAAGTGCTTGTGCTCGCGTCGCTCCCGTTGTTGGCACGAACGTTTGGAATTCCCGGAACTGGTCGCGTAGCGACGTATCTCTCTGTTGCGACGGTCGCCCTCATTATCGCGGTCGAACTCGATGCGTTTACAGCCGTATCGATGACCGACACGTTCGCCGTCCTTTTCGTTGTCATCACCACGATGGCTGCGTCGGGCGTTTGGGCAGTCGTTCGGTGGAGCGGAGACGTGTATCTGGGGATCGTCTTCCCGCTCACAGAACGGGAGTTAATGATCGAGTTCATCGCGTCCACGATCGCGGGTGTGATCGCTGGCGTCGTTTTCGATGTCTACTTCCGCCGACTCCGCCAGACGGACAGTTCACGGGTGAGTGACGCGTGAGATGGCCCACACTCCCCATCGGAGACCGATTCGAACGGCGACTCGTGTGGGTCATGCAGGTCGGTCTCATTGGAATGTTCTTCATCGGTCTCGACCGTCGAAACACTGGTATCATCGTGAACAGCTTCATCGGGCTGTTCGTCGCTCAGCTGCCACCGCTCATGGAGCGCGATTACGACATCCCGATGGATCCCACGCTCACGCTGTGGATTACGGGCGCAGTGTTCTTTCATGCGCTCGGGACAGTTGGGATTCCAGGCGCTGATCTCTCGTTTTATCGATCAGTGTGGTGGTGGGATCATCTCACACACGCCCTTTCAGCGTCGGTCGTTACCGCAGTCGGGTACGCGACTGTTCGCGCAATCGATCTCCACAGCAGCGACGTCCATCTCCCATCAGAATTCATGTTCGTGTTCTTGTTGTTGTTCGTCCTCGCGTTCGGCGTGCTCTGGGAGGTGGTCGAATTCACGCTCAGTGAAGTGTCTCGTATCGTCGGTGGGGGATCGATCCTGACCCAGTACGGCATCGAGGACACGATGCTCGATCTCGTGTTCAACGCTGTCGGTGCAATCGTGGTCGCCGTCTGGGGAACGGCGTATCTCAGCGGCGTTGTCGGCGCTCTCACCGAACGGTTCGATGACCGGAGTGAATGAGTGTCTTAAAGCCGGTTGATGATCGCGCTCGTCATGTCCTCGGTGGAAGCGCTTCCGCCGAGATCGGGGGTGTGCGGTCCCTGTTCGAGCGTTTCCTCGACAGCCGCTCTGACTCGTGTCCCAGTGTCGTCGTAGCCGAGGTGTTCGAGCATCATCGCTGTGCTGAGGACGGTCGCGGTCGGGTTTGCGATCCCCTCTCCGGCAATGTCGGGTGCGCTGCCGTGTACCGGCTCGAACAGCGCGTTCTCCGCGCCGATGTTCGCGCTCGGAAGTAGCCCCAGTCCTCCGACGAGTCCAGCGGCAAGATCCGACAGCATGTCACCAGCGAGGTTCGGGCAGAGGACCACGCCGTACTCTTCCGGTTGCATGATGAGCTGCATAGCGAGCGCGTCCATCAGTGCCGTGTCGTACTCGGCGTCGCGTTCCTCAGCAACGCCGTCAATGCTTTCAAGGAACTGCCCGTCGGTGGCGCGCATGACGTTGGCCTTGTGGGCGACGGTCACCGGATCGTCGCGTTCTGCGGCGTAATCAAAGCCGAAGCGAGCGATCCGTCGAGAGGCGTCGTCGGTGACAACACGTGTGAGCGTCGTGATTCCCGGTTCGATCTCGTTTTCGATCCCGGCGTAGACGCCTTCGGTGTTCTCACGGATGAACACGAGATCGGTCTCGGGTTTCACGGCGTCAACGCCGGGATACGCCCGAGCCGGCCGAATGTTGGCGAACGAGCCGACCGCTGCCCGGAGGGGCAAAATAACGTCCGCAGCCGTCTCGCCGGCTGCGCCGAACAGCGTTGCGTCGCTGTTTTCGACCAACCGGACCGTCCGGTCGGGAAGCGCCTCACCCGTGTCTGAACGCGTGTCGTCACCGGCCTCACCCATCACGAACGACAGCCCGAGGTCGAGTTCATCGAGTATCCGCACCGCTGCCGGCACCACCTCGCGCCCGATACCGTCGCCTGGAATCACCGCGATCGTTTCGCTCATTGGATGTATGGAAGGTCGGCCGCTGTTTGTTCGATGGCCTGTTCGTTCGATTTCATCAGCGCTGTCGTGTCCCAGATACCATCGACCAAGGCGGTCCGTTGGGCCGGATCGACCGCCACATCGAGGGTTGTGGACTGATCGTCTGATCCGCGTTCGTAGGTGACCGTCTCCGTCTCGACATCCACTGTCAGCTCGGTGTCTGGGTGGTTTTCGACGGTCGTCTGTAGCTCACTGATGGTCCCCTCGTCGGCGGTGACTGTCGGGATGCCTAACGCGAGACAGTTCCCCGCGAAGATCTCCGCGAAGCTCTCCCCGACGATGGCGTCGATTCCCCACCGCATGAGCGCTTGGGGGGCGTGCTCGCGCGAAGAGCCACACCCGAAGTTCGCGTTGACGACCAGCACTGACGCGTTCTGAAACCGCCGTTCGTTGAACGGGTGGTCTTTCCGGTCGTCCTGATCGTCAAATCGCTGATCGAAAAACGCGAATTCGCCCAACCCGTCGAAGGTGACGACCTTCATGAACCGTGCTGGAATGATCTGGTCGGTGTCGATGTCGTTGCCTCGGACTGGGACACCGGTGCCGGAAACGCGGTCGATCGACGGGACCGACGCAGCGTCGGCGTCACTGTCGCTCATGCGACGGTCACCTCCGGTAGGGTTCGCACGTCGGTCACTTCGCCGGTGACGGCTGCGGCGACGACCATCACGGGACTCATCAACACGGTACGGCCGTCTTTGCTCCCTTGCCGTCCGACGAAATTCCGGTTCGAGGAGCTTGCACACGCCTCATCGCCGTCGAGTTGATCCTCGTTCATGCCGAGACACATCGAACAGCCCGCGTCGCGCCAGTCGAAGCCGGCGTCGGTGAACACCGCGTCGAGCCCCTCGGCTTCGGCGGCGGCTTTGACGCGTTGGCTGCCGGGAACGACCATCGCCCGCACGTCTGGGTGTACCGTTCGTCCCTCTAGGAAACTGGCTGCGGTTCGGAGATCGCTCAACCGGGCGTTCGTACACGAACCGAGGAAGGCGACATCGATCTCGTAACCGTTCATCGTCTCACCCGGTTCGACCCGCATGTGCTCCTGTGCGCGCCGGGCCGTCTCTCGTTTGGCCTCGGGCAGCTCGGTGGGATCGGGAATCGGCTCGGTGACGCCAGCGACCTGTCCTGGGGTGGTTCCCCACGTGACGCACGGCTCGATCGCAGAACCGTCGATCTCGACCACGTCGTCGTACTCGGCGTCGTCGTCGCTTTTGATCGATTCCCAGTACGGTCGTAGCTCCTCGAATCGCTCGGGATCATCGGCAAACGCTTCGGTGTCCCGGAGCCACTCATAAGTGGTTTCGTCGGGATTGACGTAGCCCGCTCGGGCACCACCTTCGATCGACATGTTGCAGATGCTCATCCGGCCTTCCATCCCGAGCGATTCGATGGCTTCACCGGCGTATTCGTACACGTGGCCGACGCCGCCATCAGTGCCAAGCTCTCGAATGATTGTCAGGATGATATCTTTGGCTCCGACGTGCTCGGACAGCTCTCCGGTAACGCGGATCTGTCTGACCCGCTGCTTGTCCATTGCGATTGATTGCGTGGCGAGTACGTCACGGATCTGACTCGTTCCAATGCCAAAGGCCAGCGCGCCGAACGCGCCGTGTGTCGAGGTGTGACTATCGCCACAGACGATCGTCATGCCGGGTTGGGTCAGGCCCTGTTCTGGACCGATAACGTGGACGATGCCTTGGTTCCCGGTCGTCGGATCGTCGAACTCGATCCCCGCCGCTTTGACGTTCTGTTCCAACTCACTCATCATCTCTTCGGCGGCGTCGTCACCCAGCGGCCGGGACTGATCGGCCGTCGGAACGATGTGATCGACGGTCGCGTGCGTGAGGTCGGGTCGGGCGACCTCGATGTCCCGTTCGCGCAACATGCCGAACGCTTGGGGACTAGTCACCTCGTGGATCAGGTGCAACCCGACGAACAGCTGATCTTGTCCGTTGGGAAGCGTCGTGACGGTGTGGCGGTCCCACACCTTATCGTACAGCGTTCCGCGGCTCATGCGTCCTCGCTCCGTCCCCGCTCGTAGAGTCGATCGCGGGCGACACCTTCTCCGTGCGGCGGCGTGTGATCGATCTCCGCGAGTCGTGGACCTGTCTGTTCCTCAGCGGGGTGGTCACGGCTGCCTGTTGCTGATTCGTCCTCCGTCGCTGCGCCGCCGTCCGTGACGACGACCGGTCCGCGCCGGTACACCATCGCCGTCCCGAACGCCTCTTCAGTGAACGGATTCGTGTGATCGACCGCTCCTAGCGTCTGCTCTGTCATTTTTCTGTCCTCAATCGTCCGCAGTGATTCGTTCTTCCTCACTTTCCTCGGCGTCGGTGGCTTCGCTCCATGCGAACAGTTGACGGAGTTCTTCACCGACCGCCTCGATGTCGTGGTTCTGCTCTGCTTGGTGGTGGAGCGAGTAGCTCGGTCGTCCCGCGCGGTTTTCCACGATCCATTCGCGCGCAAATTCCCCGTTTTGGACTTCTTCGAGCGTCTCCTCCATGTTCTCCCGGACGTGGTCGTCGACGATCCGGTCGCCTCGCGTCAGTCCGCCGTACTCTGCTGTATCGGAGACCGAATCCCACATTCCGCCCAGTCCATCCTCATACAGCAGGTCGACGATGAGCTTCAGCTCGTTCATGCACTCGAAATACGCCATTTCGGGGCTGTAGCCGGCATCCACGAGCGTTTCGTAGCCGTGTTTGATGAGGCTCGTCACGCCACCGCAGAGAACGGCTTGCTCACCGAACAGGTCGGTCTCGGTTTCCTCACGGAACGTGGTTTCGACCACACCCGCGCGGGCACAGCCGATGGCTTGGGCGTACGCGAGCCCTTCTTCTTTCGCGGTGCCGGTCGAATCCTGGTAGATGGCGAGCAATCCGGGAGTGCCTTCGCCGTTCTCGTAGTTGCGTCGGACGAGATGGCCGGGGCTTTTCGGGGCAACCATCGTCACGTCAACGTCCGCAGGCGGCTCAATTTGGCCGTAGTGGATGTTGAAGCCGTGCGCGAACTGGAGCGTGTCGCCCGCTTCGAGTCCGTCCTTGATATCCGCGTACACCGCCGGCTGAACGGTGTCCGGGACGAGCATCGAGACGATGTCAGCCGCTTCAGCAGCGACTGCAGGCGTCGCTACCTCTAGTCCCGCGTCTTCGGCGGCCGCCCGAGAAGATGACCCCTTCCGAAGCCCGACGACGACGTTGACGCCGCTGTCAGCGAGGTTTTGGGCGTGGGCGTGCCCCTGACTTCCGAAGCCGAGTACGGCGACGGTCTTGTTTTCGATAGCGCTTCTGTCCGTGTCTTCGGTGTAGTAGATCGTTGTGTTTGAATTGCTCATTGTGAGTCGTTCGTCTGTGTTCGTTCGTACCGCTCTTCTTCTGCGTCTGTGGTCCACACCTCTCCGCGTGCGAGCGCTGTCTGTCCTGTACGAGCGATCTCCCGGATGCCGAACTGCGCGAACGCGTCGATGGCGTCGTCGATCTTCTGCTCATCGCCAGTGATCTCGACGGTGATTGTTCGCGGACCCGCATCGAGAATCGTCCCACTGTACATCTCGGTGATCGCGTGGACTTTGTCCGGCTCCTCGCCGTGGACTTTCAGCACGACCAGTTCGCGTCGAACGGCGTCGCCGCCGAGTTCGCGCACCGAGATCACCGGAAGGAGCTTTTTGAGTTGGGTCTCGACCTGCCGGATCCCTGGCTGTGACTCCTCGATGACGAGTGTGATGCGCGCGGTCTCGGGATTCGTTGTGGAACCGACGGTGAGGCTCTCGATGTTGAACTGCCGCCGACTCACCAACCCCGACACCTTCGACAACACTCCCGGCTCGTGTTGGACGAGCGCGGAGATGACGGTTCGGTGACGTTCGTGGTCGGCTCCGTTCTGGGGATCGAGCCGGATCCCCTCCGGGGAGCGTCGTCCGTCGGGGATGTCTCGGGCTTCGGGGTGCGGTCCATCGAGTCCCCGACTCATAGTTGGTCCTCCGAAAGGGCGAACTCGGCGTTGTTACCGCCGCTGGACACCATGGGGTAGACGTTCTCTTCTGGATCGATGAACACGTCCACGACGCTCGGCCCATCGTACGCCTGCGCCGCTTCGAGTGTGTCCGGGACCGCCTCGTACTCACGGACCGTAAAGCCCTTCGCGCCGAACGCCTCCGCAAGCGTGGCGAAATCGGGCACCCACTGGTATTCGGACGCCATCCGACGCTGGTCGAAAAACGCGTCCTGCCACTGGCGGACCATCCCGACGGCCTCGTTGTTCAACACGATGACAGTGATGTCGAGTCCCTCGCGGACGGCGACGCTCAACTCCTGAATCGTCATCAACAGCGACCCGTCGCCGTCGAAACAGACGACATCCCGATCGGGCGCGGCCACCTTCGCACCGATGGCCGCTGGCAGTCCGTATCCCATCGTTCCCAACCCGTGTGAAGAGATCCACGTGTTCGGCTCCGTGTACGTCCAGTACTGGGCGGCCCACATCTGGTGTTGGCCGACGCCCGTGGTGACGATGGCGTCATCGGGCGTGAGTTCGTCCATCGCCTCAACGACGAACTGGGGTTTCAACGGCTCGTCCTCTGGCGTGGCGTACGCCATCGGATACGCCTCTTTCCACGTCTGGCACTGCTTGCGCCACTGGGACGCCGCTGGAGCGTCATCCATCGCGGTCCGAAGCTGTTCGAGAACGCACGATGCGTCTCCGATCAGCGGATAGTCGGCGTGAACGTTTTTCGAGATCTCGGAGGGATCGATGTCGACGTGGATGATCTCGGCTTCGGGCGCAAACGTCTCGATCCCGCCCGTGAGCCGGTCGTCGAACCGCGTCCCGATGGCGAGCAGGCAATCACAGTGAGAGATCGCCATGTTCGCATACCCCGTTCCGTGCATCCCGGCCCACTCCAACGCCAGTTCGTGGTCTTCCGGGAAGCTCCCGATACCGGGCATCGTCGTCACAACGGGGATCTGGTGTTCGATGGCGAACGTCCGCAGTTCCTCGCTCGCGTCTCCTTTGATGACCCCACCGCCAGAGAGGATCAACGGCATTCTCGCGTTCGAAAGCGCTTGAATCGCGTCCTTAACGGCGCTCTCGGCTGCAGTTTCGGAGATCTCGTGGTACTCCGGCGTCGTAGGTCCGTCGGGGACGCTGTCTGTCGTCCCGTTCGTTACGTCCTTGGGGAGATCAACGAGTGTCGGTCCGGGTCTACCCTCACGCGCGAGTGCATACGCCTCACCGACCACGTCTCCGACCGTCGCCGCGTTGTCTGCGAAGTAGCTCGCTTTCGTCACCGGACGGGTGACACCGACCGTATCGGTCTCCTGAAACGCGTCGTGGCCGACGAGGTCCGTGGGAACCTGCCCGGTCAGCGCGATCACCGGATCGGAATCCATGTCGGCGTCGGCTAACCCCGTCGTGAGGTTCGTCGCACCCGGTCCTGATGTCGCCATACAGACGCCGGGTTCACCGGTGAGCTGTCCGTAGGCGTCGGCGGCGTGGGCCGCCCCCTGCTCGTGGGCCATCGTGATGTGGGTCAAATCCTGCTTGGCGTACAACGCGTCGTAAACGGGCATGATCGCACCGCCCTGAACGCCAAACAGATGCTCGACACCGGCGTTTTCGAGCGCGGTAACGACGGCCTCCGCGCCGTTCGTGACCGAGATCGAGTCCTCATCTGGTCGCGTTTCTGCCGCAGCGGTGGTCGTGCTCTGTTCGTCTGTGTGAACGGTCGAGACGTGATCACTCATCGGTAGTCACCCCTCTCGCGTCGCTCATCATACATGTCTGTGTGGTTGTTTGTTGGTGGTGGATAGCTCCAAAACGGTGCAGCGAACGCCGGATGTGAGGTGGTGTAGGGGCTAGTTGGCCCCTACAATAATGAGAGACGTGACGCTCGGTACGGTCGTATTCCGGGCGACTGTGAGCGTCATTATCGGACGATGTTCCGGGTGATGTATAAACCTTCCGCGTCCGGCAATTGTGCCGTCGCTGTCGACAGCAGCGAGCAGTGAGAATCATCAGTTTACTCTCACCTGCTCTTTGGAAACATCCATATCGCGGGCGAACTCTCGGAGTGTTTCTACGGTGATCCGCTCCTTCGTAGCTCCTTTATCCTTGACGCGTCGTGTGAGTTCGCGGACTTCTTCGTCCGTCGGTTGGAACCCGTCGGCTTCGAGTCGTTCACGAACCGAATGCTGTCCGGTATGCTTACCGAGTACGAGCTCCCGTTCTGCACCGACCATCTCGGGCGTCATCACTCCCGGTTCGAACGTATCGGAGTTCTCGATGATACCCGCGGCGTGGATGCCCGACTCGTGGGCGAACGCGTTTTGCCCGACGACAGGCTTGTTCGCTGGAACGCCGATGTCGCTTTTCCGCTCGATCGTTCGTGACAGCTCTGTTAGCTGTCTCGTATCGATGCCGGTATCGACATCGTACAGACAGGATAATGCGGTGAGAACCTCCTCGTATGCGGCGTTGCCCGCGCGTTCACCGATGCCGTTCACGCTAACTTGTGCTTGGGCTGCGCCCGCTTCGTACCCCGCAACGGCGTTCGCGGCGGCCAACCCAAAGTCATCGTGTGTGTGAACGTCGACCTGCGCGTCGGTGTGCGTACAGACGGTGTCGATCAGTTCCCCGAACCGGCCGGGGGTTGCCACCCCACAGGTGTCCGGGATGTTGATCCAGTCGACGCCCGCCTCGCTGACGGCCTCGACAATCTCCGTCAGAAACGCCTCGTCAGTTCGCGTGGCGTCCATCGGTGAGTACATCACGTCGACACCCGCTTCACGGACGCGCTCGACGGCGTCAACGGATCGCTCGCGGACTTCTGTGCGCGTCGAATGCATCGAATCCTGAATCTGCACGTCGCTCGTGCTCGCGAACACGTGGACCAACTCGACACCCGAATCGAGTGCGGCCTCGATGTCCGCCTCTACGACGCGCGCCAATCCACACACCGTCGTCTCTGTACCCTCTGCAATGTCACGGACGGCTTCGAACTCCGCGTCCGAATTCACTGGGAACCCCGCTTCGATAACGTGTGTTCCCATCTCGTCGAGCAGCGCCGCTATCTCCCGTTTGTCATCATAGGAGAACGATGTTCGCGGTGACTGCTCCCCATCACGGAGCGTCGTATCGAAAATCCGTGCGTGGCTGATCTCAGAAGTGGAATCTAACGTGCCCTGGAAGAACTCGACCCGCCGGCGACGCCGACGTGTCCTCCATACTTTCGCTCATGTGCATTCGTCCAATATCCCACACTGAATATAAGTGTGGCTCTCTCGGTGATTTCTGCGCCGAACGCCCCGGCCACTGTCTCGTTAATCGCCCGACGTAATCATCATCAAGGTCATCTTCATACCTTATACTCCGCCGTGACCCCACCGATTCAGTCGGTAACAAGGGTTTAGAAAGTGAAAAAATAAATAATGGTGGCACGAAAACATGTCTTCGCGGACCGGTTGCTCGGAGCTTCGTAGTGGTTGCAGGCGGTTATCCGTAGCTATTCCTATGTCCGTCCCGTAATTCAAATCATGAAACACGTCACCGCCGCCGGTCAGGCGGTTCCAGCGGTCGGTCTCGGAACGTGGCAGCTGACGGGAGCGGACTGTTATGAAGCCGTGCAGTCGGCGGTTGATCTCGGGTATCGGCACATCGACACCGCACAGGTGTACGGTAACGAACGTGAAATCGGAGACGCAATCGGTGCGAGCGGTGTCGATCGAGATTCGTTGTTTCTAACGACGAAGCTCGGTCGTGGCAGTTACAGCTACGACGCTGTGCTCCGATCGACTGACGAGAGCCTCTCAAAACTCGATACGGAGTATCTCGATCTGTTGTTGATCCATTGGCCCGTTGATCGCCTTCCGACCGCACCCTCGCTCAGCGAAACGATCGACGCGATGAACGAACTCCACCAACGGGGCAAGGTCAGACACATCGGTGTGAGCAACTTCGGCATTGATCGCCTCCACCGTGCACGCACCCTCTCCGAGATACCGATTCTCACCAACCAAGTGCAGTACCACCCGTTTTGGGACCAGACGCAGCTCCTCGACTACTGCCAGATACACGATGTCATTCTCACCGCGTACAGTCCGTTCGGTCACGGCAGCGTGATCGGAGATCAGACGCTGTGCGAGATCGGCGAGCGGTACGGGAAATCCAGCGCACAGGTCGCGCTTCGGTGGCTGCTCCAACAGGAGATGGTGTGTGCCATTCCGAAGGCGTCGTCGCCCGACCATCTCAAAGCGAACATCGACGTGTTCGATTTCGAACTCACTGATTCGGAAATGGAGACGATTCACCGTCCATCCAAGCTCCGGACGGTTTCGAGCATGGTCGCCTCACGGCTTTCCGACTGGAACCAGTGAGGAATGAGATAGATCTCCGTGTGTGGTATGCCGGGAAGGCGTTCTCAGAATCATCGGGAGTTTCATAGTTCGCGTTCGTACTACTTGTATGGTGTTCGAACTCACAGAGTCAAAGAGGAGCGAAGCTCCGCACGCAGCGAGACGCACCGCGTGGCAACTCGATCTAACCGGTGTGAACGCGTATCTCGTTGACGACGGAACAGTAACGCTCGTGGATACCGGAACGCCGTGGGGTATTTCGAGGCTCGTCCGTGAGATCGAACGAACTGGGCACGCTGTCACGGACATCGACCAAGTCTTGCTCACCCACTACGACATCGATCACGTTGGCGGTCTCCGTGGATTAGACCGCGATATCCCCGTGTATCTCGGGACGCCCGATCGGGGCTTTCTCACCGGGCAGGAACGGCCACCCTTGTCGACACCCAAAGGAGTGTTACACCGCGTCGTCGGTCCGTTTCTCCGGGATCGGGATCACGTGATCGAACCTGTCGAGGATGGCGATGCGATCGGCAGCTTCAAAGCGTACCACACGCCCGGACACACGCCGGGACACATGGCGTATCTCAGCGAGTCCCTTTCGATCGGCTTTCTCGGAGATCTCGTCATTGAACGCAAGGGAGAACTAGTTCCGTCTCCGTGGTATCTGAGCTACGACACTGATCAGGTCGCTGACAGCATTCGCGATCTCGCAGATCGGCAACCTCCGATCGAGACGGTCGGCGTCGGGCACGGCGTGCCATTTCTCAAAAACGGCTGTGTCCGATTAGCCGAACTCGGCCGAGCGATCGCGTGAGTCGCGGTGTCTCATGTCGGGTGACCACGACCCGTTCGCCAGCCACATGGGAGTCCTTCGGTAGCGAGGTGATCAGGCAGTGAGTTCTTCAGCGACGGTTTCGGGGGCCATCAGTTTGGGATCGAGGATGAGTTCCGCGCCAGTGCGCGCGAACTCGGGGAGCGAGTCGTGGCTGTAAACGACGACCCGTAGTTGGGGGTTGATCTCGTTTGCGACCGGGATCGAAGTCGCAAGCGTGGCGTCGGTCACAATCAGCAACTCGGCGGTCTCAGTGCCCGCGTCGAGGAGCTGTTCGCGTGCAGCCGTTCCCGCGGCGCGGGTGGTATCGACACCAGCGGCTTCGAGTGCGTCACCCAGTCCATCGTCGTCGGGTCCGATAACGACAGCGTTCATTACTCGTACTCGATGGTCGCCGGAGGTTTGTGTGTAACGTCATACAACACGCGAGAGACGTTCGGGAGTGTTCCCGTGATCCGACTCTGGATCCGCTGGAGAACGTCCCAGTCTAACGGCTGTGCGCGGGCGGTCATCCCGTCACGGCTTTCGACCGACCGAACAGCGACCACGTGCCCGTGAACTCGGTTGTCACCTTTCACGCCGGTCGCTTTGCCGAGCACCGCCGCGAACGCCTGCCACGGCTCGTACTCTTCGAGTTCGTCCTCCACGACAGCGGTCGCCTCTCTCGCAACTTCGAGTCTGTCTTCAGTGACTTCTCCAATAATACGAACCGCAAGCCCCGGACCGGGGAACGGCATCCGTTCGGAGACAACCGATTCCAGTCCGAGCGCGCGGGCCACTTCCCGAACCTCGTCTTTGTACAGCTCCCGCACCGGTTCAACGATGCCATCAAAATCGACGACATCGGGCAGTCCACCAACGTTGTGGTGAGATTTGATATTGCCGTCGCTCTCGATGCGGTCGGGGTAGATCGTCCCTTGGACGAGATAGTCGGCGTCACTACTGCGGGCTTCACGCTCGAATTCACGGATGAACTGTTCACCGATCGCGTGGCGCTTTTCCTCGGGATCAGTGACGCCCGTCAGTGCTTCGAGAAACCGATCCTGTGCGGAAACGATCCGGAGGCGATCCATGTACGCGAACGTCTCCTGGATCTCGTCGGTTTCACCCTTCCGCATCAGTCCTGTGTCGACGTACACGGGGACGAGTTGGTCACCGACGGCTTTGTGGGCGAGCGCCGCAGCAACCGAGGAGTCTACACCCCCCGACAACGCGATGATCGCCTTTGCCGAGCCGATCTCCTCGCGGATCTCGGCAACGGCGTCCTCGATGAATCGCTCTGTTTCGACCATTATCGAGCCACCTCGGCTCGGTCGGTTTCACGTTGCTCGATTATGGCGTCGATCAACCCGACGAACGGCGGACTCGCGCGGCCGGGCCGGGATCGGAACTCCGGATGGAACTGCGTCCCGAAGAAATACGGATGATCGGGCAACTCCAATATCTCCATTCGGTTGCCGACACGGCCCGAAAAGCGCAGTCCGTTCGCTTCTAGCTGGGCGATGTAGTTGGGATTCACCTCGTATCGGTGGCGATGGCGTTCGACGCACGGCCCATCATACAACTGGGCGGCGAGGGTATCTGACTGGAGTTCCGTTTCGTAGGATCCGAGTCGCATCGTCCCTCCCATCTCGTCGAGATCCGACTGATCGGGCAGCAGATCAATCACTGGGTTGGGTGTTTCCTCATCGAACTCCCGAGAATGAGCGGTGTCGAAACCGAGAACGTTGCGGGCGTACTCCACGACTGCGAGCTGGAAGCCCAGACACAGCCCCAGATACGGGATCCCGTTCTCGCGCGCGTACTGGATGGCGTCGATCTTACCTTGGGTCCCCCGGACGCCGAACCCACCGGGAACGACAATCCCGTCGGCGGATTCGAGTCGTTGTTCGTGTTCGGGGTTCATCTCCTCGGAGTTGACCCAGCTGACGTTCACATCGACGCGGTGGTCTAGGCCGGCGTGTTTGAGCGCTTCGTGGACCGAGAGATAGGCGTCTTCCAGCGCGTATTTCCCGACGAGCGCGACGTCAACCTCGCCGTCGGCCTCACGGGTGACGATCTCTCGCCAGCCGTTGTCTCGTTCGTCCTTCGGGATCGCTGGCTCCTGTAGCCCAAGCTGCTCCATCACGTACTCATCGAGCCCTTCGTCCTCAACCATCAGCGGCACGTGATAGATGTCGTCGACATCCGGGTTCGAAAACACTGCTTCTGTCGGCACGTCACAGAACAGCGCGATCTTCTCTTTCGTTTCGGGATACAGTCGGTCGTCACACCGGCCAACGAGCACGTCCGGCTGAAGACCGATGCTCCGAAGTTCCTTAACGCTGTGTTGGGTCGGTTTGGTCTTTTGCTCGCCGTTTTTCGAGTACGGAACGAGCGTCACGTGGGTGAGGAGAAAATCCTCCGGCGGTTGCTCGTGAACGAACTGCCGGATCGCTTCGAGAAACGCCATCCCTTCGATGTCACCGACCGTCCCGCCGATCTCAACGATACACACGTCGTGGCCCGATGCGGCCTCTCGAATCTGGCGCTTAATATCGTCGGTGACGTGAGGAATGATCTGGACCGTCTTTCCGAGGTAATCCCCAGAACGCTCCTTCTCGATCACGTGTTGGTAGGTTTTGCCCGTTGTGATATTGTGATCGGATGTCATGTCGATATCAAGAAAGCGCTCGTAGTTGCCCAGATCCAGATCGACTTCACCACCGTCTTTCAACACGTACACCTCTCCGTGTTGGAAGGGGTTCATCGTTCCCGCGTCGACGTTCAGATACGGGTCGATCTTGACGGCAGTAACGTCGAAGCCAGCGTTGGCGAGCAGTCGGCCGGTGCTCGCGGCCGTGATCCCCTTGCCGAGTCCAGACATCACGCCGCCAGTGACGAAAATAAACTTGTTTCCCAATGTTGGGTCGTAGTCTGTCGGCTCCGTCGGCATACTGTGGGTGGGCCGCTGTCGGTGAAAACCGTTTCGGGCGCGAGGCGATGCGTGAACCGATGGCGCACCGACGCGTCGGTTCGTTGTGCCCGTTACAGCTCGTTCTGGAAGAACGTTGATACCTGTTCTGCGACGCGTTCGGTTTGTCCGACGAAGAAGTGGTCTGCGCTCACTTCGAGGACAGTGTGGTC
Source organism: Halocatena pleomorpha (assembly GCF_003862495.1). Classification (GTDB taxonomy): domain Archaea; phylum Halobacteriota; class Halobacteria; order Halobacteriales; family Haloarculaceae; genus Halocatena; species Halocatena pleomorpha. The sequence goes on along the minus strand of NZ_RRCH01000003.1, from coordinate 352,497 downwards.
GGTTTCGATTGCTCGATCAACGAGGGGCTCCCAGTCAGCGGTCGTATCGCGTTCGCCATAGACGATCTGTGTCGGACAGTCGATCGTTTGGAGGGCATTGACGGCGTCCAGTTCTCCGATCCGAGCACCGGGAGCGAGGGCACAGACACACGCCACGTCGGTGTCGCTGTGGCCCGCGGCGACGAGCGCAAGCGTCCCGCCAAAGCTGAATCCGTACACTCCGACGCGTTCGTACCGCTCGTTGGCCCACGCGATCGCGTTCAGCGTGTCGGTGTGCTCACCGCGTCCCTCGTCCCACTCGCCGTAATCGAACCGGAGTGCGGCGACCCCGGTGGCAGCGAGCGCGTCGGTCACAGCGGTCAGTCGTTGATCAGTGCGGGTCCCACCCATCTGTGGATGGGGTGGGCAAGCAACAACACACGCAGTTTCCTCTGGAGCAGTCACCGTTCCGCGAACGTCACGCGCACCGCCAATGAGAACTGGCTCCGATTCCGTGGGAGTGTCCTCCGATTCAGAGCCGTTGTGATCCGTCATGGGTCGTGTTCGTTAGTATGTGGTTTAATAGGCTGGATCGTTATAGTCTGACTATGGGAATCCTTTCACGGACGTCGTACGTTATCCGTTCGAAGATCAACGCCCTCCTCAACCGCACTGAAGATCCCTCCGAAACGCTCGATTATTCCTACGAACAGATGCGAGACGAGCTACAGGAGGTCAAAGAGGGGATTGCCGATCTTACCACACAGAAAAAGCGCCTCGAGATGCAGAAACGGCGTCTTGAAGAGAACGTTGACAAGCACAACGAGCAGGCGCGGACGGCGGTCGAACAGGACCGGGAAGACCTCGCTCGCCAAGCCTTAGAGAAGAAAAAGCAGAAGATGAATCAGATCGAGGATCTCGAAGGACAGATTGCCGATCTACAACAAACCCAGGATTCCCTCGTTGAGAAAAAGGATAAGCTCCAAAACCGCATTGAGGAGTTCCGCACGAAAAAGGAATCCATGAAAGCCCGCTACGAGGCCGCCGAAGCGTCAGCGCGCGTCTCCGAAGCCGTGACCGGGGCAGGCGACGAGATGGAAAACGTCTCACAGGCCATCGACCGTGCCGAAGAACGTACTCAGGATATGGAAGCTCGCTCTGCGGCGCTCGATGAGCTTGAAGAAACGGGGGCACTCGACAGCTCGCTGTCGGACAAAGACAGCCTTGAACGCGAGCTCGATGAGATATCGGCCAATAACGAAGTCGAAGCCGAACTTGATACCCTCCGCTCGGAGATGGGCAAAGAGTCCAAGAACAAAAGCAACGACACGACGACCGAGACGGAGACTGAAACGGAGACAGAGACGGATGTCGCGTCTAACTCCTCGTCTGACTCGAACTCGGAGATCGAGAGTGAACTGGAGGAGCTTCAGGACGACAAATCGAAGTAATCTCACATCTATCTTTAAACAGCGAGAGAATCCTCCTCCTTTAGGGCGGGCGTGAATCGCGTCACTTGATTCCGCAGCCGCCGTTAATCGGCCGAACTCGATTCCATCGCGCGCTGAATGTCTGGCTCGACGTGTTTTTCGTCCCGCTCCCGTTCAAGACGCCTCCGGAAGGCTTTGATATCCACGTCGTTTCGCTCTTGCTCTTTCCGGTCTCGGACCGAGACCGTCCCGGCTGCTTGTTCGTCGTCACCAATGATCAGCATGTAGGGAACGCGGTCGTCGTGGGCGGCCTGAATCTTCTTTCCGACGGTCCATGACCGATCTTCGACGGTCACACGGAACGAACCCAACGCCTCTTTGATGGTCTCAGCGTACTCGATGTGATCGTCGGTGATCGGCAGGATACGGATCTGTTCGGGCGCGAGCCAAAGGGGGAAGCGACCGTTGAAGTGCTCGATGATGACGCCCATGAAACGCTCGAACGATCCTAACAGCGCTCGGTGAATCATCACCGGCCGGTGTTCTTCGTTGTCCTCGCCAATGTAGGTGAGTCCCAATCGCTTGGGAATGTTGAAATCCAACTGCACCGTTCCGATCGTCCACTCTCGATCGAGCGCGTCTTTGGCGTTGATACCGATCTTCGGCCCATAGAAGGCGGCTTCGCCAGCCTCTACGTCGTAGTCGAGATCCTCGGACTCCAGCGAGTCTCGGAGCGCGTCAGTGGCGTTCGTCCAGATCTCCTCGCTCCCGATCGCGTTATCCCCCCGCGTTTCGAGTTTGTACACCACCTCCAAATCGAGGTGACCGTAGATCTCTTCGATGACCTGAATGGCGTCGATGATCTCACCGCGGATCTGATCGGGACGAATGAACGCGTGACCGTCATCCTGGGTGAACCCACGAACCCGGAGCAACCCCGATAACTCACCCGACTGTTCGTTTCTGTAGCACGTGCCGAACTCGGAGAACCGGATCGGAAGATCTCGGTAAGAGTGGGTGTCCCGGTCGTAGATGTAGGCGTGGTTCGCACAGTTCATGGGCTTCAGGCCGTACTCCGTGTCGTCCTGTTCCCAATTGAACATTTCACCTTGCTCGGTGAAGTTCTCGTAGTGACCCGTCGGTTTCCAGAGCTCGGCTTTGTTGAGTTCGGGCGTCCACACCTCCTCATAGCCCAGTTCGTCGTTTTTGTTCCGGACGTACTCTTCGAGTTCGCGCCGGATCGTCATCCCGTTAGGGTGGTAATGCACACAGCCCGGCGAGTGGTCGGGCACGGAGAAGAGATCGAGCTCTTGACCGATCTTGCGGTGATCGCGCTCTTTGGCTTTCTCGCGGCGTTCGAGGAACGATTCGAGCTCTGATTCGGATTCAAACGCCGTTCCGTGCACCCGCGTGAGGCTTTCGTTGTCCTCTTCGCCGCGCCAGTACGCAGAAGAGATCGACAACAGCTTGAACGCGCCGATTTCCCCCGTCGAGTCGACGTGCGGACCCTTACAGAGGTCTTTGAACTCCGCTTGCTCGTAGAATGACACCGGTTCCTCGCCGGCCGCCTCCGTTTCGAGGATCTCGCGTTTGAATCGGTTGTCCTGATAGATCTCGAATGCTTCGCTCCGCGAGTGGGTGACGCGCTCGATCGGGATGTCTTCCGCGATGATCTCCTGTGCTTCGTCTTCGATCTGCGCCAGCGCCGTATCGTCGAGATCGACGTTGTGCACGTCGTAGTAAAAGCCGTCATCCGTCCACGGGCCGATCGTGAGCTTCGCCTCGGGATAGAGTCGGAGCAACGCCTGTGCGAAGACGTGGGCTGCGGAGTGCCGGAGCACGTCGAGATACTCCTCGCTGCTTTCGGTGACGATCTCAACATAGGCACCGTCGTGGATCGGCGTCTGTGCGTCTACAAGCTCTCCGTCGATAACGCCCGCCACAGTGTCGCGCCCGAGACCGGTGCCGATCTCGTAGGCGACATCCTCGACGGTTGCGTCCTCCTCGACGGTGAGCTCAGATCCGTCTGGAAGCGTGACCGTGATTTCGTCCATACACCAGCAAACCGAGGACGGAGGATAAGTGTGTTGAGACCGTGCGAACGGTTCCAGGGGGAGCTTAGGATCTGCCCGTGACTGGGTGGCTAATCAAGTGTGATCCTACATACAGTTTGATGAATTTTGTTTTATATCTCGTCTATATGGAGTGTTGACCTAAATACTCATGCAGTGCCCCGTCTCTAAACAATAAATCACAGAATATATGTTTGAATTGACTGAATCACTGTCTATATGAGATGGGAAGTGCTTCAGCTTCAAACATGTTCTCAGCGAGCGCTGTGGCACAACACCAGTCGGTTGACTGCAAGCGAAGCTCAAAAATTATTCCAGCACTATCATGAGTGTCGCTGCAGCCAGCACCAGGCACGGGAGGGTTGCTGATGGGTGTAGCGAGTGCTGTCAGTTTGTGGATCCTAGCCGGACTCGTCGTGTTAGCAGTCGGTCCGCTCTTTGTTGAGCGGCCGATGTGGACGCCGTTCTGGCGTGGGGTGTCCTCGATTTTTGATCCGTGGCGACGCGTCCATTGGCTGTGTGTACCTGTGCTGGTGCTCATCGTATTGGTGCTGTTTGGACTGCAAGCGCGTTCGCTTCAGGCGATCCCGGTAATCGAACAGCGTTTGAGTTGCCCCGAAGGCATCATCTGGGTGTTGTTTCGCTTGTTGAGCAGCATCGGAAACCGACATCGACGTTTCGTCACTCATATACGATTCTGATATTCCACTAATTTATAACTCTTTTCCTCAGATGATAAAAACGATACCGTGGCGGACTATTTTTCGTTTAGTAACATTTTCGACATCTTTAATCGAAAGATACGCGATTTGTGAGACCGTATAGCCAGATGGACGGATCTGAACCCTTTCTGTATCATTGTATGACATAGAGTACTCTATAGAGACAATGAGTTGATATGTATGGCCGGATATTTATGGCCGCGTTGCTCGAACAGGCCGCTCGCCACGAGACGCCTCGGCTGCCGACGTGGCTGTCGCCCACACAGGTCCGATTCATTCCTGTGAGCAACGACCACGTTGCGTTCTGTGATAATCTCGTGGAGACGCTCGCTGACTCCGGGATCTAGGCGGACATTGACGACCGGAATGAGTCCGTCGGCAAACGGATCGCTACAGCAGAAACCGATTGGGTCCCCTACTACGCGGTTGTGGGCGATCAGGAACTCGAAGAACCGATGTTCAGCGTCACTGTCCGGGGGCAAGACGACACGGAGTTGTCTATCGACGCTCTTGCTGAGACAGTAGCCAACGATGTGGGTGACAAACCCGCCAAACCGCGGCATCTTCCCCGGTATGTCAGCGATCACCCGGAGTTCGCGTGAGGCTGTCGCTGACTGGAGGGTTGGCCGGGAGGATCCACGCCAACGGTGGCACGCGAGTAGGGAGGGGGATGAATTCAGTCGTCGCTCGGAACGGCGGCTCGATCGCTCGGTTCGGACTCCTGTCGCTCATTGTTGAGCGCCCTGATCCGATCCATCGGCGTTGTGGGCGTCGCTTCCTCGGCGGTAGCGGAGGGAACGACCCATTCAACCTCACCGTCACGTCGACAAGCCAACGCCACGCTCGGCAACGAGATGAACTCGTGGGTCTCGCCGGTGATCGCTGAATGGATGGTTTCCCGGTCGAACCCTCCTTCGAGCGTCGCACCGCATTCGGTGGCCCACTGCTTGAATTCGGCAACCCGTTCCCGGATCGTTGCCCCAGCGTCCGTACGAGCGACTGCGGGATCAGTACTCACCCGTGAACCCCATACTGTGACCGTGTACTCCTCGACCTCTCCCTCTGTCGTGAACTCCTCAAGACGGTCAATCATCGTCTCCACTTGCACACCGGTCCCCGAGGAAAGTGACCGAACGTACAATTCCATCCGTTTGGACGAGCTGGCATTCTCGGACATCTTGTCTGTACACCACGGCGTAAACGACCAAAAACGTTCGCTACGTTTCCTATAGTGACAATCCCTCCCGCAATACATTACAAATGTACATATTTACAGGAACGGAATGGCTGATACGTATCGGTCGTGGCTATGGTCACCAAACGTGACGGAACACAGGGAAATCAGTGGTTAGGCGGATCGTTCACACTCGATTTCATATCGGCTCCACGCCAGTTCCGGGTCGGTTGACCGTCGACAGATCGATGGTTCCCGCCGACAGATCGATCCCGCTGTAGCGATCCTCCGCCAAGAGGAGCGCCCCGTCGAGGTCAGCATAATCGACCAGCGGGGTGAGGTGGCACGCGCCAGCGATGGCAGCGTTCGTCTCGACCATACAGCCGAGCATGATTTCGAGATCGTGCGCGCGGGCGGCGTGGATCAACTTGCGTGCTTGGCGTGGACCACCGCATTTCATGAGCTTGACCACGACGATGTCGGAGCGGTCGGCCACGTTCGGCACGTCAGCCGGAGTGACACACGATTCGTCGACAGCGATCGGGAGGCGAGCATGTTCATAGACGAACCGGAGTCCATCCCTATCAGTGGCAGCAACCGGTTGTTCGAGGAATTCGATGTTGTGGTGGGCGAGTGTTTTACTCATTTCGACCGCTTCTCGGGGTGTCCACGCCTCGTTGGCGTCAACGCGGATCCGTGCCTCGGGCGCGGCATTCCGGACAGCCTCGATGATTTCGGGATCATGGTCGGTTCCCAGTTTCGTTTTCAGCACCGTGTAGCCCGCATCGACGGCCTCGCGGGCATTGTCAGCCATCGTCTGCGGATCGTCGAGACCGACAGTGAACGAGGAGGTGATCGATCGAGAAGGATCGAGACCGAAAAGCCGGTACAATGGGAGATCGAGCCGTTTCCCAACGAGATCATGAACCGCGATGGAAACCGCAGCCTTCGCTGCGGCATTGCCCCGAACGTGATCGTTCATCGCGCGTGTGATCGCGGCCCGGTTCAACGGGTCCCCAACCGTTTCGAGGGCGTCGAACAGCCTTGGCAAAACGGATTCGACCGTCGCTGGAGTTTCGCCGTAGTAGGGGTCCGGCGCTGCCGCGCCGACACCTGTTCGTTCCCCGTCGTCGATCCGAACGATGACGTTCTCGGTCGTTTCAGTCGTTCCTCGGGAGATGGTAAATGGCCGATCGAGGGGTAACGAAACGCGTTCGAAGGAGGCTTCGAGATCGACGTTCTGCGTCATGGGTGTTCCTCAATAGCGGTTACGATCTCCTCGACGCCGCACCGGATTGGATCGGTCGCAGGCGCGCCAATGGCGTTTTCGTAGGTTTCGAGGGCGTCCCGTGCGTCCGCCGCGTCGAGTGCTGCCGTGTTGAGCGCGCCACCGACGACCGAACACGGCGTGAACGCTCCTGCGAGCGATTCGTACAACTCGACGACTTCCGGAACGGACGGAAGCGAGAACGATTCATATCCATGGATGACATCTCGACCAGCCTCGTGACAGAGAACGAGTGCATCCGCCATCGTGCCGTGGAGGATGCTGCTCGTCACTCCCGAATACGCGGGATGAACGATCGATCCCTGTCCCTCAACAAAGAGGTAGTCGTGGTGTGCCCGGTCGAGGAGCATCCGCTCCAGTGCCCCTGCCGCGAAATCACTCACGACGCGGTCGATGACGATGCCATCGCCGTCGAGCATCACGCCTGTCTGGCCGGTCGGCACCATTCCCGCGTCGAGTCCCCGGTCGCGGGCAGCCTCGACCAACTCCATCGTCGTGGTCATTTTCCCGACCGAACAGTCCGTTCCGACCGTGAGCACTACCGTCGCGTCGATGTCACGCGCCGAACCATCGCTCACTGTGAGTTCCTCTGGTGGGCGACGAACGTCCCAGATCCGACAGTCGTGTGTTGCCGCGAGTTGCGCGAACTCCTCATCGGTCCCGAGATACTGATGCAAGCCGGACCATACGTCACTCCCGCGCGCGAGCGCTCCGGCGATATCCGAGCGCCACGTTTCGTCGAACGTCCCACCGATCGGTGCGATCCCAACAACGAGGACATCAGCCTCCGGAACCGCTTCGATGGTGTCGACGATGGGTGCGTCCTGTACGTCTGTCAGGTGGTCGCTTACCCGGCTCCCGGCCGTCGCACGATCGATGACAGCTACGATATCGTGGTCGCCGTACCGCAACAGTCCCTGGGCGGTTTTGGCCCTCGATGGAAATCGATCGTGAGCGAGTAACGCGAGTCGCATACGTTCTCCTTGCGGTGAACGTAGTTAACTGGCCCGACGTCCGATGATCGGTCGAGCCGTCAGATTCCGGCCGCAATTCCCATCTCGACGAGCTGTGTAGCGCGGTCGGCTTTCGCCAAGAAGACCTCCCGAAGCGTTGGTGGCTCGTCCAATCGCTCGGGAAGCATCGACTCAGGAACAGCCAACGTCTGGCCCGGAATGCCGGTGTCCCCGTGAACCGCGAGATGGCGATTTCCGAGCTTCATTACTAGTGGATTGTCGAGGCGCTCAATCCCCCGACCGGTAGCGTACAGTTGCTCGTTGACCGCCTCGTGTTGTTCGTCGTGCATCACCGGCCGGTCGCCTGCGTATGGCTCTACGTACAACCGGCCGAGATAGTACGCCCGTGAGAACGGTTCGAACATTCTTCCCACAGTTATTTGTTAGCCATTCACATGAATAAGGGTTTGGCAGTGGATTTATATTGACGTGCAATCAGTTCTGATAAAATCGACATGTGGTGAAGTCGACACCGCTTTATTCTGGGAGTGAAGGAAGTCGGTCATGATCCCAAAGCGGTGGGCACAGTATTATCTGGGTAACGGTCCGAGCCTCGTCTGGTTGTTGCTGGCAAACGTGGTGGGTGTGCTTGTCGGTGTTCGGTACTACGTGGAGACGATGCCCGCCGTCTCGACGTTCGCGTGGCCGTTGTACGCGGATTCACCGACTGCCGTGTTGCTCGCAGCACTGTCGATAACGACGCTGTTACCGAATCTCGGCCGTCGAATCGATGACGCACCGATGAACCGTCCGCTCGCGTATCTCCACACGCTGGCGTTCGTGTGGCTTGTAAAGTACGGTCTCTGGACGGTGCTCGTGCTCAATCTCGAATTCTCCTCATACTACCCCGATCTGTGGGCGTATTTTGGCATTATCATCACCCACCTGTTGTTCGTTGTGGAAGCACTTCTCATTCCGCAGTACGGAGAAACGACGCGGGGGGCACTCGTGGTTTCCTTTGTTGCGCTGTTGTGCAACGATTTCGTCGATTATTGGCTTGCCGACGTTGGTGTGTGCGCACTCGGCCAGCCACTCAGCCGGTGTGATCTGTATCCGCCGCTGCGCGCCGAGCCCGGCGTGGTTATTCCACTCCTAACTGTTGTGCTCTCGGTCTGTTCGGTCGTCGTTGCGTCCCGATTGTTCGAACGGTTTGAACCCGGAGAATAGTTTCTACCGCGGCTACCACGGATCGTTTAGGCCATAAACAGTCCGAACGGACAGCTGTCCTTTTATGTATGGGCGAAGTGGAACAGCTAAATGGATCGTCACCTCACACTCGTGCTCTTAACTGCCGTAATGCTTGCTGTCGGTGTGATGCCAGGGACGGCCACAAACGGCAGCGCACAGATGGAGGACGGCGACCCGATGGGTCACTCGGTGTCGTCATTCATGCAGGTCAGCGCTGTGGAAGCTGATAGCACAGTTGACCGAGAGATGTGGAGAGCGTCGTTCGAAAACGCCGAAAACGAGTCTGTGAAAGCAGAGCTGATCGAACAGCGCTCGGAACAACTCTCAAGAGATCTGTCGGCGGTTCACGCCCAACAGGAACAGATCAAAAACGGGACCCTCTCGCAGGCGTACACTGATGCCCTCACCGCTCACGTTACTGAGCTTCGACAGTCCGTCCAGAACACCAGTCAAACCGCGAATAAATCGAACGTTAGCTCGGAGTCGCTCTCAGGGCTTCGGGAAGAGGCGTGCAGCGTGCCCGTCTCCAACGGCTCTGAAATCGTAGTCGTCTCGAACAGCACGGAACTTCGTTGTCCACCCCAGTCACCGGGAGGTACTCCCGCTAATGACACGACAGAAACGCCTCCCGCGACCGACAATGGATCGGCCAACAATACAACAGAAACGCCACAGGGACCCGGAAACAACACGACGGAAACGCCACAGACCCCCGGAAACAACACGACGGAAACGCCACAGACCCCCGGCGACAACACGACAGAAACGCCACGGACCCCCGGCGACAACACAACGAAAACGCCACAGGAGAACACCACTATGAAAACCGAGACGACGAACGATCCGACCACAATACTCGAATTCCCGTTTCGGAGCGATCGGTCGGCAGCGTACGCCGCTCGGGTTGATTGATCGTCTTCGGAGGGCGATCGCTCCGAGAGATCTGAGGAGAGCGTTACGGTTTTGAGGTTGAACCACTTACCTCAGGTAATGGATTCCGCCGCGCTACTCGATCTATTAGGGAACGAGAACCGTCGGCGCATCCTCCGTCTGTTAGCACGAAAGCCGTGCTACGTCACTGAAATCAGCGAATATCTCGGTGTCAGTCCGAAAGCAGTCATCGATCACCTCCGCAAACTGGAGAAGGCAGGATTGGTCGAATCTCGTGTTGACGATCAGCGTCGAAAGTATTTCTCGATCGCCCGAAATCTCCGCCTAGAGGTGAATGTCTCTCCGTACGGGTTCGGTGCGAAAAGCGCGTATTCAGCGAGTCGTGGGTTAGATATGACTCGCTGCCGGTATCTCACTATCGATATCACCACGCCGGAACAGGTGGGAGAACTGACCGAGCTCACGCGCGAGTTGCAACGGTTAGAGAAACTTTCGAGCGAGTTATCGATGGCCCAACGGTGGGTTCACGGTCGGCTGACGGAGGTAATGGACGGTATTTCGCGCCAGATTCACGAGGATTCCGCGCTTGGAACGAGCGATGGCGACGACGCTCGTTTTTATGCTGAAGTGTTGTCCGCGCTTGCGAACGGTTCGGAGCGGGTCGATCAGATCGGTCGCTCAGTCGATGCGTCTCCGGATCTCGTTGAGAACGCGCTTCACTCACTCGCTCGTCACGGCGTCGTCGAACAGAATGATGGAGAATGGACACTCACTGCGGACTGAGGGCGCTCACTCGATGTCTCGGGTTACGCCATCACGGAGGTCCCGTCCGAAGTAGTAACCGAGCACTGCCACCACCATGCCGACGCCGAAGCCGACGGTGGCGAATTCCATCACATTGGAGCCGACGAGGGCGATCGTCATGTACTGAGTGAGGAGACTCACGGCGACGGCCGTCGCGCCGGCAACACCGGTTTCGAGGTAGTGGCGTTCGCTTCTAAACCCGCCAAGCGCGAACGCGGCACCGAACAGACCGACGAGACCGATCCCCGGAAGGGCCGAGATGATTGGGAGCAGCGAAGGAGTGAACAACCCAACCGACAGCGCCACGAGCGCGAGCAGGAAATACCGCGGGGAGAACACGCCAGTGAACTTTGAGACGAGACGATCGCGCCGAGAGGTGGGCTGTGAGTCAGAGCGGGAAGCGGTTTCCTCCCGCTCGCGGAGGAGTTCGTCAGTACTCATACATACATGTAGGGAACCATGCCATATCGGTTTTGGGACCCACCTTTTTTGCGCTCGGGTGGCCTTCGGCCACCCTCACCACGCGAGACGGTCGCTCACTTCGTTCGCGCTGCGACTCGCTGTCGCCAGAAGCAGAAGGCTTCTGGCTGCTTGAGGCGCTACGCGCCTCTCTGGTTCCCACTCGCTACCGCTCGCGGGAACGCAAAAAATCTGGACCAAAAAAGCCGCTCGCTTCGCTCGCGGTGAGTGACCTGCCCGCTCCGCTTCCGCGACCGCCTCCGCTCCGCGGCTGCCTCTGCCTCCGCCGCCTTTGTGTTCTCAGTCATCGGCGTGGACGGCTGGAGCCTCGCTAACGACACGTGTGACCTGCGCAGTTGGGGCGCTCTTCGCATCGGGCTATTCGTGATACCGAACGCGCCTACCGTTCTCGCACCGCCCGGCGACGACCAACCCCTTTGCCGCGTCGTAGCGCGCGATGTCGCAATGCCGGACAGATTGTCGTAGTTCACTTGTGATCGACCAGGCCCAGCGGTTGCTAAGATCTCCTCGATCTGGGTCGCATGTGAACAGCCCGTATTCCGACAGGGCTTGCACCACAAGAATCGGAGATTCTGGCGCCACCACGTTGCTGCGCCCACGTCCATCACGTGGTACAGTTCGGCTTCGAAGATCCGCTCTCGATCTTCGACGGTCGAGACGTTCACTGATTCGTCCAGCAAGACCCAGAACTGAAACACGGGCAGCGTCGTCTCGTTCTTCTCGCGAGCACAGCGAGTGAGAGCCTGCAAGAGTGCTACAAAAGACACTCCGCGTCTTTCGAACCACTTCGCTCTTGCAATGCAGATTTTTGCGCGAGTGGTATGCGGAGGCGGTGCGGACAAGATGCAGCACCGCGAGCGAAGCGAGCGGCTTTTTTGGTCCGGATTTTTTGCGTTCCCGCGAGTGGTAGCGAGTGGGAACCAGAGAGGCGCGTAGCGCCTCAAGCAGCCAGAAGCCTTCTGCTTCTGGCGACAGCGAGTCGCAGCGCGAACGAAGTGAGCGACCGTCTCGCGTGGTGAGGGTGGCCGAAGGCCACCCGAGCGCAAAAAAGGTGGGGTTGAAGTACGCGGTGTTGGTAGACCCGACATGGACACTGGGGACCGCATTCGCGTCGAGCGCGGTGATGTGGCGTATGAAGGCGTGTATCTGCCTTCATCGACCGAGGAGACAGTCGTCGTGAAACTTGATGGGGGATACAACGTCGGTATCGACCGCGAGGAGAGTCGTATCGAACTGCTCGAACCGGACGTGTACGACATCGAGACCACAACGAGCAGCGAAGAATCTGCCGTGGAGACCGATCCCGATCTCCCGACAATCTCGTTGATCTCGACAGGGGGGACGATCGCTTCTACGGTGGACTACCGAACCGGTGCGGTCACGTCCCAGTTCGATGCTGAGGACGTGTTACGCGCAGTGCCGGATCTCGCCGGCCGGGCAAACTACCGCGGACGGGTGGTCACGAACATCCTGAGCGAGAACATGACGCCCGAGGTGTGGCAGGATCTCGCGTGGGCGGTGTATGAGGAGATCGACGCCGGGGCGGACGGCGTGGTCGTCATGCACGGTACGGATACGATGCAGTATACGGCGTCCGCGCTTTCGTTCATGCTCGACACCCCCGTTCCGATCGTCTTCACCGGGAGCCAGCGCTCGGCCGATCGACCGTCGAGCGACAACGTGATGAACGCCGTCTGTGCGGTCGAAGCGGCCAAATCCGACTGCGCAGAGGTGCTCGTATGTATGCACGAAACCGAAAACGACACGACGTGTGCGCTCCACCGAGGGACCCGCGTTCGGAAGAACCATACGTCACGGCGGGACGCTTTCGAGACGATCGGCAACGAACCGCTGGGATCGATCGATTACGACACGGAGGCAGTGTCGTTCCGACGGGCGTACGAGCCGCGAGGCGACACTACACTGGACATCGCGCCTGCCCTCGAAACCGATGTCGAACTCCTCAAGGTGACGCCTGGCATGGACGAGGCGTTTCTGGATGTCTGTGCGGGGAAAGCTGGCGTCGTCATCGAGGGGACCGGACTCGGCCACGTTCGTACGGACCTCATCGATCGCATCGAGACGATGATCGAGGACGGAACGACAGTCGTGATGACCAGCCAGTGTCTGGACGGACGGATCTGCGATCGCGTGTACGATACGGGGCGTGATCTGCTCAACGCGGGCGTAATCGAAGGGGAGAACATCCTCCCCGGAACAGCGATGGTGAAACTGATGTGGACGCTGGCGAACCGATCGACGGTCTCTGAAGCGATGCAAACCCCGATTGCGGGCGAGGTGACCGAACGCTCGGTGCCATGGACGTGACCCAGATCGCTATCCGACCGGCCCGCCCTGACGACTATGAGGCGGTTGCGGCGTTCACGCGAAACACGTGGCCCGACCGGGAGGGAACGGATTATCTCCCGCAGGTCTATCACGACTGGATTGAGGGTGGCGGGGACCGCAAACGGACGCTTGTCGCTGACGCTGGCGATGAAATCGCCGGCATCTGTCAAGTTGTCATGCTGTCGTCTCACGAAGCGTGGGCACAAGGCATGCGCGTCAACCCTACATACCGGGGCGAAGGAATCAGCACCGACCTCAACGCCGCGCTGTTCGAGTGGGCACGCGATCGCGGAGCAACTGTCTGTCGAAACATGGTGTTTTCGTGGAACGTCGCCGGGTTGGGTGGTTCACGGGCCGTGGGGTTCGAACCTGTCACCGAGTTCCGGTGGGCACAGCCGGATCCGGCGTCCGACCTCGGGGAGTCGGAACTTGCCGTTTCGCACGATCCCACGATAGCGTGGCGCTACTGGGTCGACAGCACGGCCCGCGAACAGTTAGCCGGAGTAACGCTCGACCGCGTCGAATCGTGGGCGCTCTCAGAACTCACGCTGTCGGACCTCGAACAGGCGGCCGAAGAAACCGCCGTCGTTGCGGTGCTCAGTGACGGTGTCTGTGCCATGACGTTCCGGACCGACGTTCGGACTACCGAAACCGACGCAGGACAGACCGAAACCGTCGCTGAATACGGCGTCGGTGCATGGGACGACATCAACGCCGCACAGGCGTTGTTCCGCGCTATCAAAGCCGACGCCGCTGATGTCGGAGCGGATCGAACACGGGTACTCGTTCCGGAAACGCCCCGACACGTCTCCGACGTCGCGTGGCTTCGGGCTGGCGTCAGCGACCATCCCGATTTCGTTCTCGCTGCCGATCTGACCGACCGGTGAGAATCGGAGCCGTCACCCGGTTTTATTGTATCAGTCATCGAACCGGTGGGTATGGACATCGAATCGTTTTTCGAGGAGATGCCGTTTGCAGACCTCCTTGGCGTTGAGGTGACCGAGGCTGCTGATGGGCACGCCGAAGGATGGATCGAGATGCGCGACGAACTCTCATGGAACGCCGACCGAATCATGGCTCACGGCGGCGTGACGTTCACGCTTGCCGACACAGTCGGCGGGGCGGCACTCGTCTCGCGCATCGATCAGCCCGTGCCGACAATCGACATGCGGATCGACTATCTGAACGCCGGGACCGGCGACTTGTACGCACAAGCCGATGTCGTCCGGTGTGGCAGCGATGTCGGCGTGGTAGACGTAGACGTGTTCGCCGCCGACGATACCCACCTCGCAGACGCGCGCGGCGTGTACAAGACAGGGTGACCCGGCGTCGATTCCAGTCGATCACCGGAGCTGTGGAACGACGTACTGACCGAGGCGTTCGATACACGCGCACATGGCGTCGGTCCCGATCCCTGGGTGGTACGTGCGGAGAATGAAATGAACATCGTCACCGAGTGCCGCCCGATACCGTTCGAGTTCCTCGGTGACCTGCTCGGGCGTGCCGTAGATGGCTCGGTCTTTCAGTTCGGACCGGCGTTCGGCCGGAAGCTGCGACACGGAGTCACCCGAGAAGATCTCAGCATACCGGCGATGGAGGTAGAGATAGCCGTCTCTCATCCGCTCCCACGCCGCCGCTTTGTCGTCGGTCGGATCACCGACGAACCCGTGTTGGAGCACGTAGATGGTGAACTCGCCGTCGATGTTTTCATTCTCACGGACAGCTCGGATGTCCTCGACCCGCGTTCGTAGCTGTTCGAGTGAGAGCGCCGAGGGCGCACACCACGCGTCACCGATCCGGGCCGCCCTGCGGACGGCGGGTTTCGATCCCCCACCCAGCATGATCGGGATCTCTCCATCCGGTTTTGGCGTGACGGTCACGCCGGGCGCGGCGTCGTGAAATCCTGACTCGTAGCTGATCGAACCGTCGGACCACGCCGAGCGCAGCAACTGCGTTGCGTCGGTCAGCCGGTCGACGCGTTCGTCTGTGGGCACGCCGAACGCCTCGAATTCCCGAGGATTCGAACCGATCGCTACCCCGAGCGTGAGTCGACCATCGGCAAGCAGATCGACCGTGGCGGCATCTTCAGCGAGCCGAACAGGATCGTACAACGGCGCGAGCGCGACACACGAGCCGATTTCGATGGTCTCCGTGACCGCGGCCAGCGCCCCGAGCGCGGGCATTGTCGCTGAAAGATAGCCGTCGGATTCAAAGTGGTGTTCGGATACCCACGCACTCGCAAGATCAGCATCATCGATTGTCCGACCCAGTTCCAGCATCTCCTCGTATATCTCGCTCATCGATCGATCGTCGTCAGGTCGGCGTTGACAGGTGAACAGTCCAGTTCCGATCTCCATACCACTCATCTGACACCGAGACGAATCAAACCAGGGGGCGTGACAGTACTTTTGAAACTACGGCATTTCAATTTATAAATATAAGTAATGGAAATAAAATAGTAGCTCACTCGTCGGTCGCGTCGACGACTTCATAACCGATGTTGCCTTCCCGGAGCCGATCGGTGTGTGTCGACAGTTCGTCGGTCGTGGCCACCAACAGCACGGACTGGCCTTTCGTTGCTGCCTCTTCGACGGCAGCTTCAGTTCCGAACCGGATATCGGGATCGACACCGAGGTGACGCACCGCGGCGAGTGCTTCAGTACCTGCAACGGCGACGAGATCGTGATCGTCTCTGACCGACTGGATCGCGTCCGGATCAACCGCCGTGCTCCCACCGTTTTGCACCGTCGGCACCGCTACGATCGTCACCGTTCCGAGATCGTAATCGAGGACGCCCTCGAAGTTAGTGACACCAACGTCCTGTTCCGGGTCGGCGTCCGTTACTGCAACCGCAGTTGCGCCGCCAATATCCCCCGACATCGCCCGCAGCACGCCGTCCTGCATCGTGAGCGTCACGGTCTCACCCTCGCTGATCTCCGTCCTCGCAAGCGCAGTTTCGATGTCGACCTGTCCGATAACGTCCTCCGAGACGTGCTGGACGAATCCGCGTAGCTCGTCGGTCTGCGTGATGAGCCAGTCGACACCTTCTTTGGTGATTTCGTACCGACCACGCCCCTGTTTGTCGACGTAGTCCTGTTCGATGAGATCCCGGAGATAATCGCTCACTGCCTGCGCCGTAATCCCGATCGCGTCCGCAATCTCCTGTTGACTCACTGCCGGCTGGTGCTCTGCGACCTGTACTAGGATCTGATATCGGGTGGCGTTCCGTTTGCTTCGGAGCACACCGGAGTCATCCGTCCCCACAACGTCCTTCGGCATTAGTGGCTCTCAACACCGACAACTCAAGTATTTTTGCTTTAGACCTGGTGAATTTGTTCTCAACTGCTGATTCTGGCCCTTGAGCCAAATTCACTTGTTCTATAACAACCAAAATTGTTTTACGTACTACGTGAGTTGTAGAGACTGATGTCGCGCGTATCGCTCCCATACGACGCAAAGGCAGGGCCGACCAAGGCGGAGGTTCGGGCTGTGCTGTTACACAAACTCGATCTCACGGCGGCCGACCATGTTGTCGAAGTCGGTTCGTGTACTGGTGCCGTTACCATCGAAGCAGCACGTCGTGCTGACCGGGTTACCGCGCTCGAACGCAAGCCCGACCGGATAGCGGTGACGCGGAAGAACCTGGCCGCAAACGACGTGAGTGGTGATGTCACACTTCGAGAAGCACACGCACCGGCAGGATTGCCGGAAGACGGTGACGCGTTGTTCATCGGCGGCAGCCGCAACTACGAGGCGGTGCTCGATCACGCGGTCGAAACGGGAATCGACCGGATCATAATGAACGTCTCCCGTCTTGAAGTCGCGGGTGAGGCTGTTCAAGCGTTCCGCGAGCGGGGAGTACTTGAGGAGGTCATCCAGATTCAGGTGAGCCACGGCTACGAGCTGGCCGGCGCGACGAGTTTCGACTCAGACAATCCGGTGTACATGGTGGTTGGCGAGACCGACGAATCGGACGCCAGAGGTGGCAGATGACGCTGTACGGCGTCGGATTGGGTCCGGGCCGTGCGGATCTCGTGACTGTACGCGGTAAGCAGATACTCCAACGAGCCGACGTGGTGTACACGCCCGGTCGGCTTTCCCGATCGGTCGCCGCCGAACACGTGCCTGACGCGCGGATTTCGGGCCTTTCATTCCCGATGACCCGCGACGAGGACGAACTCCGAACGGCGTGGAAGAAAGCCGCTGCAGAGATCGCCCCGCGTGCACGCGAGGACTCTGTGGCGTTCGTGACGCTTGGTGATCCCAACGTGTATTCGACGTTCGGCCATCTCCGGCGGACGCTTGACGCGTTTCATTCGGTCGAGATCGAGATCGTCCCCGGTGTGAGCGCCGTCACGGCGTTTACGACAGCACTCGGGATCGAGATCACAGCTGGTTCGAGCCTCGCGTTGCGGGAGGCCGCTGGTGGTGTTGCTCCGAGTGGTCCCGACCGGATGGTTCTGTTCAAAGTCACCGACGCACCGTCGACTCACGAAGGACTCATCGAGAGCGGCTACGACGTGGTGTACGGCCGCCGGCTGTTCATGGAATCGGGGGATACCGTCGTCACTGACGATCCCCACGCCGTCGATGGTCGGGATTACTACACGCTCGCGTACGCCGAAAAACGCGGAATTGACGATGAATCACCAACTGCGGCGTTCGAGGGAGCTGACACGCACGGCACTGATCTCGCGGAACGGAGTCACAATGAGTGATCCCCAAACGGCCATCGATGCGGCCACTGCGGCCGAGCGCGATCCTCGTATCCACGAACGGACCGCTGGCGAGCGTCAGGAGGGCATTCCGTTCGTCGGAGCCGGACCGGGTGATCCAGGACTGCTCACGGTCACGGGAAAAGAGCTGGTCGAAGCCGCCGATCTCGTGGTACACGCGGGATCGTTGGTCAACAGCGAACTCCTCGCTACCTACTGTGCAGACGCCGAGCAGGTATCGAGCATCGGGAAGGATTTGGAGGAGCTCGTGCCGCTGATGGCCGGGGCCTACGAGGCTGGCCGGTCGGTCGTTCGGCTTCACAGCGGTGATCCCGCCGTCTACGGGGCGGCGCTCGAACAGATGGACGCCCTCGAACACGACGGCGTTCCGACGTATCTTGTGCCAGGGGTGACAGCGGCGTTTGCTGCCAGTGCAAGCCTCCGAACCCAGCTCACGCTCAACGGCGTGGCGAATCACGTCGCGTTCACTCGGCCACAGGGAACAACGCTCGATCCGTCAGATGACCACATCGATGAGTTCGTTGGGATGGGTGATGTGACGACCTGCATCTATCTCGGGACACACGCGATCGCTGAGACGATGGACCGGCTTCTTGCGGGAGGGCATGATCCCGAAACGCCGGTTACGGTCGTCTATCACGCGTCTTGGCCTGATGAGGACATCATCGAGGGAACCATCGCTACCATCGGTAATCGGATCGAAGCGGCCGGGTACCGTGCCTCCGCGCTCGTCATCATCGGTGACGCAGCGCGAAAGGCGGGATACGAACGCTCGTATCTGTACGGCGAATGGGCGAACCGCACCGCTGCAGACGGAGAGAGTAATGACTGACACACAAATGAAAACGAGCGCTGTAGACACATGAGTACGAACAATACCACGGAATCGAACGGAGCGAGCCACTGCTCAACGCCGGATTCTGACGGCGAGGTGGCCGAGGAGATCGCCATCATCAGCTTCGAGCGCAAGCTCGACACCGCCCGCACGATCAAAGCGGAGATCGAAGACGCCTACGACCGAGTTGACGTTATCGAATACCACGGCGACGTGTTTGCCGACCAGTGGGAGGAGTACGACTGTTTCGTCGGGTTGATGGCGTCGGGCATCGCGGTGCGCAAAGCCGCGCCGCTGCTCGCGGACAAGTGGGACGATCCGGCTATCGTGGTCGTCGACGAACAACTCACGTGGGCGATCCCGCTCACGGGTGGCCACCACGGCGCGAATCAGGTCGTTACCGATCTCGCGCAGTTGGGTGCAGTGCCTGCGATGACGACCGCGAGCGAAGCCGCTGGCAAGCAAGGCGTCGAGAGCAAGGCCAAAGCCTTGGACGCGCACGTGGTCAACGGCGATTCGACGGTCGCAACGAATCTCGCCGTGCTCGACGACGAACTCGGACCAGTCGCCCGACTCGACGGTCCTCGTGCCGTCTTCGTTGACGACGACGTAACGGTTCTCAAGCCAAACAAGGATGGCGTCGTCCTCGGCACCGGCACCGTTTCGGGCGTCCGAACAGAGCAGGTGCTCACCGCATGGGAGACCGCGCTATCGGCGCTGGATCTGGGCTTCGATGATGTGACGTTCGTCGCCACCGGCACTCGGAAAAAAGACGAATCGGGGCTGTACGAAGCGGCCCAGAAGATCGATGTCGGGATCGTGCTCTTCGAGAAGGAGATGCTCGCAAGGTTCGAAGGGCCGAGTCCCTCCCGATCGAACGAACTCATCGGCTGGCCCGGTATCGCAGAGGCGTCGGCCATCGCTGGCGGACGCAACCACGAACTCCTTCAGGAGAAAGAACGCTACGACGACGCGGTGACAGTCGCGGTGGGGCGGTGAGACACCGTGACTGACGCTGAACCATCCGACGGCGAACGCGGCCGACTGTACGTCGTCGGGATCGGTCCCGGACTTCCCGACACGATGACCCAACGCGCTCAAGACGTGATTTCGAGCGTCGACTGCGTTATCGCGTCGAACCTTTATCAGGCGTTCCTCCGGGCAGACGGAACGCTTCCAGCCAACGAGACGGCGACCGGTTCGGACGAGGAGGCGGTCGTCGCTCGCTCCGACGGCACCCGCCAAACGATCATCCGTTCCTCGATGGGTCGGCAGGTCGAACTCGCTCGGGAGGCGTTCGAGCGGGTGCGTAACGGTCAAACCGTCGCTCACGTGTCGGGCGGCGATCCGAACGTGTACGGGAAAAGCGATCTTCTCTATCTGATGGCCGAAGCAGAGAACGCCTACGACGTTCCGATCACCGTGATTCCAGGCGTGACGGCCGCACTCGGTGGCGCGGCGAATCTCGGCGCGCCGCTCAGTAACGATTTCTGTACAGTTTCTCTGTCTGATAAATGGCGGGGATGGGAGGAGATCGAAGAAAAACTGCGCGCGGCGCGGTCAGTGGGTTCGTCATCGTGTTGTACAACTGCTGGCGCAACTATCAGCGCGCGGTCGGTCTCATCCAGGAGGAGCGCGCCGACCACGTTCCGGTTGGTATCTTCAACGACGCCGGGCGTGATGACGCCGGTCGAAATATCAACGGTGAGACCCACACCATTACGACGCTTGGAGCGGCGACCGACCACGACGAGGAGGTCGGAGGCATGGGCACGTCGATCCTCGTCGGTACGGACGAAACGATGGTTTGGGAGAACGATTACCGAACACACCTCTACACCCCGCGCGGCGGGCGTGATGTGGAGGATTTCTAATAATTATGAGTAGTGACAACACCAGCACGAGCACAGAGCAACGAACGTATGGCGGTTCGACATCGGAATCGGAGTCGGAGTCGGAGTCGAAATCAGGATCGGCGTGTGACGACTCGAAGCGGGAAGCCACCGATGAGCGGGTTGGAGCGTCTATCGAGGCATTCGACGCCGATCCCGGTCGGTTGCTCGCGGTGGGGATCGGTCCCGGTCAGCCAGAGGGAATGACCCAGCGCGCCCGTGCTAGCCTCTTGGAGGCAAAGCACATCGTCGGGTACACGACGTACATCGATCTCCTCCCCGAGGAGATCACGGAATCGGCCGAGGAGCTGTACGACACGCCGATGTGTGGGGAAGTCTCCCGCACTGAGGAGGCAGTCGATCGCGCGCTCGCGGGCAACAATGTCGCTATCGTTGGAAGCGGCGACCCGAACGTGTACGCGCTCGCAGGGCTGGCCTTAGAGATCCTCGAATCGAAAGGTGCGACCGCGAGTATGGTCGACTTCGAGGTCGTGCCGGGCGTACCCGCTGCCCAATCCTGTGGGGCACGCGTTGGTGCGCCGTTAGTGAACGACAGCGTCAGTATCTCGTTGTCGGATCACCTGACACCGATGGAGACGATCGAGTCACGGCTTCACGCCGTCGCAGCCGAAGGGTTCACCATCACCATCTACAACCCCTGGAGTCGCAAGCGTCGAGAGAATTTCAAGCGGTGCTGTGAGATTCTCACTGAACACCGCGATCCAGACACGCCCGTGGGAATCGTCCACGGCGCGGGCCGCGAGGACGAACGAACGGAGATCGTTGCGCTAGACGAACTTGAGGAGCTTGGCGAAACGGAACTCATCGACATGACGACGACCATCATCGTCGGCAACGAGGAGACGTACGTCTGGGATGACCGCATGGTGACGCCCCGAGGCTACGAATCCAAATATGAGTACTGAGTACCACATCCGGATTGATCGGACCGCCTGTGTGGGTGTCTTCGCGTGTCTCGTTCGTGATGACCGGTTCGAGGAAGCCCCAGACGGACTGGTGACGATCGAACGAGCTGACGGATCCGATGAACAAGCAGACGAGACGATCGCTCGATTCAGCGACGACCGTCTTGCGGATGCCCGCCTCGCAGCTCGCGCGTGTCCGGTTGACGCCATCGACGTGACGGTGATCGACGATGCGTGAGACGGGCGACGATCTCCTCGATCCAACGCCGGAGACGGCGTACTTCTGGGGTCGGGTCGCCGGCAACGGCACGGTCACGACTGATCGAGTGATTGTACGTGTCGGTGACAAGTCCGCACTCGACGCAGTGGCTGGGACCTCCGAAGCCGATGCCAATGGTGAGGACCCCAAGCACACGATTGCGGTCCACGAATCGGCCCACGACGCGACCGTCGTTCGCTATGAGGAGGTGTACGAACTCCGGATACCGGTGTCACCGTCGTTCGCCCAACGCGCCACTGACGCGGGCGTGGTGACCGGAGCCGACGTGCCCGAGAATCGTCGGTTTACGGGCTTCGATGACCACCGCCAGCAGCTGGTGCGGGGACTGCTCGAAGCCTGTGGCACCGTCTGTTTCCAGGAATCCTCGGCGTCGGTCGGAGTGTCGTTCGTTCACGAGGACAAGCAGCTACTCGAAGCGCTTCGGACGCTGCTCGGCAACGCGGCTCCCGAGATTCCCACCGAGGGGCTTTCAGAAAGCTCCTCGGGTGGCTACTGGTTCGGGCTTGCAGCCACCGCCGATCCCGCGGCGTTTGCGCGATGGGTGTACGCTGGAAGTGATGACTCGGGGCTGTACGCCGCCGATAGACGCCGGAAGCTCCGACGGAGCGTCGAACGCGCGACAGGTGGCGATGTCGGATCGCTTTCGTTCTCAGAATAATGACGGAGACCATCCTACCGACGACCGCGATCGAGGACGAAGCGGTGTTGCTGATCGGTCACGGATCGCGCCGAGAGCGATCGAACGAGCAGGTTCGCTCTCTCGCTGCGGGGTTAGAACAACGACTCGGAATTCCGGTCGACGCGGGGTTTCTCGAACTCGCAGCGCCCGCGATCTCTGAGGCGATCGCGGGATTAGCGTCTGCGGTGTCAACGATCACAGTGGTCCAACTCTCCCTGTTCGCAGCGAGCCACGTAAAAGCCGACGTGCCGCTGGCGATCGAACAGGTCCGCGCCGAGCGTTCCGACGTGACGATCCACGTCGGTAGCCACCTCGGCATCCATCCAGCGATCGTCGATCTGCTCGACGAGCGGGCCAGTGCTGTCGAGAGTACGCTCGGTGTCGACCGCGATACTGACACCGTCACGGTCGTGCTCTGTGCTCGCGGCTCCAGCGATCCCGACGCCAACGGCGACGCCAAGAAGCTGGCGCGCCTCCTGTATGAGGGGCGCGCGTTCGACCGGGTCGAAACCTGTTTCGTCGGTGTGACCGAGCCACAGCTCACTGACGCGCTGCATGCGACGGTGAAACACCGTCCGGACGCCGTCATCGTCCTTCCATACATGCTCGGTGATGGCGTCCTCACACAGCGCGTTCGGGATTGGACCGCCGATTTTGACGAAACGTATCCGTACGTCACCGTCGGCGCAGGCGATCCGTTGGGCACTGATTCTCGTCTGCTAGACGTGCTTGGTGATCGATGGCAGGAGGCGCGCACCGACAGCGTCCAGATGTCTTGTGATACGTGTAAGTACAAGGTCGAACTCGACGGCCATACCGAGGACATTGGTGGTGCAAGAGCGATGCTCCGGGCGCTCACTCATCAGGCTGAACACGCCGACCGCGACGACGTTGACGAGCAGCCACACGCCCACGACGCTCCAGAGAAACACGTCGCCGTCTGTACGAATCAGACGTGCGCCGCTGACGGTGCGCCTGCCGTCTTAGAGCGGCTACGCCAGCACGCCCGCGATTCAGAGGCGTGTGACGCGCGCATCACCCGTTCGTCGTGTCTCGGTCGGTGTGGGGACGGTCCGATGGTGGCCGTCTACCCCGACGGCGTCTGGTACGGTGATGTCGACGCAGCGGATGCAGAGCGTATCGTTTCGTCTCACCTCGATCGGGATCGCATCGTTTCGGAGCTTGTCGATCAAACACTGACATCATGAGCTGTTACGAACTCGAAGCGTTACGACTCGGATTGATGAACGTTCTCGGAACCGAAGACGAGAGCGCGCGCCAGCACGCTGAGCGGGAACTTGAGGGCCGCATGGACGGCCCTATCGGGGCGCTGGCTCGTGCCGAAACGCTCGCTGAGATCGAGCGACACCTCGATTCGGCACTCGTTGATCTCGAATCCGAGATCGCCGTCACCGACACCGACGATCCCGCCTACGGCTATCTCCGGGGACGGCTGGTCGCTGTTCGGGACGCAGAGCAAGCGGTCGCTCGCGTGACCAACCACGGAGAGAACGTGCTTGACGGACTGGACGACGCTCACGATCTACTCCACGAGGCGTTCCCGGTCGATGAGTGACGCGTGGCAGACCGTCGATATCGACAGCGATATCGACTCCGCGCGGTCGCGCCACACAGGACGGCGCTCGGCCGTCACCGTGACCGGAAATCACGTCGTGGTCGGAACTGCTGTTGGCACTGTCGTCGCCTACGACCGGTGGACGCTTGAGGAACGCTGGCGTGTCGAATCGGACGCCGAGGCGGCAGTCGTGTCGATCGCATCGTTCGCGGACAGCGTGGTCGTTGGTGAACGCAGTGCGACCGGTGCTATCCGTGCGCACGATCTCGATACAGGAACCGTCCGCTGGCAATACGCGGCAGCCACCGACGTGGGCGAGCCACGAAAGCGAACACGGTTTTTCCTCCCGTTCGTCGTGGATCTCGTCACCGATGATGTTCGTGTGTACGCCGCCGTCCGGCGGTATGAGCGCGATGATGAACGACGATCGTTTTCGAGCGCCGTCTACGCGTTCGACGCGGATGGTGCGATTGCGTGGATCCACGAAACGGACGCGTCGCCCATCAGTGTCGCTGTTCGAGACGATCGGGTCGCTGTGGCGTACAACCGGTGCCCCGGCGAGCACGATTCTGGGCTAGTCGTGCTCGACGCCGAAGACGGTATGATCCGGTACCGATGGGATCCGCCAGCAGACGGCCAGCGACGGGTAGGTGACGTGTCGCTACTCGATACCGGGGCAGTGGTCACGAGTCACGCCGACCACCGTGGCTATCGGATTGGTCCCGACGGCATGGAGTGGGGCGTGGCTCTCGCCATACCCACAGAGATCGACGGGGAGACGGTGTACGCGTACCCGAATCACGTTCACGCGACCCACGACGGGGCGGTGTTCGTCACCGGCAACACGTATCCCGAAGTGGGCCGAGAGACAACCGTGCTCCACCCCGAGGAACACACGGCCATTGGCGTCTCACCCGACGGGAGCCGCGAGTGGTCGGCGTCCGTCGGCGGCTTCGCGACTGAACTCGCCACTGCTGCCGACAGGGTGGCGGTGCCGAGCGCACAGCAGTTCCGGACGCGCGATCCCGGTGTCCACGGGCTGAGCGTGTTCAACGTGGCAACGGACACGATAACCAGCCATCAAACGACGGGCATCGCCACCGCTGTCGCGCTCAACAGCGAGACGATCGCTGCCGTCGAGGAACCCGTGGTGTATCACGAGGAGGATCAGCGGCGGGGCGCGTACCGACTGCTCGTCGGCTCGCTCTGAAGATGGCTCCCCCGTTCGATGCATCAGGATCGTTCGACCGCTGGTGGCTGGGACCGTTCGCTCGCGTCGTGAGCGAAATCCGCTGTGGCACAGTCCGGACAGTAGTGGTTCGTTCCGTCTGAACGAGTGTACACCGGAACGCCAGCGACGGCGAACTCCTCCCGATAGCGACGAATCACACCCCGCGTCATTTGTGTATCACACTCGATACACAGTTCCGATCGGCCTTCGTTCGGAGACAGAACGCGCCGATCGACGCTCTGTACCTCCCCGAACCGAGTGAGAGAATGACGACGGTTCAGCCGCCGACGGAATTGGGGATTCACAAACACGCCGAACGCGATGAAACACGCTGAGAGCAGAAACAAGACGGCAGCAATACTGATGCTACTCGGATTCTGGATCGCACCACCGACCGCCCCAACGCTTCCAGCGACACCCAACACCACCAGCATCCACCCAGCAACCCCGTACATCAGATCGGAGACGGTGTCCGCGAGCGCGATCACATCGGAGGACTTTTTTGACATTCTTCCACCTACTTGTCCTTACGGGGCGGTATTCCAATATCCTTTGCCCATTCAACAATCAGTTCGATCAGTCGGTGATCAGCAGACGAACGGTGTAAGTCCCGACGAACTGGGGAACGTGATCCATGTACTGGTCGTAGGCCGTGCCGTACTCCACACGCAAATGCGACTCCTCGACGTACGGTAACAGCACCACCCAGCCGACATGAGCCGCTGCGAGCACGGCTACCAACACAGAGTTGATGAGCAGCGCGACCCCGACCGTTCCGACGATCATCCCGACGTACTGGGGGTTTCTGCTGTACGCGTACGGTCCCTCCGTGTACAGCTCACCAGTCACGCCCATCGTCTCCTCCGAACGCATCACACCCGCGCTCCGGAGAAAGATTGCCGTACCGACGACGGCGAGCACCGCACCCGCGAGGAGCGTTCCGGGCCGTGGCAGTAGCCACGCGTTCCAGTCCAGAACGGCGACGGTCACCAACGAGCCGTTGAACAGCCAGACGAGCGTCCAATGAAGATAGTACGCCCGCGTCTTCTCGCCGGGCGGCCACAGCTGGTGGTCGGTCGTGAGCGTCACGAGCAATAAGCCATACACGCCAGCAGCCCCAACCAATCCAGCGGCAAATACGACCACTGTAACGTTCAGCGCGATCATCTCCGTTTCAACGTTCGCGTTGGATGTCGAAGACGCTACAGCCGAACACATGAGGTGGTTTATTCGATCGTGGCTCAGGACTCCCCCGTCGGTCTCACACCCAACTGCGAGGCGTCCGCTCCGAACTCTTCGTGGAGCAAATCAGGCACGTCCTCCGGTTGGACGTCCGAGTACCACCGGTTGCGTGGATGGATCACGATCGCCGTCCCCGCTTCGCTACACAGCCCGAGACAGCTCGTTCGAGCAACGTGGACGTGCGACCAGAACACGCCACGCTCACGCAGCCAGCCTTTAATCGCTTCGTACACCTCCATCGCGCCAGCATCGGCACAACAGGCGTACGACGACTCTCGGTCGTTCGTACAGACCAATACGTGATCGGTGAATCCGTTCGCCCGAACCTCGGCCGTTCGGTCGTTCATGGCTCGACAGCCATCGACGGCGCGTCGATCGGGTCGGTCTCCGACTCGGGGATCGATCGATCGCGTCGAACCAACCACGCGTGGGCAGTAGCGAGTACGAACCAGAACCCGACCTGTCCCATCGCAGTGACTGCCCGTATCACCGTCGCCAATTCGGATGGGATCGGTCCAGTAACCGAGTTCGCCGGTGCCACGAGGGCAACCACTGGGAGCACTCCGAACATCGTGGTCGCTCCGAACGCTGCGATCGCCCGGCTCCGATCGTCAAATCGTCGTCGGAGCCGCCGATACACGTACCCGGCCAGCCCACACGACAGCGCACCCGCGCCCATCATGAGGGCGTACCACGCGATCCGCACATCAACCGAAAGCGATTGCTCTACGCCCGGCGGTTGGGGCGGCAACGCGAGCCACGGCGCACCAGATATCGTGATGAACCCAGCACCGCCGAGCAGGTAACTTTCTGCGTCCATCGATCCACCGGGCAACACCGGCTCCAGAAAGTAGTAGATGGCACCGAACACCACGATTCCGAGCAACACACCCAACAGCACGCCACCAACGACGCTGACCACCGCCGCAACGGTGTCCGAAACTGTTGAAGAGTGTCCATGGCTGTGCTCGAACGTCTCCGCGTATCCGATGAGCGGATTTCCAACCAGCGCGATGAACAGACCGAACGCGACGCCGCCCACCACTCCCGCTTTGGCCCCTCGAGTGACGTATTCAGTGAACATTGCTCAGTGGCAGGTGACGCCAACCGCGTGACGGAAATTGTGCATTGAATCGTGGACCATCGGATCTTGTAAAAACAGCAGTACGAACCCGGCCGCGACGATCGATGCCACCATCAGCGTTAACTGCGTCGGTGTAACGTCGATACGAACCCGTTCGATCCGTCCGTGGACAGTGTCCGTCGTCATGACAAACTATACTTGTACAAGATCAATCTAGATTGTAAATCTTTCGAGTGTGTTATTCTATAGCATTGATAGCAGCATCGACGCGTTCTGGTGACAGCGCGTCGAGAGGGACGCGTTCGCCACCGGTCATTTCAGCGACGGTTTTCGTGAGTCCGGAGCCGTCGCCGGCGTCAACGACAAGCGTGTGAGCACCGGTCTCGGCAAGTCGCGTCGCTGCCGTGCGCGTCTCGCTCACCGGATTTTCACGCGGGACGTTCGCCCGTCCGTCGGTGACCGCTACGACGAGGCCCGCGTCCGGATCGGCGTGTTCGAGCAGTTCGCCAGCGGTTCGGAGTCCGGCCGGGAGCGGCGTCCGGTCTCCGGTCGGCAGTTCCTTGAGGTGGCGGGCGGCGAGCGCGACGCTGTCGGTTGGTGGAAGCAACACGTCGGCTTGCTCGCCAGAAAAGGCGATGAACGCGACTTCGTCGCGGTGTTGGTAGGCGTCCTGTAAGAGTCCGAGCACGGTTCCCTTCGCAACAGCCATCGCGGGCCGCATCGACGCGCTGGCGTCGACGACGAACACCACGAGGGCAGCCGTCTCAGACTGTCGCACTGAGTGGCGGAGATCCCGCGACGCCACCGACTGCGCGCCGCGGGACGCGGCGGCTCTGACGGACGCCGCAGCGTCAAGCCGCCGATCGGTCGGTGTTGCTTGTTGTGTCCGAACGCGACTACCCGATCCGTTGATACGCGAAGGCACACGAACATGATCGCCCCGCACCGAGTCGATTTCATCGGACACGGGAGGAACGGACGGATCGGGTGCGTTCCCAGTACCGATGTCAGCCCGGTCCTGTCCGGGAATGATCGGGGCGGCCTCATCGCCGTCGTCCGTTCGGTCTCCGTTGGCTTCCCCCTGTGGCTCCGCCGATTGATCGCTGTCGGACGGTTCGTCTGAACGGGCTTCCGTCGATGACGGAGCAGTCGGCTCCCGGTCGTCCGATTCGGCCTCCGTCGTTCGGTCTGCCTCGCCATCGGTCTCGGGACCGTCCTCGCTCGGTTCCTCGCCACGACTGCTTGATTCGTCTCCGCAGTCGTCCGGTTCGGATTCCTCGTCAAACTGCCCGTGGATGACATCCTCGATGTCCTGAGCGTCCTCGAACGGTCGAGATCGCAACCGGTGTGGAAGCGCGAGCGACACAGCACGCTGAACGTCCGACTCGGTCACCGTCGTCCGGTCATCGAGCGCGGCGAACGTCATGGCAGCGTGGGCCGTGGCAATGTCACCTCGATGCCCTTCGACGCCCGAGTCCCGGCAACATTCAGCGATCGTTTCCGCGATCGATCGCGGTACTGAAACGTCTTGAAGACGGTTGCGGGCGGCGCGAACGCGATCCTGAACTGTCGCCGTGTCCAGCGTTGATCTGCCGTCCTTGTCCGCCTGTCCGATCGCCCGATTGATGATTGTGACCCGTTGGTCGAGATCCTCACACGCCGTCACGGTCGCTTGGAGCGCAAAGCGGTCGCGTAGCTGTGGTCGAAGCTCGCCTTCTTCGGGGTTCATCGTGCCGATGAGCGTGAACTCCGCTGGATGAACGACACTCACTCCGTCGCGTTCGACCTGGTTGACACCGCTTGCAGCGGCGTCGAGCAACACGTCTACGATATGGTCGTCGAGGAGATTCACCTCGTCGATGTAGAGGATGCCACGGTTCGCGCGCGCAAGCACTCCCGTATCGAACTCGTATTCACCCGCAAGCGCGTCCGCCACCGACAGTGTGCCCACGACACGCTCCCGGGTCGCACCCAACGGAAGCGTCACGAGGGGCACCGATCGCTCGGCCGTTTCCGGATCGGTCCGCCTGCGACAGTCCGCACACTGACGTTTCGGTTCATCCGGTGGACAGCCGTACGGACAGCCCGCGATCACCGACTGCGACGGCAGTTGATCGGATAACGCCCGCACTGTCGTGGATTTTCCCGTCCCCTTTTCGCCGCGGATTAACAGCCCATCCAGTCCGTCGCTCACCACGGTGGCGAGCAGTGCTTCTTTCAACTCCGCTTGGCCGACGATCTCGGTGAACGACAGCGTGCTCCCCTCGGGCAAAGTTTTTTTATCCGTGCGTAATTCAACCATACTTGTATTAGACAAAAGGAGGTTTAACAAACTTATGCCAACGATCGGTTTGTACACGGCGACGGAAAACGAGCTAGGGGCGATTCAGCAGGCCGGGTCCCGGACTGAGGGCATTGATCTGGTCGTTCGATCCGAAAGTGATCTCGACGACGAATCAGCGATCGACGCATTCGTAGAGGAGTTGACGGACGCGACAGCAGCGGTGTTCTGGTTACACGGGACCGAGGAGAGCATGCCGGGGTACGACCACGCAGTCAGTCGGTTGGAGGAAGCGGACGTTCCCCGCATTGTCAAATCCACTGGTGACGCCTACGCCGTCGAGGACACGAGTGTCACGGCGGCGGTCCGTGATCAGGTGTACGCGTATTTAGAGCGGGGCGGAACCAGCAATATCGCTAACTGCGCCCGGTTTCTGTCCGACGAGTACGCGACAGACGAGTGGGCGTACGATGATCCGGTTGCGCTCCCTACGGAGGGCGTGTACCACCCGGATCATCCGGGGGCGACCTACGAGGAGTTGATAGCAACGTTCTCATCGGAGCGGCCGACGGTCGCGGTCTGGTTCTACGAGTCCCACTGGACCCACGAGAACACTCGGTACGTGGACGCACAGGTGCGCGCCATCGAAGCCCAAGGAGCGGACGCGCTTCCGATCTTCTGCAATCCAGCGACCGATAGCGACGAGCAACACGACGCGGAGTGGGTGACTGACGCGTGGCTCACCGATGAGCAGGGCGAACCGGTCGTGGACTGTGTGCTGTCGTCGTTCATGTTCTCGTTGTCGATGGATGAACGAGGACGGAGCGCGAGTGATGAGGGCGCAAACGAGGTGTTTCTCGACCGATTGGGCGTACCAGTCGTCCAGACGATCACGACGATGCGCTCGCGCGATCGATACGAGGGAAGCGACACGGGCGTGATGGGGTTCGAACTCGCCTTATCGGTCGCGCTGCCGGAATTCGACGGCAACCTCATCACGCACCCCATCAGTGGCAAGGAACGAACCGATGACGCGGCCGGCATCGGGTGTGCACCGAAACAGCATTTCCCGATCAACGATCGTGTCGACCACGCCGCGCGGCTCGCGGTCAACTGGGCAACGCTGGGGCATATCTCACCGTCCGAGCGGCGGGTCGCTGTCATCTTGCATAACTATCCCCCGAGCGACGACGGCATCGGCACCGCGTTTGGACTCGACACACCCGAAAGCACTGTCAATCTACTCAATGAGCTAGCAGCTCGCGGATACGATCTCGGCGGAGCGCGTCCGGACAGCGGACAGGCGTTGGTTGAGGCGCTGACCGCTCAACTCACGCTTGAAGACCGGTGGGTCGCCCCAGAGGACGTACGCGAGTTGAGCGTCGACACCGTTTCATCCGAGCAGTACACAGCGTGGTTCGAGGCGCTTGACGAACGGTTTCAGGCGAACGTCGTCGAGGAATGGGGGCCGGTGCCCGATCGGGCGTTCGCAGTTCCGGGCGTCGAGTTCGAGAACGTGCTCGTCACCGTCCAGCCGCCGCGTGGATTCGGGATGGATCCCTCGAAGGTGTATCACGACTCGGATCTCCAGCCACCACACGATTACGTGGCCTTTTACAGATGGCTCCGGAACGCGTTCGAAGCTGACGCCGTCGTCCATCTCGGAACGCACGGAAGTGTGGAATGGCTGCCGGGCAAAACGGTTGGACTGAACGGTGAGAGCGCTCCCGATCAGTTGCTCTCCGATCTCCCAAACGTCTATCCGTACATCATCAACAACCCCGGTGAAGGGACACAGGCAAAACGCCGGTCGTACGCGGCCATCGTGGACTATCTGACGCCGGTGATGCGTTCTGCTGGCACGTACGACGAGCTGTCCGAGCTAGAAGAGCTTGCCAACCAGTTCCGGGAGGCTGGTACGGTCGCGGCCCGCACCGACGACGGCGAGCAGCTCGCTCGGCTCATCCGAGAGACAGTGGACGAGTTGGATCTCGCTGTCGAACTCGGGATCGATGGCTCGATCGAGTCATCGGTCGAGGTTCGGGGGCCCGATGCGGCCGGATCAACGCTCGCGGAGGGCGCAGTGGCGGGCGACGACATCGGTATCGACGAACTCGTCGAACGCATTCATGAGTATCTCACCGATGTGAAAACGACGCAGATTCGGATGGGGTTGCACACGATGGGTGAACCGCCTGACGGTGAGCGTCTCATCGAGTATCTTGTCGCGCTCACTCGGCTCGAAAATCCGGGGGCACCGAGTCTTCGGGAGAGCGTCGCCGGTGTGCTCGGCGTCGAGTACGATCGGATGCTCAACGATCCCGGTTCGTACAATGAGACGTTCGGAATGACCTACGCCGAGGCCGCTGACGTGGTGTATGAGACGAGCGTTGAGCTCGTGGAAACGTTGGCGGAGCACGGGTTCGACGTTCCAGCAGCCGGGACGGACACGGAGCCGGACGAACTGACCATGGATCACCTCGTGGTCGATCTCGAACCGCTGGGAGACGGGCGAGCGATCCCTGGCGCACACGAGGAGCTGCGGGCGGTACTCTCGTTCATCTGTGAGGAGGTGACGCCGCGCATTCGAGACGCGAGCGCGGAAATTCCCCGGACGGCTGACGCCCTCACTGGCGAGTACGTTCCGCCGGGCGGCAGCGGTGCGCCAACACGCGGCGGCGTCGATCTGTTGCCGACAGCCCGAAACTTCTACACGCTTGATCCGCGGAAAGTGCCCGCAAACAGCGCGTGGCGAGTCGGCAAAGCGGTGGCCGCGGGCGTGCTCGAACGCCACCGGTCCGACACGGGTGCGTACCCCGAGGAGATCGGCGTCGTTGCGTGGGGCACTCCGACGGTCCGAACACGCGGAGAGACGATCGCGCAGGTGCTCGCGCTGATGGGGGTCAAACCGGAGTGGACCGACGCCGGGCGGATCGATGACGTACAACCGATCCCGCTTTCCGAGTTGGATCGCCCGCGCATCGACGTGACCACCCGTGTGTCGGGGCTGTTCCGGGACGCGTTTCCACAGGCCGCGAGCGTCGTCCACGACGCGGTCGAGGCGGTGGTCGAGTTGGACGAGCCACACGAGATGAACTACGTCAAAAAACACGTCGAGCAGGAAGCCGAACGACTGCGCGAAGAGGGCATCGAGAATCCGACCGTCACACACCGCGTGTTCACCACGCGACCCGGCGGTTACGGCGCGGGAACCAACAAGGCCGTCGACGAAGGAAACTGGACGGACAGCGCGGATCTCGCTGACGTGTACGTCCAGTGGGGTGGCTACGCGCTCGGCAAGCGCGGCCGCGTCACTGAGGCCCACGACGCGTTCGAGCGCCGACTCGGCACGGTCGAGGCCACCGTGAAGATCGAAGACACCGCCGAACAAGATGAATTCGACAGCTCGGACTGGTACGCCTTTCACGGCGGGTTCATTACCGCCGTTTCCGAGATCGCAGACGACGAACCGGCGTCGTACGTGGGCGATTCAGCCGATCCCGACAACGTGTCCGTGTACACCAACGAGGAGAAGGTGCGCAAGGCGATGCGCGCCCGAGTGCTTAATCCCGATTGGCTCGACAGCATGACCGACCACGGCTACAAAGGCGCGGGTGACCTATCGACGACGGTCGACGTGGTGCTCGGTTGGGACGCCACCACGGGTGTCGTGAGCGACCGGCTCTGGACTGACGTTGCAGAAGCGTACGCCCTTGATTCTGACCGCCAAGAGTGGCTGCGCGAGGTGAATCCGTGGGCCTTAGAGAGCATCACCGACACGCTGTTAGAGGCAATCGATCGCGGGCTGTATGAGGCGGATGACGCGATGAAAGACCAGATACACGATGTCAATCTCCGGGTGGACGGCGACCTCGAAGCCCGCGCGTCCAGCGAGGTGACCGCCGATGACGACTGAGGACACCGAGCCGTACGCCGATCTCGGTGCCACTACCGAGTCCGCCATGGCGATCGCTGAGACCAGCATGGATCGGGTTCGGGAACTCGTTCCCGATGCGACACTCTCCGACCGCATGCGACAGAAGGCAGTCCATGCAACCGGCGATCCGGAGTTTCAGCACTTGTTACGGTTCACCGGCACGCCCGTCCGTGCTGGCGCACGGGCAGTGCTCGGTGAACAGGCCATCGTCACAGACATCACGATGGCCAAAGCGGGCATCACCGATCGGGGACATTCCTGTCCGGTTCGCAAAGCGATCGGTAACGGCAGCGAGCTGGCCGAACGGACTGGAATGACCCGGACGGCCGCCTCGGTGTTCGAACTCGATCGTCAGGGTATCTATGAGGGAGCGATCGCGGTGATCGGAAACGCACCGACGGCGGCGCTCGCGCTCGCTGACTGTATCGAGGACGGTACCCGGCCCGCCATCGTGATCGCCACGCCCGTGGGATTCGTCAAAGCCGAAACGAGCCGAAAACGGATCCGAACAGTCACGGCAGCGCACAACGTCCCTGCGGTCACGAACGTCGGTCGGCGCGGGGGGAGCGGGCTTGCGGCGGCACTGACCAACGAGTTGATCCACGTCGCGAGCGACGCCAGAAACGACGCTGTGGATCTTTCCACCGAGTCATGACCGAGGAGTACGATCTCGACGCCGGTCCCGATCCGGCGAGCGTTGCGGCGGCAACTCCCGAGACGGAACCCAGCTACGACGCCACGCCGGTGTTCGCCGTCGGCATCGGTCCCGGCAACACGGCGTACCTCACGCCGCGCGGCGAACGCGCCATCAGAGAGGCCGATGTCGTCGTCGGTTTCGAGACAGTGATCGAGTTCATCCGCGGCTGTACCGACGCTGAGCTGTTGGCGTGTAGCTACGCGGATGAGACCGAAACGCTAGAGCTGTTCGCCCAGCGGGTGGCAGAGGGTGCCACCGGAACCGCCGTGTTGATGGGTGATCCCAACCACTCGGGCTACCAGTTCGTCGGAAAGGTTCAGGCCGCTGTCGATTCTGCGGTTCGGATCATCCCTGGGATTTCCTCGCTACAGGTGGCTGCCAGTCGCGCCAGAACCCCGATGGAGGAAACGACGTTTGTCACCCTCCACAAAAGCGGGGAAATCTCCTCGGATCTCCATCGGCTGTGTGAGCAGGTCGGACACCGTCACCTGCTCGTACTGCCCCGTCCGTACGACTGGATGCCCGGTGATGTCGCCGCGACGCTCGTCGAAGCCGGCGCATCGGAATCGCTCACCGCGATCGTCTTCGAACGGCTCACTCACGACGACGAAACGATCACCAAGACGACGCTCAGCGACCTCGCGGCTCACGCCGGTGGTGTCGAAGCCGCGTCCACACCGTTCTCGGATCTCTCCGTGCTCGTCGTGCGGGCTGGCTAGTTCGATCTCTGAGAGCGTTCCGATCCACTGTTTTCAGCGGGTGGAACGCACGCCTCCGCGCGTCAATCGGGTCCTTCCCCATCGGTTGCAACTGGGCGCTGAGTTGCCGTCAACCGGGCTTCGAACGCGGTTGATTCCCCCACTGCCAGCACCCGCTGTTTTTCGAGTTCCGCGTGGATCGCGTCCGTGACCAGTGGGTGTGTCCCGAGTGGATCGGTGTACTCGATTCCTGTCGGCTCCAACTGCTCGGGAATCCGTCGCTCAGTTGCCTCACAGTGAGTGAGAAACAACGGCACTGCAACCGCTCGATCGTTCGAGATCGCATACCGTGCGCATTCGATCGCTGGATCTTGAACGAGATAACACGCGTGAACGTCCCCGTACGCCGTTCCCTCTCTGAGCCGCGTCGCGTGATACTCGGCCATTTGGCGGTGGTAGGGCTTCGAACTGCTCCCGAACCCGACCAACACCAGCGACACGTCGGGACCGGCCTGAATCTGATCGGTGGCGCGCTGGACGATCACGTCGGTGATGGCCGGGTTCCACCCCACCGGCTCACAGTACTGCACCGTTCCGGAAACGAACGACAGCGCCGCTGGGAGTCCCCGGACTGTCTCGAACGTGTGAGCGACGCACACCGGCATTACGTACACCCGGTCGCCCGGTATCGATCGCAGCCGACTGCGAAGCTCACGGACCGGCTCGCGTTCGTACGTCACAGCGTCCACCTCCTCGACAACACCACGCCGGGCGAGACGATCCGCGTGCGTTTCGAGCATCTCCTGAGCGTGCGCCGTCTCGCGGCCGATGAGTAGGAGTGTTTCGGATGTCATTGATGAATTCGGTGGATATACAAGTATATCTGATCTAGCCCAAATAGGCTTGCATTGATGCATGGTGCAGACTGGCAAATAAGTTTTGGTCAAATATAACAAAAATTTATGTATGATTGTAGGTCGAATCGGCTGGCTCGTGTAGTACTCGCCGCTTGCTCGCGCTCTTCACCGAGGAATTAATATGGAATTGTTCCAACAATACTGTACTAGTGTTATTATCGAATATGACCCGACGTAGTTCCAGTATCGAACGGTTACCGTCTTACAGAGCGGGGTTGATCGCGCGATGAAGTTCGTTTTCGTGGCGGGAAACACGGAGACAGCCCGGATCGATGGGATCAGCGCCGCAGGTGCTACTCCGGCGATGATGGTCCACACGCCGAGCGCCGATCTCGAAATCGTCACGTACGGACAGCCGGTGAGAGCGCCGGTGGTTCCCGTCAGTCCATCGGGATGTCCGACACCCGCAGTAGTCACGCGCGCGGTTTATGAGCTGGTCGGATTCGAACAGATCGCGGTTGACGCCGGTCT
Source organism: Halocatena pleomorpha (assembly GCF_003862495.1). Taxonomy (GTDB): domain Archaea; phylum Halobacteriota; class Halobacteria; order Halobacteriales; family Haloarculaceae; genus Halocatena; species Halocatena pleomorpha. The sequence goes on along the minus strand of NZ_RRCH01000003.1, from coordinate 315,625 downwards.
CGCGCGTCCGACCAGCGCGCCCACGGTGTCGATCGGTGTCGATCCCGGCCAGAATGTTCGGGAATCAACGCCTGTGCCGGCCGCCGCCGCAGCGTTCAAAACGGCTCGAGAACTCGGACGACAGCTGCCGGACGAGAAGCTCATCATCGGTGAGACCATTCCGGGTGGAACGACGACTGCGTTAGGCGTACTCACAGCACTCGGGGAGCGCCCGACGGTGTCGTCCTCGCTGCCGGAAAACCCACTCGAACTCAAGCAAGGCGTGATCGAGGTGGGACTCAATGCGAGTGGTCTGTCTGCCGGTGATACTGCTGGCGATCCGACGGGGACGCTCAGGTGTGTTGGGGATCCAGTGTTAGCCACCGTCGGGGGACTCGCTGTCGGGGCTACCGAGTCAGGGACCGATGTGACGCTTGCAGGCGGAACCCAGATGGCCGCAGCCGCGGCGCTCGTTCGTCACGCCGGCGTTGACGCCCCGCTTTCGATCGCCACGACCGTCTTCATCGTTGAAGACGAGTCCGCAGCCATCAAGGAGTTGGTAGCTGATCTTTCGGTGGACATGACGGTCACCGATCCGGGATTCGATCAGCGGGATCACCAGGTGATGGACACCTATCTCACTGGCGAGGCCAAAGAGGGGGTGGGAATGGGTGGTGCGCTGGCGCTGGCCGATCAAGCCGATGTCACGATGGCCGCCGTACGCGAGCAGATCATTGAAGTGTATGATCGGCTCCTCGAACAGGACGAGGCCGAATGAACGGCGTCGTTCTCGCCGGAACGCGCTCCGGTGTCGGGAAAACCGTTGCCACGCTCTGTGTCATCCACGCGCTTGAGACATCGGGGATCTCGGTCCAACCCGCCAAAGCCGGCCCGGATTTCATCGATCCGAGCCACCACGAACACGTCGCTGGGCAGGGTTCGCGGACACTCGACCGGTGGCTCCAGGGTGCGGATGGACTCCGGCGGAACTACTACCGGGGGAACGGTGATCTCTGTGTCGTTGAGGGGGTCATGGGGCTGTACGATGGGGACGCATCGAGCACTGCGATGGTTGCCAAAGCGCTTGATCTACCGGTCGTACTCGTCGTCGACGCAAGCGCCGGCATGGAGAGTGTTGCCGCCACGGCACTGGGATTCGAACGGTACGCGTCGACGACTGGCCGCGACATCGACGTTGCCGGTGTGATCGCCCAACGCGCACACGGTGGTCGTCACGAAAGCGGGATCCGTGAGGCGCTCCCCGAGGGTATTACGTACTACGGCCGTATCCCGCCGCGAGAGGAGCTGGCGATCCCCGATCGCCACCTCGGATTGCAGATGGGCGACGAATCCCCGCTCCCGCAGGAGGTGCTCGAACACGCGGGAGACCACCTCCGGATCGATGCGCTCATGGATGTCGCACGCGCGCCGCCACCACCCGCTCGGATGCCGGATCGGTCATCCACGGATGAACGGATCGCCGTTGCTCGTGATGGGGCGTTTCGATTCTACTATCCGGCGACGATCGAGCGACTGCGTGCGCGTGCTGACGTGTGTCCGTTCGCACCGATCGAGGGTGACGACCTGCCCGACTGTGACGGCGTCTATCTTCCGGGCGGCTATCCGGAACTGCACGCCGCTGCGCTGGCGGACAGCCCCGCCATCGAGCAGGTGGCCGAACAGGCCGCCGACGGACTCCCGGTGTTTGGGGAGTGTGGGGGACTGATCGCCCTGTCAGAAACGCTGACCACCGACGACGAAACTTACGAGATGGCCGGCGTCCTTCCGGCCCACGTCCGAATGCACGATCGGTACCAGGCGCTCGACCACGTCGAACTCCGCGCCCGAACCGACACGCACACCGCCACCGCTGGTGAGACAATCCGTGGTCACGAGTTCCACTACTCCAGCGCCGACGTTGATTCGGACGCTCGATTCGCCTTCGACGTTGAGCGCGGCGACGGTATTGACGACGGACGGGACGGACTGATGGAGTACGACACGCTCGGGACGTACTGCCACGTCCATCCCGAAAGCGGCGCGTTCGACGCGTTCGTCGACCGGTTGTGAGCTACTCCGAGGACGGTGTCTCTGCGTCGATCAATCGGCGTTCGTACTTTTCGAGCGCCGTTTGTAGCGCTGCGTCCGCGTTGATCTCCTGACTGTCAGCGAGTGCGAGCAGCGAGAACAGCACGTCACCGATCTCCTCCTCGCTGAGTGTGAGTTCACCGGGGGAGGTTCCGTAGTCCGTTGAGCTGTTGGCGTCCTTTGCTACCTCCCCGACTTCCGAGACGAGATCCAACAGCCGATACGCGGGCGGAGCGTGAAGATCGTGTTGTTCGATGAACGACGCAACGCGTCGTTGCTGTTGATCCATTTGTGTTCCGTTTCACTACAGACTATTTACTACTAGTGTTTTTCTTCGGACCGCTCAGATACAGAAAACATTTCACTTCTAGCCAAGTAGTGATGGTATGGCGTTCTTGACGACACGGGCGTTTCAAGACGGTCCTCGCCCGGATCCAATCTACGCACTGGTCACCGGACTGTATGCGTGTGCCCTCCTCATTCCGCTCGGTTCTATCGTATTGGCAGGCTTCCTCACGGACGCCGTGTTGTTCACGCTTGTAGTGGTTACCGCGACAACGGTCGTGATAACGGTTGTGAGTGTCGCCGTCGTTTACATCCCCGGACTCGCTATTGAAATCGGCTACTCAGGTCTTTCGTGGACGCTCTGCGTTGTTCCAATGGTGGTGTTCATTCTCCCGATCGTGGGAGCTATCGCCGGTATCGTTCCCGGGTCGTTCGACTCGGTAATCGGGTGGTCGCTGCTGGGAATAGTTGCTGGAGGATTTTTTGGCGGTCTCGTCGTGGCAATGAGCTGGACCCGGTGCGCGAATGCCCAATTGTCAGACGCAATCGATCTCACAGAGGGGGAGGCATGGCTCCCGCGGCGTCACCGTCGGATAGTGGACGCAATCGGAATTGTCGGCGGTGTGGGTCTGACTCTCGGAGAGATTGCCGAAGGTCTCTTCGGGTACGAAGGAAGCTATCTCCTCGGACAGGTAATATTGGTAGTGGCAGTGACGGTGCATATCAGCTGTCCTCACGGGAGGACGTACCGCGTTTCCGACGCCGGACTCGCTGCCGAACGCGGTTTTGTCCGCCGATTCCGTCCGTGGTCGACGTTCACCGGCTACACCCACGCCGAGGATGCGCTCTATCTCCATACTGCGCAGTGGTGGCGACCGACGATCCGCTGTGACACCGACGAGATCGACGAAATCGATCGGGTGACTGACGCGCTCAGCACGCACCTGCCTGTCTTGGACCGATGACGATGTGGGGGACGATCAACCGAACGCGAAGCCGATCACACGTCACAATCGAATACTGATTAAATATCGAACCCATTTGGAAACTTTTTTAGTGGTGTAGTTGGTGGATGGAACTGTGGCGCACGAGCGCACCGGGAGGATGAATCCAGGACACAACGGATGAATCACGGCCGCGGACCGAGGCAGCAGTAGTCGGTTCGCGTGTCTACTCATCAGGCATTCCTGCGTTTTCATGGTCAGCGGTTCGGACAGGTTCGAACACCTGTTTTAGTAGATGTACGTTTCGTCAGCCACAGTTTGAATAGTTGTATTGCAGTTCGTTGTCAATTCTCAATCGTGAGACCGATGGCGTCGAGTTGTTCGTGGTAGCGTTTTCGGATCGTGACCTCGGTCACTTGGGCCACGCTTGCGATGTCGCTCTGTGTCGTTTCAGCACCACAGAGACGCGCTGCGGAGTAGATGGCCGCTGCTGCGTATCCCGTGGGTGATTTTCCGGACAACAACCCTTCGTTTGCGGTGGTGCTACAGATCTCCATCGCTTTCGCTTGGATATCTTCTGAGAGATCGAGTGCCGAACAGAACCGAGGGATGTACTGGCGTGGATCGGCGGGTTCTAACGCGAGCGAAAGCTCGCGGGCGACGTAACGGTGCGTTCGAGCGATCTCAGACCGATCGACCCTGGAAACCTCCGTTAACTCGTCGAGACTGCGTGGTATCCCTTCCTGTCGGCAGGCGGCATACAGCGTAGCGGTGGCGATCCCTTCGATCGACCGCCCACGAATGAGATCCTCATCCAGTGCTCGCCGGTAGAGCACCGACGTGATCTCACGGATGGATTGAGGAACGCCGAGCGCGCTGGCCATGCGGTCGATCTCCGAGAGCGCAAACTGGAGGTTCCGTTCTCTGTTGTTCGCGGTCCGGGCGCGCTCGTTCCACGTGCGGAGCCGACGCATCTGCTCCCGTCGTTTTGCGGAGAGGGTGCGACCGTTTCCATCCCGATCTTGCCAACTGATGGCGGTCGTTAACCCCTTATCGTGCAGCATCCGCGTCACTGGTGCACCGACACGGGACTTTTTCTCCCGTTCGGACGCGTCGAACGCTCGCCACTCCGGTCCCGTATCAATCATCGATCCCTCGATCACTAATCCACAACGATCACAACACCGTTCTCCTCGGTCCTGATTGCGATACACGGACGAACTACCACACTCCGGACACTCTAGTTCCGATGGCTGAGTCACCGTTGTGGTATCGTTCTGGTTCCCCTGCTGCTCGTTCACGCTCGCCATCGTGTCACTCATCTTGCTCACCCACCGTCGAACCGCCGTCCTGTTCTGAATCTTGGATACCGTTTTGGATCACGATATTGTAGTAATCATTGACTACAATATAAATATTACTGTAGTATGGGTAGATAAATTGGTTCCAGATCCGACTTGTCATTCATGGCTTCGATTTAGCTTGCGGATGTGGCTCTGAAACGTGTCGAGTGCAGTGATTCGAGTTGGGGCGTTCCGGACGTGGCATTTGATGTCTGGAGCCTTTCCTGAACGACAGTGACGGAGACATCGGTCCCAGTTCTGTTCTCGATCCGGTATCTGAGCCGATCAGCGAACTGATCCGAGTTGGTCTCGGCGTGAACTGTGACAGCCGTCGGGGTTCGAGTGAACGGTCGTAACTTATAGGAAATATTAACGGACAGTGTTCGAACATCGCTTTCGGCGGTGATCGTTTCGACTTCTTCTTCGAAACGGCTGTTCTGACTTATATTTATTGACGTCGTGATGAGAAACGCGGAGACGATCAACAGTCCAATGAGTAACGTTCCGATCCGTTTCATGGTCGTTCGTTTTGCAGTCTCCTGCTCGAACCAATGAGGGGGACGGTATCCCCGCATCCAGAGCACACCGAGGCTTGCGAAATTGATCGAAAGGATGTTGACAAGCAAGAGCACAGTAACGCTGATGAGTACGACGGGTGACCAGTAGGCCATCGATAGACCGACTGCCGCTGCAGGCGGGATCAGGGCCGCTGCGATCATCACACCAACCAACGGCGCGCTTGCCCCCGAACTCACCGAGAACGCCCCGACTGCACCGGAGCCGAGAGCAACGATGAGAGACAGCGCGCTGGGATTGGTTCGTGAGACCACTTCGTCTATCGTGTGCAGGTCGACAGTCGGCATGATCGTAAACTTGATGAGATACGCGAAGAGCGTCGCACTGCCGACCGCGAGAACGAGTCCGAGACCCTGAGCAAGGATGCTCGTTCGAAACAGTTGCTCGTCGTTGACGATGCTTCCGACGCTTGCGCCGACGGCCGGGCCGAGCAGCGGCGCGATGACCATGCTCCCGACGATGACGGCAGCGCTGTTGGTGAGTAGCCCAACGCAGGCGACGATGGAGCTCACGATGGTGAAGAACACGTAACTCGGCGTCAGAATCGCCATCTCTGTCACTGTGTCTTGTAGTTCCTCTCGTGAGATCCGGTTGCTCGTAAAGGGTTTCAACAGTGGTGTCGAGTCCGGTCGTGTCGTTCGTTCCGTCCCTTTCTCCGGTGAACCGAGGATCGCTTCGACATCCGTGATGATCGCGTATCCCTCTTCTTCGATACCGATCTCGCGCAAAGAATCGAGAAGCCCTTCAACTTCGGCGGTTTCGATGGGGACAGAAACGATTGTCTCAGCGTTGAGGTCGGATGTTTCATCAGCGATTGCGTAGTTGAGCTCCCGCTCTTCCAGCAGTTCCACGACAGCGTCGTGTTTCGCGGGGGGAACCGCCATCTGAACCAAACGCATTGTTTGCCGTCGCTACTGGTTCACTCGCAATGGTGTTAGCGGTGGCGGTGAGGACAATCTGCCACGGGTCACGGGGCTGCGGTTCCCGTGAGCGTCGTGTGCGCGATGATGTGGCCTTTCATCGCGTTCTCGACCGCCGCCTTCGTGGACGCGGGTTGAAGATTCAGGGGACTGTCGAGCGCGTAGAGTTTGAAGCGATAGGTGTGTCGTCTGTCGGGCGGGTTTGGACCACCGTAACCGACATCACCGTAATCATTCGTGCCCTCAATCGCTTCGGTTGGCTCCCACTTTGATGGGATTTCGGTTCGGTCGGGGTCGATGTTCCACACCACCCAGTGATCCCAGACTTTTCCTGCTGGTGCCCGTGCGTCCGGATCGTCGATGATGAGCGCCAACGATTCGCTTTTGGTCGGGACAGTGGCGATGGACAGCGGTGGATTGGCGTTTCGCTCCGTGTAGCTGTATTCGTCCGGGATCGGCTCTCCGTCGGCAAACGCCGGACTCGTGAGTTCGAGATTACTCATCGTGCTGTGGTAGCTTCGTTCGCGTTCGTCGTCTCGATTCCGCTATGATGCTATGGATCGCCACAATCAAAAATCCCACCGTGACGTTCGACGCGTCCGATTTCCTCGCCCGCGAAAGCCGTTAGTGCTACACAGCCTAACTACAGCTATGGCTTCGACCCTTCGGCTCGGATTTACTGGCGATGTCATGTTGGGTCGACTGGTCGACCGTCGACAGCGGTCGCGGTCTGTCGACGCCGTATGGGGAGACCTCCTTGATGAACTCCAGTCACTCGATGGACTGTTCATCAACCTCGAATGTGCCGTCTCACGGGAAGGTCATCCGTGGCGTCGGACCTATCGTCCGTTTCACTTCCGAGGGGACCCGCGCTGGGTCGTTCCGGCTCTTGAACGAGCGGGTGTCGACTGGGTTTCACTCGCCAACAACCACGCCTTGGATTACGAAGTCGAGGCGTTGTGTGACACGGTCGATCGGCTTGATCAGGCCGATATCGCCCACGCCGGGGCTGGTCGAACGGACGCAGCGGCCCGCGAGCCGGCCCGGCTGTCGATCGACGGCGTGGAGATTGCCCTTTTCGCGTTCACTGACAACACCCCTGAATACGCTGCCGGCCCCGACTCGCCTGGCGTCGCACACGTATCGTTCGATCTTCACGACGAGGAGAGCCGAGAAACACTCACATCGACGATACAGAAGGCGAAGGAAACGAATCCAGATATCGTCGTTGCTTCGCTTCACTGGGGACCGAACATGGTCACCGAACCGTCGTCGGCGTTTCAGGATGTTGGACGCTGGTTGATTGAGCAAGGAGTAACGCTCGTTCACGGCCACAGCGCTCACGTGGTTCACGGAATTGAGATCCATGACGGTCATCCGATTCTCTACGATACCGGTGATTTCGTCGACGACTACGCGGTTGATGAAACACTTCGAAACGATCGTGGATTTCTGTTCGAAGTCTGCGTCCGACGGGACGGGATCCCCGACGAACTGCGACTCATCCCGACTGAAATCCGTGATTGTGCAGTCAACACTGCCTCTGAAGCGGCTACTGAATGGAGCCATAGACGCCTGCGAGAGCGCTCCGAGCCGTTCGGAACGCGACTCGCACGGGTGGGCGACGAACTCGTCGCGTCACTCGATGACGATCGGTGACGATTCGCATCCACAAAACTTATTACACAGATCCCATCAGTTCTACACGGACAGCGAATCCGAAGCGACACGTTCAGTCGATGGCATACGGCTGGTCTATCGTCTGCTGTCCGTGCTCTCTCTGGTCCCGCTCCCGTTTTTCTGCCTCTGTCGGTGGATCTTCCCTCATTTCGTCGGTTGTCAAAAGCGAGCCACCGAAACACGCAGGTAGTACGACTGTACTAGGATACTGCATGACCGATTCAGATGACGCACCGAACTGGGATTTCAAGGAACGAGACGTGTATATTCTTCGGGAACTTTCGGAAGATCCACAGCTTTCCTCGCGTGAGCTCGCGGACATCCTCGAACAGAAGTACGGCATCGACATCTCTCACGTAACGGTCAGCGAGTCGATCCGAGGAATGCGAGAGGAAGGTGTGTTTCGGGAGGCGATCATCCCCAACGGCGCGTACTTCCTGTTCGGCATGTTCGAGTTCAAACTCAATCCCGAACATTTCGAGGAAACGTGGCGCGAAGCACTCGAAGCGATCCGTGGCTCGCCTAACACCTTGTTCATGTTCCTCTCGGACGGTGAGTATCAGTGGAAGTCGATCATGATGTTTCCGAATCGACGCGCCGAGTCGAAATGGATCCACGATTTCTACAAGGAGTACGGTGATTCGGTACAAAACATACGGAACTCGGTGGTTCACAACGTCCTGAAATTCCGGACGGACGCGGAAATCCTCGAAATCCTCTACGATCAGTGATCCATTCCTGGATCGGATCGTTGGCACAGTGAACGACAGCCCGGTTTTGTCGCCGTCTTTCGCGTTGCGATCGAACTGTAACAAATTTATAAGGTAGAAGTAATTGTACTATTGCTCTGATCTGGTGTGTGATGGATATCGGTGTCACAGGCGAATCCATCGGCAGAGACCCTCCGACCGAACTGGCTACACAGAACTGATGAAACGTGCAGACACACTGATAGCGGATAAAACGATTGTAACGCGTCGCGGACATCGGTTCGTTTCGGGAGAAATGAACGCTACAGTGGTTCACTGAGCGAGACCTATCAGTGAAGCGCGCTCACGAACCACAAAACGCGTAATGATTGCAGTATGTGGTTTACTCCTTCTCGGATACAATAACTTATGTGTAATAGGTCCTACCATAGGATTCTTCACTCATGGGTGCTAATATTTGCCATGGGTTGGGAAAACGAACACAATATGTCCCGGCGAACGTTCATCAGCGGAATGGCGGGGGCAACCGGCAGCGTGGCTGGTAGCGCGGGGGTAACAGCCCAGACACAGGGGGGAGGAGGTTCGATCGACTACGGCGGCTGGCTTGACGATGTGGGGTACTGGGACGAACAGACAGCCGACCGAACGGGACAACAAGCAGTGACGATCGCGGTCGGTGGTGACCCGAACAGCGGACTTTCGTTCGATCCCGTCGCTGTCCACATCGATTCAGGTACGTCCGTCACATGGGAATGGACTGGACAGGGTGGAGCCCACAACGTTGTCGCTGAAGACGGCAGCTTCAACAGCGGGAGTCCGGTCGCCCAAGCAGGGACAACGTTCACCCGGACGTTCGACGCGGATGGGATCACCAATTACTACTGTGAACCCCACCAGAGTCAGGGCATGAAAGGAGCCATTGCTGTCGGCTCTGTTCCACGGGAGGCAGCCGTACAACAGGAGACTGATCCGGAGGATCTCGGCGTTCCCTTCCAACCTCACTACGTCGGTATCAGTGCTCTACTGACGATGTGCGCAACACTCATCTTCACCTTTTATCTGCTCAAATACGGCGAAAGCCCCCATACGAAGGGCGGAAGCCGGCGGTGACGGTCGAAACGATTCATCCGCAACCGGTGCAATGGCGGTCCCTGATCACTCCCGTTACATTACAGCGGTACTCCTGTAACCCCCACGAAACCCGAACGCACGGATGTTTCCCACAATATGGGATACTCGGTGTGAACAGTTCGAACAGCGAGCTGGCTACGAATGAGTGATGTTGAGTTCGATGACGTTGACCACTTCGAGTAGCTTCCTCGGTAGCTCCTCTCGGAAGCGCTGTTTTCGAAAACGGTTTGCTGGACCGGAGACGCTGACTGCTCCGAGCACCCGTCCCGAAGTGCTTAGGACGGGCGCAGCGACACACCGAAGTCCTTTGATGCGTTCTCCACTATCGAACGCGTACCCACGATCTTCTATCTGCTGTAGCTGATCGGCTATTTCGTCAGGATCGGTCACTGTTTTGTCGGTCCGTTGGGGTAGCCCTTGTCTCTCGAAGATCTCTTGTCGTCGCTGCTCGGGAAGATGGGCGAGAATCGCCTTGCCGAGCGCGGTGCTGTGTAGATACACGCGGGTACCGACGTGTGCTTCGACTTTCACCGCCTCATCGCCGTACGCGCGGTGGAGATAGATCCCTCGTCCGTGTTCTTCTACGAGAAGATTCGCAAGCTCGTTGGTTTGCTCCGCGAGTTTATCGACTTCCGGAACGGCGACATCGAACAGTTTCATCCGACTCCGAGCGTGTGCGCCGTGCTCTAGGAACCGGAGTCCAACGTGGTACGTCCCGTCTTCGGAAACAACGTACTCCTCCTCTTCGAGCGTCTGGAGGTAGTTGTACGCCGTGCTCGTCGGGATGTCGAGCGCCGTCGAGAGTTCCGTCAACGTCGTCCCACCCCGCTCTTGAATCGTTCCCACGATTTCGAACGTGGTCTTGATCGATTTGATCGAATTTTTTCCCATAGGGGATTGATCACACCAACAAGTATAAATCCACTGCCATCTCAACGCATTCGATTCGTGGCCGCTGCCGCAGGCTGACAGCGGCGACGGTGTTCGCTGCCGACTGGTCTTATCGGTGTCAACTACTGATCGATCGGGGTCGTGATCGCTGTAGCTCCGTCGGAATGTCGGTCTCCGGTGGTGCACGCTCGATAACAGGATTGTGGGAAGAAGGACGGTTCCGTACGGCACACGCCTCGGGAGCGGCCTCTTCTTCAGTTGTCTGAACGACCGTTCGGTCGTCGTTGCCGATACGACATGGGTGTGGCTCCGTTCGTTCATCCCGAAAACGTTTTCATACCGACCGTTGATGTTCACACGTCGTATGAACTACAGGCAGTTGCGAGATCCGAATGCGGAGTACACGATGCGCGATCTGTCGGGCGAGACGATGGGACTGAACCAGGATCGAGGGCACCGCGACGTGGAGATCACCGATGTCCAGACGGTGATCGTCGACGGCAACTATCCGTGGACACTCGTCCGCGTGTACACGGACAGTGGTCACGTCGGAAACGGCGAAGCGTACTGGGGCGGTGCGCTGCCGGAGATCATCGAGCGACTCACGCCCTTCGTGGTCGGTGAAAACCCTCTCGACATCGACCGGCTGTACGAACACATGATCCAGAAGATGTCTGGCGAGGGATCGATCGCTGGAAAGGATATCGCCGCTATTTCCGGCATTGAACTCGCGCTCCACGATGTCGTCGGGAAGATCCTGGACGTTCCCGCGTATCAGCTGCTCGGAGGAAAGTATCGGGACGCGATTCGTGTGTACTGTGACTGTCACACTGAAGAAGAGGCCGATCCTGAGGCGTGTGCCGAGGAGGCCGAACGGGTGGTCGACGACCTCGGTTACGACGCGCTGAAGTTCGATCTCGACGTACCGTCCGGTCACGAGAAGGATCGGGCGAACCGCCACCTTCGAACGCCGGAGATCGAACACAAAGCGGAGATCGTCGAACGGGTCACAGAACGCGTCGGTGACCGGGCCGATGTGGCGTTTGATTGTCACTGGGCCTTTTCCGCAGGCAGCGCTCGACGGCTCGCACGGCGGCTCGAAGCGTACGATGTCTGGTGGCTCGAAGACCCTGTCCCACCCGAAAACCACGATGTGCAGCAAACTGTAACCCAATCGACCGGCACGCCGATCGCCGTTGGGGAGAACGTCTATCGGACGCACGGCCAACGCCGTCTCATCGAGGAGGAAGCGCTCGACATCATCGCTCCCGACGTTCCGAAAGTCGGTGGAATGCGAGAAACCCGAAAGATCGCGACGCTCGCTGATCTCTACTACGTTCCGGTCGCAATGCACAACGTCTCGTCTCCGATCGGAACGATGGCTTCCGCACACGTGGGGAGCGCGATCCCGAACGCGCTGGCACTCGAATATCACTCCTACGAACTCGGCTGGTGGGAAGAGTTGGTCGAAGAAGACGACCTCATTCAAGACGGCTACATGGCTGTCCCTGAACGGCCAGGACTCGGCCTGACACTCGATCTTGACACCGTCGCTGATCACCTTGCCGAGGGTGAAACGATGTTCGACGAAGCCTGACCCGCCGACCACACACAGGGACCGATCACGGTGGATGTCCAGCACCGATCGGGCGCAATCAATCAACTCGCGTCGGCTTTCCGACCCGATCGACGTTCCCTTCAAAAGAAGATGATGTACTGTATATTCGAAATTGAATCCATAATACTGGCGATAACGCTGCTTTTTGGAAGTATTTTCACAATGCTTATCGAGAGAAACGTGGAGATCGTGCCCAACTCGTCGCTCATGATGGTGGTCCCCACCTGACGAATAATAGAAGATATCCTATTAATATAGAAACATAACACATTTGACCTTGTTAGTTGTGTATGGTATGAAGAGTTACATATAACTAAATATATATCTACATGGTGTCTATTAGGTTGGCCGGACGCGCCTCTGAAGATGAAACGGCGGACGACGTTACCGGAGGGAATACGCTTCATCTCTATGGAAAATGTTTAATAGTGATCAACGACACGGAATGGTAGGCAGTTTAGTGATGCACCATGTCTACTGACATCGACCATGTTAACGATCCGGACCGACGCCGATATCTGAAAGCACTTGCGGCCATTGGTGCTGTCGGAACGACGGGGATCGCCGGCTGTTTGGATGAGGGGAATAGTTCCAACGGTAACAAAGGCGGTACGCTCGAAGTCGTCCACGGCTGGAATTCTGGTGACGGAAAAGCCGCTATGGAAGCCCTCAAAAAAGCGTTCGATGAGGAATATCCCGATGTGTCAACCGACTATAACGGTGCTGGGGGTGACGCCAACAGCAATCTCAACACAGTCATTGCAAACAGATTACAGAACAACGATCTGATGGGAGCGTTTGCGAACTGGCCCGGAAAACACCTCGAACGGTACAAGGGTGCCCTCATGAACGTCGAGAAAGACGTTTGGGAGGAGGCAGGTTTCAAAGACACAATCCACAAAGCGACGATCGAGCAGTGTACGTTTAACGACAAGATGCCGGCGGTACCGATCGGTTCCCACCGGATGAACAACCTCTTTTACAACGTTCAGGTGTTCGAAGAGGCGGGAGTCGATCCCAAGTCGTTGGATTCGGTGGATGCGCTGATCTCGGCGCTCAAAACGATCGGTCAGAACACCGACGCAGTGCCCATGACGCAGGCGATGAGCGGACCGTGGACGAATCTCCAGCTGTTCGCCCAGATCCTCCTGAGTCAGTCGGGTGTGAAGGCGTACACCAACTTCATCGACGGGAACCCCGACGGGAAGGCCATCCGATCGGCACTCAAAGCGACGAAAACCATCCTCCAGAACCACATCCCTGACAACGCCTCGACGCTGAGCATGACCGAGGCCAACGAGAAGATCGTCAACGGCTCTGCTGGCTGTGTCCATCAGGGCAACTGGCTGTACGGCGCGTATCGCAAGAATGATCAGGTGAACTATCAGAAGGATTGGGATTGGATCCCCTTCCCCGGAACGGAAGGAGTGTACGTCTTCCATCTCGATTCGTTCGTGGCGCCCGCGAACAACCCAACTCCGAAGCTGACCAAGCAGTGGCTCCGATTCGTGGGATCGAAAAAGGCTCAGATCACGTTCAACAAGAACAAGGGGTCCGTTCCGCTCCGAACCGACGTGGATCCCAGTAAACTGCCGAAGTACCTGCAGCAGATGTACGAGGACCTCCGGTCTGCGAAACAGCTGCCCCCCACGATCGCACACGGGCTGGCGGTCACGCCACAGACGCTCACGGCGTGTGAGGAGGCGTTCCGTGTGAACTTCATGGGCCCCTACAAGGTCGAGGCAGCCGCGAGTGATCTCGAATCGGCGGTTTCGAACTGACTCATAAGTGATACAATTCATCCAATAAGCAATCTGTTATGGCTACACACGAAGCAACCGGGGAGTCGGTAGCGGACTCCGTGGGATGGCGGACGAAGTTCCGATACGTCCTCAACGGGGATTTCGTTCGGTCCCTTCCGTTCTGGGGCATCCCCTTTGTGATCATGGGGATTGCCGTCTACGGTGGAATCGGCTACAACATCGCAATCTCATTAACGGACACCGCCGGGATCGGACCTGTTGACTGGTCGAGTCTAGATCTAGAGATGTACAGCCAAGCACTGGCAGAACCAGCTGTCCATCGGGCTGCCATGAACACGTTCGTTCTGTTGGTCGCGTTCACGGCAATCTGTCTCGTGCTCGGACTGTTCCTTGCGGTACTACTCGACAGGCAGTTCCGATTTAAACAGCAGACACAGATGATCTACCTGCTCCCGATGAGCCTCTCGTTCGTTGTGACAGCGAAACTGTGGGTGTGGATGTACGACGCCGAAGTCGGTGTCATCAACGTCGTGCTTGGATTATTCGGGATCAGTCCGATCAACTTTCTCGGAAATCCGTCGTTCTCACTCGCTGCGATCATCTTCGCGTTGATCTGGCAGTTCAGCGGCTACACGATGATCGTGTATCTCGCCGGGTTGCAATCGATTCCGGAATCGCAGTTCGAGGCCGCACAGATCGACGGCGCCAGTACAATCAGGATCTACCTGCGCGTCATCATTCCACAGCTCAAGGCCGCATCAGTGAGCGCGGCGGTCGTGTTGATGGTGTTCGCACTGAAGACGTTCACCTTCCTGTACGCGCTGACGGGCGGATACACGCCACCGAAAGGCACTGACATACTGGCGACGCTGATGATGCGGGAGGCGTTCAACAACGTTCAGTGGGCGTACGGAGCGGCGATCGCTACCATGCTGTTGATCATGGCTCTGGGCGTCATCTCGCCGTATCTCTACTACCAGCACAGACAGGGGAGTCTCTGATCATGGCACGAGAATCACTTGCCGACATCGACGTTGCGGGGATCGTGCGCGGGATGAATGCCCGGCGGCTCGGGATCTACATCGTGGTGACGCTGTTCATCGCGTTTTTCCTCGCGCCGCTGGAGGCGGGGATCCTAACAGCGATCAAAACCGACGCATCGATCGCCAATACGATGCCGTTTCTCCCGCCGGGTGCCGACGGGGTGACGGCCGAAAACATCGGAACTGCTTTCAGCCAACTGCAAGGGGGCATCATCAATTCGCTCGTGATGGCGGTACCGGCCACGCTCATCACGATTGTGTTCGCCAGCATGGCCGCCTACGGTCTCACGATGATCGACTGGCGGGGACAGGTTGGGATCCTCATCCTGTTCCTCATCGGCGTGTTCGTGCCCTACCAAGCAGTTATCATTCCGATCGATAAGTTCTGGTATCAGGTCTTCCCCCTGGCTCAGATGCTTGAGCCAGTCGCGCGGTTGAAGCTCGTCGAACCCGGACATCTGCAGTTGGTTCCGTTGACGATCACCCACATCGCGTACGGAATCCCAATCGTCACGGTCCTGTTTCGGGGATACTACCAGAGCATGCCCACCTCGTACATCGAAGCCGCGAAGATCGACGGAAAAAGCCTCACGAGCATCTACAAGGACATCGTCCTCCCCCTGTCGAAGCCGATGTTCGGCGTGGTGTTCATCTACCAGTTCACGCAGATCTACAACGAGTTCCTGTTCTCGTTGACGATCATCAAGTACGCGAACGCGACAGCGGCGACGATGACGCTCGTGCTGTCGGGCATCGGTGCCTCGATCTCCGGCGTCGATTACGGCCTTCGGATGGCCGCGGCGTTTCTCGCTGCGCTGCCGACGCTGGTGTTGTACATCGCGTTTTCCGAACAGTTCGCGAAAGGACTCCAAACGGGCGGAGCGTAACCGGTTTCAGGACATCTACACCATAAACAGCAAACATGGCTAACATAACTATCGAAACACTCACGAAACGCTTTGATGACGTTGTCGCCGTCGATGACGTGAACGTCGATATCGAGGACGGAGAGTTCATCGTTCTCGTCGGTCCATCGGGGTGTGGCAAGACGACGACACTCCGGATGATCGCCGGGCTGGAAACGCCCTCGGAAGGTCAGATACAGTTCGACGGAGACCTGATGAACTACCGCACGCCCCAAAACAGGGACGTTGCGATGGTGTTTCAGGACTACGCCCTGTATCCGCACATGACGGTGCGTGGCAACATGAAGTTCGGGTTGGAAGAAGAGCCGGATTTCACTGACGAAGAACGCAAACAGCGGGTTGAGGAAGTCGCGGAGTTGCTCGACATCTCCGAACTGCTCGACCGGCGGCCCGAGGAGTTATCCGGGGGCCAACAGCAGCGTGTGGCGCTCGGCCGAGCGATCGTCCGCGATCCTGAGGTGTTTTTGATGGACGAGCCGCTATCGAATCTGGACGCGAAGCTCCGCGCCCAGATGCGGACGGAACTCCAACAGCTCCAAGAGCAACTCGACGTGACGACCGTCTACGTGACACACGACCAGACCGAGGCGATGACGATGTCCGATCGGATGGTGGTGATGAATGACGGCGTCCTCCAGCAGGTCGGTGAGCCACTCGAACTGTACCACGAGCCGACGAACATGTTCGTCGCCCAGTTCATCGGTGAGCCGTCGATGAACTTCCTTGATGGAAGCTACGAGGATGAGGCGTTCGTCTCCGAGCAGCTGGCCTACCCCTTCGACGACCGGATCACGGACGGTCTCAGTGCGGTGTCTGACAACGATCGACTGGTGCTCGGTATCCGTCCAGAGGACATCGAACTCCATGATCCGGATGGCGAACCACAGGGTGAAACCAGTCACGAGAACCACACGGCAGCAATGAGCGTGACAGTGGTAGAGCCGATGGGCAATGAGAATGTGATCCATCTCACGTTTCCGGACTCATCGAGTGGAACCGAGGATCTCATCGCGATTGCCGACGGAATGCGACGGATCGACGCCGACAGCGATATCCACGTTCACATCCCACCCGAAGCCGTCCACGTGTTCGACGCAGAGACCGGTGACGCGCTCTACAATCGACGCCTCGAACACGAAGGGAACGTGATTCAGATCTAGTCGCGAAAAGAGGGGTGTTGCTCGCAGCTCTATAGGGCGCTTGTGGCGAAGCCTCCGTCAATCGTGAGGATCTCGCCAGTGATGTATGATGCTGCGTCGCTGGCGAGAAAGACCGCTCCGCCAACGATTTCCTCGCGCTCTGCGACACGGCCGAGCGGCGTGCGTCGATCGATCCGGTCGCGTTTGTCGGTCCCCTCGGCGTAGGTCGCCTCGTTCTGTGGCGTGATGACGAAACCAGGAGCGATCGCGTTGACTCGGATCTCCGGGGCCAATTCCTTCGCAGCCGCCCGTGTGAACGCTTCGACACCGCCTTTCGCTGCGGAGTAGGCCGGCAGGTTCGCCATCGAGAGTCTGGCCGTCAGCGAGGAGATGGTGATGATGGCACCGCCGTCTGCCATCGCGGGAGCGAACGTTTGTGTAACGCGCCGGACACCATCAAGCGCGACATCGGTCACTCGATCCCAGTCCTCATCATCGATTCCGAGAACCGACTCCCGGGAGATCGCACCTTGGGAGACGACGACCACGTCGATGCCGCCGAGTTCCTCGATTGCTGCCTCTCGAACCCGTTCGATCGTTGCCGCCTCGGTCACGTCGCACGTGACCCGCGTGGTGGTCACACCGCGTTCTTCGAGCGCCGTAGCGGTGGTATCAACCTTGTCCTCGCTCCGACTAGTCCCGATCACGTCGGCTCCTTCGCTGCCAAATCCCAGAGCGATGGCCTCCCCGATCCCGCTGGTCCCACCGACGACGACGACTCGTTTATCGCTAACACTCACTGGCGTGTGTTCGTACGAACCCATACCGGGCGTGGGATCAGAACTCGTATCACAGTTTCGGTATGCGGTATCCCGTAGAATTATAACCACTGGACTGTCAGTATTCATCGTCCATGCGTGGATTGGCGAAAGTGAGCCGTACGAACGGCGCGATGGAACTCGTCGAACGGGAACGACCGGAACCGGGATCAAACGAGGCGCTCGTCGAAGTCGAGTACGCGGGACTCTGTGGGAGTGACGCCGGCATCTACGAGTTCGAATCGGCGTTCGAGCGGATGGAACTGCCGACCGTCATCGGTCACGAATACACCGGGCGGATCGTCGAAACCGGCGATGACGTTTCCGCGTTCTCGGTCGGTGATCGTGTGGTTGAGCGACCAATTCGAGGATGTGGTGACTGTTATCAATGTTCTATTGGTGAGGAAAACGTCTGTCAAAACGCGGTGATCACGGGTGTCGACCACGACGGCGCGTACGAACGGTTTGTCGCGGTTCCCGAACGGGCGCTACATCCTGTTCCGGAAGGCGTCGACCCGATGCACGCGGCCGTTGCTGAGCCGACGAGTATCGGTGCGCGAGCGGTGATCGAGAACTCCCGTGTGAGTCCCGGTGACCGGGTGTTAGTTGAAGGTCCGGGACCGATCGGGCTTCTGACCGCCCAGATAGCTCGCGCACAGGGCGGAACCGTCGTCGTCTCCGGGGTCGACCAAGACGGGACGTACCGGCTGCCACTGGCCGAGCGGCTGGGACTCGAAACGATCAACGTCCAATCTGGGGCGTTCGAAGAGCGGTGTGCTGAACTGACTGATCGCGTCGGATTCGATGTCGTCTTCGATACGACCGGCCATCCCTCGGGATTGCCGTCGGCTGTCGACGCCGTCCGAAAGGGCGGACAGATCGTTCTCGTCGGACAGACTGGCGAGACGACGATGCCGTATTCGCCGCTTGTCCGGGCTGAGATCGATCTTCAGTGCTCATACGCGTCAATGTATGAGGATTTCGAACGGGCGTTCCGTCTCATCCGCTCGGGAGATGTCGACTGTGAAACGTTCGTCGACGATCGGTTTTCGTTGCTCGACGCCGACGACGCTTTCGAGGCGTTTGTCGCCGGCGAAACCTGCAAACCAGTGTTCGACGTTACGCAACTCGTGCAGTAGCCCGCTCTCACTACGAGAAACACGACCGTCGAATCGTTCGCTGTCGTTACACCGCTTCTCCGAGGAGTATCGGTGTTTTAGTAGTTGGTTGTCGTACCGGACCGTAATGCTCGATTGGATCGATAGCTACGAGACGCGCCGGTGGCAGTCGACGACAGAGGGAACAGTTCGATACGCACTGCTGGGACTCGGATGGTGGACCGTCGATGTCGCCCTGCCTGCGATCGCGGCCTCCGAACTCGGTGAGGTGACAGTTCTCGTGAGCAGTTCCACGGACAAAGCCGAGCGAATCGCCGCCGAGAACGGCGTCGATCGGGGGCTCAACTACGAGGAATTCCACGACGGCGTCGCAACCGACGCGTACGACGCTGTGTACGTTGGAACGCCGAACGCGTACCACCTCGAATACGTCGAAACGGCGGCCGCACACGGGAAGGACGTGCTCTGTGAAAAGCCGATGGAGAGCACAGTCGAACGGGCACAGCAGATGGTCGAACAGTGTGAGGCCGCTGGCACCGACCTGATGATCGGCTACCGGATGCACACTGATCCGGCCGTTCAACGCGCGAAAGAACTCATCGAAGACGGGTTTCTCGGAGAGCCGGTCTCCGTCCGCGGCCACAACAGCCAACCACTCCTAGAGATGATTCCCGATCCGGATCAGTGGCGGCTTGATCCCGACCGAACCGGCTACGGGACGACAGTGATGGATCTCGGGATCTACTCGATCAACACAGCCCGCTTTCTGTTGGACCGCGATCCCATCGCTGTTCAGTCCCGACAGGTCTCGACCCACGACGCGTTCGACGATGTGCCCGACGAACGGACCGCTTCGCTCCTCATTTTCGAGGACTGTGAGATGGTTTCGACCGCGAGCCAGAACGCTTACGAGGACACTCGCCTCACCATCACCGGAACGCAGGGACAGATCGAACTCAGGCCCGCCTTCCACGGCGAGTGTGGCCTGCACCTCTCCCGAAACGATCTTTCAATCGACGTGACACACGAAACGTTTGATGCCGAGCGGGAGACGACGGAACTGTTCGATTATTTCTCTGACCGACTGCTCACCGACGGCGATATCTACCCCGACGGTCGCCACGGACTCGTGGATATGCGCGTCATCGAGGCGATCTACGAAGCCGCAGAAACCGACGGCAGGATCGAACTGTAAGCCATACACCGCCGACGCACGGTGGTGAACACAACGGAGGAGCTGCCACCCAAACCAATTCCCACAATGCTGAATAATCGGCTGCGGTCGGATGTCTCTTGTCTGGATCGATATTCAGAAGGGAAGCGTCCGCTCTACGACTATCTGTCCCCTTGATCCGTTCATACTGTCGTTTGGGACAGAGTTTCGTTCCGACAATGGTGGATTGGAAGTGGTTAGCTCTTTCTAATAATTCGGCCGGGCGATGACCGAAACGATGGTGACCAACCTACGCATTCCCCAGTACGGAACACCAGTCTTATCACTATTATTATGTATCGTATCTCCCCCTCTAGACGCGTCCCTTCGCTGTGTATGACAGATTTGATATGCAAACACTATTATCTACTATTTACAAATTTGCTTTAACAACGTCTGATCTCTGTTCGGCTGAGAAAATTCACATCAAAACCGTGCGAATACTACGTTCTGCAGTCGTATTCCCTCGAATACGAATCGTGCGCAGCCAGATCTTCTCTGTACCTATAACTACCAACACGCTGTTAGAACAGAAGTAACCGTACCTACTCGCCCGTAGAATCGAATATCCATCATTTTCAGTGTATAACTATTCGTATGTATGAACATCGCACACCATGACTGTCCGTAACGTATCGTTAACTGTGTTTACAAGTCTGAATGCGGGCCAAATCGTTTTCACCACATTTATTACTTCTGGCGATCGTGTCGGGAATACGAATGGTCGCCATCGATACCACAGCCCTCACGAAACGATTCAAAGACGTTACCGCTGTTGACGAGTTGGATCTGCGAATAGAGGAAGGAGAAATATTCGGGTTTCTTGGACCGAACGGTGCCGGGAAATCGACGACGATCAACATGTTACTGGATTTCCACCGTCCGACGTCGGGATCAGCGACAGTGCTCGGATACGACGCACAGGACGAAACCGACGCAATCCGACGCCGGGTCGGTGTCCTTCCGGAAGGAATGGAACTGTACGGCCGGCTTACAGCCCGCGAACACCTGAAGCTGTGTGTTCAAATGAAAGACGCCGCCGATGATCCGGACGCCGTGTTAGACCGCGTTGGATTGAACGACGCCGTGAATCGTCCGGTGAGTGGGTTCTCGAAGGGGATGGCCCAGCGGCTCGCGCTGGGGATCGCGTTGGTTGGGTCGCCCGATCTACTCATTCTTGACGAACCAACGTCCGGCTTGGATCCCAACGGCATTCAGGAGTTCCGTGACCTTCTCCGGGCAGAAGCCGAATCTGGGACGACCGTCTTCTTTTCGAGTCACGTTCTTTCGGAAGTCGAAGCCGTGTGTGATCGGGTTGGTATCATGAACGAGGGGTCGCTCGTGGCGCTCGACACGATCGACAACCTTCGAGAACACGCCGGTTCGGGTGGCGTCGTCGATCTCACCCTCGAATCGGTGCCTGATGATCTCTCGCTCGGACAGCTTGCGGGCGTCACGGATGTCACGATCGATGGCACTCAGCTCCACGTCAGCTGTGCGACACCCCAAGCGAAAATAAACGTGATCCAGCACGTCGACCGCGTGTCGACGGTCACCGGGATCGTTGTTGAAGAGACATCCCTCGAAGACCTGTTCAACGAGTACACCAACGGTGGACGAGAGGGGTCTGGCGAGACGGAACGGGCTGCGGAGGTGATCGCATGAGCTTCGTCGGTGTCGTCCGGAAGGACCTTCTTGATGTCCGGCGGTCCAACCTCCTCCGGGGGATCGGACTGCTGTATCTCGCCTTCACTGTGTTGTTCTTCTGGGGAACAGGCAGCTCGGGGGCTCCGAACATGTATCTCTCGCTGTGGTCGATGACCGCGGTCGCTGTTCTCATTGTCCCCCTGATCGCACTCGTGGCAGCGTATCTCTCGGTGGCTGGCGAACGCCAAAGCGGCAATCTCAAATTTCTCCTGTCGTATCCGAACAGCCGCCGTGACGTCGTTCTCGGAAAACTCATTGCTCGATCGATTGTCGTTGGTGGCGCGATCGCGTTCGCCTACGTTGTCGGACTGGCGCTGGCGCTCTACTACTACCCGGATGTCGCTGTTGGTGATTTCGTCGCTTTTGTGGGGCTGACACTGCTGTACGCCGTCGTGTACGTGAGCATCGCAGTCGGGTTATCTGCCGCCACAGGTACCCGATCCAGGGCGATGGGCGGAGCCATCGGTGTGTGGTTTTTCCTGAACGTGTTCTGGAACGCCTTCCCGATCAATCCGAACACCATCATCGAATTCGTTGCCAATCGGCTCGGAACGTCTGTCTCACAGAACCTCAAAGATCTCGTCTGGTCGCTCAGCCCGACCGGCGCGTACATGAATTCGATGCAACTGGTGTTTCCCGACTCCGTTGCCCAGCAGACGGGACAGGCGACGTGGATCGATCCCAACGCTCCTTTCTATCTGGATGGGTGGTTCATGCTGGTGATCCTCGCGGCGTGGCTCGTTATCCCGCCCCTGTTGGGCTACTGGCGGTTCCAGCGCGCTGATCTCGGGTGAACGTCGCCGTCTTATTACATCAACAAACAACAATGTATCCGGAATAGAACAGTAACACTATCTTTTTGTGAAAGGCCAGTTACCGATAGCTATGCACGAATCCACGAACGATGATGGGACGACCCGACGAACGATGCTACAACTACTCGGAGCGACCGCAGGGATCGCTGCGGTCGGCGTTGAGGACGCGCTTGCAGTGGGAACGGAATCATCGAAAAACGATCGGTACACACTACCACCGCTCCCATACGACTACGATGCGCTTGCGCCAGCCATCGACGAGCAGATCATGCGACTCCACCACGACAAACATCATCAGGGCTACGTTGATGGGGCGAACGAAGCCCTCGACAAATTAGATACTATGAGACAGAAAGATCGATTCAATAGTATCAAACCAATTAAAAGAGATCTTTCATTCAACGTGTCAGGCCATATTTTGCATTCGGTTTTCTGGGAGAGTATGTCACCCAATGGCGGTGGACGCCCAGCAGGCGGACTCGCAACCGCTCTCGAACGGGATTTCGGATCCGTTGATGGAGCTATCGCGGAGTTCTGTACGGCGGCCAAGAACGTGGAAAGCTCCGGATGGGGGTTACTCGTCTACGATCATCTGGCGGATCGGTTGTTAGTGACTCAGGCGGAAGCGCACAATGATCTCGCGGTTCAGGGTGCGACACCGTTGCTCGTTATCGACGTATGGGAACACGCTTACTACCTCCAGTACACGAACGACCGAGGAGCGTACGTGGATGCGTTCCTCGATGTCGTCGATTGGGAGACCGTCCGCAGTCGATACGAGGCCGTAACGTCCTCGAACGTGTGGATATGAGAGTGCTCATGTCCGCCAGTACGCCGGTGTGAGTAGGACGAGTACAGGGAGGATTTCGAGCCGTCCGATCCACATCAGAAACACCATGAACAGTTTCGATGTCAGGGGGAAATCGAGATAGCTGTTCATTGGCCCAACCGACCCGAATCCCGGCCCGACGTTACCCAAGGTGGCGGCGACGGCACTCATCGCCTCGAACGCGCTCAAATAGTGACCAACCCGCCACGCGTCCGCGATCACGAGAACAACCCCGACGAAAAAGAACACGAGATACAACAGGGTGAACGCGTAGATCCCTCGGACAGTGCGTTCATCGATCGGATGACCGCCTAACCGAACCGGTGAAACTGCCTCGGGATGGACGGTTGTAAACAGCTCTCTGCGGAGTGATTTGATAATCACGACCCAACGGACAATCTTGATGGCACCAGCAGTCGACCCTGCCGATCCGCCGATGAACATCCCGAACAACAGCACGTATTTCGTCGGAGCGCTCCAAACGTTAAAGTCCATACTGGCGTATCCCGTCGTCGTGACGATGGAAACGACCTGAAACGCCGCGTGTCGAACCGAGGCTTCGAGGTTGCCGTTGAAGGGAGCAATAGCAACCGGGAGGGCTTGGAGTCCGGTGCCCAAAAACAACTGCCCAGCGACGACAGCGGTGAGCACAGCTATGACGCCAGTAAAGGCTTGGAACTCGGTGTCATCGAAGAGCTGTTTCGGTCCGTCCGTAACGACGTGCCAGAACAGGGCGAAATTCGTTCCCGCGACAATCATGAACGGAATGATCACCCATTGCACCGCAGCGGAGAAGGCCTCAATCGATCGTGCCTCCGGTGAAAACCCGCCGGTCGGTAACGTCGTGAGTGCGTGGGAAACAGCGTTGTACAGCCCCATGTTCGGGGCGAGTCCGAGGAGATGAAGCCCGTACAACAACACCATTTCGAGGAGAGTGAACCCCAGATACGCCATCCAGAGTACGCGCGCAGTTTTAGCAATGCGTGGCGTGAGCTTCTGAATACCTGGTCCAGGGGCTTCCGCGTCCATCAACTGCGCACCACCGACAGACAGTTCCGGAAGGATGGCGACCGCGAGCACGATGATGCCCATTCCGCCGAGCCATTGAGTGAGCTGTCGCCAGAGCATGAGGGCGTGAGAGTGGCGATCAAGCGAGATGTCTCCCATAACGGTCGCGCCGGTGGTGGTGAAGCCACTCATCGACTCGAACAGCGCGTTTTCGGGTTGCGCGAGCGTCGATTCAGTGCCGACGACCCCGGCGATCAGATACGGCAGCATTCCGACGAGCGCGACGACCAGCCACGTGAGCGCGACCATGAGGAATCCTTCACGCGCCCCGAGGTCCGGATCGGGATCGACGCGTTCGAGCGTCACGCCGACAACGATGGCGAACAGCAAGGACACGACGAACGTTGGAACGTCCTCCCCGTAGTACAGCGCGACGACGAGCGGAACGAGAAACGCCCCTGAGAGGTATTTGACGACAGTACCAACGAGTCCGACACTCGCACGCCAGTCGACACGGAGCTGTTCCCGGCTTCCAATCCAGCCCGGATTCATACCATTTTTGCCACAGTTTCGACAGCAGCTGTTTCAGCGAATAACACTACATGATCACCGCTCTCGATGACGGTGTCGCCACGGGGTGTGATGACCGAACCATTCCGGGTGATCGCACCGACGACGACCTGAGTCGGGAGGTCTGCCATCGACTCACTGATCGATCGATTTTCGAGGATACTGCCGGGGCTGACTTCGATTTCGAGCACTTCCGCACAGCCGTGTTCGACAAGTGCCACGTTCTCGGTACCGTGTGTGAAACGGATGATTTCCTCAGCGGTTGCGTCGCGCGGATTGATCGCCGCACCGACGCCGACCGCCTCGAAGAGATCAGTGTACTCGGTGGTTTCAACCACTGTGATCGTTCGGTCGACACCGAGCCGTTCCGCCAACAGCGACGCGAGCAAGTTCTTCTCATCGGAGCCAAGGGTGGCGATCACGACATCGGCGTCACCGACGTGCTCTCGATCGAGAAATTCCCGATCAGTCGCGTCGCTCTCCATCACCGTCGTCCCGACGAGTTCCTCGGCCAACTCCCGCGCCCGTTCGTGGTCGTTCTCAATCAGTCTGGGATGGCGATCGCGGTCTTCGAGCAGTCGAGCGGTTTGAACCCCGGTTTGGCTCCCGCCGACGATGACGATGTCTTGATCCTCGGTGTGATCAGGCGAGAGAACCCCGGCAAAGGCGTGTGTGCTTTCGGGACTCCCGATGACGACCAAGTCGTCGCCGGCTTCGATAACTGTGTCTCCGGTTGGAATTATTACAGAATCGCCTCGAAGAATGCCTACAAATGTCAATTCGATGAAATTATCTGCGTTCTTGACCGTTTGGCCGGCCACCGGACTGCCGCTTGGAACGCGGAATTCTGCCATCAATATTCGTCCACCGGCGAAGATATCGACGTTTTGAGAGGAAGGCAGGCCGATAACCCGAACGATCGTTTCCGCCGTCAGGAGATCGGTACACACCATGAAATCGACACCGAACGTGTTACCGGTTTGGTTCCACGTTTCGAGATAGTTCGTTTGTTTCACACGTGCGATCGTGAACGGATCGCTCACAGCCGTTGCCGTCGCACAGGCTACGACGTTCGTCTCGTCGTTGTTGGTGCTGGCGATGAACAGGTCGGCAGTTTCGATACCTGCCTCCTTGAGCGTTGAAAGTGATGTGCCATCACCCTTGATAGCGAGCACGTCGAGCGAGTAGGTGAGCTCTTCGACCCGCTCGCCATCGATATCGATAACGATAACATCGTGATCGGCGGCAAGGCTCGCTGCAATCGAGGCTCCAACCTGCCCCGCGCCGGTAATAATCACGCGCATACGTACTCCCCTCCCACTATATCCAGACAAACGTGTGACCGACTAAGTGGATTGCTATTCACTTACCCTACATCTAACACTTCTCAGACACATTCACCGGTGAAGTTTATTGGCGTGGGTGTGGTACATTCGGTCATCGTGGGGGACCCAGTGCTCGACAACGATGACGCTCAATGATCTCTGGTTTCTTGCTGACCGGGCCGCCCAGAGCGCTGAAAAAGCGTACCATCAGCTGACAAAACACTACAACGACCCACTCGAATTCACTCGAACCAAGACGGTCAGTCGGGTGCGATTTCGAACGCTTGCTGAGCGGATCTCTCGATCGGGTGCCCCCTACGGGTCACACACGATCGTCTATCGACCCACAGGGAAACTCCTCCTCGTTCGTCACGAGGAGGTCGATATGTGGGTACTCCCAGGTGGCCAACTCGATACCGGAGAGTCCTTTCACGACGCCGCACGGCGTGAACTCGCTGAGGAAGCAGGAATCGACGTGACGTACGACGGTCTGGCGACGCTCACCCGTGTTGAGGTGGTCTATCGGGACCACCGAACGTGGGGCGTCATGCCGGTGTTTGCGGCCCGAGCGAACACCGTCGAAACCGATGTCTGTGATCCGGACGGTGAGATCAGCCAAGCGCGCTGGTTCTCCGAACTCCCCGAAGATACCCGCGATCGGGAAGATCTCCTTGCCTGGCGAGCAGACGTATTCTGATGACGTTCTTGGATCAAAAATCCATTCACAGCATCTGGGAAAATTTTTTATGGTGTTGTTTCTAATGCAGTCCCATGATCGGAAGTGACGTTCCGTACGTTTACGATCGGTTCGATGACACCGAGATCAGCGACGCACCGGTGCCGGTTTCGGAGACGAGCGCCGGGATGGGACACGAGACGGTCATTACCAACGGGGTGGCGATGAGTTTCCGATCCTACCAACGCAGAAAACGAGATGGTTACGTGACGTTCGAGTAGTGTCGTGTTCGATCCCGATCGATGTAGACGGATGTAGTGTCAACTCCGTAGATCAATTTTGGAAAAATAAACTTCGGTTCTTTTTGCAGCAGTTCCGTGCAACTTTTTGGTAGCGTCGACGCTTATTGGTGATGTATCATGGTAGATAAAGACGAACTCCGAGAACAGATGCTCGACGCGTTCGGCGGTGCCGACTACCCGATCAACAGTCCGATGGATCTTGTCCCTGCGCTTCCCAGTGGGCCATCGACGAAGTTCGAATCGGGCGACTTCTCCATGACGGCCATGGAACTTAACACCAAACTTGGCAGCGGTGACTTCCCGTACGAGACGCCTGAAGCCTTCGTTGACGACGTGATCGATCAGCTCGAAGAACAAGACGAGATTTAACGCGATCGCTCCGAACGATCGTTCACGCGGGTGGTTTTTTCGCGCTCGGAGTGAAGGTGTCGATCGAGGTGCTTGTGTCGTGATGGTCGCTTACCAGCAGCGCGTGAGACACGCGTCCGTCTGTGATATGAATTACACAAAAATCGAGAATTACTACAAAACGATGCTCCGGCGGGGATTTGAACCCCGGTCATTGCCTATCTCCCCGCGACGCCCGAAAGCGAGCACGGGCGAGAGGGCAATATGATTGGCCGGACTACACTACCGGAGCGTACTTCGGCGTGTATTCACTACTCTGGGCGAGTCATGTATAATGGTTCCGTTTTGGTTTCACTGTGAGAGTCCGGTACAGACGCCCCATCCCTGCCGTTCGACGGGGCGACAGTATCCGTCACTGGATGTAGTTCGGTTCGTCTGACTCACACCGCTCTTCGTGTTCTTTCGCTTCCGTTTCGTTGTCGAACATGAGACCGCAGGCCTCGCAGGTGTGCCATGTTGTATCATCCCGTTCGACCTGTGTGACCATACATCTCTATTGGTGTTCCTCAATAAAGGAGTTGCGTGGATACCCCGGGGATATGCTTCAGTGAGACTATCGGACAATGGTCTCAAGGGGGGGTGTCACGTAACTCGAACATGGAACAAGCGGTTGAACTGACCGTTCAAAGTGCACGAAAGCGCGACGCGGGGCGTGGAATCGCACGACTCGCCAGCTCAACGTGTCGCGCGCTCGGCGTGTTGAGCGGTGAGACGATCCTTCTCGACGGACCCCGACAGACCGTTACGAAAGTGTGGCCGGGCGGCGATCAGGGTGTCGTTCGTATGGACGCTGAGACACGACAGAACGCGGGCGTAAACATCGGTGACCAGATACGCATCCGTCCGATCGACGTTACGGATGCCAGAAGTGTTCGTATCGAGCTACCGACTGTTCCCGATTCGGACGGTATCGCGTCGGCACTCAAACACGAACTGCAAGACCGGCCGGTGCAAGCGAACGAAGCGGTGTACCTCGAACGGCTCGGTGCCCGCGTGACGATCGCCGGCACGACGCCGTCCGGAATGGTCCGGATCACCGACGAGACGACCGTTTCGCTCACCGCAGAAGACGGTGACGACAGCACCGACTGGGCGTCGTCCGAGGGGACTCCCGATCAGTCCACTGAGGGGAGAGCGGAGCCGGCGACCACGCCGTCCACCTCCGACCGGATCACCTACGAGGATATCGGGGGGCTGGACGACGAACTCGAACAGATCCGTGAGATGATCGAGTTGCCCCTCTCCGATCCCGCGCTGTTTCGCCAGTTGGGCGTCGATCCGCCGAAAGGAGTGTTACTGTACGGTCCTCCCGGCACCGGAAAAACCCTCATTGCGAAAGCCGTCGCTAACGAGGTGAACGCCCACTTCGAGACGATTTCCGGCCCCGAAATCGTCTCGAAGTACAAAGGCGACACCGAGGAACGACTGCGCGAAACGTTCGAAACGGCGGCTCGGCAGGCACCAACCATCGTTTTCATCGACGAGATCGACTCCATCGCCGGTTCGCGCGACGACGAGGCGGACATGGAGAACCGGGTGGTAACGCAGTTGCTGACGCTGCTGGACGGTATCGGGTCACAGGAGGAAGTCGTCGTCATCGGGGCGACCAACCGTGTCGATACACTCGATCCGGCGCTCCGACGTGGTGGACGATTCGATCGAGAGATCGAGATCGGGGTTCCTGATGAATCGGGTCGCCGCGAGATCCTCGATGTCCACACGCGTGGGATGCCCCTCGCTGCGGACGTGGATCTCGATCAGTTTGCGACACGAACCCACGGGTTCGTCGGAGCCGATGTCCGGACACTCGTGACCGAGGCGGCGATGATCGCGCTCCGTCGGTACCGTAACACAGACAGCGAGGAGTTGACTGTTGTCCGCTCGGATCTTGAAGCGGCGATGGCCGCCGTCGAGCCAAGCGCAATGCGGGAGTACGTGGTCGAGACGCCCACAACCACGTTCGACGATGTCGGCGGACTTGAAGACGCGAAAGCCACCCTCAGAGAGGCAGTCGAATGGCCGCTCACCTACCACGCGCTGTTCGAGACAACACAGACCGAACCGCCCTCGGGCGTGTTGCTGTACGGTCCACCGGGCACGGGGAAAACGCTACTCGCGCGCGCGCTCGCCGGTGAGAGCGATGTGAACTTCATCCACGTGGCTGGGCCTGAACTCGTCGACAAGTACGTCGGAGAGTCTGAAAAAGCCCTCCGTGAGTTGTTTGAGCGCGCCCGCCAGACCGCTCCTACGATCGTCTTTTTCGATGAGATCGATGCGCTCGCTGGCCGTCGGGAAGAGTCCCACGAGGTGACCGAGCGGGTCGTCTCCCAACTGCTGACCGAACTCGACGGGATGACCGACAATCCCAACCTGATGGTGTTGGCAGCGACGAATCGACGCGAAGCCCTCGATCCAGCACTGCTCCGCCCTGGCCGACTGGAATCACACGTCGAGATTCCGCTGCCGGATGAACCCGCACGGCGGGCGATCTTCGAGGTGCATAGCGACGGGAAGCCGTACGCCGACGGCGTGGATCTCGACGCGCTCGCTGCCACTACCGACGGCTGGTCGGGTGCCGAACTCGAAGCCCTCATTCGACAGGCTTCGATGCTCGCCATCCGGGAATTCGCGTCCGATCTCGGTCCCGACGCCGCCACCGAACGCGCCGAGGAGATCACGATTACCGCCGAGCATTTCGAGGCGGCGCGCGAGCAGGTCCGAGCGGAGGCGTGAGCCGCCCGCCGGAAGCTATTTTGACGATGGTGGTGACTTTTTTTGCATGGAGTACCGACAGCTCGGGTCGACGGGAACAGCGGTATCGGAGTTGTGTTTCGGGACGTGGCGATTCGGCCGCGAAACGGGTGGTGTCGTCGAAACGGATCGGACGGCTGCCCACACGTTACTCGACGCGTTCGCGGATCGGGGCGGGAATTTCATCGATACGGCGAACGTCTATGGGTCACCCTCGGGAACTGCGGAACAGTACATCGGGGAGTGGCTTGACGAGCGCGACCGCGAAGAGTTCGTTCTCGCTTCAAAGGTGTATTTCGAGACCGACGCGAACGGCGGGCATCCCAACGACGGCGGTCTTTCGCGCACCCATATCCGGAATCAGATCGAAGGAACGCTCGACCGACTCGGCACCGACTACCTCGACCTGTACTACATCCACCGATGGGACGAGGAGACGCCGATCGAGGAGACCCTCTCGACGCTGAACGGACTGGTCGAAGACGGACGCGTGAACTACCTCGGCGCGAGCACGATGGCCGCGTGGCAGCTCACCAAAGCCCTCTGGAAGAGTGAAAGCAACGATTGGGAGCCCTTTTCCGTCACTCAGCCGCTCACCCACGCCGCCTATTATGAGGATGTCAGAGAGTATCTCGATGTCTGTTCGGATCAGGACCTCGCTGTCTGTCCGTACTCGCCGTTGGCCGGTGGCTTTCTCACGGGGAAGTACGAACGCGCCGATCCAGAAGACCCGGAGGCAGTGACGGCTCCCGACGGCTCGCGGGGGAGCTTCGATGACCAGTTTGGTGCGTACTACACGTCAGAACGAGGCTGGCACGTGCTCGACGCGATCCGCTCCGTCACCGAAGAAGTCGACGCGACG
This sequence comes from Halocatena pleomorpha, assembly GCF_003862495.1. Taxonomy (GTDB): domain Archaea; phylum Halobacteriota; class Halobacteria; order Halobacteriales; family Haloarculaceae; genus Halocatena; species Halocatena pleomorpha. The sequence goes on along the minus strand of NZ_RRCH01000003.1, from coordinate 284,187 downwards.
CCGGCACAGGTGGCGCTGCGCTGGCTGATGGATCAGGAGGCGTTCACGTGCATTCCGATCGTCGGCGCGCGGTCCGTCGAACAACTCGATGAGAACGTCGGTGCGACGACCATTTCACTGAGCGACGACCAGCGCCAGCGTATCTACGACGCTCGGTTTGATGCGGACGGAAATCGGTACTGAAGACGGACAGAGACGATCCATCTATTTCCCTGTCGGAGACGAGCGTCAGAAGGGATGGCAGAAATCACAACGGAGCTGACAGAGCTGTTCGGTCTGGACGTGCCGATCGTGCAGGCCCCGATCGGGAGCGCGACGTGTCCGGCACTCGCCAGCGCAGTGGCGAACGCCGGCGGAGTAGGGATGCTCGCGCTCACGTGGCGACCGCATGCCGACGCTCGGGCGTGCCTGTCAGAGACCGAACGACTGACTGACGAGAGAGGGACGGTCGGGGTGAACCTCGTTCTCGACGAGGACGCGACAACGATTCCGACGGAGGAACATCTCGATATTTGCGCCGAGCAGTCGGTCGACATCGTCTCCTTCTCGTTCGGGGACGCTGCCTCGCACGTGGATCGGGTACACGAGTTCGGTGCTGTCGTGATGCAAACCGTCGGCTCTGCCGCACAAGCCCGCTCAGCGGTCGATGCCGGTGTGGATATCGTCGTCGCCCAAGGGTGGGAAGCGGGCGGGCACGTCCAAAGCGAGGTGGCGACGCTCCCGTTGGTGCCCCGCGTCGTGGATGCAGTGCCCAAGACGCCGGTGATTGCCGCGGGCGGGATCGGTGATGGCCGTACCGTCGCGGCAGTGCTGACGCTAGGTGCGGCTGGCGCGTGGCTCGGGACGCGATTCGTCGCGACAGCGGAGGCTCACGTCCACGACCGCTACCGTGAGCGGGTGATCGACGCCGAGGAGACCGATACCGTCTACTCGACACTGTTCGATCGGGGATGGCCGGACGTTCCCCACCGGGTAGTCGAAAACGACACCGTCGATCGGTGGCGTGCTGCTGGCAAACCGGAAACAGACCGTCCTGGTGGTGGCGATCACGTGGCTACCACCCCGACCGGCGAACCGATCGAGCGGTACGCGGACTCACTCGCCGTTCCCGAAACCACAGGCAATATCGATGAACTCCCGTTGTACGCCGGTCAAAGTGTGGGTCTGATCAACGACCGTCCCACTGCGTCGTCGGTTGTCGAGGCGTTGGCCGGCGAGACTGAAGCCGCGCTCGACAGTGCAGCGTCAAACACTCGCTCGTCACATTGATCGGCTTATTCGCCGGCGGCGTCCGTCGATCGGACGGTCAACACGGGGATATCGGCCACCCGGATCAGGCGTTCAGCGACGCTGCCCAGTACGAACCGGTCCAGTCCCTTCCGACCGTGGGTGCCGAGAACGAGCAGATCGATGTCACGCTCTTCGATCGTCGACCGGATTTCCTCGTGGGGAATCCCCGGAACGACTTGCTTGGTCGTCGAAACGCCATCTGACTCCGCAGCCGTCGTTACTGCAGAGACTGCGCGCTGGCCGTCCTGTTCGAGTACGTTCTGGACCGGAAGATTCTGATCGAGCTTCGTGTCTACGACGTACAGCGCGTGGAGCGTCGCCTCGTACCGACGGGCGAGTGCGATCGCGTGCTCGATCGCGGCGGCCGAACCAGCGGTACCGTCCGTCGCAATGAGGATGTCCGTGTACGCGGTCGACCGAGGGGGATCAGTCAATCGGTTGGTCAACACCGGAACGGCTGCTGTTCGGACGATCGATGTGGTGACGCTGCCGAGCAGATACTGCCCCAACCCCGTCCGTCCGTGAGTTCCCATCGCGATCAGATCGGCGTGTTCATCCGCATACGAAACGATCTCGTGTGCCGGATCCCCCTCCCGGACGGCGTCCACGACAGTCACGTTGTAGTCGGACGCTTGTGATTGCACGGCTGCTGTCGCCCGATGGGCTGCCGCAGTGCGCGACTCCCGAACCGACTGCAGAAACGATACATCCGTGTCGATCTCCTCGAAGACCCCGAGGTCGACCACCGACAACGCGTGAACGGTGGCGTCATACCGCTCGGCCAGCGCGAGTCCGTGGGTGATCGCTCCCTCGATCCCCTTGCTCCCGTCGGTTGGAATGAGCACGTCACTGTACATGTGTCGGAGTTGGGCCGCTGTCGTCTTAACAGGCCGTGAGGTCTCATGGCTGGTCCGCAAGCAGTGCGAGACAGGTGGACGGCGTGCCGAGAAACGTGCTACAGCCCGAGCCGGAAGGTCGCGTTCACAGAGAGCGCAACAGCTGGAACGAAGAAGGCGATGGCGAGGATCCCGATCGCGCTGGCCCACCCACCGAGAGTGACGGCGCTGCCGACGACGACGCCAGAGAGGCTTGCGAATCCGATGTAGACGGTTCGGATCAGCCCGAACCCGGTGCCCCGCTCGTCGTCACTGAGCTGGTCGATAGCCCGTGACTGGACAGGCGAACTCCATCCCATGCCGACGCCGAGACAGACAACGGCCCCGGCGATCGCCGGCGTCGTCGCTCCGGTGAGTAGTCCCGCTGGCCCGAGGATTCCGATGAGGAGCACCCCGACCGTCACGGGATCGTGCCCGAATCGATCGGAGAGCCAGCCAGCAACCGGTTGGACGACGGCCACGATGATGAAATACAGCGTGAACAACATCCCGGCAGCCGACGAGGAGAATCCCACGTACGCCCGGAGGATGTACGGCAAAAACGAGAACGTCGCTACGTCGACGAACTGGCCGACGCTGGCGATCGCAGTGGTAAACGCAACGGATGGACGGGACAACAGTGACAGTAGTCGGGAGGGCTGTAGCTGTTCGTGGATCGATCTGTCAGGACGGTTCGGCGTTCGCGTGCGTACGAACAGCACGAACCCCGCGGTCAACGGAACCACGAGAGCCGCGCTGATGAGGGGCACGGTGTGCCAACCGTAGGTGACACTGAGAAACGTGACGACTGGTCCCGTGAGTCCGACGACCTGCGCGCCGACCCGGTGGATTCCGACCGCGCGACCGGTGTGCTCAAACAGATCGGACAGCAGCGCCGTGGCAGGGCTGTAATACGTTCCGGTGACGGCTCCAATAATGCTCATTCCGGCGACGATGGCTCCGCCGACGGGGGCAACAAGGAGCACCAAGCTCGCTACTCCCGTCAGTCCGAGAGCGGCGATGATCACCCGCCGCTCACCGAACCGGTCGCCCAGCGCTCCGCTGGGGAGTTGGGACAGCGCGTAAGTGATTGTGCTCGCCGTGACCGCCACCCCAATGGTGAAGACGGACGTGCCGAGCGCGGTCTGGATATCTGGAAAGACGAGCGCGAGCGCGAACTCGATGAACCGGACGCCGAAATACGCCAGCACGCACAACAACAGAACGGTATGGCGGTACCGCCACCGACCGATCTCGCTCATCTCCGTCTAGGATCATTCCACTGTCTTAATAACTTTCCCACTACATGGGAGGGTTCGAACGGGTCGTTCCTACCGGTGAACGAACTCCTATACCAGACCGGAGAGTACCGGGTACTCTATGTCTCGCGTTCCAAATCCCATCCGACTGGTTGTGCTCTGTGTCGGCCGCGTGCTTGTTCGTGTGGAGCTGGTTAGCAGCGAGCGCGCGCGTCGGATCACGGAGTTAGCGTGGCCCCGCATCGTTACCGGTGTGGCACGGATGTCGAAAAGCGCCGTCGACGTGGCGATGGTTGGCGTTGCACTCGGATCCACAGCGATCGCAGGCGTCGGGCTGGCTGGCCCGTACTGGGGACTGGCGTTTGCAGCCGGCGGCGGGCTTGCTGCCGGCACGATCGCGCTCGTTTCACAGCGGTTCGGTGCCGAGGAACTCGATGAACTCGGTCAGGCGGTCCGGACGAGCGTCGTAATCGTCGTCGGTCTTACGGTTCCGATCTCGATCGTGTTCTTTCTGTTCCCGACCGAACTGATTTCGGTGCTCAGCGACGACGCGGCGGTGATCGACTTCGGCGCGTCGTATCTCCGGTACGTGGGACTTGGTGTTCCGTTCGCAGGGCTGAACCTCATCGGCAGCCGCGTGTTCATCGGGATCGATGACGCGTGGACGCCGATGATCGTCCGTTCGGGCGGTGCGATCTCGAACCTCCTGCTGAACGCCGTCTTGATCCTCGGGCTGCAGTTGGGTGTTGTCGGTGCGGCGATCGGCACTGTCGCCTCGAATGTGCTCGTAACCGGAACGTTCGCGCTGTTGCTGCTCGCCGGTCGCGTGCCCGGAGGCCGGGAACTTCCGATCCAGATCGATCCGCTCGGACCGTATCTCAACGCCGATCTCGGGGAACAGCTGTTGGAAATCGGTGTTCCTGTTATTGGCCGTAACCTCGTCTGGACGGTCGCGGAGTTCCCAATGCTGGCGATTCTCACGCTGTTCGGATCGGAAGTCGTCGCGGCGTTCGTCATCGCTCGGCGGATCTGGGGACTGATGAACACCCCCGGCTGGGGGTTCGGTCTCGCCGCCAGCAGCCTTGTCGGACAAACCCTCGGCCGTGGCGACGAAACGGCGGCCGAGGCGTACGGACGGGAGATCGTCCGGTTTGCGGTCGCGGTGTATCTCCTGTCGGCGGCGCTGGTGTTTCTGTTCACCGAGCCGATCGTCATGAGCTTCGTCAGCCGGCCGGACGATCCGTCGGTTCCGATCGCGGTGTCGCTCGTCTCGGTCGCGTGCCTCGCGGTCGTTCTCCAAGGCGTTTCGGGAGGCGCTGCTGGACTCCTTGACGCCAGCGGTGATACACGGTGGACCTTCTTCAGCCAAGCGTTGGGGATGTTCTGCTGTTCGATTCCGCTCACGTACCTCGGCGCTACCACCTCCCTCGGTCTCACCGGACTGTATCTCGCGTTCGTCGCGGAAACAGCGATCCCAGCGACCCTCAACTACTACCGGTTCGTTTCGAACACGTGGAAGGAAGTCAGCCGGGATTATCGTGTCGATACTCGTGTGGCTGATGACTGAGGCTGCACACCTGAATCGACAACACGACGTATCTGGTGTGTACAACCACTGTCCCAAACAGCCCAGACTGGACAGGCACTACTCTACAACAGTAGATAACAAATATTTTTGAACAGTATTTTTTTGATGTATATTCTATCTGGTATGCGCAACATCTACATTCTGGCCAAAAAATATACGGGCTAATCAGACGTTCCGCCCCCTGTGACTAACCGAATCTACAGTATAGATTCAACACGAATAGTTGCAATCGTTTTTGTTATTTCGATCCATACAGATCCATTCATGGGACTTGGCACATACGGAAATATAGCCAATTTTGTCATAAATACTGCCGCAAGATTTGCTGTCCCCCTTCTTTTTCATGACATCTGGGTACTTCTTTGCGACCAACATTTCGAATACCAATATTTCTGAGTATTTCTTCCAGCGGGCCAGGAGAATCACATCGATCTACGTGTTCGGGATCCTGCTCACTGCCCCTGTGTTCCTCGTGGGCACCGTCGTGAGCACCCACATCCAACATGGAAACCTCATGAGCAACGCCACACACGAAATAATCGGGTTCATGTCTCCTCTAGAACTGCTATACTATGGTGATTCAATCTCAGAAATCCTGTGGTTTCTGCCAGCACTCTTGTACTCCTTAGCACTGATATCTCTATTCGTCACAGTCGACAAAACGAAATATCTGATCCCGGTCTCACTCGGATTCCACGTTGTCGGTCTCTTGGGAGCAAGCTATACGATGTTCGTAGATATTCCATTCCCGAATCGGGATGCACTATTTTTCGGATTCTTTTACACTAGTCTCGGCTACTACATCTCTGCCCACGACTGGCAACCGGCCACCGAGCGAAGCAAACTGTACCTCGGGGCGACCGTTCTCTTCGGCGTACTCCATATCGCAGAGCGATACGTACTTGGCTACATTATGGCTGAGCGGACGTTTGCTCACAGCGTCTACGCACCGAGCTACACGATTGTAACCGTTCTACTGACCGTTTCGTTGTTCCTCTTTCTCCTCTCGCGGCCGGCGCTCGGGAAATCTACCCCATTACCGTCGCTTGGCAAATACGCCGTCGGGGTGTACGTAGTCCATCCCTCTGTTTTGTTCGTTTTACAAAACGGAAGTGCTGTTTTAGGCCTGCTCGGATACGGGATCGAGAACACGATCGTGTGGCATCTCATATTGACCCCCGCAACGTTCATTGGGTCGTTGCTCATCTACGCCGCGGCTGACGAACTTGGACTGGTTGAGATCGGTGGCAGCCACCTTCCACGATTGGATCAGCTTCGAGTGTGGTAAGCCCGTCCTTGGTGTGGTTCGGAGCTGTGTTCGATTAGACGTCTCCGAGCTGCTGCCGTTTCCGCATGAGATAGAGGAAATACGGCCCTCCGATGAGACCAGTGACGACGCCGACAGGGAGCTGTTGGTTGGCTGCACCGATCAGTATCGATGGGCCAAGCCGAGCGCCGACATCAGCGACGACCATCAACGCCGGACCAGTGAACAGGCACCCGACGATCAGCTTCTTGTGATCGTTTCCGACGAGGGTTCGAACTAGATGGGGAACGATCAACCCGACGAAGCTGACGACGCCTGCGACTGCGATGCTCACAGCAGCGGCGAGCACGGCAACACCTGAGAGCGCAAAGCGAACACGCTCGACGGACATCCCTAGTGATTTCGCTGTGCGTTGACCGAGCAACAACACGTTCAGCTGTCGGGCGCTGATGATGGACAACGCCATGACAAGTATCGTCCACGGCAGCGCTATCCGGAACTGCGTCCAACCCACGCCCGTGAGCGAGCCCGTCATCCACGCCATGGCGGTTTGGGCGGTGCCGATGTCGGTGGCGAAAAAGAACAGCGACCGCTGGAGCGACTGAAACACCGTTGCTACGATGATGCCCGCCAACACCAACCGGACGGGACTGGTTCCGTTTTTCCACGCGATCGCGTACACGATGGTGAACGCCACTGCGCCCCCGAGCGCCGCGACGATCGGGAGCCACGCGGTGAGACCCGTGAACACGACGAGCGTGAGCAAGATCACCAACCCGGCACCGTGAGAGATCCCTAACACGAACGGACTTGCGAGTTCATTTCGCGTGACCGCTTGAAAAATCGCGCCCGACACCGCGAGGTTCATCCCGACGAACACGGCGAGCAGTACCCGTGGCAACCGGATGTTCCAGACGACGGTCGTCGATGTGTCGAGTTCTGGAAGCGTCCCCGTAAAGCCCGTTATCGATCGCATTACGGAGTCACCGAGTATGAATTTGGACAGCCACCGGAGATCGAACAACACAGCCGGGTTGAACACCGCCTGCCATACTTCCGTGAGCGACATCTGGTAAGAACCGAAACTCACCTGTACCAACCCTCCGACGGCGACGAGCAGTACGCTTACCCCACACAACGCTAGCAGCGACGGATCAAAAAGCCACTGTAGCGGCTTCGAATCAGATCGGGGACGCGTGACCGAGGACTCACGCTCGCTCATCGCGCTTGCTCACCACCTCGTTCTCGCCCACCGGACACCTGCGGGATCACACGATCTGTGAGCCGTGGGATCACGACATCCCGTCTTCGTTCGCCGCTCATGTGTTTAGGCTAGCCTAATACATTATAAGCACACCGGAACGACACGCACTACTGACTGTGGCTACCTGAAACCGGTGTCACTGCTCTGAATACAATTAATTATACACAGATTCGGATGGGAACGGGGACGGTTCACCTGATGTTTGTTTACGGATCTTCGATTTTGTGCTCTATAGCACAATGAAATGCGCATATATCCTGCTGCGTTTATTTGTTGTGATTATCGTGGCTAGTCCTAATCGTATTCCATCGTGTGACGGTTGAGTGCACTGGACTGTATGACCAATACAAACATATGTTATTGTATACTCGCTCCGGTTTCACAACCGGTTTTCCTGATGGTTAGGATGACGTGTCTCGATTCGGTTACAGGCGTACGTTTGTAATTCTATTTCGGTGAGACACGCGTGATTGACGATTCGCGTCGTCGTATGGTCGTCGAATATGTTAAACTTCCTTGTCTTAGAGGACAAACGCCTACTACCGCTGATCGAAAATGTATGGTTACTGTGAGTGAGTAGTATGAAGCGATCTCACCTACCAACGAAATTAAGACGCGGAAAGGACGAGTGTGTGCGATGGTCGTCCACGGCGGTCAGTTGCTTGCCACCACGCGGTCTGAGTTGAGTGGTCAGTATCCATTCTACAAGCAATCAGTAATAAAAATAATGTATTAATATGGCGTTTTGATACAGCGGATCCAATCATAAACAATCCTGTAGTAAACCCGTCGACGCATCCGCGGGACGACACCGACCCGTTCCTCGCCGCGCATCCAATGACTTATGAATATCACGGAGCGATCGAACCGAGCTACTGGACGAGAACGTCGTGCTGTGGGAGAGAGAGATCAAAGCCGACAGCGTCCGTCGATGTCGTGGGCCACTCCCCGGTTCTGGTGAGTGTTTCGAACCCGTCATCGGTGACGATAACGGTGTCCTCGCATTTCGCGCCTTGGACGGTGGGATTCCACGCGTACCCCATCGGGAGCGTGACGGGGGCGTCCGAATCCGGCGTTGCGATCCACTCGCGCGTAGCGTAGCCCCCGGCCCCTCCCTGGTGGTGGAGTCGCCATTCATCGGGATAGCCGACAGCCGCATAGGCGTCCTGAATGGCCCCAAACACCTCGCTTGCGGTTCCACCACGAAGTCCAACGTCACGGGTCGCGGCCAACGCCGTCGCGTGGACCCGTGCGGCCGCGTGGTGGCGGTCCGAGAGCCACGCGGGTGGATCGAACGCGACCGTTCGAGTGATCGAGATACAGAGTCCGGCACGAACGGTACACAGTGTCACGATGGCGTACGCGCCTACGGCCGCGTCTGTCGGTGTAAAATGCCGGTGGCGCTGGACCCGCTCCGCGCCGCCGACGAGCGCGACGGGGACGGTGATCCCCCGTTCTTCGAACGCGCGTTTCAACCGCGCCGTAACCGTTCGTTCGGACGTGTCTGTGGATAGTGACCGACACACCTCCTCGACTACTGTCGCGGTCTCCGCTCCGAGTGCACGGTACTGTTCGATGTCATCGTCGGTGAGTGGCTGTCGGTACGGCGAGATGTCGATGGAGTCGAACCCTGAAACGTCGAAATCAGCAGCTGCAGGCGTTGGTGACCGCTCTGCGACCGCCTCAGCGAGCGTCGATTCGTGCCACTCATAGGATCGGACCGTCGTCTCGGGCAACTCCTCGCGGATGCGATCTGCCTCGTTGTTGGCGGTGACGATCTCCATCGAATCGCCGTCGTAGCCGGCCGCAGCAACGCCAACGGGATCGGTAACTGTGATGACATTGTCACTCCCAGTGAGCCAACTGAAGGCGTTCGGTCGCGCGAACCAGACGGCTTCGAGTGAATTGTCAGTGAGCAGCGTATCGAGCGTGTGACGACGTTTCATACGCTATCGATCTGTCACCCAGCAATATAAGAGTTGCAGAGGAACGCTTTCATACCGAGTACAGTCCCGTGGTACTCGGCTACAATAGGGACAGCTGTTTCAGTTTCATTCCCAGCTACGCAGACGGCGTTTCGTCGGATGTCGGCTCAGAGGCGATTTCGTGGTCGGTGGCATTTGCGAATGCAACCGACGGGGTGACGCGCTCGATTTCGACTTCGATCTCCTCACCGGGTTCACCGCCAGGCACGATGATCACGTACCCCCGCTCGACCTTGGCAATCCCGTCGCCCTCCCGTCCCACGGCTTCGATCGTCACTGTTCGTTGCTCACCTTCCGACACCGGCGGTGTCGAGTCGACGGACTCCGGTCGCCGTTTCACCTGCTGGCCGGGTGTGTTCAACAGCGCGACCCGGTACACGCTGTTCTCCCGAATCGTCCCGTGTGAAACTTCTTCCATCGGCACCTCGATGACGTAGTTCTCGTCGCGTCGTTCGATCGTTCCGGTGAACACTGTGCGGAGCGCGTCCGAAATTTCGACCATATTTCGACACACGGACCCACCCGTTAAGAAAACATCCCTCTGCGTTAGCAACCCATGTCAGAAACGCTCTGGCAGTCGAACGAACAACGCCACATCAGTGGCCGTCTCCCACGTGACCGATACGGAGATCTTTGGATTGAGTGAGGTGAACAAAAATATTCGTACTCTAACGCCGTTTCCCACTGAATGATCGATCGAGACGCGAACAATAGTACTGTTGTAATGGATGACTGTGATACTTACGAGCACGTCATCAACTGGAGAGAGGCACTGATTCGGGTGTCCGATAGACAAAAGGACGGAAAGAAACCCGACCAGCGTTTATTTCCTCTTCTGTCTCTGCTGAGCGGTAGAGGTCGCGGTAAAGACACGATATCGCGTGGGAGCGTGTTCGCTACTCTTCATTGATCACGGTAGCAGCTGCGACGCTTGACTGACGCGTTGTGTTAGAGACCTGGGGCCATCCCGAGGTATACCGCAACGATGTATACCCCACAAACGGCAGCGAACAAGAGGATGAACAGGATGAGATAGTCGTACATCCCCTGAATCGTCATCGGTGACGGAAGATTCATACAGGATCGTACAGGGTGTAGGTCAATAACGCCACCGGAAAATATTACATACCTGTAAGAGAAAGAGTTGACAGCGATGATCGATCCCTGTCGACATGTGACGTAGTAAGACAACTGATGATGGGTTCATGTGGATGGCGGATGAGTTGTTCGGTTGGAATCACGATCGCACGGAACGAGCCAGTAGTAGCGTGTCAGCCCGTTTCGATCGAAATACATCACACCGCGAAATACTTAGATTTTTTTACCTATAGATAGTAGCCACGCTATGGACAAGCTCGCAGACATTTCGGGTGATCGCCTGTTGGCGGCCCTAGAGGAGGCCGAGAGTGCGAAGGCCACAAAGCGTCTCATGATCGCGTTGGCGTATAAAGACGGTGTTTCGGTCGATACATTGAGTACACGGTATGGGCTATCGCGTTCGACAGTGTACTCGTGGCTTGATCGTTTCGAATCCCGGTCGATCGAAGCCGCGATCGAGGATGACTCCCGACCGGGACGACCGCCGAAACTGGACGATGTACAACAAGCGGCAGTGCGCAACGCGCTCGACGCGTCCCCTACCGATCTCGGTTACGAACAGTCGATATGGACGCCGGAGCTTCTCCAAAAACACATCGAGCGCGAACACGAAGTTTCGTACTCGCTCGGCCACGTCCGTCGCATCATTCGGGAGCTATCTGAGGTATAACGCCAACTGAGTGGCACTCATGATTTCGTCGTGATCGATCGACCGTCAGATGCGCGTGGTTGTCGAACTCGTGGGTTTCGAGCGCTCTCAACTGTGTAAGCAGCTAATAACTTTGCTGAGTAAGAACGTATCCGGCAGTGATGTCCGAGTGGCTGACCGAAAGTGACTGGGAGCGCATCATTTCGTTTGCGAATGCCAGTATGCACGAGCGAACACCAGAACTGTTACTGCCCGAATCGGATGCAGGCATCGACGGTGGCGAGACCCGCTCCCAGCCGGAGTCCGACCCAGTAGAAACGGCTTCCGACGACTAACCACGGCTTACTGCTTTTTTACGACAAGATCCAGAGGGTTCCGAATGAGACATCGTTCGACAACAGAGGAGGACCTATCGGTGTTCTTCACCACGCTCCGACCGGATCGATCCGGTTGCGATCGGTTCAAACGAGATTTTCGGCCTCGATCGTCTCCCAGATCTCTGTCCCATGCTCTGTGATGCCGTAGACGCGCCCTTTTCTGCGGTCTTCGGACACGAGCAGTTCAACCAGAGACCGTTCCCGAAGCCGACCCAACGCGCGCGAAACGTGTGAAATCGATATCTCAGCGTCGTCGGCGATCTGCGATGGGGTCGCAGGACCGACCGCGAGTCGTTGGAGCACGGCAACTCGGTAGTTAGAGCTGATAACGAAGCTCACTTCGTCCCAGTTTTGTGTCATTGGATACCCTCCATGGTGTCACAGTCGTCCTTACAGCGTTCCGTATTGCTCGAAGACGGGTTTAGTAATATACCACATACCGCACTTGTCGGTGTGTCTCTGTGGCTGTTCCCCCGTCGGACAGCAGCGCTGTTTGTGAAATATGGTTCGAACCGTCGTATCGAGCCGGTATCTGTTCTGTTTCGCATAAATTACCACGATCCAAGTCGTTTTCGCCGTTCGGTGTGCGATCTATCATCCGATTACTTCTGATTCGGTCCACGGGACAGTCGGGCTTGCACTCGCGGAGTAATATATGTATAACAATGCGTGGACGCGGGGTGAAAAGGGACACGGGAATGTACACCACCGATCGCTGGCTGTGGTACGGATGTAGACGACAACCGGTAGTGATGAGAAAACGGACCATACCGAAGCGACGACGCAACCGAGCGACAGTGGGGCGGCGATGACTAACACGACGGATTCGTGGAATCATCGGATACAGATCGGACTAGTACTCGGTGAAGTCATCGCGGTCATCGGCTTTGTGGCGGCCGCGGATTTCGCCGTGCTTTCGTTTCCGCTTCCAGCTCGCGTAGCGGTTGGGCTACCGTTGTTGTTCTTCTTCCCAGGCTACGCCCTGTTGTCGGTACTGTTCCCCTCCAGTCAGTTTCGGACCAGATACGGTGCGCTTGACGCGTTTTCCTCCGGAATCGACGGTATCGAACGCGCGGCCCTGTCGTTTGGGGTGAGTCTTGCGTTGCTGCCACTGATCGGTCTCGTCTTGTGGACGCTGTCTCCCGTGGGGTTTGGCGTCCGAGTGCTACTCGGTGTGCTGTCAGTCGAGATCGGACTCGGCATGATCTACGGAGCGTACCGGCGCATCAAACTCCCACACAATCAACGCTATCGTCTCCCAGTCGATCGCTGGCTCTCGGGGCTGTGGTCCGACAGCGTCGACAAAGGAGTACTCGGCACGGCGATGAACCTGCTGTTGGTGCTGTCGGTCGTTGCAGCCGTGGTAGCGCTCGGCTATGGGGTGTTGGTGCCCAACGAAGCGGAGACATCCACTGGTGTATCGATTCTCACACCCTCTGGCGGCGAACTCACGTTCGTGACGAATTCAACGGCCGTGACCGCCGGTGATCGACTCACCCTGTCGATCACCAATCGGGAGGAACGAACGGTCACGTACACGACCGTCGTCGTCGTACAGCAGATCGATTACGATGGGCAACGGACGAACGTGCGCTCGTCACAAGAGTTACAGCGGCTGCAAACCACTGTCAGAGCGGGTGCAACAAGTCGTGTGAACCACACCGTCACGCCATCGGGCCGAGGATCGAACCTCCGGCTACGGTATCTCGTTTACAAAGGCGAGCCGCCAGCGGTCCCGACCGCAGCCAACGCGTACCGTACGGTGTACATCGGACTCACCGATCCAGGACCGACACCGTTACAGCGAAACCAGACGCGCGATATACGGGGGCGCTGACCACCAATGTGGCCGTGGGAACATCTCGCCGTCGGCTATCTGTGTTACTCGTTGTACAGTCGGGTGCGAACCGGTTCCCCGCCCACGGAGTGGGCAACGATCGCGCTTGTGGTCGGAACACAGTTCCCGGACATAGTGGACAAACCGCTCGCGTGGCAGTTCGGACTGTTGCCCTCCGGAAACTCGCTCGCCCACTCGGCACTCGTTGCGGGCGTGTCCTCCGCGCTCGTTCTCGTGGTTTCACATCGCCGGCGGGTTCCACAGCTCGGGATCGCGTTCGTGATGGGATATCTCCTTCACCTCCCTGGGGACGTGCTCTATCCGTTGGTGTATGGCAACGGACTGTGGACCGAATTCCTCTGGTGGCCGTTCGTGTCGGTCGGTTCAGGAGAGAGCTTCAGTGTTCTCTCGAAGGTCTCTCACCTTCTCAAGCGAACCGGTGGCTTCCTCATGACTCCGGCCGGTCGAGCGTATCTGGGTGGCGAGCTGGGTTTACTGCTGTCGACCATCGTCGTGTGGTGGTTCGATGGCCGTCCAGGGATCGGCGTCGTTCGGACTGCTCGCACCGACACCGTTAAAACGAGCTGAACGACAGTCACTCGATGTATCCGAGGTCCGCAAGCCGGTCTTCGATCGATTCATCGGTAGTCACACGCCGATATTCGAGTTCGAACGGTGAATACTCCTGCTCACCGACCGAATCGACGATCGGGAGCACCCGCCCGTCCATGGCGACGTCTGCTGGCACATCGAACGTAGCGAGCACAGTCGGCGCGATATCGAACAGATGTGCGTCTGTGAGTGGTGTTGCCTCGTCAATCGACTCACCGAGGGCGGCGATGACTCCCTCGCGTTTGTGATTCCACGGCTCGTTCGGCTCGCTGAACTGCTGCGTGCCGATTTGGGTTGAGAGGAACTGATCGAAATCCGTTGGTATCGTCACGATATCCGGTGCTTGATCAGAGAACGGGCCGCTGAACTGCTGTTCGCGGCGCACGACCGATTCGAACACTGGGTTGCCGGCCGGCGTTTCGACCGCTTGCAAGCGGTCGATGAGATCGGACCGGATCGATTCGTACTCTCCTTGGGGAACGATCCCTTCCGGCTCGCGTCCCTCAAGATTGATCCGAACGCCTAGCTCGGTCCGGGATCGCATGTACGCCCGTGACCGGGGGAAATCGACCTGCTGAGCCGCGGTACTGATCGCCGTCGTCGGGACGTGCCGGAGCACGAACTGCTTGAGACCCAACACCGAGAGGAGCGATTCGATGCGCTGGCTCGTCATTCCGAACCGCGCCGCCACTGCCGTCAGTCGCTCAATGAAGCTCGTATCGTATCGTGTGGCGCTGACGCCTCGCTTGAGTTGTCGGTCACGAACGGCGGACCACGACGGCATCCCGATGCCGCCGTTGGTGGTTTGGACGTACCCCTGTTGGTCGAGATATTCGTTGACCAGAAACGTCCGTCCGTTGTACGGACCCATCCCGTGATCGCTCACAACGATGACGTTTCGAGGCGAACAGACATCGATGATCTCTCCGATCTGCCGGTCGACCGCGCCGTACACCCGTTCTAATTCAGTCCAGTCGCCCGGCCGCTTGTGACAGATGGCGTCAGTCCATTGAAATTGTACGAACCCGAAATCCGGTTCGAAGCGATCGACGAGATACCGGAACGCGTCGCCTCGCATTCGGACGCAGTCGGTCGCTGATTCGACCGTCCCGTACACCTTGTACTCACCGATCGCGTCCACCATCTCCGAAAACAGTCCCGGAGGATGACATTCGGGCGATTCGGGAGCGGTGTAACCGGGGACCAGTGCGCCATCAAACGGTCGAGGTGGATGCGTAACGGGGACGTTGACGACGACGCTTCGGTAGCCGTGTTTATCGAGATACTCCCACAACGAGCGTCGACGAACGTGCGTTGCGTTGACGACGCTCCACTCATACCCCTCGAAGTCGAGAAAATCGAACACGCCGTGCTTCCCCGGATTCATCCCTGTGTACAGGGAGGGCCACGCGCTCGCGGTCCACGGCGGAATCTGCGATTCGAGCGCGCCGCTGGCCCCCTCGAACAGCCGTTGTAAGTTCGGCAGTTGGTGTCGATCGAACTGTGGTTCGAGTATCGATCGAGCTCCCGCGTCGATGCCGATTAACAACGTCTGCAGACCCCTCGTTTCATTACTCGACTCGGACATGGATAGTACACCCCTTGGATATGGCGTTCGTTCTCATTTCTAACACTCGTTGGTCTCGTACTGCGCCCCGAGGGCACACGCGTTCGATCGTCGGTACTGGTGTGAGTATCGACTGGCAGAGGGACGCTGTAGCCATCCCCATTGCGATCGGTGTCTGGTGGGTGATCTCACTCATTCTCAGTCACATCGATCGGCAGCTGTTGGTTGTCGTGTCTCACCCACAGGAGATGGACGAACGATGTAATGCCGAACAGAAGGAGAATGAGCACCCCCGCTACCGTCGCTGAAAACGGACCGATGTCAATTAGCCCGATCACGAAAAGCACGACGCAGACGATCGTCAACAACGGATACACGAACTCCCACGGTATCTCCGGACCCGCTTCGTCTGGGAGATACGCGTCGACAACACCGGCTGCCTGTGCGAGAGTGACCTCGCCACTGTCCGTGTCGTACTCCACGATGCCGGCGTCAGCCAACTTCGGGATGTGGGTCTGATACAAAGACACGTACGCCCGTTTGCGTTCCTGGTCGCTCAGTTCCTCAACGGGAGTTTCGTACTCCCACGCGGCTACTTCGTCAGCGAGTGCTGTCAACGCGAGCGAATCCGATTCAGACCGAAGATAATGCAGTACGAACCGACGTCGAGGGCTACTCAGGAGATCGAAAACGAGATCCTGTGATAACGGCTCTGAATCCTCTTCATCTTGGTCTTTTGACATGTCATTATCCGTCGGGCTTGTGGTCGTCGCCACCGAGTCGAGACGTTCACCGGTTACGGCCTTTGTTACACTCGTCCTACGACTCGTAACCCGGTGTTACTGTCTCTCAGATCACGATCGAGATCCCGTCTACAGCCGAGTAAGAGCCGCGTTCGATCGTTAATCGGGGGGAGAACGCAGGAACGTCATTGCCTGAAACCATTTTCAGAAATTCGTTATTACTCGATGAAATCTGAGAATAACAAAGCAATGAACTGGTGTCGCCTCTGTCGTATGGCGCTACTTCGAACCTGCACACAGGTACTGGGACTGGGTTCCGTCCCGAGTCCGAGCAGAGTGTGGCCGGGCTGTACAGTATCTCCTGTTTCGCAGGCAGTTGGCGCGATAACAGATTCCCATGACACCCGCTCTAAAGCAAACCATGTCTGAGCAGATTTCAGTTGGGGTAATCGGCGTCGGTACGATGGGAAGTCACCACGCACGCGCTTATTCAGAGTTGCCGCGTGCCGATCTCGTTGGTGTCGTTGACGAAGACGATACGTGTGCGCAGTCGGTCGCAACGGAGTACAGCACCCGCGTTCTTGATCGCTCAAGCGTGTTCGACCGGGCCGAGGCGGTTTCGATCGCTGTTCCGACACACGCCCACGCCGAGGTCGCACGTGAAGCGATCGACGCAGGGGTCGATGTGCTCATCGAAAAGCCGTTTGTCCGTGAACCGGCGGTCGGACGAGACCTCATTGAACGCGCTCGTGAGCAGGACGTAGTTTTGCAGATCGGGCACATCGAACGGTTCAATCCCGCGATCCAGACGCTCATGGACATCCTTGCGGATCTCGACGTGATAGCGGTCGACGCGCGCCGGCTCGGTCCCCCAGTCGACCGGGACCTCGATAAGAGCGTGGCGTACGATCTGATGATTCACGACATCGACGTTCTACTCGCGTTGCTCGGAAGTGATCCCCTGTCAATCAGCGCCGTTGGGTGTCACGACAACCGCCACGTCACCACGACGCTGCAGTTTGATGATGGAATCGTCGGTACCGTGACGGCGAGTCGGCTCACCCAACAGAAGGTGCGGGAGTGTTGGATCACGGCGAGAGACTGTCTCGTGATCGTCGACTACATCGAACAGTCGATTCGAATCCACCGCCACTCGCTACCGGAGTACGTTCAGTCCGCCAATGGCGTTCGCTACCGCCACGAAAGCATCACTGAACGGCCGACCGTCGAGAACGGTGAGCCGCTCAAAGCGGAGCTGTCGTCGTTTCTCGACTCGGTAAACGACCGGTCCGAACCGGCCGTCACGGGCGTCGATGGGCTGCGGGCGGTGGAAGTCGTCCGTCAGATCGACTCGCTTGCGACTGATCCCGCTGCAGGGGCGGCCAGCGATGCTGTGACTCGACGACCGATCGATACGAGCGGTTCCGATTTCACTGGAGGGATGTGAGATGTACCGAGACCACACCGTCGGCGTCGTGATCACCGCTTACAACGAGGAGGGACTGGTCGGTGATGTCATCGACAGTGTCCCCTCCTTTGTCGACGAAGTGTACGCTGTAGACGACTGTTCGACCGACAACACGTGGGCGGAGATCACCGAGCATATGGCAATGGCACCGGCGGAGACGTCCTCGTTTCCGCTGCCCGACGGCGGTCATCGCTCCCAACGCCGTGTCGTTCCCGTTCGCCACGAGCAGAACCGTGGTGTCGGGGGTGCGATCAAATCTGGCTTTCAAGAGGCGTTGGACAGCGGCGTGGATATCGTCGCCGTGATGGACGGCGATGGACAGATGGATCCCGCTCACCTCGATCGGCTGCTCGATCCAATCGTCGACGGACGCGCCAGCTACGCGAAGGGGAACCGGCTGGCGAAGCGGTCACATATAGAATCGATGTCGTGGTTCCGGCTGTTTGGCAACGTCCTGTTGACGATCCTCACCCGGATCGCAAGCGGCTACTGGCGCATGCGCGACCCGCAGAACGGTTACAACGCCATCGACACGGCGACACTGGAACGGATTCCGCTGTCGCAGCTCCACGACCGCTATGGCTTTCGAAACGACGTGCTCATTCGACTGAGTGTTGAGGGGGCGACCATTGCGGATGTCACAATGCCGGCGGTGTACGGCGAGGAGGAGAGCGGTATCCATTACACCGCGTTCATTCCTCGACTGTCGTGGCTCCTGTTGGGCCGGTTTTTCTGGCGGTTGCGAACCGAACTACGGCGGAACTGGCTGCTCTCTCCGTCGATGTCAGAGTCTGCGAGTCTGTTCGCTGGTCTCGTGATCACTGCTCGGTTGCGCACACGAGAGCGGACGCCGCCGTGGCTCACTCTGCTCGGCACGGTGCTCAGCGGACTGTTAGTCGTGTTTACGATGGTCGAAGAGCGCTACGCGAACGACGAGACGATATCCATCGAGGACAATGAGTAAGCGCGTTCTGTCAATCGTCGGTGCGCGTCCGCAGTTCATCAAGGCGTTTCCGGTTTCGCGAGCGCTTGACGGTGAACACCAGGAGACCGTCGTTCACACCGGTCAGCACTACGACGCGATGCTCTCCGACGTGTTCTTCGAAGAGTTGGACATCCCTGAACCCGCGTACAACCTCGGCGTCGGATCGGGGAGCCACGCCGACCAGACCGGGCGCATGATGATCGAGTTGGACAGCGTGATGGCTGCGGAGTCCCCCGACGTGGTGATCGTTTACGGAGACACCAATTCGACGTTGGCCGGCGCGCTCGTCGCCGCAAAACGATCAGCCTCGCTGGTCCACGTCGAAGCCGGACTGCGCAGCGGCAACCGAGCGATGCCCGAAGAACACAACCGGATCGCAACAGACCACCTCGCTGATGTGTTGATCGCACCGACCGAACGAGCGGTGGAGACGCTCCGTGCTGAGGGCGTTGGCGGTGAGGTGCACGAGACCGGCGATGTGATGTACGACGCGTTGTTGTACGTCCGTAACCGGGCAAGCGAGCTATCGACTCTTCGGTCGGATCTCGGGATCGACTCGACGGAGTACGTTCTTGCGACGATTCACCGAGCTGGGAACACAAACGACCGTGATCGACTCGCCGGGATCGTTGAAGGACTTGCGAGCGTCGACATTCCGGTCGTCGTGCCGATCCACCCGCGCACGGAGCAAGCGCTCCACGAGTACGGGCTGTTCGAGACCGCAAACGAGCAGCTCACGATCATCGAGCCGGTCGGTTACCTCGATTTCGTCCACCTACTCGACGGTGCTGCGCTGGTTGCGACCGATTCCGGCGGTGTCCAGCGCGAGGCGTTTTATCTGGACACGCCGTGTGTTACGATGCGCGACGAAACCGAGTGGGTCCAGACGATCGACTGTGGATGGAACACGCTCGTCGGTGCCGACCGATCCCGGATCAGTCGCGCACTCGCCCGGATCGATACGCCAGCAACGAAACCGCAGTTGTATGGAAACGGGCAGGCCGCCCCACGAGTTGCTGAGGTGATCGCTGATGCATGATCTTACAACAGATGTAGACGATGACACTAGTGTCAGTAACAGCCCGTTTGCGCTGTGTCTCACTCACGATGTCGATCGACCGTACAAGTCGTTGTTCCAAGCGCTGTACTATGCGTTGGTCGATTCCGATCCGTCGCACTTGGCGTCGACGCTCCCGGAAGAGAACCCCTACTGGCAGTTCGAGACGATCATGTCGCTCGAAAATGATTTAGGGGTCCGGTCGGCGTTTTATTTCCTGAACGAACCGGATCTGTTCCACGAGAAGCCGGTACAGGCGTGGACACAGTCGGACAACTGGATCCAGCAGATGGGGCGGTACGACATCACGGATTCGGAGGTCGCGTCGATCATCCGGACGCTCAACGCCGACGGCTGGGAGATCGGACTGCACGGCTCGTACCAGTCCTACAGCGACAAGCTGCGTCTCACCTACGAGAAGGCGGTTCTCGAATCGATCCTCGGGGAGACGATCCTCGGCGGCCGTCAACACTATCTTAATCTCGACGGATCGGAGACGTGGCGCTATCACGCCGAGATGGGACTGCGGTACGACGCTAGTCTCGGATCGAGTACTGAGTACGGATTCACCAACGGATACGGAGTCAAACGACCGTTCGACGACGAGTTCATCGTCTTTCCCCTGACAGTGATGGAGACCACACTCCCCGATCCCGGGGAGCACGCCGAGCACGCGCGAACGGTGTGCGAACGACTGCTCAGCGAGGCTCGCGACCATGGGGCGGTCATGACTGTCCTCTGGCATCCTCGATATTTCAACGATCAGGAGTTCCCCGGCTACGCCGATCTGTACCGGTTTCTCATTGAACGCGCACGCGAGTTGGACGCATGGATCGGTCCACCCGGCGAACTGTATCCCCATCTCGTGAATCGAGCTACCCCCACAACGAGCAGCAAACTATCCGAACGGAGCTGATGAGTGATACGCTATGATCGAAACGAACGCTACGCGATGGATCGTAACCACGAACGAAGCGACGCAGAGACGGAGCTGTCCGCTCCGACCACAATCACGAGAGGGACAACGATGAGCACGAACTCGATCGAAACCCGCAGCCTCTCCCTCGAAGAATGGAACGACGTGCTCCCCGACTCGGGGACTGAAGTGTTCCACACAGCCCCGGCACTCGAAGCTGTCGACAACCACACCGAGGGGGAACTGCAGTTGTACGGTGGTTTCAAAGGCGATCAACCGGTGGCGTTGTTGCCAGTGTTCATCGATCACAAGGCGGTCGGTCGCGTCGTGACATCGCCGCCGCCGTCGATGGGAATCCCGCGGCTCGGACCGTTGTTGTTATCGAACAGTCCGAAACAAAGGAAGAAAGAGACGGTCAACTACGGCTTCACGGCGGAGATCCTCGACGATCTCTCCGTCGACGCGAGGTTGACGTTGTTCCGTATGATCTGTCCGCGGGCGTACGCCGATCCACGGCCGTTTCAGTGGAATCAGCTCAAGGTGACGCCCGAGTTCACCTACATCCTCGATCTTGCGGATGTGACCGACGATACGGTGATGGATCCGTTCAGTCGGAGCCTCCGAAACGAGATGCGTCGCGGGGAAGAGATCGATGTCACCGTCGGTATTGAGGGACGGGGCGCAGCCAAACGCATCTGGGACTCAGTCGGATCCCATTTCGAGGAGCAAGGGATGCAGCCGCCGATCGCGTGGGAATTCGTACGCGATCTCCTTGAAGCGCTGCCCGAACACCACCGGGTGTACGTTGCGCGAGAGCCGGATGGATCGTTCAGCAGCGGTATCATCGTTCTCTACTCCGATGACACCGCCTACTTCTGGCTTGGGGGGATCATGACGACGTACGACGGCGTGAGCGTCAACAGCCTCCTCCACAAGCGGGTCATCGAGGACATCGTCACGGAGCCACAGCTCGAATCGGTGACGCGTTACGATCTCGTCGGTGCGAACACGGAACGGCTCTGTGAGTACAAGGGGAAATTCAGCGGCGATCTGGTGCCGTACTACGTCGTCGAATCAGTCGGCCCAGAGATGAAACTCGCCAAAGGAGCGTACAACTTCGCTAGCCGATAGCCGAAACGATCACGAGAACCACCAGCCGACCACGACGACTCGAATCGCAGCGCTCTCAGATACGACCGGAACGCATGATAACATGACACAACGCATCTCGACTCAGACCGCAGAAACGTCCGCAACGAACGACGAACAACACCTCATCGAAGTCCTGCGCGAGACGCTGACGTATGCCCGCGAGCGAGAGTACCGGGGGTGGGATTACGGCGATGGGATGAGTAGCCGGCTCCTCCGGATGCTCCCGGTGGACAACAGGTGGCTCAACATTTTCGTGCAGGAACTCGCCAAACGACCACCGATTAATGTCCGGCCGTTGTTGCTCGTCGAGCAACGGCGAAACTACAAAGGAACGTCGCTGTTTGCGATGGCGAACCTGAACACGGCACGACTACTCGGAGAGATCGAGTGGAACTCGACCGATAGAATCGACATGGAGTCCGTCGTCAAAAACGGCGAGGCAGCCGATACGACCGAGCAGGTCGACTATAAGCGGGAAGCGTACCAGCTCAATGAGTGGCTCATTGCGAACCGGAGCGTCGGATACAGCGGCTTCTGTGGCGGACACAACCATAAGATCCAACACATCGACGGGAAGGGACTACCAAACGACCCGGATATCGTCTCGACGTCCTACGCCGTCAAGTCGTTGCTCTCGGCCAGGGGTCTCGATCCGATGTACCCCTCGATCGCACAGACGGCCGAACAGTTCATCGTCGAAGATCTCGACTACCGTACCGTTAACGATGGGGCCGTCATCAACTACCATTTGAATCATTCGAGTGATATATACACCATCAACGCAGGGGCGATCGGTGCCCGGATGCTCATCGATCTGTATGCGTACTTCGAGAAGGAGTCTTACCGCCGCCGAGCACAACAGATCTTCGACCACATCGTCGGTCTCCAAACTGATCTCGGGGGGTGGATGTACCGGGATCCGTCATCGTCGTCGCATCTCTCGATGGACAACCACCACAACGGGTTCGTTATCGAGTCACTGCTCCGCTATCGGGCGGTAACCGGATCGGATCGGTACGAGGAAACGATCGACCGGGCACTGTCGTTCTACCGGGAGACGCTGTTCGATCCGTCCGGCGCGCCGAACTGGGACGAAAACAAAACGTATCCACGGGACATCCACGCGAGCGCACAGGGGATCCTCGTATTCACGTACGCCGGTGATCTCGACTTCGCCCGGCGCATCCTCGCGTGGACGCTCGATCAGTTGTACGCCGGGAACGGACGATTTTACTACCGGAAACACCGGCTGTACACCACCCGAATCACGCTCATGCGATGGTGTCAAGCGTGGATGGCGTACGCCATCTCCGAGTATCTCACTGCGCTGCACGAGCCCCGATCGTCGGTTCCAACCTCACGCTAACCGCCGTACCCACTGGTAGGCGCGTGCGAGCGTCGTGGTCACCGTCGAACCGTGTTCGACGTTGTAAAACGGGACGAGTTCGGGATTGAACTTCGCCTTATACCGGTTGATCCGGGGGTTGTCCGCGCCGACGAGATCGTAGGCAGACCGGTCTCGATCGATCGCTTCGGTCATGACGTGCCAGTCGAGTAGGTCGTTGACGGGCACGTCGGTCGACGTATCGGATCGAACGCCTCCCTGCCACCGATAAACGGTTTCGCCGTCATCAAGCGCGATCAGTCCGCCAATGAACTCGCCATCGATCCGAAGCGTGTACGGGCGCACTGCTCCCTCCGGAAGACTGTTCGCCAGTTCCGTCACAAAGGCGGGCGTGACGTGGTAGCTTATGCCCTGACGCGCGTACCGTCGGTCTACCTGTTCAACGATATCGTAGATCGCGGTTCGACCGCCTTCTTCGATCGTGTACGACGCTTCTGCTGCGTCACGAATGTTGCTCCGTGCGTCCCGACTGAACGACATCAATAGATCGTCCGTCCCCTGCGTGAGATCTACGAGATACGTGTACGACGGCGTCACCTCACAATCGTTCCAGAGGAACGGACGGATATCCTCATAACAGCTGTGAATTCGAAGATGCCCGTATCGGGGATTGAACGCCGATTTCGCCCACTCGAAACACCCCTCGATGAACTCGTGTTGACGGCGTTCTCGCTTCCGCTGTTTCAGTCCGCCCCCATTCAGCAACGCGGGACCCAAGTAGGTGACCCGAAGCTCCGGCGGTGGTGAAAACAGTAACCGGACCGGTCCCCGCGACAGTTCGAACAACGGAAACACCCCGATCGGCTCTTCCCCAACGTACCCCACTAACCGATGAACGTCTGCCCCGGTGTGATCTGCCTGAATCGATAACGCCTCATCCCGATGAAAGAGACACGTCTGGGGGGACCGCTCGACGAGTCGATTCCACGTTTCGGTCTCCTTGACACGCTCGATCTCAACTCCCATGTCACTATGCGCCGGTTCGATCCCCAGCACCCTGTCATTTTTTATTAATCTACGGGATATTCTTACCAGACATCACGATAAATGATGTGTTCTACCGAGAGATTTCAGTACGCGTGGTGGATGTTCGGTAGCACCCTCACGGGCTACTGGGAAAATTCAGAATTGATTTTAGAGAAAATAATTGCTTTCTATCGATTCAAACTCGACAACCAGTTAAACCGACAATTAATTACAAGTAAGTCCTCGACCTAATATATTCCGCCGCGGTAGCTGCCCACTACTCACAGTGTCGGGGCACACGAGCACCGGGTATTGAGAGACATGCGATCAGCAAAAATGTGTAGTTTGAGAGTCGTACCGCTATCGGCCATCTGCGTGTGCGACAGGTGGTATCGATGAGTACCAAGACGCCGAACGATACGCAGTCTCAGTCGGTCGAAGACGACAGTTCGACGGATGTCGGCGTCGATGGTGACGGGAGTGACGACGGTGTTGGTCCGGCGCTCGGTCCGGATCGGATCTTTGAGGTGTTGAAAAATCAGCGCCGACGCCGGACCCTTCAGTACCTCGTTGAACGCGACAATCCAGTGACGATCGGTGCGCTTGCCGAACACATCGCTGCGCTCGAAAACGATACGACGGAGTCGGCGCTCACCTCTCGTGAGCGCAAGCGCGTGTACGTCGGTCTGTACCAGTGTCACCTCCCGAAGATGGACGACACGGGGGCGGTCGAGTTCAACAAGGCGCGAGGAACTATCTCCTTGGGACCGACGTTTCAGCAGTTCGAACCGTATCTGAATCTCGATGGCGATGACGCGGACGCGTGGGCACACTACTATCTCCTGCTCACCGGCGCAAGCGGAGTGATCTTCGGGGCGAATACGCTGTTTGCCGGGATTTCATCGGCGCAGTTGTTCACTGGTGTTCTGGTAGGGTTCGTCGTGCTCTCGATAATGCATCTATATAAGACCACAGAACACCACCCCTTGTCGGGGTTCATCGATCGTTGATTCCGAGTCAGTCGACCGCGCGCCGATCGACGAACGATCGAGGCTCGCGATATCCATTCCCAGTCTGTTTCGAAAGCAGAGAGTAACAAAGCCGTTTGGACAGGAGTTTCCGAGCATGCGATACGTTTTCTTTACGAACACGCCGGCGCACGTCCATCTGTATAAGCACGTCGTGCGCCGACTCCGGGCGGAAGGACACGCAGTTTCAGTCATGGCGCGTGATTACGGCTGTACAACTGCACTGCTCGATTGGCACGACATCGACCACACCGTGTACGGCGCGTGTGACACGACGCGGTGGTCGTTGCTCGGACAACTCCCCCAACACTACATCCGCATACTGACCCACACGCGCGCGTTCGATCCCGACGTGATTTTCGGAATGGGCGCATACGCAGCGCACGCAGGCGCGTTCACGAGGACCCCCACTGTACTGATACTCGATTCGGAACCGACCGGGCTAGATCACGCCGTGTCGATGCCGTTCGCCCGGACCATCGTGACCCCACAGGCGTTCCGGAAGGATTTGGGAACGAACCACTACGTGTTTGTGGGGTTCAAAGAGAGTGCGTATCTCCATCCGGGGGTGTACGAACCGTCTACCAACATTCGCAAGCGCCTCGGTCTGGGAGCGACCGAACGATTCGTTCTCATTCGATTCAACGCGTTCGGCTCCCACCACGACGTGGGGCAGGGGGGATTCTCCGAAGAACAACGCCGGACGCTCATCGAACGGCTCGCTGATCATGCGACGGTGTTCGTCTCCGATGAAGGGGGCACCCTCTCGCTTGACTCGCTGCCTGCCCGGCCGTTCGACGACCATCCGGGCGTCTTACACGACGCGCTTGCTGAGGCGTCGTTACTCGTCGCGGATACACAGACGATGGTGACAGAAGCAGCGCTACTCGGAACGCCCGCGATCCGGTCGAACTCGTTCGTCGGTCCGGACGATATGGGCAACTTCCTCGAATTGGAGTCGAACGGTCTCGTGTACAACCTCCGATCGTTTGACACCGTTCTCAAAACGGCTGAACGGTTGCTTGACCGACCCGACCTCGAAACCGAGTGGCGACGAAAGCGCGATCGGTATGTCGCGGATATGGTTGACCTCTCGTCGGCAATCACGTCGCTCGCACGAGCGAGTGGGGACACCGCTGCTGTTGATGAACTCCACCCATACTCACACGCGCACGAACGGAGGACGCCCAAACTCTCACAGCAAGGGGATTGATGTGTTCAGGGCATCGATCGAACAGTTATATGCATGGCAAACGTACGTACTAACGCATGACGCGTGTCACAGTGATCGGCGGTGGTCCCGCGGGCTTGAGCGCAGCGTTGTTCACGGCGAAAAACGGGCTGTCGACGGCGGTGTTCGACACCGATGCGACGTGGATGCACAAAGCGCACCTGTTCAACTACCTCGGGATCGACAGCGTCGACGGCAGTGCGTTCATGGACGACGCCAGAGACCAGATCGATGAATTCGGTGTCGATCGTCACCAAGAAGAGAGCGTCACAGAAGTCAACCGCTCCGAGGCGGACTTTACCGTCGTCACCGAGGAAGACGAATACGAGAGCGAGTACGTCGTGCTCGCCACCGGCGCGGATCGTGACCTCGCGGAAACGTTAGGGTGTGCGTTCGGAGACGATGGCACTGTCGATGTTTCCATTTCGATGGAAACAAGCGTCGAGAACGCGTACGCGACGGGAGCAATGGTGCGCGCCGAGGAGTGGCAGGCCGTCATCTCAGCCGGTGACGGCGCAGCAGCTGCGCTGAACATACTCACGAAAGAAAAAGGTGACCACTTTCATGATTTCGATACCCCAGCAGACGCATAGCACAGCGTTCTGTGTAACAAGCAACTAGCTACGATTCTGTCGCTACACAACGCGCTGATCGTTCTGAAATGCTGTAGCCGATTCGATCAGCTACTCGACGTAGATGTGGCCGGTGCCATCCTCCGAAACCGTTACCGTGATACGATATCCGTCGAACGTGAACCGTACTTCCCCCCCAGCACCGTCTTCGAACAGGGCGTTCAACGCTTCCGGATCGACTACGGCGTTCAGGGACGCCGTGATCTCCGTCTCATCGACTCCCGCCACGTTGCCAACCGCCTCGACAACGCGTACTCCAAGGGAGTGCCGAGAGGAGTCGTACAGAAACTCCGTCGTACCGGTTCGTACCGGCTCGCTGGATGTTCGGCCCATCTCTTTATCCATATCCCCCATTGTCGCCTCCGTGTTGGTTTCTGCTCTCATAATCGTTTCTGGGATCGTTCCCAAGAGAGACAACAGTGAGTAGTAACTGCTACCACACACATAAACGGTTTGGAACTCTCCTCTCGTTTCACGTTGTTCAGACACATTAGTTCCGATACATACCATTTGATCATCGCACATGGCTATGCGGGTTCTGCTGTGATCGCTCGCGTTGTTGAAACAGAATAACAAAGGGGGTGTCCGCTTACGATCCGCAGTGATGACCCCGGATCGATTACTCATCATCGGGACACTCGGTGGTGGTGGTATCCACCAGTACATCGAGCAACAGTATCGCCATCTCGACTCCGTCGAGGCGTCAGTGTACGACATGGTGTCGGATCCGAAAGGAGAGGGGAAATGGTGGCTATTCACCTCGGTAGTAGCGTCAGTGTGGGCCGCAGTTCGGTTCCCGTTTCGGACACCGCCGGACGCGGTTCACGTCCACACCTCACACCGGTTTTCGTTCTACCGATCGGCGTTTTACGTTCTGTACGCGTCGATCGTTTGGGACCGACCGGTCGTATTACACGTCCACGGTTCCTCCTTCGATTCGTTCGTAACGACGGACTCGTGGCTCGTTAATCGAATACAAACGCTCGTGTTCGGGAAGTGTGATCGCATCATCGTGCTGTCTCCATACTGGGAGGAAGTGTTATCTACGCGTGTTCCTGCGGAAAAGATCCGTGTGCTCCCGAACGCGATCGCTCCATCGGAGTATTCGCCCGACTTCGAGACTGACACCCAACACGTGGTGTTCGTCTCGAATCTGGTTGAGCGGAAAGGGGTGTACGAGTTGACCGGAGCCATCGAGGACTTCCTCGAACGGGACACGAAGCAAAACGGGACTGACATTCGGTTCAGCATCGCAGGGAGCGGGCCGCTCAAAGACCGCGTCGAATCGCTTGCCGACCAGCACGACGCCGTCGAGTATCTCGGCTACGTTTCCGAGCGCAAAAAACGGACGCTTCTCGATTCGGGCACGATATTCGTGCTCCCGGCGTACGCCGAGGGGTTGCCGATCGCGCTGCTAGAGGGGATGGCCGGCGGTAACGCCGTCATTTCGACCACCGTCGGGAGCATTCCAGAAGTCATCGATGAGGAAAACGGACTGTTGATCGAACCGAAAAACACGACCCAGTTGTCGGACGCGCTCGCCACGCTCGTGGCAGACCCGGAGCGAACCGAGGCGATGGGACGGACGAACCGCCAGCTCGTCACCGAGACGTATTCGTGGGACACGACACAGCAGACGCTCCGAGAGATCTACGCCGAACTACCGGCGTGAGCGCCGAGTACCAAGGGCTTACGCCGGACAGAGGCTGTATAACAAAGCTACGAACAGTGCACGCTCTGGGGTATGCCCGATCCTGACGTTCTGTTCCTCGTGCTCGACTCGGCGCGGCGAGACCGTGTCTCGGCCTACGGCCACGACCGGCCGACGACGCCGACACTCGATACGCTGGCCGACGAAGCGACTGTGTTCGAGCACGCGTACGTTCCAGCACCGTGGACGCTCCCCTCACACTGTTCGATGTTCACGGGGCTGCATCCGTCCGAACACGGTGTTACGAGTGGATTCACCCGTCAGGGGTTCGGGATCCCCTCAAGCGTTCCAACGCTCGCTGAGCGACTCACAGAGCGGGGCTATCACACCGCTGGATTCTCCAACAATCCGTGGGTTGGGCAGCTTTCGGGGTTGGATCGTGGATTCGAGGAATTCGTCGAGTGGGATCTTGAGATCAGCCGCTCGGCTACTCCGATCCATAGCCGACGAGGACGGCTCTATTCCAAGCTCCACACCGCACTCGGTCACGCGAGCCGACAGCCGCTGGTCCTGCTCAAGCGGCGGTTTTTCACCGAGCGGCTCGTCTCTCGTGCCACCGAGTGGCTCTCACATACCGCTGACAGCGAGGCCCCCACGTTCACCTTCCTCAACCTGATGGAAGCTCACAGCCCGTATTACCCGCCACGAGACGCGTTCGACGCGCTCGGTCTCGACCGCCCGTCAGCGATCGAAGCCCGTCGGCTCAACGTCAAACTGCTCACAAACATCATGGGCCGCGCCAGTATCGACTGGGAGACGCGTGAACGACTCCTCGAATATTACGACGCCAGCCTGCGCTATCTCGATCGGATGGTCGATCGGCTGCTCGCTACCCTCGAACAGCACGGAGGGTACGACGACGCGTTGCTTGTCGTCTGTGCCGATCACGGCAAGACGCTCGGAGAGTACGACCGGGACGCGACGCCGCCCCACTACGTCCGAGACGTGAACACGATGGTGCCGTTGTTCATCAAGGAGCCGGGACAAACCGCACCTGAGAGCGTCGAGCGACCGTTTGAACTCCATCGACTCTTCGAGACCGTTCTCGACGGGACGCTCGACCGATCGTTGCCAGCCACGCCCTCAACGGCTCTGATCGAGGACGTGGTGCCCCACACCGGCCGAGACATCGACCCCGAAGAGATAACCCACTGGCGCATGCTGTCCGATGGCACCCACAAGTACGTAACCTCTGTACCGACGCAAGATCCCACCGCCAGATCGCAGTCTGCACACGACAGGAACGGACACCAGCCACACCACGACTCGGAGATCGATGCGGATCGAGTCGAACCCCGCGAACGGAGACAGGAGTATCTCCTCCGAGGCACGGGAATCGAGGAAGCCATTGTCGAACCGGAGTCATCGGTTCTCGATCGGTTCCGATCGCTGCTTACAGAACGAACGGAGCAGTTCGACATGACGGTGGCTGCTGATTCTGGGGCGAACACGGGACAACTGAGTGGGAGCATCGAAGCACAGCTAGAAGATCTCGGTTATCTGGATTGACTCTCAGCCACCCGCGCGATCGTTTCCGGGGAGACAGTGATGAGTCGACCGTGATCGGTTGCGGTGTTGAACGGATTGATGATCAGTCCATGATCGGCGTCCGCCCCGAGAAAGACGTACGTGTTCGCAGTCGGGACCCATCCACCCGGATCGACGCGTTTGATCAGTCGTGTCGGCGTTCTGAATCGCGCTAGTTCGTACCAATCTGTGTACTCCGTTCTTGCTGAGGCGGCGATGACTGTCGCCGTCTTGTGTTCGGACTTCGTTCGCGCCTCGTCGGTGTGATCACGGTTGGGGGCAGTGCTGTCGCCCCCGGTTTCGGCAGCCGTCGAGAAGACAACCCACGGCGTGTCATCGACTGTCAGCGTTGTCCCGAAGTACACCGAATTCGGAACGACGCCGACCGATGTCAGAGACGGGCTGGTGTCAAGCGCCGGGTGTCCGCCGCAGTTGCTCGGTGACCGTTCCGCGGTCGGTGATCGAGAATCCACGCCCGGTGTCGGCCGCGTTGATTCTTCGTTGATGTCTGCCCTGTCGAGCCGGAAGATGGGGTTTCGATCGGAGTACACACAGTCCATCCCCCAGAGGACCGCTGAGGGAGTGAACACGAGCGCGACGGCACGCCACCGCTGGCTTCCACCGCCGACGGGTTCGAGTTGTCCCTCCCGGAGCCGCCCGATGTAACACTCAGGATCCCTGTCGCCGGTCGTCACCCACAGCTCACCTGTGTACGGATCGGAGCAGATCGTATGAATGTGGCGTACGTCGGGCAGTTCGAGCACCGGTGACCACGTTCGTCCCGCATCAACCGAGCGCAGGATCCGCGGCGTGGCGTCGTCGTCGAGCGGATATTCTCCGAGGTAGATCGCCCCACGGTGGGCGCACACTGCTGTCGGCAGGACGCCAGCTACACCCGAGGACGGTGGCAGTCGATGCGTGTGGAGCCACGTTCGACCGCCGTCGTGAGAGGCGAACAGCTGTCTCCGAACGGTCGCCACCAGCACCGACTCGGTGATAGGCCAGACGTTCGTCGTCTGGTAGGCACCGACAGCCCACTCGACCACTGATCGCCACGGTGGTGTCGTCGTCACTGCGTACCGAAGCCCAGAAACACCGGCAAGCGGGTTCGGAAGACGGCTGAGCGGTTCGAGTCGGCCGGGCGGCCCACTGAAGACGGTGCGCCCACGGGACGCGTACACCCGCCCATTAGAGATGGACTGCAGTTTCATCGGTTCACACCAACTGTAGCCGCCGGGCCACCCGAAGTCGATTCAGACCTGTTTGCAACGTAGTACAGCTGTACTTCGCCGTTCGACATGACGCGGTCGACGCCCGGCTGATGCTCGATCGATCGGAATCCCTCCTTGGAGAATCTGAGCTGCTGATACGCGTTTATCTCTCGCTCCCGGTCTAATCGAGTGACGATGACGTATCGAGGCGACTCAAACGTCGCCTGAAGCCGGGAAATAGTGTTAAATGGGACGGTCTTTCTGTACAGCTTTTCCCGCTCAAGCCGCCACTGCACGCCACGGGTGGCGTCGGCGTATCGCGTCGGCTCCATCCGAATACCGAGCACCGGAACGCCGTCCGCCCGGTGTTCGAACGTCTGATTGTATCCCTCCATCTGCATCTCTGTCACCTGCACGTTTTGCTTGTAGATGTACGGAGATTGGTAGGCGGGGGCGATCGCCAACACGAGCATGAGTGCAAACACGGCCGCGAACAGGAGTCCACCCCGTGGCAGTGACACGGAGCGGCTGAGTCGGTCCAACCCGATACACAGTCCGACGGCACCCAACAGCGTTGCAAGCAACATCAGAAAGCCCAGATGCCTGAACTGCATCTTCGAAATACTCCCGACGAAGTACACAAGAAACACCCCGAACAACGGAAGGAGGCTCAACGAGAGATACAGCCGTGTACTCTCGGGGACCGTCGCGTCGTCGTCGAACGCGTGAGAGACCGACAACAGGGCGATGACGGCTGTGATAGCCGTGTACACTGCACTGAGCAGAAAGAGCTTCACGAACAGTTCCGGGAGGCTGGCTCCGATGGCCGTTATCGAATCACCTTGCGCTTGGATCTGCTTTCCGGCGATGGTGTCTCCCCGAATATAGCCGGCGATCTTTCCCAAGTGTTTATCAGCCAGACGATAGAACCACGACGTTCTGGTGGTCCACAGCGCGTACACGCCGAAGAAAAACAGCGTCGGGGCGTACAGCCGTGGGTGTTTCGATACCGGATGATCGGAGCGGAACAACCGATACAGCAACTGTACGCCACAGATGGTGACGAACAGGAGGAGAACGTTGAGCGCCTGCTGGGGATGGTACAACACGACGCTTGCAAGCACGACGGCGAGGACGACGAACGTTCCTGCCACGGTGTCTACCGGTTCAGACTGCTTCGATCGCCGGTCGTACCGGCCGCCCGAGAGAAACGCTTTCAACAACAGGAAAACGATGAACGCAGAGTACAACGTCGTGAGCGTGAATGGATGCACACGAAAGTGCGTGCTAATGTGGTTTATTGGCAACAGCAGCAGCGCCGAAAACACACCGATCGTGGTCGCGCGCGGACCGGAGACGAGGAGTCGCACACACAAGGGAACGAACAGGATGTACACGAGTACAAAGAGGGGGGTAACGAGCAGTACTGCTCGTCTGAGAGAGTAACCGACGATCCGATTGATGAACACGGCGACCATGTGGATTCCGGGATATATGATCCCGAGCGGACTCGTTCGTCCACTGTCGAGATCCTTCGCCAGCCCGAGATGTGTCATCGGATCGGCCGTTCCATAGAAGTAATACCCCCGAATGAACGGCAGTCCCAAAACTGAAAGCACGGCGGTCGCGGCGAGCACCAACGCAAGCGATCGCACCCACCGAACCGGCGACACGAACGCTACAAGCAGTGCTCCCCCGAGCGCGACGCCGACGCCGACCCAGAACTGTACCGGTGTCGCGGCGTACAATGACAGTTCGTAACCGACAGCAGGAACGGACTTCGCTGAAAGGATGGCCCCCGTGAGCGACAGAAATCCGATCGTTACTAACGGCTTTGTCCACCACCGCTCTGGATTCGTGCCGGTCTGGCGCTCTGGGGTGCCAGCACCCCGTGCTGTTGACGCCGTCATAGCGACTGATAGAAGGCTAAGGACGCTACGATTGTACGGAAATCACGGAGGACCGTGATCTCACGAGAGTGCTGTTCGTGTGGACATTCCGCTATTTCTTGGACCAATAGCTGTTCTGTCGTGGAAATAGGTTGTCTCGACTCTTCTGGTCGGGGTGGGACACATCGTACGACTCGCCCGGAGAACGTGGGTGAGACACTCATGGTCGTGGCTGTCAATCCGGTTGCTTGATTACGAACATCGTTATGCGCCACCTATTCCAGATATCCGAGTGGGTATAACTGTGCTGTCATTATATCGGTGTCGTCGTCGTGCTGTCGATCCGTACTCGGTGGGAATTGATTCGATTTGGAGTGGGGCTGTTCCGGTCGGATATCTCGTCGTTCAGACGACGAAACGACCTGCCACGGAACCGTAACGAGTTCTTTGGTGTACGTCCCTGGTGGATGCCCCCATTCAGCGACCGGAATTGGTCCAGATCGCTCACCGAACATGTTACCGTGATCGGACGTTACCACCGAGCGGCCCGACAGCGTCCCAACGAGTTCTCGAACAGCGGGTAACACCCGATCGAGATTGTTCCGATAAGCGTCCCAAATCTCAGACGCTGAGACGTCCGCGTCTCCGTCTCGGAGTCGTCCCCAGATGTCCGTCTTGTCGCTTCCTTCAAGACGGTTCCCGACATTGATTTCGGGGTTCTCGATGAACGGGTAGTGCGGTTGGATGAAATGCATGATGAGCCGTTTGTTCGGGTACTGCGCCGCTACGCGACGCCCATAATCGGTCATCGTTCGCGGAAGAACCGTTTTGTGGGTGTCGTCCCACCCGTGTTTCCAGACATTGATGACTTCATGAAACGTCGCATCAATCCGGTCGTTCCAGCGGTACAGTTGCGGACTCGCGGTTACGTACACGGTGTCCATCAGTGTACGACCGGCAAAGTTTCCAACCAGGAACTCCACGGTGTGTGACCCTCTTGATTCGCGTCGTTCGAGCGTTCCAGAGCACTCCTGTTGCTGTGCAGAAAAGAGATCGTACCGACACGCATCAAGGATAATCAAGTTGTCCCAGTCCTCGGCCATCACATCGATGCCGTCGGTGTTGTACTCACGCCGATACAACCGGCGGTTGTACAGTCGGTTCAACTCCTGCCCGAAAAACGACGGTCGCTGTACCCCTCGTCGAACCCCCCGCCACAGCTGGGACGGTGTGTACATCGTCCCTTCGTTCCGACTGCTCCGCTATCGTAATTCCCTTGCTACGGCCGATGACGCCGGCACGGACAGCTTCCGAGGACGACGATCGACCGGATAATGCACACATTACTATCCCTCCACAGCCAGTCTCCACGGACGAGATCGACAGTGACAATTGCACGCAAGGTTATGCGCGGTCTACAAGCCATGCTCGTCGCTGAAGGAGCACGCATGGTGTCCAAGGGTCTTATCGTTATCGTGCTTGCGAACTACTTTCTCTCTCCCGATGAGTACGGATTGTTGTTCCTCTCGTTGTCCGTGCTCGGAACCGGGCTGTTGTTCAGCTATCTCGGCTTCGCCAAATCAGCCGCTCGCTACATCACCGAGTACAAAACCAAAGATCCGATCCAGATTCCTCATATCGTCACCACCTCCCTCCAGTACAATCTCGTGTCGATCATCGTCGTTAGCGTGACGTTCGTGTTGGGAAGTGGGTTTATTTCGGAGTTAGCTAACGAACCAGGTATTCAACCGTTTCTCGTCATCGGATCGCTGTACATCGTCACGATGACCCTCTCGAAGTTCACAACAGTCGTGTTTCAGGGGTTCAATCGCGTGCGCTGGAGCGCGTGCATTGGGGCGCTGGCGAACGTCAGCCTACTGGTGTTCACTGTCGTTTTCTTACTCGCTGGACTGGGTGCCATCGGTGCGTTAGCGGGCTACGTACTCGGGCACGCACTCGCCGCAGCTGTGGGTTTGGGCGTCATTTTCGTCCAATTCGTTCCCAAATACGCTGGGAAGGGTGGTGTGGAGTCGGGGTTACCGAAGAAGATTCTCCGGTACAGCATCCCGCTCACAATCACACGCAGCGGTCACACGCTCGACAAAAACGTTGACACCATCCTCGTGGGGTTCTTTTTGAATCCTGCTGCTGTCGCGTTCTACGTCCTCGGGAAACAGATTGCCGATTTTGTAACAGTGCCAGCGACATCGCTCGGCTTTGCTGTCTCACCGGCCTACGGCGAACAGAAAGCGAGTGACGCGCTCGGTCGGGCTGGGGAACTGTACGAACACGCGTTCGTTCACACAGTCATGCTGTACCTTCCCGCCGGCGCGGGGCTCATACTCGTCTCTGAGCCGACGATCCGGTACGTGTTCGGGACCGATTATCTCGGTGCCGTTCCCGTCGTGCAGGTCTTTGGCGTGTACATCGTTCTCCGAGCGATCGATAAGATCACCAACGACGGACTCGATTTCGTTGGTCGCGCCCGCGATCGTGCGATTGCAAAAACCGGGGCGTCAGTCGGCAACGTCGTCTTGAACGTGTTGTTCATCCCTGTCATCGGCGTTGTCGGTGCTGCGCTCTCGACGGTTATCACCTACGTCGTGTTGATCGGCGTTGAGATATACATCATCGATCAGGAGTTCCCGATCGCACGAACACGCCTCTGTCGTGAAACGCTGCTCGTCTGCGCGATCACAGCGCTCATGTCCGTCGTCGTCGTCGTGTTGTTGCCCCTCGTTTCCAATCTCGTCTCCTTGCTCACGGTGATCGCCCTTGCTGGGGGGGTGTGGGCAGGACTAGCGCTCGTAAGTGGACTCATTGACGTCGCACTGGTGCAGTCGTTTCTCCAAAGTGTAACGGAGTGAGATCACTACGGCCGTTCAAACGACTGCTGTGCCGAGATGAGAGGGGCCCCTTCCTCTGCTTCCTCACGGATCAGTTCCATCAGTCTGATCACCCACTCGGCCTGTTCGATCGGAACAGGCGGAGCGTTCCCCCGAATCAACGCAGCGGCTTCCGCGTCGATCTGATAGTAATGCGAATTTAGCTGTCGTTCGGTTTCCCAACTGTTGTTGAACCGGTTAGCGAGAACGTCGTAAAACGCCGTCGCCGTGCCCACCATCCGACGAGCGGCACGGTCGAGGTTGTTCCTAGCGCGGTGGATCGACGACGCCGTGTAATCCACGCCGAGTGGAACGACAGTTTGGGAGACGAGATCGATCACTACCGATCCCTCCGAGCCGTGTACATCGATTCGGTGGACAGGGACTCCGCCCGCACTCACGCGAACCGAACAGAGGGTGCCGTTCTCAGATCGGTACTGAATCTGTGTCGTGTCGTAGGTGAACGACTGCTCATACGATGTTGTCAACGCGGTTTGAACGTCGATCTCGTCAACGTCGCTCGGATAGCCACCCGTTCCGAGGGCGAGATACAGGGGATGGGGGATCCCCTCCTCGAACTCACCCCCCGGCAACTCAAACGTCCACGACCCACGGTTGGGCTCGTCGGCAAAGGACGCACCAGTGTACGTCACGTCGACGCCTCGAAGCTCACCGAGCGCACCCTGTTCGAGTAGTGTTTGGGCCTCTCGCATCGCCGGGTCGAACATGTGATTGTGCACCGACGACACCGAAGCGTCGTTCGCGTCGGCTGTCTCGATCAGCTCCTGTAGTTCTTCGCTGGTCATCGTGATCGGCTTCTCGATCAGCACGGAGACACCAGCTGCGAGCGCCGTCCGTGCGAGTGCGACGTGCGTTTGCACCGGCGTGCAGATGTGGATCCAATGCAATTGCTCGCTGGCCAGTAGCTCCTCGATGTCGGTGTACGCCGCTGTCTTGTGCTCTTTTGCCATTCGTCCCGCCCGTTCCTCATCGAGATCACAAACCGCGACCGGCGTCGTGTTCGGACACTCCCGAAGCGCCGACAGATGTTGTCCAGAGATGATACCTGCTCCAATGACCGCTGTTCTGAGGACCATCATGCGAAATCGTCCGATCGAACCCATTGTTATGTGTCTCCTGACGATCCATTCAATCCGGTAGGCAGATCGTTCTGCAACGCTCACTAATGATGGTAGAATATTTAACGTGCCAATTTGTTATTGTTTCTCGTCAATAGTCAGGAGTGCTGACGAGCGCGCAGCAGGCCCGGTAGACTGTCACTACCACAGATCATCAGCTCCGCTGTACCCAACGATTTCGACGGGTAAGCACGTCCTACAACGTGTAAGAGCGACTTACGGAGGAATATGATCATATTACCAACATTATATGTGGTCGGTATGTAATTGTGGCTAACCTTCGGTATCGGTAAGGCGTTAGTATCGAAACGCCACGTACGTAGCCAGAAGGTACTTCTGAGTAATCCCGTTTTACCAACCGATGAGATCTGATTCAGAGAACGGAGAGGATGACTCGTCACATCTCGAACGACGTAGTTACATCAAGCTTACTGGAGCGGTCATCGGTGGTTCCGTACTCGGAACGACACAGGCCGGACGTGCAAGCGCGAAAACGCGCCACGGTATCACGTTCAACAACGTCGTCGACGCGGTCAAGGATCTCGGCTGTGATCCAAACGGCAACGGCGACGTTACCAGTAAAGTTGAATCAGCACTCGACGGACAGACCCTCGTGGAGTTCCCTGCGGGAACGTACCACTGGGGCGGTTCGATCACTGCGGACACCGATCGGATCGGTATTCGGGGGAAAAACGACAACG
The DNA here is from genome assembly GCF_003862495.1 of Halocatena pleomorpha. Classification (GTDB taxonomy): domain Archaea; phylum Halobacteriota; class Halobacteria; order Halobacteriales; family Haloarculaceae; genus Halocatena; species Halocatena pleomorpha. The sequence goes on along the minus strand of NZ_RRCH01000003.1, from coordinate 245,873 downwards.
TGACGTTCACGTTCCCCTCCAACTATAACGAGTTCTTCATTAACACGACCTGTAATAAGGCGCTGTTCGAGAACTTCGACGTGGATGTTCGTGCCAACCAGACGGCCACGGGGATCCGGATCAACTCCGAACGCGGTTTTCACGCGGAGAACATCGAGCACATCGGGCGCGCAATCGTCGATTCGAGCGACGTGACCCGGTGTTGGCAGCTTCGGGTGAACGATCCCAACTCGACCGGCGTTCTCAAAGACTTCGTTGCGAAGAAAGGCTCGGCGTGGGCACACTACAAATCCGGCGACGGTCGTGCTGGCATCTCCGTCTACGGCGGGAAGGGCACGGTCAAGATCGTCGACTGCCACCTCGAAGAGTTCGGTAACAACGGCATCTACGGAAGCCGGACGCTCAGCTCGGTGCAAGTCATCGGCGGCACCTACCGGAACAACAACGTGTGTGGCATCCGGATTTCGGGTGAGGGAAGCTACGTCGATGGGGCAACCGTCGAAGTCAACCCCCAGAAGTACTCCGGTCCCCACACGCTCGAAGACGACGCGTTCACGATGCGCGGTGTGCTGTTCGAGCAGGGCAACGCCTCGTCCGCGACCGGCGGCAACTTCGACGAAGCCGGCGCAAAAGTCCGAAACACCGACATCACCATCGAAAACAACCCTACCAGCGGGCCTGGGATCGCCGTTTGGACTGGCGGCCGCACGCTGAAGGTGAAAAACACCCGGATCACGTATAACAACGACGGCGCGCCGGCCATCCGTCGCGAGAAACAGGTCTCTCAGGGGCGTCACGGTCCCAGTCCGAACCCCCGGTGGCTCCGCATGGACCGCGTCAAGATCACCGGTTCAGCGGCGAGCGGTCCGTCCGTGCTGGTCGGACAGGGCAACGGCTCGCAGATCAAAAACAGCTACATCGAGCAGAGCGGTTCCGGCCGCAAAGGGATCGTGTTCTCGAATTCCGATAACACCCTCGTCAAAAACACCACGATCAAGACGCCAGGGAAATCGGTCCAGTTGAAATCGTCGTCTGGTAAGACCATCAACGTCAGTAACTCCGGATCGGCGCCGTCGCTCGATCTCAGTAGCTCTGGATCAGGATCCGGGGCTGGATCCAAGTCCGCTTCGAAGAAGAACAAGAGTAAGAGCAAGAACGAGTCTGGATCGTCGTCTGACTCCTCTCAGGGTCTCCTCTCGAAGATGACCAACCTCTTGGTCGGAAGCGCAAGCGGTGCCGGCGCGAACGCTACCACCGAGAACGGTGCAAGCGGGGCGGACACCCACACGCTTGAGATCAAAGGGAACGGTTCGAAGGCCAACTACACGTTTGCTGTCGACGGCACCCTTCAGCCGAACGAAGATCCCGGGTCGTTCGATTGCACGAGCGAAACCTTGGTCGGTGAAAACTGGTCGTCCGGTGCCGTCAGCAACTCCTCAGATAAGTTCCTGTTCACCGGCTCCGTAACGTCGTTCTCGACAGACGGTAACCTCACCGTACAGGTCGACGGACAAGCTGTCGACCCGAACGCACTCGGTACCGAGGGTGACAAACAGCACACCCTCATCATCGATGGGAGCAACTCCAACGGGGCGTCGAAGTACGCCCTATCGGTGAACGGGTCGCTCGAAAAAGGAACGTTCGCAGAAAGCGATGACACGGTTTCGGGATCGACAGCCCGCGGGACCGTCTCCGATCGACGCGACAGCTTCCGGTTCTCCGGGCAGATCACCGAGCTTGATGTCGACGGCGACGCCGCCATCAGTTTCGGTCAACAGTAACGGACACAGATGTACGCAACGAAAGTCACATCTCGAGATATCAGTTGCCGGATCTCTCTATCCGGTCGGTCGAAGCGAGCCACGGACGATGACGAGTGAGAACGACATCTCAGACTGGAACAAACAACCGCCAGATCCTGATCTTGAACAGGATCTGGGCTACGATATCGACAGTTGGGAGGTGGCGAGCACTCACTGTCGAGGGGAGGAACATCTCGTATTCCTTCCGTCGTCCAACCGAATACGCCGCGACAACGAGTTCATCGTCGCACATCCCGACGACGTGTGCGATCTGTTCGACAGGATCTGATCGATTCGTTCTAAGCGGCTTCACTCTGGCGTTACTCTGTGTGCGTAATCACTGGCGAGTTCCGTCAGTGTCTCGTGATTGTTCATTGAGTGCGGTGCGGTGAGGGGTGAGACACTGACGCGGCCGTCGACGATGGCTCGTCGGTCGGTACCGTCCGGGTCGTCGATGGTTCCGTCCGCGAGCTGATCGAAGATTCGATCTCGCAGAACGATGTGATCCTCGTTCTCGATCGCGTCGATTTCGTAGATTCGTGACGGTTTGGTGATCTTCATATCACACGGTCCTTCCTCGGTCATCGGTATGTTGACGTTCAGGTAATCTGCGTGCTCGAAAACTCCTGATTCGAGGGTCGTCTCCGCGAGATACCGCGTCGCACGCGCCGGTTCCTCGTACTCTGCTACGGACGGTTCGAACGAACGGAAGTCGATATCACCACCCGGAATGTACATCGAAACGGCCATCGCTGGCACGTCGAAAAACGTCGCCTCGACGGCGGCACTCACCGTTCCCGACCGACCGAGCACGTACGCCCCGAGGTTCGCACCACGATTACAGCCAGAAACGACGAGATCGAACGCCGTATCGAGCGCCTGCATCCCGACCACGACACAGTCGGCGGGTGTGCCATCGACCGCGTATCCGAGCTCGTGGGAGTCGACTTCGACCTGCTGCGACATCGCACGACCGACTGCGCTTTGGTCGCTCGCGGGCGCGATCGCCGTCACGTCACCAACGTCCGACAGTGCGGTGTACAGCGCGTACAGTCCTGTTTCCTCGATGCCGTCGTCGTTCGTGAGCAGGATGTTCATTTCGTGGTGATTCGGGTGGATGACGAAAAAGGACCCGTTATCGACCGTTACGCTAGTCGATCCACGACCGTTTCCCCGTCCACGACCAGATTGTACGCCGATTCGTCATCGTTCCAGAGCACGAGGGCGTTCTCGAACGCGAGCAGCCCGCCGTACGGCGTGTGGATGAGTGCGTCGTTAAGTCCGGTTTCGTGGACGAGCACCGCGAAGTGGTCGATCTGCTGGCTTCCATCCCCGATCAGAAACAGCGGATGCTCCCCGCCGAGATCGTGGCTCAACTTCACAGAGAGGAGATCGATTCGGTCCGAAACGTGGGTTTCTGTGTCGGCCATCGGTGTGAACCGCGAGGAATCAGGAGTGATCGTGACCTGTTGGCGGTCGTCCCGGCGGAGCATCGAGTACGCATACTGCACGTCGGTGTTGATGAACGCCGAGGCGTCGGTTTCCGCGGTTTCTGACGCTGCGTCTGCGAGCCGTCTCTGCACCGACGGCACCGACACGTCTGGTTCGACATCGAACGACCACGCCTCTGCTCGGGAACTCGGTGTCAACTCCGGCCACAGCCGAACTGTTGGTGCGTACACCGTGTATCCCAACTCGTCGGCCAGCGTTCGCTCGGTTTCACGGAGTCCCGTTGCCGTGTTCCGATCGGCCGGCGCGAGCAACAGACACGTTCCGTCCGGTGTGAGTGCGTCCAAATAACGATCAACCGTTGACACCGGATCGTTCAGTTCACTCAAAACGTTGGCGAACAGCACTAAGTCGTACTCCGCGGCCGGTTCGAACGCTTCTGCACGGGTGCGGTGAACCGTGACCGACTGGTTGCGGCCTGGCGCTACGAGTGACTCGAACACTGATGCGGCCGCGCTCGGCTCAACGGCGTGGTAGTCGATCAGACACGGCTCCAGAAGGTCGAGCAGTCCTAAGGCCGGTCCACCGACGCCCGCCCCGATGTCCAACACGCGAAGCCGGTGGTCCACCAAATTCCCGCGAATCAACTCCATCAGCGCGTGCTGTATAACTGCATAATTATCATATAGGTGGTATATAGCGTACGCGAGCGCGGTGTCACGATCGTACTCAACTGGACGCTGATGGAGGTAATCGTCTTTGATCTGAACGATGATCTCCCGGAGTTGCTCGCCCGATTCGCCGGTCGACCAGTCAGCCCCGAACCGCTCACACAGCAGGGCGTCGAGTCGCTCGGTGTGCTCCGTCGGAACGCTGACGCCGTCAAACGGAACCTCGACGGGTTTCTCAGGAACGGGGACGAAAACATCGTCCTGTTCGATCAGTTCGAGTTCGAACGCCTGTTCGCGTAACACCTGTCTGACAGCCGCGGGATGGGGCTGCCCCTCGACGTACTCATACAGCTCTTCGGGATCGATCGGGCGGACGTTGCGCAGGTAGCGAGCGTTGTCACGCACCTGTGTTCGTTGGTCGTCGTTCATCGCCTCGGATACGTCCGGTTATCGGGCGTCGCGGTAGAGGGTTTCGAACGTTTCGGCGTCCGCCTCAGCGATGCGGCGCGTGGCGGCCGCGACATCCTCGGCACCCCCAAACGCCGCTTGGATCTCTGCGTACACGTCCGGATCACCGCCAGTGACTCGGTCCGTGAGCGCCGAAAGCTGCTCGGACACCGGGGTGTGGAACTCCTCTCGAACCGGTTCACTCGCCAGTCCGAACGCGAGAATTGCGGCGTGCGTTTTGGCTTGGACGGTCGACATCGAACGATCGTGTTCGACAGCAGTGGTCTCGAACAGTTCATTGCCGCGTTCGAGCAACGTCGATCGGATCCGATCGGTGACGGGACCGGATTCGTCGGCCACCACGGCGATCCGTCCTGGGGCGTATGCGGCTCCGAACAACGGGTGCAGACTCACGCGTTCGTGCTCGGACGCGTGTGTCCGCATGGCAGCGACAGCGGGTTCCATGATCCCAGTGATATCAACCACTGCGCGGGTGGCGCGGTCGGCGTGGGCGGCGATCGCGTCCGAAACGGCAGGGATCGGCACCGCGAAACAGACGACATCGAACTGCTCAGTCGTGTCGAGACCGACAGCGCGGCCGTCCGTCGCGGCAGCAGCGGTCTCCGCAGCCGCCCTGTTGCGGTCCGCGTACGCGACCGACGCATGAACTGCCCCACCGAACCACGTTCCCATCTCGCCAGCGCCGACGACGAGTACGTTCATGCTGCGCGATTCCTCTGCAGTATATAAAAGCCTGTCCGACCGTGCCGGCGTCACTCCACAACCAACTGTTTCGGATACTCGGTGAAGTTCTCGAAGCCATCTTCGGTGACGACACCGAAGTCCTCGATCCGAACTCCGCCGACAGCAGGATCGTACAGTCCCGGCTCGACAGTGACGATGTGGCCTACTTCCAGTTGCTCTCCCCCCGGTGCGAGCCGCGGCTGTTCGTGAACGTCTAAGCCGATTCCGTGCCCAGTGCTGTGGATGAACCCTGTTTCGGTCGATTCGTCGCTTCTGAGCGTCGGCTCGCCAGCAGCCTCATACACGTCACAGACGGCAGTATGAACGTCACCACCGGACACTCCGGCTTCGATGACATCGAACGCGGCTTGCTGGGCCGTGTGGGTGAGGTCGTACCACTCCTGGATCGTCTCAGACGGTGTTCCCTTCACGAACGTCCGGGTCATATCCGCGAAGTATTTCGACTCCTTTCCGCGCGGGAAGATGTCGATAATGATGCTTTCGTGTGGCGCAAGCGGTCCGCTCCCCCGGTCGTGGGGATCGGCTGCGTCGGCCCCACACGCGACGATGGTTTCATCGAGAGCGTGGTCGTTTCGGAGGAGTTCCATCTCGATCTCACGACGAAGGCGCTCGCTGGTCAACACTTCCCCATCGTGAACGAGTACATCTGACTCGATTGTTGCCTCCCTGATGAGCGCCTCGGCGCGACCCATCGCCGCCTCGTTCGCCCGCTGAGCGGTGCGGATCCGTTCGATCTCCTCGTCCGTTTTGACCGCGCGCAGTTGCGTGATCATGCTCTCGGTATCGACTGTCACAGAGATACCGAGATCGCGCAGTCCGTCGGCACTCGACAGGGGGAACCGTTCGGGCACCGAAACCGATGTGACTCCGTGTCGTTTCAGAAACGCAGCAATGACACGGTTTTTCGCCTCGGTTTGTCCGTACTGACCGCGTTTTTTCCGGTAGTCGAAATCGCTGTATCGGGCGACCGTTTCCGCGTTGCTCTCTCGCTTCGCCCGACCGTATTCGAGGCTTGACACCAGCATGTGAACGCCGTCCGCGTACACCGTTACGAACGGATCGGGGGCGCTGAACCCGGACAGATAGCGTTGATCCGGAAACTCGCCGTCCGCGTCGATGAGATAGCCATCATCATTCCGATCAGTGAGGAATCTGTCTAGATCCGAAGTATCGGGCTGCATATCATCTATCTTATTCCCAATGAAGTAAACGTTGGCTGTCGCGTCGGAGACGCTACCCGAACTGCGACCAGCCGCGGCGACTGAGAAGTAACAAGATGCCATAGCCGATCCCACCACCGACGAACAAGATGGGCGGAATGAGAAACGGACCGAACGTTTCACTCACCCACTCGATCCCAGCGTACGCTAGCACAGTCGTCAGGTTTCGTTTCCAACGGAATAAAGCCACACCCCCACATCCCGGTCAAATCACTCGTTGATCCACCACAATAGTTTTTGTAACCAGTCTATTATAGACAGTTGTAGCTGGCAACCGTATCCATCCCGAATGGGTCCAACTGCTGTCATTCCATACCGCCAGCACTCGTTTGTTGCAGTCGCTGCTAGCCGTTCGTGAGAACGGTTAACGGAAAAACCCGCTGTGAGCGCAGGCAACGAAATTTAGTCGGTTTACAGGTGATCATCCGTTATGGTACGATTCGTCTGTCCGTCGTGTGGGGCGGTTCCAGACGCCATCGAGACGTGGAACCGGGTCCGTTCCTCTCGGACTGATTCGGATCCTCCCACGATCCAACTGCTTCTTGATGAAAATCTGGATCCGTCCGAATCACCGTTCGGAACGGAGACACTGGAGCCGGTGCGGACTCTACACCCGTGTGGACACACGTATCCGAACGAGAATGTAGACACCGTACTGAGCCTGCTTGAGGTGCTCGAAACGCTCCTTGAACAACACGATGAGACGACCAACCCATTAGAAACCCAGTACTTGCGTCACGAGATTCACACCGTCAGCAAGCAACTCGATACGGTCACACAGCAGTGTGTCGATCAGGCACTGACGGTCGATCCGGACCAGTACCGGCAGTGGCAATCGAAGAGACGCCCCGAGCGTACTGCTGATAACAACTCGGTCGATCCGTCGGACCCGAACGATTAACACGCCGGTAGGGGATGGTGTGGTATGACGACGGTTACTGTGTGGAACGAATACCGGCACGAACGTGAGGCTGATGTCGTCGCTTCTGTGTATCCAGATGGCATTCATACGGTCATCGCTGATGGGCTTGCTAATCACGGCTTCGAGACGCAAACGGCCACACTCGATGAACCGGAACACGGGTTGAGCGAGACCGTTCTCGCGGAAACGGACGTGTTGACGTGGTGGGGACACGACGCCCACGAGGAGGTCAACGACGCGGTGGTCGATCGCGTTCACGAACGCGTCCTCGAAGGCATGGGGCTGATCGTTCTCCACTCCGGACACTACTCGAAGATCTTCCGACGACTGTTAGGAACGAGCTGTTCGCTCAAGTGGCGCGAAGCAGCCGAAACTGAACGGCTGTGGGTCATTGAGCCGAGCCACCCGATCGCGGAGGGGCTTCCCGAGTACGTTGAACTACCCGAAACGGAGATGTACGGGGAGCGTTTCGACGTTCCACCACCCGAGTCGCTGGTGTTCCTGTCGTGGTTCGGAGGCGGGGAGCTGTTCCGATCGGGCTGTTGTTACACCCGCGGTAACGGACGCGTCTTCTATTTCCGCCCCGGCCACGAGACGTATCCGATCTATCACGAGGAGACAGTACAGCAGATCCTCGCCAACGCCGTCGCGTGGGCTGCACCCGGTGACAGTCCAACTCCGACGTTCGGCAACAGCGATCCGATCGAGTCAATCGACACGACCGACAACCGAACCGTTCACTGACCGCTGGGCACCGAGGGATCAGCGCGGGATCCCCAAAACGTTTATTGGTATTAGAAATAATTCAACTCTCATGCAGATCGGTGTTCTGACAGCGGTCCTCGACGATCAACCACGAAATGAGGCGTTCGAGTATCTATCGGAACTCGGCGTCGAGGCGGTGGAACTCGGAACCGGCGGTTTTACCGAATCCGAGCACCTCCCCCGATCGGAGTTTCTCGACGCGGAGGATCGACAAGCAGAGCTTCACGAACAACTGGAAACGAACGGTCTCTCGATCTCAGCGCTTGCGACCCACAACAACCCGCTGCATCCCGACGAAACGCGTGCTGATCGGGCCGACACTGAGCTTCGGGAAGCGATTCGACTCGCTGATCAACTCGGCGTCGACACCGTAACGTGCTTTTCGGGGCTACCGGGTGGCGGTCCGAACGACGAAACGCCGAACTGGATCACCGCGCCGTGGCCTCCTGAACACGCCGAGAGCCACGAATACCAGTGGGAGGTCGCTACCGACTACTGGGGCGACATCGCTGACCATGCGGCGTCCCACGGCGTGAATGTCGGTATCGAGATGCATCCCAACATGTTGGTGTACGAACCCACGGGACTGGTCCGATTGCAAAAGGCGACCAACGAGCACATCGGGGCCAACTTCGATCCGTCTCACCTCTACTGGCAAGGGATCGACGTGCTGGAAGCGATCCGGTATCTCGGAGATCACGACGCCATTCACCACGTTCACGCCAAAGACACCCGCGTCTACGAGTCGAACGAACGATTGAAAGGCGTGCTCGATACCACCCCCTACACCGATGAACCGAACCGGTCGTGGCTGTTCCGCTCGGTCGGCTACGGCCACGACGAAGCCCACTGGAAGGATGTCGTCTCTACGCTTCGGATGGTAGGATACGACGGTGTGCTCTCCATTGAACACGAAGATTCACTCACGAGCGGACGGGAAGGGTTAGAAAAGGCGGTCGATCTCCTCGACCGAGCTGTGTTCGAGACGACACCGGGCGAAGCCTACTGGGCGGAGTGACGGTACGAACGATGTTTACCTCTTTCTTTACGTCGGAACGAATAGTGGAAATGGAAAACACTAAGAGGTAGTTCTCAGAATCCAAAAGCATGACACTCGATATCGGTGTTCTCGGCTACCGGTTTATGGGGAAAGCCCACGCCAACGCTCTCGCTCGCCTGCCGATGTTCTTTCCCGACGCTCCGGACGTGAACCGCCACGTTCTCATCGGCCGCAACGAGACGGCACTCGAATCGGCGGCCGACCAACTCGGATTCTCACACACCGCGACGGAGTGGGCCGATGTCCTTTCTGATATCGACGTACTGTACAATCTCGGACCTAACCACGTTCACGTCGAGCCGTCGATCGCGGCGCTGGAGGCTGGTGTGTCGGTGTTCTGTGAGAAACCACTCGCGCCGACGCTGTCGGCAGCAAAACGGATGGCCGAGGCTGCCCGTGAGTCGAACGCAATCGCGGGGATCGCATTCAACTACCGATATCTACCCGCCGTCCAGTACGCCCGCCAGCGTATCATGAGTGGAGACCTCGGAGAGATCCACCACGTCCGAGCGCGGTATCTCCAAGATTGGCTCGTTGATCCGGATGCCCCCTGGAGCTGGCGACTGTCCGAAGAGATGGCTGGCAGTGGATCGCTAGGCGATCTCGGGGCGCATTCCATCGATCTCGCGCGGTTTCTCCTCGGTGACGCCGGTCAAATCGACCGCGTTTCCGGGCAACTCCGGACGTTCGTCGATGAACGGCCGGTCGACACGGAAGGCGAGCAAACCCGTCCCGTAACGGTCGATGACGCCTATTCGGCACAAGTGACGTTCGCCTCGGGTGCGATGGGAACGTTCGAGGCGTCGCGGTTTGCGACCGGACACGAAAATGACAACACGATCGAGATCAACGGCTCCGCTGGCAGCCTTCGGTTCTCGCTCGAACGATTGAACGAGTTGGAGCTGCTTGAACCGGGAGATAGAGGATTCCAAACGATCATGATCACTGACCCGGATGATCCGTACATCGATCACTGGTGGCCGCCCGGCCACACGATCGGCTGGGAACACACGTTTGTCCACGAAAACTACGAATTCCTCAAGTCTGTCCAAAACAATACCGGATACACACCTAGCTTTGCCGACGGTCTGGCAGTTCAGCGCGTCTTGGACGCGATTGAGGAGTCCGACGAACGCGGTGAATGGATTGAGATCGGATAAACGATCGCAGATCGACTCGATGCGTATGGTCGCCCGAGGGCGACCGGATCGTCTCGAACCTTTATAACCAAGCGGTCTGTAGTAGCGCATTAATGGTAGCTGAACCGGAACGATTCGTGGACCACGCCTACGAAACGGGAGAAGGTCCGTTGTACCACCCTGAAGAAAATCGTCTGTACTGGGTCGATATCCCGAACGGGCACATGTATCGGTACGACTTCGAGACGGACGAACGAGAGCAGTGTTACTCTGGCCCGTCGATCGGTGGATTCACAATGCAAGCGGACGGCTCACTCCTGTTGTTCAAAGAAAACGGTTCGATTACGATCTGGAACGATGGTCAGCAGGAGACAGTCGTCTCGGAGATCCCCGAAGAGCGCGGTTCACGGTTCAACGACGTGATCGCGGGACCGAACGGACGGGTCCTCTGTGGAACGATGCCACCTGATGGACGACTGTATCAACTCGACACCGACGGATCGTTGACGCTACTCCTCTCGGATCTCGCCGTTTCGAACGGTTTGGGATTCAGTCCGGACAACACGCGCGTCTATCTCGCTGAAACCGAAGCAGAGACGATCTGGTCGTTTGAGTACGACGCCGAATCCGGCACTCTGTCCGATCGCAAACCGTTCGTTAGTACTGTCGGAGGCGCGGGACTCCCCGACGGACTAACGGTGGATGCGGAGGGGTACATCTGGTCAGCGCGGTGGAACGGTGGGTGTGTGGTTCGCCATCATCCCGACGACGGTCGTGTTGTCGATCGTTGTTCTCTACCTGCGCGGAAAGTCTCTTGTGTCACGTTCGGCGGCCCTGACTACGAACACGCCTACGTCACCACCGCGACAGCGGGCAACGACCGGTCCGTCGAAGGAAACGGTGCGGGTGCGGTGTTTCGCTTCACTCCCGATGTGAACGGCGTTCCGGAGTTCCGATCCCGAATCGATCCCCAACAGTAACTGGAGGTTCAATTTCGGGAGACGCAGACCGGATCGTGGCGGGAACGACAAAAATGAAAGTTTAGTCAGCTCGATTCGGCCTACCAGCGCTGCTGTCTGGGTAAGAAATACCAGCCGGCGCCGACGAGAAGTGCTACTAGGACGAGTCCACTGGCCACACGGAAGAGAAATGCGAGCGGTGATGTAGATTCCGACGACTCGGCTCCCTCGTTACTCGTTGCCTGCGTAGTGTCGGTTCTCCCGCTGTCCGCCGGCGCTTGTGACGCGTCTCGACTGTTTGTCGGCTGACTTGTCGTGCGTTCGGTTGTCGTGAGTACGGGGGCGTCAGTGGCTGCTCCCCCGATCGGTGTTGGATGCGTATCTGTCTGTGTTCCATTATTACTGTTCTGAACAGCGGTGTTCTGTCCGTTGATGAAAACGCGTGCCTGCCGATCGAACGACGTGGATGTCGTGTTCCCTGTGAAATAAAACGAGTCGTACTGGTCGGTGAGTTGGCCCTGAATCCGGGTCCCGTTCGCTCCGCCGGCTACTGTCGTCTGATCCTGCCCCTCGGTGGATTCCCCCGGCGTAGCGTCACCGGTGACTGTGATTTCGTAGTTGATGGGATTGTTAGTCGAGGAATTCGGCCGTGCGATCCGGAGATGGTTGGCCGAAAGCGTGTCCGGTGAGATCTGTTGTCCCTCGATCCGGAGTTGTGGATCACCGCCACGGGGCTGGAACGATTCGATGTAACCAGTGTACGTTACGGTGTCTGTAGTGTCGTCGGTCGTGTTATTCCACGACACACCGCCAACCCGACCGCTCAGTGTTCTGCCCTGAACAGCGTCACTTTCGTTTGGCTCCCCCCTGACTCTCCCCGTTGCTGAAAGAACGTACTGAATCGGTTCGTCCGTCGTTTTGATGACCATCGTGTGTTCGTCGCTAACGTTTTGTGGTGGGGCTGACTGATCAACGATCGTCGATGGGCTTGCCGGCATGGCTAAGCCGGAAAGAGCGATCGATCCAACGATGACGAACAACAGCAGCGGTCGAGTATAGCTGAGATTATGCACTGATAACATCGTATTACAGCCGTTATCGAGAATATAGCTCCCATTTAATTATATTTTATCGATTATATATTACTATTGTGGTCGAGAGAAATCCCGGACTCATTGTGTCGTCGATTCGTTCTGTGTCGATCCCTGAAACAATTGCTTGAGATTCATCGGTGTAGGTGTTGCTTTCGGCGGGTCGTCCGTCGACGAATTCTGCGATTCCGCTACCTGAAGCTCGATTTCTCGGAGTCGTTCTTGTCCGGAGAGGACCGCACTCGAACCGTACGTGTTGCCTTTGACGCGCACGTCTGCCTTGTTGGGAAAGAGAACGACCTTACCTATAGCGTCCGGTTCACCCCCATCTATCTGCTCAGCACACCAATTATTACAAAAACGGGCGTATTCTTCGGGATACCCCTGAATGGAAAACGCCGGATACGAGGTCAGTTTGAACACGTTATGATGAATGTTGACGAACGTACCGGCAACGGTTCCGAGTTTGGAACCTTTGAGATAATCGAGATTCTCACCAAGGTAGTGCATATCGAATGCGTGTAAGGTTGCATTCGGTCCGATAACGTTGAACCGGGCTTCGTACCCACTGGTTGGGTACCCAAAGCCAGCGATAGAATGACGATTGTAATCAAAGGTGTTCCACTCGATCAGATGCAATCCATTGTATAATTCCATTGGATATCCGAGATGATTCATCTGGTTGTGGTGCATCGAGTTGTGATGGATCCATCCCTGCGTGTATTTGGTTTCCGCTCCGAGAGCGATTCCGGCGAACGTCCAGCCGAAGACCTCACAGTGATCGATGATCGCAGTTTGTCCCTGAAAATTGAATCCGAGTGCCGCGAAATCCTCCTCGTCTTTATTGCCTTGCCACGGCTCGAACTTATCCAGCCGCGGCCCCCGCAGTCGAAGGCCAGTGATCCGGCATCCACCGGCATCGTTGATGAAGATCCCTTTGTCGTAACCATCCGTTTTGATCTGTCCGCCGTTCTTGTCGTTCAAATTACGGCCACTGGCAATCGTCACGTTCGGTGCGATGGGAGCACCGATTACGCCCGTCATATCGATTGTGACTGAGTTTGGAATCCACACTGTCGCTTCTGGAGTTCGAACTGCTTCGAGGAGTGATGCCCGATCGGAAACGACCTGCGTCGCCATTTCCCGGGTAACACGGTGTTTTTGGGAAGCGAATTCCATCGATGGATACTTTCCTCCTCCATTGTCGCCACCGATCCACATCGACAGACAACCGCTTATTGACGACATGCCGATACCCCCGGCAGCTCCGACGGTTTTGAGAAACCGGCGCCTGTTAGTTGTCTTCTTCGTAGCCATGTCACTAGTGTATCAACCGACTGTGTTGGGCGACGGTTCCAGACTGCAATAAACGTACTATGTTGTGGATATCGATAAGGATTTTACTGTACGTTATCAGACTATCATACGTATCCATGTCGTCTCACACTCTCTCGGGGAATACTCCTGGTGGTCGATGTTTCACTCATCTGGCTCCCGTGTATAATGATACCGTCCAATCTGGTATAAATCTATGCTGATAAAAAACATTAACATACTATCTGTACCAACTATCCATTGCTTCTCGTATCATCATCATTTGGAACGACATTTGTATCGTTATAATAAATAACCCTTATGGTGTTTTTTCCGGTACTTTTTTATACCCTCACTCTAATATTAACTCATATCATGGTCAAAAAGACGCCTCTGTCAAGGAGTGTAGAACGTATAACTGAGATGGTTAGTAATATTACTAACCAAGTTATACGAATCGCCACGCGGCCGGGACGCCACGATCTGTATCTATCTATGGGTACCGTGGTGTTGTTTCTCATACCGCTGTATTCAACGCCAGTTGCGGCTCAATTGGGCGTGTCCGAAGCTGAACAGGTGTTGTGTGACGGTTCAGCCGGCGTCAATATTGCTCAGATAATCACGGTCGGCTTGGGATTGATATCAATGTATTTCATACTGAAATTCCTCATCAGGATGATGACCGGGCTAGATAAAGCCGGGAGCACTGATTCCGGTGCTCAGGCCCAAGGAAAACAGGAGGCAAAAGGTGGTATCTACTCGCTCGTAGCGGCGCTTCTTCCTGTTCTCGTGCCTGTTTTCCTGAACACTGCAGGTATCGACGTCGCTTCATGCCTGTTCCCCACATAATGGAGGAATCGGCGTGATACATGCTAGTACCCATCGCATAGTCGTGTTAACTTGTCTTATCTGTTTGTGTGGCGTTGTGACTCCTGTCGTCGGTGCGCCGACTGGTACTGATGGCTCATTGTCCACGGATGCTCAACACCACGTGAGTCAACAGACACAGCAGATGCGGGCAGAAGGGACCACAGACACGTGGTTTTCTCTCGTTGACGGGACAGGGCGACCGGTCTCCGGACTGAACTGGCTTGGCGGACCGACTGGCGATGGCGTCTATCCCCAACAGGATAATGGGGACGGTGACAAGTACACGATAGATATCGGCGTTGTTGACATTGATATTGGTGAAATAATCAGAAAGGCGTTCAAATTCATCGTTAGTTTGACGATGGAACTGATCAGTTCAGCGATCGATACGTTCAACGACTACATTCTTGGTGTGCCAGCACCGGGGGATCCAACCGAGGTATCGACGTGGATATCAGCGGAAAACCCGTGGCCGGCTGTCTACGGTGTCTATGGAATCATGACGACCGTAGCGATCGCCCTGCTGACGCCTTCGTTTATGGTCGCAATAGACACGGTCGATCCTCACCAACGGCGTACACGTTTGACCGAACTCGGAAAGGCAGCGTTTTTCATCATACTCGGTGTTCCAGCGGTCGCGTTCTGTCTCCATCTCGGTAACGAGTTCACACAAGCGATCGCTCCGGGTGGATATGAGTTCATATCGTCAACGTCCGGTGTTGCAGATCTCAGTCTCGGACTCCTGTTTGGAGCGTTACTCATCTGGGCGAAAGGCACTGTCGTCGGAATCGGACTTATTATATCAATAATGATTTATATGTCTATATATATTTTGGTTGCGTTTTGGCCGCTCTTCTGGGCGCTTCGCGTGCAACCCCAATCAGATCTACAATCGTACGGTATCGTCGGGATCTCTATGCTCCCTTTAATCATTCTGTTACGGTTCACACAGAGCGGGATTCTCCGCCTTCTCCATCAGTTGCCCTACGACAGCCTTGGTGGTATAGCGGTCAAGGTGATAGCGATCGTCGCCGGGCTTTCGATCGCATTGATATGGTTGCCGTACATTTTCGTAACGAAGCTGTTCCCCAGATCGATCATACTCACTCAAAATCGGTCGTCGTCGGGGACCCACCATCCGACGAGTCAGCCCAGGGGATCCGGCAGCAGTGGTGGACAGAGGGGACAGAATCAGAACAGATCCTATGGTTCCGGCGGGTATGGGGCGACGAGCAAGTCGCCTGACAGCCAGTCATCGTTCAGTGTCGGTAACTCAGGAAGCGTCTTCGGGATATCGACAGGATCGCCGGGTGGAAACAACTCAAAGAGACGATCCTCTAATCGTCGCAGTCGAGACAGATCTGAGGACGATGATGACGACGACTCTAACAAAGAGCCGAAAAAGAAGTTCGGTGCCTCAAGTGAGAGTCCGAATCGCTAAGTATCCATACTATTAAATGATATTCCGGCTATTTATTGGGGAGAACGGTAGTAATCCAAATACGCAGCAAATACACGATCAACAATGAGTACGAACTCACAGAGCTCAAACACACAATCAGATCAGACTGGCCTGATATTACCCCATGTTGATACGGATGTGACGATCAAAGGTGCCGTTACGCTCGATAACATCTACTCGTTCGCCATTCCGTTCGCCACACTGATCATTGCGTTACTGGCATGGTCGATCGACGCCACGATAATCGCCGTCGTTTCGTTTGCGATTTCCCTCGTCGCACTGCCAACAGTACTGTATCTCACGTACACTAATCCGTACTATCTCTCCTCGCGCGAGCGGTTCGAACGGTTCATTGAGTCGCGTCGGATCCAACAGAAGTTCCCCTATCATTATCACGAAACGCTTGGACGACAAATACACGGAGTGGAACGTCTGTATCCAGATGGAACCGCTAAGATGACCGACGGCCGCCGAGTCGGTCTCATTGGTGTTAAGGGGATGAACGCCTGCCGGATCACCTCCCAAGAAGCACACACGTACGTCGGGGCACTCACGAGCGGTATCGACGAACAGATCAAGGACATCCCGTTTTCCATATACGCAACGTCAGACACGTTCGAGACGGAGGAGTTGATCGAGCATATAACGGAGTGTGTCGAAGAGAGCGAGCGGACGAACGAATCGCTCGCTGGCACCGCTCGGGCAGATGAGTACGTTCGGGAGCTGTTGCTCAACGTGTCCTCGTGGTTCGTCGAGACGGAATCACCCAAATGGGACGCCAACGACTGGGAGTATTACATCGTCGTCGAGGTCAGTCCTGAGGACGTAACCACGGGGCCGATATCCGCTGACACGGGTGACTCCGGACTGTTTGGGCTGTTCTCATCGACTGACGACACCGAAGAGAACCGGGCGCTAGACTCGGAACTACGC
This sequence comes from Halocatena pleomorpha, assembly GCF_003862495.1. Classification (GTDB taxonomy): domain Archaea; phylum Halobacteriota; class Halobacteria; order Halobacteriales; family Haloarculaceae; genus Halocatena; species Halocatena pleomorpha. The sequence goes on along the minus strand of NZ_RRCH01000003.1, from coordinate 229,004 downwards.
GCAGAGCTCGACGATCGAATGAACACGATCCGAGGCGCGCTCGCCTCAGTAGAAGGGATCGACAGCGGTCGAGCGGGCGTTCTCGACCACGCCCGTCTGCTGTTACGGTACTGGTCGGGAGAGCCGTCACTGTCTCTCGGAACGGAAGTGAGAGAAGCGATGGCAAACGACGATAACCGGGTCAGCGTCGGAGAGACCCCGACCGAACGCATGCTCACTCCGAGCGAGCTTGACGCCCAAAACGGCCGTGTCACGGTCGGAGACGAGCTTTGTAAAACGTTCTGTGTCATGGGGTGGCCGGTCGAACCCCCACCGTTGTTTCTCGGAGACCTATTCACCATGCGAAAGGCGAACGTCGACGTTCGTGTCCATGTCGAACCCGAGTACAAGCAACGGTCGATCGAGGAACTCGAACGGCTGTACGCAGATGTCGAGTCCGAGGAGATGGAGCGCGCCCAGAACATGGACGCGAGTAAGATACAGATCCAAAACGATAAGGATGCGGTCCGGAAGATGTATCTGCTCCTCCGGAACACGACGGCGCAACCGTGGCAGGTGAGTATGTACGTGACAGTCCGCGTCGGACCGGAGGAAGCATACGAGTACGCACAACAGATGGGCCGTGAAACGGAAAACCTGTATCTAGCGAAGGTTCGGGCGCTCGAAGACGCCTGTGACGATGTTCTCGAAGTGCTGACGAGCGCACCCGCTGGACTCGGCCCTCGCCAGCCCAGTTCTGATATGTCTGCACTCGATATGTTCGAATCGTCATCTCCGACTGGAGCGGATCTCTACCACGAAAAAGGCGACAAGCCAAAGCGAACACGCATGCTTGGGGGTGCGATCGCAGCGATGTTCCCGTGGTGTGCCGGAACCATGCAAGAATCCGGTGGGCTTCGATTCGGGCGCAACAAACAGAACGGTTCGGCCATTTTCGCGGACCCGTTCGAACGCGGTGCTCCCCATCTTCTCACGCTCGGACAGACCCGTTCAGGAAAGACGTACTCAGTCGAAACTGCACTCGCAGAATGGTACTGTTCGGATCCGTCTCGAACGCTCATCGTCTGTGACACTGAGCAAGGATTTGAAGGTCTCACCCAACTCTGTGGCGGGAAACACATCGTCGTCGACGGTCAGCAGACGATCAATCCGTTTGATATCCAACGACCACCAAAGCGCATCCGTGAATCGAGCGTCGGGGAATCGAATCACTTCCAGATGAAAATCGACGAGGTTACAAGCTTCTTTGCTGGCATCCTTCGGGCACAAGGGATCGACCCGTCGGGGTACATCTCCACGATCGAAGACGCGGTCCAAGAAACGTACGAATCCGTTGGGATCACCCACGATCCGGAGACCCACGACGAGGCAAGCCCAACGATCGAGGATTTCGTTTCGGTATTAGAACAGATGCTCAACACCCCCGAACGCTTTACGTTCACTGGTCATGAGCGCGAGGCCGAACAGCGCGTTCGCGTCGTTTCCGATCTCCTCGACAAACTCAGTGGATTCAAAGAGAACCGGAAATACCACCACATGGTCGGTGAGACCGAAACTGGCATCCTCGACCGCGAGACAGATATGGCGTACATCGATCTCAGTCAGTTCAATGAGGCGTCTGAAGCCGAAAAATCAGTTATGCTCCATCTGATCTTCGGGCAGGTGTACCAGAAGGTCAAGCGAACCAAAGGAGAGATCATCTTCTTGATCGATGAGGCTCACTTCCTGCTCCACAGCGAAGAGATGATCGAGTATCTGCAGGACGCGGCTCGGAGCTGGGCGCGATACGACGCGGCGTTGTGGTTCGTTACCCAATCACCGCGGGAGTTCATTGAGCGCGCACAGTCAATCGGTGAGGGCCAAGAGAATCAGCGTCGAACCATCTTGGATCAGTGTTCGACCATCCAGACGTTCCGCACGCCTCGGATCGAACCGGAGTTGCTCATGGAGGGATTGGGACAAAACCGGAATCAAGCCGACTTCGTGCGGAACACGGCCGTCACAGGCAGTTCAGAAAGCCAGTATTCGGAGTGTCTCATCCACTTCCAGGATCGGGAAGGATGGTGGGAGAGCCACATCGAAGCCAGTCCGTTCGAGGATATCGTCTGGAACTACGCGGGGCGCAAACACGGCGACTTTGACCAGTATCTCAGAATGAACTGGGACGGATTTTCGAGAACTTCGGCTCGATCCCCTGATGCGTCCGAACAGGCGGTGATCGGAGACCGTGAGGAGGACGTGACGACCACGTTCGAGCAATCAGTTTCGACGAACGGCGGCGAGTTCGACGATCGATCGTCTGATCGATAGCTGAGCGGTGTCGATATCGTTCGTGCCAACCACGAATCGGGACCTGACGAGGGTGTTTCAGTTCATTCGGCGGGAACGGTGAGTGTCCCAGCTTTTGCTCTTGACTGTTCGACGACGGCCGGCCGTGCTTCGAAGTCAACAACGACCTGTTCGCCGTAGGTAACGTCATTGACGCGAGCGTTGTCGTGGATCCACGAAACGAGGCTCATCGTGTCATCAGTCATCGGCAGCACCAGCCGCTCGTGTTCGAACGGCGGAAGTTCACGATCGACCCGGTCGAGTAGCTCATCCGTACCGGTCCCCTCGACAGCACTCACGGTGATCGGATGGGGTGCGAGTGCTGAGAGGGCGTTCATCTTTCGTTCACACTCCTCTTTGTCCACGCGGTCGATCTTGTTCAATACAGTGACAATCGGTGCCTCGTTGCGCTCATACAGCGTGTCGTGACAGGTGATGAGCTTCTCGCGGATTTCCTCGATTGGTTCCGTAACGTCCACGACGAGGAGCACGAGATCGGCCCGATAGACGGCATCAAGGGTGGATTTGAACGACTCGACCAACCAGTGGGGAAGTTCCGAGATGAAACCAACCGTGTCGGTTACGAGAACGTCCCGCCGGTCCATGTCGACCCGCCGGGTCGTGGTTCCGAGCGTCGTAAACAGCCGATCCTCGGATTCAGCCGTCGGGTCGAGATCGGGGTGTTGGTTTTCGTTCTCGTCGACAGCGAGGTCGCGGGCGAGTTGGCGCAACAGCGTTGACTTTCCGGCGTTGGTGTATCCTGCGAGCGCGACGAGATCAAAACCGGATTCCCGGCGCTGTTCGCGGCGCTTCTCCTCCTCTTCTTCGATTTGGGTCAGCTCCTCTCGGATCCGACTGATACGGTTTTTGATGTCCTGCTCTCGGCTCTCATCGTACTCACCGAGACCCATGAAGCCGGGGCGTTCGTCGCGCTTTGCGAGACTCACTTTGGCTTCGACTCTCGGGAGTTCGTATCTGAGTTCAGCGAGTTCGACCTGGAGTTGTGCCGTCCGTGTCTGGGCGCGCTGCCCGAAGATGTCGAGGATGAGCCGGAACCGATCGACGATGTTTACACCGTCAGGGAGCCGGGTCCCCAGATTGTACGTCTGGTACGGCCCTAATCGGTTATCGAAAACGACAGCGCCCGCGTCTGTCCGTTCGAGCAACCGAGCGAGTTCGTCGACTTTTCCCGAACCGAGACAGAGCGCTGGGTCCTCCGTTCGTGTTTGGGTAATCTCGCCAGCGATGCGGTAGCCAGCAGAGCGGGCCAGATCCCGAATCTCGTCGGTCTCGGGATCTGACGACCCCGACGGCCCGCGCGCTGCGATGACCGCGCTTTCCGGATCGTGTGGTGTTCCCGTCACTCGTGAAAAAATAGGCGGTCTGGTCACTTAATCCTCCGGGACGATTGAGAGCCGCTCACCCCACAGGAGCCACAGAGGGGATGTCACCGCGTACTGATTTCGTCTTCGTCTTTGACGACGCGGGTTTCTGCCCCGCCGCTGGAGACTTCGTTGACAAGATCGTAAAAGTCGTTTTGCAGTCCTGCGGGAAATTCGAGGACACCGACCCAGCCGCCATCAGACTGCCACTCTTCGCGCTGGAGATCCCCGAACTCCCGGATCCGTGCCTGCCCGCTCCCGGCGTGCTCGGCCGGTAGCTTCACCGCGATGATCACCTCATCGAACCGGATCGGGATGATGGGCCGGAGCGCGTCAAGCGCGTCGTCGACCTGATTTTCGACTGGCTCCATCGGATCGACCGTGAATCCCGCCTCTTCGAGCGCGCGCTCGATGCGCTCGGGGGGATGTGGCGCGTCGTCCATCTGTGGGTTGACGGCGTTCCGAGCGATCCGATCGATGAGCTGTTTGTGTTTTTTCTCTTGCATCTCCCGCCGCTGCTCGGCGGTGATCTGGATGTCGCCGCGTTGTATCACCTCTGGAATGATCTCTAGTGGCTCGGTGGTGTCGAACACCGTTTCGAGGTCGTTGGCTGCCGGCCGGTCGCCGCTTGAAGCGTCCTCAAACACGTCTTCGGCGGCGATCACGTCTTCGAGATCATCCTCGAACTCACCGCGTTTGATGGCGAGCGCCGCGTCTGGGTCTACGAGTACTTCGAACCGCGTGCCGTGGGATTCGAGCCGCGCTGTCACCGCTTCGTCAAGGGATATCATGGGATGACTCTGGGTATTCGGGGCGCGGTAAAGTGTGTTCTCCCTTGGAAAGGGAGATCAGTCCGCCGAGAACCGTCGATCGAGGAAGTCATCGAGGATCGTAAACATGCGAATCTTCTGGTCGATGTCTGAGGAGCCGTGTCCTTCCGCGCCCAACTCGACGTATTCGAACGCCTCACCCCGCTCATATCCGGCGTCTTCTAGCGCCGTCCGGAAGCGGCGGGCTTGTGAGATCGGCACGCGGCGGTCAGTGACCCCGTGACAGATCAACAGTGGTGCGGAGAGATTCTCGACGTGGGTGATCGGACTCCGATCCGCATACAGGTCCGGATTCTCGTCAGGCTGACCCAGATACCACTCCATGAGTTCGGTCCGGTAGTGGGGCATCGAATTCTCATACATGTCAAACAGGTCACTCACACCGATCCACGAAACACCCGCGCTGTAGAGTTCAGGATAGGAGAGCAGTTGCATGTACGCCGAGTAGCCGCCGTACGAGCCACCGAAGACGGCGATCCGATCGGCATCGATCCGGTCATCTGTTCTGACGTGTTCGACGGCAGCTGCGATGTCGGCCTGTTCGTCGCCACCCCAATCACCTTTGAGTCGCTCGATGAACGCACGCCCTCGACCCTTCGATCCGCGGTAGTTTACCTGCAACACGCTGTATCCTTGCGCGACGAGAAACTGGGCAAACAGATCGAACTGTCGGAAATCTGCCCACCGGGGACCGCCATGGGGATTGACGATCAACGGTGCGGGACGAACTCCTGAATCGTACAGCAGAGCACCGATCTCCAACCCGTCATGGGATTCGAATCGGAAATACTCAGCGTCAGTGAACCCATCCGGCTCAAAGGAACCGTATTCCGCTTCGAGGAGTACTGTCTGCTCGTTCGTAGTGAGATCGTACGCAAGCAGCTCTGGTCGTCGGTCGGTCGTTGTATGCGAGAGCAGAACACGATTCTCCGAAAGCACTGCCTCGCCGTCGGGAGCAGGGAACGACGTAAATCCCTCTGGGAGATCGAGTTCACGAGCGGCCCCGTCCGTGTCGTACACGACCGCTCGGACGGACGCACGACTAGTTCGGTGGGCAATAAACTGGGATCCATCCGGCAAAAAGCAGACAGCACGCTCTTCGTGTTGGGATTCACCGTACCATTCGATTTCGTCCGTTCGGAGGTCGTAAATTCCACACCGAGAACGGTTTTCGGTGTTGTCGGTCACGAGCAATCTGTCGCCGTCGGGTCCCCAATCGACAACGGTGGCCTCAGTGCCCGTTTCACCGATCCGGAGATTGCGAGCCGGTGATTCCTTTTCTTCACCGCTATCGTCACCGGTGGTCGGTGGGGGATCGTGCACACAATCTCCAATGGTGGCGACGTACACGTCTTTGTTCGTAACCTCGTCGCTCTCGTTCGTGGTGTAGGCCACGCGCGTTCCGTCGGGCGAGAAAACACCACCCACAACAGCGTGATCATACGCCGTCAGCCGGGTCGTCTCCCCTGTCGTGAGACAGTGCCGGTAGAGATTCATCTGTCCGTTAGTGGTCGATTGGAGCAACAGAGACGATCCATCGGAGGAAACGTCCGCCAAGATCGTTTGTCCATCGAGTTCGACGACTGGCTCTGTTGTCCCGTCTCGATTGAGTGCGTAGATGTCGTTTTGCTCGTCGCCATCGACATCGCGGTGATAGAACACCCGCTCACCATCGGCGTCCCATCTGATGAACCAACGAGCGTTGCGCGGAACAACACCGTCACTGATCCGTCGTCGGTCCCCTGTCTCAACATCGAGAACAAACAACTCGTTGCGACCGGTCTCGTCGTAGTAAAACGCGATTTCAGATCCGTCGGGCGACGCGGTCGGATGGTAGAACGTCGGGAGGGCAGCGAGCGCTTCGAGCGGTGTCTGCTCAGTGTCGGACATACGACATCACTACCCATAAGAACGCATTAATCTCTTTTTAATCTTCCTAATGATTTTCAATGAATGCTTTCGAACCCAATAGAAATAAATCGATCAAGCGGGAACCGAGGTGCCGTATGTGGCCAGTGTCTCGCAATGTCGCTGTCGAAGCGTGAACGCACTACTCTTCGTCGTCCGTGTCGTCGGGGAGGAGATCGTGCTCGTCAAGATACGATTCGACCTCGTCCTCATCGAGTACCTGGTACTGTTCGGTTTCGCTGTCGATGGTTGCGACGCCGAGTCCTTCCGCCTCAAGACCGTCCTCGTTGACCGACGCGAGTGCCTCAAGAGCGAGTCCGATGCCGCCTTCGAGATCCATCTCCGCTTGGTACTGTTCTTTGAGGTACTCTTCGATGTCCGAGCGGTTCGCGCCGACTGCGAGCGCTTTCCATTCGTAGGGCGTTCCCGAGGGATCCGTTTCGAACAGCCGTGGCTGACCATCATCGATGCCACCGATAATGAGCGCGACGCCGAACGGCCGCGCGCCACCGACTTGCGTGTACTGCTGGATGTTGTCAGTGACGGCCTTCGTCAGCGTTTCCACCCCGATCGGCTCGCCGTAGCGCAGTTGGTTAACCTGTGAGTAGCGCCGAGCGTAGTCGATGAGCTGTCGGGCGTCAGCGACGTGACCCGCGCTGGCGATGCCGACGTGGTCGTCGGCCTTGTGGAGTTTCTCGACGCTTTCGCCCACCAATAACGGCGATCTGATCCGTTTATCAGCGAGAAGAACGACCCCATCGGCCGTCCTGACACCGACGCTTGCCGAGCCACGTTTTACCGCCTCACGAGCGTACTCTACTTGATACAACCGTCCGTCCGGTGAGAAGATCGTAATCCCCCGGTCGTAGGCTTGCTGTTGGCTTTGTCCCTGCATAGTTACTCGATATCGAAGTCGGTCGCACCCGCGAACCCGTTATCGGTTCGTACCGCGATACGTCGCTCCCGAACGAACGCGAACCGATCGGCATTCTCGAACGCAACGGTTCTTTCCTCTGGGGTTTCCAACGGACGCCGTATATACCTTTCTTCGCAGGCTCGGACCGTTCCACCGACACCGCGCACGGCCACCCGTACTGGCTGGTCATCGATCTGATCGATACAGGCGATCACTGCCCGTCCGCGCTCAACTTCCCCGCGCCGTACGCGGACGACGGCCGCTCCGTCGCCGTTGCTGAACGAGAACCCGAACACGCTCAAATCCACCTCCGCACTTCCAACGTCTCCGATGAGGTTCTGGGCGTTGTAATACAGTTCCCGTTGGAACTGTCCGCGGGTGATCTGCGCGTCTGGCCACGCCTCGATCTCGACGCCGAGATAACGCCACCGCGGACGAAGGTGCTTTGGAAGATGGCGCACGGTTCACTCCTCGCTTCGGGTGGTTCGCTCCGCGACCAACACGCCGACTTGCTCGTGTATCCGTTCGACGGCGGTCAGCGAGAATCCGGCGTCCGTCAGGGCGTCAGCCAGTACGCCCACTGTCGAGGGGTCGTCAACTTCGGGATCGTAGTACGGCTCGTCAGGATCTGGGGTGTCGAAAAACATCACGTCTCCGAGGACGAATCGCTGGGGACCGAGTGCGGCGATCGTTTTGATCGCTGCTCGTTTTTCATCGTCGCTCAGGTGGTGGAGCGCGAAATTCGAAACGACGATATCGACGGGACCGTCGTAGTTCGGTTCGCGGAACGTACCAGTTCCGAACGCCACGTTTTCGATGTCGTGAGCGGCTGCTTTCTCTCGGGCTTGGTCCATCATTCCGTCGCTGATGTCCCGGCCGACGACCCGTGCCGCGTCAGCCGCCAGAGACAGTCCGATCGCGCCAGTACCGGTGCCGAGATCGAGAACGGTGTCCGATGGCTCCGGAGCCGCGTGGTCAATGACGAGGCTCACACACGCGCGATACTCCTCGTTTTCGGGTTGCTGCTCGTCGTAGGCCCCAGCGTGGTCGTCGAACCGTGCCGCGTGTTCCTCAATCGTCTTCTTCATACCGTCCGATACGGACGCCAGGCTCAATGAACGACTCGGACCGTCGATCCCGGTTGCGCGCTGCGATCTCCTTCCACGCCAGTAGCCCGTGGCGTATCTGGTCGTCAGTGAATCCGATGACGGTTCCAACTCCCACGAGTTCCCGAGGGGCCCGCAGTTCCAGGTGGCTGTGGGGATCGCCGCTCACGACGTACGGAACGTCGTACTTGTCGACGAGCGTGCGGAGCCGCCGAAGATCTCGAAGCGCGTTGACGCGTTCGCCGCCGTCGGCGCGTAGCACGCGCGCGAAATTGAACTCGATGTGGACACCGTTATCCGCCGCGGCGCGCGCAAGGACATGGTTGAAATCGCCGTCGGCCATCGGGTGGGCGAGGACATCGACCCGCTCGTCCTCACACGCCAACCGATTGTGTTGCCCGCCGTGGACACAGACGATCGTCTGACGCGATCGGTGGCGCGTGATCGCGCTCGCCATCGACGACCGGTCATCGGCACGGAGCTCCACGCCCGCAACCAGATCGACGCCGAAGCCTGCTGCGATCTCGTTTGGATCATACTCCGCCATGGCGTCGTCGTGACACCGAACGACGAGACCGTCGTACTCCAGTTCGGAGGCGGTGAGCGCGAGGCGGGAAACTGTACTTGTCCCATCAGGACGCGCGTGAACGGCCTCATACATGGATCAGATCACTCTGAAAGCGGATCGAACGCGTCAATCACGTTCTCGATCGCGGATTCTTTTTTAGCTGGATACGCTTCGACCTTCCCACGGAACGAAAGCCCCTTTCCGAGCGTTACCTCTCCAGCCAGAGCGGCTTGTTTGTCGAGATACAGATACAGCTCGCAGTTTTCGGTCACTCGTCGATCGAGTTCATCACGCAACTGTGTCCACTCCTCGGCAGACAACTGGTCGAGTTGTGCGAGGACGTGTCGGATCGCGTCCGCGCTTTCGACCCGCGCCGATAACACGACGATGCGGTCGCCAGCATACCCCGTATTCTCAACGCGCTCGATTTCGAACTCCTCCGGCAGAAACGTTCGGAGAGCACGCTCAACGCGGGGTTCGTCCTCAGTGGCGTAACAAAACGCCTGAAGATCGACGTAGTGGAACGGAACACCCGACACGGCCGGTCGTTACTCCTCTGAATCCGAAGCAGGTTCGAGAGCGTCTTCCGGCACGCCCTGTTCCTGTCCGTCTTCGAAGCTCACTGTGTACGTCGCGTCACCGAACATCGTCTCCATCACTTGGGTAATCGTCCCAACGTCACCGTCGTGCTCGCTGTGTTGATCGTGTAACACCACGGTGTCGTCTTCATCGAATGCCATATCCCCCATACCCCACGATTCAACAAAAAAACCCTGATTTCCGACCCGGACGACCACGGCCGAATTTGTATATATATTGTCGTCATCGGCTCCAACGGACAGGTTGCTCTTACCGACCGCACGGAACGGACGCCGCCGTTCGATACGGAAACAGATTGGAACTCATTCAAACGTTTAATTATACCTTACAATACATATCTACCATGGAGTTTGTCACCACTGAAACGGTTCCCGGCCGCGAGATTCAGAAGACACTCGGCATCGCGCGTGGCAACACCGTCAAAGCGCTTGACATTCTCCTCGCCTGGTTCAGTTACGTACCGGTCTTTCTCCGACTGTTCGACGCGGATGCTGGTGACGACCGATCTGGTCCATTGCGACTGAACTGAGACCGTCGTCCGCCGCGTGTGTCATCACTCGATCGTCGTTTTCTCCTTGCTGTGGACGTGCACGTCCTTGATCCGGGTGGTGGGGTACTCGCCGTGCTCGTCTTTTTCGGCGGCTTTCACCATGTCCCAGACGACGTTCAGCCCGGTCGTAACGCCGGTGAGTGCCTCCATCTCGCAGCCGGTTTTGCCAATGGTTTCGACGGCGACCGTCAGCGACAGTCGGTCCTCTGCTACTTCGAAGTCGGTGTCGACGTTCGTGATCGGAATCTGGTGACACATCGGGATCGACTCCCACGTGTGCTTGACCGCTTGGACTGCTCCGACGCGGGCGGTCGCCAGAACGTTCCCCTTTCCGATCTCGTCGGCATGGACGGCGTCGACAGTCGATGGTCGAAGCTCGATGGTTCCAGTGGCGACCGCTCGGCGTTTTGTATCGGGCTTTCGACCCACGTCGACCATCTGGACCGAGCGCTCATCATCAATGTGTGAGAACGCATCGGTCACGCGTCTAGCACCACCGGAACGTTTTCGATGAGATCGAGTGGGGAGATCGATGCTCGTTCGTTGCTGGCTCGCTCACCGGCCCGGCCGTTGATGTACGCGCCGATCGCGGCGGCGTGGATCGGATCGAGAACCGACGCGAACGCCCCGACGATACCCGCGAGCACGTCGCCCGTTCCGCCGACGGTCATTTCGGGCGTTCCGCTGCGGTTGACGCGCGTTCGTCCGGTAGATCCATCGGCAATCACGTCGTATCGTCCTTTCAATAACACTGTCACACCGAGATCCGTCGCAAGCGTTCGGACATCGTCCATCCGGTCGCGCCAGCTGTCGCTCGGATCTCCACCCATGCGCCGGAATTCGCCAGCGTGTGGGGTGCAGACGAGCGACGCGTCGGTATCAGCCGCGTCGGGGACCACACCGAGAGGATCGGCGTCGACGACACACGTACCATCGAACGAGGAAATGAACGATTGGGCGGCAGCCAGTGACTCATCGTGGGCACCCAATCCGGGACCGAGAACGGCGACATCAACCTCAGCAGCCGCTTCGAGGAGTGATGTGACGTGGTCGGAATCCAACCGGTCACCGGTCAGTGGCGTCGTGATGAGGCCTTCGTTGAAGCTCTGCACGGTCTCCGCCACCGCGGTGGGACAGGCAACCCGGACGATGTCAGCACCGGCGGCCAGCGCAGCCTGTGCGGTCAGTGCCGGCGCGCCCGTGTACGGACCGCCGCCGATAACGAGTACGGTTCCGTTGTCTCCTTTGTGGCTGTTTGGGGCTCGTCCAAGTCGGAGCAGATCACCGCGCTCGACGAGTGTGTCAGCCATCGCAGGGATCCCAATGTCGGCAACCGTCACTGACTGCTCTGGTGACTCCAATCCTGGTTTCATGTCGTGGAACGTGACCGTGTGATCCGCATCGACGGCGACGGAGGCTACGGTGCCACTGTTCGCGTCCATCCCGGACGGAACGTCGACGGAGACAACCGTTCCGTCGCTCTCGTTGATCCGTTCGATCGCCGTGTGCGCGGGTTCACGGGGCGCGCCTCGCACGCCGGTTCCGAGGATTCCGTCCACGATGAGATCCGGGGTTCCGAGGTCGAGATCACGCGAATCACGCGCCTCACGGATGTCGTACTCCCCTCGATTGAGGGCCACCCAATTCTCCCAGCTGATCTCCGTGCTGATCGTTTTTGCACGCCCGAGCAACAACACCGTCGGATCGTACGCGTCGAGAAACCGCGTAGCCACGAAGCTATCTCCACCGTTGTTTCCTCGGCCTGCAACGATCACGACATCGTCATCGGGTTCGGCATGCTCTCGAACGACACGGGCGACAGCACGGCCGCTCGATTCCATCAGCTGCTTTCGGGGAACACCGAGTGCGGCCGCGTTCGCGTCCACGACGGCCATCTCTTCGATCGTAATCATGGCCGGACGTTTGCTTGCTCGGGGGTTAAACCTACGGGGCCGTCGGACCGCGTTATCGCCGGACCTGAAAGCCCGCAACACCCTCGGGATCGCCGTATTCGACAGTCACGTCGTTCACATCAGCCCGTGTGCTTCCTGTGTGACACCACTCGACCATCGACTCAACCGCGCCGGAGGGTCCCTCAAACACTGCTTCGACGCGGCCGTCGTCCAAGTTCTTCACCCAGCCGTCGACGCCCCGCTCGGTAGCCGCTTCGCGCGTCGTCGCACGATAATACACGCCTTGGACCCGTCCCGAGACAAAAACGTGTGCACGTGTTCGGTCGGACATGCTGGGTGATTCCGTCCGAACGAACAAAACCGTCGGGGACATCTCCTGTTTATGCCGCAACGTCTGTCTCCTCGGCTTCTCGGAGGTAGTGGAACACGTACGTTTGCGCGTAGCCCGCGTACTCCGCCCCGAATCGCTCCCGAATCGCCCGCGACATCTCCGTATAGCTGTCGCGGTCGCAGTCAGGGAACTGATCGGCGATCGCGCCTCGGATCCACGTATCGAGTGGGACGGCTTGGAGGAAGTCCAATGAGAACAACAGCACGCAGTCAGCAACCTTCTGTCCCACACCGACGAACTCTGTGAGGCGTTCTCGTGCCTGTTCATAATCCATGTCGATCACGTCTGTAGGGTGGAGTTCCCCGTTTGCGACCATCTCTGCGGTCGCCACAACGTACGGTGCTCGGTAGCCGAGCTTGAGTTCACGGAGTTCGGCTTCTGTCGCAGTTGCCAGCTGCTTGGGCGTCGGAAACGCGTGGTACGTCTGTCCGTCGAATTCGACTGGATCTCCGAACGCACGGGCGAGCGAACGTTGCATCTCGTGAATGCGCGACACCCGCATCTGTGCCGAGCAGATGAACGAGACAAGCGAGGAAAACGGGGGATCGCGAACGAGACGTAGTCCCCGGTACGCCTCGTATGCCTCCCGAATCAGCGGTTCGTCTGCCGTCTCATCCATGATCGCGTCGAGATTATCATCGAGACGGAGGAGATCCACAAGCGGCTCGTGGGCGTCGATCGTCGATTCCCACTCCAGCCGTCCATCGCGTTGCCGGACGCGGACGACGGCGGGCTGACCGACCATCGTCGCAGGAAGCACAGTAGAGTACCACGCAGACCCGCCGTACGTGTGTGTTTGGTCATACATCCGTCCATCCTCGCGCGACCACGTGTAGCTCTGTCCGCTCTCAACCGTCGATTGGAGATCGAACGCGCCGACAGAATCGAGCGAGATGACGCCCTGCTCCATCATCCCCAGTAACGATCGATGAGGTTTTCGAGCTTTCGATCGAGGCGAAGGTTCATACGGTCAGACAGCGAAAAGGAACTATGGACTGTCGTGTCGTCGTCGAGGCGGCAATACCCGTCTACGATGTCGGTTCCGCCGATGAAGCCGTGCGCATCGCGATTTCGAAGACAGGGGACATGCTCAATCCCGATCTCAACTACGTCGAGATCTCGATGGGAACGCGTTCGTGTCCGCATTGTGGCGAGGAGATGGAGCCGGCGTTCGTCGCCGCTGACGAGGCCTTAGTCGCCCTCGAACTCGAAATGACGGTGTTCAACGTCGAAGACGAAGAGCACGCATCGCGCATCGCACGCAAAGAGATCGGCCAGCGAATGCAGAAGGTACCGCTCGACATCATCGACGTCGAAACGATCGATTCCGATTCCGACTCCGACTCCGACTCCGAATCGGAGTCTGATTCCGGAGAGACGTCCGCAGAGACCAACAAAGCCGAAGAGACAGATGACGAGGATCTGCTCCCAGATTTCCAAGATCTGATGGAGGAGAACTGACCGTCACACTCGACGGCGAACGACATCGTGAGCGGCGCACAAAACGAACGGTTAACAAGCAGGTGACCCCAGAGCGGAACCGCTGTTCGAACCGATCGGATGAGACGCGTATTTCTCGACTGTTGATGAATTATCATTACATAATCTGATGTATCCTGCCCGTACTATCGGTAGGATGATGCTACTTCGTGATGAACGGATCCACAATCGGAGAATGCACTGTCAGTCGGTGTCGGTATCCGCAGAATACTGGGTGGCGATATCAGTCAGCAGTTGCTGAGATGGGCTGCTCGTCTTCGACGGTCGTTATTTCGCCCGTAATCCCTTCAGCCAACGCAAAAACAGCCTCTTTGTGGTCAGTTTTCGATTTGTGAATAGATGTCGGCTGCACACCGAGTTCGTCGTATGCCGTATGATCAACAGCGTTCTCGCTTCGAAGTTCGTAGTGGTTGCATACCTCTGCAAGCAGACCGTGAAGGTGGATCAGTTCCTGCTTTTTCATGGTCGGAAACACATAGTAACTCCGGGCATATAGTATTACCCTGAGACACGTTACCATTTGTCTGCGATAGAAGCCCTGTGGCGCCTGCTCAAAGGGGTTTCATCCTTCTGGCGATTAAGCAGTGGAAAGAAAGAAGATCGATTCATCAAACAATGTATATCAATATAGTGCTCGGTAGTTGCTAGAAACGTGTCTATATGCTAGACCTACCCGAACGTTTTGAGTGTCTCAAGTTCGTGCTCTGTGCGCGCAAATTCCGACAGACGTCGACTCGCGTGACAACCAGGGCAGTGATACGTTGTACCGGGCGTCGGCAGATCTCCCGGTGATGCGGTCCATTGCTTGCCACACTCCGGACAAAGCAATCTCACGTACGTTTCTGTCGGCATACTCGAAAGATGTACACGCAGTACTAAAAAGGTTGACCAACTACTCAGAAAATTTCACTTTCACTACTATTTGTGTGAGAAGACACGTCAGTTTAGGCTGTCGGATTGGCATCCGCTTCGAGGATCTCCTTGTAGCGGTTCCGGATCGTGACCTCGGAGATGTTGGCAACATCTGACACTTCGCTTTGGGTGACCTTCTGATTGCACAGCAGTGACGCGGCGTAGATCGCTGCCGCTGCCAGTCCGACCGGGCTTTTGCCGCTGAGGATTCCCGCTTCACGAGCGTTGCTGATGAGGTCCCGAGAACGGCGCGTGACCTCTTCAGTGAGGTCGAGATCGCTGGCGAACCGAGGGACGTAGCTCTCGGGGTCGGCTGGCTTGATTTCGAGGTTGAGTTGGCGCACCACGTACCGGTAGGTTCGCGTCAGCTCCATCTTATCGACTCGGGACACCATCGTGATCTCATCGAGGCTCCGTGGCGTACCGGCTTGACGAGCGGCAGCGTACAATGCCGCAGTAGCGACGCCCTCGATCGACCGCCCCGGCAAGAGGTTGTCCGACAGCGCACGCCGGTAGATGACGCTCGCGGTCTCGCGGACGGTTTCGGGAAGGCCGAGTGCCGACGCCATCCGATCGATCTCACCCAGCGCCTGTTTCAGGTTGCGCTCTTTGGAGTCCCGCGTCCGAAAGCGCTCGTTCCAGGTGCGTAGCCGCTGCATCTTCTGGCGCTGGCGCGATGACAGTGAGTTGCCGTAGGCGTCCTTGTTCTGCCACCCGATGTTCGTCGACAACCCCTTATCGTGCATCATCGTGGTGGTCGGCGCACCAACACGGCTCTTCTCGTCTTTCTCTTGGGCGTCGAATGCCCGCCACTCCGGACCGTGGTCTATTGAGTCCTCCTCAACAACCAGCCCACACTCCTCACAAATGGTCTCTCCGTGTTCGCTGTCGGTTATCAATCGACCGCCACACTCCGGACACGTCGAGACTGACTCTTGTTCCTCTTCGTCCTCCCGTTCAGTGGTCGATTCTCTCGACTCTTCCGTGTATTCTCGGATTGTCGTATCACTCATGATTATATCTGATGGGCGCGGCTCGCGGGTAAATAAATCAGGAACCCGTCGACCGCACCTATCGCCTTACCCACCGTAAGTCCGTAAGGCATATAAATGTTTCGCTCTCTGGAGGCGAAAAACCGATTGACTGCGTGACGATGAACGTCAGTTATCCGAACTGGAACGAACCGAACATGGTGGGGTGTGGTATCGACCAACAATATGAATGTTTCGTCGCCTACGATCGCAGTCACCACATCTATGTATCAGCGGTAAATATCACCGAGTAATGATTCTGAGAGGTGGTCGTGAGTGATTTCCTCGTCGGTCGCGCTCGGTGTGACCGCGCTCGTGGTGGGTGGGGTATCGGTGGTCGGGATGTGGTTCGTGCGTGGCCGGATCGGCAGCGTGGAAGATTACATCAGTGCGAGAGACAGCGCCGGGACGGGGACGCTCACAGCGACGCTCGTCGCGTCAAGCATGGGCGCGTGGATCCTGCTATCGCCCGCAGAGGCGGGCGCTGCGTTCGGCGGTATCACCGCTGTCTTAGGATACGCGGTCGGGAGTGCCGTTCCGATGGTGATTTACGCGGTGATCGGGCCGCGCATCCGAGAACTGATCCCTGCGGGCCACACACTGACGGAGTATACGTACGCCCGGTTTGGTCGGCTGATGTACGGATACGTGCTCCTTGTGAGCGTGGGGTACATGTTCGTGTTTCTGGCGGCGGAGATGACGGGTATCACGGGGGCGTTGTCGTTGGTCGCAGGCGTCCCAATGTGGCAAACTGCGCTGTTGATCGGTGGGTTCGTTCTCGCGTACACCACGTATGGTGGACTCCGAGCGAGTATTTTCACCGATACTGTCCAAGCGTTGGTGATCCTCCCGCTGCTTGCGGTTAGCTTCGGTGTTGCGCTGCTTGAACTCGGCGGAACCCGCGCCGTCTACGAGAGCGTTGTGGCGTCGAATCCGCAGCTGTTAGATCTGGGCTTTGCTGTCGGTGTGGAATCAGGCGTCTACATCGCCGTCTCAGTGCTCGGAGCGGAGATGTTGAATCAAGCGTGGTGGCAGCGCGTCTACGCGGCCGAAAACAAACGGGTGCTCACACGGTCGTTTCTCGTGACGGCCGTCGCGGTCGTCCCGATGATATTCGTTGCCGGGTTGTTCGGATTGGCTGCGCAAGGCCTCGGTTTGGTGGAGGGCAATGCGAGCATCGCCTTCTTTCTCGTGACCACGGAGGTGTTTCCCGACACAGCTGTTCTGGGGATCGTGATCCTCGCTGTGTTGCTCGTGATGAGTAGCGCAGACACGCTGTTCAACGCTATTTCGAGCATCGTAACCGCCGATCTCCCTCGAATTCTCGATCCAGGCGAGAAGACGCTCACCACCAGCGCGCGCGTGCTGACGGTGATCGTCGCGCTGGCGGCCATCGTGATCGGCGCACAGGGGTACAGCGTGCTCACACTCTTTTTCGTGGCCGATCTGCTCGCTGTGGCGACGTTCATCCCCTTGCTGACCGGACTGTACGCGAGGCGGCTGTCCGGCCACGGAGCGTTGCTGGCGAGCCTCACCGGATTGCTCGTCGGGGTGTTGTTCTTCCCGATCGCTCGGCCGTTGCTGTCGGCGCTGGAGCCGTCCCTGCCAGCCGCGACGTATTTGAGGTCGTTTCTGGGTGCCGCGATCGTGTCGGGCGGTGTGACGGCCCTGGCTGCGGCCGTCGGACGATCGCGGATCGATTTCGATCGGCTCGACCGAACGATTACGCGGTTCGATCACGGTGTCGATGATACTGGCGGTGATGAGCGATGATCACGATCGGGCCGACCGTCTTCACGGTGGTGACGTGGGGGTCGATCGCGCTCGTCTGTCTTATCTTTCTATACGAGCTGTACGTGGTGTTGGCCGAGTACGATATCGTGTAAGGTGGACGATCGAACACTCACACTGTAAAGAGGTGACCGTCGGTTGGCACGTCAAACAGTCCGATGCGAGCGCCCGCGTCGAGCCACGCGTGGCCATACGAGAAGGCAGCCAACGCGTTCACGTCGTCTCCCTGCTCACGGAAGTGCCGTCCGTCCTCAAGATACGAGTTGGCCATCTCGTGGTACTCAGCCGCGCTCTCTCTCAGCGGTGTCTCTTTCGGTGGCGCGATCGTGGCTTCCGCAAGCGCCTCGGCTAACAACCGCTCGTACCGGTCGGTCTTCTCTTCGAGATCCGCGGCCATACCGTACGTCAACCCGGATGTCCGATTAACGGTTTGGATCCAGCGGAGTCGGAGCGTCAGGTAGCTAATAATTATAATACCAAAAATATTTGTAATAGATATTGGTATGAATCGGTATGCTACAGAAAGTCAACTGGGGCACAGCGGTTCAGGCAGTCGCTATCGGGATGCTTCTCGTTGGTATCACCAGTGCGAGTTTCGGTCTCTACACCGGATCCCAGTCGTCTCCGTATCTAGTGCAACTCGAAAATGAGAGTTCGTCTGTGAACGAATCGGTACCATACGAGAACCTCACCTCATCACAGAAAGAGCTGTTCGATCGAATCGTTCCTGAGCAGCAAGGCTCGGGTGGCGGTGGAGCCGCCTCTGTCGGCGGTGCGTCGTTGCAGTTTTTCGCTAACAACGTGGTCGAATACAATGGTGGCTACTACGCGTTTGAAATACAGTATGAGGGTGAGGAGGGCACGGTTCAGGCTTCGTTTGTTGCTGGCGGATGTGCGTTGTTCGGTCTTGGATTCGTGGTGTTCCTCCTCCCCCAATTCGTGTACCGACAACAGACAGGGAATTCTGAAACGTGATTATTGCGCCGCACCACGACCGAGATATCGGAATCCCCTCGGGATTGAACAAGCTACTAATGTCGCCCGTGACTACTACCGATACTGATGACTGACGCCACACACCGACGGCTCATTATCACGGGGACGGGGATCGCCGGCCTGTCCGCTGCGATTTATGCGGGTCGGGCGAACAACGATCCACTCGTGATCGAAGGAACCGAACCAGGCGGACAGCTCACGCTCACAACTGATGTCGCCAACTATCCGGGCTTTCCAGAAGGAATCTCCGGGCCGGAGTTGGTCGACCGGATGAAAGAGCAGGCGACTCGCTTTGGAGCCGACATCGAACACGGTGTGGTCACCGAAATCGATGACACCGATCGCCCGTTCCGGGTTGAATGTAACGACGGGTCGACCTACACCGCTGACGCGGTGATCGTCGCCTCGGGAGCGAGCGCGCGCACCCTCGGTGTTCCCGGAGAGGACGAGCTGATGGGCTACGGCGTCTCGACGTGTGCGACGTGTGATGGCGCGTTCTTCCGTGGGGAGGAAATGCTCGTCGTCGGCGGTGGCGACGCCGCGATGGAAGAAGCCAGTTTCCTCACGAAGTTCGCCTCGAAAGTGTATCTCGCTCATCGCCGGGAATCGTTCCGCGCCGAACAGTACTGGGTGGATCGCGTTCAAGAAATGGTTGACGATGGGGAGATCGAGATCCTCCGCAACACGGAACTGACTGAGATCCACGGAAGCCAAGAGGAGGGCGTTTCGCACGTCACACTCGCACACAACGAGTCTGGTTATCCCTCTGAGAAACTCGATGAACCGGAGACAGAAACCACCGAACGCGACGTGGGGGCCGTCTTCCTCGCCATCGGTCACACGCCCAACACCGAGTATCTCGATGGAACGGGCGTGAAAACCGACGAAGACGGATACATCATCACCAATGGCGGTCGGGGCAGCGGCCAAACCAGTACCGACGTTGCAGGGCTGTTCGGCGCTGGCGATGTCGTTGATTATCACTATCAACAGGCTGCAACCGCTGGCGGAATGGGCGTCAAGGCCGCACTCGACGCGGACGACTATCTCGATCAGCTCGCTAGAACCCAGCAGGCCGAGGTGGCTGCCGCCGAATCCGACGACTGAGCACTGCCACGACCCACTCATGCATTCTCATCGGTATAAACCATAATATATTATTGCACTATAGACATATTACCGTTGTATGCTGGGATGGATGTGCTGTTGTCACCGAGATACTGCCACACTTGAAAAATCAGTTTAGATACATAATATGGGGTCGGAACGGTGGACCCGCCGGACAGTTTTGCGACACGGTAGCGCTGTGGGTGCGACGGCTATCCCCGCAGGCTGTCCGGTTGTCATTGAAGCTAGGTATATCGAACAGGAGACGTACAACGGGTATACGATTCTCACTCACCTCCTGAGAGCACCTATAGCCGTCGGTGACAACACAGTACTTTATCCCCAAACAGTAAGTATATTTTAAAAAAGATTATTGATGAAAAAATAGAGAGATAGATCGGTACGGCGATCAGATCGAGGCGTTTGCGACGCTCAGCGAGTATCTCGCGGGAGACATCATTTGGTCGGGTTTGAGTTTGAGACGGGGTCTCTACCGTACTCTCCGTTGGCACGGATCGATAAAAGAAAATGCCCGTAGCAACGCCTCAAACGGCGTGTCGTGTGTACAGCATTTGATGGGGCTTGCTTCTGCCGCTTGTACCCAACAGAGGTTAGTGGTCGTCGGTCAAACGGGGGGTATGACGACAGACGCAAACGACGTTGTCATTACGATTGCAGGGCCGAACGACGAAACAGAGGTCGCGCTACCGGAGTCGTTGTTCGATGCACTTTCGAACGAAGAAGAGACGGCTTCCGACGTTGTGAGTGACATCCTCGTCCTGTCGTGTGCACAGCGCGTTCACGCGCTCGTTCATCACGGTGAGGAAGAGATAGATGAAGACCTTTCTGCTGTTGAAGACAGGATGATGGCCGTGTTCGAGGAGCATTTCGGGATGACGTTCGCTCAGGCGACCGGACACGATCACTGAGTCCGTTTGTAGGGCAGGCAGTCACTCGTTTTCAACGCGCCACCGGAGTAGCACACCGTCACCGAGGCGTTCGACACCACGGAGTGTCAACGCCGGAAACGATTCAACAAATCCGTTCCCGTCAGCGAGCGTCGGCGCGTCTTGGCCTCCGATGACGAGCGATCCGACGTACACCGAAAGCTCATCAACGAGCTCCGCTTCGAAGCAGGAGAAGATCAGTTCGCCGCCGCCTTCAACTAGCAGTCGCTCGATCCCCTCGCGTTCAAGGGCACCGAACGCGTCAGGGAGATTCACGCGATCGGTGCCAGCGACGATAACCCGTGCGCCGGCGTCTCGGAACGCGTCGCGTCGCTCTGGCGGAGTGGCCTCACTGGTGAGCAGATATGTTGGTGCGTCGCCGGAAAGCAGCCCAGCGTCGAGTGGGGTCCGTCCCCGGGAGTCCACTACGACGCGGGCTGGCACACCTGTCGGCTCGATTTCGGATCGACGCTCACGGTCAAAGCGGATCAGTGACGGATCGTCGGCTATCACCGTTCCGACACCCACCACGATTGCATCGACTTCGGCCCGCCTGCGATCGACGCGAGCAAAGTCGGCGTCACCGCTGATACGAAGCTGTTCGCGGCGGTGGGTGGCGAGCTTGCCGTCTGCGCTCATCGCGGCGTTAACGAGAACGTGCATAGTGGGATCGATTTCCGTGAACGCATAAAACACCGAGCATGGATCGGCGTCAGCGAAACAGATCTACTCCGGGGCGATTCCGGGGTATGCCCGGTAGTACTGCGGCGGTGGCGTGATCTCCTCGGCACCGAGCTCAGACGCAGCGGTGAGCGTGAACTGTGGGTCACGGAGGTGTTCACGACCGACGACGGCGAGGTCGGCCTGTTCAGTCCGGACGACTGCGTCGGCGTGCTCGGGCGTCGTGATCCCGCCCACGGCGCCGACACGGATGTCTTCCGTCGTTTCCGCTCCGATCCGTTGGGCGTAGGTTGTTTGATAGCCTGGCCCAGTGTCGGGGAGTTGCTGGCCGGGATGAATGCCGCCCCCGCTCACGTCGATGAGATCCACACCGTTCGTGGCGAGTTGATCTGCTAGACGAATCGACTCCTCGACCGTCCACGCGTCCCGGTCGGGAAGCCAGTCAGTGGCTGAAATCCGAACGAACACGGGTTGATCGTCGGGCCACACCGAGCGCACAGCAGAAACTACCTCACGAAGCAGTCGTGTCCGGTTCTGGAAGCTCCCGCCGTAGTCGTCGGTCCGCTGATTCGTGACTGGCGAGAGGAATTCATGGAGGAGATACCCGTGTGCAGCGTGAACCTCTGCGATCTCGAACCCCGCAGCGAGTGCGTTCTGTGCAGCGTTCTCGAACGCCCCAATGACGGTTTCGATGTCGTCTTGATTCATTGCACGCGTCGGCGGCGCGTCGTCCTCGTAGGGCCACGGGTCGGAGCTGGGGGCAAGCACTTCCCAGCCACCGTTGTCAGGCGAAAGCGGCGTGCTTCCGTCCCACGGCCGACGCTTCGATGCCTTCCGCCCGGCGTGAGCCAACTGGATCCCTGGAACACTTCCCTGCTCGCGGACGAACGACGCGATCGGTGCGAGCGCGTCAGCGTGCTCAGTGTCCCAGATACCAAGATCCTGCGGCGTGATACGACCACGCGGCTCGACAGCCGTCGCTTCAGTCATCACGATGCCCGCTCCGCCGATCGCGCGACTCCCGAGATGGACGTAATGCCAGTCCGTCGCTACGCCGTCGCCAGATTCGCATGAATACTGGCACATTGGGGAGACCATTACCCGATTCGGAAGTGTCGTCTCACGCAGCGGTAATGGGTCGAAAAGATTCGCTGTCATTGATCGTTCCTACCTGTATCTAGCGGATGGGAATGACGAAGACGGACGACCTTGCCGGCCCCGAACGCGTTTTTACTGTTGCCACGGCTTGGGGTCAGTGACCGTCTCTCGTCGCGTGATTCACTTCTGCACCAAACATACCTACATTTACATGATATTAATTAACTATATACTTATGGACACATATAAAATAAATTCAGATAATCCTATATGTTATCGGGTTTATTGTAATTATGTTACCATATATGACAGAAAGTCCCTCCAACGATTTCGATCCAAGCCGACGTGATGTCCTCCGCTCTGTCGCCGGTGTTGGCGCGTTCGGATTGGTTTCTGATGTAATCGACGAGATCGCGGCGGATCTCGTTGCGATCAACGTGGGGTACCACGATGACGGCGTGCTCGATACGATCGGCACGTTGGTAAACGACATCGACCTCCTTCGCACGTACGCATGGGGCGCAGCGACTGTCGCGGTTCCCAAACCGTTCCTTTCAGACGGGTCGGTCCAGACCCTCCAGGCAGACGATTCGGTGCGGTATGTCGAACAGGATAAAGCTGCTCAGGCGTTCCAGCAGCAACTACCGTGGGGGATCGACCGCGTCGATAGCGATGTGGCTCACGAACACGGACGGACCGGCAGTGGTGGCGATGTCGCCATCATCGACACCGGTATCGATAGCTATCACTCCGATCTCGACGCAAACATCGGTGAGGGTGATTCGTTTACACTCGGGATCGGAATCCTTTCGGAATCGAGCGAGCAGCAACGTGCTGAACGCAAGCGCAAGCGGGTCAAACAGACAGCAACACGCAAGGAAGCAACCACACAAGGCGGACTCATTCCCGACTGGCAGGACGACAACGGTCATGGAACGCATTGTGCCGGCATCGTGGCTGCCGTCGATGACACGAACGGTGTCATCGGTGTGAGTCCCGACGCGACGCTACACGGGGTCAAGGTACTCACAGCATTGGGGAGTGGTACCGCGTCGGATATTGCTTCCGGAATCGAATACGTCGCCAACCAAGGATGGGATGCCGGGAGTCTGAGTCTCGGTTTAATGCAGGATTCAGCGCTTCTCCGGGAGGCCTGCCAGTACGCTACCGATCAAGGTACGCTTTTAGTGGCCGCTACAGGTAACAGCGGTCCCTGTACCGACTGTGTTAGTTTCCCAGCTGCTTATCCAGAGGTTGTCGGTGTCGGGGCAACGACCAGCGACGACGCACTCGCTTCGTTTTCTTCGACCGGACCAGAGGTCGATCTGGTTGCGCCGGGAGCGAACATCCGATCGACGTATCTCTCCATTCTGAGCTCGTATCAGTCCCTCTCGGGAACGTCGATGGCCTGTCCGCACGTCGCCGGTGTCGGTGGGATGTTGATGAACGACGGCTATTCGAACACCGAAGCGGCCGAACGACTCACTGCGACCGCCGAAGACATCGGACTATCAGAAACCGAAGCCGGCACTGGACTGCTCGATGTTCCCGCCGCGGTCGGTGTCGAATAATACGGACTCACTCGCTTGCAGCGACAATCTCCCACGATCGTTCTGCGCGTTCGTCTTCAGCGAAGACGAACACGCGCCCGCGCGCAGCAGACGGATCGGAAGCGACTTCGATCTGATAGCCGGATCGCTGCACTGTAACGCCCGGAAAGATCGATCGCTCTTCATCGGTTTCTACTAGCACTCGTCCGACACCAGTGTTGCGGAGGATTTCATCGGCGGTCTTCCGATCATTCACGTAGATCATCACGCCCTCAGTCTCTGTGGGATCGGTGACGAGGACGTGTACCTGAGTACCTGGTGGCGCACGGACCGGCCCACTCGTTTTCTCCGGAACGCCGTGATAGAACACGCTTCGATCGTCTAAGTATTCCACCTCGACCCCTTCCGGTTCGAGAGCGATCCGAAGAGTGTCCGGAGAAATCTCGCTTCGTTTGCCCATAAAACACGTATTCGAGACGCCTATAAGAGAAGCACGCACTGGTTTCTTTTCGTATCTTGTCAAATAATTTCTGTGTTTCTGTGTAACCTTGGCCAGGACCACCAGTGGTAAGTGTACCCACCGTTAGGGACACGTGTGAACGGCCGAGCAATAGCCCCTGCTGCTGGCACTGTTTTGAACGCGCTTGCAACCGGGATCGGGTCAGCGTTCGCCATCGACAGTGAGATAACTGCAACCGTCCAGCTCACGCCCGACGGGCCGATCACTGGCGAGATAGCGGACGCACCAGACGCCGACACACGGCTCATCGAACGGTGTGTTGAACTGGTCGTCGAACGGTTCGGTGATGGACACGGTGGAACGGTACGAACCCAAAGCGAGATTCCGATGGCAGCCGGATTGAAGAGTTCGAGCGCAGCCGCAAACGCGACGGTGCTCGCAACGCTCGACGCGCTCGACGCTTCCTGTCCCCGCGAGGACGCGGCTCGAATCGGCGTTACTGCCGCCAGAGACACCGGCGTTACCGTCACAGGGGCGTTCGACGACGCCAGCGCAAGCATGCTCGGCGGATTGACGATCACCGACAACGCGCGTGATGAGTTGCTCGATCACGACACCGTCGATTGGGATGTGCTCGTTTGGACACCGAACGAACGAGCGTTCAGTACTGATGCCGATGTCGACCGGTGTAAAACGATCGCACCCATGGCCGATCTCGTGGCTGACCTAGCGATGGCGGGCGATTACGGACGGGCGATGACCGTGAACGGGTTGGCCTACTCCGCAGCACTCGGCTTCCCGACTGAGCCACTCATAACGGCTATGCCTCACACCCGTGGTGTCACCTTATCGGGAACGGGGCCAAGCTTCGTTGCAGTCGGTGATCAATCGGAACTCGAACAGGTCCAAGAACGGTGGAACACGTACGACGGAAACACATGGCTGACGACAACACGGACGGACGGAGCACAGAGGAAATGACCCTTGAACAACTGCGCGATGAGATCGAGACGATCGATCAAGAAATCGTGGAACTGATCGCACAACGCACGTACGTCGCTGAATCGATCGCCTCCGTCAAGCGTGAGCGAGGACTGCCAACGACGGACGAATCACAGGAACAGCAGGTGATGGAGCGAGCGGGCGAGAACGCGGCCCGTTTTGACGTGGATGCAAACCTCGTGAAAGCCATTTTTAGGTTACTTATCGAAATAAACAAAGTTCATCAACGGGAATCCCGGTGACGGTCCGCTCCGTCGACGACTCGTTCTCGGTGTTTCTGGCAGTCACACGGACACCGGCGAAACCATATTCCATTTCGTAAGTTCGTTGAGCGCGGTTTCAAGGACCGTGTCGACCTGCTCGTCGATCGGTGTTTCACGCCGGGGACCCTCAAGCAGCACGCGAAGTTCGAGTACGTCTTCGAGTGCCACGTGCGGATGGTGAGTGTACAACGCCTGAAGGGTAATGGTTCTCACCGCTTTCGGTGTCGGGGGCTTCCGGCGCTCGGTGAGAGATCGCAGTGCTGCACTGCGAACGGTACGACGGCAGTCGTGATCGGTCATGGATCGAACCATATTTTGTGTATTACTACCACAATATCGTGGTAAGGGAACCTTATCGGTCGCTGTGACACCAGGTTACGTGGCTAGTAGATAGCATTCCTTCTGCTTGTATATCATTTGTCTTCATGTATTAAATTTTCTCAGAATTTTTGGTATATGATTCTGAATCGGTAGTGATTTCCCAAACGGGTTTCGGCGTTGTGTCATTCAACCGATCACTTCTCAGTATGATCCGTAGACCTCGAAGAGGATCGTTGGATTACAAATACGGTCCCGATCTGAATACAATAAATAATAGATTAGTAACAATTGCTTATTGAATCGGTATATATTTGGTAATGACACACGAGCAAATTCGTAATGAGTGCTCTCCGTTCGTTACTGTCGGGTCGTTTGGGTGTCGTTCGTCTGTGTCTTGGTTTGGTAATCCTCCTTCTGTGTGTCTCAGCAGTGTCAGCGACGATTGGCTACTCGCCGCCGGAAGTACATCCAGTTTCTATCGATCGGGAGCCACCGGGGGATACTGTCATTTCTGTTCAAGGGTATAACATTTGGGGAGTAACAAATCCACAGAAGCCGGCACGGCTTCTTTCAGTCGCCCCGAACGGTTCCCTCGGGTGGCACACTTCTGGTGATCAACTTGACGTATCGTGGTTTTACGATGTCGATCCGCTTGCGAACGGCGATCTTCTTGTCGTCGGCACGATCGAAAAACAAAAAACACGCGTTTTGCGTGTCGAACCAGACACGGGTACCGTCAAATGGTCTGAAACGCTTCCGTTGTGGGATACCCACGACATCACCCTGACCGAAAACGGGAATCTACTCGTGGCAAACATGCGCAACACGGAAAACGGCACCAGTAATGACCGTTTGTACGTTTACAACCGAACAACCGACGAAATCGACTGGGAGTGGCGTTTCCGTGACCATTATCCGAACGAAACCGATGCGGGCGTTTCCTCGGACGACTGGACACACGTCAACGATGTTGACATCATTTCCCCCGGGTTGTACATGGTCTCGCCACGGAATTTCGACGAAGTCATCGTCATCAATCGATCGACCAATAAAATCGTCATGCGATTAGGTGAGGATGAGAGCCATTCGACACTGTATGAGCAACACAATCCGTCGTATCTTCAGGGTCCCGATGGACGACCGACGTTCCTCGTTGCCGACAGCGAGAACGATCGAGTCGTCGAATACGCCTGCGACCGAGCCGATTCAGATCACCCGCTCGACGGTGATATGAAACCAAACTGTGATTGGAATCAGACGTGGGAGGCTGGCGTTGACCAACTCTCGTGGCCACGGGACGCCGATCGGCTTCCCACCGGCAACACCCTGATCACGGACACTCTCAACCACCGGGTTATCGAGATCTCTCCCAACGGCACTGTTGTTTGGGAGTACAGTGCGCCGTGGCTCCCCTATGACGTGGAACGGCCCGCACATGGGCATGAACCGGATGGACCGACGATGCAGGAACTGAACCAAACGGGAAGCCACTCCCTCACGAACGGATCGGTGAACCCGAGACAGGATATCACTGGCCCGAAACTCACAGACCAGATCGCCACAGCCACCGAAGGGGTTCCGGGAGATCACGTGATCGCGGCTGGTCTCGATCGATTCAGCAAAGTCGCTCCGTGGATCCGTCCCGTCTGGCTGAGTCCTAACGGATTTTTCCTCCTCAGCTGTGGGGCACTCGTCGGCGTTGTCTGGGGCGGTGGAGAGTTTTTCATCCATCGCGGACGGATCAGCACAGTGCTTCGTCGCCACGTATGCCGACTTCGCACTAGTTGACAATCGAGTCTCTACCCTTTATTTATCTGAGCAGTTATGTTACGGACAGCGGACGCTTCTGCCGTATCGGCTGTATTCGCTTTGGATCCTGGATAATCCGATTGAAACTTACGTGAGGCGAGGAAATACCACAACCGTGTCCCTCGTCTATTCCCGACGATTGGTAGTGAAATTTGATCGTAATAATATTAAATCTTATTGTGCAATTTGATATGTAGCATATGAACACTATGTCGATGCCATATAATTACGAGAATAGTGCCGTAACCTCATCTGACTTATCAAATAAGAAGATTAGTTCCGTAAGACATGTCACCTGTCGATTGCTGGGATCTGTCCACTGATACTGTAAATCAGGACACCCGTCCACCACGATGATCGGCCGTCGTCGTTTGCTCAGTACTTGACTGGAAACACGACAGGACCCGATTCGCCAGTCGGGAGTACGTCGCTTGATCAACCATCGAAAGTTCGACCATCGACCGCCCGCTTACTGTGGTTTCATCCTGTTCGTTCGAGATGAACTGCTTGCGCCGAACTGGCGAGTGAAACACACGGTATAAATCCTTGCCCGTGTACGTTTCGTCGCTCGCTGCCATTGCAAGTAACGTTGTCCGGACGATGGGTTCTACTCCCACATCTCCGCTTTCCTCGTCGGTCAAGCGTAACGCAGCAATCCACACATCGATGTCATCCGCATTGATCTCTCGGCTCCAGATCAACATCTACTTTCCAATATTATATCTATTAATATAATAGTTCCGGTAGTACGGATAAAATATAATAAATATATGATGTCTATTGATAGTGAAATACAATAGATACGTGGCTGCTCCATACGTGGCTAACAATGAATGACAAGCGCGTCGCGGAAACGGCACGAGGAAGTGTTCGATTCTTCAAATCCAGTAGAGATCACACGGTCGGCACGGGAACGCTGGTGAGGATGTCTTGAACGATCTCTCGTTCTGATAACTCTTCGACGGCGGCTTCTGGGGTTCGGACGAGTCGGTGAGCGAGCACGGGCGGCACGAGCGTTTTGATATCATCGGGCGTGACGAACTTTCGGCCCTGAAGCACGGCGTACGCTCGGGTCGCCTCAAGCAACCGTTGTGTCCCCCGCGGCGATACGCCCACCGAAACGTGTGGCTGCTGCCGTGTCGCTTCCGTAATCGCAACGATGTACGCAAGAAGATCCGAATCGACGTGGACCGATTCGGGCACGGATTGAAGTGTTCGGACGTGGTCGGTCGTGATCTCCTCTTGAACGGACGGTGTTTGTTGGTCACGAGTGAGTCGGCGGTCCAGAAGTTCGATCGCACCATCCGTATCGGGGTATCCGAGGCTTGCTTTGATCATGAAGCGGTCGACCTGTGCTTCAGGAAGCGCGAACGTGCCTTCCATGTCGATCGGATTTTGCGTTGCGATGACGAAAAACGGGTCAGGCAGCGCGTGTGTTTCACCGTCGACCGTGACTTGTCCTTCTTCCATCGCTTCTAAGAGCGCAGCTTGTGTTTTCGGTGGCGCACGATTGATCTCATCAGCGAGGAGGATGTGTGTGAAGATCGGTCCCGGCGAGAATTCGAACGTCCGATCTTGCTCGTTGAAGACGTGTGTACCCGTAATGTCTGCGGGTAGCAGGTCGGGAGTGAACTGAATGCGAGAAAACGAAAGTCCGAGTGCCGTAGCCATACTCCGAGCGGTCAGTGTTTTACCTGTCCCGGGAACGTCCTCTAACAGGACGTGACCCCGAGCGAGGAGTCCCACCAACACTGTTTCGAGAACTTCCCGATCAGCGATGACGGCAGTCTCGATGGCTTCGAGGACCGCATCACACCGGGCGGTAGCGTCGCTGATTTCCATACCTGTTCTCGACACGTTAGCTACATATTATTACTGTATCTTGTTAGCTTTCATCAACAATTCGTCAGAAGAACACGTGTATTGTGCATCATGTCAACGGTGCTATTTGATGTCCGAAACAGTATCGATATCACGAACGACGCCGGGATCGTTCGTTTCGACGAGCACGGCCTCGTTCGATTTCGTGATGAGTTTCTGTCCTCCCCGGTCACCCTCGATGGTAATGAGCGCATCGTAGTGGCTAGCATCGAACAGCGTTGGATTCCCCTGCATCCCCTCATAGGCGGCCGCGAGGATGGTGTACGTCGATTCTGCGTAGACGTTCACTAGTTGTTGGACCGATTGGGAAGTGATGAACGGCATGTCTCCCAATCCGAACAGGACCCCATTCCATCCTCGATTGCGGGCCACAACGATGCCACAGTGGAGTGACGTGCTCTGGCCGTGGAGATACGCCTCGTTTACTACGAAAGTGACGTTTAAACCATCAAGCGCGGCCCGCACGGCGGATGCGTCGTGACCGACGACAACGACGACATCCTCAGCGACGGCGAGAAATGGCTGTACCGCTCGCCTGATAATCGGTACGCCGTCGATCTCGTGTAAGAGCTTGTTTCCCTCACTAAAGCGGGTGCCACGTCCTGCGGCGAGAAGAACACATCCCACCTCATCATCCGGTTCGACATCGTAGTTCGCAGACTCTAGAACCGGGAGATCGGTTTCGCTCACGCGGACATCACGCTCCGAACGGCCGCCTCACCGTCACGGTCGAGAGCCGCTCTCGGCAGTTTCGAACAGGTGGCTCCCCGTGTTCCGAGCCAAACAGGATTGATCTCACCGAACGTGAAGACGGAGCGATATACAGTAGTGCCTGCAGAAATCGACGCTGTGTTGATGGGTGCGTGCAGACGGTTCGATTCGTGAATGTTCTCCCCAGAGAACAGAACGCCACTGTCCTGGTTCATGTGTATTAGTACCACACACCCGCATAAATTGCTTCTGACTACTTGATAGATAGAATTGTATTTAACCTAATGTATGTGAACTGTGACGCTGGTGGTTGGAGTCACGAGTACGGACATAGCGTGTGACGCCGAGTGATCAAACGTCTCGTTCACAATAGGAGAGAACTACTGACCAGTGAACGTAGGGTCTCGCTGTTCAGCGAACGCTTGGATTCCTTCTGTGAAGTCTTCGGTGGTCACCATCCGCTTTTGGGCACGCGTCTCAGCAGCAAGCGCTTCCTCTAGCGAGCGGTGTGTGTTCCGGAAGAGTAGCCGTTTCGCTTCCCCAACCGCTCGCGTTGGTCGCGAACACAGCATCTTGACTCGCTTATCAACGACATCGTCTAGGTTCGAGTCCGAGACCACCTCGGTTGCGACACCGAGCTCGACGGCCTCTTCAGCATCGATCCGTCGGCCAGTCGTGAGCAGTTCCATCGCTCGACGCATTCCCACGAGCCGAGGAAGGACGTAGGTCGCACCAGTGTCGGGGGCCAATCCGATGTCTGTGAATCCCCATCCGAACTCGGCAGACGCACCAGCGTACACGAAGTCACACGCCGTAGCGATCGAGGCACCGGCACCGATCGCCGGGCCGGGCACTGACGCCACGGTTGGTTTTTCCATTCGGAGGAGGCTTGTCGCAATGGCGTTCAGTCCGCCTTCGAGTTCGGCTGCTGGTCCCTCAGCCCCGATTCCACTTGCAAGATCGATACCGGAACAGAACGCTTCGCCAACACCGGTAACGACCACACACCGTACTGAACGGTCGTGAGCGATCGTCCGCAACGATTCAGCCATCGTTTCACACGCCGCTGACGAAAGCGCGTTCATTCGGCCGGGATTCGAGATCGTGACGGTCGCGGCTTCGTCATTGCGGCTGACTGTTATCTCTGCCATGCTTTCGTTTTCGATCGGAGTGTCGTAACTCCGTTGTCTCACGACCACGGTGGAGACATTTCGTCGCTTCACTCGGGCGTGAGCAGTGGTTTCGGTTTGAGGGACGCGTCGGTATCGTCGTCGCTCGATCGGTAGATGGCTTCGAGGACGCGCTGGGTAGTGAGCGCTTGTTCAACCGTTGCGAGTGGCGTTTCGGTACCGGCAACGGCGTCGAGGAATCGGCGCTGTTCGACCCGGTGGGCGTTGTCCTCACGCGTCGTGATCGTGCTGTCAGCGAAGTGTGGTGCACCACTGGCGTCGGTCTCGAAGATCGTCAACTCTCCTGTATGGAGATCGAGCTTCGCGCCAGCCTCTGTCCCGTGGAGCACGAAATCGGTCGTGGGGGGGCGGTTGGCCGCCCAGGCGACATCGAGCGCGATTGTCGTGTCATCCCCACACCGGATGAACGCGCTCGCAGAATCATCGACATCGAACGCTCCATCTCCCTCCGTCCCGTGCATGTCGAGGTACGTGTACTCCGACCGATCACCGAACACCGACCGCGTCACGCCCGACACGTCCATTACCTCCGGAAATTCGAGCAGGTATAACGCGAGATCGATCGCGTGCGCGCCGATGTCGACGAGTGCCCCACCACCTGCCGTCGCCTCGTTCGTAAACCACGAGCCGCGGCCGGGAATCCCCCGACGACGGAGGTAGTTTGCCTCAATGTGATACACCTCCCCGAACCGACCATCCCGAAGATAGCTCACCAACACCGCCACAGGGTTGGCAACACGGTTGTGAAACCCAACCCGACAGACGGACTCCTCGTCCTCTACCGCGCGCGTGATGCGCTGGGCGCTCTCTGTGGTATGAGCGAGTGGTTTTTCGATGAGCACGTCGAGTCCAGCCTTCAAGGCGGCGATCGCGCACTCCTCGTGATACCGGTTCGGCGTCGTGATGATCACCGCGTCAACGGCCTCATACAGGGCCGCATGCGAATCGAATGTGGGAACATCGAACATCTTTTGGAACCGTTTCCGGGCCGAATCAGCAATATCCATTCCACCAGCGAGCGCCACCTCGTGCTGGGTGGCAAGCGACGTGAGCTGATCCGCGTGATACTGTCCGATCGTGCCCAAACCAACGATTCCAGTCTGTATCGGTCCAACCATGTCAACTGTTGACTGTTGTGACGCCGGACGTAATGAAGGTTGCTATCCGGGAGTTTAAATAACTCCCTGAACGCAATCGACAATCCCCTCACTGGAGCTTCGCGTCGATGGCTGTGAGCACGTCGGCGTACAACTCGAACCGCTCGCCTCGAACGATGGAATCGGTGTTTTGGGTGTCGAGAACACCGGCAATCGAAAGCCGTGTTACGTCTCGTTGTCGGAGTCCCTGAACGGATCGTCGAAAGTCCGACCGGGCCAGCGCTGACAGGGGTTCGTTCTGTTCGATCGAAGCACACACGCGGGCAAGCTCCTTAGTACTGACCGAAGCAGTCGGAGACAGTCGGTTCATGTACCGAATGACAGTACGTCGACGCAGCGTGCTGATCGGCTCAAAAAACGACTCCTGATCAGACAGTTCACGTAGTTGTTCGACGTGTGTTGTCGGATCTCGTCGCGTCATTGTTCGTTGATGTTGCCACGCAGTCTGTCACTGTACACAAATGTTTCTCTATTATAATGTAGTAAATATTTTTCGATAGTATGGATTATTATCTGAACCCAATCCTTTTCATCAGATGCTAAATTAAACGATATTAATACTGTATATAATCGTATTGGAAGGTTACTTCGATTACTACTGGCTGGCGCACACGATACACGTTGAAATGGGTGTGAATAACTATCATTGATAGGTCTGTGTGTTCAGCTATTCCGTGTCATCCATTGCCACAACCCTCACGAAAATACAGACAGTGGATCTTCCACGGCCTGCAATAGATAGGACCGCTGCTCTTGTGATAACGGATGCGATCCGAGCAACCGGCTTGGGACCTGGAGCACAGTTTTACTTCGATCCGACTTCTGTCGAGGCGCTCGGACTTCTCCTTGCGTTTGGTGAACCGTCCATAGATCCGACACCTCAGACTCGATTCACCCGTGCTGTCCAGCGGTCATCGCCAAACCGAGAATCTCTTGAGCTCGAAATTCCGATCGAAGGTCTACAAGCGCTAGATATCGACGCGCATATTCCAGATTCAGCACGGGTGATGGAACTGTCCGTCTGGGCGGGATCACAACTGCTCGGGTTCGGGATCAGTGAGTAGCTCCTTCGTACGAACCGTCGTGGACTGTGCGAACGTGGTAGGGATTGTTTATTTGGTGTTTTGATTACACTCCCGGAGTTCACCGAGACTGATCAGCGCGTGCGATCGATGTTAGCCGTCTGATACTGGTATTGTCGTGGATCGTCGGGACTGGTTTGTCGAGTAACGAGATCCGCCTCTCGCAACCGCCGGAGGGCATACCGCGTCGTGCGCGGTGAGAGCAGCGTGCGGTCACTGAGTGCCCGCGTCGTGAGCGGCGATTCGCTCTCATCGAGAACCCGATACACCAGTTTTGCGCTTGGGGACTGATCGCGCAACCGCTCGCAGTCGGAACAGGAACGCTCAATCGTGCTACCAGTCGACGTGTCGGGAGGTGACATACATCCCCCTGTACTGAGGGAAGACGGAAACCGGTTCCCATTCGACAGCCGCAGCTGTCATTTTCCGAAGTCGATCCACGCCGCGTATGTGTGGCTGTTCGACCATCTGTGTGTAATATATATTATGTTATTGGAGAACACTGTTCGACGGACGCTCAGTTAAGGGTCGGTGATCGCAGCGGTGAGTTCGTCCGCGGAGGGTGCTTCTAATTTCTGGTCATTGACGAAGACGGTTGGCGTCCCTTCAACGCCGCGATCTCTGCCGTGCTCGCGTTCCTGTTTGAGTAGTTGGCAGTACGGCAGTTGTTCGGACGCGCGCCGGACGATCTCCGGATCGGTCTTCGTTTTTCGGGCGAGTTCTTCGAGGACGGCGGTTGAATACTCCGATTCGTGTCGATACGCCCGTTCGGAAAAGTCCCAGAATGCTGCCTCAGATCGAGCGTTCTGAACCGCACGAGCGGCGTTTGCGACGGGATAGGACCACTCGGAGACGGGAATCGGGAAGTCGTGGTGTACGAACCGGGCTTTGTTCGTCGGAATTCGGTCGCGGACGGTCGGATACGTCTCGGTGAAAAAGTCCCGACAGTGTGGACAATCGAAATCAGTGTAGATCGCAACCGTGACGGGAGCCTCCTCGGGACCGGAAGCGGGGGCTGGCAGCTCCGTGATCTGGTCACCCGTACAATCAGGTGGTTCGGGTCCACCGAGAAACGGTACGGTACAGCCGGCAAGCGATCCGACGGCCCCCACACTGAGGGTGAGCAGTGCTCGCCGCGACAGTCTTCGTGCAGTCGGACCTTGGGAAGGATGATCTGACCCAGACATCAGTCGAGCGCTTTCAGATTGTGGACAACATCGAGACGGTCGACGATGGTCGCGGTCGGTTCGATCGCCTCAGCGATCGCGTCAGCGGATTTGTACGCCATCGGGGCCTCATCGAGCACGTCTTCAACCACCGACTCGGAGTAAATCCCGTCCATCGCCGTCGTGAAGGCGTCCATCGAACCGTTCTTTTTGGCCTCTCGACGGCTCATCTCCCGACCGGCACCGTGGGGAGCAGTCCGATGGTAGCGTTCGTTGCCGCGCCCGTGAGCGAGGATCGACCCGTCCGCCATGTTGAACGGGATGACGAGCCGTTGTCCCGCTCGGGCGGGGGTTGCGCCTTTCCGAACGATCAGATCTTCGAAATCGATGTAGTTGTGGATGCTGGAGACGGTTTCGACTGGTTCGATCTCAAGCGCTTCACAGATCGCTTCGCTCATCAGCTCGCGGTTCCAGCGGGCGTACTGCTGTGCGAACAGCATATCAACGTAGTAGCCGTGGGCTTCTCGACCGTCGAGCCAGTCGAGTGCCTCGTTTCGATCCTCGGGATGGAGATTTGTCAGTGTTTGGAACACATCGTCGACTTCGGATGTCTCGAACTCCGAACGGAGCCGGTCTTTCTTGATTGGTGACTCACCCATCCCACCCGTTATCCACGTGTGTAATTCCGCGTCACTGACCGTCGCTGGATCGAATTTGAGGTACTCATAATACTCCTCGGGAATCGCGTCCCGGACTGCTGTTGCGTTCCGCCGGTCAGTCGCCACCGACTGCCAGTGTTGGGCGACCGCCATCCCGAGATATCGAGAGCCACTGTGGATGACGAACCAGTACTCTCCCGATTCACGCGCGCGAGCGAACTCAACGAAGTGGTTCCCACCGCCGAGGGTGCCGGCGCTTTTGATCACGTGACCCATCCCGACAGATCGCCCACCGAGGACGCGCTGACAGAGGGACTTGAAATACGCCCCGTCGTATCCATCGAAGGAGAATTCGATGGGAGCAATCTCCTGACCGAACTGCTCGCGGTAGGCGTCGTTGAACCGGTCAAACACCCTGTTGGCCCGCTCAAACGGGAACGTATCGATCAGATGCGGTGCGTCGTCGTAATCGTGTACCGACCGCCCCATCGGTACCGCCGATCGCACTCGGCGCTCGCGTTCGGCGTCCGTACACGGTAGTTCGGTTCCGATGTTCGTTGCGGTGATACCGCAGCCGACATCGACGCCCACAATGTTTGGAACGATGCGATCGGACAACGACATCGTGAATCCGATCGGCGCACCTGACCCAGGGTGACAGTCGGGTTGCATCACGATCGGCTCGGTGAACGCCGGATGATCGATCAGTTCCTGAACCTGCTCGACGACTTCCGATTCAAGGAGGGACTCGTCGTCGACCATGAAGCGAGCGTCGGTGTGTGTTCCCGTGATCTGCTTCATTGGTGAGGATTTGTTTCCATTCGTTGATGGCTGTTTCGCTAGGGTGTGACACCAGCGCACACGCGGCCACTGTCACCCCGGACGCGCGAGTGACATCAGCCAGTCGAAAGCGTACGGTGAAAGTAACACGGTGCCGGCGTGGTACCAGAGGACGCCTCCGACGATCAAGCCGACTGTTCGTCGGTCGTACTGCTCGGGCCAGTTGATTCCGAGGCGTGGGAGAACGACCAACAACAACACCAGTAATAGGAGGACGTATCCAACGACCAACACGGCGCTCGCGGTGGTGATGAGTCGCTCGACGACTGCCGGATCGGCGTACTCGACGGCGATCACGTCGGCAGCGAATGCAAACAGTGCGATTTCGCCACCGCCGATCACCGTCATCCACACGGTGTAGTTTCCGACCCAGCCACTGAACGGACCGATACGTCGAAACAACGAGCGGATTCGGGTGCTCAGAAGAAACGGCACCGCTACGAGCGACGCACATAGTCCCAACCAGAGGCTGAACGCCCCGATCCGGATCGTGCCGAGCGCGAAGTCTGTGGATACGAATCCGACAACCTGAACGACATCCATACGCACAACCGCATTCGCGCGACAATAATAAAGCGATCGAGTGACTACAAAACGAGAGCAACCGAATACCGCATTGGGTGTCGCCGTTTTGTCAGGGAATCCGGTCGACTTCGGTGTCACACTCCGAACACCGGATGGTGATGGCCTGCTCTGAAGTCACGACGGTTTGTATGGTCCGCTCATCACACTGGGCACATTCCCGGAGATACTCGATCTCCGATGAATTACGGGGAACACCGATAGCAAGAGCGACCACTCGCTCGTCTCCCCGGTTAGTCCCGAGCTGAAATTCCCCAGACGCAAACCGGATCATCTCACCAGCCTCAACGGCAACGTCCCCGGATTCCGTTTCGAACGTTGCTGTCCCGCTCTGTACGTAAAATAACTCTTCCTGATCGTTGTGTCGGTGGTAGTCGTAGCCGAAACTCTCCCCTGATGCGATCTCGAAGTAGTTGATTGCGATTTCGCTTGTATCCAGCGCCGTTGAAAGCGGCCGGACGACATCGGCGGGACTGTTCGTCGGTGGCGTTTCGATCTCTTCGATCGTGACGATCTCCATTGTCCATGGGCGTTTGGGCGCCATCATAATCACGTTTCACTCAAACGACCGGCGCTCTGGTTCCAGTTCAGGGAGATAATCGATGAAAGAGATGGATCGCATAGATGTATATGCACATATAAGTTTTCATTAGTGACCAAATGGGGCAAGTATAAATGGGTTATCATTATGTCTGTTTATCCGTAAAGGCGTGTATCTCATGAAACGCCCGATAGTCGCCATCGTGGCGATGATGATTCTTGCCAGTTCAACCGCATTTGTCGGCATGTCACCTGCCGCCACTAATAACGAAAAAATAATATCTGGAAAAGAGAACGGTAGCACAAATGTGTCACATATAGATTTCAGTGACAGCCGGGAATCCCCCGGTCATCATTCGGATCACACCGAAACGGGGTCCGAGAAGACGGCTGAATCATCGAACGAAACCACGATTGAGTATCGTCCTCGTGGACTCTCACCGAAAGAACTCCAAAACGTCACGTTCGATCCATCCTCGGTTCCCGAGGCGATCGGAACGTCGGGTGCGTATCACGGTACGACAGAGAGAGACAGTCCGACGGTTGGGGCCACGAAGATGTTTCCCTCGTTGAACGACACAGCTGGAGAGTATTCGTTTCGGAACTTCACACTTCGGGACTACACCGAAAACAGTTCGGTGTGGGTTGCAGAGGATCTCTCGTGGCCAGAAAACGATTCCCGTGAGGCACCGACCGTCACAGACACACAGATCGAGTATCTCACCACGGAGTACGAAGCAACCGTGTATCCCGCGAACAAGCGGCTGTTCGGTGCTCCAGATGACCGCGACGGGACCGACGCTACCCTTTCCGAAGAGAATGACGTTCCGGATGACTACTACCGATCGCCGGATGGTGAGAACCGAACGATCATTCTCGTGGATAACATCCGCGATAAGAACTATTTCAATGAGAGCTATCCGGTGTTCACGTCCGGGTTTTACTCGCCAGTCATCGAGCGCCGGACCGACCGGAACGTTTTGACCATCGACACCCACGACTGGGACGGTCGACTCGGACCGATGGACGCACCGTGGCGTCTGGACACCAATGAGAGCACGAACGCGAGCGAGGCAGACGCCCACGCGGTTGAGGGAACCGTGACGCACGAACTGCAGCACCTGATTCACAACGACCACGACACTGATGAGACGACGTGGATCAACGAGGGGATGTCCGAGTACGTAGAGTACGCTTCTGGCTACGGGTTTCCACAGAACCATATCGCGGCGTTCGAGGAACGGCCGAACAATTCCCTCATCGAGTGGGGTGACCAAGGGGGAATCAACATCCTTGCAGATTACGGAATAGCGGCATTGTTCCAGACGTATCTGACACAGCAGTATGGTGAGTCATTCACCCAAAAGCTGGCCCGTAATCCCGACAACGGGATCGAAAGCATTGAAACGACACTCAATGAAACGGGCGTGAACCAGGATTTCTATGGAGTGTATCAGGACTTTTCGACCGCGTTGATCGTAGAGAGCGTTGCCGGTTCAGTTCGGAAAAATGGTTCCGATCGGTATCGCTTCCAAGGGATCGATGTCAACGTGAGCATGACGCACACCACGAACGGACGGGTACCGGCGTGGGGTAGTTCCTACACCGCCTTCGAGAGTCCTGTAAACGATTCGCTTCTCGCGTTCAGCGCCAACGGAACGGAGTTCCGACCACTTCCGTGGGAGACGGTTCCGCTACCAGGCGCCGAGACGACTGGCAATGCGTCGAACCGTTCGAACGAGACCGTGTTATGGAGTGGTCGCGGCAACCGCATGGATAACAACGCCATCATGGCGGCCGATCTTCGGGAGACCGAGTCAGCGACGTTGTCGTTCGAAACGTACTACGACATCGAACGGGGGTGGGATTACGGCTTCGTTCAGGTGTCGACCGACGGCGGCGACACGTGGACCACGTTGTCGAACGAAAACACGAGTGAGCAACTGGCCGAACCCGAAAGCGCATATCCACCGATCACCGATCACCTCCCCGGATTCACCGGCGAGACGGATGGCAAGTGGACCACTGAGTCGTTCGATCTTTCGGCGTACAGTGGTCAAGAAGTGCTGATCTCCTTTCGGTATATGACTGACTACTCGACCAACGGTAATTCCAGTTCAATGCCAGGAACCGGCTGGTATCTCCGAAACATCAAGATACCGGAAGCAGGACTTTCCTACGACGGATCAGACACCGATCCGTTCCGGGATATCAGTAAAGTGCACGGCGAGCGCGTCAAATACCAGTTCACTGCTGTTGGCGTCACCGAAAACGGCACAGCCGAAGTCAAACAGCTGGACGCTCGGACGTTTGCCGGCTCCGCGAGCGAAACGTGGTACGACGCGTTTGAGGGATCGGGATACGATCGAATCGTCACCGCAGCCTCATGGGCGGCTCGTCCCAACGAAACCGGCACCGTCCCATACGAGTTCACCGTGACACCGCTCACCGAGTACGTCACGGATCTGTTCAACGATATCCCCTTCCCGTGGCGACACGTCGCGCTCAGAGGTGATAGATGATCGATCAGCTCCGATCGAGACCCTCATCCATCTACTGTCGGCCAGTACAGTTCTCCATCGAAGAGCGTGTGAGTGAGCGAGAACTGGCCGGGACCGGTTGCGACGAGCGAGAGCGCCATGAAAAAGAGCACGAGTGTGTACTCATACCCGCTGAACCCCTGTGGGAGGTGGACCAGAACGGTCGCAACGAGCATGTTGATCGCTACTCCGATCGCGGCGTATCGCACGAACAACCCTGCCACTAGCAACACGCCGCCACCGAACTCGATCAGTGCGACCAGCCACGCCAAGCCAGTGGTCGCTGGAAAGCCCAGCCCGCCGATGGTCGCCGCAAAATCAGAAATCGGCATCGCAGCCGGACCGACACCCATCAGTTTTCCAATTCCGTGGACAATCATAACGGCACCGAGTCCAATCCGGATGAGAAGTGGACCCCATTTATTTGTGTTTGACATACCTGTCTGCGATTTCTAACGCCGTTCCTTTATGTCTTCTGAGAAACATCGCTTCACGTATCGAACTGGATCGACGAAACACATTATACGGTCGTGTTCG
The DNA here is from genome assembly GCF_003862495.1 of Halocatena pleomorpha. Classification (GTDB taxonomy): domain Archaea; phylum Halobacteriota; class Halobacteria; order Halobacteriales; family Haloarculaceae; genus Halocatena; species Halocatena pleomorpha. The sequence goes on along the minus strand of NZ_RRCH01000003.1, from coordinate 188,159 downwards.
TCTGTCGACAACGATGAACCGGACCGATCAGTTCTGTTCAGTGGATGGGATCGAGTTACATTACTCGGCGTGGGGTGCGGCGTCAGCGCCACCGGTAGTGTGTTTACACGGACTGTCGCGTGTGGGTCGGGATTTCGACCCGATTGCGCGGCGACTCACCGACACGTACCGGGTGCTGTGTCCGGATCTTCCCGGACGGGGACTGAGTGGATGGGCCGATCCTACTGCGTACACGAATGAAGCCTCCGTGGAGCGACTAGTCAAATTCTGTGACACACTCGGACTCGAATCGATCCGATGGATCGGAACCTCCATGGGCGGAGGGCTCGGGATGGCGCTGGCCGGTGGTCCCCTGTCCGATCGGATCTCCCACCTCGTCGTGAACGACATCAGTCCCGATCCGATCCACGACGCCGACGATCAGGCGTTGGCACGCATCAACGAATACGTGCCACAGCCACCGGCTGTCGACACTGTAACGGCGTTAGAAGCGTACTACCGGAAGATCTACGAGCCACGATTCAGCGAAATGACCGATGCTGAGTGGCGACGGTTCACAGTAACGTCAGCACGCCGCACCGACGACGGCCAGTTCACGCCCGCCTATGATCCACGGATCATCGAAGCCCTCGACACGAGGGCAGAATCGGACACGGATCCGTGGGCGGTATGGGACGGGATCACTGCCGATATCTGTGTGGTTCGTGGAACAGCATCCGGGATTCTTCCCCGCGAGCCGTTTGAACGGATGATCGACCGCCAACCAAACGCGAAGACGATCACTGTCGACTGTGGGCACGCCCCAGCCCTGAACACCGACGACCAGATCGACCCGATCAAGGCGTTTTTCGCTCAGTGAGTGCGTTACCGATCACGCTCCATGGGGATCGTCCGGGTCGCGGTCGCCTTGAACGACGCAACGACGGGGTCGTCCGATCGAAACCCGACTTCGTCGATCGTGCGTTGGGTGACGAGTGCGATTAGCGGCGCATCGATCCCGACATCGCACGCCACCCGAGCGATCGACTCGCCGCGATCGATGTAGGAGATCGTTCCGGCCAGTCGATTTCGGGCGCTCATCCCGTCGGTCGACGGTACGGCGTCGGGGGTATGAAGCGTGATGGCGTCCGCTCGGAGCACGACCTGCACTCGATCGGCAGGTGTCGACACCAGCGCACGGACGGTACCGGCGGGCGTTTGGACGGTTGCCAATTCTGCGCTGCGCTGGGTGACGGTTCCGAACACGACCGTTTTCTCGGTTTCGGCCGTGCCGGCGTACGCGGTTCGCAACCGTTCGAATCGCGCAAGGAGATCGCGGGCGTTGTCGGTGAGTTCACTCCCGCCACCATCGATGCCGCCCCGCTGGCGTTCGACGAGTGGGCCGAACACCGCCTCTAGCGCCTTGATCCGGCGATGCGAACGAGAAAACGACCGTCCCAATGCGTCTGCGGCGGCGTTAAGCGAGCGTTGATCATCGACTGCACGCAACAGACGCGCGTCTGCAGTCTCGAACGACACATCTTTTGCCTGTAATCGGGTCTCGAATTCCGCGTCCATACGTTTTCATCCGAATCTAGCTGGAAAGCCTTTATGTCTAACTCACAATAACGATCCGTTACGTCTATGACGAAACAACGGTCGCGGCGAACGGTGTTGCAAACGCTCGGCACGGGACTCCTCGGGCTGTCGGGCTGTCTTGAGACGGGATGGTTTCCGACCGGCGATCGTCACACTGGTCCGGTCACAATCCTCGCGGCGGGCAGTCTCACAAACGTGCTGTCGAACGGACTTGCGCCAACACTCAACACGCCGGTACAGATCGAAACCCACGGTTCGGCGCGGATCGCCAGAATGGTTGCGGACGATATCCGTCATCCGGATATCGTCGTGGTGGCCGACACGGCGTTGTTCAACGCGCCGCTAGATCCGTCGTGGTACTCGGTGTTCACGAGTAACGCCGTCGTAATCGCGTACAATACGTCGACCGAGGGCGGAAAGCGCGTTGGCAGGGCGGAAAACGCGTGGTATGAACTGGTAGCCGAGGACGACGTGGATCTCGGACGGACGGACCCTAAGGCGGATCCATTGGGGTATCGGACGCTGTTCGTACTCGAACTTGCCGCTCGATACTACGACGTCGAAGACCTCACGGCTACGATTCTCGCAGACGAACAGATCTATCCGGAATCATCGTTGATCAGTCAATTCGAGACCGGCGCGATCGACGCAGCGATCGCATACCGGAACATGGCCGTGGAACGTGGGTACGACTACATTGACCTTCCCGATCCGATTGATCTCAGTGCGCCCGAGTACGCCGAAGACTGGTACTCGACGGTGTCGTACACGCTGCCGGATAGAACGGCGGTTCAGGGAGGAACGATCAGCTACGGCGCGACTGCTCGGACGATGGCCGACGACGTTCTGTCGGTGTTCAATCGCCTCGTTCGAGACGCCTCTCTCCGCCAGCACGGGTTCATCCTGCACGAATCGTTTCCGAACCATCACGGACACGTTCCCGCACGGATCGAAACCCCGGACCATCCCACGGGTCGTTCGACCGCTGAGCGCTCGGTTACACGTCCCGTTTCCCAATGAGGCAGGAATCGATTCTCTCCCCCGATTGGCTGACAGTGACATTGGTGCTCGGTGGTGTGTTGGTCTGTTACTATCTCGTTCCAGTAGCAGCGTTATTCCTCTCGGTTCCGCTAGGGGATGTCATCGTTCAGATGAGCGACCCATCGGTGGTGCAGGTAGTGGCAACGTCGCTGGTCGGTGCCACGATCAGTACGGTCGTTGCTACCGTGTTTGGGGTGCCACTGTCCTATTGGCTTTCCCGAGAGCAGAGCCGGAGATCGAGCATTATCGTCGGAATCGTGGTCCTCCCGTTGGTGCTTCCGCCGATCGTGAGCGGCATGGTCCTGCATATGGTGTTCGGGCCAAGCGCACCGATCGGACGACTGGCCGCCGCTGTCGGCGTACAGACGTGGCGCTCGCTCCTTGGCGTCGTGCTCGCACAGACGTTCGTCGCTTCCCCGTTCGTCGTCGTCACCTCTCTGGCTGCCTTCAGCGGGGTGGATCCGACCCTCGAAGCCGCTTCCCGATCGCTCGGCAAAGGCCGACTGACGACTGTCTACCGGATCACGCTGCCGCTTGCGATGCCGGGAATCGTCGCCGGGATGGCGTTAGCATTCGCCCGAGCGATGGGGGAGTTCGGCGCGACGATGATCATGGCCTACCACCCTGAAACGATGCCCGTGCGGATCTGGCTGGCGTTTAGCGGACGAGGAGTAGACACGGCGTTTCCCATCGCAATACTGCTCGTGCTCGTCTCGGTTGCAGTGCTTGTCGTTCTGAACACTGTCGCTTCTAACCCCTGGACCTGACCCATGCTTGAACTCACCACCCTCCGAACATCGTACGACGCGTTCGACCTCGGACCGATCGACCTCACTGTCGAAAACGAAGTGCTTGCCGTACTCGGTCCATCAGGGAGTGGCAAAACCACGCTCCTCTCAACGATTGCGGGAATCGTCGACGCCGACGGCGGAATGGTCACCCTGAACGGCACGGAACTCACGGAACGACCACCCGAAGACCGCGATGTCGTCCTCGTGTTCCAGGATGGCGCGCTGTTCCCACACATGACTGCGAGGGAAAACATCAACTACGCTGCAACAGGAGCCACACCTATCGACGCACTCATAGAAACACTGGAACTCACGGAGGTTTTGGACCGAAACGTAGAGACGCTTTCGGGCGGTGAGCGCCAACGCGTTGCGCTAGCGCGGTCGCTCGCCACAGAGCCCGGTGCACTGCTCCTTGACGAACCGCTCGCCAACCTCGACGCACCCATCAGACACCGGTTGCGCCACGAACTGAGGGACCTGTTCGTCTCGCTCACCATCCCGATCGTGTACGTCACCCACAATCAACGCGACGCCGCTGTTGTCAGCGATCGGATCGCCGTCATCCACGACGGCGATGTCCATCAGGTCGATACTCCCACAGAACTGTTCGCTCATCCCGAGACGCCACTCGTCGCGTCGTTCACCGGAAACGTGAACGTGTTCCGTGCGCGGATTGCCGATCACGACCGTCTCGAATGGAGTGGTCGACGGATGTGTGCCCCTATCGACGGGCGCGATGTCGGGCAGTCGGTCCAATTTTGTATTCGACCGGAACACGTCTCCGTCGTCCAATCGAGTACGAACAACCCGAACGTTTTCGCTGGAACGGTCACCAAGAGCGTCTTTCAGGGCAGTTCCTACAATCTTACCGTTCAGCTAAAACACGCGACTGATCCCGTTCGTCTCACACTCTCGTCCCGAACATACGACCGATTGGAGCTCGCTGAGCAGGAGCAGCTACGAATAAAATTAAATACAAATTATATACATATAATATAGGGAAATGATATGATACACAGAGGGTACCTACCTCCTGGGGTTTGTGTAATATACACCAATATTATCCAGATATCAGTATGATATACTAGGATATTATAAAAATAACTATAGTATAGATGAAAATAGAAATTTGTGGGAATTGTTCTACAGTAGGTAAAAAATGAATGTATGATATATGATCGTAATGGTAAAGTATACGGAATAGTATGTTTGTATCGAGTCCTCGGGAAGGGAGCTCGACGGTTCACATCGATTACAAGTGTACATTTGTAACGGCTATAGAACGAGAGCCGATCGATTCATCGCTGACGATCCAGACGGTCACAAACCGGGTCGAGAACGTCCGCCAAGCGGTTCGGTGAGACGGTTGATATCGTCGTGGACTTCAGGGGACGAGCCTCGACGCCGATGGCAAAACGCCTTGTTCACGCACTCGAACCGTACGAACCGATGTTCATCGAAGAGCCGGTGTTGCCCGAATACAACGATACCCTCGGTCCGATCGCGCTCGCGGCCTTGATGCAGGTGTGCGCCTCGATCTCGAACCTCCTGATTTAGGATCACGGGTTCGCGTTCTCCGAAGGGACTTCTGGGCCGCCCCATGAGTATCTTTCCGCCCCGGATGCCTTCGAGTTCGAAGCGGGCTTGCTGTCGTTGCTGTCGGAGTCGCGGACTCGACATCGATGAGGACGCCGTCCGGGAGAAATCACAACAGGGGATCGACTGGCACAACCCTGTCTGGCGACACGAAGACGGAAGCAGTGCCGAGTGGTAGACACCAGCGGAATCCTCGACAGGCCGAAAAGGCTATGCCGACAGATTGGTTGGTAACAACACAGGCCACATTCAAGATGACAAAGGAGTCGGCTACTGGGACGAACGGGATAGAGACGGGGACGAGCTATTTCGGCGTTCGCGATCGACGACACGTTGAGCGCGATCTCGATCGATTCGTCGAATCTGGGTTGAATGCCGTGTTACACACGTTCAGCGAGGCGGACAGGGAGTACTACCAAGACACGATGGCAAGGATCGTTACAGCCAGCCACGATCGGGATCTCACGGTGTACGTGAATCCGTGGGCAGTGGGGCGGGTGTTCGGCGGTGAAGCGCTGTCGGAGTTCATCGGTCGCCATCCCGATCAGTGTCAGGTGATGTCAACCGGCGATCGTGTGGGTGCAGCCTGTTTCAACGCTCCTCGCTTCCGTTCGTTCATGCGAGAGTGGACACGCGATGCCGCCGATCTCGGTGCCGACGTGCTCTTCTGGGACGAACCACACTGGTACATTCCCGCGTGGCACGACAAACGAGATCAGTTCCCTGAAAACGCGTGGAGCTGTCGGTGTACACACTGTCGAACCGCCTACCGCGAGCAGTTCGACGAACCGATGCCGGTCGTCCCAACCGAGCGAATCGAACGCTTCCGTGAGCAATCACTGCTGTCGTTTCTCACCGATATGATGGAAGTAGCCAACGACCGTGGAGTCCGAAACGCGGTCTGTTTGCTTCCGAGTGAGGACAGCGATCACGGGCTTCGAAACTGGAGCAATCTCGCTGAGCATCCGCTGCTCGACGTGCTGTCGACGGATCCCTACTGGGCTGTTCACGGGAACGAAGCGCCGGCGGAGTTCGTCGGCTACTTCGCTGATATGGTTGCCTCGCTCGCCCAAACCCACGACATCGATAGCCAGATATGGATTCAGGGGTTTCGGCTTGACGGCGGGGCAAACGCAACCGAGGCAGTCCGCACCGCAACACGAACCGCAATCGAAAGCGGTGTCGACAGCGTGTTCATGTGGGGGTACGACGCCTGTCGCAGCATCTCCTCGATCGCCTGTGAACAACCGGATGCGGTTTGGTCGGCGTATCTCGAGGAGCTACCGTGAACACACGACTGAGCACCGCGATCCGCTCATCGATTAAAAGATCGAAAGAGTGTACTGGAAAACTGATAAACGTTCGACGAGAATGACGAATGGAGTGACAAGAACCATATATATTATGAGTTCGGTGTTTCGCCAGTGATCAACGCTGCGGGAACGAAGACTCGGATCGGAGGGAGTCTCATCCGATCCGAGGCGATCGAGGCCATGCGAGAAGCCGCCGAATCGTTCGCCGTGTTGTCTGATTTACCAGCGCGGGAGCGGGACTGATGCTCGCGGGGGCTGCCGTCCTCGCACAGGATGATTTCAGTGCCATGCCTCGGCTGTCGGAGACGGCGGGGATCGTCGACGAGATCGTGATGAAGCGTACGAAGCGCTGCTTTCCAACCCGTATCCGGCCGCAGTGCGGTCGAAGTCGTGAAACTGCCGGTCGACATCGACGGAGAAATCGAAGTCATCGCTGTACGGCCGGACTGAGACGGGCAGTAACGGTCACTGACGGAACGAATTCGACAGAAATTATTAAATTATTATAATATAAGTATACTTACATAGAATTATAACAGACATAATATTTCGAGTGAAGTTCTATAGTAGCATCAATATCGTATTCGAACAGTGAGATAGAATAGTAGTACCGCTGTATCAATGTCGATTCGTAGCCTTTCGGCCAGTTACCTGCTGAGAATCATATTGATATGTTTCTCGAAGTCAAAGAATTATTAGATCAGGCCAAATCAGTAGCATTAGTGTTATTATGAAGGAAAACCACTTCTTGATCGCTTACTTCCCAAAGAAAACCATCACTGAACCATCAGATAAAAACTACATTATGTTTGTGGATACAGTATATATCTATCATGTGTGGCCTCGATTAGTTCTCGTCAGTTTCCGTGTCGGTCTCAGATACGACGCCGACAGTGTCACCGACATCGACAGCAGGAAGCTCCGTATCGACGCGAAGAATGGTCACTCCGTCGTGGACATCGAGTACCCGTGCCGGGTATCGAGACGCCTGTAGCGTGTTTTCGAGTTGGTCAAGCCGGTCGAAAACCTGCTGTAAGGCAGATGCCTCGTTTTCTTGAGTCATGTGAGTCGACGTGTCGGCGGCTGTTTCGGGTGCCTCCTCTTGTGAATCCTCAGTGAGTTGTGGAACGCTCTGTGTGAGTGTTTCAACGTCGAGTCCTTCCGCAGTGAGATCCACCTCCGAGTAGCGGTCAGTCGAGGGAAACAACAGGTTAGTATCGCCGTCAGGAAGCACCTCACCGATCCGTCGTGTCGTCCGGCCCGAAGATTCGACTCGCTTGCGGGTCATTGCTGACACCCAGGGTGGTGGAGTCCACCCGTGTTCGTCGAGAAGCGTATGCCGGGTTTGATCATCCGTCACCCACACGTAGCTAGCGAACTTGTCTTTGTACCGATCGGCTTCGGGACCCGCCTGGTGCATGACCACGACGTGAACTGGCATCAGTTGATCCACCACCGTATCGATCGACTCGCGGGACGGATGGTTGCTCAGAAACGCATCATGGACGGTACAGCTAGCGGTTCGAACGGGAGAGTCAGTCCCCGACAACACCTGTATGAGTGTTGCGCCCGGATCGTCTTCGATCGCTGAAAACAGTCGGTCAGCGCTTTTCGTCCCCCCCGGCGTCGGTACCTCTGGACCTGCAATCGTGATGGTTCCCGAATCAAGAACTGCGTTCGGATCGGTGAACTCGGTCTGAGTGCTGACCGCGGGAATATCGTATCCCAACTGATCAGCCAGCGTTCCGGCGTGACCAACGAGCGTTACAGGCAGATACAGATCGTACTGGTGGGCGAGGTGGCCGAGCAGGTACGCGAGGTGAACGCCGGTCAGGCCACTGGTTGTGGCAAGAACGGTCGACCCTGCAAGCGCGCGCTTGATGAGTTGTGAGACTGTCGCTGTCAGTGTGGTTTCGATATCCTCGCTCGACGCTGCGTTCAACAGGAGGACATCGACATCAACCGGAAGATCCGGCTCAAACCCCGGGTATCCTGCGGCCCGTCGAAGCGTGAAATCGCCCGTTGTGAGTATCGTTCGGTGCTTGTTGCCGTCCTCGATCGAGAGCAGTATCCCAGTCGCTGCCGGGGTGTGACCGACTGGAACCGGACGAACGCGTAACCCGTCGACGATCGTCGTCCACCCTTCCAACGGTGTCACCCGATCGAGAACCGCTTCTCGCGTCTGGGGATCTGAAAAGCCTTCCCCAGCATCGATCACGTCTGCGAGAATCGACGCGGTGTCGGGTGCCGTGTAGATCGGTGCTGCGTCCCGGAGATTCTCTGCGAGCGTCGTGTAATGGTCGAGGTGAGCGTGAGTCAGACAGATCGCTGTGAGATACTCATCGTCTCCCTCAAGAAGAGTGTCCACGTCGACACCCTCTCCAGCATCGATGAGAAGACAAACGGTCTGGTCTGGAAGAAGTCCCTCAATACGAACGACCACTGATTCACGACCGTGAAACGGATTTGCGTGTTGATAGCTAATATGCATCTTTCAATCTATCGTGCAGTGGATCGCTTGTGATTTTCAACAAAACGTTCATATTCCCCTCCCCAACGGATCTCGATACGAAATATTCATGCCTCCGGTCGTGTGGTATGGTCAATCAATACATATGGGTTATGGGTTATTTTCACTACTTATTCTAGGTGTTATTTGCAAGCGGATTACGGGCTACTGTAAATGATGGATATATTGTTGTACCCCTATCGCTGAATCTAACCGTCCGCCCGTCAGGGCGGGATGGTGTCAATAGGGGATGTCACTCCATGTAGCCGAGCTGTTTGAGCCGATCAGTGACGTTTTCGTCTTGTTGTGGATCGTACCGTTCATCGGGGGCGATCGGCTCTCTGCTGTCCCACGACGGCGTCGAATCGAAGATCGGAAGCACTTCGCCTTGCATATCGGACGGAACGTCGCTTCCAGCAGAGACGAGTAACGTGGGTGCAATATCGAGAATACTGATGGGATCGATCTCGCCCTGGTCGTCGAATTCGGGTCCGGTGGCGAGGAAGATTCCGTGGGGCGTGTTTTCTGCTGCCCAGCGATCGGGGCCCGTCTGTACTGTTCCCCCGCCGACGCCGTCGTTGACGTGCACGCCCGGCCGCTGGTCCACAACGATTTCGGGACCCTCCGACGTGTACGGCCCTGTGTAAACATCCTGACCGTGATGAACGGCGGTGAACAACGGTCCGTCCGCGTCGGAGACCTCCTTGAGATCGTCGATGAGTTGTTCGGCCACCGACTGGGTGTCGAACGCGGGATTGAGATAGATCGGGCCTTGGGCACTCGCCACCGCTTTCGTTCCGTCCAGATCGATCGCGTCGAGCTTGCGGCCGCGTTTGACGCCCGCACTCTGGGGTACCAACTGCTGGATGCGTTCTGGCACCGTCTCAGCCAACAGATCCACGATTCCAATCCGTTTTGCCACGGAAAGGATGTTTTCGCGGTTGATACCGAGCGGGCGGAACACGTCCTCAATCGTGCGCTGGCGGGCCTGATACCCGTTCTCGGCAAGCCACTCATTGATGTAAAACTCCGTTGTGGTCGCCGCGCTTCCGTGATCGGAGACGACGACAAGATTCGTATCTTCTAGCTCAGCGATCTGTCCGAGCCACTCATCAACGAGCGTCCACGCCCGTTTTGTCGGCGTGTCGTCCCAGAAGAAGTGATGGAGTACGTTGAGATAGAACAGGGTCACGTGCATGAAATCCAGCTCTTCGCGTTCGAAGAGATCGAGCGCGACCTCAAAGCGCGCGTCTAACAGGGATAGGATCGCTTCTACCTCCGCGCCGCGTTCCTCGTTTGAAGAGATGAGCGGCTCGGGGTGGACTCGGTAGTCGAACTCTGCATCGAGATAGTCTGCGAGGTCGTTGGGGTAGGTGTACCCCGACTCGATCGATCGGTACTCACCTTCGATCGTCGCTGGACCGCCACAAACTAGGACGCCATCGATCTCGCGGGGCGGGTACATCGTCGGCATGTTGACGACGCCGGTCGACAGTCCCGCGTCGTTGAGGTAATCCCACAGCTCAGCTGTCCGGTAGTCTCGGCTGTCGGCTGTCGTGATCTCACCGTCAGAGAGGTTGACGCGCTCGAACCAGTACACGCCAAACCCGCCGGGATCCTTTCCTGACGAATAGCATTTCCAGTTCGGAAACGTCACTGGCGGAAGACAGCTCCTGTGTTCGGCCCACACACCCTCGTTTCTGAGTGCGGCGAGGTTTGGAAGATCCCCCGCCTCAATCCACGGGTCGAGGAGCCGCCAACTCGCTCCATCGAGACCGACGACGAACGTCCGGCTCATATCCACTGCGACCAGCCACCTGGTGATAGTCCTTACCTTTTCGAGGAGCCAGCAGCGCGCTCCCAGACTACTGTTCGTCGGTCGCGATCGCAGTGAGATCGAGACGCGTCACGGGATACCAGCCAGCGAGCGACGGAAGGTATACGCTGAGAAAGCGATCAACGAGGATCACCGGCGCGATGATCGGCTCAGCTACGCCGAGCGCGCCGAACACGAGCGTTGCCGAGGCTTCCGCCACACCGATTCCACCGGGCGTGATCGGTAGCAACGTCACGCTGTAGGCCGTCACTAACACGACCGGCAGCATCACGGGTGAGAATTCGACATTGAGCGCGTCCAGCAACAACCACACGCGCACCCCTGGAAAGACCATTCGTGACGCAACCCATCCGCTGGCGTACAGCCCGATAACACGGTAGTCGGTCAACAGCGTGTCGAACACATCGGTAATCCCGTCGCTGAACGATGGGAGTCGTCCCACCACCGCAGAGAGACCTTTCGACACCAGCGGGATCCGTTCGGCCCGTTCACGGGCGGCGCCGGCGAGCTGACCGACACTGTCGAATCGCCAGCCGGCGATCAAGGAACCAATACCGACAAAGAGATACAGCGCGACCGAACCGGCAAGCACGATCAACAGTCCGGGAGAAAATTCAGACACAAACAGCGCGAGTCCGATCGCCGCGACGAGACCGTTACAGACGGCGTACAGCGCGGTATGAACGCCGGCGATAGTGACGACCTCGCTCCAGTCACGCCGGGTGTAATGACGAAGAACGAGGGGCGCGATCGATCGACCAGACAAGCGGGATGGGAGGAGCTGGTTAACGAAATTGGTGATCAGCGTCGTGCGCGCCGCGGTAGAAAACGGTGTTGTGCTGATGCCGTTGAGCAACACGTGCCACATCGAGAACCGAGAGAGAGTTTCTGCAACACTTGCAGCGAGAATCACGACCACGACGCCGTAGTGTATTCCGTCAATTACTGTCAGAACGCGTTCCCATTCGGCGTTGAGAACCAACCACAGCAATGCAGCCCCACCGAGCGCGTACTGAAACAGTTTGAGCAGCCACCGGTAGTTCGATCCCGAGATCAATCCCATGCAATCATCGTCCCCTTCATCCGTGAGATGGTCGGAGGAACTACTCGGCTGTTCCGGTTCCGATCTATTGCGAAGGAGAATATTCGTTGTGTGGTTTCGGTGGTGTCTGCCGCTTTGATAGCGTATTTCCTGTGGCTGTGTGTTATTTAGATCATGTCTAATAGCCAAACAGCTACCACAGGGAAATCAGCAACGTTCACCGGGCTTCCGTCGGGTGTCGCTCCGTACGTAGCCATCCTCGCAGCACTCGTCTCAGCCGGCATTCACCTGTGGCTCACTCCAGTGGTGATCGAGTTCGATACGACGCAGGCAATCCTGTTCGTGCTGGCCGCGCTTGGGTTCATCGGCGGGATCGGCGTGTTTCTGACCCGGTACTGGCGACGGGAATTCTATCCGGCTGCGATCCTGTTCTCGCTCGCCCAAATCATCGCGTTCTTCGTGATGGATGGCCCACTCAACAATCTCGCAATCGCCTCGAAAACGGCCGAAGCCGTCTTCATCGTCGCCGCAGCGTACCTCTATGTGAGCGGTGGGCGCGAGGACCAAGCAGTCACTTCCTCTTAATCGGAGTCCTGAGCCGCCAGTCCCCGTTAGGTCTGATCAGGTCCGGTTAGGCCCGGTCTCGAACTACTGCCGTCGGAGCCATCGGGTGAGCAGCGCGAACGCCTGACCGTTGATACCCGACTGGCGCACTACAGAGAGTGTGTCTTGGTGACAAGCGTTATCCGCGACAGCCGCTCGTTCGACTGGGAACGGCTTGTATTCGAACCGTTCGTACAGTTCGAGCTGGTCGGTGAGCCGGTCCGGTGGTGATCCCCTAACTGTCCCGATAAGTTCACCGACAGAGAGATGTCCTGAATTTCCGGGCGGAAGGATTGATCGGCCAGCACCAGTGTCCAACGATACGAGGAAGTTCCAGCTCCCACGATTAACGAGACCGATCTCTGGTCCGTCCGCCGCAGAGATAGTCTTAAAGCCAGTCGTTCGTCCGTCCATCCGCCACGCCGTCGGATCGTCGGTACCGAATCGATCGGCTAAGCTGTTTCGCGCGCGTTCGACCGCCGTCCGGACGGTGTCGGTAGGCGTCTCACCGAGCCACTCGTGATTCGTGCGTTCGGCAAGCGCGTCGATGAGGGTTACGTCCCGCAACGCCCGGCCGTGGTCGCCGGCGTGAGGATCCTCGTTTTTGTCGAGATCAATGTCCGTCGGCGGATTGAACTGGAGCGGTGGCACGAGATCCCCGAGTTCCTTCTCGAACGCGAGTTCCTGTAGCTCTCGACGAACCGTTTCCCAAATGGCGACCCCGGGATGGTGGCGACCGTTTTCGGTGTGCCACGTGTACGCTTCGTTCGCCCACTGTTCGAGTTCATCGCTGAGTGCGTCCAGCCCCGCCTCACGAGCCGCGTCGATGAACGCCGGAGTCGTCGCGTTTGCGATCGGACTCCGGGTTGCGGCGTTTCGAACGATCCCCGCGAGATCATCGATCGAGAGCGGACCGTCATCGATGGCGTCCTGAGTCACCCGGTCGAGCAGTTCGACGCGGTGGATCGATCCCCAGCGCCCCGCAACGTCACCGGCTCGCCACCCCGCGACCGGTGCGTTGTTCCACTGGGCGATGTATCCCTGCTCAGGATCTCGAACGGACATCGTGAGACCGGTTCCGGTAGTGATCGACTCCCAGCGGTGGGTCGAGCCGGGCGCAGGGAACCGGTGATCGAGCGCGTCGTTTCGATCCGGGACCGATCCAGTGTGAACGTACGCGATCTCTTCCTCATCGGCGTAGATGAAGTTGAACGTGAACGGGAACTCCGCGAGCTGGGTTTCGAACTCCTCGAAACTGTCTTGTCGACCGAGTTCGGCCCACTGGAACACGCCAGCCAGCTCGTCCCCGCGCGTTGTGGTGCGTTGACACCACGCGATCCGTTCGTCAGGATTCCACGCGATGACGGGCATCGAATCCCCACGTTCTTCGATGCGGGCGATCTCCTGTTCGACAGCGCCTTGGGGTCGATCACCGTTGCCGAGTGCACCGAGCACCGACGGACGGTGAACGACCGTTTCGGTCTCCATCCGTCGCCACTCCCCGTTCCACCGGTATCGGTGCCGGTCTTCAGGATGGAGTTCAACGGCGATCGTGTCGACCTGATCGTCGTAGCCGCTGGTGACGCTCCACGCGAACTCGGGCGTTCGCCCGATGACCACACCGGGCGTACCGACGACGCCAACCCCTGAAACGTCGAACCCCGCGCCGTGTAGCCCGATCTCGTGAATCACTGGCGGCTCGAAATAGCCCATCTGTGGCCCACCGAACAGCATCGGCGTGTCCGTTTCGGTGTGGTCTCCATCCACAGCGAGCGCGTTGCTGCCCCACCGGAAGCCCGAGAGCGCGCCGATCGCCCGACGGACTGATGGGGTGGCTCCATCAAGCACGTCGCTATCGACACCCCAAGGTGTTGTGTCAGTCGCGGCGTGGGTGAGCGCTATCTGTTCGTCGGGAACGGTGTCGTAGTTGGGAACCGATTCACCGCCCGCAACCGTCAGCTCCGCGTCGTCGATCGTGGTGTAGTGGTTTTCGGGGACCGACAACCAGTTCAGATCCTCGTACGCCTCGTAGGCCGCTCGTTCACCATCAAGGCTGTCGATCAGTTGGGCGAACGTCTCCGCGTTTTTCAGCTCCGTGCCGCCGTCAACACCGAAGTAGCCGATCATGTACGCTATCACCGCGACGCTGTCGGTCGGTGACCACGGTTCAGGAGAATGCCCTAGGGCGATGAATTCAGCCGGGAGATCCCGGTCCACGAGACGCTCTATGAGCTGTCGGTTCACGCCGTCGGCAAACCCTTGCAGCGACACCTGCACAGTGGTGCTCGCGGTCTCGTACTGGGCGGTGAGTTCCTCGCGTGTGTAGAGATCGCGCCGGACCTGCACGTCCGATTGGAGCTGCATCGGCCCGAGCACGCTGGCGCTGTCACCGTAGCCGATGTGGCGCAACGCGTCCATCTCGAACAGTCGATCGCGCGCTTGCACGTACCCGTTCGCGTACGAGAGGGCGTACAGCTCGTCTTCATCGACGTACCCCTCGGTGTCATCGACGTAAACGTGGGTGACGTTGTACGCGTCAGTCAGCAACTCGACTGGCGGCATCGCGTCGCTCATTGGTCTGTCTTCGTCTCCCGAGAGGGGGAACGTTTCCCCGGTTATATCCGGGGATTAAGCACGAACGATCGCGCCAGACAACTAGTCGCTAGGGGTCAGGACGTGATCAGCGGAATCGTCGCTGCGCCGCACGAACAACGTCGCGAGCGCCGGCCCAGAGACGTTGTGCCAGACGCTGAACAGCGCTGGGATCAAAGCGACTGCAGGCGAGCCGAAGAACTCGCCCGCGAGCGCTACCGCGAGTCCGCTGTTTTGGAGACCGACTTCGAACGCACACGCTCGTGCCCGATCTACATCCATTCCGGACGCGTGGCCGACGGCGTAGCCGCCAGCCAAACCAAGCGCGTTGTGTAAAACGACCGCAAGAAACACCATGCCTCCGGTGGTGAGAATCGTCTCCGTATTGACCGCCACGATGGCCGCGACGATGCCGACGATCGTGACCACGCTGATCGCTGGGAAGATCGAAAGCCCGATCGAGGCGACGGTCGGGGTGTATCTGTCGAGTGCCACACGTAGCACCACCCCTACGATGACCGGCAGCAGGACAATCTGGACGATTGACCCAGCCATCTGCCCGAACGTGACAGAAACTGACTCGCCTGCGAGCACCACGATCCACGCCGGCATCGCGAGCGGCGCGGCGAGCGTCGTGACCGAGGTGATCGTCACCGAGAGTGCGACATCACCCTTGCCGAGATACGTCATCACGTTCGAGGCGGTGCCTCCCGGAGCCACACCGAGGAGAAGCAGCCCCAACCCGACTTCGTCCGGCAGTCCGAGCAATCCGACGAGAACGACCGCAAACGTCGGCATCAAAAACCACTGACTCATCGCACCCACAAACACGTCCCGTGGTCGCTCTCCAACCCGGCGGAAATCCGCGGGCGTCAGCGTCAGTCCCATCCCGAGCATGATGATCCCCAAAAGCGGCGTGATGTACGCCGCGATCGGTGTGAACGTCTGTGGGGAATACAACGCGATCGGAACGACGATCGCAACCCAGACAACGAAGTATTTGCTCGTGAACGCACCAATCGATCGAAACGAAGCTTGCCAACGCATTCGTTGTTCACTGACAACACGATCCCTGATCGGTATGTCTCCTCCGTCTTTCACGTCAGTGCGCGTGATTGGTATGATTCTGTCGGACTGCGGTCCGATCGTGAATCCCAAGACGTATTTCACGCTAGGGATCGGTATAGACCAATGAATGACATCGTTCTCGTGACCGCTGATTCGGTGCGATACGATCACGTCGACGAGATGGAGTTCGTTTCATCGTTCGGTTCACAGACCGGCGTGACGGCCGCTCACTACACCCGGCCGAGCATTGCAGGGTTGCTTTCATCGAGTTTGGTGTCCGCGGTCGAATCACGGATCGCCGGGCCGACGCTTCCGAGTGTGTTACGCGACGAAGGATACACCTGTATCGGGTTAGCTCCGACGCCACAAACCGATCCGGCCTTCGGATTCGGGGACGGCTTCGACGCGTATGAGACGTTCAGTGAGGGGGGAGGCGACAACCCGCTCAAAAACAGACGGAGTTGGCTCCGGGAGTCGCTCGGCCGATTCGATTCGGTACGGCGGCTGTACCGGCGACTAGTTCCGATGGAAGCAGTGTTGTCGGGCATCCCGAGCGACGAAGAAGTGATCGATATGGCGATCGAGCGGTTCAACGAGGCCGCATCACCCCGCTTTCTCTGGGTGCATCTGATGGAAAGCCACCGTCCGTATGGCACCGGCTCCCAAGCGCTTCCGAAGGAGCTCGACCGGCGTGCCGGGGCGTCGGGCAACGAGGGACTGCTCCGATCGGTTTCTGTCAGTGACGAGGAGATCGAGGAAATAGATGGATACTATCGGGACGCGATCGGTCGGGTCGACAACGAGATCGAGCGGTTGCTCACCGAGATCGACACCGAGCCGGCGTTCGTATTCACGTCCGATCACGGCGACGAACTCGGTGAAGAGGGATACTTCTACCACCAGGGTTTCCGTCGACGAGTCGTCGACACGCTGATCGAGGTGCCGGTCGTGATGGATGGGTTCGATGTCGAGCCGCCGGAGCGGTTTAGCGCACTCGACATCGCACCGACGATCGTTGACCACGTTGGCGGTGACGTTCCCGATGATTGGCACGGACGGCGGCTTACAGACGGCGGCTCTGAAACGCTGATCACGGTTGCCCCGTGGCACGAGAGGGCGACGGTAGCCGTCCAAGACGGCGAAAAAAAGCTGGTCGCGCAAGACGCCGACGTTTCTCTCGAAAGCGACGCAGGGCAGGCGCAAGCGAGCCGATCGGACGTGTCCCCCGAAATCGAACAGCGGCTTCGGAACCTCGGTTATACGGACGCAGGGTGACACCGATCAGTCGGCGGTGGTGAGCGACCGCATCGGGACGAATCCAAAGCGTGAGTCGAGGATCCTCGTGATCGCCTGTCGCATCCATTCGCCAGTGCGCCAGTACACACGCCTAGGAACGCCATCGACAGCAGGCAGATCCACCAACTCCCACGGATGAACGTACAGGATCGGCGTGATCCCCCGACGGGAAAGGAGCCGCATTCCCCACAGTACGTATCTGACGCCGAAAAACCGAAGCCACGTCCCAGTCAGTGGTAGCCGGAGTCCGGGCATGACAGCGACCGGTAGCTCCGTGATCGACGATGGTGCGCCGTCCACGGCCTGATCGGCCGGGACGGGTCGCTGAACGGTGTGATCGCCGCCGTACCACCCGGGAATCGACCGGCACGGTACGACGCTCGAATCGTATTCGTAACCGGTCGCATCGAGTGTCTCGAAATGATCGTGTGCGGTGTCGAACGACGGCGCGCGGAACCCCGTAACCGACGCGCCCGTTGCGTCTTCAAGCGTTTTTCGTGAAGCCTGGAGTTCCTCGTGACGTTCGGTTTCATCTACTTCTGTGAGGTGAACGTGGTTGTGCGTGTGTGACCCGACCTCATGGCCGGACTCCACGACGCGCGTGAGGAGTTCCGGGGCGTGCTCTGCAATTTCCGCGACAACGAAAAACGTTGAGGTGGCGTCCCCCTCCCCGAACAGTTCTAGCAGCAACTCAACACCCGAACGACCGATATCGGTATCCGTCGTCGATCCGCGGGCGTTCCGGTACGCCGGAATGTGGGTGAACCATTCCATATCCACCGAAAGCACAGCAGTCGGGCGATCCATTGCGTGATCGATACTATACTGTCGAATCCACGCTTACATGTAACTTCGGCTTTGAAGTGGAAACTACACCAACGCGAGCAGTACGATCGATGCGGTGCTGAAGACATTCACTCCGATGTGCGTGAGGACGCTGCTGACGGTTCCGTACCGGTGGCGGAGCACTCCGAACACGAGACCGAGCGCGAGAAGCGTTGTGAGCCGCGCGATTGACAGATCCACGACGACGTGTTTCAACGCGAAGAGAATCGCTGTGAGTAGTATGCCGGCTACCGCTCCCCAACCGGCAACAAGTTCGGACTGGACGACGGCGCGCCACACCTGCTCCTCAGCGATTGGGACGGCTACACCGTTTCCGAGAAGAAACACCACCGCCAGCAGTGGTGTCCTGCGGAGCACTTTGCCAACTGCGTCACCAACGGTGACACTAGTCTCTCCCAATCCGAACAGAGTAGCGTCGATCTGACTGGTAATTGCCATTATAATGAGAGCGATGACAACACCCACTAAGCCAGCAACGACTGCCCGAAACGACCACTCGTATTCCCACAGTCGTACGTCGTGTCCGGCTCGGAGTGCAACCGCTGAGAGTACGGCAGCCATCGCTGGAAATCCAATGAGAAGAATGATCCAATCGGCTGTGAAGCCGAAACCGATTGTGGAAGCCACGACAGAAACGACGCCTCGCCGCAACAGCAGTTCCAGAGCAATCCATGCGATAACAACACCGAAGGCAAGCGTCGGCAGGGGATCCGCATCACGTGTGAGTTTAGTCATCCATCCTCCTCCGATTCCGGATCGAAGAGATCCTCGATCAGACAGTCAAAATGATCGGACAGCTCGAACGCGAGTTCAAGCGAGGGATCGTACCGTTCGCGCTCGATAGCGTTGATCGTCTGACGAGAGACACCGACGCGCTCTGCGAGATCGGCTTGACTCAAACCGGCGTCTGCCCGGTATTCACTGAGTTCGTTGTTCATGATCGCTTCCGATGCACGGTGTAGATCACGCCAAAGATCAGATACAGCACACAGTACGCGTAGAACGCACCCCACAACTCCGGCGGCATATCATAGGAGCCGACTGTTTCGAGCGCGAACAGCGCGGGTCCACCGAGAACGAGCACGAACGAAAACACCCAGAGCGTCAATCCAGCAGCCTCGCGGTCGAGTTGTTGCTCGCGCTCGTCGTACAGTTCGATCGAAGTCCCTTTCCAAATCCCGACCATCCCCAGAAAGCCTGCCCAGTAGATGACCGTCCCGAGAATGACGTACCCTGACAGCACTCCAGTGAGATACGCAACGATCCCTCCGCCAATGCAGGCACCCATCAAACGATGGTAAAAGCGCCTTGTTTCGAGCCGATTCATCGATGCTGTGTCGATTCGTATCATGAGTGGTGTAAAACTCCCTTGTCGTCAAGGAAGCTTTACAGTAAAGCATGCTTTACACTCTAATAACTCTTTCCCCGCGATAAGGGTTTGTACCGCCGTTGAACTGTCTCAGCGTTTGCCGTTCCCGAGCGCAATTCCACAACGCATATACTGCGCCGTCAAGATCTCAGGAATAGCAAACGCATGAAGGGAGTACCGGAAGTTGTCAACGTTGAGGGTGTAGTGTTGAATCTGATTGGGATGGGATCCTCCGGATTGGACAGCATCGAGCTCACGGTCGCCCTCCTCGTGCTCTCGGGAGGGGTATTGCTGTGGGGGTTCGAGCGATACCGCACGAACTTCTCGAAATCGGAGTTTCTCGTATCGATCCTCCTTGCGGTGGGTATTTTCGCTATCGGGCTGTTTCCGGACATGTTCGACGTGGTTGGAGAGGTCCTTGCGATCGATCGCCGACCGTTCGCGATCTCTCTGATCACGAACGTCACGCTGGTCTGTCTCGTATTGCTGTTGTTCGCGCGAACGCGGAGCAACCAACAGTCGATAGCGACGCTTACACGGAACTTAGCGATCGATCAGGCAGCCAACGACGACACCGATTCGTCATCGGTGTACGTGGTGATCCCTGCCTACAACGAGGCCGAAAGCATCCGGAGCGTCGTGACGTCGCTGCCGGATACGATCGGAGAGTATGTGCTGCAACCACTCGTCGTTTCGGACGGATCGACCGACGCGACCGTCGAACGAACGGCAGCGACGGACGCGATCGTCGTTGATCATCCGATCAATCAGGGACAAGGTGGCGCGCTCAGAACCGGCTTTTCGATCGCCAAACAGCACGGCGCTGACATCGTTGTCACGATGGACGCCGACGGACAACACCCCGTTGAAGAGCTTTCTCGATTGATTGAACCGATCGCCGACAGTGAAGCCGATTACGTTGTCGGTTCCCGGTACACCGGTGTGGATGATTCCAACAACAGCGCCACCCGACAGTTCGGGATCCGAACGTTCACGGCACTCATAAACGTGATGACGAAGGCGGACATCACGGATTGCACCAACGGATATCGGGCGATTCGAGCCACGAAGCTCAATGAGATGACTCTTTCGGAAGAGCGGTTCAGTGCGCCGGAACTGCTCATCGAAGCCCGTAAAAACGGGCTTCGAATCAAGGAAATCCCCATCACCATTGCACAGCGAGCAGCCGGCGAAACGAAAAAACCGAAACTCGGCTACGCGTTCGGTCTCACACGGACGATCTTCGTCACGTGGCTCCGATAACGCCGATTTGAGCACGACTTGATCCGTGGACTCACGTGGTGTTAGGCAGATAAAATAGATGAGTTTTTACCTCGGTTAAAAAAACTATTTGCATGGATGTGCGGTCGGTCACGCGTTTGGTGGGTTACGCAAAACGACGGGTGATACAGGATTTCAGGGCTGATCCGTATCTCTGGTACGTATTCGTGGTAGCGGTGGTGATGCTCGGATTTTGGTTTTGGCATCAGGTTCCGAGTTTCGCAACGCACGACGAGCACACGCGTCTCCTCGACGTGATGCCGGCGATCGGGGTGCTCACCACTGGTCCCGGATTCGAGGCGTTCCAAAACGGCGTGACTCAAGGGCGGATGTACGGCGCAACGTTTTATCTGAACGCGATCGCTCTTCTTCCGGCGGTGGTGTTCGCAATCATTACAGATCAGCTTGCAGTGTTCACACCGTTTTATCGTCCAAACGCGACGGCACACATCTGGACGGTCGATACAGACGTGTGGCTGCTCTGGCACAGTACACCACGCTGGGTATGGACTTCCAGCTTGTTGATCGTCCGATTATTTTCGGTAGTGTTCGCCCTCGGCTGTGTGTATCTAGTGTATCGAATCACATCCCAACTCCGCGATCGAACGGCCGGACGGCTGGCCGCTCTCGTTCTGTCGTTCACGTTCGGTTTCGTCGTGATGGCTCACGAGAGTGGTGAAGACGTTCCATCAGCGTTTCTATTGTTGCTCGTCATCTATCTCGCGCTCCGGTACGTCGAAACCGGTGACGAGCGGTATTTCTACGGTGGCTGTGGCGTCGGCGGGTTCGCCATGGCGTTCAAACTCACAGCGGGCGTGAGTGTCATACTGCTCGCAACGGCACAGTTCCTCCGCGCCCGAAAGGCAGACTCGGAGTGGCTCCGGGCGCTGATCCGTCCCCGGCTTCTCGTCGTTGGGGCGCTTGTCGGGATTAGTGCGATGATCGTCGGTTATCCCTCCGTGTTGTTGTCGGGACCCGAGGTGCTCCTTGCTCGGATTACGCGAGGAACGACGCACAAAGCAACGATATCCGGTGGACGGAACGCTTCTTCGGGGTGGTGGATGCTCCGGAGCTACCTCAACGGGTTCGGGGTGGTGCTCTTTCTCGCGGTGATCGGGAGTGTGGCAGCAATCCTCCCACAGTTACGAACTCACTCGGAGAAGACCGACGGGCTAGTGCTGTTGGTCGTGGCTATCGCTAGCTGTCTCGGGTTGCTCTCGTGGTGGCAGTACATCCGGATGCATCATCTCCTTTTGACGATCCCACCGCTCGTGATTCTCGTGTCGGTCGCGCTGTGGCAACTCCATGAACGGACGGAGACGGTGGCGCGGGTCGTCGTCACCGTGGTGCTCGTATCAAGCGCGCTGTATACTGGCTACGGAACCCTCGGCTACGCCGATCAACCGAGGGCAGCAGCCACGGACTGGTTGGCTACCAACGCCCCCGAGGACGCGACGGTCGAACTGTACCAGATTCACCCCCAAGCCGCAGCGATCCCACACGGGATGAACACGAGCCATTACACCCACAGAGCCGACGGCGAACTCACCCGACCCGAAACGACCTACGGCGAGTGGATGCAGAACATGCCCGATCGTTGTCCCGAGTACATCGAACTCACACGTGAGGATCTGCTTCGGTTAGCCCCACCGGATCTGAACGGGCGGGCCAACTTCTACGCCGACCACCACCGCGAAATCGAGTACATTCGTTCGCTCATGACCGATCCGAACGACAGCTACGAAGTGGCTGCCGAGTTCGGGCAGCGACCCCGGTTTCTCGATCGAAAACGGTCCCAATCACCCCTCCCGGAGTTGCTTCGCGTCGGGATAGTTCCCCGAACGGTACAGTACGGTGACGAACAGGATCTCGGTCCTGAACAGTACACGCTCATCTTGAAACGAACCGGCCCGTGTCGGTGACACGTTGCTACCGCCCACACAGAACACCCACGGCGTTCAGCCCAGTTCTCGACGGGCACCCTCACCGACTGGTCCTCGGTTCGACGCTCACAACCCGAGCGCAGCGGGGATATCGAGTAAGCCTGCTCCACCGTCGCTTTCGGAGAGACCGATGTCTTCTGCCGTTTCGATGAGGCGATCGGCGGCAGCCGTGTTCTCGTACCCGTCCGCCATGAGGAGTCCACCGGCCGCCGCGACGTGCGGTGCTGCCATCGACGTGCCGGACAGCGTTTCATACGGTCGAACATCGGTGGTGTACGTCGATCTGATGTTCTGACCAGGCGCAACGAGATCGATCTCCGGTCCAGTCGCCGAGAAGGACGCGAGTTCGTCGTCGGTGGTGGTTGCTCCGACGCCGACGACGCTGGAATACGCGGCGGGATAGCGCACACAGTCCGTACACGGTCCCACGTTCCCTGTCGCTGCGACGAGAAGCGTGCCCTGTTCGGCCGCATACGAGCACGCGTCCTGAATTAGCTTCGAATCGTGTGAAGAGCCGAGACTCAGGTTTGCAACCTCCCACCCCTGCTTTGCAACGTGATCGACGCCGGCTGCGATGTCAGACGCCGATCCAACGCCGGACGAACTCAGAACCTTGATGGCGTGTAACGTCGCGTCGGGAGAGACGCCCACGACTCCACCCGAGTTGTCGATCGCTCCAACGGTGCCCGCGATGTGGGTGCCGTGGCCGACGGAATCGTGCCACTCGGGAGCGCTAGAATTGAACGCCGCCGGTCGGGACTGACCTCTGGATCCGGTGTCGAGCAATCCGTGGGTCGCGTCGAACGCCGAACGGACGCCATCGAAAATGGGTGTCTCATCCGACTGTCCACCCTCTGACAACAATCCAACGGTGTCGAGAAACGACGTACCGTCTCCGACGTTGGCCTGCAGATCAGGATGTGTCCCGTCGATTCCGCTGTCGAGAATTGCGATATCGATGTCTTGACCGCTGATCCCTTCAGTGTGGGCCAGTTCAGCTCCGGACCGATCGATCCCCCACGGCGTATACTGCTGATGGGCAATCATCGGCCGATCCGGCTCGATGTATCGAATCGGCTGATCGGATAGGACGCCATCGATTCCTTGTGCTGTCACCAGTTGCTGGGGGATCGTCACTGTCGCCGCATCGAACTCAAAGGTGCGAACGACTTCGTCTGCGATCTCGGTCGCTGCGGTGTACCCACTGCTGTCTTGGTAACCGATGTTTACCGGAATGAGGCTGTCGATACCCACATCGAGCTGCCGACCGATCGAACTGAAGAGGCCCAGTCCGCTCATCGATCGAAGGAAATCGCGCCGCCCTCGTTTCGAACTGGTGTCGTCTAGATCTGCGTCCGTCATCGTCTGTCTGCGTGAATCGGTGGCCTCTGTTCGCTCGTTGTCACACCGGTTTGTGAGTCCTCCCACAGGGGGAAGGAGCGTTCATCGGAGAACGCCACACGTAAAATATTGATGTCATTACTCTGTTCGAGCATAGATAGTAAACACCTCGAAAGAAAAGTTATTAAAGTTTTGGGTAATGTGTAGAATAACCAATTCAGAAAATCCAATAAGATGGAGATACAGCACTCATTGAGAGTGTATAGGTGAATCTCCACAATAACATATTACCTATATGATTATATAATAGAATACTATCTGAACTATAATATTCTATAGAATCATCTAAACATGAATACGATGGGATGAACGCGTCGTACTCACGTTCACCGAACGATGCTTACGGATGTGCCCCTCTCGTCACTGGTTTGATCCGTACCTGTATCAATCCGCGCCGTGAGCCGGCACGTAACCACACTCCTGGCAAATCCACGACCGATACTCCTGCTGTAGTTCTCCCTCACAACTGGGACAGCGATAACACATACGATATCGAGTAGTATCGACGATCGCTTATAGTTTTTTCGACGATTGTCTCTCCAAGACAGTTTCACCGGAAAAATATCGTTTTACTCAGAATTTTCCATGGCGTTAAAACAATAAAATATTGTGCAGATACAGGGGCGGGCGACCACAACGTTTATTTTCAGTCTGTTCACAGGGGATAGTTGATGGTAGTCGATGGGGAAGTGCTGGGGTCAGCCGAGTTTGCGGCAGCTCTCAGCCGTCTGAAGCAGTGTGGTAGCACATTACTCGTGGTGGGGAACGTCGCGCCCGAGGTTCATCAGTTAGCGTGTCGGCATCTCATGGGTGATCCAAGCATGCATCGCCAGCGGTTGTACG
Organism: Halocatena pleomorpha; assembly: GCF_003862495.1. Classification (GTDB taxonomy): domain Archaea; phylum Halobacteriota; class Halobacteria; order Halobacteriales; family Haloarculaceae; genus Halocatena; species Halocatena pleomorpha. Next base: position 163,210 of record NZ_RRCH01000003.1, on the reverse strand, counting down.
TAACGACGGACGGTTCAGGGACTGACGCCCGATCAGCCATTACGGACGACACCTACCACCGGGATCACGTCGTGGATTACGTAACGCAGTTCAGGAGTGCCACTGATTCACAGCTGGGCGGTTCCGGTTCGGTGAACGTCTCACACACGACCGCGAACACCCCCGCATCGCTCGTTGCCAAAATCATCGGTACCATTCGTTCCATCGAACGCGCTGCTGAGCCACTCGCGGCCGGAGAGCTTCGCGTGTGTGTCGACTCGCTGTCGACGTTTGTCGAGTCAAACGAGAGAGACATCTCTCTGCGACTCGTTCGGTACACAGGCATCGCAACACGGCGACGAAGCGGAATGGTCCACGTACACCTTCCGATCGCCCGGGACTCGGAACTCACGAGGCTGTTCGAGCCGCTGGTGGACGCTATCGTAGAACTTCGCGTCGCGAAGGGAACGCCTCAGCAGCGTTGGCACCTCATCGATCCCTCGATGACGTCAAACTGGACCGATATCAATGAGTGATATCTCACATACTTCAAAGGTGATGGCTCTTTCGCCTGTCTCTACCGTCCCATGCGACGTTTTCCCGTTTGTCCCACCGAATCACACTGCCCCCTTGATCCACTGGCCCCAACTGTCCAGCCACACTTCGAAGGGCGGCGAAGTGATGGAAAAACAGGAAGCGGCCTCATGAACCAAAGCGGACGATTCGCCCGGAATCGTGCTGATCGACAGGGGAGACCGGCGTCGATGCACGCCCTACACGCCATCCCAACCGACACCAGTACCCGTTTTCGTGGATCGACTCGACCATCCAGTTGACAGCACTTTCACCATCCGTACGCTTGCTATCATGCTGCCAGTGGTTCCCGGTGTGAATCTTAGGAACGCAGATGGCACATCGCTTCGAGGAAAGATCGTCCGAGAAGGGCCAGTTCGACTGCACTCAGTTAGTCATTGGAGCGCACTTCCAGCGCGGAGGATTCTGTGCTCTCCGAAGGCAGGGCCAATGAGTTGGAATCCGACGGGGAACCCATCGGCGCGGCCCACAGGAACGGAGATCGCAGGAAGGTTAGCGAGGTTTACAGGGACCGTATTGGCATCTATCTGGTAGAGTTGGAGCGGATCGTCGAGGCTTTCACCGATTTCTGGGGGAAGAACAGGCATCGTGGGTGAGGCAAGCACGTCCGCGTTTTCGAACGCGTCATCGAATTCCTGTTTGACCCACGCACGAGCGTCCTGTGCCTTCTTGTAATACTTGTCGTGGTATCCGGCCGAGAGCGCGTACGTCCCCAGTAGGATTCGGCGTTTGACTTCCTCACCGAACCCGCTCTCTCTGGCCTGAGCGAACGACTCGTTCCAATCGCCTTCATACCCGCCAGAGACGCCGTACCGCACGCCATCAAAGCGCGCGAGATTCGAGGAGGCTTCTGACATGGCGATGACGTAGTACGCAGCGAGGGCGTGCTCAATCGAATCGAGTTCGATCTCGACAACGGTGGCACCTCGTGCTTCCAGTTCGGCTACTCCGTCATCGAAGGCGGCCGCCACCCGTTCGTCGGCCCCAGCGCGGAGATTCTTGAGCACACCGATCGTCATGCCGTCAACGTTTCCATCGGCAGCAGCGGCGTAGTTCGCGTCTGCTCCGTTCTGGTGGGTGGTCGCGTCGTTCTCGTCGGGACCGGCGATCACATCTAACAGCGTGGCGGTTTCCTCGACGGTCGGCGCGATCGGCCCGATCTGCTCTAAGCTGTTGGCGTACGCGATCAGCCCGTATCGGGAGACGAGTCCGTACGTGGGTTTGAGACCAACGACGCCACAGAACGCTGCCGGATTACGAATCGATCCCCCGGTGTCGGTTCCGAGCGCCAGATCCGCTGCCTCTTCTGCGACGGCGGCGGCACTTCCCCCTGAGGAGCCACCGGCCACACGGCCCGGGGCACGAGGGTTCTCTGTCGGCCCGAACGCGGAGGTTTCGGTCGTTCCACCCATTCCGAACTCATCCATGTTCGCTTTGCCAACAATCGTGGCACCCGCTGCTGTGAGTCGCTCGACAACTGTGGCGTCGTACGGTGGGACGTACTCTTCAAGCATCGTCGAGCCACAAGTCGTCCGGACACCGGCGGTCGAAATGTTATCCTTGACGGCGATGGTTCGACCGGACAGCGGGCCTTCGCTGGTGGGTTCGATCGTTGTCTCAGTGATGAAGGCGTTGTGCTCCGTACTCATGATACCCGGGGGCCTTTGAAGTAGCCGTCTTCGGTCTCAGCAGCGTTGTCGAGCGCCTCGTTCTGATCCAGACTCGGGCGTTGCTCGTCCGGCCGCATGACGTTCACGAGATCGCTCTCCCGTTCGATCTCGGGGACTTCATCCAACGAATCGAAGTAGTCAAGGATATCCTCAAACTGTGCTTCGAACCGTTCGGCCTCCGACTCCGTCAGGGCGACCCGTGCGAGATCCGCCACGTGATGGACTGCATCGGCGTCGACGGCGTCCTCACTCATATACGGGACCAGTCCGGGCCGACCACTAAGCGTTTCGATACTGCAAACGATCGACGAGCCGCTGGTTGGGACTGGGAGAACGTATCACTGCGAGGATCACTCGATGTCCGCTGAACCGCGTGGTCCGATCAGAGCAAGCCCCGGCCGGTGTCTGAAATGAGATCCTCCGCAGCGTATTTGAGGCGTCGCTTGGCGGCTCCACCAGCTTGCCGGAGACTGATCCGCCACGGGGTTCGCTGTCCGACGACGGTTGTTTCTCCGTCAGCGATGGCTTGAAGGATGCCATCGATCGTTCGTTGTCCGCTGCCGACGTGGGTGATTGCCTGTCCAACCATCTCAGCGATGTGGGCGTCGCTACCGGCGGTCATCGGCAACTCACGGTTGGCTGCAAAGCGCTTGGCCTTTCGGTTCGAGCGCCCGGTGAGCAGGCGAGAGTTATACACCTCAATAGCATCCGCGCGAGCCAACTGTTCGTACGAAACGTTCGGTGCGACACCGTGACGAGCGCCCTGAAACGGGTGGGGAACGACCGCAATCCCCCCGAGATCGTGAATCCGCTCGATCGTCTCTGTGAATGTCAGTCCCGACGGTACGCGTTCTTCGATTCCCAATCCGAGTACGTGGCCCGCAGTGCTCGTTATCTCCGCTCCTGGAATCCCGACCAATCCGTATTCAGGAGCCATTTCCGAGGCTTTGAGACTCGCGTCGATCTGGTCGTGATCAGTTACTGCGACCGCATCAAGACCGATCGCTTCCGCTTGGGTGAGTAGCATGTCAATCGGATCACGGCCATCGTACGAACGGTCGGAGTGGGTGTGTAGCTCGACCGAAAGCACATCCAGCAGTTCGTCGCTGCTGGCAAAAGCGATACGATACTCGATTCGATCGATAAATGTCACCCAATATCATTCACAACGAGCTATAGATAGACCGGAGCAGCGGATTGGACAACATAGAAAGGGCTTTCACCGGGCTTAGCTGACATCCCGGCAATGAGCCTCTCCGCGTCGGATTACGAACTCGTCGTTTCGGAACTCGACCGCGATCCGACACCAGCAGAGGAAGCGCTCTTTGAAAATCTGTGGAGTGAGCACTGCGCGTATCGTTCTTCCCGACCGTTGCTGTCAGCGTTCGATAGCAACAGCGATGCTGTCGTCGTCGGTCCAGGCGATGACGCCGCAGTTGTTGCGCTTTCTGATTCGGTGTACATCACGTTGGGGATCGAGAGCCACAACCATCCGTCCTACGTCGATCCCTACGACGGAGCTGCGACGGGAGTTGGGGGAATCGTACGCGACACCATGTCAATGGGAGCGTATCCGATCGCGCTCACCGACAGCCTCTATTTTGGATCGTTTGCGGACGAACACCCCCGGTATCTGTTCGAGGGCGTTGTTGAGGGGATCGCAGATTACGGCAACTCGATCGGCGTGCCGACTGTCGGCGGCAGCGTCGTTTTTCATCCTGAATATGCAGGAAATCCGCTCGTCAACGTCGCGTGTGTTGGGGTCGTCACCCCCGACCGATTGGTTACTGCCGAAGCCCAGAACGCGGGCAACACGTTAGTGCTCGTGGGCAACGCCACCGGGCGGGATGGGCTCGGTGGCGCCAGTTTTGCGAGCGAGGATCTGAGCGAGGACGCCGAAACCGAGGACCGACCGGCGGTGCAGGTCGGTGATCCCTACACTGAGAAGCTCCTCATTGAAGCGAACGAAGCGTTACTCGATGAGGAGTTGATCGAATCGGCGCGCGATCTCGGCGCGGCGGGGCTTGGCGGGGCATCCAGCGAGCTGGTCGCAAAAGGCGGACTGGGTGCACGCATCGAACTCGATAGCGTTCACCAGCGCGAGCCGAACATGAGCGCGCTCGAAATCCTCCTCGCTGAATCCCAAGAGCGGATGTGTTATGAAGTCGCTCCCGAACACGTCGATCGCGTCCAGGAGATCGCAGACCGGTTTGATCTTGGGAGCTCTGTCATCGGAACGGTGACAGAGGGCAACTACGTCTGTACGTTCGACGGAGAAACGGTCGTCGACGTGCCGGCCGATTACTTAGCTGACGGTGCGCCGATGAACGATCTCGACAGCGTTCCGCCAACGCCGCCCGAAGAGACCGACCTCCCGACACCGACGTTAGAGACTGCGTTCGAGTCGGTGCTCGCAAGCCCGAGCACGGCGAGCAAGCGGTGGGTGTACCGTCAGTACGATCACGAAGTCGGAACGCGGACGATCGTTCGGCCTGGTGATGACGCTGCGGTGCTGGCTGCCCGTGAATGTGAAGATGAGCGAGGAATTGCGATCGCCGCCGGAAGCAATCCCAACTGGACAGCGCTCAATCCGTATGACGGCGCTCGTGCGGTGGCGCTTGAAGTCACGACGAACCTCGCTGCCAAAGGGGCGACGCCGTTGGCTGCCGTGGACTGTCTCAACGGCGGCAATCCCGAGACGCCCAGCGTGTACGGTGGGTTCAAAGGAATCGTTGACGGACTGGCTGACATGTGCCGAGCGCTGTCGGTGCCAGTCGTCGGGGGCAACGTCTCCTTGTACAACGATTCTGCGAGTGGTCCGATTCCCCCGACGCCGACACTCGCAATGGTTGGAACGACGACGGGGTACGACGCTCCGCCGCTCGGCTTTCCCGACTCCGACGAACCGGAACCGGGAACGATCCTTCTCATCGGGGACCACACCGTGGCGTCCGAGCGGACGCCACGACTCGGGGGATCGGAGTATCTTGCTCAGTTCGACGGCACTGACGCGTTTCCCACCCCACCCGGGGAGTCCGTAGCGACGGCGTTCGTCGAAGCGCTTGCGGCAGTTGCGACCGACGAACACACTAAAGCGGTACACGACGTGAGTCACGGCGGCCTCGCCGTTGCCCTCGCAGAGATGATCTCAGAGAACAGGGGCGCAGAGGTAACGCTCACCGGTGACGACAACGGCGCAGGGCTGTTGTTCCACGAACGAACAGGGCGGGCGGTCGTCGAAACCACTGCACCGACTGCGGTCCGAGCAGCGTTCCCGGACAACGTTCCGGTTGAGCGGATCGGCTACACTGACGCGAGCGGTGAACTCACACTAACGGTGAACGGAGAACGGCTCGAATACGACGCAGAGACAGTCCGATCGATTCGAGGAGTGCTCGATCAGGAACTCGATTGATGCGCTTTCGTTCGTAACTAGCTCAGAGTGTGGTGAGAATCGGCACGCCGAAGACGATCGCCAGCCCGACGATCGCAACGACGATTCCGACGCCGACGTCGCGCATGGTGTACGGCTGTTGGGGGGCGGTTTGGCGTTCGATGTGGTCCGCGTCGATCGCTGTGCTCTCGTGATTAGCCATATCTGTGCTGTGGCGGGACTGTACTTTGGGCTGTCGGTCCGGTTTCTAGTGCGATGATGGTTATCTCCGCCGAACGATCAGTGTGCCTTTGGTCTCGAAGACGACTTCGTAGTCGGGTGATTGCCGCAAACTGCGTCCGAGACGCGTCCAGCGGCGTTCTCCCGCTTGGCGGTCTTTGCGAGCGTATCCCGAGGCGGTAAGATACACGTAGTCCGGATCGAGATTGAACTGATCGAGCCGTGACGTGAGACAGGAAGCGTCGAGACACGGGCGTAACTGGTCTCGCATGTGCATCTGTCGGTCTCTCGTTCCTTCCCACTCACTCCCTTGGGGGACAACGAGATTCGTCCGATCAGTGAGTAGGGGGAACCATTCCGCAACGTCTCCGATGACGACGAACGAGGCGTTTTCGGTCGTGTTCGACCGGACCCATTCCGTCGCTGTTACGTCGGAGCCGTGCACGAACATCGGTAACTCATCGTCCGCGTCCCCGCCAGCAACGTACACCGCTGCGGAGGTCGTGCCGTAGGCTGTGACCAACCCAAGGATGAGGATCGCCAGCACACAGCCGCGCGGTCCGTTGGATCGCAATCGCATCGCTCCGCGCTTACAGGCGGACAACGCCGTCCCGTCTCTTGTTTCGATTGTCTCTAAAACTGTGGTCTCGATCCGTCGGAGAAGCGGAACCACTCCCTCAAACAGCGACACGGCGACCATCATCGCGCCGATAACGAGTAGGAATTCGTCGCGGCCGGTGAGAAAACCAACGACGACGAACCAACTCGGGAGCATCGGCTTCCGGCGGACAAGGAGAAACAGTCCGCTGAGAATTGCAAGCGGAGGCCAAGGTGACGGCACCGACACCGTCTCCGTGGGAAACTCTTGGTACCAGTTGAGATAGCCGATGCCGTCGTGAGTGCTCCCCGCCTGCAGGAACACCTCAAATCCGTGCGTGCTGACAACCGGCAGCCACCACGGCGCAGCGAGAACGATACCACCAGCGGCGACAACAGCCCCGCGAAGCAGTCCGTCTACCGTTCGGTCGAGCCAGACGTACAATACGAGGTAGCTCGTGCCGAAGAAGAACGTGTACAACGGGTGAGTGAGCAGCGTTGCCCCGAACAGACCCATCGAGGCGAGCAGCCACGTCCGTGAACCGGTTTTGAAAAGCCGAACGCCGGTGTATATGCCGGCACTCGTGAACAGCAACGCCGCTGCCCGGACGGTCCCGCCCGCCGTGAGAGTCAGATGAAGCACCGACGGAGCGGTTGCGACCACGATTGCCGCAAACGCCCCTTGTCGACGGCTCTGGAGTAGCTCTGTCGCTGCTACGGCGTAGACGATGAGCGCACACGCGACTACCACTCCCGGAAAGAGACGCGCAAGCGCGAGCGGTGGCGCACCGATGTCAAGCAGGAATCCGACGACGAACAGCATGAGCGGCGGATAGCTGAAGGGTATCCCGCCCGACGTGTAATGTGAAATCCTTGTGGGCAGCGTGTACCCGTGGGCGACAATCTCCTCACCCATCATCAAGAACAGCCCGCCCCCTAACGATGGATGCTCGTGTGTCAGAACGTACGCGAGGTAAACCGGAACGAACACAAGGACGCCAGCAACACACCAGCGCCAGTGAGATCGATCGATCACGCGTTTCTGGTCAATAGCCAATAACTAATATCTCAGTGTATATTTTCGGACGCGGTTCGATCGTTGAAATTGAATGAAACGTATATGTTGTCCAGTAGCCAGCCATACGGAACAGGCGTCGGTCGCCTCGCGAGTCGGACTCGTTTTAATACCTCGAATCCTACCTCGGGCATGACGTTGGCCAAGCGGATCATTCCCTGTATCGATGTGGATCTCGACGAGGAGGGGAACGCCGCCGTCTACACGGGCGTCAACTTCGAAGATCTCCAGTATACGGGCGATCCGGTCGAGATGGCGCGCCGGTACAACGAGGCGGGCGCTGACGAATTCGTGTTCTTGGACATTACGGCGAGTGCCGAAGGACGGGAAACGATGCTAGAGACGGTGTCTCGGGTTGCGGATGAAGTGTTTATCCCACTGACCGTTGGCGGGGGAATCCGGACTCGGGAGGACGTAAAGGAGACGCTCCGCGCTGGGGCTGATAAGGTGTCGATCAACACGGGAGCGCTCAAACGGCCCGAGCTCATCACGGAGACGGCAGCGGCTTTCGGTAGTCAGTGTGTCGTTATCAGCGTCGACGCTCGGCGTCGGTTCGACGAGGCAGGCGAACAGTACACCCGTGTCGATGGAGAGTCGTGCTGGTTCGAATGTACGGTTAAGGGCGGCCGCGAGGGTACCGGCGTTGATGTCGTCGAATGGGCGACGGAAGCCGACGAACGCGGCGCTGGTGAGTTGTTCGTCAACTCCATCGACGCCGATGGAACGAAAGACGGCTACGATATTCCGCTCACGGAAGCCGTCTGTGACGCCGTTTCGACGCCCGTCATCGCGTCATCGGGCTGTGGCGGTCCCGAAGACATGTACGACGTGTTCACCCAAGCTGGGGCGGACGCGGCGCTGGCTGCGTCGATCTTCCACTTCGGAGAGTACACCATCGAGGATGTCAAATCCCATCTCGCTGCGCGTGACGTTCCCGTCAGGCGATGATTCCGACCAATCCAGTTTCGTCACTGGAACGTTCGGCTGATCTGTTCTCTGTCGGTCGGTTCACTGGCGCGTCCGAACTGGTCTTCGATCTCGTCGTACTGTTCGCGGACTTCGTCGGTGACGCTTGGACTGGTCTCCTCAAGCGCCTGCTCGAAGTGATCCATCGTGATGCGGACGTTTCCAACTGAGGTTTCGATCTCTTCGGCGTCGACGTGGTCGATGAATTCACGGGTAGCGATCATCGCGGCTTCGCGACAAACGGCTTCGATATCGGCTCCGACGTACCCATCAGACATCCGTGCCAGCCGTTCGAGATCGACGGCGTCAGCGAGGGGTTTGTCACGGGTGTGGACCTCGAAGATCGCTTGCCGGGCCTCCTCGTCAGGAACCGGCACGTGAACGTGCCGGTCGAGACGTCCGGGCCGGAGGAGGGCGCTGTCGATGAGATCCGGTCGGTTGGTCGCAGCGATGACGACAACGTCGTCGAGTTCTTCAACGCCGTCGAGTTCCGTCAGCAGTTGTGAGACGACGCGCTCGCCGACACCGGAGTCGCTCATGCGCTGTCCGCGCTCGCCCGCGATCGAATCGATCTCATCGAAGAACACGACGGTCGGTGCGTTCTCCCTGGCCTTCGAGAAGACATCTCGGACGCCTTTCTCGGATTCACCGACATACTTGTTCAACAGCTCCGGTCCCTTGATCGAGATGAAGTTACTGTTGGCCTCGTTGGCGATGGCTTTTGCGAGCAACGTTTTCCCTGTGCCTGGTGGACCGTACAGGAGGACCCCTTTGGCCGAGGCCATGTCCATCGTCCGGAACACCTCGGGATAGTCGATCGGCCACTGGATCGTCTCTCGGAGCCGATCTTTGGTGTTTTCGAGTCCGCCGACGCTGTTCCACGTAACGTCTGGAACTTCGACGAACACTTCCCGGAGCGCGGACGGTTCGATGCCTTTGAGCGCGTCCCGGAAATCGTCGTCCGTCACGCGCAAGTCTTCGAGTACCTCGCTGTCGATCTCGTCGCTTTCGAGATCCAACTGGGGACGAATGCGCCGCAACGCGGTCATAGCGCCCTCTTTGGCGAGTGATTCGAGATCGGCTCCCACGAACCCGTGCGTGTTCTCGGCGTACACGTCAAGATCGACGTCGTCGGTGAGAGGCATCCCTCGGGTGTGGACCTGTAAGATCTCCTTGCGTCCCTCTTGGTCGGGCACGCCGACTTCGATCTCCCGATCGAATCGGCCGCCACGCCGAAGCGCGGGATCAAGCGCATCGACGCGGTTGGTTGCGCCGATGACGGTCACTTGCCCGCGTTCTTCAAGCCCATCCATCAGCGAGAGGAGCTGAGCGACGACGCGGCGCTCGACATCGCCAGTGGTCTCACCGCGTTTTGGTGCGATGGCGTCGAGTTCGTCGATGAAGACGATCGCGGGCGCGTTGTCGGAGGCCTCTTCGAAGATCTCCCGGAGCTGTTCTTCGGATTCACCGTAGAATTTCGACATGATCTCCGGCCCGGAGATGTTGGTAAAGTACGCGTCGATCTCGCTAGCCACCGCCTTGGCCATCAGCGTCTTACCGGTTCCGGGTGGGCCGTGCAGGAGGACCCCCTTGGGTGGATCGATCCCCAACTGCCGGAACAGTTCTGGATGACGCATCGGCAACTCGATCATCTCTCTGACCTGTTCGAGTTCCTCGTCTAGTCCGCCGATGTCTTCGTAGGTGACGTTGGGCGTCTCCCGATCGCTTGGCTCTTCAGAAACGATCTGTTCGGCGGGTTTCTCACTCACATGCATCTCCGTCGAATCGGTGATCACGACCGTCCCGCTCGGGCTGGTGTCTGCGATCTTCAGCGGGATGCTCTGGCCGGACATGCTGGATAGGGGACCCAAACCGAACGAGATCGGAACGGTTTGACCCGTCGTCACCGCGTGGCCGCTCAGTTGATCGCGGATCAATGATCCGACGTCGCCCTGAATCCGGAGGGTCTGGGGCAGCGCCACTGTAATGCTTTTTGCGGGCTTTACGTCCGCTTTCTCGACGGTGACGCTGTCGTCGATCCCGACGCCGACCTCCTGACGGAGGCGTCCGTCGATCCGGATGATTTCCTGCCCCTGATCCTCCGGATAGCCCGGCCAGACGCGGGCGACAGCACGGCCATCGTCTGCGCTGATAACGATGTAATCCCCGTTTTCGAGATCAAGCTCGGACATCGCTTCGCGGTCGATCGCTGCGAGTCCACGCCCTGCGTCTTTTTGTTTGAGGAATTTAACTGTGAGTTTCATCGTTCCACCTCTACACCAACGATCCCGTTTTTCATAAACGCTTGCGCGTCGCCGGTCGGAAGGTCGATATCGTACTGTTTGCCTTCGACGGCGAACATCGCCGTTCCGTCAGCGACATCGATCGATACGTCGGTGCCGGCACCGACGTCCATCACGAACACGATTGCGTCGTCGTATTCGTATTTGGAAACGGGTGCTCCCTCACTCGTGAACCGCTGTTGGTCGTTCATGCTAACTCTAAGTTAGTCACGGTACTATATAAATCTTCGGCAAAAAATCGCGACACGGTGTTGTCGATCAGAAGATCGGTAGAAATGCGGTTCAGATCGTTAGGAGAATCAAACAGTGAAATGGTGGGGTGAATCTAGAGGTGCAGTGTTTATGGAACTGTCGGCGTAGTTCCGGTATGCAAACCGTTCATCACAACGGACGCGAGACGGGGTTTCGGCGGACCGATTTTGGAGACGGGAAGCCAGTGGTGTACGTTCACGGCAGTGGTGGCACTCACAACGTATGGGTTAACCAGTACGGTTCACACACGATCGATCGGCCAGCTGTCGCGCTTGATCTGAGCGGCCACGGAGAAAGCGAGGACATCGATACCGACCCCGGTGTTGAGACGATCGAAGCGTACGCGGACGACGTGGGTGCCGTCGTTCGTTCGGTTGATGGGGGTGTTGTTGTCGGGAACTCCCTTGGCGGTGCGGTGGCGCTGTGGCTCGTTCTCGAACGGGACGTGTCCATCGATGGGCTCGTTCTGTGTGGGACGGGTGCGAAACTGGGCGTGAACGACGGGCTTCTTGAGATGCTCGCGTCGGATCTTGCGGGGACGACAGAACTGCTCCACGGGACGGATCTGCTGTTTCACGACGCCGATGCGGACACTGAAAGCATTTCCAAGGAAGCGATGCGTACCGTGGGGTTAGGCGTACTGCGGCGGGATTTCCTGAGCTGTGACGACTTCGATGTCCGTGATCGATTGAAAGAGGTTTCGACGCCCTGTCTCGCTATTACGGGCGAACACGATCAGCTCACCCCCGTTCGGTTTCACGAGTATCTCGCGGAAAACCTCCCGAACTGTCAACGAGCGACCGTTCCGGACGCAGCGCACCTTTCGATGATTGAGCAGCCCGAACGGTGGAACGACACCGTTCGATCGTTCGTCGAGACTATCTGATCGTTCAGTACAGTTCGTCCAAATCCTCTTCGACGTGGCTGTGTTCTTCGGCCGGGAACGTTCCGGATTCGACCGCCCCAACGTATCCATCGAGTGCGTGCTGTAGCTCCTCGCGGGCGTTTCCGAACGCCGTCGCAAACGGGGGCGGGTTCTCGCTGAGTCCGACCGCGTCGTGGAACACGAGCACCTGTCCGTCACAGTCGGGACCGGCACCGATCCCGATCGTCGGAATATCGAGTTCGTCGGTGATGTGGGCCGCGAGGTTCGCAGGCACGTGTTCGAGAACGAGCGAGAACGCACCAGCGTCTTCGTGGGCGCGCGCGAGATCGAGAATCTCTGCGGCGTCTTCTTCAGTGGTCCCCTGTCTGGTGTAGCCACCGAGTTCGTTCACCCTCTGGGGCGTCAATCCGAGGTGTGCCATGACCGGGATGCCGAGTTGAACAAGGCGTTCAGTCAGATCGACGGTGTGTGGGCCCGATTCGAGTTTGACGGCGTCGGCTCCGGCCTCTTTGAGCATCCGGCCACAGTTGTGGACGCTCTCGGCTGTTTCGACTCCGAAGGAGAGAAACGGCATGTCGGCAACGACGAGCGCCTCCTCAGCAGCACGAGCGACGGCACCCGTATGACTCGCTACCTCATCGACGGTTACAGGTAACGTCGATTCGTATCCGAGTGCAGCGTTACCCATGCTGTCACCGACGAGGATGATATCCATCCCAGCCTCTTCGACGAGGCGTGCTGTTGGGGCGTCGTAGGCTGTGAGCATCGTTACTGGCTCGGAGCCAGCCTTCGAACGGATCTCTGTCACTGACGGCATGACCGATAGTGACCTCCGCGTCAGGTAAACGTGTTCGATTCGACGCGTTCCCCCGGTGTGTTACTCGCTTTCCTTCCACTCACCGTACTCCCGATCACCGAATTCGCCTTTGGCCTGTCGCTCTCGCGGCCACACTGTGATCAAGACAACGGCAATGTAGTAGAGTCCGACGACGACACCGACACCAATCCCTGAAACGGTTCCGATGGCGGCTGTCGATTCCCATGAACCGGTAGAGAGCGCCGTGACTTTGAACAGCCACGACGCGATCAACAGCGTGATGAGTGGGAGATACACCCGACGAAGTCGGTGGGCAAGCGCCTCGGTGAACGGAACTTTCGTCGTCGGATTGCGGTAATCGTTGCTCAGTTCACGCCGCCACGCGCGGTGTTCGACCCCTTGGGACGGATCGAGTGCGTTCGCAAAGAGGTTCTGCTGGAGCATCCGCGCGCGAGCGCGAAACACGTCGTAATCCTGGTATCGACGCGCTTCGATCCCCACGAAAACGGTGATAACCACAATTCCGGCGAGGATGATCTCGTCGCGTCCTTCTGTCGAGAACGCGTAGACGAGGATCGCCGCGATGATCGTGACCGCCCAATTGGTCGTTTCGTCGAGTCGCTGGCGCCACATTGTGACGCGACTCATTTCCCCCCGGTAAAAGTGCGCGGCGACGGATCCGAGACCGACGCTCTTGTCCACCATCTCGCGGCCGATTTCGCGCTCCTCGGGGGCTTCCGGATCGAAGTCTCGCCCCTCGTCGGTGGCCATACAAGCAGTTGGGTCGCTGTGTGCTTAACGTCGCGGCACGACGGAACGGGTAGGTTTATTCACCATCACGTCGCATGTACACCTACCCTACTGAATCGAAAGAAGAGCCATGCCTGAGCACATCAAGACGACGACACCGGAGGGGGTGGACTACGGCTGGGTGATGCAGGTCACGTTCGTCGTGACGATTCTCATTGGCGCGCCTGTGGTTGCAGTGCTGTCGCTGAACGCCGGGGCGCTCCACACATGGACCGATCGCGCCATGTTTGCCCTCCGGATCGGGTCGGTCGTGTGGATTGTCACCGCGATCTCTGTCTTTCTGTACGCCCGCCGAACGCAGGGGCAGACGTAGCTCTCTATACGTATCTGTACGCCGTTCCGGCCCGGTCTGCGGTCAGTTTGTCTCGTTGTGAATCACCGACGAACAGCGTTTTTTCCGGCGTTCTGTCCAGTTGCCGAACGGCAGCGAGCAGCGGTTCCGGATCCGGTTTCCGCGTTGTAACCGTGTCCCGACCGATCACGGTCTCAACGTGGGTGGCGATGTCGTGGTGTTTGAGCGCCAGCCGACACGCCGCCTCACAGTTGAGCGAACAGACTGCAACGGGAACCGATCGGGGCAGTTCCGTGGCGGTTGGGAGTCGCGTCGAACGCTCTGCGCCGCGCCGCTCGTGTTTGCTGATAGTGCGTTCGATGGACGGACGAACGCCGATGTCGTCCGCGAGATCTAACATCCCCCACAGATCCGTTCCATCGACGGTGACGCCCTCGGCTTCGAGGAGTTCGGCCCCTTCCTGCGCGACGGCGTCCCAGTCGACCGCGAGGTCGACGAGCGTCCCATCGAGATCGTAGACAACCGCGTTGTACTCAGTCATACTATCGCTCGGTGCTCACAGGTAGTAGGTTTCCCGGTCACCCACCTTTTTTCCGTTCGGGTGAGCTTCGCTCACCCTCACGCAAAAAATCTGGACCAAAAAAGGCCGCTCGCTGCCGCTCGCGGTGCTGCGTCTTCCCCGCACCGCGACCGCCTCCGCCTCCACTGACTCTGTTGTTTTTAGTCGTCTGCGTGGACGACTGGAGCTTTGTCCACGACACGAGCCACGTCAGGGTAACAGGCCCGCAGTCCATCGAGATCCCCGCGCTGGCGATAGTGGCAGTACTCCGCCAGCATCTCTACTAATCTGGCTGGGGCACCCGTCGCGTCGGGTTGTTCGGTCACCTCGGTTGGCTCTCGATCGTTTTCAGGGGTGTACACCGACTGGACGACGGTCCCATCGCGCTGCTCATGGTAGCGCACCCGGCCGCCATTGTCGAACCAGCCGGTGGCGACCAGCTCGCCCGTCGCCTCATACCGCGTGATGTTCGCAATGCCGGGTAGGTCGTCGTAGTTCACCTGTGATCGGCCAAGTCCGGCCGTCGCTAAGATCTCCTCGATCTGGGTGGCATGCGCACAGCCCGTGCTCCGACACGGTTTACATCACCAGAATCGAAGATTCTGGTTAGCAGCCAGAAGCCTTCGGCTTCTGGCGACACCAGACGCCGTTTCCCACGTCCATCACGTAGTACAGTTCAGCCTTCGAAATCCGGCCTCGATCGTCGAGGGTCGAGATGTTTACCGACTCGCCCAGCCGATCCCAGAACTGAAACACTGGCAGCGTCATCGTCTTCCCCCCACGAGCGCAGTTCCCGCGAACGAAGTGAGCGGCTTTTTTTGGTCCAGATTTTTTGCGTAAGGGTGGCCTCCGGCCATCCGAACGGAAAAAAGGTGGGTCATCGACGACCCTCCAGCAGCGGGCACCCGACCTGATGTGCGTACCGCGATCGAATCGGCCGACCACAGTTCCGACACCGCTGTCGCTGTTTAGTTTTCTGATACGATTCGACACCGTTACATGTCTCTGCTTCGTTCCCAATCATGGGTTTTCCTCTAGCGAGAACCCCAGCGTCGGGTGGTCCTAACACCCGGCGCGTTTCCATGAACGCGCGGCCGCGGTGTGCTGGCGTTCTCGTTTATCGTTCCTTACCCCATCACACATAAAGGTACTGATGCAATGAGCAATATCGTGTCATACCAACAACTCGTTCGACGGTGCGTGCGGCTCGGAGCGGACCGAACTGTGGCACCTATGGACTTTTTAGCGATTTATTGATCCAAAAGAATAACTTATTTTTGGCAGCCATATCTCCATAACATCAAAGTGATAAGATACAAATGCTGATACGCAGCTAACCAGAGTATGGAGACGACCCGTCATTTCACAGCGACTGTCTACATCGTTAACGACGGCGCGACCGCGCTGCACAACCATCAGGAAGTCGGCAAACGAATCCCACCCGGCGGTCATGTCGATCGAGATGAACTCCCTCACGAAGCAGGTCTCAGGGAGGTGCGCGAAGAGACGGGACTCGATCCGACGCTACTCAACGACGCACAGCTGGTTGATACGCCAGATGGGCAAGTACTCCCGCGTCCGCGTCATCAGATGCTCTACGACATAAACGTTCACGACGGGGACGTTGGACACCAACACATCGACAACATCTACTACACGACGGTTCCGAGCCGCGACATCACTCCCGGACCTGATGAAGTCGGCGCAAACGCGTGGGAGTGGTATACCGTGGCGGATCTTCAGGAACAAAACCTATCTCCGAACGTCGTTCAGTTCGGACGCGAAGCGATACGGATGGCAGAGCATTGACCTCCTCCCGCGCCTAAAGTCGCGGGAATCACTCACCGAGTAGCCCACGGGCGATGACCGTCTTTTGGATCTGGGTAGTGCCTTCGTAGATGGTGGTGATCTTCGCGTCACGGTACAGCCGTTCGACAGGGAACTCAGTCGTGTAGCCGTACCCGCCGTGGAGTTGGACGGCGTCGTTGGTCACGTCCATCGCGTTCTCGCTGGCGACGTATTTCGCCGTGCTCGCCGCCATCGAGGCGTCGGGTGCGTCCGCGTGGCGTTTGCGGGCTGCCTCCCGAGCCAACAGCCGCCCGGCTTCGGTTTTCGCGTGCATCTCCGCGAGCGTGTGGCGCACCGCCTGAATCTCGCTGATCGGGCCACCGAACTGCTCGCGGTCGGCAACGTAGTCAAGCGTCGCATCGAGCGCCGACTGCGCGAGTCCCACCGCCTGGGAAGCGATGGCGATCCGACCACCGGTGAGAATCGACAGCGCCGCGCTCAGCCCCTTGCCCTCCGGTGTGAGTCGGTTCTCGGCAGGGATCCGAACGTTATCGAACGTGAGCGGCGTCGTGTCGCTCGCTCGCAATCCGAGTTTGTCCTCTTTGGGACCGACCGAAAGTCCCTCGGCGTCTTTCGGGACGACGAACTGGGTGATCTCCTCAGGACCCGTTTTGGCGAACAGCACGATCACGTCGGCGCGCTTTCCGTTGGTGATCCACTGCTTGTCGCCGTTGATGACGTAGCTATCTCCATCCCGTTCAGCGGTCGTCTGCATTTGGGCCGGGTTCGACCCCGCGCCCGTCTCCGACAGCGCGAACGCCCCCACAGGCCGGCCTTCGGCCATGTCGGGCAGCCAGCGCGTTTTCTGTTCGTCAGTGCCAAACGACGCGATACAGGAGGTCGCCAAACAGTGCACCGAGAAGGCGGTCGCCACCGCTAACGTGCCGTACGCGAGCTGTTCGTTGACGAGGCTGTAGGTGACGGGATCGGCGTCGATACCACCGTACTCTTCGGGTACCGTCATCCCCATCAGATCCAGTTCAGCAAGCCCATCCCATACCGATTCAGGAAACGCTTCGGTTTCGTCCGCCTCGCGTGCGAGGGGTCGAATCTCCTCGACGGCGAACTCGTGGACCAGGTCGCGGATCGCTTCTTGCTCGGTTGTCAGCTCCATACCCCCCTTCTCGCCGTGCTGGTGCAAAAATTGCCCGTTCTCTTTCGTGTTTACCGGTTCGTTTCGAACCAGTCGACCGCGAAGTCGACCATCTCGCGCTGGTTCAAGAGCTTCGATTCGGCAGCACCGACGGCACCGGTCGCACAGTCGATCTGTCGCTCGAAAGCGGTTCCGAGTTCGGAGAAATCCGCAGTGTTCGTCTCGATATTCTCATATTCGATACGGTGTCGTTCGCCGTCCTTGATGACCGGGGCGACGTTCGACGTTCGCTCAGTAGAGATGTCAGCTCGGTACTCCGCGAGGTGAAGCGACGTATTCGTGCTGTGATCAGTGCCGAGAAACAGCACGTCGGCGTCTCGGTCATAGAGGCGCGCGAGCGGCGAGTGCTCACCGAGTCCGTTGTCGAAGCTGTGACCGGCAGTGATCTCCTCGGCCGCCACTCCCCACGCCGCGAACGAAAACTCCGGATGGTGGCTCCGAACGGTGTCCGGATACCCACGGAAACATTCTGGCACCGCACCGACGCCCCGACTCGGCGTGACAACCGGCCGGAACGCTGGCCGTGTCTCACGAATGGTCGACTCCCAGTCGTCCGGAACCGGGGGATTCGACCACGTCGCCGGATTGCTGTACTGGGCGGTAAACGCTGGCATCACCACTGTGCCAGATGGCGTCACTGCTGTCCGGAGTGCCTCCACGACCGCTTGGGCACCGCCGGACACCCAACCTAGCGCGCTCAGAGAAGAGTGAACGAGAACAGTATCGCTTTCACTGAGACCAATCTCACGAACAGCGTCCACGATCGACGACACAGTCACCGGATCGGCCACCCGCTCGACGGTTCCGCGTTCACCCATGCCTCCTATTCATCAACCGATCTATATTATAGTTGATGATCAAAAAGGATCGAACACCGACGAACGCGGTCCAACCCGATCGCTACGCGGCGGTTTCGAACGCCGTGCGGAAGTCCGACGCTTTGGTTTTGATGTTTTCGGCAGCCAGAGACAACATATCGAGCGGATCGGTTTCGTCTTCGGTTTTGATGGTGAGGATCGGATCGGTCTGCCCACCCGACTGTTCAGGGTTCAGATCGTACGTTGCAGCGGCGACAGCATCAATTTCGAGGAGCGCCCCTTTGAGAACGTTCATGAACGTGTGATCTTCGCCGGCGATTTCGATGGAGAGTTCTGTCGGCTCCTTGTCGATGACCCGGAGTTCCATGGATGTATGTTGTCGATCCGGCGTTTGAACGTTTCGGACGCACATCCACGCGGTCGACGATTAGAATAAGACTGCGGGAGTTGTCGACCCGTATTTCAACCCCACGTAGGTGAGCGTAAACAGGGTCGCGTTGTACAGTCCGTGTATGAGTGCCGGAACGACGAGGTTGTTCGTCCGCTCGTAGGCGGTGCCGAAGATTAAACTCGGAACGAGCAAGACAGCAATCGTGACGGCACGGTCACCGAGTGATCCCGTCAGAGACCCAACGTGTGCGCTCGCAAAGATGATGGACGCAAGGATGATTGCCAGTACGGGACCGAACCGTTCCCGGAGCGATCCTTGGATGATCCCGCGAAAGAGGAGTTCCTCGCCGGGGCCGATGAGAACGATCGTAAGCACGATCAACAGCGGGATCAGATCCGGATTCTCGACGACCAGCCCCTGAATCTGGTTCTGTCCCGGATTTAAGCCTAACAAGAGCACGATGATCAACAAGACGAAGACGGAGCCGAACGCTCCGATCCAGCCAAACACGATCCACAGTACGCCGTTGAGATCCGGGCGTGAAACACCGATCCAACCGAGATCGAGATCACGGAGCCATAGATAGCCGGCCGCGATAGAGCCGAATACGACCCCCTGTTGCAACAGCACGCTGAGCGTGAGACCGCCCCATGCAGGGAGGGTAAACGGGAGCAATCCCAACACGAAACGGACGATTGGCGAGAGCACGTATGCTGTGCTACCGATCGCCAGCACAGCAATCGTCACAGCGATCCCGATCGCTGTTAGACGGGACGACCAAACAGAGCGATTCATTCGCATTCGGTCTGTCGTCCGTTCGCCGGAGGCAAATATCCTCCTCTCTCAATCCCAAAAAGACAGTTTTGCTACTCGTCGGCGCTTCCAAGCGCGCTCTCACCCACGTGGTCGTGGCCGTCAATGACCTCCTGCCCACCCATGTATGGTTGGAGCGCCTCGGGTATCTCGACAGTTCCATCCTCATTCTGGTAGTATTCGAGGATGGCGACCATCACACGCGGCAGTGCGACCCCTGAAGCGTTGAGGGTGTGGAGGTACTCCGCGCTCTCGTGGCGTTCGGGCCGATAGCGCAGTCCCGCTCGGCGTGCCTGATACTCCTCGAAGTTCGACACGCTCGACACTTCGAGCCACCGCCCACCTTCAGATGGACCATCATCCATATCGTCGGCGGGTGCCCATACTTCGATATCGACCTGTTTGGACTGTTTGTCACCGATATCACCAGCGCAGATGTCCAGGATCCGGTAGGGCAGTCCGAGTCGTTCTAGTGTCTCTTCGGCCTCTTCGAGCAACTCGTCGAATCGATCGTAGCTGTCGTCGGGTTCGACGAAGTTCACCAACTCCACCTTGTTGAACTGGTGAACGCGGACGATCCCCCGCGTTTCAGTCCCGTGTTCACCGGCCTCACGCCGGAAGTTCGGCGTGTACGCCTGATGTTTGAGCGGGAGATCATCACGGAGAAGGATCTCATCGGCGTACATGTTTGTGAGCGGCACCTCCGCAGTAGGACAGAGCCAGAGATCCTCGTTTTCGATCTTGTACGCGTCGTCTGCGAACTTCGGCAGTTGCCCCGTGCCAGTCATCGAATCGCTGTTGATCGGAATCGGTGGGAACACGTCCATGTATCCCTGTTCACGGTGGAGGTCCAGCATGAACTGAACGAGCGCGTGTTCGAGCCGTGCACCGTCACCAGTGAGGAAATAGTAGCCGCTACCGGTTGTTTTCGCTCCTCGGGCTTCGTCGATGATCGCCAATTGCTCTCCGAGCTCGTAGTGGGGAACGACCGTTTCGGGCAGCGAACGAAGCTCACCGAACCCCTCCCGTCGAAGCTGGACGTTGTCGGATTCGTCTGTTCCGGACGGAACGCTGTCGTGGAGGATCTGGGGCAGTCCGAGCAGTGCTGACTCCAGTTGCTGTTCCAGTTCCTCCGCACGCGTCTGAACCGCTTCGAGTTCCGTTTTGAGCTTCTGGGAGCGCTCGATCGCCTGCTGGGCGGCCTCCTCTTTGCCGTCGCGTTTGAGCGTGCCGATCCGCTCGCTGACTTCGTTGCGCTCGTGACGGAGTTCATCGCCCCGCGCTTTGTACTCACGCCATTCCGAGTCGATCGTCAGAACACGATCGAGATCGATTTCGTCGGCCATTCCTCGCCGTTCGAGTGTGTCCCGAACGACAGCAGGGTGCTCACGGACGAACTGCCTCGATAACATGCCCCCCGTTTCCCTCGGACAGAACTAAGGCGTATCGCATCCGTGTTCGAATGGGACACACCGGTCACTGCGACAGAACACTTTTGCCTACCGGTCGTGGCATTCGGATTATGGCAATCGGAGACTGTTATCCGGTCGAAACGGGGGAGTGTACCGACCTCTTCTATCTGGATACTGGGATGTACGACACTGCTGAGTACGGTGCTGTCTACATCCTTACTGGGGAGCGCTCTGCTCTCATCGATACAGGGATCGGACAGCGCCACGATCTCATCCTCGATGCGATGGACTCGGTCGGTATCGCCCCTGAAGAGCTCGACATCATCGCCCCCACTCACGTTCACCTCGATCACGCGGGTGGAGCGGGCTATCTCGCCCGAGACTGTCCGAACGCGACGGTCGTGGTTCACGAACGTGGTGCCCGCCACCTCGCTGATCCAACACGCCTCATCAAGGGAACGAAAGCCGCTGTTGGTGATCAGTGGCAGTTCTATGAGGAACCGCTCCCAGTCCCAGAAGACCGGATGCAGCCGCTCACGGACGGTGATGTCGTCGATCTCGGAGACCATCAGCTCCACGCCCACCACGCGCCAGGCCACGCCTCCCACCAACTCGTCTTCGAAGACCCGGCCAACGACGCGGTGTTCACCGCAGACGCAGCCGGAATCTACGTTCCGACCATCGATGCCGTCCGCGAAACGTCACCGCCATCGGAGTTCAATCTCGAACAGTGCCTCGCAGACATCGAACTGCTCAAAGACATCGATCCCAAAACGCTTCTGTACGCCCACTTCGGACCAACGCCGACCGCGGATCGATTCGCGGAGTACGCCGATGTGCTCACTGACTGGGTTGCGACCGTCGAAGCGAAACGCACAGAACTCGAAAGCGACGGGGCTGTCGTTGAGTACTTCGCTGAAAACACGTCGATGGTCGATGTCTGGGGAGAACTAAAAGCACGCGCCGAAACAGCCATGAATACACGGGGCGTCCTTCAGTATCTCGATGCCCAGCCCGAGTGAATCGCTCCGTCTCCGCTGCGACAGGAATTAAGCCAGAGTGTCCCGAGGTTTCGCGAATCGTGTAACGATGTGATGAGTGCGAGATGTCGTGGTTTTCTTGACTCACCCTCGGTCGCAGTTCACATGTTAGTTAACCCCTGTTAAAATCACTTTCAGTGACTGTTTTATCCACCTGAAGACTTATGTCCCCATTCTACGTACCAGTGTACCAAGGTTGGTGAAACAGAATGAACATTATGACCGCACTTAAGGAGGAGTTTACGAACACGGCACCAACCGAGAGGTCTCCATATGAGTGTGGCAGCTGTGAGATGCGATTCGAGCTACAGCGGCACGTCTGTCCGCAGTGTGGCAGTTACTCGATCGAACGAACCGAATGGCCCTGTCTTCCCGAGCGCTAATTACTGTTTGCGGTGATTCAAATACCCGATCCCGAACGACTCATTCCTTCTGAGCATTGATCTCGGAGGCGTGCGCCGAATTCCGATCCGTGATACATCGATAGAACCAGAGCCCGCAACTCGATTTCTCGATTAAACAACCGGTCATAACGGGGGATACGCTCTATGGTTGGTCTCGATACGTGATGGTATGGCAGATACTATTGGCCGACGGGGGTTTTTGAAGACGCTCGGCGTGGTCGGTGCCGGAACCGTCTTCGGTGTGCGTTCCGGGGAGGGAGCGAGCGGCATAGTCGATGCGACGCTCGATACGACGACGAGCGCCCTCCAAGAGGCGCTCGTCGTCTTTGAATCGAACGCGATCATCGACGAGGTGCTCGGTGGACGGGTCGAGTATTACGCCTACGACGTGCTTCCGTTGGCGTACATCGCCGCTGGTGGCGGACTCTTACAGGAACTCGCAGCACTCGATGGGGTTGTCACCGTTCGAGCTAACCGTGAGCTCGAATATCACAACGCTGACGCACGCGAGATAACGGGAACGAACGACGTGCAGGCTGGAGAGGGCGTTGACGGGTACGACGGGAGTAGCACACACGTCGCGGTGATCGACAGCGGCGTCGACGGGGACCATCCCGATCTATCGAATGTTGAGAACAACTATCAGTGGGTCGGCAACCCGTTCGGAGCACCGACGCTGTGGGCTCACACTGGATCACTCGATACCGATACGCTCGGGCACGGAACACACGTCACTGGGACCATCGGGGGGGATGGATCGGCAAGTGCTGGACGGCAGCGCGGCCACGCACCCGGCGCGTCGTTGACAGCCTACTCAGCGGGCGTCTCTCTCAGCATCCTGAAAGCCAGCGCGGCGTATGACCACCTCCTCGCCACCCATTCCGACGTGCAGATCGTTTCGAACTCGTTCGGATCGACGGGGGGTGAACCGTTCGATCCGACCGCGCCGATGAATGTAGCGACCAAACAGGCGTACGACGCCGGAATCTTACCCGTCTTTTCGGCGGGCAACGCCGGGCCGGATTCGGCCACACTCAACCCGTACGCAAAAGCCCCCTACGTGCTCGGCGTCGGTGCAACTAACGACCAGCGGCAGGTCACGGAGTTTTCCTCCCGGGGAGATCCAAACGGTGTGTTCGACCGCCAGCGTGCGCTCTCGACCGTCGAGTCCGAGGACACCGATGTGCTCGCGCTCGAACGGATCGGCGTCGGCGCGCCAGGAAACGCCATCGTTAGCACAGTAAGCCCAACGGACACCCTGAATCTCACCGGTGCAAGCTCCGAGCACTACTACACGGAGCTTTCGGGAACGTCGATGTCCTGTCCGTGTGTCTCGGGCATCGCTGCGCTCCTCATCGACGCCTATCAGCAGAACGGTCACGGGACTCCTGCCCCCATCGACGTGCTCAACACGATCGAAGCGACGGCGATCACCGACCGGAGCGAGTACACGGCTAGCAGCATCGGTGCCGGGTTCGTTGACAGCGTTGGGGCTGTCTCACGGGCAGAATCCGGCGATCTTGCTGACTTCGAAGACGTTACGCTTGCTCGATAAAAACGAAAACGGCGTGGGGTACGTCAGAGTCCGAGCGCGCTCGCAGCGTCTAACAGCCCGGCTCCCTGTTCGTTGCTCGACAGCCCGATGTTCTCAGCTGTCGACGTGAGTCGCTGTCGTGCTTCCGTGTTTGTATACCCCTCACTCATGAGCAGTCCCCCAGCACCCGCGACATGCGGACACGCCATCGAGGTTCCACTGAGTGTGTTGTAGCCGTCGCTGGTGTACGTCGAGTAGATGTCTGCACCGGGTGCGGCGATTTCGACTTCCGGACCGGTCGAAGAGAAGCTCGCAAGTCCATCCGCGTTGTTCGTCGCGCTCACGGCCATGGCGTCGGAATGGGACGCTGGGTGGCCCACACAGTCCGTACACGGGCCGCTGTTACCGGCAGCCGCGACTACAAGGACACCCCGGCTGTAGGCGTAGTCGACGGCGTCGGCTACTGCTGCGGAATACGATCCGCCGAGACTGAGACTTGCGACATCCCACCCCCGATCAGCGACGTATTCGATCCCTGCAGCGATGTCGGAATAGGAACCACTTCCGTAGGAATTGAGCACCTTCACGGCGTGCAGCGTCGCGTTGGCGCTCACGCCGACGACGCCCTCGGCGTTGTTCACCGCGTTGGCGGTTCCCGCACAGTGAGTGCCGTGGCCGTTGTCGTCGCCCCAGTCGTAGTCACACCCCCACGAACAGCTCGTGACGGCGTATCCCGCTCCGAGATTCGCCTGAAGGTCCGGATGGCTGGCATCGATCCCCGTATCGATAATGGCGATGTCCGCTCCTGAACCGGTGTAGCCCGCGTCGTGAGCAACGTCGGCGTCAACCCGATCAATACCCCACGGTGTCGTTTGGGCGAGCGCGTGCATTCGTCCGTTCTTCTCGACGTATCGAACGTCTGAATGCTGCTGTAGCCGTTCTACCGCCTTCGTTGGTACGCGGGCTGTGACCGCGCCGAAGGAGAATTCGCGGACAGTCTCCTCTGCCTCGGTGACCGCCATACTCCGGCCCGCCTCGTGATCGAATCCGATGTTCACGTAGACTTTGTCGCCTGCGTCTGCCGATCCGATTCCACTGATCCCCGTTAGTGCTGTGGCGCTACCGATTGTTTGGAGCAGTCTCCGCCTCGATATACCGCTGTTGTTACCTCGCATACCCAGAAAAATAATTATATCGCTATGACTTATATTTTTTGTTTACTAACATGAAGAAAATATATTAATTATCTCATAAATATAAGAATATATGACACTGTTGGACGTGATGGTTGTCAACGAGTATCAATTTGGTGTTTGTATAGATAGATATCTCCAACCAGTGTGTGATTTCAAGCTAAAATCACGGTGACGGAACGCTTCGATTTCTAGTTTTCCAGCAGATCACAAGGCAATGTATAAAATGGGACTCGATCCTCCTACGCCCGTCTCCGACGCGACAGGCGTGGTTTCACAACCTGTTGAGCTTTCGCAACAGTTGGCCTTCGTACTGTTCGTCGCTCCGAGTGCCTTTCAGTTCAAGAACGTTCCGTTCCAGTCGATCGAGCGCGACCCGGAAGGCCGAATCCGCACCATATCCTTCACCAGAGCCAGCGATCTGGCCGTGGTTGGTTCGAAGTCGGATCTGACACTGAATGAGCGGCGTCCCTCGGAGTTTTTCTTTGTGTTTTTGGAGACGGACGTGGGCGTGTTGAACGTTCATTCGCTGGTATTTCCCGACGACTTCCTCGATGTTCCGTCTGATCTCCTCGCGTTGGAGCGTATCGAGGAGATCGATGTTGGTGATCTGCACGTCGAGATACTCCTCTTCGGTGAACGTGAGCGCCCGGAGCACGTCAGTTTTCGTGAGCACGCCGGCGACGACATCGTCCT
The DNA here is from genome assembly GCF_003862495.1 of Halocatena pleomorpha. GTDB lineage: Archaea > Halobacteriota > Halobacteria > Halobacteriales > Haloarculaceae > Halocatena > Halocatena pleomorpha. Next base: position 137,495 of record NZ_RRCH01000003.1, on the reverse strand, counting down.
CATCGGTTGGGGTAACCACCACGCCACCGTAGTCGTGTTCGAGCATCACGTCCACGGCGTCTCGAACGGTGCTGTCGATCCCGACGGTTTCAACAGGATTTTGCATCACGTCGTAAACAGGGATGTCAAGCACGCGGTTGCGGTCGCCGGCACGGTCTCCGTGGGTGGGTTTGTCCACGTCTCGGACCGCGACCTCGATGATGTCGTGTGTCGTAACCATGCCCGTCAGCTTCTCGTTCTCGTTGAGTACGGGAAGCCGTGAGATACCGTTCTCGCGCAGAAGGTTGATGGCCCGGCCGATGTTGGTGTCCTCGGTGATTGTGACGACGCTGTCGGTGTGAATCTGCTCGATCGAGAGGACCTCAAGATTGTCGAGCACTGACTCTAAGATCGCATCCGCAGAGATCATGCCCCAGTGGTCGTCGTTCTCGAAAACAGGAGCGACCTTGGTGCCGCCCTCAACAAGCATCCGTGCGACATCTCGAACGTTACTCGATCGATCAATTTTCGGGGCGGAGTCGGCCATTGCACCGACTTTCGTACCGTCTTCGACGTGGGACTGCAACAGCTGTCGTTCCGTGATGATCCCGTCGTACTCTCCCTCGTCGGTAACGATGATCCCCTTCGGGTTATCGCGCTCGAAAACGCCCCGAACTTTGGCAAGGCGTTGTGACGCCTCAACCTCGACAGCGTCCCGTGTCGCGATGTCTACTATGTCCATGGTAGCCTCTCGGCTCTGTTTGTGTTGTACGATAATCAAAGTTGGCGGGGAGAGCTAATAGCCGTCGTAATCGAACGAAGTGCATGATCGATTCGCTTCCAGACATCGGGATGTTCGGCCCATATACGTATCTTATCACTGAACTGTTCTGGGGGGCGATAGCACTCGCGCTAGTGGTGTACGCTGGTGTCGTCCGGAGTGCGATTCGAACGATACTCGTTTTATATCCGTTCGCATACGTTTGGGACTGGTACACGTTACAGATGGGTGTGTTCGTGATTCCACTCCGTACTGGGGTTGAACTGCTCGGCATTCCCATCGAAGAACACATCTTCATGCTAGTCGTTCCGGCGTTGGTGGTCGGTCTCCACGAAACGCTCCGGTCGTTAGATCGGTCCTAACTACCGTTCCCGGCGTCGACCGCTGGGAACCACGATCTTGGCGAGGAGACCCCCAAGAAGCAGTCCCGCGAAAACGACGAGTGCGGTTTCTGTGACAGTCGCGTTGCCAACGAGGGTGATAAGACCGGATGACACACCGACGAGAGCGACGATCGCCGGCCGGATCCACTTAAAGCGGTTCCGATCGCTCGGAGATGGACCGACCACGGTGTCTCACCCGTGGACTCTGTCGGGAGCGACGTACTGCGTGTTTCTCGACACAGTATCGGTCACTGGAATCCTCGATCGACGCCGTCGTCGGTGACGATGTCCTCAAAATCCCGTTCGAGGAGTCGCTCGGCTTCTTCGAAGGTGGTGGTGAGATCTTCGAGCGGTTCGGGACGGTCGTACTGGTCGTACTCCATCGGTCCGTAGGCGGGGCTGTCGAGTGCACCCATCACGTCCTCAAACAGCGCGTCCGGTGTTGTCGGGGCGTCGGCATGGGTTTTGATCACTTCTTCGAGTTCGCTCGCCGTCTGTTCGGCTTGGGTTTCGTCCTCGATTGGGGATCGGACACCGAACCGGCCGGCGCTGTCGGTGGGGAACAAGGGATCGAGCTCGTCATCGATTCGACGAGCGACCTGTCCCCCGATACCTTTCACTTCGAAGGGGTTTTTCGCGTACGTTTTGAGCTGGAACACACCCCGATCAGGGTGACCGAGATACATGTCCTCCCCGACGCCGTCGCTGCGGGTGCCGGCGACGGCGCGCCAGTCGTCAGGTTTCGCAGTTGAATCGACGATATCGGTCAGTATGTCCTGCCAATCACGGATACGCATTGGTGTCTCTACGGACGACTATCAAATGAGCGTGTCGGCTATTGGACCCGTGATCGATCGTGGAGAGATCACAGCTCAGAGACGAGATCAGCGAGGGCAGCGCGGGGATCGTCGGCTTTTGCGACCCCGCTTGCGAGTAGTACGCCCTCGCTACCAAGCTCCCCAGCAGCCGTCACGTCCTCTCCTGATGAGATGCCCGCGCCACAGAGCACGGGAATCGAACTGTCGACGGCATCGGCCGCGCTGACGGCATCGGTGACGACTTCGGGATCGGCGTGGCTGACTGGCGTGCCGGTACCGATGAGCTCGGGGGGTTCGACAGCCACCATATCTGGTGACAGCGCTGCGACAGCGCCCACCTGTTTCGGATTGTTCGCGCAGACGATGGTGTCGAGACCAGCCCGGTCGGCCGCACGCACCCCTGCATCAATATCCGCCAGCCGTAGCCGGCGTTCGGAGTGGTTAAGCAAGGTGCCCTGCGCACCCGCCGCAGCGATCGCGTCCGCGAGGGTGCTTCCCGTATGACTTCCGTGATCGACGGGATCGACGTGTTGGCCCCACGTTTCGACGCCCGTCTCCGCAACGCGCGTGATGTCGGCGGTCTGGGGAGCGACAGCAACGCGCGCGTCAGCGTCGTCACCAACAGCAGCGGCTGCCGTGGCGATCGCAACTGGGTCACAGTCGTAGGCCTTCAAGTTTACGAGGATGAACATACCGAAGACGACACGCCAAGGCTGATATAACTACTCGTTCGTGGTGGTAATCGCCACCACGGGATCGTTCATTCCTTGCGACGGACAACGTCGCCAAGCGTGTAGTTTCCAGTCGATGATCCCCCTTCCCATTCGCTGTCGTCCGTCTCTGCCGATTCCGAAAGCGAAATGCTCAGCTTGCGTTCGAGTTTCGTCTGAACCGAATCGCTCGGAAGGCTGTCGCCGTGTTCGAGCTTCCGGATCAAACTCGCTTTCTCGTTGAGTTGGTCCGCCAGTTCCTCCTGTGAGAGACCGGCCGACTCCCGGGCGTTCCGAATACGCTGGTCGTAATCTTGCGCGATTTCGTCCATCTCATCGAACATATCGTGGCTTCGAGAGTCGGTGCTACTCGATCCCGTAGACGGTGTGCCTGACGTGGATGAGGAGCCTGCTGACCCACTGTCTGTCGAATATTTCGTGGACGTGCTGGAGGTCGACTCCGTACGAACCTCAGTCCCGAAGTCCGCACAATCGTCACAAACGTCGATCTCCGCCCCCTCGATCCGGACCGTTGTCAGGGACGGTACCTCTTTGCCACACATCTCACATTGAGGCATAGCTGAATCTTTGCCACCATGAGGCATAAATGGTACGCTGGCTACGGCTCACAATGATTGTCACACCAACGTTCGAATGTCTGTCGTAGCGTTTCATCTGAACGCCAGAAGCACGTTCCAGTTTCGAGTCAGCCGTCGAGTGCTGCTATCGCGTGGTAAAACCGTTGAACCGCCGTGAGGTGTCCGACGACGGCAAACAGGACAAGAAGCCAGCCGATGACGGTCAGGTTGTAGAAGCGTCCAGGAACGAGTGTATAAAGCACACCACCGATGCCGATGAGTGCGAGTCGGTCGGCGCGGCCAAGAACACCCCCATACACACGATCGAGACCGACAGCCGCTGCTTGTGTTCCAAGATACGATGTCATCAACACGCCCGTGACTGCTGCCAGTCCGAGTTCATACTGGTCGCTTCCAGCGGCGAGTCCGACGAGAACGACGATGTCGGCGTACCGATCGAGGACGTGGTCAAGGAGATCGCCCGTCGAGGAGGCGACGTTCAGCCGGCGGGCGAGCGCTCCGTCGAGGAGATCGAGCCACCCGTTACAGAACACGAGCACGGCCCCGCCCATCGCCAGCCACGGAGTGGTGTCCGCGAACGAAAACGCGACACCAGCACCGAACGCCAGCGCGAACGCCGTGACGCTCACCGCGTTCGGTGTCAGTCCGACACGGACCGAGGCGTTCACGAACGGGTTCAGTACGCGGGACGCCAGCGGACGGAAGCGATCGAGCGTCATAGGTACTCAGTGAAATCAACGTTCCCAGCGCTCGGTTCGCGCTCGTCGGCAAGCACTCGATTGATCTCCGTTGCGACCGCCGACGGGTCCTGATCGGTGGTGTCGATCTCGTAGACATCGGCGTGGCGATCGAGTGCCTCCACGAGAATTACGTCGAGCGCTTCGGCCTCAGCGTTCTCTTCTGCGGACGCTTCGGATTCACCGCGCTCGCGCAGCCGTTGGTGGAGTTTCTCGGGGTGACACCGGAGCACGACGACGCGTTCCGCCTCGAAGTGGTGTGCGAGGTGCGATTCGACGATCGTCGGCTCGCGCTCAGCAAGCCACGTCTCGGTTCGATCGAAGTCCACGACACGGCTGTCGCGTGTATCGTCGGTCTCGGTGTAGAGCCCCTGTTCACGGATCACCTCGTTGAGATGGACGACATCCGGTTCAAGCAGTTGTGCAGCTGTCGTTTTCCCCGTTCCGGGGGTGCCAGTGATAGCGAGTTTCATACGATATCGTTGATAACGTCGACTGCGCGTTTCGTTTCCTCGCGCGTTCCACAGCTGATCCGAATACAGTCGGACAGCCCGAAGCTCGTACAGTCCCGAACGATGACGCCGCGCTCGCGGCAGTCTCGGGCCACCGTCTCGGCGTCGTCAACTGCCGCGAGCACGAAGTTCCCCCCGCTGGGCCAGGTGTGTGCCTGTAACTGCTCGTGCATGTACTCGCGTGCCCACCGCACCAGTTCGACCGTGTTGTCGAGGTGGGCGTCGTCTTCGAGTGCTGCTAGCCCTGCCCGACACGCGAGTTCACTCGCGGCGAACGGCGTCGTGACGCGTTCGTAGGCGTCGGCCCACGTCGGTGGCGCGAGGAGATAGCCAAGCCGGACGCCGGCCAATCCGTAGGCCTTTGAGAACGTGCGGAGAACAGCGATGTCGTCGCGTTCACCCAGTAGATCGATCGCGCTGTCTGTGCTGGCGAATTCGGCGTACGCCTCATCGACGAGGATGAGCGTCGAATCGTCGGTGCGGTCTGCGAGTGTGAGCAGCTCCTCGCGTGGAAGTTCGCGGCCGGTCGGGTTGTGTGGACTGGTGATGTAAACGACGCGCTCGCCGTTGTAGCTCTCAAGGACAGTCGTCGCGGTCTGTTCGAAGCCGTCAGCTTTGTTGAGCTGGTACGTCCCGACCGTGCCGTGGTGGTACCGGGCGCTCATCGAGTAGTAGGCAAACCCCGGATCAGGAACGAGCACTCCGTCGCCCGGTTCCAGAAACGCGCGTGCGAGGTAATCGAGCGCGCCGTCGCCGCCGTTGGCCAGCCATACCTGTGAGGGTGATACGTCCCACTGGCGCGCGATCGCGTCGGTCAGATCCGTGTGGGCGGCTTTCGGATACGTGTGGCTATGAGTGGCGTGCTGTTGGATCGCTTCAGCCGCGGCCGGACTCGGCCCGAGTGGATTCTCGTTTGAAGACAGTTTGACCAGTTCGTCGGGATCGAGGCCGATTTCGCGGGCGACTTCCTCGATGCCGCGTCCAGCCCGGTAGACGCTGTGCGTGGAGAGGTCCCGAGGTTGCATTATCTACATAAAGGCTACGGACGGCCGGGCTTAAACGTGCTCACACGGATCGGCGGAGGCACTGGTCTACTCGGACGTTCGAGCGTGGAGTTCCTCGTACGTCTCGGTGAACTGTTGTTCACACGACGGACAGCAAAAGTGATAGACAGAGCCGTCGAGTCGCGTCACGACGCCCTCCTCAGTGACGGTGTTGCCACATTCGGCGCACGTCAGCGCGAACGCCGTCCCGCCAGCAGTAGGGAGAGTCCTGTCTCGTACCGCTGATGAACTGTGCTATGCCCACTCGTGATCGTCCCAGCCTTCGTAGTGTTTCAATTTGGTTGTAATCTCCCATACAGGCCAGGTGCATTCGTAGTAAAGATAGTCGGCAAGTACCCCAAAGTTGGAGGAATCGATCATTACTCCCCGCTGGCCATAATCCAACACGAATGGAAGATCGGAGAGGGTATCGTATGCTGTTCGAACCGCACCTTCCTCATGCGGCTTAAAGGCGGCTTGGCGTACCAACTCGTCCTTAGCAATAGGGGCACCGTATCGGTGTTTGCTGACGAGGGGACGGAGGAGCGCACAACGATGCGTCGTTGGTGGCACAGTCACACATACCCCCGATCGTTACAAGAATGTTACTATGCATTAACGGATGGCGCAATAACATTTAACACCTCTGCGTTAGTACTGTCAAGCCACGACCTATGGCCCAGAGCGACTCTGCGTCCGACGGACGCGCCCAGACGAAACAAGCCCGCCTGAGCAATCCAAGCGGCTGGCTGTACCTCACACAGCATGACAGCGTCCCGCTTCTCGTCGATGCCTTGCTCGACTGGCCACCCGACCGGGAGTTCACCGTGCAGGAGTTCGCAACCCACGCCGGGCTCGTCCGCCAGACGGTCAGCAAGCATCTCGATATCCTCATCGATGTCGGTCTCATCGAGGTGATCCCCGAGACCCATCCCCAGCGTTACCGGCTTCAGGAGAGCGCTGTGACGAAAGAACTGTTCGCGTTCAACAGCGCGATCAACGCTGCTGCGGAGTGAGTGATCGAAACTGCAACACGGTAACACTGAACCTTGACCTCCTCTCGCGCCTAAAGTCGCGGGAATCCCACCATGGGATTTCAGGCCGAGCGCGGCCCTAAGGTTTCAAGACGCATACGTTCCAAGCGTCTCTTGCTGGGTAGCATCGGCTTGGCTGTCTTGCGGGCCGGTCAAACGGCCCCCTTCCTCAGCCGAGTCATCGCCGTCCGTGTGTTCTCTTGAATGGCTCTCTCCGCTGAGGTAGCGGTCTGCAATATTGAGCGCGGCGTTAACGTCTGCTTGGTAGTCGGATACCCAACACTCCGAATTGGAACACTTGAACGTCGCCTGTTCTGGGCGATATCCCCGTTCACCGCAACAGTGACACGTTTTGGACGTGTATGCAGGATTCACCGTTTCAACGCGAATTCCCTTCGCGGCGGCCTTGTACTGGATCTGGGCGTGCATCTTGGCGAACCCCCAGCCGTGCAGTCGCCGGTTCATGAACTTGCCGTAGTCCATGTTCTCACGGATATGCGTCAGATTCTCCAACACCAGTACGGGATTGTCGAACTGGTCGGCGTACTCAACCACTTCCGACGTGACGGTGTGAAGAATCTGGTCGATTTCGCGCCAGAGCGCATCTCCATACCGTTCTGCAATCCGTTCACTACCGCGTTGTTGAAGGCGTCGAGTCGCCGTGAAATACGTCTCACGGAGTTGTCGAACTGTCTGCCTTCATCGTTCCACATCTTGGGTGCAGTCGGGGAGCCACGCTCGTCACGGTGACACACCGTTAGTAAAGAGGCTTCCCCGATGTCTACCCCAATCGGCGTTTCTCGCGCCGAAGTAGATCGTTCTTCCACGTCTCTCGTTGCGACAACGTGCAGATACCATTCCCCGCGCCGGTCGAACAGCCGACACTCGCCCATCTCTGCATCGCCAGCGTATAATGCTTTGAGCCACTCGCGTTGTTCAGGATTTATCTGGGCCGGTATCCAGAGGTGATAATCCTCGTGATGCGGGATTTTAACGTACCATTCGATGGCGTTCTGTGGCTTGTGGTCCAACCGAATCCCCTCGTTCGTGAATCGAACTGGGTGGTCGTCGTGAAGCGCTTTTGCATCGTAGCTTCCGCCACAGAGTTGCGGGACGTACTTCTTGAGGGCGTTTTTCGCGTATCCTGAAAGGTCATAGTCAACCACCACGTCGTTCGTTGCCGATTGGGTGGTACAGTTCGCATTGAACGCGGCGTGAAGCGCCTGCTGGTAGGCAGTTTTCGTCTCACAGAGCTTGCGGTGCTTGTGGGTGTTCGGGTTCACAAGCTTCAGTTCCAACGTCTCTTTGACCTCTGTCACTGTTCACCCACCTCGTGTTGGTGGATGTACTCTTGGACGGTCTCGCTGGAGACGTGCCCTGCCGTCCCTGCGTAGTAGCCACGTGCCCACTGGATTTTGGCACTGTCACGGGTGACGTGACGGTGGTTGTACTTCCGTGACGAAATCCCCTTGAACCAGTTGGCAAGGAGCGACGGGGCGTGTTTCGGCGGACTGCTGACAAACAGGTGAACGTGGTCGGGCTGGATGGTGAGGTCGATAATCTCCAAGCCTTTGTCGTCCGCAATTTCGTGAAGAATGGATTCCACACGGCGTACAACCTCACCGACGAGTACCGACTTACGATACTTCGGTAGCCACACTATGTGGTAGTTGAGGTTGTAAGTCGCGTGCCGTGTGGTCTTCATCTGAACTGCACACTATGATTGTGTCTATCTTAAAACCACCGAAAAGCGTGGAGAGATCCAGTTCAGCTATCGAATGAGGTTGTATACGCTATGGTCCGCTCGACCTGCGCCTGAAGACGCAGGTATGCGCTCGCGTTCTCGTATCACGACACTCATCGCTCAAAGAGACCGAGTTCGGACGCGCCCCGCAGGAAGTCAACATGCTCTATCTCAACGGTTGCACTGGCCTCCCGGTACGTCAACTCTCCATCTTCGACCGCATCCCAAATATCAAGGATCGCATCAATACTGTCTTGACCGTAGGTATTGACGAGATAATCGAGCGTCTCCGATTCAGTTTCAACTGCTGTTGCGATCACCCCGGGCGAGAGATGGAACTCGAAGTCGACGGGCGCATACCGTGCCGGCTTCCCCTGTTTGCGTTCCAACAAACCAGCGGACTGCAGCTCACGACAGTACTCGTGGGCAGTCGTGTGTGGGAGATCGAGATCGATCTTCAGCTCCGTGACAGTGAATTCACCCTGCTCGGCCGCGTATCCGAGGAGATCGAGCTTTCGATCGTTCGAAAGTTGCTCAAAAACGGATTGTAGTCGTTTCCGAGAGGGGGGGTGTATCGTCGATGGTGCTCATTCGATAATCACGTATATACGTATTTTTCGGATGATTCTAAGTGTTTCGCCGCTGGTGATGGGGGACATCAATGGAAATTGCGTAGTCGAGTGACGCGATTCACGAGAGCTAACACTCAATCGTCGGGCGTCGACGGTTCACCGATCGTTGTCTCCCCGCTGGGCTTGCCGGGATCGTACACCTGCGTGAGGACGAGAAGGGTTCCGACCAGCGCGAGCGCCGCCCCGAAGACGAACGGAACGGGGTAGCCAAACCGGATGAGAAAGCCGGAGGTGAGCGGTCCGATAGCGGTTCCGAGACCGAACGTCATCGTCAACAGCGATAGCTGGGTGCCGGAATGTCCTTCCAGCGCGAAATCGCCGGCAAGCGCGAGCGCGGGCGCGAACACCATCGCCCCGGCGATGCCTTGGGCAAACCGCGCGATCACCAGCCCCCAAGAGGTACCGATGAACCCCTGAACGAGCGTCGACGGCACCAACAGCAACATTCCGATCACAATGAACGGTCGCCGTCCGTACCGATCGCTGGCGTGGCCGATCGGCGTCTGAAAGAGCACTTGGGCCACAACGAACGCCCCGAACTGAACGCCGAACATCGCCGCCGTCTGATGAAGCCGGCGGTTGACATGGGGCTCAATCGTCGAGAGCAACGCGATGCTGATCGCCATGAACAGCGACGCGAGCGAGAGCGTGAACACGGGATCAAGCGTTGTCCGTCCGTTGGAGAACACGGACACGGAGAGTTCCTCTGTCGTTGATTCGGTCTGCGGGCTATCCTTGACGAACGCGGCGACGACGAGCAAGCTAGTGAGGATCGCCCCGGCAGCAATGTAAAACGCCGCGTTGAATCCGCTGATTGAATACGTTCCGTTTAGCGCCGAGACGTGGTACGGACCTAGATGCACGACCGAACCAGCGACGACCGGTCCGAGACCGAAGCCGACGAGCCGAAACGTGTTGTAAACACCCATGTTGCTGCCACGACTGGTGTCCGTGGCGTATTCGTCGATGAGCGCGACCGTAGCCGGGATCGTCAGCGCCGCGCCGACGCCTTGGGCCGCCCGAATGACGAACAATGCCGCGTAGCTCGTAGCGAACGAGTACGCGAAGCTCGCAACACACAGCACTGACAACCCCGCTAAAACGAACACCCGCCGTCTGCCGAGCCGGTCGGAAAACCGACCGGTAAACGGCTGTCCGAAACTGTTGAGAAATCCGAACATAGAGAGGATGAGACCAGTGAGAAGCGACTCTTGCAGACCGAAGAATCCGCCGCTGATGCCGCGTGCGATGTACAGCGGGAGAACGATGATCAGAAACGAGTTGCCGAACGAATCGACCATTCGCGCAAGCGCCAGCGACACCACCGCGCGGTCGATATCGAGCATCTCCATCTATCCGTCGACCCCATAGTCGAATCGATTATTTCGCCACACCTCAACGGCCTGGCGCGTCCGATCGGTCGGACAGTGTAACAAAAGAACGCTTCCGATCGAACGAACACGGTCCCGGATCATGATCAGCACGGCCTATGTCCGTCCTGCCAATCAACGTTCTGAACCAGTGAGCGACCAGATTAACTGACGCGATACCCGGTTCGTGCGGAAAGGTCACAGCGACGGCGTAACAACCGTTTCGCTCGTTGCGAACAGCCCTTTCGTTCGTTCATGGGCAGACGTTAGCTCTGCTCGGTTCTCAAGCAGTACGGTTTCACTCGGGAAGAGCCGTTCACCGAGGACAAGACCGTGCTCCCGTGCCGTCGATCCGGAGACGGTAAGGTACACGCCAAGACCGGCGTCAGCGATCGCGGCTTCCTCTTCGACGCCGTCGTCTGGATAGCAGAACTCAACGGTATCGACGGCAGTGGTGCCGAGCACGGCTTCCACAAGGCGTTCGTACCGTGGGGAGATACACAGCGGACCGGTGTAGGATTCGACGAACGCCCGCGTCGGATCGTTGCCGACGACATCCGGGTCCCCGAGCAGCGTGTGATAGACGGTGTCACCGAGTCCGTTGACGACACGCACGTCGGTGTCGTGTGGGTTGATACGGTCGTTCACCGCGTCCATGTCGGTAAGCGGATCGGAGCGAAGCGTGACAACTTCCTCAAGAACGAGATCGGCGCTATCGAATCCGAGCGCGAACTCGTGTTTCCGCAGCGCGCGAAACGGCTCCTCTCGGCCGACGAGTTGGATCTCATCGTCTCCGATGGGTACCGTCACGGAATCGAACACGATCCGCCGGGGGAGTCCAGAACGAGCGTCTCGGTAGAGCGTATACTCCGGAGCAGTCGCGTCGGTAGGATCGCTGTACTCCGCGAGCCGGTCGTACACCGACTGGCTCGGGTTGTTCACACCCTTGGTGATTGACTTTTCATGCCTGAGAGTGGAGATGATCCGGTCAGCTACCGCCGTCGCCCCGCTTTCGTCCGCCACTCGTTCGAGAACGGCGTACAACGGCCGTCCCTTCCGGGGGACGGCTACCCGAATGGTCGTCATTACCGAATCGAACCCACCGAGCAGTAAAACCCGACCGGTCTCGGACGGTACCACCGGAACGTTCTCGCCGTCGTGTCCGAATTGTCCTGACGATTAACACCAGACGCTGGTCACGCGTCGACTTCGAGTGCGACCAGTTTGTAAGCGCCGTCGTCGCGTTTCACAGGGGTGAACAACCGTTCGGTCGTCGCTGCGACACCTGGACCGACGTGTCGTCCCAGATTCATAGACCAGTGCTTTCCCCCGAACTGGATAGACGCGACTCCGATGCCGCCTGACGGATCGAGTGCAAACAGGCGTCGACCGCCGACGTACAACGTATCATCGAGGAGTATCGGCGCGCACCTGACGAACGCCCCGAGATCGATTGTTACTCCTTTCTTTCCTTCGTCACCTCCGAGAACAACGACGTGACGGCCGGAGACGGCATACACCGACGAATTCCGTACGGCAAACCCGCTCGGATACAGTGAGCTGACGTACGTGGTCCACCGATACTGACCTGAAACCGGATCAAGGCTACAAATAGTGTTATCCGTCCCGCCGACGAACACCGTCCGATCGGAGATCACCGGTGGCGTCTCACTGCCCGCTTGGAGTCGTTGCCGCCACAGGGTGGTGCCGCTCTCATCGAAGGCGTACACCTCTCCCGAACGGGTAGTGACGACGACAAGTGGTGAATCGACTGCCGGACTCGTCGTGACTGATCCAAACACCGATTGCTGCCAGCGCGGCTCACCGGTAGCAGAATCAAGCGCGTACACTCGTTCCGTGTCCGTTCCGATGTACAGCGTATCACCGTTGTTGTTGAGCGTCGGCGTGCCTGACACGGCACCGGCTTGGTGGGCCTCGAACGCCCACAGTTGTTCACCACTGGCTGCATCCAACGCCACGACGCTTTCTGGCCCGTTCCTCACTCCCAGATAGACGACACCATCTCGAACCGTGGGAGCCGTATACAGCTGAGCGGTGTCAGTGGCGACTGTCCACTGCTGTGATCCTGTCGCTGCGTCATGGACGTGAAGCGCGGTGCTATCGGAGATGTACACTTGTCCCGCCGCGACGACAGGTTGATCGATCGGTGAACCGATCGGGAACCGCCACGCAACTGTCGGTTTCGAATCCACCGTTGCCCATTCGGCGTGTCTCGTGTTCGCGGGATTGTGACCGATGGTGGACCAGTCAGTGTCCGTTCCGCCGGAAACGGTCTCATCGCTGCTCGGACTGGAGGCTCCGATGCATCCTGCAAGCACGCTGCCGAGACAGCTTCCGACCGTTGCTAAGGCTCGACGTCGAGTGCACTGCTCGATGTCAAGCATCACTGGGTCCTGTGTTGCAGCGTGAGGTCCTGCACCGATACGCGCGAGTCTCCTGTCGGTAGATTGATGAGACAGTTCCGGTCAGTTGGAACCAGAACGTTTCCCGGTTTGGTGATACCCCGATTGGAGGACGGAGAGCTCCGTCGGTTTGCAGCGGCTGGCACGGCCGCTTCGCGCGTTCGATTTCGGTGTCCGCTGGGGCAGACACCGAAGTAACTGTCAGAAACCCGTGCACAAAGACATCAATGCGTGATGAAATCTTTAATATGTCGGATTCATCTCGACCATGCGTCCCTCCCACCCGAGTGGAAGAAGTCAGCAAGCGGCACAACGACTCTCAAAGGCGTCCACTCCAGCAACAGACAAGGTCGAGCTATGAACGGATCAGAAAGGATGTGTTCAGTCCGTCCACGGTCACCCATCAAACACCGACTGCATTCGTTGGCGGAACGTCGCAAGGCTGTCGAGCTCTGACTGGATCTGTTCGAGATCTTCTTCAGTGGCGGTGCTGTTGTCGAGCCGTCTGACCCGCGACTGCAACCGGGACACGTCAGAAGAGATCGATTCGAGATCCGATTCGAGTGTACTGAGATCATCAGACAGAGAATCAGCGTAGTCGTTGAGAGAATCGATTTCGGTCGTGAGAGAATCGATATCCGAGGAAAGGGCACCGATGTCGTTTGAGAAATCATCGATGGCGTTCGACAGTTCGCCGGACATTTCGTTGGTTTGGGTTTCGAGTGAGTTGACACGAGGATTAAGATCGTCGAGCTCTTGTCTGAAATCAGAGAGCATAACCTGCGCTTCTCCGTTCTCATCGAGAAAGCCTTCGAGAGCATCGGTGTAGGCCCGAAGGTCACCCACATCAGCCTGAAGACGGCGGATGCGGGCGTCCATGCTGCTGTCACCTTTTGTTCCCCCGCCCCGTTGGCGGTGGGACCGGCTGGGCTGTCGGGGTTCAATCGTGAGGTTCTCCTGCAGCGTTTCGAGCGCCTGATCGTCGATCGTACCGTTTCTGATCTCCTCAGCCAACGCCTCCCCGATGGAGTCCATGGTCGGCGCACTCGGTTGGGGTTGCTCTCCGGATCGGCCCCCGGGCCGAACGCTCGTACCGCCGCGAGTGCTTCCGGCATTCGGCTCGGGACTCCGAACGTCGTCGCTCTCGCCCGCGATGACCTCACGGACGTGTTGCCCACTGTTCTCTCCGAGAATGTCCGTCGCGGGATCGAGGATCTCGATCTCCGGCTCAACAAGGAACTGATCCGCAGTGTCTACGTAGATGTGGCGGAGCCCGTACACAGTGACGTATTCCTCGTTGGGATCGAACGACCGTTTGAAGACGGCGCTGTTTTCTTCGACAGACCAGTATTCGCCCCCGTACTCCGGATGAAGCCCGATGTGATCGGAGTTGACTTCATCGGGCAGCGTATCGTGCATGCGGAGCGTGATGGGATCGTCACGCTTCGAGCTGATGGTAAAAGCGATAGCCGGCACCGGAAACTCATCTGGTTCGAAGCGTTTTTCTACTGTCACGCCGGCCGCTTCGGCGATGACAGCCTCTGACTCTGCTGTACGCATGTTACTCTAACGCTACAGCTCACGGCGCATAAATCTAGTCCGTTTCCGATCCTGGGAATATAGGATTCTCTGACTATCTCAGAGATAGACAGGTTCAGCTAATCTGAACACGGTCACCGATCCGACAGATTTCGAGACGCCGGGGGTGTGACATCGTGTACCGATGGTGTTCGAGCGTCGTCGGATCGGCGGTGAGTCCGCGCCACATGTCCCAGTGGGTAGGGATGAGCCGATCGAGTTGGAGCTGTTCCGCCGCCTTGATGATCTGATTTTCGTCGTTGTACCACCGGGTGCGAACCGGCTCGCCCGTCTCTTTATCAGGAATCATTCCGACAGTGCCGAACGCCAGCGCACCGAGATCGATGTCGTAGGCCGAACCGATCGATTCGAACGCGTCGCTCGGTCTGGCGTCCCCACCGTGGAAGAACGTCCGTTCGTCGTGTTCGATGAGATACGACACCGGGTGTGTCGCGTCGGGATCGTTCGCCGGCTCGATGTGAACGGTCACCGCACCGATCTCGATCGTCTCACCCTCGCTCACCTGTTCGAACGTGGCGTCGGTGAGATCGTACGTTTCTCGCCAACCTTCGCGTTCGGTGACGGCCAGGCTGTCGTCAGGAGCATAAAAGCGGGCGTCCGTCGCTTCGAGGATCGGTCCCTGACTCGGCCCGTGGACGTGGTCAGTGTGTTCGTGGGTCGCCACCACGGCGTCAGCAACCTGCACGTCCGCTGGATCGAACGGGACCGGAATCATCCGAACCGTCCGTGGCGGATCGCCTGTCCCGAGATACGGATCGATGAAGATCGTCGTGCCGTCGTTGGCTTTCACGACGAATCCGTTGCACCCGAGGTACCACACGGATAGCGATTCCGGCACTGTTGCCTCGATTTCCCGGAGTAACCAATCACCCCAGTCGCTGTGAGTCATACTCGACTTGTTTCAGCGCGATCGTAAAATATCCTTCACTCACTTGCTGGGACACGATAGATTTCGATACTGTCGGGATGGATGTCCAAACCGATCCCTGTTCGACCCGGTTGCACAGAGTACGTCGCGGCAACAGACTCACCGTAGTGCAACGAGACGGTTACGTCGTAGGTCCCAGGCCGCTGAAAGACGCCACGCCATGTGATATCTCCCCCACGGACGACAGTTCGGTCGGCTGTTACGACCGCTTCGTTCGTCTCGTCGGTGATCGTCACGCTCACCTCACGCTCCATCAGATCGTAGTTGGTGATCCGAAGGTCCGGAACGATTCGGGTGATCGGTGATCGAGCCCGATTCCGGGAGCCGTACTGGCTCATATCTCTACGCTCGACCCCCTTCCTAAATAGGCTTCTGGCCGATCTACTAGATTACAGTGACAACTACCATCCAATGCAAATGTATCTATTATTATATTCAGATTTTTATTTGTGGGTGGTGTTACCGTACATATGGCAGTCGATGAGAACGAGCGGACAACGACTTCCGAGGGTGGAACAACGACGATGGCTGACACCGAAAAGACATCAGTATCTGAAGTCGGAACGACAACGGAGGAGTTAGCAGCGATCATCAGGGATGGTGTCGTGGGTGCTGCCGGCGGATTGGTCGGCACTGCACTCATGACAGTCGTTCTGCTCGTCGGGAACGCCCTCGGCGGGTTCGACTTATCGAGCTTCGCTGCTCTCGCTGAGCTTACTAGGCTCAATACGATCGCGCCCGCGATTCCAGCCGGCTACTTCATCTTTCTCGGCGGCGGAATGACGACGTGGCCGCTGTTGTTCGCTTCTGTCGAGCAGTATCTCCCCGGAAAAACGATTCGCCAGCGCGGGGTTCCATTCGGAACGGTGCTCTGGACCGGATTCGTGATCGCGTTTTACACCGGACAGACGGGAGCGGCGCTGTACGTCTACCTCATTACCACGTTGGTGGCCCACTGGGTGTACGGCTTCGGTCTCGGCTCAGTGTTCGATTACCTTAGTAATCGCCCTGATACGTTGGTGTAATCACCCGACTGAGATCATCCATCTACGGCGTCGTTTCTCTCAATAAGAAAGACTTATCGTCGTCTGGTGGGAATGAGTAGCATAGTATGCATCGTCGTCGCTTTCTTAGAGTTATCGGTGCTACTGCCCTGCCAGTCCTCGCCGGCTGTTCGTCGGATGAGACTCCTCCTCCGCGCAAATCCAGTGTTGTTGAGCAGCTTGAGACCAACGACGGGATGATTCGTATCGATCTCGCGGACCGAGTGTGGGTCTTATCGCGGTACACGCCCCCTCGGTCGTCGATCGATGCTCCGGTTGGCGTCGCGGCTGCAAAAGGCGGTGGCGGTGGTAGTGTCCGAGGCGCAACGGGTCGAGCAGGGGGCGGACACGTGAACGCTCCTAGAACTAATCACGGCTGGGCGTGGTGGCACGGTGGTGATTACGCCGATGACTGGTATGACGACCACGAAGACGAAACGAGCCGGTATTCGGTTCGAATCGAGAAGGTCGGGGTGCGTTCGTTCGGTTCCGACGCCGTGTTCAAAAAGGACCGCCCCGGTGCTGGACCGGTCGATTGGGATTGGACCTACCGGTCCCCCAAAGACCGAATCGACCACCCGCTCCGAAAACCAGGCTGGTACCGTGTCGGAGCGCACATCGTTGGCAAGAAAGTCGATCACGACTTCCAGTGGGAGTGTGTCGACTTCAAAGTCAGTTCTGTTGGACAGTCCTACGCCATACAAAACGAGTGGAAGGTGTCGCCCCGGATCTGATCGGAATCACAGAGGGCTGTACTGATCGGAAATACGTAGGCGCATATGAAACGTTCATTACGTTCTCGGCGGTTCGTACTGCTATCGGTGACGTTTGTCGTATCGTTCTGTAGCTTTGCGTATGAATTCGTCTACTCGGAGTTGCTCACCGTGATGTATGGGGGGACAGTCACCCAGTACGTCATCACCGTCGGGCTGTATTTTTTCAGTCTCGGCATCGGTGCTGGGCTGTCAGACGATCTTGGAGCCGACCGTCCCGCGAACTTCTTCCGAACCGAGGTGTATCTCGCGACGGTTGCCCCCGCCGGGTTCTTGCTCGTCGTCGCGCTGAACAGCGTCACACTCCCATCATGGATCCCCGCCGCTGTCGTGTGGGTACTCGCACGGCTCCCAGTGATCGCTGTGGGCGTGCTCTCGGGATTCGAACTACCCTTACTGACGAGAATGGTTCAGGAAACTGATGAGGACCCTTCTTCGATCGGAGGGGTCACCGGACGTGTCTCAACTCTCGGACGGCGCGGACTGGAACTGTTCTGGCATACGCATTCGTCAGGAGAGACACGAAGCGGACTGTCGGTCGTGCTCGCGCTGGATTACATCGGGGGGCTTGCCGGTGCGGTCGTCTACGCTCGACTCCTCTATCCGCGACTCGGGCTTGTGACGACGACCGTGGTGCTGTCGTTGATCAACGCAGTCACGGCACTGGTATTTCTCGTTCGGTTCAGTGAGCGGTGGGGCGTTGGTGGTGGTGGAACTGGGCTTTCGTTTGCCACCGAACCCCGGGTGTTGTTGGTCGTGTGTTTACTCCTCACCGCCGGCCACGCTGGGGCGCTTACTCACCACAAGCGGCTTGACAACCAGGTGACAGAGATGTATCTTGAACAGAAAATGGAAGCCGAATACGCGCCGGGAACCATGAAAACGGAAGTCCTCAACCAGAAGACGACGAAATACCAGCACCTCGTTCGCTACCGCCGGACGTGGACGGCATCGAGTTCGAACCCCTACTTCACCGGTCGGGCCGAGCAGTGTCTTCGGCTCGGAATGGACGTACAGTTGTGTGAGAGTTGGGCGGACTCCTATCACAACGGACTCGTGGACGTACCGATGTCGATGTACGAACACACACCCGACACCGAAGTGCTCGTAATCGGTGGCGGTGATTGGATCGCCATCGACCACCTTCGATCGTACAACGTCAGCGTTGATCAGGTAGATCTCGACGCCCAGTTCATGAATCACACCAAGCGAACGCCGTTCTTCCGCGAGTGGCACAACGATTCGTACACGTATTCACGGCTCAACACAACCGTCGAAGACGGCTACACGCATCTCCAGCGGACGGACAAACAGTACGATCTCATCCTGCTCGATGTCCCAGGCGCGTCCGACGACGACCTCCTCAAACTGTACTCCACGGAGTTCTACCGACTCCTTCGAACCCATCTCACAGACGGCGGGTTGGTCGGCACGTGGCTTTACTCCCCGAACACGCATCCCCAGCACCACAAGGCGTACACCAACACCCTCCGCGAGGCGGGCTTTACACAGCAGCTACCGTATTCGGCGTGGGAGGATACTGACAGCGACGGCCGGACCGAGCGTGTCGAACGATTCTCTCTGCTCGCACCGACGGCGCGCGGGCCGATCGATACCGGTCGAACAGCGTACGTCCGCCGGTACGCAGAGCGCTATGAAACGACCCAGTGGGAGCCGGTTCCGCGGTACGCCGGCGTCCGGAGCAACTCGATCTTCCATCCGAACTACGACATCATTGTCGATAGATGAGCGCACACATTGTATGACAGACAGTAGTATCGTTTCCGAACAGTTGTATTTCACGTACACGCGGACGCCACTGTCGCTCGACCAGTTCGATGTGAAGCGGACGGTTTCAGCCGAACTGTTCGGAACATCCGCCACGCTCACCATCATCGGTTCATCACATTACATCGCCAGTCGACGGCTGGGTTTTCACGAACTCTGTTCGTGTCGCCCGCTTCACGCCGAGTCGATGGCCAGCGTGTCTCTGCTGGAGTCGGTCGACCGATCGTTCACGTTCGAGAACGACCACCTGTCGGCGTCGACGACGCTCGAAACGCGGCCGCTCTCAGACCGTCCAGCAGCGGCCCGCGCCGATATCGCATACCGGTTCGGTCCTGACGCATGGACGATGATTCGCCTCACAACCGAAGGCTATGAGACGTACCACACGTATCCCGAATACGACTGCACGCTGTACAGTCAGACGCGTCTCACGGCGGTCACAGACGACGACTCGTCGGACACCGAGCCACCACGCACAACGGATTGTCGTATCCAAACAGATTGATATAAACAGACATTAAACTGGTACGTATGAGTGATTCCGCAACGACCTACAGCGGCGACGTAACGCTCACCGGTTCGTTGGACGCACCGATCGAGATCCGCAACCCTGATGACGTGTTCATCCAGATAGACGGCGTCGATGGCGATCTAATAGCGAGCAATCCGGAAAACGTGTTTACACACCATCCCATCGGGGAAACAACCCCCGAGGTCGATGTGGAAACGACTGTTCGTGGTGATCTCGAAGACGGGTACGTGCAAAACGGTGGGGTTGCTGGCGATCTCGTCGTTACTGACGCCGAGGACGTGTTCGTTCCGGCACACGCAACGGGAACGTTTTCGATCGGTGGTGCGGAAAACGCCTATTCTGCGTCGGATATCGATGTTCCCACTGATGGACAGGCGTACGATAGCACCACGACTGGGTGGCGACAATCGGACGCTGTCGAGGATCCCGACACAGGCGCATACGTCACTGGTGCACACCACACTGTCGACATCGATCAGGCGGTGAACGATATCGACGTGTACGTCGTCGGATACGGCCATGAAGTGACGATCACGGGGCGTGACGCCGCTGTCAACGTCGTGATACTCGGGTACGAAAACACCGTCCAAGTCGGACCTCGACTGTCGGTCGGCAACCAGACCACCACCGGTTTTGACAATGAGATCATTGACGATCCGTATCCAGTCGAGGATCTCATCGAAACCACGAAGGATGAGGCGTTTGACGCTGCCGGATTCGGACGATCGAAAGTCACCTATCAGGTTCCCGCGACGGAGGAGCAATGGTGTCAAAACTGCGGGGCAGCCGCCGACGCGGTCATCGAACGCCACCAGTTGGACGCGTGGTTCCTCTTTGGCCGTCCGATCAAGGTGTACGGCAAAAGCATGAATCCGGCGATGGAGTGTGAACACTGTTCGATGAACACCGTCGCTACCGAACTGTCCGAAGCCGAGCGAAAGAACCTTCTCGGATAGTATTTGTTTCGAGCCGCTGTCCAGTTACACAATCAGCTCTACTACGGCGAACAACACGAGGACGCCGAAAACGTCACAGACGTTCGTGACGACTGGGATCACCACGTCGTCGGGATCGAGTTGGAGTCGGTAGGCGGTGTAGGTTGCGACGACTGTAACGAGCACCGCGATCACGGCCAAGGCCCCACCGCTACCCACTGCAACGAGGAGGATCGTCATGATCGGGAGCTGTGCCGTTCCGAGGAGCGTGGTGAGCAGCCACGCACCGATTCCGACGCCCGGAAACACGGTGAACGCGAGCGCAACTGTAGCGAGGGCGTTGCCAACCAGCAGCGCGTCCGTGCCGAACGACAACGTTCCGAGATGAAGCGCCGTCGAGAGCCGTGAGGCGAGTATACTACCGAGATTACCGGCTGTGCCGATGACGACCGGAACGAGCACCAACAGTGTGGGATACTGCAACAACGTCGCTTCGAACTCGTTGAGGACGAGTCCGCTCCCGATCTCAAGGATCGTCAACGCGAACAGCACAGGGATCGTCGCGCGCATAATGGCCCGGACGGTCCAGTCGGTCGTCACAGTGCGAGCACCACCTTGACCGCGAGATACAGAAAGAAGACCCCGAAGATGTCGCCAGTGGTCGTTACGATCGGGCCGACCAGCGTGTCTGGGTTGTACCCTCGACGATAGCCAGCAAACACGACAACAACGACGGTGATCGATAGTGCAAGCCCCGAAAGCAGACCGGCCAACACTGCAACGGCGAGGAGAGCGCCTAACACGGCCGGCTCGGAGAGCACCCAGAGGAAGACGAACGCCGCGATGGCAGCGAACGCGCTCGTGAGCACCCCGTTTGTGAGTGCGGCAACCACCGCCGATTCGAGTCGCTTATCCCGAGAGGACAGCGACGGGGTGAGAAGTCCTTGATGGAGCGCGGTGGCGATGCGAGCACCGAGCGAGCCGTACACGTTTCCCCGCGTGGCGAGCAGCGCAGGAACGAGCACAAGTAACCCAGGAAGCAGCCGAAACTCCGTCTTCAGCCCGCTCAGAACGATCCCAGCGAGAAGGCTTCCGACCGTACTCGCGCTGAGTGCACCCACACCCTCGCGGTACGCCTTGATGGCGACTGATCGGACACCCATATGCTACGGGGGATCGCTGATCACAAAAAGGCGGTCGATTCGGTTCACAAATCGGATAATGAATCGATCTTTGCCTGTTCGAGGCTGTCGATGATGCCTGGCTGAGAGGTAGCGACCGGATCGTGTGACACCACGTACTCGGTCCCGGTGTCGATCGAAGCACTGGTCACGTCTGAGGCCGAATAAAACTGAACGTCCGTTTCTTGTTTCGTCATTACATCGAAATCGTAGTGGGTCGCCTCATACCCCTCATCCTCCTCAGAGAGGCGCTGTTCGATAAACGCCCGGTGATCGTCGAGACGGTTCTCGATGATCTCCGCCGACAGCGCGTCAAGATCCGTGATCCGTTGCTCGAAGATATCAGCGAACGCGGGTTCAATCTCGTAGCCGATCGAGTTGCGACCCGCGACCATTGCGGCGAGGGTCGACGTTCCGATGCCCCAAAACGGATCGAGAACAGTGTCGTTGTAGACAGAATACATGTTGATCAGTCGATAGGGGATGTCGAGCGGAAACGCCCCGGATCGGTCTCGAACGTCCTGCAGTTCGGTTTCCGTCGCCTGCTCCTGTTCCGGTTCGAGGAGCTGGGCTGTGCCGGTGATGTCGGTCCATACGTCCGTAAACCACTGATTGCGTTCCTCCCAGAAGTACGCTGACTGATAACGGTGGTCCGATCCGACCGCGAAACGACGCCGTTGGGTTCCGTTTCGGAACACGAGGATGTACTCGTGTTCGAGAGTGACGTACGCGTTCGGTGGAACCATGCCGCTGCCCATGAACTTCGTCCCCGAATTCGTCGGCTTACGCCAGAGCACGTCCGGCAGCGGTTCGAATCCGTGCTCTTTCATCGCTTCGCTGATCCGGACGTGGTTCTGATAAACGCGGAACCCCTCTCCGACTTTCCGAGTTGCGTCGCCCACGTTGATGCACGCGATGCCCCCATCGACGAGAACGCGGCTGAGTTCCTCCCACACCGCGTCGAGTTCCTCGTGCATCAGTTCGAACGCCGTCGTGCCGTTGTCCTCTGCGAGTGCCCCGCGTATGTCCGGAGACAGCTCCGAAAACAGTTCGTCCCACATCTCGATCATCGGATACGGCGGCGACGTTACCACCAACTCAACCGAGTTGTCATCGAGTGACATCTCTCGTGCGTCCGTGATCTGAACCTGGTGTGACGTTTTCATGGTTCGTGCTATCGTTCTCTAGACTAATATCCTTCGCTACTGTTCTATATTAGAAATTAGATATCTGTGTGGTGTGATTCCGGTCCGCGGCGACCGTCACAGCGTTCAGAACGGACCCATCCCACCGAGTCCGCCGCCTTTGTTGTCCATCTTTTTCATCATTCGTTGCATATCGCTATCGCCCATCCCTTGGAACTGTTTGAGCATCTGTTCCATCATCCGGTGTTGTTCAAGCAGTTCCCGGACGCGCTCTTGGGACTGTCCAGAGCCGCGTGCGATGCGTCTGACGCGGTCCGCACCGACCGAGCGGGGCTGTTCGAGTTCCTCGTCGGTCATCGAATCCATGATGACATCGAAATCCCGAAGCCGATCCTGTGTGATGTCCATCGCGTCGTCAGGGAGCTGATCGCGGATGTTGCCGCCGAATCCCGGAATCATGTCGATCACTTGGTCGAGCGGTCCCATCCGGTTCATCGCCTGCATCTGCTTTCGCATGTCGTTGAGGGTGAACTGGCCCTTCATGAGGTCTTCAGGCTCCCAGTCTTCCTCTTGGGCTTGGGTTTCCTCCATCGCGCGCTCGACGCGCTCGGAGAGCTGTTTGAGATCACCCATGCCCAGCAGCCGTGAGATGAACCCGCTCGGCTCGAACCGTTCGACATCCTGCACCGTCTCACCAGTTCCGAGGAAGGCGATCGTCGAATCGGTCTCGTTCACGGCCGCGAGCGCACCGCCACCTTTGGCTGTTCCGTCGAGTTTGGTGATGGCGACGCCGTCGATACCGATGGCTCGTTCGAACTCCTTGGCTTGATCGCTGGCTCCTTGCCCGATCGCCGCGTCAAGCACCAGCAGACTGATGTCCGGATCGACGAGTCTGTCGATCTCTTCGATTTCGTCGATCAACTCCGCTTCGAGCGCGTGTCGGCCCGCCGTATCCACGATGTGGACATCGCAGTCGTCTGTCGCCGCCAATCCATCGCGGGCGATTTGGACGGGATCGTCGGCGTCGGGATCGCCGTAGAACTCGACTTCCGCGCGTTCACACATCTGCTTTGCCTGATCGTACGCTCCGGGTCGGAACGTATCGGTTTGGATCACTGCAGGACGAAGCCCCTTCTTCGAGAACCACCACGCCATCTTCGCCGCCGATGTCGTTTTCCCCGACCCTTGAAGCCCGGCAAGGAGGATGGTTTGTGATTCAAGGGGAATCTCAGTACTCTCCCCGATGAGTGACACCATCTCCTCGTATACGATCCGGAGCACGTGATCCCGAGCGCTCGTCCCTGCTGGAGGGTCCTCATCGAGCGCACGCTGCTCGATCGAATCGGAGAGTTCCATTACCAAACTGACATCAACGTCGGCCTGCAACAGCGAGCGTTGGATCTCTTTTACGACTTCCGCTACGTCTTCCTCGCTCAGTCGGGACTTGCCTTGAAGCGTAGAAAGCGTCCCGCGGAGCGAGCTACCGAGATTGTCGAGTACCATTGCTCCATCCTAGTCCATTCGACAGTAAAGGCTTTCTCGTCTTTTAGGAAACGCATCGTTTGTTTCCGAAACATCACATCCACAACCGCATAGAACCGCTGTGTGAGACGCTGTGTTCAGCAAGGTTTAACGGTACGACAGCAATAGGGACGAGTAACATGGCGAGTAACAAGATTCTTGGTATCGATCTCGGGACGACAAACAGTGCGTTTGCGGTGATGGAAGGGGGCGATCCTGAACTGATCGTCAACGCCGAAGGCGACCGGACGACGCCCTCAGTCGTCGCGTTCACCGACGAGGAACGGCTCATTGGTGGCCCGGCGAAAAATCAGGCTGTCCAGAACCCCAAGCGAACGATCGAATCGATCAAACGACACATCGGTGAGGACGGGTACACGGTCGACATCGACGGCGAGGAGTACACGCCCGAGCAGATCTCCGCGATGATCCTCCAGAAGATCAAACGCGACGCCGAGGAGTACCTCGGTGAGGAGATCGAACGGGCCGTGATCACGGTGCCCGCGTACTTCTCAGACAGCCAGCGACAGGCCACAAAAGACGCCGGTGAGATCGCTGGTTTCGACGTTGAGCGTATCGTCAACGAGCCGACAGCCGCGTCGATGGCGTACGGGCTCGACGACGACACTGACCAGACCGTGCTCGTGTTCGATCTTGGCGGTGGGACGTTCGACGTTTCTCTTCTCGATCTCGGCGGCGGTGTGTATGAGGTCGTTGCCACCAACGGTGACAATGAGTTGGGTGGTGACGACTGGGACCAAGCGATCATTGACTCGCTGGCCGACGACTTCGAGGAGGAACACGGCATTGATCTCCGCGAGGAGCGCCAAGCGCTCCAGCGCCTGAAAGACGCCGCAGAAGACGCAAAGATCGAACTTTCGAGTCGTAAGGAAACGAGCATCAACCTCCCGTTCATCGCAACGACTGACTCGGGACCGCTCACGCTCGAAACGAAACTCACGCGGGCGAAATTCGAGGCACTCACCGAAGATCTTGTCAAGCGGACGATCGAACCGACGGAGCAGGCGCTGGCCGACGCCGGCTACTCCAAAAACGACATCGACGACGTGATCCTCGTTGGGGGATCGACCCGGATGCCGATGATCCAAGAGCAGGTCGAGAAGCTCACCGGACAAGAGCCGAAGAAAAACGTCAATCCTGACGAGGCCGTCGCGCTCGGAGCGGCCATTCAGGGTGGCGTTCTCGGCGGCGAAGTCGACGACATCGTGTTGCTCGACGTGACGCCGCTCTCGCTCGGCATCGAGGTCAAAGGCGGCCTGTTCGAGCGGCTCATCGAGAAGAACACCACTATTCCGACCAAAGAGTCGAAGATCTTCACCACGGCCGCGGACAACCAACAGAGCGTTCAGGTACGCGTCTTCCAGGGCGAGCGGGAAGTCGCAAGCGAAAACGAGCTTCTGGGTGCGTTCCAACTCGACGGCATCCCACCCGCGCCCGCCGGCACGCCACAGATCGAAGTGACGTTCAACATCGACGAGAACGGCATCGTCAACGTCGAAGCCGAGGAGGAACAAGGTGGCAACGCCGAATCGATCACCATCGAAGGCGGCACTGGGCTCTCCGATGAGGAGATCGAGCAGATGAAAGAGGACGCCGAGGCCCACGCCGAGGAGGATCAAAAACGCCGCGAGCGGGTCGAAGCGCGCAACACCGCAGAATCGACCGTCCAACAGGCTGAGACGCTCCTCGAAGAGAACGAAGACGAGATTACCGACGATATCCGTGAGGATATCGAGGACGCGAAGGAATCGCTCGAAGAAACGCTTTCGGACGAGGACACCACGACCGACGAACTCACCGACGCGACGGAAGAACTCTCCGAAGAGCTACAGGAAATCGGCAAACACATGTACCAGCAACAGGCCGGTGATGCCGCCGCAGGTCCCGGCGGTGCCGGTCCCGGAGCAGGTGCAGCTGGCGCTGGTGCTGCAGGTGCTGGTGCTGCAGGTGCTGGCGACGATCAGGAGTACGTCGACGCCGACTTCGACGATGTCGAAGACGAATCCTCGACGTAATCACCGAGTTATCGTCTGATATTCCGGTTACGACGGCTACAGCTGGTGATCAACTGCCCAGTATCGTTGGGAGTTCGTTGACGGTTTCGATGATCTCGTCGGCTCCCGCGTTTTCGAACGCCTGCCGCCCACGCTCTCCCGACAGCCCACCGGATTGGACCCCGATAGCGTAGTATTCGCGTTCTGGGTCGGCGTCAGCGGCGTTGTGAACCGTTTTGATGTCGTCAAGCGTGTCGCCCGCGAACGCAACTCGGTTCGCTTCGCCGTCGAATCGTTCTGTGAGACTGATCAGTGCGTCTGGTGCCGGCTTTCCGGGTGTATCGCTGTCCATCGTGAACAGCCGCTCGTCTAACACATCGATCCCGGTTCGATCAAGCGCGATCGCGGCCTCGGCTGCGGGCCGTCCAGTAACGATCCCGAGCGGTTGATCGGCCAGCCACGCGACGGTGTCTGGCGTGACGAGCACCGGTTCGTCGTGAATGAACCCATCGGCGTCCAAGTCCGGCTCACGGTCGTGGAGCTTCCGGTACAGCTCATTCCCGAGATACAGCTGCTGGAACACGGTGGTGAGGCGCTCGCGATCCCACTCCGCGTAAATCCGTTCTCGGACGTCAGGATCGACCGCGTTGGCGATGACCGTCCGTGCGCCGGCGAGTCCCCCGCCGCTCGCCTCGATTGCGTCAGTGAACGACGCGAGATCGTAGGCCAATCCTTCGTTGCGCGCAAGAATGTACAACGCTGTCGCGTGTGTGAGTTCCCAATCGTTGTTGAACCCGCCAGCGTTCTTGAACAGTTGGACATCACGTTTCGGAATCGTGTCCCCATACACACACAATACAGATTCCACGATGGCCCGCCGATAGGAGTCGGCAACATCGACGAGCACGCCATCGATGTCGAGCACGACGGCATCGACCTTCACACCGGCTCACCCCGCTCGGTGTGAACCCGAAACAGCGTCTCACCCGGCAGCGTTTCGGACTCGACGTTGGGCAGTGCCGGATCGTTCCCGAGCGTCGTAAACAGACAGTCTGCGTTTGCGTTTCGAGCGATAGACCAAAGCGGCCGTTGCAACTCCGGCGGACAGTTCAGCGCGTAAACCGCATCACCTCTCGTGTACACCGCTGACTGCGGCGCAGTGATATCATCACGAACGAACGTAACGCCCGGTGGGACTGAACACTCCTGTACATCGACCGCGATGACTTCTGTGCGGTTGGCGAGTGCGGTTGCAACGTCGGTCCGAGCACCGATGCCAATCTCGATGACCGTCTCGTAACTAGCGAGACGGTCGACCAACGCCTCGCGCGTTCGGGATGTCGTCACGTCGGGATATTTATAGCCGGTCCGTTCTAATTCCTTTCTATGCATGTTGACATCGTGCCGGTCGGTGATGTTCCTGCGGCTGTAAAACGTGAGGCTTCCTCTGGCCTCCGTTCCGTGTACGAGTGTGATGTCACTGTCCATGACGAACAGCCGATCCCCGACGGCGCGTACGATTCAAACCGAAACCAGTACCGTGCTGAGGAGTTCATCGAACTCGCCAGTCGTATCGGTTCCGGTAGCAAAAACATCGCGCTTACCGCAAAAGATCTCTTTTATCGCCGCCGAAACTACGTCTTCGGTCTCGCCTACCTCGATGGCAACGGCAGCGTCGTCTCTACGTACCGACTCCAGACGACCACCGACGGTGGACTCGCCACCAACTCCGGCAGGGAAGTGTTTTCAGACCGGATCAGAAAGGAAGTGATTCACGAAATTGGACACACACTCGGACTCGAACACTGTGACAACAAACGATGTGTGATGAACTTTTCACCGACCGTTCGGGAAGTCGACGTAAAAGAACAGTTCCTCTGCGGTAGTTGCAGCAGATTTGTTCACTGAACAGAGCCATCGCGTTTCTCACACTGCCGCTGGAACGCTGTGGGTATCGGCCGCTGCCGACATAGGTATTGTATCACTTAATAGACTCAATAATATATCATAGTGTACAAGCGAAAGATTTGTATCGCACGCAACATAATAGTCGATATGATGGACATGAGGAGGGATGTCACGGTTCGGGGTGGAGCCGCACTCGTGTTGATCGCGTTTCTCGTCGGAGTCGTCTCTCTGTACGATCCACTGCCGCACCCGGTAGAATTCCACATCGCACTCCCAATCAGTCTGGTGGTGGCGATCGTGGTGATCGGTGTGTGGCATCGGTCAAGAACATAAGCGAGTGACGTTCGATCACGATCCCTCTCGCCGCGGCCTGTGAGTCACTCTTCTTGAGGGGCGTAGTAGTACTCGCCGGCAGCTTTCTGTTCGCGGTCGAGTTGGCTGTCGGGTTTGTTGATGCGCGGCCGTGTCGTCCGCTGATCGCGTCGGAACGTGATTTCGAGGTCGCTGAGGAACTGATTCATCCCGTTCCGCATATCGACGGGCGGTGAGGCGTGACCGCTGGTCGCTGGCGACCCCTCAAAGACGAGCAGCCGATCCGCAAGGAGATCGATCATGTAGGTGTCGTGGTCGATGACCAGCGCGGTGGCGTCGTGGCTTTCGGTGTAGCGACGGATTGCGCGGGTGGCGAGCACGCGCTGTTCGACATCGAGGTGTGCGGACGGTTCGTCTAAGAGGTAGAGATCGGCGTCTTCAGACAGACACGCGGCGATAGCGACCCGCTGGCGTTCTCCGCCAGACAGGTCCGTCAGCGTCTGTTCCATGATCCGTTCGAGTTGGAGCGGCTGAGCGATCTCGGTTTCCCAGTAGGAAGAACCGAACTGATCGGTGATCGAAGAGAGGAAGGCATCAACTCGCATCGGTTCGTCGATCTCGATGTACTGTGGTTTGTACGCGATGTCGAGTTGGGTGTCGACCGATCCCTCTGTCGGTTCGATCGCCCCGGTGAGAAGCTTCGCGAAGGTGGATTTGCCGATACCGTTGGGACCGACCGCACCGAGCACTTCCTTCTCCCGGATCACGCCCGATTCGACCGTCAACGAGAACTCGTTCTCTCCGTAGGATTTGACGAGATCCGGATATTCGACGAGGATGTCGCCCGTCGATGCCGTTCGGGGCGCGTGTTGCTCGAACTCGATCGCCTCGGGCCGGATGCGCATGTTCTCAGACTCCAGATAGCCCGAGAGATACTCGTTGATCCCTTGGCGTGTCGACTTGGGTGGGGTGATGACACCGAACGCACCGGGTTCACCGTACGCGACGTGAATCGTGTCTGCGAGCAGATCGAGCACCGCCAGATCGTGCTCAACCACGAGCATCGACCGATCGCCCTCAGCTGCGAGTTCTCGGATGAGTCGCGCTGCAGTCACCCGTTGTCCGATGTCCAGGTACGGTGTGATTTCATCGAGGAAATAAAAGTCCGCGTCACGGGCCAGCGTTGCCGCGAGCGCGACGCGCTGTAGCTCCCCGCCAGAAAGCGTATCGATCGGCTGATCGACGACGGGACCGATCGACAGCCGTTCGATAAGGTCGTCGACGACGCCCCGCTCATCCGTCCCGGTGAGTAGCTCGCGGGTGTTGCCATCGAACTGATTCGGGATCTTATCGACGTACTGGGGCTTTCGGGCGACCGTGACGCTGCCGGTTTGTAACTTCTCTAAGTAGGTCTGGAGTTCGGTGCCTCGATACTCGTCGATCACGGTTTCCCAGTCAGGAGCAGCGTCGTACTCACCGAGATTCGGCGTGATCTCGTCAGCGAGAATCCGAACCGCTGTCGTCTTTCCGATGCCATTGGGACCGAGAATCCCGGTTACCGATCCCTCCTGTGGAACGGGCAGTCCGTAGAGGGCGAAGGAGTTCTCACCGTAGCGGTGAATTGGTGTCTGGTCCAGCTCTTGGGGGAGATTGATGATCTCGATGGCATCGAACGGACATTTTGCGACGCAGATCCCACACGATTCACCGAGACAGATCTCTTCGGAGATCCGTACTTGATCCGGCGTTCCCTGAACGGTCTCCTCGCCGCGTTTGGTGATGCACTCTTTTCCTGTCCGGTTTGGAGGGCAGTAGTTCGCACACTCGTAGTTACACCGGTCAGGTTGACATCGGTCAAGGTCCACGACGGCGATGCTGTCGTCGGCCATCAGACGCTCACTCCCGCGGTGAGAAGGATCGTTAGGCTGACGAACCAGAACGCAAACGTCATGAACGAAACGTAAAGGATGTCCTTCCCAGAGAGTTCCTCCTTGAGCCCACTCAGCTTGAGCACCGGGAACTGCACCGCGATGGCCGCCGCAAGCGCGTACACCGCGGTGGAACTCGTCGCGACCTCTGTTGGGGCCATGTTACCGGCGACGACGAGTGAGCCGTAGGCCGCGATGATCCCGAGAACGGCGGACAACGCCGTGACTGTTACCCCGCGTAGATAGTCGCTGTGGGCATCAGTCGTGTCGGTTGCCATGCCACTACGTCGGCTGGCTGGCCGCAAAAACCGTTCGATTATCTCTCTCCGCTCCGTATCGGTGGTGTCAGAACGGTGTTACGTTCCGCCTCGCCTTCTGTAGTCACAAACAGCACTTCCTCACAAAATGAAATATAAATTATATTACTACTAAAGATTTGTCAGCACGATTCGCCTCAATCTTTATACGCCCTGAACGTGTGAGTATCGAGAAAATGAGTGATACGACCACAGAGGGTCTTGTTGATCTCCCTCCGAGCGCGAAACTCGTCTACAAAGTCCTAGAGTACAACGGTCCGTTGACCCAGAAAGGGATCGTTGAAGAATCGATGCTGTCTGCGCGGACGGTGCGGTACGCACTCGAACGACTCGAAGGAATCGACGCAGTTGACGAAGACGTTTACTTTGCTGACGCTCGTCAGAACCTGTATGAAATCACCGATGATATCGGCGCAGAAAACACGGAAGCAGCCGTCTGCAACGATTAATATCCGTTACAGCTCTTCTCGTCTACGGGTTATGCTCCCGCCTTTTCCAGTGCGGTTTCGAGGTCGTCGCGCTGCGTGACGCCGACAAAGCGTTCAACGACGCCTTCCTCGTTTTCGATGATGAGTGTCGGCAACGATCGCACTTGGTATTCGTTGGCGATGTCCTGCTGTTCGTCGACGTTCACTTTTTCGACCTCGAACCGATCGTCCCAGTCTTCGTGTAGCTCTTCGAGGATCGGGTCTTGGGTCTTACACGGGCCACACCAGTCCGCGTAGAAGTCCTTCAGCGTGATGGTCATCGTACACCAAAGCTAACCAAGCCGTCGGAATAAGGGTTTTCACTACCTGCTGTACCGTCCCACGCCGAAACGCCTACAAACGATGGTTCGAATGTATTCGTATGAGTAAAGGACAAAGTTCAGGCGGGCTGATGTCGAGTGCCGGTTTGGTCCGGTATTTCGACTCCGATGATCGGAACGCCCCCCGGATCGACCCACGCACTGTCGTCGCGTTCGGTGTTCTGTTCGGCGTTCTCATCATCGTCCTCAACGCGCTGTA
Organism: Halocatena pleomorpha; assembly: GCF_003862495.1. Taxonomy (GTDB): domain Archaea; phylum Halobacteriota; class Halobacteria; order Halobacteriales; family Haloarculaceae; genus Halocatena; species Halocatena pleomorpha. The sequence continues at coordinate 105,798 of NZ_RRCH01000003.1, read as the reverse complement.
GCGCGGTGCTTTTCCGATTGCCCATCAAATATACCAGCAGATGACTCTCACTGTCGGCGTCATCGCCGTTCAGGGTGACGTCTCGGAACACGAAGCGGCGATTCGCCGCGCTGCCCACAATCACGATGTGGATCCGACCGTCCGCGAGATCCGAACAACAGGAGAGGTGCCTGACTGTGACGTGCTGCTCATGCCCGGTGGCGAGTCAACGACGATCTCTCGACTGCTCCAGAAACAGGGGATCGATGCGGAGATCAGGAGCCACGTTGAAGCAGGCAATCCGTTGTTTGCGACGTGCGCCGGGTTGATCGTCGCCAGCCGGAATCCGAAAGACGACCGCGTTCGATCGTTGGACCTTCTCGACATTTCGATCGATCGGAACGCGTTCGGCCGGCAACGGGACAGCTTCGAGACGCAACTCCGAGTTGACGGGTTAGAGGCACCGTTTCCGTCCGTGTTCATCCGTGCTCCACTCATCGACACAGTTGGCTCGGACGTGGAGGTGCTCGCGGAGTACGACGGGAGCCCGGTTGCCGTCCAAGAGGGACCGGTTGTTGGAACGTCGTTCCATCCAGAACTCACCTCTGACACGCGACTGCACGGTCTTGCGCTGTTCGATACCGATCGTTCGTAGTGACGTTCCCGAGGGGTTTTGCCGTCCGCGCTCTACAGTACTCGTATGAACGCGTCCATCGAAGGCGTCCGAGTAGCGGGCACACAGCAGGGTGCCGTTCCCGTCGTCACGCTCGCGTCCGACGACGAGGACGAAACGGATCTCCTGCCGATCTTCATCGGCTTCTCGGAGGCGACGAGCATCGTCCGGGGGCTCGATGCCGACACCATTGGCCGACCGCTCACACACGATCTGTTGCTCGATGGGATCGAAGAGCTCGGCGGCCGCGTCGACCGCGTTGCCATCACGGCGGTCGAGGACGGCACGTACTTCGCTGATCTCCACCTCGACACCCCACGGGAGTCCGTTGTGATCGATTCCCGTCCGAGCGACGCGCTCGCACTCGCTGCCCGGACGAACGCCCCGATCGAGATCGCGCCGGAGGTGTTCGATGGAGGCGGTGACGATCCTGAGCAGTATCTCCAACTCCACGACATTCGTGAGGTAATCGACGGCTCGAGTCCGGACGTGTGGCCGTCCACGGAGGAGGAATTCGATGAGTGAGGTGCTTGCGGAGCTGTTCGATGTGATCGAAGACCGAAAGGAAACATTGCCTGCGGGATCGTACACAACCACGCTGTTCACCCACGAGAAAGGCGAGAACGCCGTGCTTGAAAAGCTCGGAGAGGAAAGCACGGAACTCGTTTTGGCGGCGAAGGACGACGACCACGAGGAGATCGCCCACGAAAGCGCCGATATCGTCTATCACCTGCTCGTGTTGCTCTCGATGTACGACATGCAGTTGGAGGATCTTCTTGAAGAACTAGAACGTCGGCGGTGAACTCACGCGACAGCACCGCCGAGTGCGCCGGTGATTGCGCTCGGAACGGCCATCATGAGCGCTACCAGAATTGCGACCACACCGACACCGACACCGCCGAGTAGCCCGATCGGACCGGCAGCGATCCCGCCGACGATCGTCCCGCCGACGAGGACGACGACACCCAGCAGGATGCCGCCCAACGCCCCCGCGAGTAGTCCGTGCCACGCACCACGGCCCAGTCCGCCCCCCGCGAGATAGCCAGCGACGAACCCACCCAGAAGGCCGGCGGCAGCGTGGCCCAACACCGGAATGGCAAAACCGATCAGTCCGAGCACCAGTTCGACTAGAAAACCGATGACGACAGCGCGCCAATTGGTCATATTCAGTATAGTGCGTTCTCTGTTAAATCCTTTCGTCCACCGAGTGGCCACCGGTTCAACGAATGTGCTTTTACCTGCCGGACTAGTAGTCCTCCTATGACGTTCGAGGATTTACCGACCGTCCCTCGGTCGGAGGAACTCATCGATACGGCGTTTTCTCGGGCCGCCCGAGCGGGACGAGCGAAATCCGGCATCGAGGCACAACAGTCGATGCTGGTCACAGCCTCGAATATCATTTCCGATAACTTACAGAACGTCTCGACGACGTGGCCGGATTTCGACGCGCTCGATCCGTTTTATCACGAGTTGGCCGACGCCGTTGCTGACGGCGGCGTTGATACGCTCAAACAACACCTCTCGGAAGTGATGTGGGCTAGCGAGAAGACTGCCGAGATCCGCTCGGAGTATCAGTCTCGGCTCCGGGGAGACACCGAAACCGCGCAGTTGCTCCGAAAGCAGGCGTTCGCTCGGCTCGCTGATGTCACGCGCGAGGTGTCCGGAGATCTCGAAGCGCTCAATGAGGCGCGCGACCAGCTCAAGCAACTCCCCGACATCCGTCCCGACGAGCCGGCGATCGTCATCGCTGGCTACCCGAACGTCGGCAAATCAACGTTCGTAAACCACGTGACTAACGCCCGCAACGAGATCGCGTCGTATCCGTTCACCACCAAACGAGTGCAGGTCGGTCACATCGATCGCAACCACATCCGGTATCAGCTCATCGACACGCCAGGACTGTTAGACCGGCCAGCGGCGGATCGCAACGATATCGAATCCCAAGCCGTGAGCGCGCTCACCCATCTTGCCGACTGCATCCTCGTGTTCATCGACGCCAGCGCGTCGTGTGGCTATCCAGTCGACGTACAGCTCACGCTCAGGGACGAGCTCAAATCCCGGTTCGACGGGGTGCCAGTAGTGACCGTCTGTGCCAAGGCCGACCAATCGCGGGAGCTAGACGCCGACCTATATCTCAGCGTTCCCGAGGAGGAAGGCGTCGACGAACTCCTCGAAGCGGCGATCGACCGGATCGACCACACGATCGAGCTGCCGTACGAACCGACAGAATAGACCATGTTCGACAGCCGTCCAGATCGATCAGCTGAAGTCGTGCTCGTCGGTCGATCGAACGTGGGGAAATCAACGCTGATGCGCGAGTTGACTGGACACACGGTGACAACAGGCTCGAAACCCGGCGTAACCCGCTCGCCAAACCACTATGATTGGGTTGCGGAGGACTTCGTGCTCACGGATCTGCCTGGGTTCGGATTCATGGAGGGCGTGCCCGAAGAACGGCGCGAAGCGATCAAAACTGATGTCGTCCAGTACGTGGAAACCCACGCTGAGGCGATCCTCACCGGGATAGTCGTCGTTGACGGCAAGAGCGCTGTCGATATCATCGACCGCCATTCCGAGCGCGGAGCGGTACCTCACGATGTCGAACTGTTTCATTTCCTTCGGGACGTGGGGATCCCGCCGGTTGTGGCTGTCAACAAGATGGATAAAGTCGAAGACCGCGACGACCGCCTTGATGCGCTCTGTGACCGGCTTGGACTCGTTCCGCCGTGGCAGCAGTGGCACGAGACGATCGCCCCGATCAGCGCAAAGCGCGGCCAGATCACCCCGCTCACCGAGGCAGTCAGACACCACCTTCATGAGGCCAACCGAGACGATCTCCTCGGGTTTTTCTGATTGCTACACTGTTTCCGGCAGCCACCCGCCATCGACCGCGATGTTCTGTCCACTGATGTACTCCGGCCCACCCAGAAAGAACAGGACGGGATCGATCACGTCCGATAGTGTGGCAGGACGGTCACGCGGGAGGTCCTCGGGAAACGCGTCGGACGTTTCGACGACGTACGGTGACACGGCGTTGACGGTGATGCCATCCCTCTGGGTGTCGGCAGCGAGCATCCGGGTGAACATGAGTACGCCGGCTTTCGCCACGAAATACGGGAAGTTCGTCGGGCTGACCAGCCCGTTCTCAGCACTAGCGTAGCCGATGTTGACGATCCGCCCGTATTCGGCGTCGCGCATCGGGGACAGGGCGCGTTTCGAGCAGAGGTATGTGGCGTTGAAGTTCGTATCCAACACCCGATTCCACGTCTTCCAGTCGATGTCCTCCCAGTGTGTCGGTGCGAAGTCCCCAACGTTGTTTATAAGGAGATCGACACTCCCGAGTTCGGCTTCGATCGCGTCGAACACTGTATCGACAACGTCGGGATCGGTGACATCACCCTGAACAGTCGTCGTCTGCACCCCATACCGTTCGCGGGCGGTTTCTGCCGTTTCCTGGGCCGCGTCGGCGCTCGTGTGGTAGTGGACGGCGACAGCCGCGCCACACTCAGCGATCGCCTCGACAAACCCGCGACCGATGCCTGTCGCGCTCCCCGTTATGAGTGCCGTCCGCCCGGTGAGATCCGGTCGCTTCATACAGTAACATAGACGGGGAGACAGTAGAATCGTCGGTTGCGGTTGTGATACCGCGTAGTACGATATCACACATCAAATCGATTCAAGATGGTCGCTTTCTATCAACTGTGTATGTCAGGACCAGTGTTTCTGGAAGGTACGGACGTGAGCCTTCGGACGATCGAGGAAGATGATTCCGAGTTCTTCCAGCAGTTGGTCAACAATCCGCGCGTCCGAATCCCGATCGGTTCTGTTAGGGCAATGAACCACGCAGCGGAACGGGAGTGGATCGAGTCGCTCGATGAGCGTGCGGGAACGCATCTATCGGTGTGTGTCGATAACAACTCCGTCGGCAGCATCAGTCTCAAGTCCCCGAATGAAGTGGATGGCGTGGCTGAACTCGGCTACATGATCGCACCCGAGCAGTGGAACAACGGCTACGCCACTGACGCGGTGGAGGCGATCTGTGGCTACGCGTTCGACGAACGCCGGCTCAACAAGGTGCGTGCAGACTGCTATGTCACGAATCCGGGATCACAACGGGTGTTAGAGAAGGTGGGGTTCACCCAAGAAGGCCGGTTCCGCGAGGAGGCGTTTGTCGAGGGCGAGCATGTCGATGTGCTCCGCTACGGACTCCTTGCTGCGGAGTACTGCGGGTGAGCCACCGAACGTCCGTGCCCGACTTGAGGGACACAAAACATATACCCCGTGTGGTGTGAGCGTTCGATCAATGACTGCAATCGAATTAGATTCTCTTCGTAAGCAATTTGATGACATCGTGGCGCTTCGAGATGTTGATCTTACCGTTCAGTCGGGCGAGGTGTTCGGTCTCCTTGGGCCGAACGGTGCTGGAAAATCGACGATGATCGACGTGGTGCTTGACTACGTCCGTCCCACTGCCGGAACGGCGACCGTGTTCGGGTTAGACGCACAGCAGCAGACGAAAGCGGTGCATCGTCGGGTCGGTGTGCTTCCCGACGCGTATCACCTTGATGGCCACCTGAGCGCCCGCACCCATGTCGAATTCGCTATTGAATCGATGGACGCAGACGACGATTCGGACGCCCTACTGGATCGCGTCGGACTCGGTTCAGTCACCGATCGACTCGTGCGGGGGTTCTCGAAAGGGATGGAACAGCGGCTGGCGCTGGCGTTGGCGTTGGTCGGTGAGCCGGAACTGCTCATCTTGGATGAGCCCTCAACCGGATTGGATCCCAACGGCGCGCGCAGAATGCGGACGATCATCCACGAGGAGTGTGACCGCGGCGCGACGGTGTTTTTCTCCAGTCACATCCTCGGTCAGGTTCAAGCAGTGTGTGATCGCGTTGGGATCCTCGTGGACGGAACGGTTGTCGCAGTAGACAGCATCGGAGGACTGCAGGAGACCGTCGGAACCGCAGAAACGCTTCGGATAACACTCGACAGCCAGCCGGGTGAGACGATCGAATCGGTCAGACAGCTTCCCGACGTGAGAAACGTCTCGGTTTCCGACGGCGTCGTCTCCGTGTCGTGTCCAGCGCGTCAGAAGGTTGCTGTCATCGATACGCTCCGGCAGAACGCGACGGTGCTCGACATCGAAACGAGAGAAGTATCGCTTGATGAGCTGTTCGCCACCTACACCGGAGCGGACGGATGAGTTGGCAGGTCGTCGCCAAGCGGCGGCTGCTCGATCCCTACCGATCGCGGTATCTGTGGGTGGTGCTCGCCGTAACCGTATTGCTGTTCGGTGGCGGCGTCCACATGGCGACGAGGCCTGGCTTGGTCTCGATGCTCCGCAGTTTGGGCGCGTTGTTCGTCTCACTGTTGGCGATCGCCAGCAGCTACCGGACGATCGCGGAGCCACACCAGACCGGGAGCCTCCGAGTGGTGCTCTCCTATCCCAATTCTCGCCGGGATGTCGTGGTCGGTACAGCGGTGGGACGGAGTCTCTACGTCGTCGGGATCATCTCGGTCGGCTATCTCGTGGCCGGTGCGATCTCACTGGTCACGCTCGGAGCTGACAGTCTCCTATCCGTCGCGATCGTCTGGTTCGCTGCCGTGCTGTTCGGTGTCAGCCTGACAGTGCTGGCTGTCGGCGTCTCCGCGGCGTCTCGAACCGTGAACCGCGCTGCGATCGCCTCGTTTACGTTTGTGTTGCTGTTTTTCGGTGGGTGGAACCTGCTTTTGCAGGGGATCCGCTACGTACTCAACGGGTTTTCGACGCCGCAACCGCCCCAGCCGGGGTGGGTCGACGTGTTCGTAGCGCTGAATCCTATGCACGCGTTTGTTCACCTCGTCCAGACTCTGCACCCGACGCAGACGCTGGTGTATGAGTCCAGTGTTCATACGACCACGTGGTTCGGGATCCTCGTTCTCGTGTGCTGGGCGCTCGTTCCCGCAACGATCGGGGGCTGGCTGTTCGAACGGCGTGATCTGTGAGCGATCAGCGGTTTCACGATAGAAACATAATATGAGGCCGAGTACGGGCGATGTGAGCTACGATACAGTGGTGTTCGACAGCGACGGCGTGCTGGTCGAGCCGCCTGCGCGTGAAACTCAGCTTGGGGCCGCTCGGGCCGCGTTCCGTGCGGTGGGTGTCGAAGACGTTGCCCATGAGCATCTCGTCGACATCGTAGATGGTGTGACGAGCGACCGATTGACTGCGCTGTGTGCCGACTACGATCTGGAGCCAACCACGTTCTGGGCGGTTCGTGAGCGCCACGACGAACGCTCGCAGTTCGAGGCGTTCAGGGCGGGAGATCGATCGTGTTACGACGACGTTGCTGTTGTCTCGGAACTCTCTCAGTGCTGTGGCGTGGTGAGCAACAACCATCACAGCACGATCGAATTCGTACTGGAATTTTTCGGGCTGCAGTCGGCGTTCGACACGTACTACGGTCGGCCGAAAACGATCGAAAGCCTCGCGTTGAAGAAACCAAACCCGCACTACCTCGAACGCGCACTCTCAGAACTGGGAGCGGAAAAGGACGCGACGCTGTACATCGGTGATAGTGAGACGGATATCGTTGCCGCCGAGCGGACAGGTGTGGATTCGGCATTCGTCCGCCGATCCCACCGCCGCGACGCTGTGCTGACGGCCACGCCAACGTATGAGATTTCGGATCTCACCGAGATCAGGCCGCTCATCAGCAGCTGAATCGCTGAACTACTCGCCGGTTGAATCGTCCGGAGCGGTGCGTGCTCGGTCGCTCCACTCTTCTTTCTGTGCCCGTTCGGTGACGTGGCGTTTCCCGTTCGCAACGCGTTGATGGGCCGCGTTCTCGAACGCAGTGATCTCGCTCAAAAAGCTGTTGCGGAATTCTTCGATGATCTCGTAGCTCCAGCGGTCGTGTTCATCGATCCCACGAGGGAGCTGCTCGTCTCGGAGCGCGTCGGCTAACTCCGTCCTGCCAGCGTCACGAAGCAGCGTCTCCGCCCGCGCGAAATGGTCCATCCCGTGGCCGATGTCGTGGTGGAACTCGATGAGCGTGCCGTGAGCGCGGTGTACCCACTCCGCGCCGAGTTCCATCTCGTGGAGTGCCTGACATTCGGTGTCGCTCAACTCGTTCGGCTCGTGTTCTTCCATGCCGTGTGGTAACATCCAACCACCAATATACCTGTCCTCGGTTCGCAGGTCACTCCGAGAGCGCCCGCTCGATTGAGGTCGCCACCGTTCGGGCACGCTCTGCGAGGGGTTCGGGAACGTTTCCTTGTTCACAAGCCGCGTCGAGTTCGTCGTCATCGACGCGTTCGACGGTGCCATCAGCGTGTTTGACGACATCCACATGAAGATCGACGTAGCGTGCCGATTCGGGGAACAGCTCCACAGGCGTACAAACGTTGACGTACGTGCCTCGTCGCTTACCCTCCGCGCTGCGGTAGACGGTCGGATACCACCACCGTCCTTCCGTGAGCTTTGTGACGGCCGTGTCACCCGCCCGCCGCTCGACGCCGAGCGCGTCGTACGTTCCGCCGGGCGACATCCGGCGTTCGATCGTGATCGTCTCGTCAGTGTGATCCGTGACCTCTCCCGAACCGAGATCGAAACACCGGCCGTCAGGCTTGCCATGGCGCAACGCGATCCGATCACCGACGTGGGGGCCGAACTGACGGGTTGTCACGTCGAACGGAAACGAGTCCGCCGGCTCGCAAACCGCTTCAGTGAAGTCGACAGCCGCACTGGCAGCGGCAGCTCCGGCTTTGATCCGGTGGTGGCCGTCCATAGTGGTTGTCACCGACCGGCGGTGATCGTCGAGGGCAAAGCGGGTTTCCCGTCCGAACCACACCCATGTCGTCGTCTGCGTCGTGGCCCGCCGCTGTGGAGCACCAAGATCGGCACCGAGCACGCGCTCGATCCGCTCGGCGCGCTCGTTGAGATCGTCGAGCGCCTCGGTTAGCGCGTCGAAACTCGCGTCACTCGCGCGATCGCTCCACCGAACTGCCCACCCTTCACGGGGATCCGTTGAGAGCAGCTCCGTAACATCGATTCCGGTCGAGGAATTGGTGGAGCTACCGTAACGGAGGCGCGCGAACCCGTTCGCCACGGCGGTGTCACACCGGAGAACAGGCCGGTCGTCGGTCCACGGCGGCACGGCCGTTGCCACCTGCACACGGAGCTGATCACCGGGCGTAACGTGACCGTTCGTGTTGGGAAACGGCAGGTACCCCTCACCCTCACCGAGATCGACAATCGCGCCGTTCTCGACTGTGTCCGTCACACGGCCGTCGAACACCGCTTCCGTCGGAACCGGGTCGCTCCACGACAACGCGTCGATCCCGCTGTCGGTAACGGCGTTCGTGACAGCCTGTCCGGATTCTCCGACGCCGTTGACACACACTCCCAGCCGGTCGTCGGTCGTCTCGATCGTGACGGTGGCTGGCGTGTCGGCAAACGACGATTCGAAACGTGTGTCGATCGACTCCGAGGGCTGGACGATCTCGTATCCATCCGTCTCCGCCAGCAGTCGCGTCAACGCCGTCGTGTAGATCCCTCGGACACGAACGGTGGTCATAGTTGCTCGGGATCGTCGACGAATCGAACGCGGTCGTGCACCGTCGGGCCGAGCGCGAGTTCGACCGATCCGTCATCGAGCACGCGGCCGCCTTCGATCGGCACGCCCCACGAATCGAACCGGAGATACCCACGGATGTCGGCCGCGTGGGTGTAACAGTCGACGTACTCAACCGAATGCTCTTGGATGCCCCCGCTGCTGTGGGCGCGATCCATCTCTGAGTACACGGTGTCCGCCTCGAAAAACGCCGTTATCTCCGCTGCCGTCTCGCGCGTAGCGGTGACAGCGTGTTCAGATGCTGTTTGGATCTCGTCCATCGACAGCCCCACCGCACGGAGCGCGGCTTGTGTCCGTTGGTCGAAGTGCATACCGTCTCTGAAACCGCGGGCACCGAAAAGACCGCGATCCAGACTGAGCGCGATGGATCGGCATCAGAACAACGGAACGTTTTCGTAGCACAGCCGGGTAGAACGGCGTATGTTCACAGGGATCGTCGAGGAAACCGGAACCGTCGTTGCGATCGACTCCACTGACGAGGGCCGGCGGCTTCGCGTCGAAGGGTCGTTCGCTGATGAACTCGAAGCTGGCCAGAGCATCGCTGTCAACGGCTGTTGTCTCACGGTCGAGGACCACGACGCTGACAGCTTCGAGCTGTTTCTCTCTGCGGAGACGATCGACCGCACCTACTTTGGGGAGATCAATCGCGGCGATCGCGTGAACCTTGAACGCGCGTTGGCCGCGACCGACCGGTTCGACGGCCACATCGTGCAAGGCCATGTCGACGCCACAGCGACGGTCACGGCCATCGAATCCGTTGGCGACGACTGGACGTTCGAATTCTCGATTCCCGACGGTCTCGAACAGTACGTTGTCGAAAAGGGATCGGTCGCTGTTGATGGGATCTCGCTCACAGTTGCCGCTCACGAGTCCACCGGGGATACCGCTGATGCGACGTTTACCACCGCGATCATTCCGACAACGTACGACCTGACGACGCTCGCAGAAAAGGACGTTGGCGATCCGGTCCACATCGAAGCCGACGTACTCGCAAAATACACCGAACGGCTGCTTGCTCACGACGATCCAACCTCGGAGTCCGATGAGTCGATCGAGCACAGCCCCATCCCGCCGTGAGATGCCTTATTCGTCGAACTCCGTTCGAGCGACGGTGAGCGACGATCCGTTCTCATCGGTTTCGTCCGCGAACTTCGCGTACAGCCGTCGATATCGGTCGAGCTTCCGAAACAGGAGATAGCCGAAAAACCCCAAGTAGACGAGGACGAAGACGAAAAACGGGATGAGCGTCGGAACAGTCGGGAACGCGGCGGTGACCGTTCCGATGAACAGGGTCGAGAGCGTATTGTAGGTGGCGTGGATGAACACCGCGATGAGCAGCCCCTTCACGACGATGGGACCGGCGTCGTCTAGGTTGAATCTCGCCAACCCCAGATAGTACCCAGCGAACGCCGAGTAGATGACGTGTCCCGGTCCTGCGAGCGCCCGCGTTGCGGTGATGTCTGATCTGGCAGTGACCGTTTGGAGCATCGTCTCCGCCGGGATCCGAGCGAGGTCGACGCCGATGTAGAGGGCGTTTTCGATTGTTGCAAACCCGAGTCCTGCCACGGCACCGTACACCGCGCCGTCGATAACGGCGTCGAAACTCGGCTGTCGGTAGGCGAACAGCCACACGGCACAAAGCTTAACGAATTCCTCGACGGGCCCGACGATCAGATAGTACATGAGGATTGTTCCGATCGGTCCGCCAAGCACGGCCGAAAACGGGGCTTCGATGAGAGCAGCCAACCCCGCAAACAACACGCCGAGAACGAACGTGGACGCGACGACATCGACCGGTTCTGACGCTGTAACGTCCGACGCGTACACGTACACTACGATCGCCAGCGCCGGCAACGCGGAGAGCACTGTCAGTACCCCGATGACAGGAACCGATTTCGTCCGCAAATCCCTGAACGAGGCGTACAGTATCCCAAGCGTGAGCAACAGCGCGATGAGTACTGTTCCCCACCGCACACCGACGATTCCCCACCGATACAGCTTGCTCGCCAACCGGTCGAGGGCTGTTCGAGGCTCCCACGTCGCTACGTCGTACAGATCGCGCGACTGATTCCCTAATCGCTCTAATGGATCCCGATCCGCCATACCATGTCATCCCGTGGGAGAATATAAGCAGCTTTGTTACCCGGCGACGGGCGCGTGTCAACGATACGTAACTCGTCGATACGTTTATTGTGATGAGATACCATGGCAATCACGTATGGCGCTTGGGAACGACGACATGTTCGACGCGTTTCTGTCACAGCGTGGTCACCGAACGGAACCCGACAGCGTCGGGTGGAAGCAGGATCACAGGAAAAAACAGTGTCCCGAGTGTGGCGGTCTCCATGATCCACCCGCAACGGAGTGCTCGGTGTGTGGGTGGGTACCGCACGAGTCGTCGTAGCCGGTGAGCGGCTGGGAGGAACGGTCTACGTTTTCACGCGGTCGATACGGTCACACGATCAGGTGTCTGATCACTGATCGTCGTCGACCGGTACACCGTCCTCTGTCGGTGGTGCGAGATACCGAATGTACGTCTCTGGGTCTGGCTCTTCGACTGCCACAGTGACACGAACGTCACCGAGTTCATCCGGATTTCCGACTGCGAAGTTCACGACTCCCTCGAAGGCGGCCTGCTTTTTCAGCCGAAACTCGAACGTGTTCGTCTCCGGTTCGAGTCCGTCTAACATGGCTGCGCGCGCCGTATCGAGAATTGTCTGTTCGTGAAACAATTCCGAAAGGTGTTCGAGAGAGTGGGTCGTAGCGACGATCTCGCCGGCAGGCTGTCCATCGGCCGTGTCGGCTGGTGTTGGCCGTTCCTCCATCGTAGCGTCGGGAAAGAGGTTCGTGACGACGGCAACCACGCGATCGGTCACCTCCGTCGGTTGTACCGGAACTTTGATAGTCACGTCGATGCTATATATCATCTTCTTTGAGTATATTTCGGATCTGTTTGTGGTACGTTTCGATACTGTCCGTGTTTTCGATCGTAATGTCGGCGTTCTCGATCGCCGCGCCCATTCCAAAGGCGAGTTCTCGACGATCTCGGTCTTCGAGGCTCTCGGTGGCGCTGTCCCGATCCCTGTCATCGATCCGTTCTTTCCGAACGTCGAAGGGAGCTTTGATGGCGACCAGTCGAAACTGCTCCCCGAACGCCTCTTCGAAACGCTCTACCTCGTCGTTCGACCGAATGCCGTCAACGAGAACGGTGTCTGTGTCGGCGTACGCTTCGTGAATGTGTTCGACCGAACGGTCCGCGATTGCTGTCGGCCCGTCTTCCTCCCGCAGAGCAACCGCAACCGCACCGTGGTGGTCAGCGGGATCGAGTCCGCGTGCACGGCACTCTTCCCGGATGATGTCGCCCATCGTCACAACCGGAATACCGAGTTCGCGCGCGACGGTGGCAGCCTCGCCTTTCCCGCTGCCCGGAAGCCCGACGGTTCCAATGATTCCCATCGCCCGGAATTCGGGCTGATGTATCCTTAACGGCTACGTTCAGTCTACGAAGACGAATCCAACCGTTTTTGATGGTTGGCGTAAATTGGTTCGAATGAGGGCACGTAGCTCAGCTAGGATTAGAGCGTCGGACTTCTAATCCGACGGCCGTGGGTTCAAATCCCACCGTGCTCGGTGTCCTCTACTACGAACCAATCCCTACGCGGAATTTGAACTCAGGGAGTCACAGCACCCGAGCAGAATGAGGCTGATCGTCTCCATTCGGTTCAAATCCCACCGTGCTCGGCATCGACGTTCATATTATATTTTTGTGAAACTCCGAACCGCGTTCGTCGCGTGTCGGTAGGCTAATACCCCTTCCCATCAAACGTTCTTCCGATGAAATCGACGGAGCATGCGGTCATCGGCGCTGTTATCAGTGCACTCGGTGTCCGCGCGATTGGAAATCACCTCTCCCGTCCGTGGAAGGTGGTGCTCTGGGGTTACGGACTGTTCCTGAGCGTCTTCATCGATCTCGATCACTTCGTGCTCGCCAGATACTACACAGGTGATTGGGACGCGCTACTCGAAGCCCTCACAACCCCAAAGCGAGCGTTGACATCTCCCGAATGGTTGTTCAGTGACATTACGATGCGGGTGGAACGACTGTTGAGCCATACAATCATCGGCGGGGTACTCACGGTCGGCTCATTCCTCGTCGCGCCGTTTCTCGCCGGACTTACTGCGCTCGTCGTCTACACGCACGTCCTCTGTGACTTGCTGAGAGACACGAAAACACTATAAAACGGATTCTACGCCGCTTCGAAGCCGTCTTCGAAGACGAACCGCCCGTTCCGTTGGACGACTTCGCCGTCGAGTTCGATGAACGACTCCTCGCTCATGTCGACGATCATATCGACGTGAACGGCGCTGTCGTTTCGCTCGCGGTTCGGGCCAACGGTGCCGTTGTAGGCCTTGCCGAGCGCCATGTGGACGGTGTCGCCCATTTTCTCGTCAAACAGCATGTTGTACGTGAACTGATCGATGTCGCGGTTCATCCCGATACCCAACTCTCCCAGCCGTCTGGCTCCGTCATCGGTTTCGAGCACGCCGGTTAGCACGTCCTCGTTCGTGTCGGCGCTGTGCTCGACGACCCGACCGTCCTCGAAAACGAGATGTGCACCCGTGACCTCCCGGCCTTGGTGGTACAGCGGCATGTCGAACAACACTTCGCCGTCGACGGAGTCAGGAACGGGGGCGGTGAACACCTCTCCGCCAGGAAGGTTGTTCTCGGCGTCGTCGTTTTCGGTAACCATGCCGTCTACGGACATCGTTACATCAGTCGTGTCCCCGCTGACGATTCGGACCTCGCTGGCTGGATCCAGTTGCTCGACGAGTTGGCGCTGGTGTTCGCGCTGGGCCGCCCAGTCTTTGTCGATGGCGTCCCACACGAAGTTCTCGTAGGCTTCGGTGCTCATCTCAGCGAGTTGGGCGTAGCTCGTGCTCGGGAACTGGGTGAGACACCACCGCTGGGACAGCGCCGTCTCTTGGACGGGCTTGTAGCTCCGTTGGTTCGCTGCCATCGTTTCTGGGGACACGTCACTTTTCTCTGTCGCGTTCACACCGCCGCGCACCCGGATGAGCGCGTCCGCGGCTTCATACAACGCCAACTCGTGGGCTGGCGTTTCGATCTCGTCCGCGTCCACTGCCCGGAGGTACGCCCGCTTGGCTCGGCTGCTGTCGTCGAGAAACACTGGCGTCGCGCCGATGTCACCGATCGCTTCGTGGAGCGCGACAGCGAGGTCTTCTGCGTCAGAGGGGGCAGAGACGACCACGTTGTCGCCCGGCTGGAGATCTACAGAGTGATTCACGATAATCGACGCGTGTCGACGGATTCGTGCGTCCATACCCGGTGACTGTTTTTGCCGGAAAAACAACTTTCGAACCACCTTTTTTGCGTGAGGGTGGCCAAAGGCCACCCGAACGCAAAAAATCTGCATTGCAAGAGTGCTACAAAAGACGCTCCGCGTCTTTTGGCATGACGAAAGAGCGAAGCTCTTTCGAACCACTTCGCTCTTGCAGGCTCTCACTCGCTGCGCTCGCGAGAAGACCAAAAAAGGCCGCTCGCTTCGCTCGCGGTACTGCGTCTTCCCCACTTCCGTACTGCAACCGCTCCGCTACCGCTGTTACGAATTACTTTCCCATCGTTGACACCTATCGACGCTGAGCACCGCATTTAATCCACACCAGCCAACGGCGGCGTTAAACAACAACCCGACGCTTGCGATGCCCGCAGCGAGTGCTTTCGTTCGCTGGCCGTTGAGCATGGCTCCGATGGTGACTAAGAGTAACCAAGTTCCAAGCACACCACGAACGATTCGATCGATTCCACCAACGTTGCGATCAAACGCCATTATTGAGTCTCGAACGTGTGGAATCATAATCCGTGCACATTACTGTCATTCGATGACTACTTCGAAGGCTGTGCACCGGGACGCTCGCGGCGGCAGCGGTAGCGGAACGGTGCGGTAACAGAGTACCCAACCGCGAGCGAAGCGAGCGGCTTTTTTTGGTCCAGATTTTTTGCGTTCCCACGAGCGCCAGCGAGTGGGAACCAGCGAGTCGCAGCGCGAACGAAGTGAGCGACCGTCTCGCTAGGCGAGCGGTGGCCGAAGGCCACCCGAGCGGAAAAAAGGTGGTATGCATGATCGATCTACGAAGCGACACTGTGACCCGACCCAGCGATGCGATGCGCGAGAGCGCACGGGACGCAACGGTCGGAGACGACGTGTATCGGGAAGATCCAACTGTCAACGAACTCGAACGCCGCGCAGCTGAGCGGCTCGGAATGGCGGCAGCGCTGTTCGTTCCGTCAGGAACAATGGGTAATCAGGTTGCTGCACGGACCCACACCGAGCGCGGCCAAGAGATCCTCCTTGAACGAAACAGCCACATCTATCGGTGGGAGCTAGCTGGTCTCGCTCAGCACGGAGCGCTCCAGACGCGTCCGCTCGATGGAACCGACCGGGGGGTGCTGACACCCGAGACCGTTCGTGATGGCGTCGTCTCGGCTGACGGCCACCGTCCCGGAACGGGGCTGCTCGCGCTCGAAAACACCCACAACGCCGCCGGGGGCACTGCACTCGCCCCTGGTGTCATCGACGCCACAGCACAAGCGGCCCACGATCACGGTGTTCCCGTCCACCTCGATGGCGCGCGGCTCGGCAACGCTGCTGTCGCTCAGGACGTTCCACTCTCTCGGATGACGCGGGAGGTCGACTCCGTGATGCTGTGTCTCTCGAAAGGACTGGGCGCGCCAGTCGGATCCGTACTCGCGGGATCGGAGGCGTTCATCGATCGCGCCCGTCGGGTCCGAAAGCTGCTCGGCGGCGGCCTGAGACAGGCAGGCATCATCGCAGCTCCCGGACTGCGCGCGTTGGAGAACGTCGATCGTCTCGTGGCAGATCACGAGAACGCCAGCCTACTAGCAGACTCGTTGTCCGAGTTGTCTGGTTTATCAGTTCAGGAACCCGAAACGAACATCGTGCTCGTCGAAACTGAACGCACCGCAGAGGCGTTTCTCGATCGGTGCTCGGATGTCGGCGTCGGCGGCGTCGCGTTCGACGACCACCTTGTGCGCTTTACCACCCACTGGGATGTCGACAGAGACGACATCGAAACGGCAGTCGACCGGATCGCTACCGTCTGTTGAGGCCGCTAATTCGACACCCAGATTGGTTCACATAGTTGCATCCGGAAAAGCACACTTGTACGAAGCGCATCGATTATCGGTTCTTACCGTCCATCCCCTCCCGAAAGGCGAGTGCAGTTCGTCGAAACAGCAGGTACAACGCAAAAAGGAACAGTACGACGACGGCAAGCACGATGATGAGGAGTGGATCATTGAGATCGAACGGCATACCCCCACTCACGACGCTGTCATTAAAACCATTTCGTCCGTTCTGGGGTTAGCGGTCAACGGTCACGTCGAAACTGTGAACGTTTTGAAGACGGTTCCGTCGAGTTCACAGAGCCGGCCAACGCATCCGTCGTCAGTTGCCTCAAGCGTCGCGTACGCCGGTCGGTTGCCGCGCGGTTCGGCGTGACTGCCGGGATTGAGAAGCGTATATTCATCGGTCGAACGAACCATTGGAGTGTGTGAGTGACCGACGACGAGCAGGTCGGCGTGCTGTTGACGAGCGAACAGTGAGCGGGACGTTTTGGTGTGGTTATGGCCGTGAGCGATCGCGATTCGGATTCCGTCGTGTTCAACGGTGCGCGTCGCTGGGAGTCGTTTTTGGATGGGAAACGTATCACTGTTACCAGCGACGCCGACGAAGCGTGTGCTTTCGGACTCGAACGCCGTCAGGACGGACTCGGTGATGAAATCACCGGCGTGAACAACGAGATCCGCCGTTCGGACGGCGGTGAGTGACTGATCCGACAGTCGATGAGTGCTCTGTCCATGGGTGTCAGAAACGACAGTAATCATGCGTGAATCGGGGTTCAGTTCCACAGAGGCAGCCATGGGCGGTAGATATTTCGGTCGACAATCGGTGCAAAGAGTAATGGCGAGCAGCAAATCCGTCGTCATCGCGGCCTTCATCGCAAACGCAGTGATCGCAGTGTTGAAATTCCTCGGTTTTCTGCTGACCGGCAGCGCAGCAATGCTTTCAGAGGTATATCATTCGATCTCCGATACAGGCAATCAAGTGTTTCTCCTGTTTGGAATCCGCTACAGCGAGCGGGAACCCACTCAGAAACACCCGTTCGGCTACGGAAAAGCCCAATTTTTCTACTCATTTCTGGTCGCTGTGTTCCTGTTCGGGATCGCCGGCTGGGAGAGCCTCTCCCACGGGATCCACGTGTTCACTCATCCTGCCCCCGTGCAACCCTCTACAGAAACGCTGTTCGGATACCGGTTTCCGTCCCACTGGGTCAACTACGGCGTGCTCCTCGGTGCGATCGCCTTCGAGAGTTACGCGCTCAAAACAGCCTACGCCGGACTCACCCAGCAGATGCAAGAGCACGATTGGGAAACCATCGCTGAGGCGTTCAGGAAAACGAGCGACGTGACGACCCTGACCGCGTTCACGGAGGACACAATCGCTATCGCTGGCGCCGGGATCGCCCTAGCGGGCGTCTATCTCACGCGCGTTACGGGTAATCCCCGATACGACGCTGCGGCCTCGATCGGTATCGGGATCCTGCTTATGGGATTTTCGTTGGCGCTCGCGTGGGAAAACAAACGGCTCTTGCTCGGAGAAAGTCTTCCACCCGAGGATGAGCGTCCGCTGAGAGAACTGATCACCTCTGTTGACGGTGTTCACCACGTTGATGACCTCCGAACGGTGTTTTTCGGTCCCGAACAACTCCTCGTCGCCGCAAACGTCAGCTTCGAAAAGACGCTTGACACTGAATTGATCGACGAGCGGGCCGCTACGATTGAAACGACGCTCATCCACCACGAGGATCAGATCAAAAGAGTGTACATCGAACCGGAGGTCTGACGTTCTACCAGTGTAGGAACGTCGCGCGACGGTGCGTGAATGGAACGTCGCAATGTGTACTGTTCCCAGCAACCGGTGACATCCTCCTCGCCGTAAACGGCGGGAGTCTCTCCTTGAAGGAAGATAGGCAGGTGAATAGTTATTACCCACCGCTGAGATGAACACGGATAGAGACACTGACCGAAGATGACCCACCGGCTGACCGCGCACCGAGAACAGACATCGAAAATGCCGGTAAGATCAGCGAGGCAGCTACGGGCATGTTGAACAGGAAATGACCGTGAGTAACAGTCCGAAACCGTCTGTCCGGACGAGTCAGGGACGGACATGACGAATCAGTTGGACAACAAGGACCGGTTGTGGCGCTTGGTGAGTGCCGTGATTATCGGGGGATGCGGCGTCGTCACGGGCGCAATCAACGGGCTGCATTTCGTTACGGCGAATCCGGATTCGTTTCCGACGATCGCGTACAGCATCGTTCTCCCGATTTGTCTGTCAGTCGGGTTGGTCGCTGGAGGATGGTGGACCGGTCGGAGCAGCCTCTCAGCACCATACACGCTCAGAATTGCCGGTTGGAGCATCGTCGGTGGTGGCGTGTTTAGCATTTCTGGCGGGCTGATGATCGGATACCAGCAGTCGATGGGGAGTGTGCTGAGCGAACCGCTGTTCGTTCTCATTGATGTGAGCACCGGTGGAACAGCCATCGGGTTCGCGTTCGGACTGTATGCAGTCCGGATCAAGCATCAGGCCGCGCAGTTGGATCGGTACCAACGCCGGTTAGAACGAGAACGTGATCGGTTCGTCGCGCTGTTTGATAACCTTCCTGACCCAGTCGTTCAGTACAATTTCACGGAGGGTACAGCGATCATCCGGGTCGTTAATCCAGCGTTCGAGCGATTGTTTGATGTCGATGGCACTGTCGCCCACGGCTCCCCTGTCGGAGAGCACATCGTTCTGTCCAACCTCGAACAGTCAGCGATCGATCTCGATGCCACGCTTCACGCTGACAGCGTGGTACAACACGAGGTTCGACTCAAGACGGCGGTAGGAATCCGGGATTTCCGATTGCTCGTCATCCCGCCCCAGATAGCCACCGAACAGACCGGCCACATCATTGCTACCGACATCACCGATCGAAATCAGCACGTACGTAGACTCGAAGTTCTCAATCGCGTGTTGCGACACGACCTCCGTAACGCCGCGGGCATCATCATCGGAAGCACTGATCTGCTCAGGGATCGGCTCTCAGAGCCAGACGAGGTCGAAACCGTCCGTGAAACGGCGTTCGATCTCGTCGATCTGAGCGAGACGGTCGGAGAAATAGAAACCGCCCTGGACTGTGACCAACGGACGAACGGCCCGATCGCACTGCGTGAGGTGCTCACCTCGTGTATCGACCAGGCAAACGACGATTATCCCGACGCTGACGTTCGCCTCGATCGCTGCGTGCGTGGACAGGTTCCGGTCATCGCAAACGATCGGATCAATATCGCGCTCGAAAACGTGATCGAAAACGCCATCGAACACAACGACACGGAGACACCGGTCGTTTCGATCACCGTCTCGGATGAAGTCTCTGATTTCGTTTCGGTCGAAATAGCTGACAACGGTCCTGGGCTTCCAAAGCGCGAGCGGAACGTCATCGAACAAGGATCGGAATCACAGCACCACCACTCGTTGGGATTGGGACTCTGGTTTGTTAACTGGATCGTCGTTGATTCCGGCGGGAACGTGACATTTGATGACAACGAGCCGCGCGGAAGCATCGTTACCATTCACCTGCCGAGCGCCAAACTCAACCAGCAGACACCGACAGCCAACTCGATGAACGCCTCTGAAGGGTGAGCACGGGCGCGTACTGAGACGGGGAGTTTTTATAGCCAGAAACGGACGTTGGGGCAGTTATGTCGCTCGAAACCATTAACGCGGGTGTCTGGACGCTCATCCCGCCCCTGCTTGCGATCGGATTGGCGTGGTATATCCGTGACGCACTCATCGGGTTGTTCGCTGGCATCGTCGGGGCGGGGGTCGTGTACGGGGCGCACACACCAGTCGCCGTGGGTGTCCCGGAGGGACTCGCTGGCGGGCTTTCCGGCGTCGTTCTTGGTGGAGTGATGGGACTGACGGCGGTGCCGACGCTGATCGCCACAGCGCCGCTGTTCAACGACCCGTGGTACGTTGAGAACGTGCTGATCGCCCTGTTCATGATCGGTGGCATGATCGGGCTCATGATCCGTTCAGGAGCGATCCAAGGCGTTCTCGAAGCGCTTGCCGCGCGCGTCGATTCCCCGGCTGACGCCGAACGGGCGTCGTTTTTGGCCGGGATGATCATCCACATCGACGATTATTTCAACTGTTTGGTAGTCGGTTCGATGATGCGCCCGCTCACGGATCGGTACGATGTCTCGCGGGCAAAACTCGCTTACTACGTCGACAGCGCCGGGAGTCCAGCGGCTCGACTGGCGTTCTACTCGACGTGGGGTGTCGCACTCATCGGGTTCATCGGACAGGGACTCGTTCAGGCACAACAGGGGGGGTCACTGCCGTCGGGAATGGGAAATCTCGTTTCGGGCACCGGGCAAGAGGCCAGCGCGGCCACCGCAGAACTGTGGCCGTTGTTTTTCAACAGCCTGCTGTTCGGCTTTTACTCGTGGATCGCGTTGCTTCTCGCGGCACTGGTCGCGTGGCAGGTGGTGCCGAACTTCGGACCGATGAAACGCGAAGAAGAACGCGCACGCAACGGTGATGGCGTCGTCGGCCCGGACGCCAGTCCGATGATCTCCGAAGAGATGGATCGATACGAGATGGCCGACGCGGCAACCCCCGACTGGCGTAACTTCGCCATTCCGATCGGGGCGATGATTCTCCTCGCGTTCGCGGCAATGTTCTGGCGCGCGTCACCGGTGATACAGGCCGCTGAGATGTCGACGCTGTTTTCTATCGGTGGATACTCGTTGATCGTTCCCGGCGGCGGGCAATG
Organism: Halocatena pleomorpha; assembly: GCF_003862495.1. Taxonomy (GTDB): domain Archaea; phylum Halobacteriota; class Halobacteria; order Halobacteriales; family Haloarculaceae; genus Halocatena; species Halocatena pleomorpha. Next base: position 84,600 of record NZ_RRCH01000003.1, on the reverse strand, counting down.
GTCGTTCAACATCGGTGGCGTCAGGCTCGGACTGGCTGCCACCGGTGGACTGGTCGTGGCGTTCCTGTTGTACCGACTGCGGGGCGACATTCCGACGAACGCGGACGCAACGGACGCCACGGTTCACGGTTTCAAAGGTATTCTCCTCGCTGCCGCCATCCTTACGCTGGCGAGTTCGATCCAGAACAGCGTCACCACGCTCGGTATCTCATCGTTCGTCACGAACTGGTTCGTGGGTGTCCCAGCCGCGATCATCCCCGTTGCGCTCTTCATCGTGACCGCCTTCATCAGCTTCTCCGATGGGAGTTCGTGGGCAACGTACGGTATCATGTTCCCGATCGCCATGCCCATCGCGTTCACGACGGGGGCGAACCTGCCGCTCGTCATGGGTGCGGTGTTCAGCGGTGGTATTTTCGGTGATCACTGCTCGCCAATCAGCGACACGACCGTGCTCTCTTCGAGCACGAGCGGCAGCGACCACATGGTCCATGTCCGGACCCAGATTCCTTACGCACTCCTGACGGCGGGGATCACAGCAGTACTGTTCGTCGTCTGTGGCGTTCTCGTCCCACAAGGGTTCAGGATCCTTCCGTACTGAACGCCACGCTGTGCTTCTCGGGGAGTGACCGCGATGGTTTTACGCACGAATCGGATACCGTTGGTAATGAGCACCCCCGATCCCGACGTGTACGAGCAAGGCCGTGGGATGGACGCGCACAACCAGGTGATGCGCGACGTTCGCGCGCGTAACCAGCAAACGTACGATCCCCACGAGCCGACGCGCGTCTGGCTTGATGAGGACAATACGCCCTCCGGCGTCTACCAGTCACTGACGATCATTCTCAACACCGGCGGCTGTCGGTGGGCGCGCGCCGGTGGCTGTACGATGTGTGGCTACGTTGCCGAATCGGTCGACGGCGGCACCGTCCCCCACGCCGCACTGGTCGACCAGATCGAAGCGTGTCTTGAACACGAACGCGAGCACGCCGACACACCCGCTGATCTCATCAAGATCTACACGTCTGGCTCCTTTCTCGATGAGCGGGAAATACCAGCCAAAACACGCCGCGCCATCGCGTCGACGTTCGCGGACCGCGAGCGCATCGTCGTCGAAAGTCTGCCCGATTTCGTCGACAGAGAAAAACTGCAGGACTTTACCGAGGTCGGTCTCGACGTGGACGTTGCGGTCGGTCTCGAAACGGCGACCGACCGCGTTCGACACGACTGCGTCAACAAGTATTTCGATTTCGAGGACTTCGAACGAGCGAGCGAGACCGCGAGCGCCGTCGGAGCGGGGATCAAGGCGTATCTGCTGATGAAACCGCCGTTTCTCAGCGAATCCGAGGCAATTACCGACATGAAACGATCGATCCGTCGGTGTGCCGAACACGCCCACACCGTTTCGATGAACCCGACGAACGTCCAGCGACACACGATGGTCGAAGAACTGTACCACGATGGCGGCTACCGACCACCGTGGCTCTGGTCGGTCACCGATGTGCTCCGAGAGACGGCCGACGTGGACGCCATCGTCGTCTCCGATCCCGTCGGTCACGGCAGCGATCGGGGCCCACACAACTGCGGCGAGTGTGATGACCGAGTCCAGACCGCCATCAAGGATTTCGACCTCCGGCAGGACCCATCCGTATTCGACCAAGTATCATGCGACTGTAAGATAACGTGGAACGCGGTGGTAGAACGGGAGACGGGGTACGGGCAACCGTTACTTCATTGATATTCGTACGGGAGAACGTTCGGGTTTAAGGTTTCTCGCAAGAATCCTTTCGTAAGATGGTTACCCCCGTCGGAACGGATGATGTCTTTATTCGTTTACTACACCGTCGGATAGAGTTCCTCCGGTGTCTCGAATCATCACCCCGACGAAAGCCCGAGATAGTGGATCAGCTCGAATGGTCGCGGTCAACCGTCGACCGAGCCGTCCGAGAACTCCAACAGGCCGGTCTGCTCAAGCGGGGAACAGAAGGGTACATGACCACACTCGCCGGTCGTCTCGCCGCCACCACGTACACGGAATTCACCGAAATGGTGTCGGACGTGCACACTGCTACACCGTTGCTAGAAACGCTCGATCGGGAGCATCCCGTTCCCATGGCGACCGTGTGGGGAATCGACCCCGTACCGATCGACGATCACACACCGTATGAGATTCCATCAGAGTTACAGGAAGCGATCGAATCAGCCCATTCGCTCACAGCACTGATGCCGGTCATCTCCGACCCGATCATACTCGAATTCTGCCAATCGCAAGCGGTAGAAGGGTCCTTGGATCTCACACTGATCGTCGGACCGAATCTCTACGATGCGCTCCACGAACGGTCCCCGGATACGCTTTCAGTGTTGTCTCACCACGGACAACGGTTGTTGCGCGCGGCCCGCCCACCACCCCATCCCATGTTCCTCCTCGAACGGGCGTCAGGACAGAACGAGGGACTCATCATCGTTTATGAAGATGGTGTACAGTCCGCAATGTTTCGGAACCGCCGCCAAGACGGGTTCGAGGCCGCAAAGGCGTACATCACCGATATCATCGAGACAGCGACGGAGATCACCGACACAGAGGCTACGATGGGGCGACAACACCACACGTTGGTTCCCCATCAACGGTCGCCGCCCGAGAGAGCCAACAACCAGTCTCAAAGTGTGCTCGAACGGGAAGGGTTCATCGAGTTGACCGACGCGTACATCGACTCGCGCGAGCCGGGCGAACCGACGACGAGCTGGCGCACCGGAATCGACTTCGCTGAGATCGCCGCGGGGCACGCAATCGAACGCACGTATGATAGCGACCATACCGCGAGCGTGACGAATTCAAAAGAGGATCATCTGATCAGCGTGGAGGAGGCTGCCACCAGCGGACGGACATCGCTTGTTGGGGAGCTTCTCGATGGACTGAGTTCGGGAAGCGATCACGCGCTGGTGGGATTGCCGGGATCAGGAAAGAGCACGGTTTGTAAGATGGTCGCTTATCGTTGGCACGAGACCGGGCGCGGAAGCGTGTTTTACCGAGAAGGAGGTGCTGGCCGGACGTTCACCAGCACGGCAGCGCTTCGCGCGCGACTACGCGAATGTGAGGAACACACTTTGGTCGTCGTCGAAGACATCCTCTCCCCCGAAGCCAAGGCCGTGTTTCGAGTGATGGTCGATTACCGCGACGATCCAACAGTGACGTTTCTCGTCGAATCGCGTGAACACGCGTGGACCGATCCGTCGGCGTCGTCTTCCGGTCTGGCACCCCGTCTCGACAGCTACCGAACCGAAGCGATCGAACACGTTCGGATGCCGGCGCTAGATATCACCGAGTGTGAACGGCTCGTTCGCCATTTTGAAGTGATGCACGGACGGCAGTTCGCTCTCGAAGCCTCCGATCTGCTCGATTCTCCCGGGCAGGACAGCGATCCCGCCACGCTACTCGTCGTGCTCCACCGGCTCGTGTTGTCGACCGACCCGCTCGCCTCGGTTCAGGACACGCCTCCGACGACGCTCACGGAGGACGTTCGACGGACCTTCGACGATCTGCGAGCGGTCGGTGAGCGGGCACTCGATGTCGGTGTGTTCGTTTCGCTGCTCAACGCTGCCGACATCGGTGTGTATCCCGAACTCGTTTACGCACTCACATCGGAGACGACCGAAGCGATCGAGGAAGCCCTAACGCTGCTCGAAGGACGTGTCATCTTCGACCGCTCCGGCGGCGACGACGAGAACGACGGAAAACCCGCCTACCGATCGGTTCATAAATCGTGGTCCGTGTTGTTTCTCAGACAGCTCCACGAACGGGCGAGCGGCGTCCAAGAGCTGCGAGACGCACAACGCCGGTTTGGACGGATCGCCACAGCCCTGTTGTCGTTAGCCGACGACGAGACGAAACGTGCTTGTATCGATTGGCAGAGCACCGGCTCTCCGACTGTAATCAAAGAGATCTCCGCAGATCCACAAGCGTGGGCCGACGAGACTATAGAACGACTGTTCACCCTTGGTCTCGCTCATTCCTCGCTTGTTCCGTTATTCGAAACGAGCACGAACTCATGGATCGAACTGCCCAAGGCGTGTTCGGCTGAAATGGAGATTCGCCGTACGGAGTGGTGCGGGCAGATGGCCCTACAGGCGGGAGCACCTGATGAGGCGGCGACGGAGTTCGAACGCCTCGCTGCGCTCGCAGACGATCCTCCAGCGTCGGTCGACGCCGACTGTTTGGAGGCCAGATGCTTGAAATACCAAGGAACGGTCGCGTTCCGACGGAGCGAATACGACCGCGCGGAGTCGTTTTACGACCGGAGCCGCCGAGCCTACCGTGCGGCAGGTGATAACCGAGGCGAAGCCGACGTGGTCAACAACCTCGGGATCGTCGCGTGGTCGCGTGGTGAACTTGCTGTCGCAAAGGAGCGGCTTCAATGGAGTCTCGACCAGTACCAGGAACTAGGCGATCACGTTGCAGCGGCCGACGCCAGATTCAACCGGACGATGGTGCTTGACGTGGAGGGCGAGACCGAAACCGCAACCGAACAGTATCAGGTCTGTCTCGATCGGTACCGGTCAGTGGGTAACAGCCGATCGGAGGCGAACGCCCGCAACAACCTCGGCGTTCTCAAGCGCAAATGTGGCGAACTGAACGCTGCGGAGCGTCGTCTCACCAGAGCGTTCGACACGTACCGCGATATCGGGGACGAACTCGGACAGGCGGGCAGTCTTCACAGTCTGGGATCTGTCGCTCAGATTCGCGGCGACTTCGAGCGGGCGGTCGAGTGTTATGAGCGTAGTCTCGACCGTTATCGGAACGCTAGTGACACACACGGGGTGGCGCGCTGTCTTCACGACCGTGCTACCTTGGACCGCCGTCAGAACAGGCTAGATGCCGCCGAACGACGGCACGAACGCAGCTACGAACTGCGTAGCGACATCGGGGATCAGCGCGGGATCGCAGCGTGTCTCATCAGCCTTGGACGGATCGCCCGGCGGAGAGACGCGATCGAAACCGCGATGGATCGCACGAAGTGCGGTCTCGATCGCTACCGACAACACGGCGACGTGCGCGGGGAAGCCACCGCCCTCAGGTTGCTCGGTGCACTCTACTGCGATACCGGGCGAACAGAACGCGCGAAGGACTGTCTTGAGAGGAGTCTTGAACGGACGAGAGAGAGCAATCACCGCCTTGGAGAGGCACGAACACTACGCGAACTCGGTCGGCTTGCAGAGGCGCACAATGATCTCAAGCGAGCAAAAGAACGACAGCAATCAGCTCTGTCAACATTCACCGACATCGGCGCACGTCCCGACGCCGTCGAGACGTGTCACGAACTCATGGCCGTCTGTGACGCGCTCGGTGAACGAAAGACGGTGACTACCTACCGCGAAGCGGCCGTCGAATTCGCACGCGAGATGGGTGTTGATCTCGAAACGCTGAATCGACGACCCGATAATCGAGCGACATCGAAACCACCAACGTCCACCGATAGTACTAACAGCGGTTAAATCGCCGTGCTACGGATCCGCGACGGCGAACCCTTCGAGAATGGCGCGGCCGTCCGTTCCGTTCTCGGCCAGTTCTGGAAAGGTGGCTCGTTCCGGATGGGGCATCAACACCGCCGTCGTATCACGTTCACCGATCACGCCAGCGATGTTGTCCGTCGATCCGTTTGGGTTGGCCGCATCAGTGACTGCTCCGTCGGCATTACAGTACCGGAAAAGAACCCGGTTTTCGGCGTTCAACTCCGATAGAGTCTCCTCTGCGATCTCGAACCGCCCTTCACCGTGAGCGATCGGAAGCGAAATAACTTCACCCGCTTCGTAGGCGTGCGTCCACGGCGTATTCGCGTTCTCGACTCGGAGATGAACGTGCTCACATTGGAACCGCGCGCTCCGGTTCGTGGTGAATGCACCCGGCGTGAGCCGAGCCTCACAGCCGATCTGTGCGCCATTGCACACCCCCAACACAGGCGTCCCGTCCTCGACCTGTTGCCGAATTTCTGCCATCACCGAGGAGCGGGCAGCCATCGCACCGGCACGGAGATAATCACCGTACGAGAAACCGCCCGGGAGGACGATTCCGTCAGTCTCAGCGGGAAGACCGTCCTCATGCCAGACACGCCGGGCGTCAAATCCGACGTGGTCGAGCGCACGGACGGCGTCTCGGTCGCAGTTGCTCCCGCCGAACTGCACGACTGCGATCATCGATCGGTCACTACGACATCATAGTCGTGAATAGTCGGATTCGCAAGGAGACGTTCGGCCATCTCCTCGGCGCGTTCAGTGGCGGCTTCGCTCGATTCAGCATCGAAATCGATCTCGAACCGATCGGCAGAACGCAGCGCGTTCACATCGAATCCCAACCGCGAGAGCGCCTGCTGGGTCGTCTCTGCCTCCGGATCGAGAACACCCCGTTTCGGACGGATGGTCACTGTCGCCGTGTACGCGGTCATCGGTCCCGTCTCGGGATTGAGAGACCAAATGGATTGTTATCTCGACCATGGGATCGTCATTCTCGCTGGGGCTAATCGACGTGGAAAACCGCGATTCATTAGATCGGTTCCGCTTTCTCCCATAAGTATTCGAATATATTTATCGACTCCAACAGGTGATCAGTGTCCATCACCATCGTCCCTTGAGCTGATTCTGCGGGACCGATCGTGTATCCGACCCACCGATTCGAACAGTAATCGTGCTCTAAGAGGAAGTCATATATCACGGGATGTTCTGATCGGAGTTCCTCCATGTTTAGCCGATACAGCCCACACCCCGTGATCGTTGGCGTATTGGTTACACGGAATTCGCAATTATTCCGAACGGTTGCTTCGCTGTGCATATTATCTATCAAAAGATCTCTGAACGAGTCGACAACAGGGACCCAATCCTCACTATCCGCAGGGAGAAGATACTGGTACGTATGGCCCTGGCTCAGATTCTTCACGACAGTCGTGAAGAATTTCCCCGGTGTTTCGGTCTGCTGGTCAAGGAGATTATAATGGAACGATTTGAGAAACAGACGGATGTCTACGCTGTTTTCTTCCAATGCCAGCACTTGTGGATTGCTCAGTGTCCCGGAGAACAGCTGCTGTGTCGAACAGTCAGACAGATAATTTTCAATTTCCTCGTCCAACTTCTGTGAGATTCGATGGCCCACGTTTGAGACCATAGAAATCCGTTGGGCTTGTCGTAGCTGTGTATCCTGTAATGACTCGCCCATGTATCGAACCACAGGCCCAGCATTGATCTCGTTGCTGTCAGAGTTTTCACCGAAAACGAGGTAATCAAGACTAACGTCAAACACCTCTGCCATCGAGACGAGCGAGTCGAAACTCGGTCTCGCTTGTCCTTGTCGGTATGCTGACAATGTTGCTCCAGAAACCCCTACTTCATCTGCTATTTCTGCATTAGTCTCATTTGAAAGAGCAAGTAACTCAGAGATTTTACTTTCGAGTTTGATCTCACTCGTATTTTGCATAGCTATACCTAATACCGGATCGCTATAATCAGTAGTGGATTGTATATCTCAAATACAGCCTAATGAAAACTATGAGAAGTGAATAACAACTAGGTTATAAGCTCCCTTGGCCTGTGCAACGTATATGAGAAGATAACATGAGTTACTAGGCGACAATTATAGAGTATAGGAAGTGATGAATAGTTTGAATTAACGTATACGGATAGCTGCTGGTGTAAAAAATGAAGCAAACGAACGAACGGGGAACGTCAACACAGAATACATCGCTGACAATAGATTGGGAGTACACGTGTACGAACTGCAGTCGGGGTTTCAACGCCTCGATGGCGCATCAGATTGTCGTTGTGAGCGAAAACGAAGCAGAGATGATGTGTTCATGGTGTAAACACATGGACACGTATCGACCGCCGGACGAGAGCGAGATTGAGCGACCACCGGCGATCGTCAATCACACGATCGAAAACGACAGTGACGGGCTAACGATCGCGCGGTTGTTTTTCGAGGGAGGAGCATGGCTCCAATATCGCAAGGCTGCCGACGAATGGGTGTACGAGGAGATGTTTACTGCCGATGGAGAGGAAGTCGCCTCGTTCGAAACCGAATTCGACCGAAACGACTGCAACACCCCGGAGGAGTACCTCAGCCGAGAGATAGGCCGATACGACAAATACACCGTCCGAGGACTAGGAATTCAGCGGCCCCACATCGCCACCGTTCTCATCGAAGGATACTGAACCGCTGACAACGACCGGGATCACTGAGGAGGACGCGGGATCACTCATAAATGTCGTAGTAATTTAATATCCCGCGTGTTATCATTTTGTGCCACTGAACTCGTATGGGTTTGTTCACCCTCTCGTAGGTTTCGATCAACCCGGCAATAAAATTTTTCTAGGCTGCATACTAATAGTTAATAATCACAATTCTCTATCAAGAATAAAGTAATGTAGCCGTAGTAATAGGACTCTTCACTGCTATCGTTTCCCACACATCGTCATCTATCCGGCCATTATTACAAATCTTTAACACGTGTGACGGCGTCGTCGAGTGACGGTGCGTCGAACAGGTCTTGTTCGATGTAAGCGTTAGCACCTGCGGTGTACAGATCTGACACCGCCATGATCACGTCCCGATCGAGCGGTTGTGGATCAACGTCGCAGAGCGTCCGCCAATCGGCAATATCCTGTTCTCTCGCGTCCTGTTTGGCTTGCTTGACACTTTCAACCCAATCGGATTGGTTCCGTTTGTGGTACTGTCTGAGTAGTTCTTTCGAGACCTGCTGGTCGTCGTATGAGAATCGGTTCTCGTCGAACGTACCGACCACGTCTGCCACTCGGATGTCGCCCTCGGAGTAGAGGCATTCGATCTTTCCGTCCTCGTGGCGTAACCCCACATCGTCCGCCCGTTGGGTGATGAGTTCGTTGACTGACTTGGCGAGTGATTCGAGGTCTTCAATGTCGGCTCGGCCCGCGATCGTATCCGCTTGCTCACGAGACAGTACTCGGTCCGACTCCTCGTATTTGCTCGTGAATTCGATGACTGGCTCCGGCAGATCGACGGCTTCCTCAGGCCATTCGTCCGCATCGAGTCCGACATCCTCAGGATCAGCACGAGACCGGAGGCTCGATCCCACGGGAACGCGATTTCGGAACACGATTTCGAGCGGAATGAGGTAATTATCCTCTGCGGCCGAGTGGAACGCCTCATAGTCGTAGTCCCGGCCCTCGTGGGGCAGTTCGGGAATCCGAGTAAGATCGATCATCATCTCCTGTGGCGGGAGTGTCACAGCGTCGATGCTCGTCGTGTCACCCTTGTCTATGACACCTTGGTAGTGGGTGTCGATACCGTTGTCTTCGAGGAGTTCGAAGTTTGCAGCACCCATTGCACACAGACTCGCTCCTTTTTGTGGAATCGGATCAGGCATCTTTCCCCAGTCGAACACCGAGTAATCGTCGGTAAAGAGAAATCGGCCCCGACCGAGTCGATCCGGTGTTGGCGCCTTCTCGACGTGTATCTCTTTGACGCTCGTCATACTGCATTCTTCCTCGGGTTGCACTAATCGATTTCTATCGACGCGAGCGTTTTCCCCGTCCTATTGGTCTCCTCGCGCCGTGTACACCTGTCCCACCCCACGTAAATCCCGAATAGATTCAAGTGAATTACGTGAATTAGTCTATTCAGTAATCAGTTAGCAGTTGATTTATCATAGAAGAAAGTCAATCGAGTAATGGAATAGTCGACCAGATACGATTCAACGGGAAGTTCGGGACGATCATGGAGACACCGAACGTCGGCATCGACATCGGAACGACAACCAGCGCGCTAGCGACAGTGAGCGATGGATCGACGCTGTCCAGTGAGGAGTGTGTGAGCATTCCCACGGTTGTTTCGTTCGAAGGCGAGCACGCGGTGGTCGGAGAGTCGGCGCGCAGCCGAGCCATCCGAGATCCGATCCGCACCGTGCGGTCGTTTACGCGACTCCTCGGAACTGACGAACGTGTTTCGATCGTCGTTGACGGCCAAACCCGCGAATACACGCCAGAAGAGCTGACGGCGTTGGTGCTTACGAAACTACGACAAACGGCTCAGACCACTGACAAAGCGGGTGTCGTCCACGATCGTGGCGTACTAACAGTTCCGACGACGTTCACCGCGCGCCAGCGTCGGGCGTTGTGTCAGGCCTGTGCAATCGCTGGGATCGATGTCGTGCGTCTCATGACTGGACCGACGGCGGCGGCGCTCGCCCACGGGATACGGACCGACACCGATGGGACGATCCTCGTGTACGATTTGGGTTGGGGATTCGACGCGGCGCTCATCGACGTTACGGAGGGCGTGTTCGATGTCCTTGGAACACACGGCGATCCGTGGCTCGGTGGTGCTGCATTCGATGCAACGATCGTGGAATGGTTGGATCTTCATCTCGAACGAAAACACGGCATCGATCTCGAAAACGATCCGTTCGCTACAGAACGGCTGTTCGCAGCAGCCCGAACGGCAAAACACGCGTTGCTCTCTCACCGATCGACGACCATCACTACCACCCTCGAACACAAGGGGGAACGCTACGAGATCAGGCAGCCACTGCACCGAAACCAGTTAGAGCGCCGGACGCGCGACCTCGTGTCACGGACGGTCGGCGTGTGTGAGACCCTTCTGGAAACGACTGGACTCCGAGAGCGACAACTGGACCGACTGCTTTTCGTTGGTGGAGAGACTGATCTACCGTTCGTGCGAGAGCACATTACCGATCGGTTTGAGCACGCGGACGACCGACGAGCCACCGCTGAAACGATGGCGCTGGGTGGTGCGATGCGGGCGGCGATCGTCAACGAGCCGCCACCCACTCCCATAAGCGCCTCATCAACGGGGAGCATTCCGGCCGAAACGGTCGTTCTCGACGCGACGCCCCACTCGCTCTGTCTGGCACCGACATCCGAGACCGGGGACCAACTCGTTGCCAACAACGACACGCTTCCGCGACGAGCGACAGCGACGTTTACGACGACGACCGACCGACAACAGTATTTGGTCGTTCCGGTGTACTACGATCATGTCACTAAATCACTACATACGAAACGGAACCACCGAACTGAACCGGGTCGGACCACTGATCGAACGACGACCGATCGAAGCATGGATGACACTGCCACGACGAGCGAGCGAGCTGATGGCCAACAGGTGACTCGTCGTTTTCTCGACGCGTTTCGTATCGGACCGCTACGACCACGTCACGCCGGAGCCCCATCGATCGAGGTGACGTTCAAGTTCGATCCCAACGGAATCGTCCGTGCACACGCCACCGATCTCGACACCGAACGGGATGGCACGCTCGAAACCACAGCTGTTTATCGCTACACAGAAACGGAGATCAAGACGATGAAACACGAACTGCCGACAGTTCGATGACCGATCCTGAAGTCTCCAACGGCTCTCTGAGCCGCCACCGATTCGAGTCGTAGCATGTCTGAATCGTACTACGAACTCCTTGGCGTGGAACCGGACGCCTCTCGTGCGGAGATCGAGACCGCCTATCGAGAGACAGTCAAACAGGTCCATCCCGACAAGAGCGAGGGTGCCGACGCCGAAGAGACGTTTCTGCAAGTCCAGAAGGCGCGCGAGGTGTTGACCGATCCCCAACAGCGTGCGGAGTACGACCGTCGTCGAACGGCAACCGAATCGGAGACTGACGACATCTCTGAGGAGAGGAGCGACCACCGTCGCGCACACGATGGATCGTCTCCCGACGAGCAGACTGACCGACAACATCGGGGACGTGACGACGAACAGGGCCGCTACCGCCAACGGAGTCGGTGGACTGATCGATCCGATCAGCGTCGCTCGCGGAGCAGACGCACGTCTCATAGTCGGACATCCGGAGCCGATCGATCCCACAGGCTGGTGTGGGACGAACAACGTGCGATGATCGTGGCAACGATCTGGAAGTGGGGTGCAATGTTGTTGTGGGTCGTCCGGACGGTGATGACGATGGTTCGGTGTCCGCGCCGATTGGCTGTCGATCGAGCACGCCTCACGGAGGCGGCAACGACACCGACGGGGATCCGGATCAGCGCGACAATCGTGTTCGTACTCGGAGCGACTATCGCCGCAAGCTACGCCGGTTTCGACATCCAAGCGTCACCAACGATTGGCTTGGTGATCGTCATCGTGAGCCTGGTCGGGAGCTATACGGGGTACGATCTCCTGTTCCCAACGCCGTACTACGAACCACCGACGCAGCAGCGCTACGATCCGGACGGTGTACAGCGACTCTGGCCCATCGTGGCGACGAATCTCCTCGGAATCGGTCTCATCATGATCGCCCTGATCGGCGGTGCGCCTACTGGAGGAATCCTATTCACGGGGACAGTACTGGTGCCTGTCGTCGTCTCGCTCGTGTTTTCGGATGTCGTCCGACCGACGCTGTCATCAAATCACTCGGCCGGCGTCGATCACGTACTCGGTGCTCTCACACGATCTGTAAGCCTGCTACCGTCGGTCGTGATCGCGCTACTCGTTTTTACCCGCTGGGGGTTCGACACACCAACGGTGTTAGAACAGTCGGGAATGATGACCGCGACGCCGTGGTTCGGACGACTCACGCTCAGCGGCGTGTACGTGGGAGTGGTGCTCAACCTCCTCGTCGGTGTGCTTGTTTGTGTCTGTCTGCTCTGGAGTCTGTACGCCATGTGTCTTCATCTCACTGCCGCGCCGTGGGCCGACCGGTACAGCTACGGATACCAGATCCGACCCGGTCCGTGGAACCTGTTGGTTGCCGGGCCGTTCGTCATTATCGGATGGATGATCATTGCGGGCGTCCCTACAATCGACATCCCTGTCGGGATTTCCACGATCACGATCACTCAGCGAGGCCTGTTACTGGCCGTGTTTCTCCTTCCCTCGGTGTTGACCGGACTATACATTCTCCGGCGGCGACTTGAACCAATGTTCCACGTGCGATGACATGTTTTCACCCGTCCAACACTGATCGGAACCGTTGTCCGGCTTCGGTTTCGCTTTCGATAGCGCGTTCGATCCGTGTCGAGAGCCACTCGTCGTTGACGTATCGATCGTACACTGGCAGGCGTTCGGTGAGCGGAACACCGGCCATAGCAGCGATGTCGCGCAGTTCGGCCAATGCAGGCCACTCGTAATCGGGGTTGATGTAGTCGTCGGTGATCGGGGAGACCCCACCGAGATCGTCGACGCCACAATCTACGAGCTCACGGACTGGCGATAGATTGGGGGGCACTTGGACGCTCACCGACTCCGGCAGGGCGGCCCGAGCCATTGCGACGGCGCGGCGCATCGTCGGTACGGGAACGGGATCTGCTTGCCATCGTTCGTTGGGAACGACGTTCTGGACGAGCACCTCTTGTATGTGGCCGTATCGTTCGTGTAACGCAGCAATTGCTAGCAGACTCTCCGCGCGATCACGCCACGTTTCCCCGATCCCGACGAGGATCCCGGTGGTGAACGGAACACCGAGTTCGCCAGCGACGCGGATCGTGTTCAGTCGCTGCTCGGCCGATTTTGCCCGGGGACCGCCGTGGGCTTGCACGTCGGCCGTCGTCTCCAGCATCACACCCATGCTCGCGTTCACGTCAGCCACCTGTTCCATTTGCGCGCGTGTCTGGTCTCCGGGGTTCGAATGGGGCAAAAGGCCCTCCTCAAGCGCGATCTCGCACGCCTCACGGAGATACGAGTGGATCGACCCGTGACCCAGCTCAGCGAGTTGCTCGTGGATCTGTGTGTATCGATCGTCCGGATCGTCACCGAATGTGAACAGGGCTTCCGTACAGCCCGCGTCAGCTCCGATCCTGACAGCGTCCCTGATTTCATCCGGACGCATAAGCGACGCCTGTCCCGGCGGATCGTAGTACGTACAGTACGTACACGTGTACCGACACGCCGTCGTGAGCGGTACGAACACGTTGCGGGCAAAACTCAACTCTGATGGCGCCTCGACATCGTCGGGGGTAACGTCTACCAGTCGGTTGATCTCTGCGCGTGCGATCGACAGCGATTCCGAGACGGATACTGAACCCTCACCAGTCGTATCGGCGTCGATTCCGCCAGCATCGTCGTCCGTACTCGGTGATGTCACGCACAGTGATTCATTCCGATGATAAAAAAGGCTGTCACTCCTGACGGAGAGCCAGCCGTTGTCCCGTCTTCCCCTGTACGGGATCGACTCGCTTTGGCATCCGTTTGCGGTGAACAGTCACACTACATGCGACCCCCGCATATTGTGCTATGGCATAGCACAGTATAACGTTTATCCTGCCGGTGATCGAACCCAGCTGGACTGTATACACGCCGAAGCACACCCATGTGACATCCTCCCCGCCGTGAATGGCGGGATTCTCTGCTTGAAAGAAGATAGGACGTACGTGGTCCAAAACGCTTCATACGCGCTCGACACCGATCCGTCCAGTTTCGGTGTCGGTACACACCGTAAACCGGTCGTCAACCCAATCGGCAGCGGTTCCAGTGCCGTGGATGAGCAGCTCGGGCAGGTCCACCGGTTCGTCGATATCCGTACCAAGCCGGTAGGAGTCGATCGTCCGAACGCTGGCACCGATCGTTTCACAGCGATCCAGATGGTCGCGGTACGACGCTCCGTGATAATCCACCCGAAAGTCGGGGTGGCGCGCGACGAGAGCATTTGTCCCACCGCCTCGTCCCGGAGCGACCACCACGTCGCCCGGCGTTTCGAGCAGCCGAGAGATCACTGCTGGCGTCGTGAGCGCGAGATCAGCCATCACGACTGCTGTTTCCGGACGGAGATGCGCGTTCACAGCCGTAGTCAACGGTCGGTCGTCAACGAGACACTCTTTCTCGGAAAGTGGCGCTGTCGAGAGCACTGTCGGATCGTACCCTGCCGCGCGCACGGCACTGAGAACGTCGTCGAGCATGTGTCGAGACAGTTCCCGGCGTTCGTTGGCGTCGAGAACGGGCGCGAGCCGCGTTTTCGGTTCAGCGACGCGATACGGAACGAGTACGCGTGTCATGGATGTAGTAGCGATTGGTCGACAATCGTCGCATACCCCGCCGTCCACACCGGAGGGACAAAAAGCTGTCAGCAGGTCAGTGGGACAGCCGACTGGGGTCTCGAAACGTGGCCGCGTCACACCGCTGTGAGGACGATATTGGTAATTATTCCGACGAACCGCTCCCAAACCGACACCCCGGTAGCCATCGCCAGCACGGTGTCCGCGCCGAAGAAAGCGAACAAAAACGCCCCGAGAAGCTGAACAGTGCGAACATCGAAACGGTCGGCAAACCGGTGAAAGAGGTAGGCGTTCGCTAGACTCACAGGGATTATAACGATCATTTCGCCCAGCCAGATCGCTGATGTCGCTCCGTATTGGACCGCCAGCCCGATTGTGATCAGTTGCGTCTTGTCACCGAACTCTCCAGCCGCCATCAGTGCGAAGATGGAACAAAACTGTCCGAATCGGCCATCGAACGTGTGTCCGAAGAGATCGAACGACAGACGCGAGGACTCTGTTGACGGTCTTTCGGTTCCTTCAGCAGAATCCAGACCAGCAAACGGCTCCGAACCGTTCCGAGCTGAGCGAAACAGCACGACAGCGAACAGCAGAAACAGCCCTGCTGTGATGGCATTGAGAACAGCCTCTGGAAACAGCCCCTGAATCATCTGCCCGAACAGGATTTCGAAGACGGTCCATACCCCGAAGGCGGTCGCGGCTGCACCGACGACCACCAGCGGCTTGTACCGCGTTGAGAGTCCAGCGATGATGACCTGACCCTTCTCGCCGGGCAGAACTGTGAGCTGTGTAACTGCAGCAATGACGATGATGCTCAGAAATCCGGTCATGTTACGTCACCTCTCGGGTTCGGCCAGTCGCCGCGAGATCGAGTGATTCATCGACAACCGAATCCGGACTCATCTCACTATAATATTAGACTCGTCTAAGTTATTGCTTACGACCGTCACGTCCGGCGACCGTGGAAATCCGATCGCTTTTCATCGGCATCGACCAACCCGGTGTATGACCGATGATCTCGTGTGGGAGACGCTCGACTCCCAGACGGCGTATGAGTGTCCGGGGTTTACGATCAGAAACGAGTCGGTGCGGCTGCCCGATGGCACGGAAACGGAGTTCGATTATCTGAGCGAACCGGCAGCGGTCGTCGTACTCCCGTTCACAACCGACGGTGAGGTGGTCGTGATCGAGGAGTGGCGACAGGCCGTACACCGTGTCAACCGGGGGCTTCCCGTCGGGAGCGTCGAGCCGACCGACGAGGATCTCGCCGCTGCCGCTCGCCGGGAGCTCCACGAGGAGACGGGGTACACAGCAGACCAAATCGAACAGCTGTGTACCGTCGAACCAGCCAACGGGATCGCGGATTCGGTTCTTCACTTCTTTGTTGCGCGCGGTTGTGTCCAAGCCGACAGCCAACAGCTGGATTTCAATGAATCGATCCAGGTCGAAACGACGACGCTCGAAGCGCTGAGAAACGCCATCCGATCGGGAGAGATTCAGGACGGGCGGGCCGTGCTCGGTGTCCTCTACCACGACGCCTTCGGAAGCGACGAGGCTTAGAGTGCGCTTGAGCAACGTGAGGCAACAACCATGAGTGGGCGATTCGAGACGCGGGCGTTCGACGCAGGCGGCCGGATCGGGGAGCTGACCGTGCCACGGGCTGGCGTGACTGTCGAGACGCCAGCCCTGCTGCCCGTCGTGAACCCACACATCCAAACGATCGATCCCGCGGAGTTGTACACCACCTTCGACTCAGAGTTACTCATCACGAACAGCTACATCCTCCATCAGAGCGATGATCTTCGGGAGCAGGTGCAATCTGAGGGGGTACACGCGTTGTTGGACTACCCTGGTGCGATCATGACCGACTCCGGCTCGTTCCAGTTGGCCGAATACGGCGAGATCGATGTCACGACCGAAGAGATCCTCCGCTTTCAACACGAGATTGGGTCCGATATCGGAACGCCGGTCGACATCCCGACACCCCCTGACGTAGGACGGGAGCGAGCGAGTGCGGAGCTTCAAACGACCCAAGAACGGATCGATCTCGCAACACGAGTGAAAGAGGAGTTGCACGAGGAGATGCTGGTCACGGCTCCAATTCAGGGATCGACACACCTCGATCTCCGGACGGAGGCCGCCCGCCACGCCGACACGAGTGGGTTGGACGTGTTCCCGATCGGGGCGGTCGTGCCGCTGTTGAACGCCTATCGGTACGCCGACGTGGCTGATATCGTCGCCGCCACGAAGCGCGGACTTGGCACAGACGCGCCGGTTCACCTGTTCGGCGCTGGTCACCCCATGATGTTCGCGCTCGCCGTCGCGCTCGGCTGTGATCTGTTCGATTCGGCGGCCTACGCGATTTACGCGCGCGATGATCGCTACCTCACTGTTCGTGGCACCGAACACCTCTCGGAGTTGTCGTATTTCCCGTGTTCGTGTCCGGTGTGTACCGACCACACGCCCGAAGAGATTGAGACGATGGGCGCAGACGACCGCGAGCGACTGCTCGCGCGACACAATCTGCACGTCACGTTCACGGAACTCCGCCGAGTGAAAGAGGCCATCCGGAGCGGAAATCTGCTCGAACTCGTGGATATGCGCGCGCGCGGTCACCCGAAACTGCTAGACGGCTACCGAACGCTACTCGATCACACTGAGCTGTTAGAACAGTCCGATCCAGTTTCAAAAGACGCCGTCTTTCACGTTTCAGCCGAATGTGCGCGTCGACCAGAGGTGTATCGCCACCACGAACGGCTCGAACGGATCTCAGTGGAGGGGGAGGTGTTGCTTTCTGAGGGCAGCCCGAACGAGGCGTACACCGAAACGTGGCGCGTCGTTCCCCCGTTCGGGCCGTTCCCGCGCGCACTGTCAGACACGTATCCGCTCACCGTGGAAGTGCCGGAGCGGTTGGATCGATCGAGCTACGAATCGGCGGCGGCTGGCGTTTGTACGGTCGCTGCGGCGAACCCACAAACCTCGTTTACGCTGGCACACTACGATTGGCCTGACAGCGCGTTGGAGCGACTGCCCGAACGAGTAACGGTGCGGCAACTGGGCTGAGCGGATCGTCCACACACGGCCACGAACAAGAAAGGTAGTTCCGCGTCGGTCACTCACTTGGGGCAATGACCGAGTATTTCGAAGTACATGAGCGCGATGGGGCGGCTCGGTTGGGAGAGCTTCGCCTCGACGATCCCCTTCAGACCCCCGCGCTCGTTGACGACGTGATCGAGGACGCGGGAAGCCTCTGGTCTGAGAAACGGACGGTACCGTCTGGTGATAGTTCGACGCTCACTGTTCTTCCCCACCGGGGGTTTCCTGCGGGAACCGCACCCGAGGTACAAACGGCGTTCGAAGTCGACTATCCGGACGTTGACTATCCGAGTGCGGCCGTCGTCTCGGATGAGACCGCACGGAACCACGGCAGCGACGCGTACGTCCTCTCATCAGCACCCGGTGTCGTCGGGAACGCGGCGGCGTTCGTCGAAACGATCGTCGACGTTCGGGAATCGATTCCGGCTGACACTGCAGTGTTACTGTCGGGGGTCGCAACCCCGGCGAACGTCGCCGCCCTCGCGTACGCGGGTGTCGACCTCTTCGACAGCCACCGGGCGCACGTCCGTGGACTGGAGGGATTCTATCAGACCACGGACGGCGAGCGATTCCTCGAAGATCTTGCGGAGCTTCCGTGTTCGTGTCCGGCCTGTCAGCAGGGACTGGATGCGTTCGGTCGAGAAGACTGTGCCGAACACAACGTGGCAGCCCTCGAAACAGCGATTGCTCGCGTCCGCGAGCGCATTCGATCGGGACGGCTCCGGGCGTACGTCGAAGGCCAAGCCCGTCACGAGGCGTGGCTAACGGCGTTGGTGCGACGGCTGGACGATCAGTATGCGTACCTCGAACAACGGACGCCGATCCTCCGATCGAGCACGCTGCTCGCGGCGAGCGAGGACAGCATGCGCCGGGTCGAGA
Organism: Halocatena pleomorpha; assembly: GCF_003862495.1. Taxonomy (GTDB): domain Archaea; phylum Halobacteriota; class Halobacteria; order Halobacteriales; family Haloarculaceae; genus Halocatena; species Halocatena pleomorpha. The sequence continues at coordinate 65,655 of NZ_RRCH01000003.1, read as the reverse complement.
TCCAGCGCTTTGCGGATCGGGTGTGTTCCCGGTACCGAAACCGGTTCGAGCAGCCACTGGTACTCGTTCCGTGTTCTGCCCGTAAGCCTTACAGTTCCTCTCAGAGTCACGGACAGTTCCACGACGCGATCAACTACCGTGCGCACAAGGTGTCGATGACGTCGCCTATTGGGGTTGTTCCCCAAGAGTTGGAGTACACCTATCCAGCCCAGCAGTACGACAGCGTCGTGACTGGCCGCTGGTCAAAAGAGGAGATTGATTTCGTTGCTCGGGTCCTCTCCCGGTATCTCGAGCGCAACGAGTATCCGCGTCACATCGCACACCTCCCGCCGGGTGGCTATCGATCGATCTGTGAACGGGTCGAGGACAGAACCGGCGTCGAGTTCGAGTACACCGTCGAAGATCATCCGACAACAGCCGAGTCCTTGGCAGCGCTTCGGGACACGTTGTCGGGTGAATCGAAATATCGCAAACGGGAACGCGAACACAACACTGTCCGCGCGATAGCGGACTACCAGTTCGGTCACACCGCCGGCTCAGAGCTGTTCGGGTCGATATCGGTCGCAGGACAACTACCGTCGCTGCGCGTCCACACAGCCGACGACCACGAGCAGTTGGCGACGATCGTCCCCCAGTACGGCACGCTCGCGTTCACCCTCGCTGGTGCGCGCCGCTGGGCTGACAGCGACGTTCCGACCGATCGCGTTGAGATCGATCCGTTCGTCCCGCAGGGCAGTGTGCTTGCTCCTGGTATCGAACGAGCGAGCGAATCGATCCGCGTGGGTGATGAGGTGTTCATCGAGGGACCGAAGGCGCTCGCTGTCGGTCGAGCGGCGATGAGCGGACCGGAAATGAACGCGAGCACGCGAGGTATCGCGGTCGAAGTCCGACACGCCGAGGAACGCTAGTCTTCGGATTCGTCTTCAGCGTCGAAATCGAGCGCGACGGAGTTGATGCAGTAGCGCTTGCCGGTCGGCTCGGGACCGTCCTCGAATACGTGGCCGAGATGTCCGCCACACCGGGCGCAGACGACTTCCGTCCGGTCCATCCCGTGGCTGGTGTCGCGGTGGAACTCCACGGCGTCATCGTTGGCGTCGAAGAAACTCGGCCAACCCGTCTTTGATCCGAACTTCGTCTCCGAATCGAACAGCGCCGCACCACACCCGCCACACCGGTATGTGCCGTCGCCGCTCTCGTCGATGTACTCCCCGCTGAACTTGGGCTCTGTCCCGCTTTCCCGGAGAATCCGGTACTCCTCCTCGGTGAGAACATCCTGCCACTCTGATTCGGTCTCGGGAAGGGACTCCTGTTCAGACATACGAAACGATAGGTGCGCAGGGTCGTTGTGGGTTTCGGTCAATCGTGTGGGGGTGAACGTCCGACGCGGTTAGGGTCCACTGGTGTTCGACCTTCGCGTAACCGAGTTGCGCTGAACACTGCCGTTCGGGTGTCCTCAGCACCAGAACACTTTTCGCGTGGCAAGCGGCGTTCATGCCTCTCATCGCAATGTGTGAGTAAAAGTTACCGAACAGAAAATAATCTGCCAATACTACTGACGATCAGTTCTGGTGGATAAGGAGGCATATCCTAAGGACGACAGTTTCAGAACGAGTGCTTTGACTGCGCCCATGTTTCTACCCAACCATAGAATATATACATCGTCGATGAGGAGTGAACGTGAAGCAAAAATGGCAGCCTGCCCGCCGTTTACACCGCTATGCTTGGTGTTCGTATGGGTTGCTCCGGTTCCACTCTTCGCTCACTTCGTTCGCTCATGCGTGTCCAGATTTGAATCGTGGACGTCCCAGTTATTAGAACCTCTATTCCTCGAATCCGGACGCTTTGGAGAGCTACAGCAGAAGGACTCAAACCTCTCACCGCAGCTGGCGAGAGACATGTAACAGCGCGTATCTCGCAAGCCGGTAAACGTAGTAATACATTTTGAAAAACAGTCAAAGCCACCCAATTGGAGGACGGGCAGCGGAATGCTATGGTTGAATCGTTCAGTGATTTATTTTCTCAATTCTTCCCGTGCTTGAAGAGAATACCGATGTGCCAAAACTGTCAAAACAACAAGGAAGCCGATCGCCGAAATCCATTTGGTCGTCCCTAAATTCTTGACGCCCAGTTCTCCAATTGTGATGGATATGAATAGTCCAGTGAGGATAGTAATCATTAGCGGGAGCCTTGGGTTTACTTCTTCGAACATGATTAGGAACATGAATAGGATGTATAAATAGTTGTGGATAGTTACGGAATACTTTTATATTCCATACCCAAAAACAGATTATGTTTGATGAATTTGACCCCGGACACCCAATGATGCTTACACTCCTTGTGGGTTTGTTCCTTACCATTGTGTGGGTTGATTTACAACAGAAGACGTATTTTGCCCTCTCTTTTGCTTCTATCATTGGCTTCTATATCATACTGGGAGTCATATCATTCAGATATCACTGCGCGGCGAAGGACGCTATCCTTTCGGGTCAAACAGCTGATGGGGATTAAATGCGACCGTTCGTGCTCGTGGTGATACAGGTTACGAGCGTATACCTGCGAGTTCAGGCGTCCCCAGAAATCAGAGATTTCTGGTGTGTGAATGAGATGTGAAGCATCTCGTCAACGCAGGTCAAGCGGACCATAGCAGCCATACTCACCATCGCTTGCATGGTTGGGTACGCTGTAGTGGCCTGCGTCAAATGAAAACTGTCTAGCAAAAACATGGGCCGACACGGATTTGAACCACCTGCAGACGGTCACTCACATTCGTTCGCGCTGCGACTGCCGTCATTCAAATCCGCGTGCTCCAACAATGAGCGCATAAAAACGAGCGGAGCGAAGCAAACGCTGATGAGTCGTAAAAACATGGGCCGACACGGATTTGAACCGTGGACCTCCCGGTTATCAGCCGAGCGCTCAACCTAACTGAGCTATCGGCCCCGTGAACGCATTCAACCGTACTGCCCTGTGCGGTTTAAACCTTATCAAAACAAATTCCGGGGAGGGTCGCTTGCTCATCGGAAACGACCCAGGTAACGGTAACGGGACGACCGCTACGTCCGTTCAGTCTTTCTTGCTATCGCCGTCGATGCTGTACTCGTCCTCACCGAGGTTGTACGTCGTGGTGGTTTGCTCGTTAGTGTTAGTGTCGGCGTTCGGAAAGCCGCCGGTGTACACCGTTCCGGTGATGAACTCGTCGCTTTTGCCGTCGAGATACGGCGTAATGACGTACTTCTTTAACAATAGTCTGACCGGATACCGCGTCGGGGGAATGACGAGAAGCAACCCACACAAATCAGTAACTAGGCCGGGCGTGAGGAAGAAGGCCCCTGCAGCGATGAGTAACGCACCATCGACGAGTTCGGAATCGGGTATCTCACCGCTGGACAGTTTGGTGTTGATCCGCCGGATGGCGTGGCGTCCCTCTGCCCGAACGAGCAACATCCCGATGAGTGCTGTCAGTACAACTAGTAAAACCGTCGCAGCCGGCCCGATGAATTCTGCCACTCCCACGAGAAGGACGATGTCCGCAAGCGGGATGAGCAACAGCAGGGCGATGATCCGCTTCATGGCTGGGTTATAGCCTCCGAGGGCAAACGTGTTATGTTCCGATCCATGAGCGGATACGTCATCGAGCAATACGCAATTCGTCCCGGGAATCGCTCGGATTACTCGGCAGATTCGTCCAGCTCTTCGCCCTCGATCTCCTCAACGATTTCGTCGGCGTCAACATCGACATCATCGAGTGCTTCCTCAATGTCGCCGCCGCCAGCACCGCCCATCATGCCGGGCATGCCCATTCCGCCCATCGGGCTGTCGTCGATGATCTCCTGAACAACGACGCGGTCGATCCCGGTCTGACCGATGAGCTGCTGGGCGATCTGCTGTTTCTGGAACATCCACTGCTGGTTCATCGCCAGTTGTGGGGTGGATTCGATGTACAGCGACTCCTTCTCAACGGTTACCGTTTCCATCTCGGGTTCGGCCTCTTCGTCTTCGTCTTCGCTTTCGACCGGCTGTTGTTCTTCGACTTCGTCGGTTTGGATCTCCATGTCGAGATCGATATCGAAGAACATGCCCATGAGACCCTCGGCGCGTTCGAGATCGTCTTCGACTAGTTCGACGATCTCATACTCGTACTCGATGTCCTCGCCAGCGAGCGGATGATTGAAATCGACGCGGGCGCGGCCGCCGATGATGGTTTCGAGGTAACCCTGTTGTTGGTCGATCTGTACCTGCGCGCCAGGATAACGGTCGTCTTCGGGAATTTTCTCCGTGCTCACAGTGCGCACTTCCTCTTGGTCGTACTCCCCGAATGCTTCCTCAGCGGGAATGGCAACCGAACCGCCGTCACCGACTTCTTTGCCGATGATGTCCTCTTCGACGCCCGGGAAGATGTGTTCGGAGCCGAGCACGATGACGCGCGGCTCAAAGGTCTCCTCCTCTCCGACCCCTTCCTCTTGTGCAACCTCTTCATCGGTCGTATCGACCAACGTTCCGTCCTCAACCGTGCGAGCGGTGTACGCGAGACGGACGAAATCGTCCTCTTGGAGTCCCGACTCGTTCTGTTCGGTCGTTTCCGGCGCCTCTGCTTCGTTCTCGGCATCAGATCCAGCGTTCGTCTCTTCTGGTTCGCCAGTCATATCGAATACGTCTTCCGATACGCCCTTAACCGTCACGTTTCCATTGACAGCGTGTGCGCAACTGCCACGCCCACAGCGAAAGCGTTTCCGCACGCAATTGACAGTACCATGTACGAAGTCGAAGTGAAGGTAAAAGCGTCTCACGACCGAGCACAGTCCCGATTAGCAAACTCCGACGCCACGCACACGGGGACAGTCAAACAGACCGACACCTACTACGACGCTCCTCATCGGGAGTTTGCGGCGACTGACGAGGCGCTTCGTATCAGAACCGAGCGTACGCTCGACAGAGAAACCGGAACCACGACGCGTCTCACCTACAAAGGACCCCGTATCGACGACGAATCAAAAACGCGCGCGGAGATCGAAACAGGGGTGGCGAGTCACGAACAACTCGCAGACATCCTCGAAAACCTTGGATTTGCCCCCGTTGCAACCGTCGAAAAGACGCGCGATCGGTACGCCATCGACGCCTACACCGTTACGCTCGATGTCGTCACCGATCTCGGAACGTTCGTTGAGGTCGAAACCGAACTCGAACCCGACGCGACTACCGAGGCGATCGAAGCCGCGCGCGACAGAGCGTTCTCGCTTCTTCGCGAGTTTGGGTTTGACCCGGAGAAGGGAATCAGAACGTCTTACCTCGGTTTGCTTCTGAATAACCAATAGTAATCAAATCAGCTTCGAAGGTTTCCGTAAGTTATAGAACGAATCCGAGCCAACAGCACAAAAATGAGCAGCCGGAACATTCAGGTCGAGCCGATGCGACGGCTGGCTGTCGAGGACCAAGCCGTCGAAATCGTCGAGCGGAAAGGGGTTGGACATCCAGATTCGATTTGCGATGGGGTTGCAGAGCACGTTTCCGAAGCGCTCGCGCGGGAGTATCTCGATCGCGTCGGGACAGTGTTGCATTACAACACCGACGAAACCCAACTCATAGCCGGCTCTACGGCACCGGCGTTCGGTGGTGGTGAAGTGACCACTCCGATTCGTCTTCTCATCGTAGGCCGGGCGACGCGGGAGTATGAGGGAACGACGATTCCGACGGAAACGATCGCGTTGACAGCCGCACGGGAATATCTCGGAAACCAGATTCCGGAATTGGATCTTGGAAGCGACATCGTTGTCGACGTGGAACTCGGAGAGGGCAGCGGTGACCTCCGAGAAGTGTTCGGAGAGTCGGGTCGGCAGATCCCGATGGCGAACGACACGAGTTTCGGCGTCGGGCACGCGCCACTCACCGAGACCGAGCGCATCGTCAAGTCGACTGAACGCCGCCTGAACACTGAGTACGCGAGCGATCATCCCGAAGTCGGCACCGACATTAAGGTGATGGGAAAACGCGAAGGGGAGCAGATCGATGTCACAGTGGCAGCAGCGATGGTTGACGCCCACGTTGAAGACATGGCGGCCTACCGGGCATCGGTCCGAGAGATGCGCGAGTACGTCCACGAGTTGGCGCGGGAGCTCACCGATCGGTCGGTGACGGTTCACGTCAACACCGCTGATGACTACGACGCGGGCGCGATTTATCTCACAACGACCGGTACGAGCGCAGAACAGGGCGACGACGGATCAGTCGGTCGAGGGAACCGCGCCAACGGATTGATCACGCCGAACCGATCGATGAGCATGGAAGCGACTAGTGGCAAAAACCCCGTCAACCACATTGGGAAGATCTATAATCTCCTTTCGACGGAGATCGCCAACCGAGTCGTGACGGAAGTCGAGGGGATCCGTGAGATCCGTATCCGGTTGCTCTCACAGATCGGCCAGCCGATCGATCACCCTCACGTTGCTGGTGGAGCAGTCATCACCGAATCGGACGTGTCGTTGGATGAAATCGAAGCGGACATCACCGCGATCATCGATGAAGAGTTGGCGAACGTCACGGAACTGACCGAACGGGTCATTGCTGGCGAGCTAACGACATTTTGAGAACGGAAACCGCTTTAGCGTCCCGCCGTGAAATCCACTCCATGACCCGGGTCTGTCTCGTTGGGAACGGAGACCATGATCTCCGAACGGAGTTGCTCTCCCGACAGACCGCCCGCGAGGCGCTCGCGACGTACGAGCTTGAACGGCCGTACGCCAACACCGTGGCGATCGAGACGATCAGTCTTGGGGTTGCAGTCTCGTTCTGTAACGATCTGAGCTGGTATCTCGCTCGCTTTGCCGAGGACGCACTCATTCTTGAACCCTCTGTCAGTGAGACGGAGTGGCTCTCGCAGGAGTTTGCGACCGCAATCCGCGATGGAGTGATCTCGCCCGAGGAGCACGCGCCCCACCGTGTGGTGTACGGCGTCGAGAGCGATGAAAGCGGCACACCGCGCCTTGTTGATCCGACGTACACGACCGTTACTGACGGAACAGAGCTGGCATACGATCACCGTGACAGGGACGACACGCTCGTGGTCCGCGTTACCGAATCGGAAGACCGGCCGTAGCACAGGCGAACGGTTTGTACGCTGACCCCGTAGGTGGCGTATGGTGGGTTCGAGACGAACGGTCCGTATCGGTCGCGTGGCTGTTTCGTACATCGTCTCCGGACCGGAGAACGCGCCGCCGGTCGTCCTGTTACACGGTGGAGGATTCGACGCGACAACTGTTTCGTGGCGGGACGTTCGGCCTGCGCTGTCGGAATCGTTTCGCGTGTACGCACTGGACTGGCCCGGATACGGGGAGAGCGATCCGCCAGAACGGACGCCGACGACCGAGTACTATATCGAGGTGCTCGATGGGTTTCTTGATGCCGTCGGTGTCGAGCAGCCGGCGCTGGTCGGTGTCTCTCTCGGTGGCGGCATTGCGCTCGGCTACGCGCTCGCCCACCCTGCACGGGTCCATCGACTGGTCGCCATCGACAGCCACGGCTTGGGCAGCACTGTTCCGGGCCACCCAATCACGTTGATCCTCGGAGTCTCGCTCTCCACACCGCTGTGGTGGCTCGTCCGCCGGAGTCGGTTGTTGGCGCTACTGAGCGTGTGTCTCACCGTTCATCCATCCAACATCACTGCTGACTTGCTCAACGACGTGCTCGTACAACTCGAACGACCGGACGCAACAGACGCGTGGCAGGCGTTCCAGCGGGCCGAACTCGATCGCTGGGGCGTCCGAACCAACTACGTCGACGTGCTCCACACACTCTCAGTCCCTACCCTGTTCGTCCACGGCGAACACGACGCATTCGTCCCTGTCGACTGGGCACAGAGAGCAGCCATGCTCGTTCCGTCTGTCGAGCTTCGTGTGTTGTCTGAGTGTGGTCACTGGGCACCTCGGGAGCGTCCCGACGCGGTAGTCGATGTGGTCCGTCCGTTCCTCGCGTCTGTGGACGACCGCGGAAAGTAAGTGTTTATCCACCGGAGGCGGGAGTTCGGATATGACATCGCAGCGGGACGGTGAACGACCGACGGGGACGACTGCCGAGACGACCGCGGAACGACCGTCGGGATCCGACGACGTGACGGAGATCGGCTCCCCAGAGGCGTTCGACCAGTTGGGAACGATCGGCATCGAAGAGGAGTTCTACGTCGTCGATGAGCATGGTCGGCCGACAGCCGGAACTGATGCACTCATCTATGAGAGCACGCCACCGGCGATTCTTGCGGAACGGCTGGATCACGAGCTGTTCAAATGCGTTATCGAGACACAGACACCGGTGATCGAACGGCTCGACAGCGCCGAGGACACACTCCGAACAGTTCGAACTGCATTGGTCGACCACGCCGAGGCGCACGGCTACAATATTGCGGCCGCCGGACTCCACCCAGCCGCGAAGTGGCGTGAACTCGAACACGCACAGAAGCCCCGATACCGATCACAACTCGACCGGATTCAGTATCCCCAACACCGCAACACGACGACAGGGCTACACGTCCACGTCGGTGTCGACAACGCGGACAAGGCGACATGGATCGCAAACCGTCTCCGGTGGCATCTTCCAATTATGCTCGCACTGTCGGCCAACTCCCCGTTTTGGAACGGCTACGACACCGGACTCGCGTCTGCACGGGCGAAGATCTTCGAAGGGCTACCCAACACCGGGATGCCGACGGCGTTCGATTCCTTCGAGGATTTCCTCGATCTCGAACGACTGATGCTCGACTCCGGTTCGATCCGGGACCGGGGTGAGCTGTGGTATGAGGTGCGGCCGCACTCCGTCCACGGGACTGTCGAGATCCGGACGCCCGACGCACAGGCCGACCCGGAGCGTGTGCTCGCGTTCGTCGAGTACACCCACGCGCTCGTCATGGACTACGCCGCGCGCTATGAGGATGGCGAACGCGCCCAGGAGACCGCGAGACGCCACCGACGGGAAACGCTCGATGAGAACAAGTGGCGGGCGATCCGCCACGGTCACGACGCGGCGTTTATCGACCGCGACTGTGCGGGCGTCGTCGATCTCGGGGAGATCGTCGAACGCGAGTGTGAACGACTCGATATTACTGGGCTTCGACGGCTGTACGACGGGGAAAGCGGTGCCCACCGGCAGCGGCGCATTCACCGCGAGGACGGTCTCGATGCCCTCTGTCGGACGCTCACGCTGTAGACTACTCGTAGGTGAGCGTCATGCCGTCGTCGAACAGCAGATCGCCACCGTTGAGGTGGGCAGCGTGTTTCGAAAACCCGAACACGAACAGGTTTGCAACGTCGATCGGCGTCATCATCTCCGTCGCTCGTGCCTGTCCGAGCATCACATCCTCGATCACCGCATCAACGGAAAGGCCGCGCTGGTCGGCCGTATCTGAGAGCTGATCGGTGACGAGCGGCGTCTTCACGTAGCCCGTGCTGACTGAAAACGAGCGAACCGTTCCGTTCCCTTCAGCTGCGATCGATTGGGTCAGTCCGCGAAGCCCGAACTTCGTGATGTTGTACGCGACCTTATCCGCAGTGACGTAGTGACCGTGTGCAGAACACATGTTGCCGACACAGCCGACACCATCGTCGGTTGATCGGATATGGGGCAGACAGAGTTTCGAGAGGTAGAGCGGTGCCCGGAGCATGATCTGGTGCATCGCGTCATAGGTGTCCATCGGGAACGCCTCAATCGGGTCGATGTGCTGAATTCCGGCGACGTTGGCGAGATATCGGATCGATCCATGGTCGGCCGCTGTCGTGACGATGCGCTTGAGATCGGCGTCGCTGGTGAGATCGGCACCAACTTGTTCGAACGTCCCATCGAGATCGAGCGCCACCACCCGATCGGCGGTTTCCGCAAGGCTCGATTCGTCGATGTCGGTCCCAACGACGGTCATCCCGTTGCCCGCCAGCGCGATGGCTGTCGCCCGCCCGATCCCAGAACCGGCCCCAGTCACGATACAGACGCTTTCTTCAGTAAACCGGTAGTCGTCGATTTTGAGAATCTCATCGGCCGATGCTGTCGGTGAGGCAACCCGCTGCTCGTTAGCTGATTCAGACATCGCCGCATTGTTCGAGAGAATTAGGCGAAAAACACGGGGTTCACATATGAACGACAATATGATCGATGACAACCCTTATTATTCATGGTTAAGAATGGGAAACGATATGATCTCGGTAACAATGGACATGATACAGTACGATTGTCCGTACATCGACGTGACTGATGACATCGATGTGTCGTTTCACACGATGCACTGGGATTTCAACACTGCTCAGGAGGAACTCGAAACACGGATCCTCATCACAGGTGCGGATCGCGGTGCGCTGACAAATGGGTTCGAGGCGTTACAACGTCACAACGGGATGATGGGGTTCGAGTTGCTCTCACGGCGCGGCGAGACGGCGGTGATCAAATCATCGATCGGTCAGACGAACGCGATGGGAACGATCCGGAAACATGACGGCTACATCACAGGGCCGTTCCAAATTCGTGGGGGAAGCGAGCGCTGGAGCGTCGGCTTCGACACAGATGTAGCTGCCGATGCCGCCTTATCTGACCTTTCGACGAAAAACGATTTCAAGATCGAAACGCGAAATGATACGTCGTTCGAAGAGTACCTTGACGTTATCCAACACATCGACGCGGCGAAAGGGTTCCTTGACGTGTGTCGGGAGCTTTCTGACACCGAACGCCAGACACTCGAGGTGGCAGTCGAAAGGGGATACTTTCGAACGCCCCGCGATGCAACGCTCGAAACGTTGACTGATGTGTTCGACATTTCGAAGACAGGGGTTTCGAAGAACTTGCGGCGCGCCGAGCGGAAGGTCCTCAGTCGGGCAGTTAGTCTGTTTTCGTCGGTCGACACAGACGAGCGTCGAGAGTAGCGTATAGAAAGAACCGGGATCAGAAACGACGATCATACGAGTCGTGGCGTTTCGATCGTGATATCGACGTGGGTAAGTTCAGGTCGCTTCTAGAGTGTCCAAACGACGTCGGCGGGTGACGCCCGCGAGTGCGTGCCGTACAGTCTAACTGTGGTCGTGGCGTCGTCGTCATCCCACGTCACAGTCAGCGTGGTGCGTCGGAGCCACGACCGTTCTCGAAGACGAACGGAGCGAAGCGCTGCGAGCGACACCGCGAAATTCCGTCGGTTAAGCGCCAATGCGCCTTCGGGAGTCATACGCTCGAGTTCTCGACGGCCGCGTTCGCCCGTGTCTGCTCGCAGGAGAAGTGATTTGAACGACTCACCGACGAAACACCAGACGATACGGCGGTCGGTCACGAGCAGTTCCCAGAACGCGAGCGGTGTCGGCCGCCGCTGGAACCAGCCTGTGAACTGCGAAAGACGCTGCTCGTTCGTCGTCATCGTTCGATAAGGATGGCGATATCTTCAGGCACTGTCCGACCCTTTTAGGTTACAATCGACACAGCGACGAAAAGAACAATAGTGACAAGCAACGCGACCGTTCCGACCGGGAATGACTCCGGAAACGGGTACAGCCCCATGATCGCCGTAGCGATACCGTCAAATCCAGCCGCCTCGGAGATTCGGGGCACAGCACTGTAAAACAAGTTAATCACCAAACCACTGACAAGCGCGGTGGTCGCCCCTTCCTTGATCGCACCAGTCCAGTTCAATCCGAGCGCCACGACAGCAAAAAACGTCGCTGCGAAAAATCCCCACCCGATAGTGCCGAGTATGCCAACTAGTGTCTCCGAGAAGTAGACGATGAGCGTCGAAATGAGGATAATACCCGCGAGAGCAGTCTGGGTCACTCGAAGCTCCGTCGTGTCGTCTTCAATCGGTCGTCCCTGTGCGCGTGGGAGGTCCCGGGAGATGGCCGCCGCGCCGATATTGAGAAACGAGTCGCTTGTGCTCGTGAGGGGGGACGAGGGGGTACCGTGTTGCTCGCTGTGCTCGTCCACAGTCACGCAGGATACTATCAACTATTTGTCTTCTTCCGGTCGATGGGAACACGAGCGCGTAGTACACCGCACCGAAGATCGGAAGCAACCAGAGAAAGACGACGTACGTCATCGTTGAAGTAGGCAACCCGAGCAGATACGTGTAGTCCGTCGTTCTAAGGTGCCAGCCGAACCAGATCCCTGTCAACCCGCTGAAGAAGATCGTACCCAGACCGAGCACTAACCGAGAGTACGGTGCAAGATCAAGTTCACTGCCATTTCGTTCGAGCGAGGCTGTTCCGAGTACCGCGACGATAAACAACGCCGCGACGTACGAAAACAGGCGATACATCCCGACACATCCCGCGAGTAACAGACTCCCTCCGAGGAGAGCGATTGCGCTCATTAGCCCGTTTCGAGTTTTTCGCGTTGACTGTGGTCGCGCGGTCTCCATTCGTAGCTGTATCAGGAAGCAACGATCGAAAAATGATAGGTTGACGTATGAACGATGGACAGCACCAGTGTGATCTGGTATGGAAAGCAGTAGCCCCGATCAGAGATTCCTTCAGAAACACGTCCTCATTAACTCTGTAAATTATTGTGAGTATACCCTATAGGTGATTATTCTCGAACAATTCCGTCTCACTGATCCATACAAGCAAGGGTTTTTATCCGAGAGTTTCGTCAACATGCACAGTGACTGAGCCATGTCCCCGAACGACACACGAGATGAACGTCGGATAGATGTTGAACAGTGCGACTCCGGCAATCCGCAACTCAGGCGGAGCGCCGCCACGGGGGAGGTGGATGAATCGCTCGTCGAGTTGTTGACGTGGATCCTCGGTACCGATACGCACGCTCGTATTTACCTGTATCTCCGCCAGCAGCCGGGAGCGACGAGCGAGGAGATCGCAACAGGAACGGGGTTGTATCCGAGCACAGTTCGGGAATCGCTTGCGGTGTTACACGAGGAGGGAACTGTCGAACGCTCCGAGTGCACCCTGAACGCCGATGATTACCGGTACGTCTATGAAAGCATTCCGCCAACGGAGTTAGTGCTTGACATTCTCGAACCGATACAGGAAAAACTGAACACAGTGTTCGTACTCGACGAACTACTCGGCGTCAAGAACAGCTCCGATCGTCAGTCTGGGTCTCACGTCTCGCCCCGTGGGGCAGGGGATACACAGCACCACGAAGAAGATCCAGATCAAGCGCACGCCAGACAGCAGGCTCCCATCTCGGTCTCCGTCACGGAAACTAAGTCCGGATCCGACGGGGAGTGAGTCACGGTCGCGATTGTTCGAGCGAGCGGGACAGAAGCGTACGAGCCGAAGCCACTAAGCCATGGGCGACGCATGACCGAACGTATGCAAGTCGCGTTAGGGGGGACGTTCGATCCGGTTCACGACGGCCATAGGGAGTTGTTTGATCGGGCGTTCCAACTCGGTGATGTTACCGTCGGTCTCACGAGCGACGAATTAGCGCCCCAAACCCGCAACGAACAACGCCACATCCGTCCGTTCGAGGAGCGGAAACGTGATCTGAAACGCGAACTCGAACGAATTGCTGATCGGCGTGGCGGTCAGTTCGAGATCCGACGACTCAACGAACCGACCGGTATTGCGACTGACCCGGGCTTTGAGTATCTCATCGTCTCCCCAGAGACTAGACCGACGGGGAAGACGATCAACCGGATTCGAACAGACCGGGGGCTTGACCCGCTTGAAATCGTTGTCATTGACCACCTCGCAGCTGAGGACGGCGACCGTATCTCAAGCACCCGAATCGTGAAGGGCGAGATCGACGAACACGGGACACTCACTCCTGAGCGTCAAGGACGTCCAACCTCCGAGCGATGATCTCACCATTTCGGCGGTCGTAGTCCGGCTTCTTCGATGAGTTGTTTCCAGCGTTGTTGGATCGTCAGCCGTGACACGCCGACTACGTCTGCAACGGCCTGTTGTGACCGACGATCGCCTTCGATGAGCGCGCCAGCGTACAGACTGGCTGCCACCGTAGCGCGTTTCGATCGCTCGGCGTCAGGCACTGTCGAGAGAAACAGATCCGTCGCGCGTGATCCGACCGTCGCGTCGAGATCTAACTGCTTGGTCGCCCGTTCGATCTCCGCGAGCCATCGCTCGTTTTCCACCTGCTCCCGAGCGCGGTACATGATTCGCTCTACCGATCTATCGGTCAGGATCGGAGTAAACCTTTGTGAGGTGTGGTAGCACGGATTGCCGTAGTAACGACAGGCTTTTTTCACCCATCGTTGTACGTTCGGGTGCGCGTGGGTAGCCAAGCTAGGAAACGGCGCAGCGCTTAGGACGCTGTCCCGTAGGGGTCCGCCGGTTCAAATCCGGTCCCACGCAGTGATTGAGTTTTCGAGCAGATCTATGAATAGAATGCGAATTATACGATTATATATCTTTCATATATTGAAGAATAATTAGAACAAGTCATCGGTTGTTTCTGCGTCTTGAACGTCACCGAGTGTCGTGTATCGAAGGCTCTGTGGATACTTGTTCTCATACGGAATTGGAGTTTCGAGTTCGTAGAGCGATCCTTTTTCGAAGACTACGACCATCTTGTCGTCTGCTATCTCGTCTTGGTCTACGTAATCGGACGGTTCTCGCATCAGCGGAGCCGCTTCAGGTGTCATCACAGCGTCCACTGTTGCGAAGTATTTCACAGCCCGAACGTCGCCTGTAATATACATCGCCACGTAATCGAATTCTCTTCCAATTCGAGCGAACCCCCACGCTTCGTTTTCCTTGAGAAGGGGAAGCCCGGATTCTTTAGCAGGAAAAACCGCGACATTGCTGCTCGGATCTCCATCAATCCCGGTTCGAGCTATCGTACCATTGACGTGGTCTTCGATCGGTTCTGACTGATTAGTGATATTTGGTACTCTTGATTCCCCACTGGAACTGATAGCTGGTTCCTGATTAACAAACTGTCGTTGCTCCTGAAGAACTGAGATGAGACGTTGTACGAACTCACGGGTTTGTTCTTCAAGATCGATCGTCAGTGTTCCCACCTCCATTTCCACCGTCTCGACGATAGACTCGGTAACATCACCTTCATTTTCTTGAAAGTGTCGAATCGCTCGGTTCGTCTGCGCGACTTGTTCTGCTATTTCATCGGACTGTCCTGAACGGATCGATTCCTTTGAAAGCAGTTCCAGTACACCGGGATTCTCCGGAAGGTCACCAAGGCCGAACTGGACGACTGACACCTCCTCCCCGCTGCTCTTCGAGGGAACTTTAGTGAGCACTTCGAACGACTTTCCGTTGGTGAGGAGTCCCCAGTCGACATCGAGTTCCTGTCGCATGTAGCTACGCAACTGTTGAACGTTCTCGTCGGTCAAAGCAGTACGAACAGGCTTTACCTCTACGAACATGACAGGAGTTTCCCCGACGAGGAGGGCATAATCAACGTGGGTGCTACCGGAAGCCATCGGAACGGTGTATTCTAGCACGACTTCGGTTGAGTAGAGATCCCAGCCGAGGAGTCTGAGGAACGGATGGACGAGTTTGACCTTTGAGTTCTCTTCGTCCATTCGAAGTGATGACTCGATGAGCTGTTGACACCGACCTACGTATTCGATAACCGCATCCCGATCCATCGGTCGATATTGAACGGTGAGTATACATATATCACAGGAAGGATGGACACGCTCGATAGATCGCGTCTGAACCGCAGTGATCGACGCTCACCCCCCAAGCACGCCGAACCCGAACATGGGACCGACAAGTAGATGCAGTCCGACGCCGACGAGGAGCGCGGGAACAGTGGTGTAAACCGAGGCAATGAGCGCGGCTTTCTTGTCCATCGCAATGAGTGGGAACAGCGCGTCGCCGTCTTGACTGATAGCGTTGGCAGTCAGTGCCGAGAAGGGAATGCTCCCCTCCGAATAGGCGGTTGCGAGCACGATCTGTGGGCCACAGCCGGGGATCAACCCCAGAGCAGCCCCGGCGACCGGCGTGACCAATCCGGCCGCAGCGGCGATGCCGGCGATGTCAAGCGAGAACAGCACGACGCTGTACTCATAGACGAGGTACGCCGCCAACACCCAGACAGTGACGAAGGAGGTTTCCATCGCCGCATGCGTCAACGCCTCCCGCGTGCTGTCGAATGCGTCACTCGCTTGCTCCATCCGGCCGTGGCCGATGTACCGCCGCCCGACGAAGTAGAGATAGAACGAGAGAGTGGTGCCGGTGAGACCGAACATGGTGAACAGACCCGCAAAGCCGGTGTTCGCCACCAGCGCAACCTCTGGCGCACCGCGGGCGAGATACGTCACGCCTGCGGCCAGCGCACCGATTGCGATCACCCACCAGAGCGCGAGTACACCCAGATTCACCCGCGTCATGAACGGTGATTCGCGCGCCGTCGACTCGTGGTCACAGCTCTCATCAGGATAATGGTGCACCTGACTCCCGACACCTGCGGGAGCGTTCGTCTTCGTACACTGCACAACGCCGCCGTTGGCCACCGTCCCCCCATCCGTTGCAGTGGGATTGAGACGACTCACAGCCTGATCAACGCGGTCAACACCGAAGCCGAATCTATCGACGGCATACCCTGAGAGAATCGCCGTGCCAAACCCGACACCGTAGGCGTACAGCCCCGCCTCAGGAGCGAGTGCGAGGATGACGAACGCCGAATCGCCTGCCGTAGCGATGAGTGTCGCCACCACCGTTCCGAACGTCACGCTGCCACGGATGTACAACGGCATCACGACGATAGCACCACCACACCCCGGCGTCAGTCCCAGCAACGCGCCAACGATCGGCTGTGCGCGATGATTCGATTCAAGCCACCCAATCAGCCGTCCATCAGTCTTGTACTGAACGTAGCTGAACAGAAACACCGTGATCGCTACGAACGCGCTTACTTGCACAAACCCATCCCGAACGGAGAGAACGAAGATCTCCCACAATTCACCGAACACAGAGATCACCCTGACCAGATAGATTAGCCATGTCTAAATCTATCTTTAGGCTGTTGTCATAAATAATTATCGCGGGGCTCACAACTGTATTCGGTGAAAACACACCTTCTCGATCGTAGCACAGTAGTGGTGTGCTACCCGAGATCAAGCATGCCCAACGCGTATGTCGTCGGGGCGGGACAGTCGGATTTCGGCTCGTTTCCCGGCGAGAGCTACCGGTCGTTGTTCACGGCGGCCTATGAGAACGCGCTTGACAGTGTCTCAGATGAACTTCCGTCGGAAGATATCGATGAGGCGTACGTGGGTACGTTAGGTGTCGGTGGTCGTCAGCTCGGACTGTCCGGGCCAGCGGTCACCGAACACGTCGGCTTGGATGGTGTCCCCTGTACCCGCGTCGAGAACGCGTGTGCTGCTGGAGGCTACGCTGTTCGGCAGGCCGTGATGGCCGTTCAATCCGGGATGGCGGATGTCGTCCTCGCTGGGGGCTTCGAGGTGATGACGGACGTGTCTGGTGAGTCAGTACGGTACTGGCTCGGTGTTAGCGGTGAAACCGAATGGGAACGGCTGTCGGGAACGACGTTTGCCGGGGTGTACGCCCAGATGGCCCGCGCGCACATGGAGGCGTACGACACGACAGCCGAACAGCTCTCGCGTGTGGCGGTGAAAAACCACGAGAACGGCGCGAAAAATCCCCACGCACACCTGCAGTTCTCCTGTTCGCTAGACGACGCCCAGTCAGCACCGACCGTTGCAGATCCGCTCACGTTGTACCACTGTTGTCCGACGACCGACGGCGCTGCGTGTGCGCTCATCGTGAGCGAGGACGTTGTCGAAGAGTACACCGACGACCGGATCCGGGTCGCTGGCGTCGGAGCGGCGAGCGACGCAGTCGGACTGTTCCAACGCGAGACGTACACAGGGATTCCTGCGTCCAGACAGGCAGCCACGCGGGCCTACGAGACGGCCGGAATCGACCCTCAAGACGTTGATTTCGCGGAGGTGCACGACTGCTTTGCGATCGCGGAGCTACTGGCGTATGAAGACCTTGGGTTCTGTGACCGCGGACACGCCGGCCCGTTCGTCGAGAGCGGCGCGACGGCACTCGATGGTGAACTCCCAGTCAACACATCGGGTGGGTTGAAGTCGAAAGGCCATCCGATCGGTGCGACCGGTACCGGGCAGGTCGTTGAGGCGTTTAAACAACTGTCCGGCCAGGCGGGCGACCGCCAGGTCGAAACGCCTCGATACGGACTCACGCACAATGTTGGAGGCAGCGGTGGCGCGGCGGTGGTTCACGTTTTCGAGCGCGAGCACGAGCGTGAGCGTGCGTCGGACACGACGGAGGTGGATCGATGAGTGAACTCGCGCGGATCCGGTCGGTCGGTGTCTACACGCCCGCGTTCCGGATCGAGTCCGAATCATTCGCTGACGCGTGGGGGCAGTTCGATCCGCCGGGAATCGAATCCAAGGCCGTTCCCGACGCCGACGAGGACGCGCTGACGATGGCGGCCGCAGCGGGGCGGCGGGCGCTGACGGCAGCAGGAATCGACAGAGAAGCGATCGACTGGCTCGGTTTTGCGACCACGACACCGCCACTGGCCGAGGGGGCACTCACCTCGCGGCTCGCGTCGATGCTCGGCGTCCCCGAACGGGCACGGACACAGACGTTCACTGGAAGCACGCGCGCTGGCACACAAGCGTTGCTCGCCGGGTCCTCGTTCGAAACGGCGCTCGTCATCGCAGCCGACTGTCCGCAGGGCGCGCCCGATGAGACCCGAGAGCACGCCGCTGGTGCGGGTGCAGCGGCGTTCGTGCTCGATCCGGACGGAGCGGCCATACTCACCGATCACGGTGAGTACGCCACACCGTCTCCCGGTACTCGATTCCGACGTCGAGGAAGCGAACACGTCGAAGAGATCGATATCGGCAGTTACGAGCGCCGAGCGTTCACCGAAACGATTTCTGCGGCTGCCGCGTCGGTGCCAACTGCGGGGGTGACGGCGGCAGCAGTCCAAGCACCCGACGGGAAACGACCGTATCGGGCTACGGCTGCGCTCGATGTGGCGTCTGACGCCATCCGTGCGTGTGCGACCGTCCACGCACTCGGAGACACCGGCGCAGCGAGCGTACCGCTTTCATTGGCGCGCGCCCTCGCTAGTGGCGATCACGAGACGGTACTCGCGGCGTCGTTCGGTAGCGGCGCTGGCGCGGACGTGCTTCGCGTTGAAGTTAGTGATGGTGATGGAGTGATGAGCGACTGCGCCGTTACCGGTGAGCGAACGCTCACCTATCCCGCGTATCTCCGACGACGGGGGGCGATCACCACGTCAGGGACCGATACGGGCGCGGCGTATGTTTCCGTTCCGTCGTGGGAACGGTCGCTTCCCCAGCGCCACCGGTTGGTCGCGGGGCAGTGTCCCGACTGTAACGACCTCACATTCCCACCGGAAGGCGCCTGTTCGGGCTGTGGCGAACTCGTGGCGTACGAGCCGATCGAACTGTGGACGACCGGCACTGTCGAAACCGTAACGAGCATCGGACGCGGCGGTGCGCCGCCCGAATTCGCTGAACAGCAAGCGCGTGCTGGCGCGTTCGGCGTGGCGATCGTCCGATTCGAGCACGGGGGGAACACCGTTAGCCTTCCTGGCCAACTCACTGCGGAGGCGGCTGTTGGGGAGACCGTCGTTCCGGTCATCAGACACATCTACACCCAAGAGGGCGTCCCGCGATACGGGGTGAAGTTCACGCCGCACACTGCTCATCGGTGACGCGGTCCACAATCCGACGGGCGGTTTAACAACAATTATACCTCGTCGTCCACTCACGACGGATATGAGCGCAGAACAGCGAGCACAGCGCAAATGCACCTCGTGTGGCATTAACATTGCCGGGTTGAGCGCGGCGTCGTTCGACTGCCCGGAGTGTGGCCACCAGCTCCACCGGTGTGAACGCTGCCGGAAGCAGAGCAACCTCTATGAGTGTCCAGACTGCGGATTCACGGGACCATAACGAGAGAACCATGGGAAAAGTCGCAGCCAACATCAAGGTCATGCCGGAAAGTCCGGATATCGATCTCGACGAGCTTCAAGAGCGACTCGAGAACTCGCTTCCGGAAGGAGCCAAGATCAACGGGTTCGAACGCGATGATGTCGCGTTCGGTCTCGTCGCGCTCGTGCCGACCGTCATCGTTCCCGACGATTCAGGCGGAACCGAAACGGTAGAAGACGCGTTTGACGGTGTCGACGGCGTTGAAAGCGTTTCTGTCGAAAACGTCGGTCGCATCTGAGACGTTTTCACTTTTTCCCGGCCCGTGGCAGTGATAAGAGGGTCGTTTTGGTCGCGCCACGAACGAATCATAATGGTTCGTGTGTAGGTTCTACACGATGGTGAATGTCATACTCCTCGGGATCGGACTCGTAATGGCGGTTTTCGTCGGAATCAACATCGGCGGATCTAACACTGGGGCCGCGTTCGGTCCGGCAGTTGGAAGCAACGTACTTTCGAAGCTGGCTGCTGGCGGATTGATGGCGCTGTTCGCGTTGCTCGGTGGGTGGATTCTCGGCCCGAACGTCGTCGAGACGCTCGGCGGAGATGTTGTTCCCGCCCGGCTGTTTTCGATCGAGGCCAGCATTGCGATCCTCTTTTTCATCGGATTCGCACTCCTCATTTCGAACTGGTTCGGTGTGCCGGCCTCCACATCGATGACAGCGGTCGGCGCTATCGCAGGACTCGGCTTGGCGACCGGGCAACTCAACTGGGCGGTGATGGGTTGGATCGTGGTCTGGTGGTTGGTCGCCCCCATTCTGGCGTTTTGGGTCAGCGGCGTCGTCGGCCGCTACTTCTATCCCAAACTGGTAGCGAAGTTCGAAATCGCCCAGACCCAGGGGCCGCTGTTCCACCTAAATCGCTCTGGGGCGATCCCCCGAATCGCGTTCGGTCCTGGCACCACCCAGCGGGAGGTGTTGGGAACGGCCGTCGTCGTCGTTATCGGCTGTGCAATGGCGTTTTCTGCGGGAGCGAGCAACGTTGCCAACGCCGTCGCACCGCTCGTCGGATACGAAGCGATCGGAATGGAACAGGGCGTCGTGCTTGGCGGGCTTGCGATCGGGCTCGGTGGGCTGACCATTGGACGCCGCACGCTCGACACCGTCGGAAACGATCTCACTGAACTACCGTTACTGGCAGCGGTCGTCGTGGAATTCGTTACGGCAGTGCTCGTTAGCTTTCTCTCGTGGCTTGGCATCCCCGCGAGTTTCGTCGTGATCGCAACGATGTCGATCCTCGGACTCGGTTGGGGCCGAGCCACCCGCACGGTCACGGCGACCGACGCCGTCCGAAAAGGAACCGACGGTAGCGTCTCAGTCGGGGCACTGGCCGCAGAGGGAGAGGACACCGGCGTACCGACCGTTGGTCGTCCAAACCCCGTTGTGGCCGGCGTGAACGATAGCGAAAACGGCAACGCCGAGAACGTTCCAGCCATCGGTGAAGAGGATCCCGCGGATCTACCCAGCGCCGAGGATCTTTTCGAGCCCGGCACCACTGCGAGGGTTATCGCGCTCCAGAACCTCGTTCCCGGCATCGCAACCGTCGGAGCGTATCTCCTGTTCCGGTTCGTCCCGCTGGCGTAAGAGCGACAGTCCGTCAGGAGGGAGCGCGCGATCGCAGAACGCACCTTTTATATCTCTCACCGGGGTACGTACTGGAAATGCCGAGTTCCAACGGACCCTTTAACAGCACCCGCAATAAGCTCTCGAACGACCCACGGGACAGGGGAACCACACCGCCCCAACAGCAGGTCGAAGAGTTCGAGATGGGCGAAACAGTTCACCTCAAGATCGATCCGAGCGTTCACGAAGGGCGGTTCCATCCTCGTTTTGACGGAACCACCGGAGAAGTTGTCGGAAAACAGGGTCGAGCGTTCAAGGTGCAGGTCACCGACGGCGGTACACAGAAGACGCTCATTTCCCGTCCAGCTCACCTTCGCCGGCAGAGATGACAATATTCAAAGAGAAGATCGAGGAGGAGCACCTCACGATCCCGGAGGTCAAAGAGTTGCTCGCCGAGATCGAAGCTGAGCGCGCAGCCGACGAAGAGCGGGAAATGCGCTATGAACTCGCGCGCGCCATCGAGCATGTCAATCGCTTTTCCGAGCTGAGTGCCGACGATTCGCGCGCACTCGTCGAGGAACTACAGGAACACGAGAAAGTAGAGACAGAGACCGCGTTCAAAATCGTTAACCTGCTCCCGCAAACCCGGGACGAACTCCGTGCCGTCTACGCCCAAGAGCGGTACTCGTTGTCGGGCGAGGAACTCGACGAGATCTTAAACAGCATCGCGCAATACGTGTGATCTCAGGCGATCGGTCTCCGACGGGTCTCCTGTGGCGGTTCCATACCAATGTTCCGGGTAGTTCACTTAAGTAGATGGTCGCCTTTGTACGGAACATGAGTGATGCCGAAAGCGGGGAGTCGAGTTCCGCAGTCGTATTGGACTACCTGCCCCATGGGCGTCCTGACGACGATCGTCCCCAGTATAAGAAGCCGTCGCTTGCATACACTATCGGCGTCGAAGAGTTCGAACTGCTTGAATGTGTACTAAGCGACGACGCGTCTGTGTCGATCGGTGATACGGTGGCACTCGACGGTGACAACGTCGATCGAACCCGACCCGTTTCCTACGACGAGCTCACGACCAGCGCGCGCTCGGAGATCGAATACGCTATCGAAGCGATCATCGACGAAGATGAACAGCGTTTCGTGGAGTATTACAACGACGCCCAGCCGATCACACTCCGCCTTCACCAGTTGAATCTACTGCCCGGTATCGGGAAGAAGCTCCGGAACAACATATTAGAGGAGCGAAAACGCGAGCCGTTCGAGAGTTTCGATGACCTCGAAAACCGCGTCTCTGGCTTGCACAGCCCCCGCGAAATCCTCGGAGAACGGATCCACGAGGAACTTCGGGAGGAGGACCTGAAATATCGGTCGTTCGTCGGCTGATCACCACCCGATAGCGAATCCGTTTTGCGACGCCACAGCGTACGACGGAACGATGAAAGATTCGTCTTCTCGGTCGTTTCGTGATCCCGATGCGCTCATCGCTCGGGCGGGTGTGGCCGGTGAACCGGACTACGACCAACACTTTCTTGTTGACGACCGTGTGCTCGATCGGCTGACAGGCTATCTCCCGACCGATACCGACACGAGCCATCTACTCGAAATCGGAGCGGGAACGGGAGCACTCACCGATCGATTGCTCGCCCACGGCGAACGCGTGACGGCCGTCGAACGCGATCCGACGCTTGTAGAATTTCTCCGAACGGAGTTTGAGGACGCCATTGCTGCCGATCGGTTGACGGTCATCGAAGGGGATGCGCTCGACGTAGAGTTGCCCGACGCGACCGCGTCAGTGTCGAACCTTCCGTACAGTGCGAGCAGTGACATTCTGTTCCGGTTGCTCCCGCGTTCCATTCCGCTGGTGGTGATGGTCCAGCGGGAGTTCGCCGCGCGCATGGCCGCCGATCCGGGGACCGACGAGTACGGCCGGCTGTCGGTCACAGCCGGCCACTACGGGGAGAGTGAGATCGTCGAGCCAGTTCCTCAAGAAGCGTTTTCGCCCGCACCACCCGTCGAAAGCGCCGTGGTTCAAGTGGTGCCCCGTTCCCCGGCGTACACGGTCCCCGACGATGCATTTTTCTTGGACTTCGTGACGGCGGTGTTCACGCAGCGCAGAAAGACGGTTCGCAACGCGATCCGCAACACGGCACACATCTCGAACCTCACGGAACCCGAGAACGTCGTGGCTGCCGTTGACGACGAAACACTGCGCAAACGTCCCGGAGATCTCTCACCAACACAGTTCGCGGCGCTGGCTCGGTCGGCGTTCGAACACGGCGAGCCGACGGTGGATGGACGTGACTGACCTGCGCGAACAACGCGACATCGAACAGGTGTATCAACCCGCCGAGGACTCGCACCTGCTCGCCACTACTGCGTGTGAGCACATCTGTGCTGACGATCGAGTGCTCGATGTCGGAACGGGATCGGGCTACGTCGCTGCGACCGTTCAGGAACGGACGGGAGCGACCGTGGTGGGAACGGACGTCAATCCACACGCGTGCCGACAGGCCCGCGACCACGGCGTTGATGTCGTTCGCACGGATCTCGTCTCTGGGATCTGTGGCTCATTCGACGTGGTCCTCTGTAATCCCCCCTATCTGCCGACTGATCCGGACGAGGAGTGGGACGACTGGATGGAGTACGCCCTTTCGGGTGGTCCCACAGGTCGGGCCGTCATCAACGACGTTCTCGACGCGCTTCGATCAGTGCTCAGTCCGTCCGGACGGGCGTACCTCCTCGTCAGCACGCTGTCTGATCTCGACGCCGTCACCGAACGCGCAAACGAAAACAACTGTGAGACCACGATTATTGAGGAGGAGTCAGTCCCGTTCGAAACGCTCGTCGTCTTCGAAATTACCCTGAAACATTAGACGCAGTAGAAAATATTATTTGTAGGGATTGCGTAGCCGGTTCCAATGGTGAACGTAGTCGCATCCACGCCGGGGTTGTTCCCGCTCCCGGATCCGGCAAAAACGGAGCTGTCGGATCTGAAAGGTCATCAGAAGAGTGATCTAGTCGACGGTGAGGAGGGTACAGACGTTTCTGCGGTGTACGACCGCGTCCGGACCGAACTGGTCGAGCGCCAGCAGGCGGCGGGTCTCGATCGGATTGTTGAGGGGCAGGCGCGCTGGGACGACATGCTCGCCCACCCGTTGACTGTCCACGACAACGTCGAGACAGGGGGAATCGTTCGGTACTACGACAACAACAATTTCTATCGGGAGCCGGTCGTTACCGGCGAGTTGACCGAAAGCGGAGATATGGCGGCTGACCTCGCCAGTGTCGGAGATGTCGATGGGTTGCAGGCGGTCGTTCCGGGACCGTACTCGCTTTCTAAGCTTTCGAGCGACGAGTATTATCGAGATGAAGCAGAGTTTCTTGGCGCGCTGGCGGAGTTCCTTGCTGGAGAGATCGAATCGTTCCCGTCGGTCGAAACGCTGTTCGTTCTTGAACCATCGCTGGTCGAAACGCCACCAGGGGACGGACAGGACGCCGCAGCAAGCGAAGCGATCGACACGGTAGCGGACGCGATCGACACAGACGTTGTCGTGCAAACGTATTTCGGCGCGCTGCCCGAGAAGGTCCACGCCCACCTACTCGACGCCGACATCGACGCTGTGGGGTACGACTTCGTGACCGACCACGAAGAATCGTTGTACAACATCAACGAATACGGAACGAAAGACGACATCGCACTCGGCGTCGTCGACGGGCAGAACACCCGCGTGGAGACAGTTGGAACGATCCGCGAGCGGATCGAGTGGGTCCAAGAGAGCACCCCAGGAGCCGACTTCGAGACGGTGTACGCGACGCCCAACACTGGGCTGTTTTATCTGCCCGTGAACCGTTTTGAGGAGAAACTGGACGCGCTTGGCGAGGCAGCGACCACTGAGGAGGTGCACGCATAGATGACTGACACACGCGAACAGTTCAGACCGGAGGGCCACCCGAACGATCACTTCCTGCTGACGACTGTCGTCGGAAGCTACCCGAAACCGAAATGGCTCAACCGTGTTCGGGAACTCTACGAGGATGAACTGGACTGTGACGCAGAATTCGACCGACAGCAGTGGCAGGGAGCCACAGACGACGCTGCGCGAATCATCACCGACGAACACGAACGCGCCGGACTCGATGTCGTCGTCGACGGCGAAATGCGCCGTACCGAGATGGTCGAGTACTTCGCTGAACGGATCGAAGGATACGAGTTCAACGGTCCGGTGAAGGTCTGGGGACACAACTACTTCGACAAACCCTCGATCACGCGCGATGTCGAGTACGACGAACCGTGGCTGGTCGACGAATTCACGTTCACTGACGGCGTCGCTGACCGGCCCGTCAAAGTGCCGATCACGGGACCGTACACGCTCGCCAACTGGAGTTTCAACGAGACGGAAAAAACTGAGGAGCAACTGGCGTACGACGTGGCCGAGTTGGTCAACGAAGAGATTGGGCGACTCGTCGATGCCGGCGCGCGGTATATCCAGATCGACGAACCCGCGCTTGCGACCACGCCGAACGACCACGCCATCGTCGGGGAGTGTTTAGAAACCATTGCTGGGGGGATCCCTGAGAACGTTCGGCTGGGGCTGCACGTCTGTTATGGGGATTACTCGCGCATTTACCCCGAAATCCTTGAGTATCCTGTCCACGAGTACGATCTCGAACTTGCTAACGGCGACTACGATCAACTGTCGGTGTTCAAAGAGACGGAGTTCACGAAAGACCTCGCGTTGGGCGTCGTTGACGTTCACACTGGCTCGGTCGAATCCGTCTCGGAAATCAAAGCGAACATCAAGAAGGGATTAGAAGTCGTGCCGCCTGAGCAGCTCACCATCAGTCCAGACTGTGGGTTGAAACTGCTCCCGCGGGAGATCGCCTACGGCAAAATGGAGAACATGGTCGCAGCGGCCCGCGAGATCGAGCAGGAACTGGACGCCGGAACGATCGACGTGAGTGCACCCATAGCGAGTGCCGACGACTGAGAGCGGACGAAACCGTGGGATCTGTCTCCCGCCGGGCAGCTTGACGCGGTGGTGTGGCAGGATCACTCCCATGCGTTCGTAGCGAACCATTTATTCGACCCACGAAGAAAGCGAGGGCATGGACACCGCCGAGCGGCGGGCGCTCATGACCCGCTACACGGAGGAGATCGTTACTGAGGAGGAACTCGATGAGTTGTTGGCCCGTGAGCAGCCGACCGTGTACATCGGCTACGCGCCGACTGGCGAGATGCACATCGGCCATTTTACCACGATCCGGAAGCTCGCGGATTTCATTCGGGCAGGATTCGACGTGACGGTGTTGATTGCGGATCTCCACGCTCACTTAGACGATGAAAAGAGTCCCTTCGAGCTACTCGACGCTAGGTCACGGTACTACCGGACGGCGATCAAGGCGATGATCGAGACCGCTGGCGCGTCGGCCGACCAGCTCACGTTCGTGCGCGGGAGCGAGTTCGAACTCGATTCGGAGTACACCCTCGAACTCCTCCAGATGGCGGCCGACACGACGATCAAGCGCGCCCAACGCGCTGGCAGCGAAGTCGTCCGCCAGAGCGAGAATCCGAAGCTCGGCGGCGTGCTCTACTCGCTGATGCAGTCGCTCGATGTCGCGGCGCTTGAGGCCGACGTGGCTTACGGTGGCATCGATCAGCGAGGGATCTACATGCTGTCTCGGGAGTTGCTCCCTGAGTGGGGCTATGAGAAGCCGGTGTGTGCGTTCGCGCCGCTGCTGTCGGGACTCTCGGGCGGGAAGATGAGCGCCTCGGACGAATCCTCGAAAGTGGGCCTGACGGACGATCCCGAAGCGGTCCAAGAGAAGTTGAACCAAGCGTACTGTCCACAAGGTGAGACGGAGGACAACGGCGTGCTTGAATACGTCCGGTACCTCCTCTTCCCGGTGCTCGAAGAGCGCGGCGAATCCTTCCACATCGAGCGCCCTGAGAAGTTCGGCGGCGACCTCGTGTATGAGAGCTACGACGAACTCGAAGCGGATTTCCTCAGTGAGGAACTCCACCCACAGGATCTGAAAAACGCTGCTGCAGGCGAGATTGCCGAGATCATCGCTCCTGTCGGTGACGCGCTGCGAGACGATCCCGAGCTGCTCGAAACGGCCTATCCTGAGTGATCGGTTGAGTCCATTCTAAGATCGCAGCAAACTGACAGCGGTCACGGTTTGTCTCCGGAGCTTCCGTCGATCGCCATCTCACGCTCAAACTGAGCAGCCCTATCCAGAGAAAGCGGCCCGACGAGCCGTTTCATGATTGCAGCGTTTCTTTCGGCGTTCTTGTCTGTCTACCTATAATAGAAGATAAACAGATAATACAATAGAACAAGAGATCAATACATGCCCAGAGAACGGTCTCCGATCACCCGGCGCAAGGCCCTCGCGGCCGGTCTCAGCGCGGCCATCGGAAGCGTTGCGCTCCCTCGGCAGTGGTTTATGGAGTCTGTCGAATCTACGGAGTCGGTCGAACGTCCCGCGTGGCCGATGGAACGACACGATCCGGCACGAACCGGAGACACGCAGGCTGATGGTCCCACAGAAAAGCCGGCCGTCGCGTGGCAAACCACGTTCGAAGACACGGATTCGTCGTTTCGAGGACCCGTTTGTTCGGAAGAGCAGATATATCTCTCGACGTACGACAAGCTGCTCGCGGTTGATGCAGAAACTGGAGAACGACAGTGGCAGACGAACAGACTTGGTACGCTTCCATGGACCGATGGCCTGCATCCGTGGAACGATGGCACGCTGTCGATCCGAGCGCCACCGGCACTCAGCAACGACCGACTGTTCATCGTCTCGGGAACGACTAGAACCGTCCTATATGCTATCGATCCAGCTGACGGCAGTCCACTGTGGGGGTACGAAACGAACTTCAGTCCTGACGAGACGCTTGTTACTGACACCACGGTGTACTTCTCGTCGTTAGGCGAGCCACTCGTGGCTGTGGATGCCACAGCGGGACTTGAGCGCTGGAAGACGGAGGCGGGCACGGGTGTCCACCCCCAAGCGTACGCACAAGGATACGTCGTCGGCCCAGTGCTCGGTCAAGACGGACAGTTCGGTGCTGTCGAAGCGTCGTCCGGTTCCGTTGAATGGACCCGAGATATCGACAACAGTGACCTGAGCCGCGGGCCGTGCATCACGAACGACACCGTCTACTGCGGGGTCGGAACGCTGTGTGCTCTGAATGTAGACAATGGATCGATTCGATGGAGACGGACAGTGGCGGAGCCTGACTTCGACCTCAGACCTGTCTCTGATGGATCGACAGTGTATCTCACACTCAGCGGGCGCGATCAGGTTCTCGCGCTTGATGGGCAGACTGGAGACGTACAGTGGCGCAGGCAGATTCACGGACTTCTTGGCGGAAGGACAGCAACACTCGCTAACAAGACACTGTATATTAGCCTTGAACACGGCGTCGCCGCCCTCGACACAGAAACCGGAGCGGAACGGTTTCGCGTGCAAGTCGGGGAGGACCACGTGTCCACATCGATCGACGCGTCAGTTCTTGCAGGCTCTACGCTGTACGTCGTGCTCGACCAGACGCTGTACGCTTTCACCGACCAGTCATGAGCGACGAAAGCGCACTCCAGAACATCCGGAACGGGTTTGCGAAAATCGACCAGCTCGTGACCCTCTGGATCGCTCTCATGGGTGCTATAACCTTCGGTCTCACCACTGTACTTTCTGTCACACTGATCAACGAGCCGTTTAGGTTGCCGCTGTACGCGAGCGGTCTCCTGACAGCGTGTGCGACCTTTATTATTTATTTTTCGAACAGCAAAACGGAGCCGGTCTTGCGGTTTGGGTGGACGACCGCTCTCGTGTTTGCCGTGCTGGCGATGGTGAATGGATCGTTAGATGCACCAACGAGCGGGTCGCTGTACTACATCGTGACAGCCCTTTTGAGCTGGATCGCGGCGCTTGCGATCGGCTGTGTCGCCGTCTGGACCGACGACTGGCGGGAACTCCGTCCGTGGGGATAGCTCCAGAAACGGCGAGGATTGTGAGAAAAGGCGGTGCTTATCCCTTCGAGGGGGTAGGTGTGAGTATGTCGGAGGAGTTCCTTCTGTTGAACCCGGGACCAGTACCGCTTACAGACGACGTGCGCGGGGCAATGGACGAACCGCTGGTGTCACACCGGTCGACGGCGTTCGAAGCGACCTACGAACGCGCACAGCGCGGCCTCGACTACGTGTTCAGCCAGTCGACACTCGACGGACGGACAACTGGAGACGGAACGAGTCTCATCCTCAACGGAACAGCGACAATGGGAATGGAGATGGCCGTTGCGAATCTCACCGACACCGACAGTGAGGTTGTCACTCTCGTCAACGGGAAGTTCGGCCGGCGGTTCAAGCGGATCGCGGAGCGCCACGCCCACGTCACCCCCGTCGAAGTCGAGTGGGGCGAGTCGTTCGACCTCGACGCGGTCGACCGAGCGATCACTGACGACACTGACCTCGTCACGATGGTCCACAACGAGACGAGCACGGGGCTTCTCAATCCGGTCGCAGAAGTCGGTGAACTCGCGGCCGAACACGACGCGCTGTTTGTCGTTGATGGAGTTACGAGCATCGGCGGCGATGCGTTCCACATCGACGACTGGCACGTCGATGTCGCGCTCACCGACGCTCAAAAAGCACTCGCTGCTCCGCCGGGCATCAGCGCGATTTACGTCACTGATCGGGCGGCTGCGGCTGCCGACGGTGCGTCGGCACCGTTCTATGCGGATCTCGACTGGCACCTCCGGAAATCGGAGGACGACCAAACGCCGTTTACCAGCGCCGTTCCGTTGTTCCGAGCGCTCGCGGTCGCTGTCGAGAACATTCGTGATGAGGGAATGGAGAGTCGCATCCGCCGTCACCGGCGACAATCACGGGCGTTCCGTGCTGGGTTCGAGGCGTTCGGGCTGGATTCGTTCCCGACGGTCGAGGGTCCGACCCAGCTTTCGAACACACTCACGGCGATCGACCTGCCCGAACTGGTGAAAGAATCGCCCGAGGAGTTCTTCGACGCGGTTGGTGAACGAAACGTCTCCATCAGCGGCGGCCAAGCCCACCTGGGTGGCGAGATTTTCCGGGTGAGCAACATGGGGAACCTCACAACCGAGCAGGTGCTGCGTGGCGTACAGACGGTCGGTGAAGCGCTAAACGAGGTCGGCGTCGACTGCTCAGTCTCGGCCGGGGTCGACGCAGCCCGAGAACAACTGGAGGAGTAACGGTTACAGTTCGATCCGTTCGTTCGATTCGGAGCTTCGAACGATCGCGTCGAGAACGGCCATGTTTCTTGCGGCGTCGCGGGCGTCCGTTTCGGGCGTGCGGCCATCAGCGACACAGCGCGCGAAGTGGTTGATCTCCCGTTCGTACTGATCAACGGGATCGAAGCGCTCCGTGCCGCGTCGACCGTCAATTACGTATTCGAGCGTTGCCGCTTCGGTGCTGTCGATGTCGAACGCCGTGTGTGTCTCAACCCAGCCGTTTTCGGCTTCGATCCGGTAATACTGATCCATCTGTGTGTCGAAACTCGATTCGACCGTTGCGCACAGACCCGACTCGTACTCTAAGAGAGCTGTCATGGACGTGTCGACGCCAGCGTCACGGGCGTCGTGTAACACGCCGGTAACGGCGGCCGGTTCACCGAGAAAGAGCCGCGCCGCGTTAACGGGATAACAGCCCACGTCCATGAGACTCCCCCCAGCAAGCTGTGGATCGAGCCGAATGTCGTCCGGTCGCCCACGGAGCGGGAATTTGAAACTCGACCGGAACGACGTGAGCCGGCCGAGCGAGCTGTCAACGAGCTCGAACGCCCGCTGGGTTCGGGGATGGAACCGATACATGAAACCCTCCATGAGGCTCACGTCACGGTCAGCGCAGTACTGTCGTAGCTCCCGGCACGCGTCCGCATCGACCGCGAGCGGCTTCTCACAGAGCACGTGCAATCCGGCGTCAGCCGCTCGCTTCACCCACGTTGCGTGGAGCGCGTTCGGAAGTGGAATGTACACCGCGTCCAATCGGTCGTCGTCTACCAGCGCCTCGTAGCTCGGATACCACTGCGGGATGTCGAACGCGTCGGCAGTCACTTGTGCCGCGTTCTCGCTCCGAGACGCGATCCCTCGAAGGTGATGAGCTGACTTCCGTATCGCGGGGATGACTGATTTCTGTGCGATCCCTGCCGTGCTTATCACGCCAAACTCCATACACGGAGAAGTGATCCGAACGGGTATAGCCGTTGAGAACTCGGAACCGAGCGCGGTCACCGAGAGTCGGATTGAAGGCGGGTTGTCGTCTCGATGAGTGGGTGATGGGCGTAGTCGACGACAGTGATGTCGTCAATGTTCTCTAGTTCGCCTTTTCGAGCCGTTTCGGCCATCCCCAACTCGACCGGCTCTTTGAGCACGATGACGTACGCGTCCATTTCCTCGATCCCGAGGCGGGCAGCGGCTTTCACGCGGTGGTGGCCGTCAGCGAGCAGCAGTCGCCGGCCACCGTTGTCGATCACGACCAGTGGCTCAGCCAGACCGTTTTCGAGTTCGTACACCCGGCCCTCCAGTTCGTCGGTGTACACCTTTCCCTGAGTCGGAATGAGTTCCGACAACGAAACAGTCCGACGGAGTTTGCGCATATCGACGCCGTGGATGTTCTTGAGCGTCTGCACGAGCTTGTCGACCTTGCCGGGAGTCGCCCGCTCGATCTGACTCCGGACAACATCGGCGTTTGAGATAATCCCAACGAGGTGCCCCGCGTCGTCAACAACCGGCAGCTTTTGAATTCCTGAACGAAGAATAACCCGTGCGGCGTCGGTGATGTCCATCTCCGGATGAGCAACGATGAGTTCTTCGCTCATCACTGTGAAGATCGGATCCTCGTCGTCAGCGAGGAGGAGGTCACGCGCGGTGATAATTCCCTGCACATATCGACCGTTGCACACAGGGAATCCACTATGGCCCTCATTCTCAGCGATACGTCGAGCGACGTCAGCGACCGTCTCGTCCGGGCTGACGGTCACGACTTCTCGGGTCATGTAATCTTTCACGCGGGGTTTGCCCCCCTCGCTGTCTTCCATTATATTCGTGTACGTATGTATTGGTTAAATGTTTCCCGGTCGGGACGACGGTAAGTCACTCGTTCAGGTCGGTGATCACCAATAGACGGAACCGGCGCCAGCAGTGGTTCGCTGCCACGACGGCCGTTCCCGAATCGTTTCGAAAAACCGTTCGTCGATGACCGTTCGAACGGTTTCGATCAGGTGTTCACGTTTGTCATCAGTGACTTCCTCGTCCTCAATAACGCCCAAGAATCCGAGCGGGATCTGTGCGCCCGCCATATCCGCGTGTCCACCGGCGTCGCCGATCTGGTCGAACGCGTCGCGGAGGGTCTCACCCACGTCGAGTGGGGTGCTCCTGGTCCGAGCCGACGCGTACACCGTGTCGTCCCGAATGCCGTAAACGAGCGTGGTCGTGACGCCGTCGATGTCTAGCAACCGATCGGATGCTTGCGCAATCGCGTCCCGATCACGAAAGAATTTCACACAACTCGTGAGTACCGACCCCTTGACCGTGCGATTTCGAATCGCGCGCCCGATCGTTTCGAACGTTTCGATGGTCATCTGGGGCTCTTCAATCTGCGCGAGAACGCTCATATCCGCAAACGGCGTGAGATACGCCGCAGCTTCGAAATCGTCGACGGCGATCTCGCGGCTGAACTGCTTCGTGTCGACCCAAATTCCGAACAGCAGTCCGGTCGTGATCGATGCCTTGGGTACGATGTCGAGCCGTTGGAAATAATCGACCAGAAGCGTGCTCGTCGCGCCGACATCGCTCCGAAGATCGACGAATCGCGCTTCGACGGGCTTTCGTGGCGGGTGATGGTCGATGACGATGTCGACATCGGTCCCCGCTGCCAGGGGATCGTTAACCCCCGGACGCGCGTGATCGACGAGCGCAATACCACCGTATTCAGAGAGATCGATCGCGTCGTCATCGCAGCGAAGCAGATCGTAATCAAGGACGTTCACGAGCGCGCGGTTCTCCTGATGGGTGATGTCGCCAGAGTAGCACGCGTCGGCCGGGCAGTTCACCCGTTCCGCGAGATCCACCAACGCGAGCGCGCTTGCGATCGCGTCCGGATCGGGGTTGTCGTGCATCACAACGGCAAGCCGGCCGTCGATGGCTCGGAGCGTGCGGTGGAGCTGTCGAACGCGGTGGCCTTGCCGACCGGCGGAGGCGAGTACCTGTTCTGCGATCGCTGCCCCTGGATCGATTACGCGGTCAGCGATCGATGATAGTTCCGAGCGGATCTGGTCGTTGGCGTTGGTTCCCAGATACACAAGGAGCATCGCTTGTGGATACACGGCTCGCGCAGTGTGTGCTGCCTGGTGGTTCTGGTGTGCGTCGTCGCTCGCAACGAGAATCGAATCCACAGGCGGAGTACGCACAGATCGGAGTACCTCCGGTGAGAACTCGTCGGTCTGGATAGCCGGAATGCCGTCACCACGTAACGTTTCGGCCCGAGCCGTATCACCGACAATGACCTGTAACTCATCAGGGCGCTCATCAAGTGTATCGGCCAGCAGTTGCCCGAGTGACCCACACCCAAGCACCAGCCGGGTTACCATACACTCCATAGTGGAGTCGGCCGGTAAATACTTCTTCTTTCAGTCCCCACCCTGTGCTCATTCGTGAATTGAGGCTACGAAGAGACGAAATAAAAACGAAGTCGCGTTCAGAACAGTCCGCTACCGGCGGTGAGTGCCGGATCGGAGAAGATGGCGAGTGCCGGGAGGAGCAAGAACGTTACGACCGCTGCCACGACGATCGCAGCGTACAGTCCGGTCGGATACCCATCGATGGTGAGGTCGCTTGCCGGCTCTTCGATCCACATCGCCTTGACCACCCGAGAGTAGAAGTACAGCGACAGGGCGCTGTTGACGATCAGTCCGACTGCAAGCACGTACGCCTCAGCATTGACGGCACCTAGCAAGAGGAAGTATTTCGAGAGCATCCCGCCGCCGGTCGGCAGTCCAGCGAGACTGAACAGGAAGATGGACATGGCCGCACAGGCCACCGGCGCTTTCTTCGCGAGTCCGTTGTAATCCTCGAACGTGCGCCCGATGCCCCAGTGTTCAGCCAACGCGACGAACAGGAACGCACCGGTGTTCATGAACCCATACACGAGCAAATGGATCATGCCCGCACTGAGCACGAACGATTGATCTGCCGCGCCCGTCAACGCGCCGAGTGCGATGAGCACGTAGCCTGCGTGACCGATTGAGGAGTACGCGAGCATCCGCTTGACCGTCTCTTGGGTGGCCGCGGCGAAGTTGCCGAGCGTCATTGTCACCAGCGCGAGGATCTGGAACGCCAGCACCCAGTCGATACCGGCGATCGCGTCGGCCGGGAACGCGGTGATGAAGATCCGGAACGCCAACACGAACCCGGCGGCCTTGGATGCTGACGAAAGAAACGCAGAGATGGGGGCTGGTGCACCCTCGTAGGCCTCCGGTGCCCAGAAGTGGAACGGAACGCTCGCGGTTTTGAACGCCACACCGCCGAGAATCATCACCACACCGATTCCCAGCACGCCAGTGAGGCTCCCGTCAATGCCCTCGGTGAGCGTTGCTGCAACGTCGGTGAACAGGAGGCTCCCCGTCACGCCGTAAACGAGGCTGATCCCGTAGGCGAACACCGCTGACGAAAGCGCGCCGATGAGGAAGTATTTCATTCCGGCTTCGACGCTGCCGCGATTGTCTTTGAGATATGCGACGAGCGCGTACGACGGCAGTGACGCGAGTTCGAGGCTGATGAACGCCGTGGCGAAACTGTTCGAATTCGCAAGAAGCGTCATGCCGATGGCTGCGAGCACTACCAGCGCGTAATATTCGCCCTGATACTCCCGGTCACCGATGTATTCGTGACTGGCGAGCGCGATGAGGGCAGTGACGCTGGTGAAGATGAACGTGAAAAACAAGCTCATCTCGTCAACGACCAGCTGGCCGCTGAACAACTCCGTCGACTCGACGCCGGTCACCAGCTGCGTCCCCGTGATAACCAACGCGATGAGTGAGCCGACAACGGTCAGACCCGACAACAGCGTGTTGTTCGTTGAGTCGGGATACACGCTGTCGACCGTGAACAGCGCGAGCGCCGTGAGACCGAGGACGATCATCGGCGCGATTCCCTCATAGCTACCGAGTCCGAGCTGTAACGGCTGATTCGATGCTGACACCGACGCCGTCAGGGTGGTCGGCGTCATGATCGTGGTTGCAACACTCATAGCAAAACACCTCCGAGGAACGAAACACCGAGTCCGAGCATCTCGGAGCCGGTATCGGCCTGCTGAGTGGCCGTGAGTTCGGTCATCGGTCTGATTGCGCCTTCGATCATGTCGAAGACGATCTCAGGAACGGACCCGAGCGCGATGATCAACACGATGAGGACCACGAGTGGTACCACGTCGTGAGCGGACGCACGGGTGATTTCGTAGTCGGTACTCACGCTGAACTGTCCGAACAGCGTCCGCTGCATCGCAAACAGGTAGTAGCCCGCGACGATGACGATACCGAACATGGCGATCGCTGTGAGCAGCGGCGCGTACGCGAAGTCTGCAGAGAACGACCCACTGAACACGAGGAATTCGGCTACGAACCCGGACATCAACGGAAGTCCCATATACGCGAACGACCCGGCCACGATCGCGCCGGCAGTGACCGGCATCCGGTCGGCCAGTCCGCTCATGTCACCGACCATTCGGGTGTGGGTCGTGTTGTAGATGACGCCGACACCAAGGAACAACAGCCCCGAGATCAGTCCGTGACTGATCATCTGGAACGTCGCGCCACCGAGTCCGTACAGCGTGAACGCGACCAGTCCGAGGATCACGTATCCCATCGACGACACGGAGGAGTAGGCAACGATGCGTTTGAGGTCCTGTTGGGCCAGCGCGAGCAACGCGCCGTAGATTACCGACACAACCGCGAAGGCGACGAGTATCAGCGCGTACTGCTGTGCGATCTCCGGAAGGAACGTGAAGTTGAACCGAAGCAACGCGTACGTCCCCATTTTCAAGAGCACACCTGCCAGAATCACCGACACCGGTGTCGGTGCTTCGACGTGGGCGTCAGGCAGCCACGTGTGCACCGGAACGACCGGCACCTTCACCGCGAAGCCGGCGAACATGAGGAAGAAGGCGACCGCCTTCACCGTGTTGGGAGGCATTCCCGCAATCGATTCCACAGCACCGGGTGCTGAGAGCGCCTGCGCGATCGCTGGCAACCCCAGCGTCTGAATCGAATCACCGAGTCCAAACACCAACAGGAAAAAGCCGACGAACATCACTAACGACGCGACGTTCGTGTAGACGAAGAACTTGATCGCGGCGTACTTCCGGCGCGGACCGCCCCACACGCCGATGAGGAAGTACATTGGGATGAGTACGGCCTCCCAGAAGACGAACCAGACGAAAAAGTCCAGTGCTGCGAACACACCGATGAGGCTCGCCTCCATCAGCAGCATCAATCCATAGAACTGAGATTGACGCTCATCGATAGGCGTCCACGCGCTCAGAATGGCGAGCGTCGTCAGTATCGTCGTGAGCACGATTAACGGCATGCTCACGCCGTCCAATCCGACGTGATAGAACAGTTCGTACGGGCCGATACTCAACCAATTGACCTTCGTCTCGAAGGCGAGTGTGCTGCCTTCGAGCAGCGCGTTACCAACGCCATCGAAGGTGGCGTACATGTACAGGCTTCCGATGATCGGCAGCAGGCTGATCCCGAATGACAGCCGCGCTGAGTATCGGTCTGGGAGCAAGAAGATGGCCACTGCTCCGACAAGACAGACGCCGAGGAGCAACTCGATCATCATACGAACCACCCCCCAAGGACGCCGACAGCAACCAACAACACGACCAGTCCGGCTGTGAGCAGCGTCGCGTAGTTGGTGACGTCACCAGTTTGAATGCGGCGAGTGCGGTCGCCCAGCGACAACGAGACGCCAGAAATACTGTTGACAGCGCCGTCGATGATCCCCTGATCGAACGTGTCTGCGCCGCGGGCCACGTTCGCTGTCAGACCTTCTGCGAGCCATACCTGATATTCGTCCTGATAGTAGTTGTTGAACAGCACCGTCTTGATCGATCCGAGCTTGTCCGTGTGTTCGTCCGGGTTGGGAACGTTGTAAAGGACGTGTGCAGCCCCTGCGCCAGCGAGCGCGAACAGCAAGGAGACGGCCCCCGAGGCGACCACGAGCGCCGATCCTGCGTGCACCTCTCCGTAGTTAGCCCACTGTTCGAGCAACGCACCGTAGTGTTCGACGGTGAGCGCCTCGCCACCGTGTTCGAACCAGACATGGAGGAACTCGATGTGTGC
Source organism: Halocatena pleomorpha (assembly GCF_003862495.1). GTDB lineage: Archaea > Halobacteriota > Halobacteria > Halobacteriales > Haloarculaceae > Halocatena > Halocatena pleomorpha. The sequence continues at coordinate 27,792 of NZ_RRCH01000003.1, read as the reverse complement.
CCCGGTCAACTCCGCGATCGGTGTCATGTTAATGAATCCGATGACCGTGGCCAACACGCCGAGCACCACCAGCGGGAACTTCATGTTCCACCCAAACTGATGGGGGTCCTCTGCGACAGTGGTGCGCGGCTCACCGTGGAAGGTGAGGAAGACCATCCGGAACGTGTAAAACCCGGTGAAGAACACGCCGAGCAGCGCCATCGCGTAGGCGGCGAAGAAGATCGGGTTGTCCATCCCGCGGAGCAACGCCTCGAACAGCACTTCGTCCTTCGACCAGAAGCCCGAGAACGGGATGATCCCAGCGAGCGCGAGCGATCCGGCGAGGAACGTGTAGTACGTGACCGGCAGGCGGTCTTTCAGCCCGCCCATCTTCCACATGTCTTCATCGTGGTGCATCGCAACGATCACCGCTCCCGCGCCGAGGAACAGCAGCGCCTTGAACACCGCGTGGGTGGTCAAGTGGAACACGCCAGCGACGTAGCCGCCGACGCCGAGCGCGAGCATCATATACCCATACTGGGAGATGGTCGAGTACGCGAGTACCTGCTTGATCTCCCGTTTGACGACGCCCATCGTCGCCGCGAACAGCGCGGTGAAGCCACCGACGAAGGCGATGATGGCGAGTGCAGTCGGTGAAAGCGCGTAGAACCCGTACATGCGCGCGACGAGATACACACCAGCAGCGACCATCGTCGCGGCGTGAATAAGCGCCGAGACGGGCGTCGGACCTTCCATCGCGTCGGGAAGCCACGTGTGTAGCGGGAACTGCGCCGACTTCCCCATTACGCCACCCAATACGAGCAGCCCGAGAATAGTGAACCACGTCTGAGGATCGAATCCGAACGTGTTGATCCCAACCGTTTCACCGGCGAGGACTTGCTCTGCCAGCACCGGGAAGCTTCCATCTCCAGCGAACGCCGACGTGCCAAACGTCCCGAGCACGCCGACCACGCCGACGAGGAAGAAGTAATCACCGAACCGGGTGACGAGAAACGCCTTTTTCGCCGCCGACGGCGGGGCGTCTGCCCGAAACCAGAAGCCGATGAGTAGGTACGAGCACAGCCCGACCAGCTCGAAGAACATGAACGCCATGAACAGGTTCGACGCCATGACGAACGCCAACATGCTGAAGCTGAACAGGCTCAAACCGGCGTAGTACCGGGGAAGACCGGTCTCTCCCTCGTCGTTCATGTAGCCTAACGAAAACACGAACACCAAAAAGGAGATGAGCGAAACGATGAGCAACATCAACGCCGACAGTTGGTCGATGAGAATGCCGAGTTCAAGGGTGAACGGATCCGTGACGGCAATGAACGTGTGAACGATCTCCAAGTGGGGTTCACCGGAGCTCAGCACCGCGAAATACATCCACGCGGAGAGCAGCAACGATCCTCCTGTCGCCGTGATGCCTGCGAACGCGCCCCTTTTGGGCATGAACCGACCGCCAAAGAGCGCGATCAGGAACGATACGAACGGTAGTGCAGCGATTGCCGGTGCAAATTGGAAGGCTCCTGCCATAGGATTACCACCTCATCGTAGTTGCCGTCGTCACGTCCACGTCATTGAAGTTCCGATAGAGAACGAGGATGATTCCGATCCCGACAGCCACCTCTGCGGCGGCAAGCGCTATAGTGAACAGGCTGAACACCTGTCCCGTCAGGTTACCGTTCTGTATGGAAAAAGCGACGAAGTTGATGTTCGCAGCGTTCAGCATCAACTCAACACTCATCAGAAAGATCAGCGCGTTCCGACGAGTCAGGATGCCGAACAGCCCGATACAGAACACTGCCGCCGAGAGCACGAGATAGTACTGGGACGGAATCATCGACGATCCTCCCCCGGTTGGGGTCCGCCGTCAGTACGAACGTCTCTCGAAGCGACACCAGTGGCGTTGGAATCATTCTCTCGGCGCGCGAGCATCACGGCCCCCGTGAGCGCAGCCACGAGAAGAACGCCGGTGATCTCGAACGCGACGAGGAAATACTCCGACGCGATCGGACCACTCAGATCGAACAGCGCGTACCCGATGCTTGCGGTGATCGATCCTGATTCGAACCCTCGTACTGGCGGGAACTGCGCCGGTAGAAACGCTGCCGCCATGACGGCAAACAGCGCAACGGCGGCCAGTCCCGATAAGAGATGCCGCCCGAGTTGTAATCGTGGTCGGGTCGTCATGATACCGCCTCCTCGATCGGATCATCACGAGTGAGCATGACTGCGAACGTGACCAGGATCAACACTCCCCCGACGTACACGAGTATCTGCATCGTGGCGACGAACGCCGCTTGACGCATGACATAATGCGCTGCAACCGAAAGAAGCGCTATCCCGAGTAAGAGGGCAGAGTGCCACACGTCGCGCACGAGCACGACGCCCAAACTGCTCCCCACCGTGATAACGGCAAACAGCGCGAATGCCAATGTCTCATACGGTGCTACTGCCATTAGTGTCCCTCATGTTGGCTTCCCTTTGAAGATTTCGAGAACGCATGGAGAACAGCCAGCCACCATCTTGACAGACAATCTTTACTCTTGTATCAAAGTCATGACACACAACAATGCATTCCATACGGGCGTTCTAGATGGGAATCACCTCGGAGCATTTATTCTCTACAGCAATATTCACTCTCAATTTCATTTTTGTCCGAATAGACCAGTGAGACTGGTGTCGGCAACGATAGTTGTAGAGATATCAAATTAATGTATATCTAACATTTTATAGAAAGAATACTCTTAAATAATATTTCGACATACGGCATACTGCCATGGTTCGAGAGCAGTCACGCCGTCGGTTTTTGCAGTTGGCAGCAGCAGGTGCAACGTCAGTCGGAATCAGCAGCGTCGCCTCTCGGAAAAGCCGAGCAGTTCCAGCGATCGATGGACCGTCAGTGATCGGTCAGACAGGAACGATCGTCGCTAGTCGCCGTGCGCCCGGACGATGGCAACGCGTCAGTTTCGAGACGCCGTTTGCGCTCACACCGGTAGTGATTGTGCAACCGGTCGGAGCGCGTGGACCAGTGCCCGTCTCCATTCGAAAAGTAACCCGACGCGGGTTCGAGTTCACATTCACACGACAAAACCGCCATGGAGAGCGTGAGCCAGCACGGGTCAGCTATCTCGCTGTCGCTCGGGGCGTCCACGATCTGAGTGGCTCTCTGATAAACGCGGAGGCTGGTTTTGTGGCTGCTGATACGTCCCGCCAGACTGTCTCGTTCGATCACTCGTTTACTGAACGACCGATCGTCTTCGCCCACTCACAAACCCACAGTTCTCAGGCGACCACAACCGCATTGGGAGGGCCGGTCACCCCGCGGATCAACGTTACTGACCCGGATCGATTTTCCGTTCGTCTCCAAGCACAGGAACACCAGCATCAGGTCCAGTCCGAAACGATCGGATATCTCGCATTCGAACCAGGGTCTGGTGTGCTCGATCCACCCATGGGCGCGCTCGATCAGCTGTTGGGCCGATTCGAGATCAGTACTGCTCCGAAATCCGTTACCGATCCGTGGCATCAACTCGTGTTCGAACACGCTTACGACCAACCCATCTTGCTTGCGGGCATACAGACCGAACACGACGCCGTCAGAACTCGTGTCGCCAATCTCGATAGCAAGAATGCAGCGATCCGGCTCGAACACAACAGCCATGCGGCTGACAGTCCTGAACGGATTGGATACGCTGTCTTCGAGAACGAACACCTCATCTACGTGTGACGGAACTGCCATTCGCAACGCAGTGAACTCGGTCTCTCCTGAGCAGAGGAGATCCCACACAGGAACGAATCAAGGAAAATCGAAGGGATCTCGTATCAAGACAAACTGTAACGGGGTTTGTACAGTTCCGAAATACTTTGTCCGTTTTCTTTGTAGAAACATTTGTGTAGGATGGTTCGCATTGATCGTATGTACTAGGCATGGACAATCGAACCAATCCACAGACTGTTGGTCGAATCACTGATCTCCGAGTCAACGACCGTATAGAAGTTCGTTCGTTGGAAACGGGGCGAGAAGACGTGTTTATCGTTGATGGATTCGAACTCAACGTCATCGACGGACGACCGGAAATCACAGTGCAACTCCGGACACCGCACGACGAACCGGGACCGATCGTCTTGTTCAATACACCGGGAGGGATCTGTTTGAGTCCGACCGAAGTTCCACAACGCCAGAATATCGAAGCGGAAGTCGCCCTGTATGAGGGGAATGAATCGCAAGCGCACCAGTATCAGTAACAGGCTCTCGGACTGTACGACACGGGATACGACCGGAAGCCGGACTCCTGAATCGTGTTGAGTCCGACCGCGTCTACCCCGATCACCGTTCGATTCCAATTGCTGTTAAAGTAGGTTCAGTGCGCGTGTGTACCACACCGCACTAAGCGGGACGATGAGCGCGGCGAGAACCACCACGTAGCGGTGGTGTTCGAACGCAGCGCCTGTCGGGTAGGAAAACGCAAGTTGCTCCGGGACGGTGACGGCCCAAACCGCGGCGAAACCGGCGATGAACAGGCCAAAGACGAGACATATTCCTGCAGAGAGTGCGGGATCAGATCGTTGAGAGCGACCAGACGCGAACACGACGACGCAGACGAGTGCAAACAGGCCAGCAAACAACGGGTTGAACGCCCCAGATGTGTAATACGTGTTCGCTGCCGTCGGTGAGAGGATGGCGTATGGGATCGCAAGAGCAAGCACGACTGACACACAACCGACAATACCGATCACGGGAGCGAGACGAACGTCGTCCATACTGTCACCCGGAGCGCGACTGGCTTAATTCTCGTGAAACGGCACCGCAAAGTACACAACCGTTCGGCCCCCCGAATCCAGTATGGGCCTCGGTGGAACAGCGAAAAAGCTCCAGCGGATCGCCAATATGGCCGAAGAGATGTACGCCCGAGTGAACGATCTTCGTGAGCAGCTCAACGGTCTCAGCCAAACGGTCGATCAAACGAACGCGACTGTCGAACAGCTCCGACGAGAGCACGCCGAGACACGTGCACTAGTCGAACGGCTAGCGGAAGAGGAAGGGATCGACGTTGATGCGGTTCTGGCAAACACGAACGCTCCCGGAGCGCAGCGACAGCCAGAGCAACCGCAACCGCAGGACGGTCCCGATGAACGCGATCACGGGCGAGGACGTGGTGGTCGGGGAACGGCTCCCGGATCGTCGTCAGTCGACAGAGCGCCGGGAAACGAGTGAAAACGAAATCCCTGCGTGACGGGAGGGTGCCGTTATCGTACGAGCCGTCGGTGTTCCACTTTCATACAGCTGTCCTGAACGAACTGCCGTCCGGATGACTCCACTCGTCGTCTTGCTCTGTCGTCTCGAATACCGAGTTGGAGCCAGACGGTTTCGACATCAGTGCGGTCAAGCACTTCCATGACGATGCCGTTCACTTCCTCGCTCGGTCGAAATACGTCGACGATATCGATTTCGGCGTCGACTTCGCTTAAAGAGTCATACGCGGTCTGCCCGAGGATCTCCTCGGCGTAGGGATTGACGGGAATGACCGTATACCCGTGTTCGGCCAGATATTTCGGGATTTCGTGGGCATCTTTTCCGGGGGTCGACGAACAGCCGACCACGGCAACGGTGTCTGCGTCGAGGATCGATTGGAGTGTGTCGTCGTCCGTCGAGCGGTTCATACCGACACTACCGCGATCGGAGATAAAAAGCTGTCTAGTGAACAGAAATCAAACTATCGCTCGTCCGGCGACGAACGCCACTGCTGCCAAGAACATGCCGTATTTTATGTGCGATTGAGCCGCGGAGGGATTGCGGAACGCCTCTATCGTTCCTCCGAGTAACACTATATCGGCCGGAATTACGACCGCGAGATACGCTCGGCCGAACGTGTCGTTGAGATACGGAACGGGACTCACAGACACCGCTAGGAGACACCCCACGAGCGCAATGAGGAGGGCCGGCCGCGCTCCGATAGCGATCGGAAGCGTGTTAAGTCCCTCTTGCCGGTCTCCGTCGATGTCCTCAACATCTTTTACGATTTCACGAGTGATCGTCGAAAGCGCTGCCAGGAATGCGAGGGTCGCGGCCGTCTGCAGAGAGCCACTTTCCACCGCTGCGCCGCCGAACAGGAACGTGCTTCCCCCAAGACACGCGACGACCACGTTACCGACACCCGGTAGTCCTTTGAACAGTTCGGTGTAAGCGACGAGGGCGACGAGATCGACCACTGCGATGGCGATCGCGAGCCGTGGAAGCACGAGGGAAAAACAGACCGCGGCGACAAACAGACCGATGCTCAGACCGAGCGCACCACGAGGCGAGATGTCCCCTCGCGGGATGGGTCGATCAGGAGCGTTGATACGGTCGATCTCCCGATCGAAGTAGTCGTTGATGGCGTTGCCCGCACCGGTTGCGAGAACGGTCGCAACGCCAGCCGCGCTCGCGGAAACCGGCTGCTGAACGATCCCCCCACTGACGTACGCGCCGATGAGCGTGAGGATCCCCGCAGCGAGAGCGTTCACGGGACGGGTGAGTTCGACCAGTCCACGAAGCCTGTCCATGCGAGGTGGTTCTGGGGCTACGGAATAAGTAACACGAAACCGATGGGCACCTTCCGTTCCCCTTCACAGATAGGTCTCGGATCCGTTTCGAAACTGGCGATTGGCGAGGTTCTTTTGGTAAAGTTTAAATCACTCCGATGATTCCACCTGAATAGGGCGCTTAGCTCAGCCTGGATTTAGAGTGCTTGGCTTCGGACCAAGCTGTCGGGGGTTCAAATCCCTCAGCGCCCGTCTGTATTTTGTCGTGCGCGGATTTGAAGCAAGGAGTGAAACGCGTAAAACGACTGAGGTTCGAATCCCTCAGCGCCCGTTCGTTTTCCGAACGATTCGAATCCAACAGACAGCAGTGTGGTGTATATAAATCCACCGTCGTTTGCAGCTGAAAGTTCGTTCGGTTTCGGGTCGATTCCGACAGAGGTCGGTGCTGTCGTGCGGTTCGCTACATCCAACTCTGAGGACAACCCACTTCATCAATCGCCCAATGAGTCCGTTGGCTCTGCAATTAATATATGGCCCCGCGCTCGCCGTTGCTTCTCTTCATCCAGACAAGATCGATAGCAGTGTCCACCGCGCGCGATTGCGGGCCCGACTCACAAGAAATGCTGCTCTCCTCGTGGGCTCAGATCCATTCGCTGTAACACTACTCGAAACTCATTTATAATCAGTTTCGTACTATGTTACAGCATGCTCCGGAGCATCGAACTCGACGTTCTCGCCACTGCCGAACGCGGTGACACGATCTCTGACGTCGCGGCTAGCCTTGATCACAGCGAGAGTTACATCTCCCGTGCCATCACGACGCTCTCTGCGAAGGGTCTCGTTTACACGGAGCGCGATGGCCGTCGCAAGCGGATCATCCCTTCAGACACCCGCGCCGTCGAGATCTTTCAGGACCTCGTCCGCCAGCACGCTCACATCGACTTTCCCGAACTGTTGACCGGAAAATGTCTCGACGTGCTCTATCATTTCGATGGGCCGAGTACAGTCACGGAGTTGGCGGCGGCGAGCGGCAACTACCGGAACACCGTCAACCGCAATCTGAAGCGGCTTCGACACCGCGGGCTGGTGGGAACGGACGACGGACGATACCATTTCAACGACGAGTTCGACCGACTCCACGACTTCGCGCGCGAACTCGCGCACCATCTCCATCGCCACCGGCTCGAATCGGTTGCGCCGAGCGGGACGATCCTCTGGAACGGTCACGCCGAATTTCTCGCACAAACCGAGACGGAGATCGATGCAGATGGCTTTCACGAGACCGGATTGGCCCGGTTTGCGGACTATGACCTCCAGTTTCTGTTGACGAGCCACCGCTACTACTTCTATTCCGAAGCGCTGGACTCGGTCTCGCCAGCGGACCTCTGCTGTCACACGCTGCTGATCGACGACGACACCCGTCACCGCTCGTACTGCTTGCTTTTGTTCCGCCGCATCGATATCGAGGAGCCCACGCTCCGCGAGCGAGCGGCCAGATACGGGCTTGAAGAAACGATCGATTCACTTCTGTGCTATCTCGACAGCCACGGCGATGTCCAGAGCCAGCGCCTCCCGGCATGGCCCGAGTTTCAGGAGTTAGCAGCTGACTACGGGGTGGCCGTGCCCCAATGAGACCGACGTTTGGTCGCGAGTACATCGAAGATGAATTCCAGCGGATCGCCGACGGCCTGTCTGGTCCGCTCACGGTTTCCCTGATCGGTGGAGGTGCAATGTCGTTTCGTGATCTCAAAGGAGCGACGAAGGATATCGATCTCGTCATCACCGATGGTGAGGCGTACGGCCAGCTCTGGGCCGCCCTGATGGAGTTGGGCTACACCGAGGTGCAGGCACTCGGCCCCGATTACCAGGCCCTCGGAGCAACGAGTTGCGTCGAGAACGACGACGGTTGTCGGCTGGATATCTTCAACCAGCAGGTCGCGAACAAACTCATCCTTACCAACGAAATGGACGAACGCAGCGAGCCGTTCTTGACAACAGGCGCGTTGACCGTCCGCCTCGTCAGTACTGAGGACATCTTCCTGTTCAAACTGATCGCCGGACGGGATGGTGATATTGAAGATATGAACATGCTCGTACAAGCTGGGCTCGACTTCGATGTCGTCCAGTCCGAACTCGAGAGACAGATCGACCGACTCGGCGATGACCAGTTCGTCACCTTTGCGAACGAAGCCCTCCTTGACCTCGACGAGCGGTACGGAGTGACTACGCCGATCGAGGACCGCATTCAGGCGTTGACGACTCGGTACTACCGTGGGCTCGAAGTGCTCTACGCGCTTGATGAATCGACAACGGTACAAGAATTGGCGACTACCCTTGCGCTCGATATAGAGGAATGTACGGATCGAGTGACGTATCTGGAAGCGTTCGATCGCGTCTCCCGAGACGGAGAGACGGTCTATTTAGCGGAGTAGGTTCGATGCGACGACGGATCAGAGGAGAATCGTCCAAGTGGCTGTGGGACGGTTCCTGCTTGATCCCATGGTCCCCAGCGGATGTATTCAGTGATATAGAGCCGTGTTCTGGTGATCTACGCCCAGCCATTGACATCAGTTTTGAACGAGACTATCCGTCGAATTCGATCTCGTCTGCTGTGGCTTTGCCTGTAATGAATGATTCACCGAGCGTTGTAAGGCGGTAGTTTGAAGCATCCACTCGTTGAAGAAGTTCAGCGTCTGTGAGCGTTCGACAGCGCCGGGAAATATACTCCCCCGTGTAATCGATATTCGCGGCGACCACTGAGGGGAATGCAACGATATCCATCTCGTAGAGAAACTCCAATCTATTCGTGGCTTGCGGTCAAGCAGACGATCCGAAATTTCGAGGAGTGACCTCCAAGGCAGCGAAGCGTCCCTCTCTGATTTCTCAGCAGTCTACCGCCGATGCCAGGTGAAGTCAAAACATAACTAAAAATATTATTCAGGGACACAAACAATATTAATATAGATAAAATAATTTATAATAGTTGGAACGAATTCATTCTTGTCTGTCGGCTACTCGATCGTTCTACTCGCCTCGTGGGACGGTCGTATCCGCCGACGGAGCGCAACGAGAATGACTGACGATAGCTCACGCGGATCGAAAGACGCACCGACCAGCAACCGACTCCGGCGAAGGCATTTCCTGCAGACCGCAGGGGCTACTCTCGGGGGCGTATGGGCCGCTTCGACGGCGAGTGCTGCGTCTAGTGGTGATATCGTGGATTCGTCCGGGATGCACACACAGGCATTCGACGGCAATGAATGGACGCTCAGTTGGCGCGAGGAATTCGATACTGGCTCCATCGACCAGGGTATCTGGAACTTCGAGACCGGCAACAACGACGGGTGGGGGAACAACGAACTCCAGTACTACCAACGTGAGAACGCGTGGATCGAGAATAATCAGCTCGTCATTGAGGCCCGTGAAGAACAGGTCGACAGCTATGAGTACACCTCTGCACGCATGACCACCGCTGGGAAGTATGAAAAGCAGTACGGGCGCGTGGACGTGCGTGCACGTCTCCCACGCGGACAGGGAGTCTGGCCTGCGATCTGGATGCTCGGCGCCGATATCGGATCGGTTGGGTGGCCGAACTGCGGCGAAATCGACATCATGGAACTCATTGGGAGCGATGTCAACACTGTCCACGGTACTGTTCACGGTCCCAGCTACTCTGGCGGCAACAGCATTGGTGGCAGTTACACTGGCGGTTCGTTTGCCGATTCCTATCACGTCTTCCAACTCACGTGGTATCCCGACGCGATCAAGTTCTTCGTCGACGGCCAACAGTACTTTACTGTCACCCTGTACGATGTGGAGGCTTCAGGATACGATTGGGTGTTCGACGATGGACCGTTTTTCCTCATCTTAAACGTCGCTGTCGGCGGCAATTGGCCCGGCTACCCCGACGACAGCACACCGTTCCCCCAGCGCATGGAAGTCGACTACATCAGGGCCTACGACTGGGTGTAGCTCGACGCCACAGCTAAACCGACTTCGTTCGCTCGCGGACGACCGCGACCGTTCTTCTGTTCGTTGTTTTACGGACTGACCTCCTGCTCAGTAACACCGAATCCTACGCACTGTTGGCTAGCTATCTCCTCTTTGTCGTCTGGGTCGTTGCCGAATCGATCGGCGTTTCCGGTCTGATCAGGGGAGTGTAGCTGACTACCGAAGACGAAGAAACGATCACGACGCGTCGGATATCGGTGGCTCTTGTTCTCGCATTTCGGTGTGGATCGTTTTGGTGATAAGATCGACCGCGCTGTAGTTGAGTCCTTCAGGAATGATAACGTCAGCGTGCTCTCTAGTCGGCTCGACGTATCGCTCGTGCATCGGCTTGACCGTCGTGAGATACTGGTTCATGACACTTTCGAGGGTGCGATCGCGCTCGATGACATCGCGGCGAATCCGTCTAAGGATGCGGACATCGGCGTCGGTTTGGACGTAGATACACAGATCATACAAATCACGTAGGCGCTCTTCGAACAGCGAGAGAATGCCCTCCACGATCAGTATCTCGGTCGGTTCGATCCGCACTCGTTCGTCCGTGCGGTTGTGAACAGTGAAATCGTACTGTGGCATCTCGATAGGACGACCGTCGAGGAGCGTCTTGATCTGTTCCGCGAGTAGTTCCCATTCGAACGCCGAGGGATGATCGTAGTTCACCTGATCGCGTTCCTCAGCGGGCAGATGGGAGTGATCCTGATAGTAGTTGTCGAGCGGGAGAATCGACACCGCTTCACCGACCGTCTCACCGACCTCGCGCGCGACAGCCGTCTTTCCCGCACCCGTCCCACCCGCGATTCCGATCACGAACGAGGGAGCTGTCATTGGCTGTGTTGAGAACCCAACTTGTTTAAACTGCTCTATCGATCCGCTTCCCGTCGTGTGGGAACAGCACCCACCAACAGAGCGCGGTTATAACCGATCAGCCAGTTTCGACGGACGCCTTTCAGTAGAGTTATGTCCTGTTCGGAAACGACACACACCTGTGTGGTCGAATCTTCGCTCCGCGAATGATCGCGTTTCTCGCAGAACGGTCCTCTCCGCAATCGGTGCGGGGCTATTTGCAAGCAGTGCTGGTTGTGTCCATCCCCTTCCACCGCCACAAGGAGTACTCATACAAAAGGGGATCTTCGGTGAGCACAATGACCGTCGGGTCCCAGTGCTCAAAGCCGGGAACAACGAGATCAAAATCGAGATCGAAGACAAGGTACTCCAATCCGAATTCCCTCGATCCAACGAGACAGCAAACACCACTGTATCACCGTCACTCCATAATCGACTCAAACGCAAATACGATGATGTCCACTACTACGCCCAAGTTCGTAGACTGAACGGCCACGGACCGCTCGTCGAAACCAACTCGGGAGAAAAACCGAGACAGCCTGCAGTCGGTGGTACACCTCGGTATCTCCTTTCACGGGAGATATTCGGAAAGTTGCTCTCAGGCGATCGGATTGAGTACACATTGGCTATGTTTGATAGCCAGAGGATAAGCGCTGTAACATTGATAATCCGGGAAGGTGTGGTACGAAAAAAATTCCCAGAAGCAGATACGCCGGGGAATGTCCCCAGCTACCGTATCACGGTCGATCACGGAGAGGGACCAGACGGCGCTCCGTTCCTCCAAACGTACTATGCCTCCGAAGAGGTGTACAACAACGCCACGGTCGACGATAAGACGTATTTCGAAGTCATCTTCGAGAATCGAGTCAAACCGACGATACGGAGCTTATCTCCCGATCCGTACGGAAGCCTGTAACTGCTGTCCCCGAACGAATCAGAGTCGGCGTCGTTCGGACGTAGACCGCTGTTTGGGCGTCGATCGCCCACCGAATGGATCGAAAGAATCGAGTATCGATAAGGTAGTATAGTGACCTGATTTCAGTATGTATTCAACGTCTTTCGTGGTAAAGTAACAACAGTATCCAACACCGGTGAGAACCATCAGAACGAACGAATAGAACACCAACGCTGTGTAGATATCTGTTTCGAATAGGGCGAAATAAACTCCATTGGTGAGGAGGAATCCGCCGAGAACTAATAAAGCTGTATTGGTACGCTCTACCCATTCCTTCGACTGCCCGACGGCCGGTGATCGAGGAGTCGCGCCATTCAACGATTCCATACCATTCAATTGGGATTGCGCATTCAAGAACCTTCGTCAGACATCCGTCACACAGTCAATCAGTGAGAGGCGTCTCCGATTTCTGGGTCTCACAACCACAGTCCTTTGTGACGACATCCCCCATCACACAATCCTTTTATTAGGGGATCTATGACCGTTAACATGGCGAAGGAACCGCACGAGCAGACCTTTCTGGAGAAGTTGAACGTACCGGAAGCGTTGACGTTCGACGACGTTCTGTTGCGTCCGACCGAAAGTCACATCGAGCCGGAAGAGGCGAACACTCGGACGAACGTCTCGAAAAACGTTGAACTGTCGGTTCCGGTGTTGTCGGCAGCGATGGATACGGTGACCGAAAGCGAGATGGCGACCGAGATGGCCCGACAGGGGGGGATCGGTGTGCTTCACCGCAATATGCCGATCGAAGAGACCGTCCAGTCGGTCGAACGCGTTAAACGCGCGGACGAGTTGATCATCCGTGATGTCGTGACTGCAGCCCCTGAGCAGACAGTACAGGAAGTCGACCAAATGATGAACGAGAGGGGCGTCAGCGGTGCTCCTGTCGTCGATGAGGACGGCATGGTGTTAGGCATCATCTCCGGGACAGATATCCGACCGTACCTAGAGGTCGGTGACCGGGACGAGGTGCGTGAGGCGATGACCGACGAGGTCATCACGGCAGCCGACGACGTGACCGCCCGAGAAGCGCTCGAACTGATGTACGAGCATAAGATCGAACGCGTGCCGATCGTCGACGACTCAGGGATACTCACCGGACTGGTGACGATGCAGGGGATCCTTCAACGCCGCGAATACGACGACGCCGCTCGTGACGCGGACGGTCGTCTCCGTGTCGGAGTTGCTGTCGGACCGTTCGAGGACGATCGTGCTGTCGCTGCCGACGACGCCGGGGCAGACGTGCTGTTCATCGACTGTGCCCACGCACACAACCGGTCGGTTATCGAGAGCGCCCAAGAGATCACGTCGAGTGTTGAGGCCGACGTGGTGGTCGGAAACATCGGGACAGCAGAGGCCGCCCAGGCACTCGTCGACTTCGCTGATGGGTTGAAAGTCGGCATCGGTCCGGGAAGCATCTGTACCACCCGCGTCGTCAGCGGTGCCGGGATGCCCCAGATGACCGCCATCGCTAACGTCGCGGATGTGGCGAGCCAGCACGACGTGCCCGTTATTGCCGATGGGGGAATACGGTATTCGGGTGACGCGATCAAAGCCGTTGCCGCTGGTGCGGACGCGGTCATGCTCGGCTCTTATTTCGCTGGAACGGACGAGGCCCCTGGACGGATCATCACCAGAAACGGGAAGAAATACAAACAGTACAGGGGGATGGGAAGCGTCGGCGCGATGCAGTCTGGCGGCGGTGACCGGTACCTGAAAGAGGCCGACGAAGACGAGGAGTACGTTCCCGAAGGCGTCGAAGCCGCAACACCGTACAAGGGCAGTCTCGAAAGCGAACTCCACCAGCTCGTCGGTGGGATGCAGTCCGGAATGGGATACGTGGGTGCTGAATCCATCGCTGACGTGAAAGAAGAGGCCGAATTCGTGCGCGTCTCACCCGCCGGCCAAACCGAAGGCCATCCGCACGACGTGATGATCACCGACGAAGCACCGAATTACAAACCACGCGAGAACTGACCGGGCTGAGAGGGATTTGAACCCTCGGCCGTCTGGTTAAGAGCCAGATGCTCTGCCTGGCTGAGCTATCAGCCCTCATCATCGCATTACGGGGGTTGATTGATATACGTTTCCTTTGCTGACCGCAAAGAAGAGAGTTTCAAGTGTGTCGGACCCCCAAGTTGGGTACCATGAGTACCGCCATTACGATGGCGTCGATGTCTACCTACGCGATTCTTGGGTGTGGAAGTGTCGGTCACGCCGTTGCTGAGGAACTCGAACGTGAACAAAAAGACGTGCTCATTCTCGATAAGGACGAAGACCGCGTCGAAGCCCTCAGAGATCAAGATCTCGACGCCCGAACAGCAGATATCCGCGAAGCGGCGGTCGCTGAATCTATCGCTGAACGAGATGTGATTCTCATTATGGCCACGGACGTAGAGACGAACAAAACGGCCGTAAAACATCTCCGAGAACAGCCGGGTGAACGGTACATCGTCGTCCGTGCGTCCGATCCTGTCTCGGCGGACGAGTTCACGGAACTAGGAGCCGATGTCGTAATCAATCCATCGACAGTCATTGCCGACTCTGCGCTCCGAGCGCTCGAATCCGGCGAACTGGAGTATAAAACGGGCGAACTCGTCGATAGCATCGACAGCACGACAGCCAAGATGGCGATCCTCACGCACCATCGACCGAATCCGGACGCCATCGCCAGCGCGATCGCACTGCAAGCGATCGCAGACGATCGGGATGTCGACGCCGACGTGATTTACGACGGCGAGATGTCACTCCAAGAAAACAGGGCATTCGTCAACTTGCTGGGAATCGACCTTGTTTCGAAAGCGGACATCTCACTTGATACGTACGATACGATCACGCTCATCAACCACGCCCACGCCACCGAACCGACAGTGGACGGTGTCGTCGACATATACATCGATCACGCTGAGCCCCAGTTCGAGATGGAAGCGGCGTTTTCAGACATCCGTCCGAACGTGTCTTCATCGTCAACAATTCTCACGAAATATCTCCAAACGCTCGATCTCACCGTCAGCGAAGAAGTCGCAACCGCTCTTTTGTACGGGATTCGGGCCGAAACGCTCGATTTCAAGCGCGATACGACACCAGCTGATCTGACAGCCGCCGCGTATCTCTACCCGTTTGCAGACCACGACACCTTAGAACAGGTCGAAGCGCCGAGCATGAGTCCCGAAACGCTCGATGTGCTCGCAGAAGCCATTCACAACCGGGAGGTGAAAGGGAGCCACCTCGTCACGAACGCTGGCTTCGTGCGAGACCAAGACGCACTCGGCCAAGCCGCCCAGCGACTCCTCAACCTCGAAGGGATCACCACCAGCGCCGTCTTCGCCATCACTGACGACGCGATCTATCTCGCTGCCCGATCGAAAGACATCCGGATGAACATCGGCTCTGTGCTCGAAGACACCTTCGGTGATATCGGAGAGACCGCCGGACACTCGACCGACGCCAGTGCCACCATTCCACTCGGGATATTCACAGGAATCGAAACCAGCGAGGAAAACCGTGGTACGCTTCTCTCCCTCGTGGAAAAAGCCGTCAGAACCAAACTCTTCGAAGCACTTGGGGTCGAAGCGAGCGACGGGAACGGTTCGTGATGATAGCCAACCTCACTCTGTGGCTTCCGCTCGGTCATTCGCTTGCTTGAGGCGATCGATGGTGTCGGTGACGATAACGACATCACCGACCGACCGCACCCAACGATACGGAACGATGACACCCTGCCCCTCTGTGACGTACTCTTCAAAAAGTTCTCTATTGATCTTCCCGAGCGCTAGACCTGTCACTATTTCGGTATCGAGATCGAGTTTGAGATCGTCGACGCGACCGATAAACGTTCCATTGGCCGAGTACACATCGTGGTCAATGAGAGCTGTGATCTCCCGTGGTTCCGATTCGGTCACCATACGCGAGCGTCGAAGCGGAGCGTCTTAACCGTTTGTAGATCTCAAAAGTCATACCCCAATACAACAACACATCAGTCGATAGTATGTATCGGGAGCGATTCGTACCACATCTCTTCGTAGTAATCCATCGCCCACGCAATCGCTTCCGGAGTATCGTTGATGATACTCCCGTGAACGCCATCCGAACCGTATATCCGTAGTTCGACAACCGATTTCTCGTCGGATTCAACGATGGTTACGCCGAACGGCGGGGCTGTATCGGATTGCCCGAGTGCAATCTGGTCAGAAGAGAGAATCTCGGCAAGACGATCATTCTGGTCAGCGATGAGTCGTTCAACGAGCGACGACGAGAGAACGAGGGACAACTCTGTGCCGTCCATAGTTCGTTCGTAGAGCAGGTCGAGATACTGCTCAGACATCGTCGACGGAGCCGATCGAACACAGCGTGCACCATCGAGCAGGCGTTTGATCCGAGCGGAGTGAGACCGGTCATCAGTGGCATGAACGATTTCGGCGTCAGAGACCACCGCAGGGACAAGTGGTGCGTCTGCGTCTAACACTGAGAGCAACTCGATCGCCTCTTGGATGCACGCCATTCGTCGTTCGAAGCGGTCGTACACTGTCAGCGCCAGCCGTCCAGTGAGCGTCGTCAGATACCCCTCCTCGCACTGTTCGATGTATCCCACCGCCTCAAGATCGTACACGGCTCTTTTGATCGTCGACTCGGACACAGCGAGCACAGCACAAAGCTCGTCAGTGTCCTGGGGCTCGCCATCCAACTCCCGGAGAAGCGTTATGCGATTCAAAAGGAGTTGTGACGGCTCCGTATCTTCCATCACGTAAATAGTTACTGTCCAGTACTAAAAGTAATGCGGTAAATGAGCCGTGATTACCTCATAAGTGAAGGAAAGGTTTATATACTATTACCCAACTTCGAGTCAGATATTCAGGGAGTAAGGTGATATACATGCAGGCACATGAATGAATTGCCGGATGCCTCTGACACCCCGGCAGCTATCCTATCGGTGGCGGTGCTGCCCGACCCGCCACGGATTCCGAGAATTGATCTGGTTGAGTCACATCAGCGGTTCAATGCGTACGAACACGAATTACTCGTGTGCTGCGTCCCATTCTTCGGCTTTGTGAAGATTGCTACAGCTGCTACATTTGATGCGTCCCATGGCGTCGACAGCAGTATCAAACGATTCGCAGTTCGAGCAGAAGAAGCCCCACCGTTCTCGATCGGTGTTGTACACGACGTAGAAGGGGGCTTTCGATCCTCGCTCAGCCCGCGTAGAATCGACGTACAGCGTCTCCCCCTGTGGATGTGTTCGCTCTTCCATACGCCAGCATGGGAGACCGAGAAACATATACTGGTCGGATAACAGCAGTCGAAAGCGCGGTAGTTACGGTATCGACCTGCAAATTCAACAGTGGCAGCCGCCACGATCGCCCCTGAACCCTGCTGAGACAGTCTTAGTCGGTAACGGTCGAGAACGAAGAGAAAACGACCCGGCAACTGCCAGCCGAGTATATTTTGATCCGGCTGCCGATCACTCTGTGTCGGTTGTCCTGTCACACCACAGCCGACAGCCACATCCTATATGTGGCGCTCACTCGAAGCATCCAACGGGGTTCACACCGCCATACACCCATTTGGCTGGTCGGCGGGAGTGGCCTATCTGGGGACCACCCAGCCCCTTGGTTGACAGCGTGCGCCGCCCATTGGGGACGGGTGATTCGACCGTTCCCAACGCCTGGACTGGGGTACGGAGAATGACGGCACAAACCCGTGAACCGTTCGATTCCTAGCCGATGTGGCCGCTTACAGGTGATGGAAGCCTGACGCAACCCAAAGTCACTTTTAGCTTAGTGCCATAGGTAGGGTAACTCTATGTCCCGTAGTCCTTCGTTGCCGGATCGACCGCAATTGGAACTTGATCCGGAAATGCCGCCGGCCGAACGTCTCGACGCACTGCAACAACATTACTGTCGTATTCTAGAAGTGAATGAACAGCTCGACGACCAACTTGAGTCCGCCCAATCACAACAGGGGGCACTCCGAGAGGATGTCGAACAACTACAACGGGAAAACGAGACGCTGAAAACCTCTGCCCAGTACATCGCCACCGTTGAGGAGGTCATCGACGACCAAGTCGTGATCAAACAGCACGGCAACAATCAGGAGGTTCTGACCGATCTCTCCCCCCGGCTACAGGAGCAGATTGAGGCCGGTGATCGGGTTTCGATCAGCGACTCGTTCACCGTCCAGACGGTGCTCAGCAGTGAAACCGATTCACGGGCACAAGCGATGGAGGTCACGCAGCGTCCACGTGTCACGTACGAGGACATCGGTGGATTGGACGAGGAGATCCGCGAGGTGCAGGAAACGGTCGAAGAGCCGTTGCTTGACCCCGACCAGTTCGACGCGGTAGGGATCGAGCCGCCGTCGGGGGTGTTGTTGCACGGTCCACCGGGAACGGGCAAGACGATGCTAGCCAAGGCAGTCGCCAACCAGACTGAGGCGACGTTCATCAAGATGGCTGGCTCGGAGCTCGTCCAGAAGTTCATCGGAGAGGGTTCGCGGCTGGTGCGTGATCTGTTCGAGTTGGCTGCGGAGCGCGAACCGGCAGTGTTGTTCATCGACGAGATTGACGCGATCGCCGCAAAGCGCACCGATTCGAAAACCTCCGGGGACGCTGAAGTCCAGCGCACCATGATGCAGTTGCTCTCGGAGATGGACGGCTTCGACGACCGTGGCGAAATCAGCATTATCGCCGCCACCAACCGCTTTGACATGCTTGATCGCGCCATCCTCCGTCCCGGACGGTTCGACCGCCTCATCGAAGTCCCGAAACCGGATCACGAAGGGCGCAAACGGATCATCGAGATCCACGCGACGGAGATGGACCTCAGCGACGACATCGAGTATGACGAACTAGCGACGATGACCGAGGGGTTCAGCGGTGCCCAGCTGTCGAGTTTGGTCACCGAAGCGGGCATGTTTGCCGTGCGGGACGAACGGACGACCGTCCGGTCCGAGGATTTCGAGGCAGCCTACGACAAACTGAATGAGGACGATGACACGACAGTAACGACCGCTACGTTCTACTGATCCCGAAACCGCTCGGGAGGGTCCCGTCTGTTGCGGATAACACTAATTCGTTTGTGCGTCGACAGCAGCGATACTGGCGAGATTGACGATGTCTGCGACTTCGTCGCCGCGTTGGAGGATGTGAACGGGTTTTGCCATTCCGACCAGCATCGGACCGATCGCGTCGGCCCCGCCCAACCGCTGGAGCAGTTTGTAGCCGATGTTCCCCGCTTCGAGATTCGGGAATACGAGAACGTTCGCGGGCTCATCAAGCTCAGCGAAATCGTACGTTCCCGTCAACATCTCTTCGACCACTGCGGTGTCGGCCTGCATTTCACCGTCGACCGGGAAGTCGACCGAGGGATCAACGCGCAACTGGTTGGCCGCCTCCCGTGGCTTGACGGTGCCTTCGGTGCGCACGCTGCCGAAATCCGAATAGGAAAGGAACGCCACCCGTGGGGAGACGTTGAATCGCCGGGCCAGTGCTGCCGTGTGCTGGGCGATTTCGGCTAACACCGCTGCGTTCGGATCCTGATTCACCGTCGCGTCCGCACAGAACACCACCCGGTTTTTGAACGTCAACAGATAGACTCCGGCCGCGTAGTCAGCCTCGGGAGCGGTACCGATCACTTGCAAGGGCGGGCGCAACGCCGACGGATAGTGGTGTGTTAATCCCGCCAGCAGTCCGTCCGCGTCTCCAACATCAACCATCACACTACCCAAGAAATTCCCATCGTGGATCAGGTCGTCTGCTTCACGACGGGTCATCCCTTTGCGTTTTCGCAGTTCGTACAAGTGATCTGCGTACGTTGTCAGCGAATCCTCGCTCGGATCAACGATCTCCGGATCCATCTCTAGTCTGAGCGAGCCGGCAGTGTCATGAATCACGTCCCTGTCACCGATGAGGATTGGCTGTGCGATGTTCTGCTCGATGAGCTGGTGGGCTGCTCGGATGACTTTTTCATTGGTGCCTTCCGCTAAGACGATGCGCTGGTCAGCGGATTTGGCCTTGTTGAGCACCACTCGCATCATCTCGCGGGATTTGCCGAGTCGGGCCTCTAGCTGTTCGCGGTAGCTCGGTTGCTCGATCGTTTCGCGGGCGACGCCGCTGTCGATAGCCGCTTGGGCGACTGCTCCCGACACCTCGAACAACACCCGCGGATCCAGCGGCTTGGGAATGATGTACTCCGATCCGAACTGGAGGGGCTGATCACCGTACGCCTTGACGACCGCGTCGGGAACGTCCTGTCGAGTCAGGTCAGCGAGCGCGCGCGCCGCCGCCACTTTCATCTCTTCGTTGATTTCGCTCGCGCGAACGTCCAAGGCACCCCGGAAGATGAACGGAAAGCCCAGCACGTTGTTGACCTGGTTGGGGTAGTCCGACCGGCCTGTCGCCATGATCACCGTATCTTCACGGGCAGCTTTGGCCTCCTCGTAGTCGATCTCCGGGTCCGGGTTCGCCATGGCGAACACGATCGGATCTCGTGCCATCGACTGGACCATCTCTTGGCTGACGATCCCCCCGACAGACAACCCCACAAACACGTCCGCGCCGGCCATCGCGTCCGACAGATCGCCGCCCGGAATGTCGCGCGCGAACTCCTGTTTGAAATTATTGATTTCGCCACTTGCCACGCGCGATTGGGTAATGATTCCCGAGGAATCACACATGGTGATGTTCTCCTTTTTAGCGCCGAGGGAGACGTAAAATCGTGCTGTGGCGATCGCGCTCGCGCCCGCGCCGGAAAAGACGATGTCGAGATCGGAGAGCTGTTTATCTGCGATCTCGGCGGCGTTCACCAAGGCAGCACCGGAAATGATAGCGGTGCCGTGTTGGTCGTCGTGAAACACGGGAATGTCCATGCGCTCGCGCAACCGCTGTTCGATCTCGAAACACGCCGGGGCCGCGATGTCTTCGAGATTGATGCCACCGAACGTCGGTTCCATTGCCGCGACTGCGTCCACGAACGCGTCCACATCGGATTCGTTCAGTTCGATGTCGAACACGTCGATGTCCGCGAACCGCTTGAACAGCACACCTTTGCCCTCCATCACGGGCTTTGAGGCTTGAGCGCCGATATCGCCCAGTCCTAACACCGCGCTGCCGTTCGAAACGACGCTCACCAAATTTCCCTTGGTCGTGTACTTGTAGGCCGCTGTCGGATCTTCGTCGATCGCACGGCACGGAGCGGCAACACCCGGCGAGTACGCTAAGCTCAGATCGCGCTGCGTACTCGTCGGTTTCGTTGTCGACATCGCTATTTTTCCTGCCGGAGACCGCCGATGATACGCCAGCGAATCCTCATCTAGTCCCATATTCGCCCTCTGCAGAGGAACCCTAAATAACTACCTCGATACACTCGCTCTACCACGGCAGACTACTCGATCCGATTCCGTACAGAACGAAACGAGGACCGTCACCGAGTGAGGGGATTCAAATGGTCTCAGAACGGAGCAACGTGTATGAGGGTTCGATTCCGTCGGCTCATGGTGGCCACGACGGGGCTGACGTACGTTCTCATGTTGCTCGGCATCTACACCGCCGCGTTCGGTGCCGGACTGACGTGTGGTGCGCGGTGGCCGTTCTGTGATGGATGGCTGGGGCTGTTCCCGGCGAACATTCCGAGCTTCATCGAGTGGTTCCACCGACTCGTCGCCATGATCACCGGCTTTGTCATCCTTGGGGCAGCGTACGCCGGCTGGACGCGACAGGACGATCGTCGGGTGGCGTGGGCGATCACGCTCGCAGTGGGACTGTTACCACTCCAGATCGGGCTGGGAGCGGTGACCGTAACGCTGAGTGGTGTCTTCCCGTGGGGGTACGCACCGAGTGTACAGCTCTTACATTACACTGTTGCGCTCGCTATCCTCGCCTTGCTGACGGTCGCAACAGCACTCACGGTTTCCTCGCCGCCGACAGATAAAGCCGATCGCAGACAGTTCCGGTCCCGACTCCGCTGGGGCGTCCTGACCGCACTCGTCTTGTTGCCGATCCAGTATCTGTTCAACTACGGGACCGTGTTCGTGTACTCTCCGGTGGTGCAAATCGTCTACTACGCGCTGTCCTTGCTGTTGTTCGCTTTGCTCGTTTCCATGGCTGTCTGGACTGCGCGATTCGCAGCGAGAGATTCAGCGCGGGCGATCACCCGCGTGAGCCAGCTATCGACGGTCGGAGCAGTCGTGCTTACCGCACAAATGCTGGTCGACCGACAGCTGTGGGGAGCGGTCTCACCGGTGGTATCTGACGGCCTCACAGTGGCGTTAGGTCTCATTCTCCTTGCTGCCGGGTGGTTCGTTTTCCGAGGAACTGGACAATTACCCGGTCAGGAGTCTACGGTTCACGATTCCAAATAGAATCTGGTTGCGTTCGTTTCCTCACACGAAATCCCCGAGTCCGGTCTGCTGATCGTCGTTTTCGCGGTCAGCGTCGTCTGTTTCGGTAGGGTCGTCCGTTTCGTCGGTGTCGTCCGTCTCACCGCCGTCCGGTTCCGTACTGTCGGGAGACGCGGTTTCCTCGGGTGTCGAATCGTCGGTGGTCCCGTCTGCGTCTCCCGATTCGGGCGTCGACCGTAATCGTTGGGCCTCCGCAACGATGGATTCGACTTTTTTCGTGTTTTCACCACTACCAGTAACGAACGATACGTGTTCGGCGTCGAGATCGTAGCGGGCGGCCATAATGACCGTAAGCTCGCGGTTGGTACAATGGTGGGTCATCGTCGCGAGGTAGGGGAGTATCTCCCTGCGAGCGGTTGCGATGCTCGTTCCACTCGACGTAGCGATCTGCTGGGCGATGTAGTCCCGTTTGGATCGGGTGCTTTTCGATCGACCGAGCTTCGACCAGTAGCTTGGCGGACTGTAGCGCGTCCAGCCGCCTTTGGGTTCTCGACGCGCGGCAGCGACGCCCGCGGTTGTGTTGTCGCTCACGTATCGCCAGTAGGAGTAGTTCTGTGTCGCACGGACGCGCCCGAGCCATCGGTCGGCAGCAGCGAGGCGTTCATAGGCGTCAGCAAGCTCCGCTCCGTGGTAGTCCTTCGGAACGTTGTCCTCGATCCAGTTGATGACATCGTCAGGCGTTTCGTCTACATCGTACGAGAATTCAAGGGCACCACGGGCGTCTTCTTCTTTAAAAACGGCATCAAGCAACTGAAAGATCCCCTCTGTCTGATCGCGGTCATCGGTGATGACATCGGACTCTTCGATCCGTCCGCGGTTGCCAGCGATCGCTTGAAGATCGTTCACCGCGCCCCGGAGATCCCCGCTGTTGGTCTCCGCGATCGCATCGAGCGCTGCTGATTCGTATTCGATGTCTTCCTTCCGACAGATGTCCCTGAGCACGGGGACGATCGACCGCGCCGACACGTCTCGAAATTCGATCTCCTGACAGGCGTTCCGGAGCGCGTTCGACATCTCGTAATACTCGTTTGCGATGAGCACCATCGGCTGTTGAGTCTCTTTGACGAGTTCGGTGACAGCACGCGCACCGCCCCGGTCGGCGTTACCGTGTATGTTGTCCGCCTCATCCAAGAGCACGAGCTGTCGTCCGGTGCCAGACAGCGACTGATTCATCGCAGCGCCGCCGGCAACCCGCTCGATCGCGTCCGCAGTGCGTTGGTCGCTGGCGTTGAGCTCGATGGTCGACCAGTTCATATCGTTTGCGAGCGCGTGGGCCGCCGACGTCTTCCCGACGCCGGGACTGCCGTGGAGAATGGCACTCTCTCTGTGTTCGTCCCACGACTCGGCCCATTTGCGGAGCGCGTCACGGGCTTTGTTGTTCCCCCGAACTTCGTCCAGTGTGGTCGGCCGGTACTTCTCGGTCCAATCAGTCATCGTTGCCCCGACACACCACCGTTGCGTTCGTATGCGGCCTGTTCGAGCACATTCGTTACCTGCTCTCGGAGGGGTTCGAACTTAACGCTGAGGTTGTTCGAAGTCAGTCCCTCACGCTTGCTCATCGACTGTGTTCAGATCGAGACGGGGCGCGAACCCTTCGTACGATCCATCACTCGACACGACAGTGTTGCCGTCCGATTCGACGAGATGGAGCGCGTCGAAAGGGGTGAATCCGTGCTCTTCGACGTGGCTCGCCGCCACAACGACCGTCTCGACATCACTCCGAACGTCGATGAGACTGGACGCATTAGCAAGGAGCTCGATGAGTGTGAACTGCGATGTCCAGAGTGATTCCCGGTGTTCGCGATACACCGTCTCGGCGGCGTCACTGAGCCAATCGTCGTCCTTGATGAGTGCGAGCAGAAAATCAGTTTCGACGTACATTCACCTGCCAGCCTCATCAAGCGCATCACGTCGCGCGTGTTCGCGGAGTTCATCGACCGACTGCTCAACGCCTGCGAACTCCTCTCGGAGTGCTGAGAGCGGATCGTCCGCGATGGGAACGAGTTTAATGCTATCGTGCAGCTCAACGATGTGGTAACGCTCCCCGTGCCGTTCTCGTATCGCTTTGGGAAGCGTGAGCCGACCGCGACTATCGAGCGTTGTCTCGGACATACCTGATGTAATGGTGGAAATAAATAAAATCAACCCCTAAAAGCCGATATTTCCCACAGACTGTTCCGGTATCGCTGCCCCACGCTTCGATCGAGAACACTGCACACCGCCTACGTCATACATTCACACAGCTGCAGAACGCTTATCGTCGTTTCGTGATAGTATCAGCTATGTTTCCGGAGACGATCGAGACCGATCGGCTGGTACTCGACCGGTTGACGACGGAACACCTGTTTGAGTGTTACGAGCACGCGTCGGTCGACGCCCCCCACATCGAGGAGATCACGCGACACCTCAACTGGTCACCTCACCGATCGCTGAACGAGACCCGAACGTTCATCGAACGCCAACAGAACGCTTGGGCGGAGGGCGAGGAAGCGACGTACGTGGTGTATCCACAGAAGACCGAAGCGAACGCGGGCGAATTCGGCGGAACGACGGGACTCGGGATCGACTGGAAGCGGCGAGTGGGAACGTTTGGACTCTGGTTGCGCAAGCCGCTGTGGGGGCGTGGCTACTCCGGGGAGCGGGCGAATGCGCTCATGGAACTGGCGTTCGAGCGGTTGGATCTGGATCTTGTGACTGTCAGCCACCATCCGGATAACGACAGTTCAGAGCGCGCGATTCGGAAATACGTCGAGGCACACGGCGGCCGCCGCGAGGGCCACCTTCGCAACCACATCGCCTATCAGGACGGCACTGTCGTGGATGTGGTGCGGTACAGCATCGCACAGTCAGAGTATCGGGAACACCAAACACAATGACATTGATGTGAAAAGTTATTCATACGTAGAACGTATCTGCACAAAATTATAATATAATAAAACTACGAAATAATCACTGTTATAGTCCATGACGCACAATGAGCGGTATGGCTGCCATTGAGCTCCAAGGCGTGACAAAGCGGTTTGGAGATGTCATTGCTCTGAATGATCTCAATCTCACGGTAGAGGACGGCGAGATATACGGGTTTTTAGGTCCAAACGGTGCGGGGAAATCAACAACGATCAACGTACTGTTGGACTTCGTGCGCCCGACATCCGGAAACGCGCGAGTGCTTGGTTACGACGCCCGCGCGGAGAGTACCCAGATCAGACAGCGCGTCGGGGTGTTGCCCGACGGCTATCACGTGTACGACCGGCTGACTGGCCGGCAACACCTCCAGTTCGCCATCGATTCGAAGGACGCAGACGACGATCCCGACGAGTTGCTGGCGCGGGTCGGAATCTCGGAGGCTGCCGACCGGAAAGCAGGTGGCTACTCGAAAGGAATGGCCCAGCGGCTCGTGCTCGGAATGGCACTCGTTGGCGAGCCGGAGCTGCTCATTCTTGATGAGCCATCGACGGGTTTGGATCCTGCGGGCGCTCGCGAGATGCGAGAGATCATCCGTGAGGAGCGCGATCGCGGCGCAGCCGTCTTCTTTTCGAGCCACATTCTCGGGCAGGTCGATTCTGTTTGTGACCGTGTCGGCATTCTCCGAGAGGGTGAACTCGTTGCAGAAGACACGATCAGTGGACTGCGGGACGCGATCGGTACTCAATCGACGCTGGTTGTTCACGTGGACCAGACGCCTGCCGACATCAAACAGCGGCTCAGAGCACTCAACGGCGTAACAGGAGTTATGGTCGACGATACGACCATCACGGTCGAAGCCAACGACGGGTCGAAATCAGCGGTGTTGAGCACGATCGAGGAGAGTGGTGCAACTGTTGAGGACTTCGCAACGGAGGACGCGAGCCTCGAAGACCTGTTTATGGCGTACACTAACGACGAACGGCAGGTGGTTGCATGAGTTGGACGGTCGTCGCACAGAAAGATTTCCGTGACGCCGGACGGTCGAAAACGCTGTGGGCTGTGTCGTTGTTGTTCGTGCTCTTTGCGACCGGAGCAGCAATCATGTACGCCCAGATCCCTGCGCTCCAGCAAGCGGGTGCGAACAGCGCAATCTCCTCGCTCGGGTTCGTGAATTTCTTGCAAGGTCCAGTCACGATACTCGTTCCGGTCATCGGGTTGATGCTCGGCTACAAGGCCATCTCAGGGGAGGTCGAGAACGGCAGCGTGAAGCTCCTCCTGTCGCTGCCCCACCGTCGATCAAGCGTCGTAGCGGGCAAGTTCGTCGGGCGAGTGACCGTACTGGCGGTGTCGATCATCATCGGGTTCGCCGTTGCCACGGCCGTCATGTTGGCCTTGTATCCCGAGCTGTCACCCGGTCGGTTCGCGTTGTTCGTGTTGTTGGCCGTCCTGTTCGGTGCTGCCTACGTGAGTATTGGGATCGGATTCTCCGCGCTGACGAAATCCACGACGAAAGCCGGAGCCGGCATCTTCGGCGTTTATCTCCTGTTCAACTGGTTGTGGGGAACGATCGGAATGGGGGTCGATTGGTTCATCAGCGGGACGCTCTTTTTCAGACAGGGCGTTCCGGACTGGTATCTGTTGTACACGCAGTTGAATCCGAACAGCGCGTTCAGGACTGTGCTGGGAGCGGCGCTTTCAGACGCCAGCGTCAATGACGCACTCACCGCCCAGCCCGGCGATCCGTTTTTCCTCTCGGCGTGGTTCGCACTACTCATTCTCATTGCGTGGGTCGTCCTTCCGGCCGCGCTTGGCACCCTTCGGTTCCGGAGCGTGGATCTGTAGCGCCCGGCCGTCGCGTCGTCCGAATCAGAGAGGCAAACGATTACCCGGTCCGGTTCGTGGAAGGCGTATGGGACAGGAGCTACGACAGTCGCCGCTGGGCGATGTTCATACGGACCGGGGGGCGTCCCTGACATCGTTCGGCGGATGGGAGATGCCAGTCGAATTCGACTCGATCAGAACAGAACACGAGGCTGTTCGGGCGTCGATCGGGAAGTTCGATGTCTCACACATGGGCGAAATCGAAGTTCATGGGCCGGACGCGACCGAACTCACACAGCGGCTCACCACAAACGACGTGACTGCTCTCAAACCGGGAAAGGGACAGTACTCGG
>NZ_RRCH01000029.1 GCF_003862495.1 Halocatena pleomorpha | reverse complement strand
CGACTGGTATGCGTTCGATGTGGAGTCGGGAGAACGAATCTGGACGCATCTCGATCTCGGTGAAAACGATACGACCCTCGACGAAAACACGTCTGCACGACTCGACATCTTCGGACCGTCCGGCGAGAAGGTGAACGACTATCCCCACGACGGGATGGGTCCAGCGTATCGACCAACCGCTGGTGCCCCCATGCAGGCGATCGGTGGGACGATAGCCGAACAGTCAGGGACGTACTACGTTCGGACACAGGGGACGAACATCACCGATTACGATCTCACGGTCGAGACCCAGCGACTCGACGAACACGATCCGAACGAACGGCCAACAACGGCTACGTCGATCGAGTCCGGCGAGACAGTCTCGGCGGTGATGAGTGGTCCCGATCTGGATACGTACGCGATCAATCTCGAAAAAGGCGAGACGATCAACGTGACGGCGAATCACAGCGATTCCACTCTGGTGAACGCCCAACTGCTTCACCCGAACGCGAGTGGTGAGTCTCCAGACGATTTCATCAATGATCACGTCGTGGAATGGGACTACTCCGATTCGTTCACTCACACGGCGAACACGAGTGGAACGTATTTCGTTTGGATCTCTCCTGAAGAGGAGAGCATTGGATCGTTCGATGAAGAAGCTCCATACGACCTGTCCGTTAACGTCTCTGAAGACGGCTCGACGGATGAGGATTCGACGGACGACAACCCAACCGACGAAAACGGTTCTGAGACCGACGACGGACCGACGGAGACCCCTGAGGAGGATAACGCAGCTGATGAAGGTGATTCCACGGAGGATAACGCAGCTGATGAAGGCGATTCTACGGACAACGACGCGACTGAATCGACTCCTGATGAGACCGACCAATCCGATTCGGACGAATCAGCAGACGACGGTGAGACCACCGATGACACCGTCACCGACTCACCGACGAACACGGACAGGACCGACCAGTCCGAATCGGTGGATGATACCAGCGACGCAGAGGACGCCACCGACCAGTCGGAGTGCTAAGCGGTAGACGGCATATCGACATCCTTGCTGGCACTGTTCGGCCCTCCGTTACCAGTGAAACACGCTTTTGCGATTTCAGTCTCGGAAATCCTAAGTAGCCCACTCGATTCACAACGAACATGGCTAGTTTCCCCGAGGCAGAGGATCGACTCCTCGACAAGCAGATCTGCATGCGTTGTAACGCGCGTAATCCAAAGCGCGCTACCAGCTGTCGGAAATGCGGGTACAAGAACCTCAGAACGAAGGCCAAGGAGAACCGCGCGGTCTAAGGCCGTCAACGCTATTTCGTTCCTGCTAAGACGGATCACTACCGGCAGGAGTCGCCTCCGGTTCGGCATCGAGATACTCCTCTTGAATTTTGACGACCGCCTCGGAGTCGGCACACGCAGCATACCGTGCTAATGGCTCCTCGTTCAGTTCGAGGAACGTGTGTCCCCATCGAAACTTAGACAGCAGTCGCTCCGCGTGTTCCCGTTCACCGAGGATACACAGCGCCCCGGCGAACGCCTCGACGGTGTTGAGTTGGAACGGTTGGCCGTAGTTCACCGGATTGGCAGCGACGAGAAACGGGAGCGCCCGAGGGGTGCCCTGTAGTTCGAACGCCGTTTTCTCGGCGCTCTCCCATGAACAATCGAGTGCAACCAGCGCGGTATGGTCCGCGTCGGCCGGCGAAAGCGCGCGATCCGCGAACGGATTTAGAACGATTCCCGGCGGGGTTTCGCGCGCAGACCGGTGTAGCTCCGCGAGATCGAAGCGCGCGAGTTTGCGGGCACTGCATTTCTCGGGATCGTCATCACCCTCGTATCGGACGTGAAGCTCCACACTGATGCTCGTCGATCCATCGCTAAAAACAGATCGACCACGGTTTTCTTGCTGTCACCGGACTTTGCATCCGGTATGGACGCACTCGCTCGTGCGTACTATCGCGCTATCGATGAGGGGGAGTATGAGGCGCTTTCAGCACTGCTCGCCCCCGAATTCACTCACGACCGCCCCGATCGAACGATCGATGGGCGGGAGGCGTTCGTCCAGTTCATGCGTGAGCAACGACCGGAAACCGATACCACCCACGAAATCACCGACGTGTTCCGAAACGAGCACGCGATCGCCGTCCGTGGCAAACTCATCCACGCTGACGGAGAAGAGTGGTTCGAATTCGTCGACGTGTTTTCCGTCGAGGGCGACGCAATCGTCTCGCTGAAAACGTACTCAAGATAGATGGGTGAACGACCAGTTGTATCTCGAAAGCAGGTTCGAATCCGAACCCACATAGGCGTCTGAGCGATAGGGTCTGTAGAGCGATGGAACGAGCCGATACGCGTCACGGATCGACGAAGCAGCTTACCGACGGGATGTGTTACGTTGCTGAATCATTGCAACAGATCGGCTCGGAGTGGCGGCTGATCGTGTTGCACGATCTTCAGGGGAGAGAACAGCGATTCAACGAGTTGAAGCGATCGACTGGCGCGAACTCACGCACCCTGTCCCGCGTTCTCGACGATTTACAGGAGATGGGCTTTGTTACTCGGCGTCTCGAAGAGGACGCGCCCGTTGCGACGTACTACAGCCTGACTGAGAAAGGTGCGTCGTTGTGTCCGGTGTTCGATGCGATCGAACAGTGGGGAAAACAGTGGATCGAGACAACGGCAGAATCTGCTTCCAGCCGAACCGATTGATCGGTGTCGGGCTATGGGTCTCGATGGACCTGTTCACCGGGGAGCGTCGTGGCATCGGGAGCGAGGACGACGCCCGGCGAGAGCGAGGTGTTGACACCGGTTTTAGCGCCGTCGCCCGCGACGATCCCGTACTTTCGACGGCCGGTTGCAACGCGTTCACCTTTGACTGTTTGTTTAATGTCCGCGCCGTCGTGCCGGAGGTTTGCGACCTGTGTGCCGGCACCGAGATTCACGTGCGGTCCGAGGAGGCTATCGCCCACATACGAGAGGTGTGGTACGTTCGCGTCGTGCATGAGGACGCTGTTTTTGATCTCGGCGCCGTTTCCGACGTGACAGTCGGCGCTGATCCGGGTCGCACCGCGAACGTAGGCGTTGGGTCCGACACTTGCACCTGATCGGATCAGTGCCGGTCCCTCGATAACAGTTCCGGCGTCGATCGTTGCGCCCTCCTCCACGACCACGGTCCCCCGAAGTTCCGCGCGCTCGTGGACTTCACCAGCGACGTTCCGATCGAGTCCGTCGAGCTTCCACTCGTTGGCTTCGAGAAGTTCCCACGGTCGACCCACGCCGAGCCACCGGTCGAGTTCGACCGTTCGAACGTTCTGGTGGTCGATGACCCGAGCGAGAACATCTGTGAGTTCGTGTTCACCACGCTCGCTTTTGGGAACGTCGAGCCACTCGCGTGCGTCAGCAGGAAAAACGTACGCGCCTGCGTTCACGAGATCACTGGGTGGCTCCGTGGGTTTTTCGACGATCTCCGTGATGTACTCGCCGTCCATCGAGAGCACACCGTAGTTGCTCGGATTGTTGACCCGGACGGACGCGACCGCTGGACCGGCTGAAAACAGTTCGACCATGCTGTCCAGATCGTACAGGTCGTCGCCGTTGAGCACCGCGAATGGACCGGTAATGTGTTCTTTTGCCGCTCGAACAGCGTGGGCGGTGCCGAGCTGTTCGTCTTGTGTGGCGTAGTTGATGGGTACGCCGCCGTAACGGTCACCGAAATATGATTTGACGGTGTCTCCCTCATAGCCCACGACGAACACCAGTTCGTCGGCACCAGCGTCGATAGCTGCGTCCGCCGTGTGTGCCACGAGCGGCCGGTCACCGACGGGTAACATCGGTTTGGGCGTCGAGTGGGTCAACGGACGCATCCGCGTCCCCTCTCCTGCTGCGAGGATGATTACCTGCATACCGGGATTCGGGACCCCCGCCGGGATATGCCTACTGTTCTGTGCTACTCGTTTCGAGTGTGAAGGAGGCTTGGAGTTCAATCTGGACGGCCGGCTCGGCGTCGAAGTGGCCAGTGAGAACGAATTTGTGGGTGCCGCTGGGGAGAGCAGTGAACACGTGCGTCGTTGTATCGGCTCGGGGCGTTGGGTGGGGTTGTGGACTCAACGCCCACGTGTGATCGTCACCGGGAACGACCGTCATTTCGTCTGCCGTTCCCTCGCCTACCGCGTATAGCTCCCATTCATCCTGTGTCTGACGTGCAATATGCCAACCATCGGGGCGAAACACGAACGCCCGCTTCGTTCGGTTGTGCAGCGTGAAAAGAAACGACGTGATTTCACCCGTATCGGTGCTGACGGTGAACGTCTCCGATTCTGATTCAACAGATACCATCTCAGCCAACTCCGCAGTGCCCCGCTGGCAGACGACCCGATCGGTGTCCGATACGATCGGCTCACACCCACGAGAACCCTCCGTGGTCGTCTCCCTGTCGGGGGTCCCGCTTTGGGAGTGTCCCGTTACAGCGGAGAGACAACCGCTCAGCGTGCAAACCCCGCCAGAGAGTGAAACCGTCCGAAGAAAGTTCCGCCGCTTCATATGTCAACTCAAATTTATATACATATATGTCTTTTGGCAAAGAGAGCTGAACGACTGGTGATGGAACTACTCAGTAGCTCCTCACTTTCGGCTCGTACTTCTTCGACTCTCCTTCGAGAAGCACGTCCGTGTAGTACAGTTCCGGAGCGCCGTCGTTCCACGCGACCATCGTGTGCTTGAGCCACTCCTCGTCTTTGCGTTCCTGATGGCTTTGACGCCAGTGTGCGCCACGGAACTCGGTTCGTGCGAGCGCACCGAGCGTGAGCACTTCTGCCTGATCGATGAGGTTGCGCGTCTCGATGGTGTGCATGAGATCGGTGTTGAATGTGCGAGACGGATCGCTCACACCCACCTCTTGGTACCGTTCTCGACACGCCCGGATGTCCTTGAGTGCCTGTTTGAGACCAGCTTCGTTGCGGAAGACGTTCACGTTTTCCGTCATCGTCTCCTGAAGATCGGACCGAACGTCGGCGTGGTTGATTCCATCCGTCTCCATCAAGGTCTCGACGCGCTCTCGTTGTTGTTCAAGCGCACGGTTGACGACTTCTTTGGGTGATCCACTGTGTAGTTCGCCGCCGTCAGCGACAGCGTCGTCGCTCCCCGTTTCGACACGACCCAGTTCGGTAGGTACGTCGATATCGGCAGTCTCGATCCGTGCGGAAGAACCAGTTTCGATCTGTGCGCCGGCACCGTCCTCGCTAGCGGCGTGACGACCCGCACGCGCACCGAACACGATGAGTTCGGGTAGCGCGTTGCCACCGAGTCGATTCGCGCCATGGACGCTCACGCAGGCACACTCACCCGCGGCGTACAACCCGTCGATGCAGGTCTCGCCGTTTTCGTCGGTTTCGATACCGCCCATCGCGTAGTGTTGTCCCGGTTTGACCGGCATCGGTTCTTCGAGCGGGTCGACGCCCTCGAAGTCGGTTGCGAGGTGGATGATGTTTTCCAACCGGTCCGTGATTCGCTCTTCACCCAGATGGCGCATGTCGAGGTGGACCGCGTCGTTCTCGTATCCACGACCCTCGTTGACTTCCGTCACTTCTGCGCGCGCAACGACATCACGACTAGCGAGTTCGCCGTCGTTGTTGGCGTACCCATACTCGAACATGAACCGCTCGCCGTTGCTATTGTACAGGATCCCACCCTCGCCCCGAACGCCCTCACTGATCAACACGCCTGTGGAGGGAAGTGTCGTGGGGTGGAACTGCACGAACTCCATATCCTGCAGCGGCACGCCCGCCCGGTAGGCCATTGCCTGTCCGTCGCCCGTCTGTGCGACCGCGTTGGTCGTGTGGGCGTACATCTGGCCGGGACCGCCGGTTGCGATGACGACACCGTTGTTGGCGACGAACCCGTTCAGCTGGCCCGTCTTGATGTCGTAGCCGATACAACCCTGACACACCCGGTCTTCGGGGTCCTCGTGATCCGTCACCGCCAGATCAGTCACGTACTGCTCGTCGTACACCTGGATCCCGCGTTTCACCACCTGCTCGTACATCGTGTGCAGGAGGTGGTGACCGGTCTCTGCGCCTGCGTACGTCGTCCGCGGGAACGACAACCCGCCGAACGGACGCTGGGACACCCGTCCGTCGTCTTCACGCGAGAACGCCATCCCCCAGTGTTCGAGCTGGATCGTCTCCTCGGGACTGTCTTGACAGAGTGTTTCGACCGCCGGAGCGTCCCCGAGGTAGTCCGACCCTTTCATCGTGTCGTAGGCATGGTCTTCCCACGAGTCACCATCACGGAGCGCCGCGTTGATGCCGCCCTCCGCTGCGCCCGTGTGGCTCCGAACGGGATGTAACTTCGTCACCAATGCCACGTCTGCACCCGCTTCGTTGGCAGCGATCGCCGCCCGCAGGCCGGCACCACCCGCGCCGACGACGATCACATCGTGTTCGTGTAGTGTCATTATTATGTTGTGACTGTATCGGTCTGGATTACCAGAACTTGAGGTTGTTTTTCACGGCTTCTCGTTTGAGTTCCTGAATGTGCTCCGTGAGTGGGATGTCTTTCGGACAGACGTTCGTACAGGAGAACTGGGTTTGACACCGCCACACTCCTTGCTCCTCTTCGATCGTTTCGAGTCGTTGCTGTTTGAGGTCCTCGCCTTCGCGCTCGTCCATCACGAAGCGATAGGCTTTGTTGATGGCTGCTGGTCCGAGGTAGTTGCCGCCGGCCGCGATGTTACAAGAGGACATACACGCGCCACACCAGATACAGCGCGTGCTCATCTTGATCTTCTCCCTGTTTTCACGGTCTTGGCGCTGTTCGTCGAGACCTGATGGGAGATCTTCCTCTTGGAAGTACGGCTCGACTGTGTCCATCTGATCGTAGAAATGTTCCATGTCGACGACGAGATCCTTCACCACCTCTTGGTGAGGCAGTGGTTCGACACGCACCGGCTGGTCGAGCTCGTCGATCTGTGTCTGACAGCCCAACCGCTGTGAGCCGTTGATAAACAGCGCGTCTGAGCCACAGATCGCTTGTCGACAGGAGTGGCGGAACGTGAGCGACGAATCGTAATGATCGCGCGAGTAGATGAGCGCGTCCAGCACAGTCATTCCCTTTTTCGCGGGAACGTGGAAGTCGTCGAACCGTGGCTCCTGTTTGTCTTTGACCTCAGGATCGTATCGGAACACCTTGAGGTGAACCGTCTCCTCGTCCGTTTCGGTCGAACTGTCGGCCTGTTCCCGTTGGTCGTTGCTCGCGCGCTTTTTCTCAAGGCGGCGTTGTTGGGCCGCCGGTCTGTCGGTCGTCTGTTGGTCGGTGCCAGCTTGTGCTTCGGATTCGGATTCTGAAACGTGTGTGCTCATGATTCAAATGAGTTGTCCGCCAGTCATCGCCCACGCAACACGAATACCTTGAGCGATGAGTAGGAGGCTCACGATGATAAGTCCGTACTTGACGATCGTCCGGGGGGTTCCCTCGATACCCTGATTGACGAGGGCGTTGTACACGCCGTTGACGCCGTGGAACGTTCCGGCGATCAGGAACGACACCATCGTTATGAAATACCCCGGCTGACTCATCCGTGCAGTGGTGCCTGCGAGGGTGATTTCGTACGCGTGGTGCACGAAGTGCAACAGCATGAAGTGAAACGCCAACACGCCCACGAGGAACACCGCTGTCACTCGCTGGAGTAGCCATCGAGTGTCGTCCCGCGAGAAGGACGTGTAATGTTCTGCCATCTCAGAACGCACCTCCGAGGAACGTCGGGATGCTTGCGACGGCGATCGCGCCTGTAAGGATCAACGACGCATAGAAGCTCTTGTCCTGGGCGTCCAATCCTAACCCGAGATCGACGAACAACAGTCGGACGCCGTTGAGGATGTGGAACACGGCCACTGCCAGCAGTCCCACCTCCATAAACCGGACGATGAGCAGCGCTTCGAGTCCTTGGAGCGTGCCGTTGTACATCGATGCGCCCTCGATAGCGGTACTGAGTACGGCGATATGTGTGAACAGGTAGCCGATGAGGACCCAGCCGGTGAATTTGTGGAACACCCACGCCCACATCCCGGCAGAGAACTCCGTCCACCGCCCGAAGTTCTCGACGAGCCCCCGATCGTACGACTGACTCATGTGTACCTCGGGATTTGAACCGGCCAGTATAGTAGTTTGTGAACTATCGACCGTGTGCCACCCCACTCTGTCGGCGGGCATCGATTACAACAATCTGTGTACTGCCGTCGTGAACTGCGCACACTGCCGTGGTTTCTGTAGACGTTCCACTGCTCTGCACCCATTTCACCCCTTGACAACTGAACGTCCGTTACCGCGTTGATGTCGATCGGAGCAGTGTGATCCCGACAATGAGTCAAAAAATGGCCCCCCAGTTCCGTGGTGCGGAGCGATCCGAGATGATCGAGTTGCTGTACGAACGCCAACCACTCCGGATAGGCACGATCGAGACTAGTTACGCCTCGACTTCGAGGCTGATATACTGGGCTTCCCAGTCGTTACGAGCGTCGATCTCGCGTTGTCCCCGACGCGTGAGTGTGTAGTAGTTCGTCCGCCGGTCGCGTTGTCCCTTCTCGACTAACCCTTTCTCCACAAGCGTGTCTAGATTCGGATACAGCCGACCGTGGTGGATTTCCTTTTCGTAGTACTCTTCGAGTTCGTCCTTAATCGCTAGTCCGTGTGGATCGTCGCTACCAGCAATGACGTACAGTAGATCCCGTTGGAAACCGGTCAAATCGTGCATGACTGTATACTTCCGGATATTACCGATTCAACAGCATAAACGTGTCGGTCGATCTTGACCGCGAGTCGACTGAGTGTGGACCCGACACGCTCGATATCACGATGACAGCTGCCTGCGAGGTTACTAAACAGACAGTATTAAATATATCGTTTATTTTTCCTGTTCTAGGATACCGACTAATTTATATATTGATGCGATGAAGGAAGAATATGGAAGAGACACTGTTCGTTACCGAGCGTCGCCAAAGCAGAACGGAAATCGCGTCGCATCTGCGTTCGGTCGCTGACAAACTAGACTCGGGGGAGGCGTTGACCTTATCCAATGGAGAGGAATCAGTAACGCTGGACGTTCCAGAACAAGCGGAGTTCGAAATCGAAGTTGAGCGGGAAACCGGCGACGGTGAACCGGAACTGAGCCTCGAATTCGAGATCGAATGGAGTGAGACGGGAAAAAGCAGCGGTTTCGTGATTGAGTAGTCGACTCCACGCACGGTCTGGCTGCCGTTGCGAAGGTCAGCCAGTGGGACCGATCTCCGTCACCGTGATGATATCGACATCAGCGGTCGGATCGGTGTCAGCCGTGACATCGCCGCGAAGTTCGGTAACGACATCGACTGCTGCGTGCGGTTCAGCAGAAATAGCGGCTGTCGCAGTCGACTCTACGAGAAGTACACCCGACGCATTCGGACAAACCGTTGCGTTTAGTTGTGTCTTACCACGCACGCGAATCTCGGCCATTGCCGATACCTCGATCGTGGCCGCAACCACATCGACGTTCCTGAGTGTAATCTCGAACGCCCCGCTGATCGCAGGATTGATTTCAATGTCTGCCGTCGGCTGGAGTGTCACACTGATCTCGTTGTCGGCGTTGACTGTCATCGTCGCGTCAGAGTCGATGTCGGCCGACCGTTCGATGTCAATGTCGGCCGTCCCCTTGACCGTGAGGATGACGCTCCGTTCAGCCTCGGCACTGGCTGCCGCTGCGCCGGTCGATCCCACAGCGATGGTGCCGATGGCCGACCCACCGATCGTTTTCAGAACCGTTCGTCGTGACAACGACACATCCGTTACTGTCATAATATTACCTATGGCAAGGGACGTATTCTTCAGTCGGAATTCACATCAATACCGAGAGTACAGCCCATACACCCGGGCTTGTCACTGAGTGCTGTCCCTCTACCACACATAATTTACTGGATGTGTATAAACATCACTCCACCTGTTGAGAGTTATTGAAGTCGTTCGTAGGAACAGATCGGTGTGTACCGTCCGGTAAGCGGTCCACGAACGGGAAATTCTCCGAGGTTGTGCCACGAACCGCGGTGGACGAACAGATGCCCCCGGTGGGTTGCGATGAGGAGGTCATCGTCGACGGCAGTCATGCCGGTGACCATTTCGTCCACTGGTGGAATTGGTATCGTGTCGAGCGATCCGCTCTGCGAACACGAAAACAGCGCCGGATCGGCATCAGGATCGTTCCACGTCGAGGAATTTGACAGCGCACCGGCTGCGTAGACGGTATCACCGAGAGCGAACACACACCGGAAGTACGACTGTGGGACGGACTGATCGAGCCGCTTCCACGTTTGGCCGGCGTCCCGCGTCCGGAAGAGTCCGTGGCCGGTAGCAGCGAAATACTCCGCAGGCCCGACGACGCGGAGTTCATGAACATCGTCGTCCACCCCGTTCGACCGTTGTGTCCACGTAACTCCGCCGTCGTCACCAGAACGCCTGTGTTCTGGTTGGCTCACCAGTGCTTCAGCATCGTGCACGTCAGCAACGTGCACCCCACCCACCTCGACGCCGGCGACGATTCGGTTCGAATGGGCGGGATCGGTGTGGAGATCTCGGACGTGGGCACGGTCGTTGTGACGGGGAAGCCGCCACTCCTCGCGCGAGGGAAGAGTCTGAAAGCCCCACAGCTCAGTCCATGGAATAGACGTTCCATCGAGTGCCCCGATCGGTGCCGTGTACACGTGAGCAGGACTCGTACCGGCGTACAGTTGAGTGCCGTCGGCACTGACACAGACGGCGTACGTCTGGTCGCGGGGAACGTCGAGGTTCGTCCATTCCGTGCCGTTCATCGACCGATACAGTCCGGTTTGCGTGGCTGCGAACAGTCCTGCGTCCCCAAACTGTCGGAGTCGCATCACTCGCCCGGCCGAAAGAACTCGCGTCGATTCCGATGGTTCGTCGATCCGGGTACGATACACCCCGTCGTCGCTGCCGATAAAGAGCATGTGAACACGATGGGTAGAAGAGAGAATAAGTGATTCTGAAGCCGTGTTTTATCCGATAGTTGTGAGAACAAGTGTGTCGTTTCCTGCGTCTGTCGAGGTGAACTGGATATCCCGATGAGGAGAACGTGGACGCTTGACCGTAGTTATTTTATTGATAACCTCGATATATGTCACATGTCGCTGTTCATGCTTCCTGACCATTTACTGAACAAGCGTCGCGGGATCGAAATATTCTCCATCGTCGTGTTCGGTTACGCGCTCATTCGAGGGCAGTTCCTGCTCGGTATGGTAGCTGTGGGTGGTGTCTGGCTGGTGTACTTCTTGTGGCGACTGTTGTTCGCTGTGGAGACGATTGCCGACGCGCTACAACGCATCGCGCGTCACCAAGCAGAAAACTGAGTGATCGACTGATCAGAGATAACGCTCCAATGATGTGATTGTGAGTAGAAAGGAAAGCAGCCCAGCCGGGGTGAAAACGCCCGGCAAGGCATGCCGCCCTGAATTGGTCCCCGCTGACGCTTCGGCCCTCCAAGCGAAGCGTCAATCCAACCAAGTGGCTTCATTGGCATAAACTTACCGGGTCAGAAAGTCCGTTTGTCGTGGTAGCAATGACCGTGGCTCCGTTCTTGACGGTGCATCAGCACGGAACAGAATATCACATGTGTTCTTCTTCGAGAACCCACCCGATAGCGCGACGATAGTACGTAAACATCTGACGGACGCCTTCGTGACGCATCTCCTCGTCGTCGAGTTCCTCTTTGAGAAACTCATACTGGTCTCGGATCTCCTCTTCGCTTCGCATGGCTGTGAGAACTGTCGCGCACAGCAAAAGAGTATGGACTCGACACCGCGCTGGCGGGAGTCACGCGCCAGAACAGTCGTTTCAGGACGTTGGGACTGCTTTCCGCGCCGTGAGCGGCTGTCGGCACACCAACGCACAGTCGAACGCCGGCTGTTCGGTGAAGTGACGGACGAGCATGTGTCGACGACCGCCAGTTAGTCCGGAGTGCTCGACATCCTCGGCGGTGAACTCTGAGGGGAGCCGCTCGTACAGTTCAGCAAGCGCCGCGAACGAATCGAACACTTTTCGGTGGCCCGATGAGTCCGCACGCCGGCGAGCAACGACGTACGAGCCATCCGGACGGTGTTCACAGACCGTGTGAGTGAACGTCTCGGTGTGATGCAGCGCCTCGTCCAGCGCAGCATGAAGCTCCCGTGCCTGAGCGGGCGTCAGGACGTGCATCGTCCCTGATAGTTCGAGACGAACTTCGTCTTTTTCGCGTTCGACCGATCCGTTCTCTGTTCGTCGTGATGTGATCGGCTGCGTCCGTTCAGTGCTGGAGAATTTCTCGATCAGCCACGTTGCCGTGACTTCCTCTATCCTCGTCTGTGGACGCCGATGGGTTCGACGACATCGTATCTAATGATAGGTGTACGACGTGTAATACCTGTTGGTCGGCTCAATCGGCTGAGCCACCCGGTTTTTTGCCCTCGACCGATTAATGTCGTGCATGAAAATCCGAGGCCAACGCGAGTGTCGGGAGTGTGGGACACAGTGGTCGTACTACGAGACCGGCGCGGTGTCCTGTCCGAACTGTGATAGCCTTCGGAGCCGAGGTCTTGACGAACGGACTGAACACACTGACGCACCCGCTGCGCTTGATCTCTCGCCAGCGCGGTCGTTGGTTGAGGAGGAAGGACTGTCGGAAGCGTTGGAGGACGCCACTGAGCGGTGTCGGACGTACATCACCCACATCGGCTTCATCCACGCGGGAGAACTAACACCGTTGTCGGAGACGTATCTCGCGGCGACCGAACTCGTCTACAGCGCTCGTGAGCTGCGGCGGTCAATGCGGATCGACGACGATACAGAGCTGTATCTGCTCTCGTTGCTCAGTGGCGCAGACGAGGGTGACCGTCCCGATCCAGACTCCGTCCCACACTCGATGCGGACAGCCCGTGGATTGGCGTGTGCAGGGGCTGTCGACGACTACCGGCGAGCGTTCAGCTGGTATCTCGACGAGCATCCCGACCAGCAGGCGACGGCGGTCCTTCAGACGGTTTCGGAACACGCCCGCCGAATCGAGGCGCTCGACGGCGATGTCGATCCTGTGATGGCTGAACAGCTGGTTAGTGCCGTCCGAGACCTCCGGAGGTACGTCTGTACGGGGACCGAAACGCTCTCGGCGGCTCGGTCACGCCTCGATGGTTTGCAATGAGTTCGGATTCGATCCAAAACCGTATTGAAACGCCCCGGCACGAGGATTCGTATGCGATTATGTGACGTAACGCTCCGGGAGGCAACCCAGATGCCGGGGCGAGAGTACACTGTCGAGCAGACGATCGCGGCGGGGAAAGCACTCGACGCGCTGTCATTGTCGCTCATTCAGGCCGGCTTTCCGGCGACAGGCAACCACGACGCGACAGTTACACAGCGGCTTGCTGAAACGCTCGAAACCGACGTGGGTGCGATCGCTCGGGCGCGGGATGCCGACGTAGACGCCGCACTCGATGCGGACGCCGATGTAATCGAGGTGTTCGTTCCCGTATCCGATCGACAACTTCAGGCAGTACTTGGGGCCTCCAGACAGGAGGCGTTCGAATCCGCCAGCGAGGCGATCGATCGCGTCCGCGATGGCGATGCCCGCCCGCATCTCACGCTGCTGGACGCGTTTCGTACCGACGCGGGTGATATCGCACCGGCGTTTGATCGGTTCGACGTGCCGATCACGCTCGCTGATACGGTCGGTGCGCGCACACCATCGTTCGTTGCTGGCTATCTGCGATCACTAGCCGAGCTGGACGTTTCACTCGATCGTGTCGGCGTTCACTTCCACGACGATCTCGGTGTCGCCACCGCGAACGCACTCGTCGCTACCCGTCTCGGTGTCGATCGAGTGGATGTGAGTGTTGCGTCGTTGGGCGAACGCGCGGGCAATCCTGCGCTTGAGGAGGTCGCCGTCGCGCTCGAAACAGCCGGCCACGAAACTGGTCTTGCGCGCGAGCAGCTTATTCCGACGTGTCGGACGGTGCTCGATGCGCTCGATGAATCAGTCGATCCACGCACGCCGATCATCGGAGAGGCGGTTACGGCACACGAGTCCGGACTACACACGACGGCGATGCTCGACGATCCTGCGACCTTCGAGCCGTACGATCCTGAGACGTTCGGCGGCAAGCGACGCCTCCTGTTCGGCGCACACACCGGACGAGGTGGGGCTGAGCGGCTGCTCGAACAAGCAGATAGAAACCCGACGGAGGAACGAACTGACGCGCTGCTCGACCGACTTACGGAGAGTGAAGCGCCGGTCGAGTTGGACGAAGCGGTAGCGATGGCAGAGCAACTGTAGCCACGAAATTCTCGTGTGGTGAGCGTCGAGAAACTCCTGTGCCGGTTCGTGACCAGTGAGATATTGCTGACGAGATTCGAATCGAGACAGGGCATCGAATTATCGACCCAGTTCTTCGATCGTCCCCTCTAATACCCGGATGAATCAATGGCTCTCTCGTTATCCGAGCAGTTCGACCACGAGATCACGAGTGTAGGTGTCGGCCGGTACCGAGGTGTGCCACTCGACCGAACTGATCGATTCGTCAGGGAGCCCAGGATCGTTGGCCACCTCCGTCGTCTCGGGTGTCGCCTTAAACATCCCAAAGCGAAACACGAACGATTCACCCGTCGTCTCGTGAGAGAACGTCTGTTCGGCAATGGCTCCGAGTCCTCGAAGTCGAACGTCCACACCCGTCTCTTCGCGTACTTCCCGGATCGCTCCCGTCTCTGGCGACTCGTCGGCTTCGAGCCGTCCGCCGGGGACGTACCACTGGCCGTTTTCCTGCACGAGCAACACCCGTTCGTCGGCGTCAACCACCAGCGCGCCGACGCCCCAACCGCGTGGAGACGCTCGCATCGACGTGAACGTGTCGGCGTCGAGTTCGTGGCTCGCCTCGTGGTGAATGACATCCGCATACCGCGAGCGGAGTGCCGTCGCCGTCGGATCTGATCGGCTCACGGGAGTTCGATCTCGACGCCAGTCTGTGCGCTCGCGGCTTTCACCGTGTTGTACAGCAGCATGGCGCGCGTCATAGGACCGACGCCACCGGGCACCGGCGTGATGACGCTCGCCTTCTCTGTTGCGCTCTCGAAGTCGACATCTCCGACGAGTTCGTATCCTTTCTCAGTGTCGGCGTCGACAGAGTTGACACCAACGTCGATCACAGTCGCGCCTTCGCTGAGCATCGATCCATCGATGAGTTCTGGTACGCCTGCGGCCGCGATGACGATGTCCGCCGCGCGCGTTTTCGCCGCAAGATCTGCTGTGTGAGAGTGACACACCGTCACTGTCGCGTTGCCGTCTGGTGCTTTCTGCATGAGAAGATTCGCCAACGGCTTGCCGACGATCTCCGACCGGCCGACGATCACGACCTCTTTCCCGTCGGGATCAACACCGGCGGCGTCGAGAAGTTTCTGTACACCGTGGGGCGTACACGGCTTGAACCGCGGTTGGCCCCTGACGAGCCGACCGACGTTCTCGGGATGGAAGCCGTCGACATCCTTTTCCGGGTCGATGCTCCGTACGACGCGGCGCTCATCTACGTGTTCAGGCACCGGCAACTGCACGAGAATGCCGTGTACCGCCGGATCGTCGTTGAGATCCTCGATCGTCTCGTACAACTCCGTGGCTGGCGCGTCGGCGTCGATCTCGACGTGAATTCCGTTGATGCCAACTTCCTCACAGTCGCGCTGTTTCATCGAAACGTACGTCTCACTGGAGGGATCGGTGCTCATCAACACTGTCGCCAGTCCGGGCGTCACACCAGCCGTCGTGAGCGTATCGATGCTGTCGGTGAGCGAATCACGAATGTCGCTAGCAACGGCGTCGCCATCGAGAACGGTCGTCATTACGTGAACGGGCGCGTCCAAACGCCATAAAACACACGAGTCTGTGCGTATATCCGGGTTTATCACGCCCAAAATATACACGATCGTGCAGGGCAGCTATTCGTACAGCGGATGCTCTGCACAGAGCGCTTGAACGTCTTCCGCGACGTCGTCTTTCACGTCCGCGTCGTCGGGGCTGTCAACGACACGGGCGATGCAGTCAGCGACCTGTTCGATCGCCGTCGTATCGAAGCCGCGGGTGGTGAGCGCGGGCGTTCCGGCGCGGATACCGCTAGCCACGAACGGTGACCGGGTTTCACCGGGGACAGTGTTGGCGTTCAACACGATCCCTACGTCTTCGAGCGCGCCCTCGACTTTCTTCCCGGTCGTGTCGGGGTGTGAATCCCGAAGGTCGACGAGGACGAGGTGGGTGTCGGTCCCCCCCGAAACGAGACTCAGTCCGTGCTCGGCCAGCCGTTCCCCGAGGGCGCTCGCGTTGGCGACGACCTGAGCAGCGTACTCCTCGAATTCGGGTTGGAGCGCCTCCTTGAAGCCCACGGCCTTGCCCGCGATATTATGCATCAACGGACCGCCCTGCATGCCGGGAATGATGGCGCTGTCGATCGCGTCGGCGTGTTCCTCGGTAGACATGATGATGCCACCTCGTCCTGCGCGGATCGTCTTGTGCGTCGATCCGGTGACGAAGTCCGCAACGCCGACAGGAGAGGGGTGTTCACCGGCAGCGACCAGCCCCGTGATGTGGGCGATGTCGGCCAGATGGTAGGCGTCAACGCTCGTTGCGATCTCTTGGATCCGCTCCCACTCGACCTGTCGGGGGTACGCCGAGTAGCCCGAGACGATCATATCCGGTTCGAACTCGGTGGCGTGGGCTGCTAACGCCTCATAATCAATGTATCCCGTTTCGGAGTCGACTTCGTACTGTTCGACTTCGTACACCTGTCCCGCGAAGTTCTTGGGATGACCGTGGCTGAGGTGGCCGCCGTGGGTGAGATCGAGCGAGAGAATCTTGTCTCCGGGATCGAGCGCAGCGAGATAGACGCCCATGTTGGCCTGCGAACCAC
The DNA here is from genome assembly GCF_003862495.1 of Halocatena pleomorpha. Classification (GTDB taxonomy): domain Archaea; phylum Halobacteriota; class Halobacteria; order Halobacteriales; family Haloarculaceae; genus Halocatena; species Halocatena pleomorpha. The sequence continues at coordinate 140,224 of NZ_RRCH01000029.1, read as the reverse complement.
TGTGTGGTTGGACGTTGACGTATTCGGCTCCCCATAGCTCCGTCGCGCGATCGATAGCGAGTTGCTCAACTGTATCGGCACACTCACAGCCGCCGTAGTACCGGGCGTCAGGGTATCCCTCGGCGTATTTGTTCGTGAGCGTGCTGCCTTGGGCTTCGAGCACAGCGCGACTGACGTGGTTCTCGCTGGCGATCATGGCGAGTGTCTCGCGCTGGCGCTCGACTTCACCGACGAGCGCGTCAGCGACCTCCGGGTCCGTCTCCCGGACGTGATTGTACTCCATATCCGACTTCCACCCCGCTCACACTATAATCTACCCGTCTATCGGTGGGGTTCCGGTGTCGATGGCTATTTTGTGCTGGGTCGATATCATCCAGTCGTTCACAAACGTGACCGACGCGGTAGCGGAGCTATGCAGTCGCAGAGTGGAAGCGGGAAAGACGCAGTACTGTGACCGGAGCAAGCGGCTTTTTGCGTGAGGGTAGCCAAAGACCACCCTCACGCAAAAAAGTGGGTGTCCAGAATTCCGGATCCGGTACCTATTTGTTGCTCTAACAATACCAGTTACTGGTATGAGTCGGGGCGTTGCCGGAGGGAGCCAATCGGTCAATCAGCCACTAGGTCCTGCCACGTTTACGATCCCCAGATCACCGGAGGGTGTTGCGACGGCTATCTCGGTCCTCTCTGCCGGTCTGTCGACGACTGGTCCGGAGCGTTCACACCCGGACTACCGGACGCATCCGCCGCTCGTCGAGGTTGGGGCCGAAACGTACGTGCCACCGCGCGTGCGCCGGATGGTCCCACAAACGGAGATCGTCATCGACGTTCCCGCGAGCTACGATGAGCTGTTCGTGGTCGCGCCGCTCGCCTACTATCTGGGTGCCTCCGTCCGGATCGGTTCGGAAACGCCCCGCATTCGCGCCCCAGGTGTTCACCGTTCGTTTGGATCCTTACCGGATTTCAAATACGAGGTGGCCGCGCTGCTCCGACGGGTATTTTTCCTTGATTGTCTCGTTCGGGACGTAGCGGACGAGGAACCGCCGTACGAGCAGGCCGCTCTCGACGAGATCGGTCTCGATCCGGAAGTGTTACGGACCGCAACACCAGCGGAGCGTCTCGCAGCGTATCTCGGCGTGAAGCAGGGAACGATCATGTCTAACCTCCCGACGTGGCACCTTTCTACGTACGTCACCCCCCGTCCCGAGATGATCTCGTGTCTGCCGTTTCTGCTCGACGATCTCAGTCTCATCTACCCGCCGGATTCCGAAAACATGGATCAGAGCGGACTACTACAGCGGGCACTCGATGATTTCTACCGGGGACCCGTTGCCTCGGTCGACATCGTTGCACCCAAACTCCAACCGGCGGATCTGCACGCGTGGCTCGCTGACGACGTTCCGGCCGACGCGTACACGCCGTCAATCCAGGCGTACCGTAACCGGCTAGGGAGGTCCCCACCCGAAACGCCCCTCGACGTTACGGTCGTCCTCAACGACAGCATGATGGACGGAGAATATGAGGAAGTCGCTGAGGTCTACGACGATACCGATCAGATGACGACCATGCGCCGTTCGGTGACTGTTGATGAGTTGGCACAGATCTTCGAAGCCGAATCGGATTTCGTCCACTTCATCGGACACTGCGAAGTCGGCGGGCTAAAGTGTCAAGACGGCGAACTCGACATCAAGAGTCTGTCGTCAGTCGGTGCCCGAACGTTCTTCCTCAACGCCTGTGGCTCCTATTATCAGGGGAAAGCGCTCGTCGAGCGTGGCAGCGTCGCTGGAGCCGTTACGCTCCGAGAGGTGCTCAACGAACCGGCAATCCGTGTCGGAACGACGTTCGCTCGGCTGTTTATCACCGGCTTCGGCATCGAACGGGCGACGCAACTCGCCCGCAGACGGATCGCGATGAGCACGGATTACGCCGTCGTCGGTGACGGAACGTACGCACTCACCGACGAGAAAGTCGCCGTTGCCCGCCTAAACAAAAACGGGCGGAACTACACGCTCAACTACACAGTCTCCCCGAACCGTCATCCCGGAGCGTGTTATTACGCACCCTTCGAACTCTGGCCGCGGCTCACCGGTTCGCAAGCGACAACCGAACTCGCTCCAAAGGACATCCCGCGCGTTCTCGAATCGCTGTCTTGCCCGGTGATCCACGACGGTGAACTCAGCTGGGCCGAGGACCTCGCTCATGATTTTTGTCAGTAGTTGAATAATAGTTTCAGCATGTTGATCGTCTTCGGTTTTTGAATAACGCAGATATTAAATAGTATGGGGGTATAAATATTCAATACCGATGCGTTCGAACATACTAGAATCGGGTGTCGAAGGTCTCCTTGAATCCGTCCTTGGGGACGCCACTGGTGAACTGTATTTAATTAACCCATCGCGTGAGATTCTGGAAGTGTCGATCCCTGCGATCGAGCAAGCAGAGGATGTTTCGGTTCGCCTCCTCGCCGGCGAGCGCGTTTTGAAGGACGTTCTCGACGACTTCATCGTCGGAAGCACTGCCGCTGATCTCATCGAAGCGGACCGGCTCGCGCTTCGAACGTTCGATGAACCGACGAACACGCTCATCGTTTCCGACGACGCCGTGACGGCTGTCGTCTCCGCCGGTGGGAAGGTCGCCGGACTCGTGACCGACGATACGGAGTTCGTGTCAGCCACACGCGACCAGTACGAAAACGAGTGGGACGCGGCAGAGCAGTTCAAACTCCGGACACCGCCGATCTCCCGCGTTCGGTCGACGCTCTCCGAAGAGATCGGTGCCGACGTGGCCGAGGACTTCGACGGCGTCCTTACCTCGCTCGAAACCGCACGCGGTAACGGCGAAGGATTAGACGAGGTTACCATCAGCCTGCTCGTCGCGGCGAAAAACGAGGAGTTGCTGTACGACATCAGCAAGTGGGGTGAAGATGTCGGTATTGCGAGCAAGGCGACGTTCTCTCGAACCAAAACCCGTCTCGAAGAGATGGGCCTTGTTGACACCGAAAAAGTGCCGATCGATGTGGGTCGCCCACGCCTGCGTCTCATTCTCGGTGACGACCGACTCCAGAGCACCAACTCTGACGACCTCGCCAACGTCGCCCAGAGCTTGATGGCATCCTAAACGGCCGAGACACCGGATCAGCCCGCGACAACGTCGTCCTCGGACCGATTCGGATCTTTCTAGGGTCCGGGGATTCTCGATTCTAGTGCCAGTAGCTATCGGGCTACCCAGACGATCACGAGCAAATCCGTGTTCCTTTTTCGTATCAGTTCGTTCAGTGAGGCATGTCTGTCACTGTTGTCGGTTCCGGTCCTGCAGTCGACGCCATCGAAGCGGCGGTTTCCGACATCGATCACGATACATCCGTTCGATCCACCGTCGAGTCGCTTGATGACGATCTCGCTGTCGTTGTTGGCACAGTCGGATCGGACGTGTTCTCAACCGCAAACGAGACCGCGCGGTCGGACGGAACACCGTGGATCGCTGTCGAACTCGGTGGCATCGGAGGCTATGCCCATCATTCGGTCGATGTCGCCGTATCAGGTTACGGGGCGTCCACCGCGTGTTTCGACTGTCTTCGAACCCGCGTTCGATCCGGACTCGACGACTCGGAGACTGAAACGTCCGATATTGATCCGGAGACGGCCCGCTTTGGTGGTGCTCTGGCCGGACGAGAAGCTGTCAGGGCGGTGTCCGGGTCGTCGTCGCTGTTCGGGAGCGTGGTCGAGATACCCCATGCACAACGCCGGATCCACCCCGTTCCGGGGTGTTCATGTACAGGACGCCGGGAGTGGACGCTTTCAAGCGAGTATGAGGAGCGATCGATACAGGCGGCACTCGAACGGGCTGAGCGAGCGGTCGACGACCGGATCGGATTGATCCACGAGGTGGGTGAAGTCGAGTCGTTCCCAGTGCCGTACTACCTCGCCCGACTCGCTAACACCACCGGGTTCAGCGACGTTCAGGCGAGCCAGCAGGCTGCCGGCGTCGCGCTGGGATGGGACGAGGCGTTTATGAAAGCACTCGGTGAGGGACTCGAACGCTACTGTGCTGGCGTGTACGATACCGACGACCTCCCAACCGCACGCGCGAGTGATCTTTCAATACCGATCTTACCGTCGGCGTTCGTTCGTCCTGACGATCCCGACGACGCTGCGCCGACGGCGTGGGTGCCGGGCGAAGATCTACACACCGGTGAGACGGTGTCGCTTCCTGGTGCTCGCGTGCTGTTTCCCTTCGATGGACCGGGACCGACCATTACGACGGGACTCGGACTCGGCAGTTCAGGGGCAGCGGCACTGATCGCTGGACTGACAGAGATCATCGAACGGGACGGTGCGCTGTTGGCGTGGTACTCGACGTATGAACCCCTCGAACTGGCGATCGACGACGAGGAATACGAGACGCTCGTGGCCCGAGCGAAAGCGGAGGGGCTGTCGGTAACTGCCTCGCTGTTAACCCAAGACATTGACGTTCCTGTTGTCGGCGTGGCCGTCCACCGAGACGAGGAGTGGCCAGCGTTCGCTCTGGGCCTAGCGGCCGATCTCGATCCAGTCGCTGCCGCTCGGTCGGCGTGTACCGAAGCGCTCCAAAATTGGACGGAACTCCGTCGGATGGGGAAGGCGGACGCACAGAACGCTGGCGGACGGATCGGGCATTTCGCGTCACGTCCCCCTGCGACTGAGGAGTTCACCGCTCCCGAACAGACGATTCCGGCGGCGAGCGTCGCGGCAGCTGTTTCTCCCGGACAAGACGCGCTCAATACGCTCCTCGATCGGCTCAGTGACGCAGGACTCAACGCCTACGCCGCTCGGCTGACAACTCCAGACGTGGATGCGCTCGGTTTCGAAGCTGTCCGTGTGCTCGTTCCTCAGGCACAACCGCTGTTCGTCGGTGAGCCGTACTTTGGCGAGCGGGCGCGGACGGTTCCGGCCGAACTCGGCTTCGAGCCACGACTCCGGCGCGAACACCATCCGTATCCGTGAGCTAAATCCCGAACGTCGCCCGGAGCATGTCCCGCGTCCCCGGTCCAAGACCGACGGCGACGATGGCGACTAACAGCAACATCGCGTACTGGGGGCTGTCTTCGAAGATCCGATCGTCGAAAAGGGAGACGACGAGCACCGCAGCCACGAGCTTCACGAGGAGGAACGGCCACGCCGATCCGATCACCTCAAGAACTGACTGTGGAACGATAGCCTCTGTAACGCCGATGATGATACGGTTCGCAGGGTGTTTGGGAGCATAGCTCAGAAATCCCATTCCGAGCGCGCCCATCCAGTCGGCAGCAATCACGTTTGCGATCCCATCGAGGGCGTGTGCGAAGAGAACGACCACCCCCATCAACCCGGTCCCCTCGTTCATCCACGGGGCGAACCGATCGAGTCCGGCGTACAGCCCCCACGCAATGAGTCCAGATAAGACGAGCACGACCGCCGGAAGCTGTGGATAGAAGCCGATCCTCGTGCCCGAGGTGTCAATCGTGGCGACGAGATAGCCGATGTAGCCGACAGTAAGAGCGACGGCAGCCGTCCCGATCGCCGCGACGACCGTTGGATACCGTTCGAACTGGACGATGTTCCGCTTAGCCAGTCCGAGACCGATCAGAATAGCTCCGAGTGTAAGAAGGAAGACGACGCCGTAGATGACGGGGCTGATGATGAGCGTATTGAGGGGATAACCGATGACCGCCCCGGCGTCGGTCCGAACGACTACGGCGTCGGTGGCGTCCTCCACGACCCGCAGCGCCCCTCCGAGGAACATGAACGGGACGAGCGCGAAAAAGAGCCGGCGATTTTGGCCGAGCCGGAGCCGGCGAACGAGGAAGTACACGCCGACCAGCATGAACAGGAGCAGTATCGCGTATCCGATCTCGGAAACGACCGTATATCCGGGTCTTGCGACGATCTGGCCCGTTGCTTCGGCTTGGAAACAGCCATCAGTGAGTGTTTTCGGGCCGTTTTCAGTCAGAACCGCACACCGGGCGTTGTGCGCGTCCGCATAAACGGGACCCCAGAAATACTGCCAGATAAACCGATCGTACACCTGTCGTGGGAAAGCGAGTGCGCCACCAATCACCACGACGGTGGCAACCACGGCCGTGACGATCCACGCCCGTCCGGAGTTCATCGTCGATTCGAGCCGTTCGATCGAATCCATAAGCTACCGCAGGCTCCGGTTCCGTCCGTGTTTACACTTCCGATCCTTATGTCGAAAAGTCGACGCTCGACTACTCGACCGACTGCACAACGTCAAGCGCTGCCTCGTGGAGTTTACCGTTAGTGGCGACCAGCCCCGGTGCGTCGTATCGCCACTGGTTGCCGTCGATATCGGTGACCGTTCCCCCAGCTCGTTCAACCATGAACGCGCCTGCGATCGTGTCCCAGGGGTGGTGGTCGACAGTCGAGATGGCCACGTCGAGTCCGCCGCTGGCGACCCGTGAGAGCGCACCCTGCGTACAGCCCGACCGACGGAGATCACCGAACGTCTCGACGGCTTTCTCGACAGCCGCAATGAACTCCTCACGTGGGCTAGCGCCCCCCCACAACGTCGGTGAGACGACCCCCGCGTTCGGATCAGTTTCCGTACTCACCGTGACTGGTGTGTCGTTTCGGGTGAGACCGTCCGGACCGGCGACGTAGGTGTCAGCAAGCGCAGGAAACACGTTCGCCGCGGCGACACACTCGCCGTCCACGACACACGCCACACTCGTCGCCCACGTCCGCACGCCCCGAATGTAGTTGCTCGTCCCATCGATCGGATCGACCACCCACGCCACACCGCGATCGGGAACGGTATCACGCGTGCCCGTCTCCTCTCCCACGACCATCTCGTCCGGATACGCGTCCTCAAGCACTGACGCGACCCGGTCTTGCGTGTCGCGGTCGGCTCGGGTGACGGGATCCGTCTCGTGGGCTTTCGTCTCAACGGCGATATCAGTGCGAAACGACTCCATCGCCACGTTCGCCCCCGCGTTTGCTGCCCGTCGTGCAACCGTGACCCGTCGCTCGGCATCAACCATGGGAACTCCTGTCGGCCTGATCGGACAAAGCTTCGTTGGTCAGAAATCCATCAGGCCGCGCGCGTTCTAAGGATCTCGATGGGATCACCGACGGCGATGTGCCCGTACCGCTCATCGTCCGGAACACGGGTGTTGACCATAAGCCGGTAGTAGTGATCGAACCGATCACGAGAGACCCACGCCGGCAGCGTTTGCTGACGACGGTCGACGAACGTCGTTCGGAACTCCGGGGTTCGCTCGCCCGTATCGGGATCACGAGTCGGAACGACACACCGCTGACAGGGATTGATACCCTGAAACCGAACGTCTCCGATCCGGAAGGCGACATACTCTCCGTGGTCGGCGTACAGTCGATCCTCCCAAAACGCCGGCACGCCACCGATTTCGAGGTTGGCCCGGAACCGGCGTCGCATCTCCTCGACATCGATGTCTGGAAACCATGACGCGACCGTCCGGAGGGTCGCGGTGCTAATCACCGTCGGACCAGACGCCACTCGATCGTCCGGATACCCACCAGCGTCCGTGCGCCGAACGCTCACCGCCTGCCTGAAATACTCACTCAACCACGCGTTCAGTGCCGTCCGGTCGCCCATGTCGAACTGCTCTCGTCTGTTCGAGCCGGTCGTCCAGAGCGTAACCGTGTTCGTATCGGGATCGAACGACGATCTGATCCGGTGGACGGCATCGGTTCGTTTTCCGTTCAGGTAGCCGCCGGAACCACTCACATCGTGATCGGGATGGGGCGCAGTCGCTGGTCGATCAACGATGGCGTACTCACGATCTAACTCGATTCGGCCTCCTTCGACGAGACGGGCACGCTCACAGGATTCCGGGTCTAACGATTTGATGGGGTATCTCCGAACAGCTACGAGCTCCGGTGACATACACTGACGGACGGACCAACCGCTCAGAAGTGTTGTGAATGGAGCGAGGGCAAGATCGAACCCCGTGTAGGTGATCTTGCACGCACTCGCAATGGGTAGGTGAATGCGAGTGCGAGGGGCAGGATTTGAACCTGCGGACCTCTACAGGAGCGGATCTTGAGTCCGCCGCCGTTTCCTGACTTGGCTACCCTCGCACGGATACACGTCGTTTCTCAGGGGGTTAAAGCGTTGCGAACCGATCCCCCCCGAGCGGAAGATATTAACTTCTAATATCCGAACGGCTATAGGTTAACACATGACCGTTGTTAGCGTCTCTATGCCGGATGCACTCCTCGAACGGCTTGATACGTTCGCGGACGAACACGGCTACACAGGACGAAGCGAGGTCGTCCGCGAAGCGTCCCGAAACCTGCTCAGCGAATTCGAGGACAAGCGCCTCGAAGACCGAGATCTCCTCGGCGTCGTGACCGTTCTCTTTAATTATGAAACATCAGATGTCGAACAGCGGATGATGCAGCTCCGCCACGAGCACGAACTTCTCGTTTCCTCGAACGTCCACAACCACGTCGGTGATCGGTACTGCATGGAGTTGTTCGTCGTCGAAGGCTCGCTCGAAGAGATTTCGACGTTTGTAGGGAAGATTCGTGCGACACAGGACACGCTCTCGATTGATTACTCCGTTATTCCAGTGGATGGATTCGAACAGGCACTAACGACCGAGTGACGGTACTGTACCGATGACCGACCACACGCAGGCCGACGCACCACCGCCCGACGCCGGAACCCCGACCGGCTGGTGTCCTGACCGAAACTGTTGGGAACACGGCACGCTCCGGCAGGCAGTAGTTCACGGCGTCCGACTGTACAACGCCCGTGCGTTCCACGAATCACACGACTGTTTCGAAGCAGAATGGTATAACTACGGTCGGGGGACCACCGAAAGCGCCTTCGCTCACGGCATGGTTCAGGTCGCAGCAGGTGCGTACAAGCATTTCGATTTCGAAAACGACGAGGGGATGCGGAGTCTTTTTGAAACTGCATTGCAATACTTTCACGGCGTTCCTCGGGACTACTACGGCGTCGACGTGCTTGACGTGCGAACGACGCTCACAAACGCCCGCAACGATCCCGACGCGTTACACGACTGGCAGATCACGCTGGACGAAACACGTCCCGACGCGCGCCCGATCGATTTCGAATATGCGTCATCGATAACGTAAAAACAACTACGACAAATCTCCTGACAGTTTGAGGCGAAAAGTGCCAGAGAGTGATACATTGATAAGGTATGCGTATGACGACAACAAACCGCATAATTGATTACGGGGTCCGTGGTATTCCAACACATGCGCGTTGAACAGTTGGGCGAAGGCGAACCGAATTTCGCGGTTGTTGGATCGATACATGGTGATGAACCGTGTGGCGCGCATGCGATCGAAACGCTACTCGACGCTGATCTGTCTATTGACCGACCAGTAAAATTCATCATTGCAAACGAGCGAGCACTCGATCACAATGTGCGTTACACAGAAACCGATCTGAACCGCGTCTTTCCGGGCGATCCGGATGCTGACGCCTACGAGACACGACTGGCTCACGAACTGTTGAAAGAGATCCGCGGCTGTACGACGCTGTCGTTACACTCGACTCAATCGTACAGCCACCCGTTCGCTATCGTCGATGAGACCGGACCGCTCGCAGAAACGATCTGTCCGCATTTATCGATCGACGTACTCGTCGAAACGGGGGGATTCGTCAAGAACACACTCGTCGGCTACGTCGATGTCGTGGAAGTCGAGTGTGGAATGCAAGGTTCAAAACAGGCCACAGAGAACGCCATCGAACTCATACGGGAGTTCCTCGGCGCGACTGGCGTGCTTTCCGGACCGGTCGAAACCGAGACAAGTACGGTTCCCGTCTACCAGTTACAGCGTCAGATCCCGAAAGATCCTGAATCGTCGTACGCGGTTCATGTAGATAACTTCGAACGCGTCGATGCTGGTGCTCCCTATGCCACCAGCGATGAGACGGAAATACGCGCTGAGGAGCCGTTTTATCCAGTCCTCATGTCGTCACAAGGATATGAACGACAGCTCGGATACGCGGCTGATCGGAGCGGCACCTTGTAGTTCACTCTGATTCGTTGGGTTCGAGTTCCGCAAGCGTGAGATCCCGATCGAGCATACAGAAATCGTGTGGCGGGTCACCGATCACCTCTCGGATGGTGTACGACGTGTCGAACTCCGCTCCCACGGGTTCACAGTAGGGATGGCTCGGACAGTCGGTGTGGGGACACGGCCCTTCGAGTCGGGCTGTGGATCCGGCGTACGCGCCTGTTGAGGGGACCGCTGCACGGACAGACGTCGGTTCGACATCAACAGCAGTGACACCGGTGTCGTGGACAGCACACTCAAGCGTCCCTGATTTCCGCACGTTCGTGACCTGGTATCGAACACCCTCCGTGAGGTTAAGACACTGGTCGCGGTATGGACAGCCCTCACAATCGGGAGACTCACCCTGATAGACGAACTCGGTTCCCTCCTCTGCGAGTCGCGTCCCGATGAGCGTAACGGAGGTCATGGAGGAAATAACGATCCTGGGGGGTTAAGCTTCCCGCACTACCACCTTTTTTCCGTTCGGGTGAGCGAAGCGCACTCTCGCACGGCGAGACGGTCACTCACTCCGCTCACCTTCACATAAAAAAATGGTTGATCAGGAATCCGCCCCCGTCAACTCGTCGAGCGCCTCGAAATATTCCGGGCGAGGCACCTGATACAGTTCACGGTAATCGATCTCCCCGTCTGCAAAGCGTTCACAGAGCGCCATTGCGCCATCGATAGCGGCCGCGCGGCTCTCGAATCGTTCGGACTCGTACTCAACCTCCGGCTCCAGAAACAACGTGACGAACCACGTGCTCAACTCCGTCCGTTGTCCTCCCGGTCGACGATCGCGCTGGCCGCGCATCACGTACACCGTCGGCAAACACGGCGCGGGAAACTCCCCCCCATCGAACACGTCGGGCCGATAGGCAAGGATAATGCGCTCGTCGGCTTCGTTCCAGAGCCGCCACCCAGCAGGCGGATCGATCTCCATACCGCCTATTGGCGGACCGCCACAATGAGCAGTACGATCGAAGCCGACTGAACGCCGTTTGCCATGCGGATAGCAGGGATATATAAATGCTGAGTAGAATCGACGTGTGTCCGTTCCACCCAGCAACGACGGCCGTCGGTTTTATCTACCAATCCACACGTTTGATACTGGTATCGTGGGAAGACTTATGTATGTGAAGGACTAACGTGATATATAGTATCGGGGATTGATCCGTTCGTGTGGTCCCTCACTGTGGTGTTGGGTCAGTGTTCCGTGCTGGCCCGACCGAACACGGCGTATTCGGGCCAGTGGCGTCCGGTCGGCCGTTAGTCGTCGCATTCCGATCCGCAAGAGGGGACACTCGCGCGGTGTCCATTCCCGAGACTAGCGCAGTCGGGAGAACCAGACCGACTCCGTGATACCATGACAGGTGATATGGCAACCCTCGAAGACCTCAGCAAGGCGTACCAAGATTCGATCCCCGCTGACTTGCGACACACCCACTCCTTCGAGTGGTATCTGGAGACAGTCCACGAGGAGCCGACGATCGCCCGCAGCGCCCACCAGCGCGTCGCGGACATGTTCGATTACTACGGCACCGAATACGACGAGGACGCCGGTGTCGTTGAGTATCGTCTCGCCAGCAAGGACCCGTTATTTGACGGTGAGAACACCTTCTACGGACGCAGCATCCACGAGGCCATCCACGAGTTCGTGAACAAAGTGAAATCGGGCGCTCGTGGTCTCGGACCCGAAAACCGGATCAAGCTTCTGCTTGGTCCGGTGGGATCGGGAAAATCCGACTTCGATCGGCAAGTGCGTCGATACTTTGAGGATTACACCCTCAGAGACGACGGTCGGATGTACACGTTCCGGTGGACGAACCTCTGCGACGTAATCCACGACCAGGATCCAGCGGACGACGTGGTCCGCTCACCGATGAATCAGGATCCGCTCGTGTTGTTACCGCAGGCCCAGCGTGACGGGATCATCGAGACGCTCAACGAACGGCTTGATGCGCCCTACACCATCCGCAACGAACAGTCGCTCGATCCGGCCAGCGAGTTCTACATGGACAAGTTGCTCGAACAGTACGACGACGATCTCAAACAGGTGCTCGAAAACCACATCGAGATCATCCGCGTCGTAGCCGACGAGAACAAGCGGCTGGCGATCGAGACGTTCGAACCGAAAGACAAGAAAAACCAGGACGAAACGGAGCTTACCGGTGATGTAAACTATTCGAAAATCGCCGTCTACGGCGAGTCCGACCCGCGGGCGTTCGATTACTCGGGGGCGTTCTGTAACGCCAACCGAGGCATCTTCAGCGGCGAGGAGTTGCTCAAACTCCAACGCGAATTCCTGTACGATTTCCTCCACGCGAGCCAAGAGCAGACGATCAAACCGAAGAACAACCCGCGTATCGACATCGATCAGGTGATCGTCGGCCGAACGAACATGCCCGAGTACAAGGAGAAGAAGGGCGATGAGAAGATGGAGGCGTTCAACGACCGTACCAAACGGATCGACTTCCCCTATGTGCTCCAGTACGAGGAAGAGGCGAAAGTGTACCAGAAGATGCTCAACAACGCCGATCTCCCTGACATTCACGTTGAACCCCACACCCTCGAAATGGCGGGGTTGTTCGGCGTACTCACTCGGATCGTTGAGCCCGATGGCGGACAGATCGGCATCGTCCAAAAGGCGAAAGCGTACAACGGAGAGGGCGACGAGATCGACGACGTGGATCTGAAAAAGCTACGCGACGAAGCCGAAGAGACAGCAGAAGTAGGCGAGGGAATGGAAGGCGTCTCGCCACGCTTCGTGAGCGATGAGATCGCAGAAGCGATCATGGACAGCATGCACCGCAGTCGAGAATTCCTCTCGCCGTTGACGACGTTCAACCACCTCGAAGCCAACCTCGAAAACCACGGCTCGATCGCAGAGGAGCATTTCGAGCAGTATTACCGGTATCTCGAACTGGTACGCGAGGAGTACAAAGAACGGGCGATCGAGGACGTGCGCCACGCGCTGGCCTACGATGTCGATGAGATCCGGCGGCAGGGCGAGAAGTATATGGATCACGTCATGGCGTACATCGACGACGACACGATCGAGGACGAGATCACCGGCCGCGAATCTGAGCCAGACGAGACGTTCCTCCGGTCGGTTGAGGAGAAGCTCAACATCCCAGAGGACAGAAAGAACGACTTCCGACAGGAAGTGTCGAACTGGGTCTCACGCCGTGCCAGAGAAGGGACGAGCTTCAATCCTCAGGACAACGACCGGTTGCGCCGGGCGCTCGAACGAAAGCTGTGGGAAGACAAGAAACACAACATCAACTTCTCTGCGCTCGTGTCCAGCGGTGAGACCGATGACGACGAGCGCAACGCGTGGATCGAGGCGCTCGTTGATCAGGGATACTCCCACGAAGGGGCAAAGGAGGTGCTCGAATTCGCCGGCGCAGAGGTGGCCAAGACCGAACTTGAAGAATGACGCGGGAGTTCATTCACCAGGCGGACCGAGAACTGACCGCGGCCTACGAGGAGCCGATGTCGCTCGAACAGTACATCGACCGCATCCTCGAACGGCCACAGTTGGCTGCTCACGCCAGCAAATATCTCCTCGAAGCGATCGAATCCGCCGGAACGCGGACCGTAGTCGAGGAAGGCGAAGAAAAGGAGCGCTACCGGTTTTTCGACGATCCCCACAACGACGGCGAACACGCCATCCTCGGCAACACGGAGGTGCTCAACGAGTTCGTTGACGATCTCAGATCGATCGCCGCAAAGCGGGGCAAAGAGGAGAAGATCGTCTGGCTCGAAGGTCCGACGGCGACGGGAAAATCGGAGCTGAAGCGCTGTCTCATCAACGGGCTTCGAGAGTACTCCAAGACCGACGCAGGGCGGCGGTACACCGTTGAATGGAACATCTCCGGTGCACGGGAATCCGGTGGACTGACCTACGGTGATCGGCAGGTCAGCGACGAAGAGGAGTGGTACGCGAGCCCGGTGCAATCTCACCCACTGTCGGTTTTCCCCCCAGCGGTTCGTGAACGACTGCTCGACCAGTTGAACGAGCGTCTGGAGGACCATATTCCGGTGCAAGTCGACAGTCGGTTGGATCCGTTCTGTCGTGAGGCGTACGACTACCTCGAAGAGCAGTATCGTCGAGAGGGCCACGAAGAGCTGTTTTCGGCGGTAACGAGCGCCGAACATCTCCGGGTGAAGAACTTCGTCGTCGACGTAGGCGATGGGATTGGCGTGCTCCACTCCGAGGACGAGGGGACACCCAAAGAGCGGCTGGTCGGTTCATGGATGCGTGGCATGTTACAGAAGCTCGATTCTCGGGGACGGAAGAACCCACAGGCGTTTAGCTACGACGGCGTGCTGTCACAGGGCAATGGTCTGTTGACGCTCGTCGAAGACGCCGCCCAACACGCCGATCTGCTCCAAAAACTGCTGAACGTGCCCGACGAGCGGCACGTAAAACTGGACAAAGGCATCGGGATGGACATCGACACACAGCTCATCATCATCTCCAATCCGGATTTAGAGGCCAAACTGAATCAGCACGCCGATCGGCAGGGCCAAGATCCACTGAAAGCACTCAAACGCCGGCTCGACAAACACGAGTTCAGATATCTGACGAACCTCTCGCTTGAAGCCGAGCTACTCCGGCGGGAGCTGACCAACGAGACGGAGGTGTGGGTTGCCGATTCCTACGACCAGCTCGAAGAGATGATCCGCGAACCGTTGGTACTCACGGTTAGAGACAGCGATCATCAGGTGACTGACCGGGAGCTTGCCCCCCACACCATCGAGGCAGCTGCGCTGTATGCGGTTGTCACGCGACTCGACACCAACGACCTGCCGCCCGGACTCGATCTCGGGGACAAAGCGAGGTTGTTCGACGCGGGATACATCCATGACGGCGACGACAGATTGGAGAAAGACGAATTCGACTTCGCTGATGACACCACCGATGGGGAGCACGGCATTCCCGTAACGTACACGCGGGATATCATCGCGGATCTCCTGTATGAAACCCAGGATCGACACCATCCGGATCTCTCCGTCGAGGACGTGCTCATGCCTCGAGACGCACTCGATGCGATGGCGGACGGACTGATAGACGCGCCGGTGTTTTCGGACACCGAACGCACGGAGTTCGAAAACCGGGTGGTGCAGGTGAAAAACGGGATCTTTAGCGCCCAAGAGGAGGACGTGCTTGGGGCTATCATGCGGGACAAACGTGTCGACGTAGAAACCGTTGAGGAGTACGTCGAGCACGTGTACGCGTGGGCTGAAAACGAGCCGATCGTGAACGACCGTGGCGAACACGAAGAGCCGGATCCGCTCAAGATGAAGATCTTCGAGATCCAACACCTCAGTCGCTTCGACGAAAAGCACTACTCAGGAACTGATCCCTCCGAAGCCGTCAGATCGTTCCGCACTGAGAAGATCATCACCGCGTTGAACCGGCATGCGTGGGCCAACCGCGACGAGGAGTTCCGCGTGCAGGACGTGAATCCCAAGGAGATCCCGGTGATTCGGACGGTGCTCGGCAGCCACGACTGGGATGAAGTCCGGCGAACGTTCGAAGACTTCGATCCCCGGCAGTGGGACGACCCGCCGGCCGGAACCGAGACGGCGGACGTAAAGGAGAGAACCATCCAGAACATGATCGATATGTTCGAATACAGCGAGGCGTCCGCCGAGCTGACGAGCCGGCACGTCATGGGACAGGTGAGCTACAAATGGGACTGAGAGACGACATAGAACGATACCGAGAGGTCGGTGAGGATCGCCGCCAAGACCTCGCGGAGTTCATTCAGTACGGTGATCTCGGTCAGAGCCTCCCCGATGAGATCCACATTCCGATCAAGATCGTCGATCTGCCCGCTTTCGAGTACGACCAGCGCGACCAAGGTGGCGTTGGTCAGGGCCAAGACGGCGCTCCCGACGTGGGTGAACCCGTCGGCCAACCCCAACCCGGCGACGGCGACGAAGAGGGTGAACCGGGCGAGGAAGGTGGCGAACACGAGTATTATGAGATGGATCCCGAAGAGTTCGCTCAGGAACTCGACGACGAACTCGGGTTAGATCTCGAACCGAAAGGCAAGCGAGTCGTCGAAGAGAAAGAAGGGGAGTACACGGACATCACCCGAACGGGTCCGGCGAGCACGCTCGATTTCGACCGGCTGTTCAAATCCGGTCTGAAACGCAAGCTGGCAATGGACTTCGACGAAGAGTACGTCCGTGCGATGCTCAAAGTCGATGAGATGGACCCGGAATCGGTGTTTCGGTGGGCACGCGAGGAGAACATTCCCGTCTCGCGGGCGTGGATCGAGGACGCGTACGCGGGATTGACGAACGGAGAACGGTCCGAATACGAGAGTGTCGAAGCGATGGAATCGGTGATTGACCGGACCCCGACCGCCGACCGGATCCGAAAAGAAGGGATCGAAGACATCCCCTTCCGGCGTGAGGACGAGCGGTATCGCTATCCGGAAACCATCGAGGAAAAGGAACGCAACGTCGTCGTGGTGAACATCCGTGACGTGTCCGGCTCGATGCGCGAGAAAAAGCGGGAACTGGTTGAGCGGACATTCACACCGCTGGACTGGTATCTGACGGGGAAATACGACAACGCTGAATTCGTCTACATCGCCCACGACGCCGACGCGTGGGAGGTGTCCCGCGAGGAGTTCTTCGGTATTCGATCCGGTGGCGGGACGCGCATTTCGAGCGCGTACGAGTTGGCGGCCCAACTCCTCGAAGAGTATCCGTGGAGCGATTGGAACCGGTACGTGTTCGCGGCGGGCGATTCAGAGAACTCCTCGAACGACACGTCCGAGCGCGTCATCCCGATGATGGAACAGATCGACGCGAACCTCCACGCCTACGTCGAGACACAGCCGAGTGGGAACGCGATCAACGCGACCCACGCCGAAGAAGTCGATCGACATTTCGGTGAGAGTGAATCTGTAGCGGTCGCGTACGTGACCAGTCCGGGAGACATCGTGAACGCCATTTACACCATCCTGAGCACCGAGAGCAATGAGTAAGCCATCGACAGACAGAGCGGACAAACAGCGCATTGCGGAGGAACTGGAGCCAGTCGTGCGCGAAGCACACGCGCTTGCGAAGAAGCTCGGTCTGGATCCGTATCCAGTGAACTACTGGGTCGTCGATTACGACGAGATGAACGCGCTCGTGGCGTACAACGGGTTTCAAAAACGGTATCCTCACTGGCGATGGGGAATGACGTACGACCAGCAACGCAAACAGCGCCAGTTTCTGGGAGGCAAGGCCTACGAGTTGGTCAACAACGATAGTCCGGCACACGCCTTCTTACAGGAATCGAACGCCATGGCCGATCAGAAGGCGGTGATCACCCACGTCGCAGCCCATTCCGACTTCTTCGCCAACAACCAGTGGTACGGACTGTTCGCTGACGAACCGAACGCGGCCCGGATGCTCGCTAGCCACGCCGACACCATCGAGTCCTACATGGACGATCCGGAGATCGACCGCGAGGCGGTCGAAAAATGGATCGATAACGTGCTCTGTCTGGAGGACTGTATTGATCAACACCAGCCGTTCTCGACGGTCGATGATTGGTTGGACGAGACGCCATCGGAAGCCGACATCAATGAGAAATTAGAAGAACTCGAGTTGAGCGAGGAGGTGCTCGGTCAGGTGTTCGACGAGGAGTGGCTCGACCAACAGCGCGAAACCGAGGGTGTTGCCTCCTTCCCCGTCGAGCCAGAGAACGATCTCATCTCGTTTCTGCGCACCCACGGGATGGGGTACGACGAAGGCGCGGAGAAGGCTGTCGAATTCGAAGATTGGCAGCGCGAGATCATGGAGTTGCTCCGCCGGGAAGCGTACTACTTCGCCCCCCAGAAGATGACCAAGGTGCTCAACGAGGGGTGGGCTGCCTACTGGGAGTCGATCATGATGGGTGAAGAGGGATTTGCGGCCGAAAGCGAGTTCATTCATTACGCCGATCACCAAGCGAAAGTGCTCGGATCGCCCGGCTTTAATCCCTACAAACTGGGCAAGGAGCTGTGGGAGTACGTCGAGAACGTGACGAACCGTCGTGAAGTGGTCGAGCACGTGCTCCGAACTGAGGGGGTAACGTGGCGGAACTTCCACGACACGGTCGATCTCGATGACGTACTGGAATCACTCGATCCTGATCCGATCGTGGACCGAGTGGCCAGCGAGACGATCGATCAACTCGATCCGGAGGATCCTCGCGTCGACGCCGCCGGACTTGAACGAGCCAAAGCGGGCGAGATCGATGTTGATCGGTTCCCGTGGAAGGTGTTCACCTACGACGGGATCGCAGAACGCCACTACTCGCTCGCAAAGCCACAAAATCGCGGCTTTTTGTCCCAACTCACGCAGAACGATGTCGAACGGATCGCTCGGTACATGTTCGACGACGCGCGGTACACTTCCATAGAGGAAGCGCTTGAGAACGTGGATTACCGCGCCGGTTGGAACCGAATGTACGAGATCCGCGAGAGCCACAACGACGTGACGTTTCTCGATGAGTTCCTTACACAGGAATTCGTCGAGGAACACGGCTACTTCACCTACGAGTACATGGAAACCACGGAGGATTACCGGGTGACTAGCACCGATGTCGCGGACGTGAAGAAAAAGCTCATGCTCCAGTTCTCGAACTTCGGAAAGCCCACCGTCGTCGTCGAAGACGGCAACTACAACAACCGAAACGAGCTGTTGCTCGCCCACCAGTACAACGGCGTGATGCTCGATATCGAACAGGCCCATCAGGTCCTCAAGCGCGTGTTCAAACTGTGGGGGCATCCTGTGAACCTGAAAACAATCGTCAAGGAACTCTCCGAAAACGACATCGAGGTGGCTCGGCGGCGCGACAGCGAACCCACCCCAGAAGAGACCGGCAAGCTCCTCCGGTACGACGGTGAGAACCTTTCGATTACGGATATTCCGTGGAAGGAAGTCGAACACCTCGCTGCCACCGATGTGGATTACGACACCAAACCCGACGACTGGCTGGCGTGACGGTCCGAGTGAGTGAGGTCTGTCTCACGGAGTCAGCCCCACCGGGTGCGTCATCCACGGCGCGGAGCACAGAGAAAGCCCGTAGCGTCGTTCGGAAAACAGACACGCCTCTCTGGGCGTTCCGTCGTACACGAAGCGATCGCTGGTAAGAATTGTGACCGGAGCCGTCTCTATCTTCTTTCAAGGAGAGACTCCCGCCGTTTACGGCGAGGAGGATGTCACTCGTACAGCCACCCCTCATCGATCCGCTCGTAGTCGATGAGTTCGTCCGGATCGAAAAAGAGGTTGATCTCGCGCTCGTTCGATCCTGGATCCTCGTGATCCGAGCCGTGGATGACGTTCCGTCCGAGATCCAGCGCGTAATCGCCACGGATCGTCCCAGGCGCGGCCTCAGCGGGATCGGTCGCGCCCATCATCTGGCGGACCTGCCGGATCGCGTCCTCGCCTTCCCACACCATCGCAAACACGGGTCCAGACGTGATGAACGAGGTTAGACCGTCGAAAAACGGCTTGTCGGCGTGTTCGGCGTAGTGTTCACGAGCGAGTTCGTCGTCGATCTGCATGAACTTCCCGCCGACGAGCTTCAGCCCTCGGTCTTCGAGACGGGTGACGATCTCACCGATCAATCCCCGTTGTACCGCGTCGGGCTTCGCCATCACGAACGTGCGTTCTTCGGTCATTTCGCCTCCTCTTGCGTCTCCTCGTCGGAATCGGACGTTTCAGTCTCCGTGGTGGGCTGGTCGGCAGCACCGGGTTCGCCCTCGACACCTGTGTCAGTCGCTTCGTCCCGGTCGACATCAGCAATCACGTCGTCGTCCTCGGTGTCGCGGTCGGGACGGCCTGCTTCTGTCCATTCGAGATCACGGGCTTCGCGGCCCATGAAGTAGTTTTTCTCGCATTTCGAATCTTTGAAATGCAGCACGGTACCGTCGTTGCGGACGTACATGATGCCCGTACCGGGTTCGATTTCTTCGCCGCTGAAATCGCAGGTTCGCGTCGTTGGCATCGTTTACTGGCCTCCGATGGCGTCTGCTTCCCGGGCGGTTTCACGGAGCTGTAGGACATCGCCCTCGCGTACCGGCCCGAGAACGTTCCGTGTGATGATTCGACCTTGGTTGCCGCCGGAGAGGATGCGACATTTGACCTGCATGGCTTCGCCGTGCATACCGGTCTTGCCAACGATTTCGACGACTTCCGCGGCCGTCGCACCCTCCTGATCTTCCGCGCTCATTTACCTGAGGTCCTCAAGTTTATTCGTGATGTCATCGACGCTGCCTTCGGCCTCGCCGGCGTCGACGAGCGCCGCAGCCGCGCTCCCGACTTCGAGACCGGCGGCATGGCCGATGTCATCCTGCGTTTCGACGAAGACGTAGGGAATGTCCTTTTCATCACACAGCTCCGGAAGGTGCATGACGACCTCCTCGGGCTGAACGTCTTCAGCGATGTACACCAACTCCGCGCTGGTGCGCTCGATCGCCTTCGTCGTTTCGTTCGTCCCTTTTTTCACCGAGCCTGTGTCCCGGGCGACCTGCAGCGCCTCGATGGCGTCTTCAGCAAGATCAGCCGGAACGTCGAAATCTACATAAACTGACATTGTTGTATTGCCTCCCATGTGGTGGCTCGCACTCCCCCGCCTCGTGGGCCGTGAGAACACTCCAGTCGATATGTCTTTCTCACGATCCACTGCCGATCAGTTAACCGGTTACGTCCGGTTATGTGTCGAGCGGTGCTCAACGCAGTCGGCGAGTTGTCCCTGGCTGGGAGTATCATCAACCCCACACGGGTTGTACACCGACTTACTATAGCCGTCCATAAAAGCGCTTCCGAACACACGCGACCGTGTGGGATCGACACACGACGGAGCACCGATGACCGGTGGAGGCTTGAGAGTCGGGCCGTTGGTTCGGATATGCTCGGGGAACTTGTGGATACGCTTCTGGCCGAGGCCCGACGCGCGAACGAGCGACGGCTGCTTGTGCTCACCGGCTCCCACGAGAGTACACTCGACGCCGCGACAACAGTGGTTTCCGCCGCCGATTTCGACGACGCGGTGCTCGTCGGACACCAGTCTGCCGAACGCCTCGATCGATATTCCCCAACGCAAGTAACGACGCTCCTCGGGACGACACACGACTGTATCGTCATCGACGCACACGAGGAGTGTCGTCCCAACACCATCGGTCGCGTCGCTGGCGCGGTCGACGGGGGGGGATTGTTCGTGTTGTTAACACCACCGCTCGATTCGTGGGTCGATCGCCGCGACCAGTTCGATGCGACGCTCGCCGTTCCGCCCGACGATGTGGCGGATGTGACAGGACGATTCCGTCGCCGCCTGGTCTCGCTGCTCCGCCGTCACGACGGTATCGCCATCGTGGATCTGACGACGCAGACAGTGGTTCACGAAGGGACGACCGATCCGTCACCGACGACCACGGCGGTTCAGCCCCAGCCACCGCCGAATCATGCGTTTCCGGCGGCTGCCTACCAAGCCTGTCTCACCACGGACCAAGCCCGAACGCTCCGGACGCTCGAACGGCTTCGTGAGCCGGGCTGTGCCACCGTCGTTGAAACCGATCGCGGCCGGGGGAAATCCAGCGCGGCAGGTCTCGCAGCCGGTTCGCTCGCGGCCACAGGGCGACGCGTTCTCGTGACCGCGCCAGCCGTGACTGGCACCACGGCAGTATTCGCTCGCGCTCGGGAGTTATGTGAACAGCTCGACGTGCTCAGCGAGACGACAGAGACCGATCTCCGCACGACAACGGGTGGGCGGGTGTACTTCGAACCGCCCGACAGTGCAACGGCGCTTCCAAACGATCCCGACGCCGTCGTCGTTGACGAGGCCGCCGCGCTTCCAGTGGGGTTGCTGGAACGGTTTCTCACCTCCACGCCAGTGGTGTTCACCACCACCATCCACGGGTATGAAGGCGCTGGCCGTGGGTTCTCCGTGCGGTTCCGCGATCGGCTCGAAGACAGCGCGCTCGACGTTACCGAATGCACGATGGACACCCCGATTCGGTATGCGCCCACGGATCCGATCGAGCGGTGGGCGTTCCATACGCTCTTACTCGATGCGCGGCCGGTTGTCGACCAGTTAGTGACCGACGCACGACCCGACACCGTCGATTACGAGCGACCGACACCAGCCGGCCTGCTTGACGACGAACACCAGCTTCGGGAGCTGTTCGGCCTTCTTGTGCTTGCTCACTACCGAACCGAACCCGACGACCTCGCTCGCGTGCTCGACGCGCCGAACCTCTCCGTGCGGACTCTGACACACGATGGGCACGTCGTGGCGGTCGCGTTGCTCGCCCGCGAAGGCGGTCTTGCCTCGGAAACACGACGCGCGGCCTACCGTGGCGAACGGCTACAGGGGAACATGCTACCAGATTTGCTCACGGGCCAACTCCGTGATCCTGAGGCGACGAAACCGATCGGACAGAGAGTCATGCGCATCGCGACCCACCCGGCAGTGCGCTCGCGTGGACTCGGAACGCGGCTGTTGGAATCGATCCACGCCGAATTCGACGCCGACTGGTTCGGCGTCGCTTACGGAGCGACGCCCGAACTCATTCGGTTTTGGAACCGTAATGGATATCGAATGGTACACCTTTCAACAACCAGAAACGAGACCAGCGGCGAACACAGCGCGGTGATGCTCCGTTCAGGGTCGTCCGGGCTGTACGATCGCCACGCCGACTGGTTTCGTGCCCGGATCGGCGGGATGCTGACGGACACCCTCTCGGGCGTTGATCCCGATGTCGTGCGGGCAGCTCTTAGGGCGACCGATACCGCAATCACGGCGGATCTCACAGATCGGGAGTGGCGACTCGTCGCCAGCGCGGCGTACGGTCCCGGTCAGTTCGACATGCATCCCGAGCCGTTCCGACGCCTTGCGCTTACGGCTTTGAGCGACCAGGCGTGTGACTCACTTTCGTCCCGGCAAGAACGACTACTTGTCACACGAGTGTTACAGGCCCGCCCGTGGTCGGCAGTAGCAACGGCGCTGGACTTTCATTCATCGAGTGGCTGTCGGCGGGCGCTCGGTCGCACGCTCCGCCCACTGGTCGATCAGTACGGGACGAGCGCGGCCCAAGACGAGCGGAGCTGGTACGATGAGTGAACTCGTGTTACTCGTTGCGGTGGTGTTGTTGCTCGTTGGTGTCGTCGGGAGCGGCGTTCCGATGCTGCCGGGCGCTCCCCTCTCGCTGCTGGGCGTGGTTCTGTACTGGTGGTCGACGGGGTTTTCTGACCCCGGTCTGGTCGCGGTGTTCGTCCTCACCGTCCTCGGTCTCAGTGCGATTCTGGCCGATCTCTTCGGTGGCGCGATCACCGCCCGCGCCGGTGGTGCGACGCTCGTGACAACCGGACTCGCTGCCGTCGTTGGCGTCGTGTTGCTGTTTCTCACCGGTCCGCTCGGGCTGTTGGTGGGAATCGCTGGCACCGTCTTCCTTGCCGAATACGTCCGTCACCGAGACGCCAAAGCCGGCGCGAAAGCCGCGCTGTTCGCAACAGCCGGCGTCGTTGGATCGGCCGCCATGCAGCTACTACTCACCGCTAGCATGTTCGTGCTGTTCGTGGTAGCAGTGTTCCTGTAGGAACACGGGCGACTCAACACGTGCAGTTGCCACCGCAATCCCCGCCACACTCACAGTCCGGGCCACACGTACACTCACCACATCGGTACTCACGCCGCGTGTTTCCGATCGAACGCTTCGTTTGCATGATTGACTCCGTATTGATGAATAATGTAGTGAAATAAAACATTATTGGTTAATATATTAATACAATTCATATTGATCAGGTGTGATGATCTACGGCACGGATCGACTGGTAGTACGGGCGGAACGACTGTTAGGATCGGTGTGCTACGGAGGGTATGTCCTGTGACGTTTCGGAGTGTGAGAACAGCACAGCGGTCAGGCTCTACATACCGTGGGCAGACACCAGAGCCGTCTGTCCAGCCCACGCGCGGGCGTTAGCCCAGCAGGACGGTGTTGTGGCTGAGCCGCTCGATGGGACCGAAGAGCAGTGGCCCTAAAGTGAGACAGCCATCATTACCTCATCGATGTATTCACCATTGATCAGGTAATGATCTTCCCGAACCGCTTCGGTTTCCCAGCCATGGCTGTCGAGGAATTCGATCGCCTCTTCGTTAGTAGAGGGAACGCTGTTGTACACCTTTTCATACCCCTGTTCAGAGGCCCATTCCAGTCCGCGTTGGAGCAGACGACTCCCGATCCCGTACCCGCGATACGCGGGGAGGACGCCGACAGTGAGTTCCGCTGTGTGGCTCAGTTTTTCGATTTCGGGCGCGTTGAGATGTACCCATCCAACCACGTCCTCGTTGACCGTCGCAACGAAAAACACGCGGGATCGAAGATCATTGTGCCGGAGCAAGACGTTCTCGTGATCAACGATGTCCGCGATGTTTTCGGCAACGATGTACGTCTCGTCGTCGATGGCCGTCCGGATCGCCCCAACGAGTCCGCTGAGATCGCTCTCGTGAGCTTGACGGATCACGATTTCGACATCATCCTCCGAAAACCGCTGTTCGGTCCCGCTCTCGAACGCGATCGAAAGATGATTGTCGTCCTCTCTGATAATCCCATCGCGCTTTAGAATCGCTACGTGATGGCCGAATGCCGACGGTTCCATGTTGAGTGCTGTTCGTGCCGCTTCGTACTCGACAGTCCCGTATCGCTCGACATGTTCGTACACATCCTTCCGGTCTCGGTGGGTGAATTCGAGCTCATCGGAGAACTGCATGTGTAATAATATCACACCTCACTACTTAACCATTTGTACCGGTGTTGTTTCTAGCACGCGGTGGTACTTGAGTCAACAGCTGTGCCGTATCCTTGATATCGTGCGTTTCGAGCAGCAGTTCAGCGGCTTCACGAACGGTGAATTCAGCGTCGATTGACACGTCATAGCACCGAGCGTACAGGGTGAGCCAGTCGTTCATCGCGCGTTCGAGCCGCGACAGTTCGCCGGGATCGAACCGTGCTGGTTCGTCGGTGGCGTGTGCTTCGATATACACGCTAACAGCAGGTCCAACGCCGTTCCGGAGCAGTCCGACGGCGCGCTCCTCATCGGGCGGGTCCGCCGGTGGTTCGAACGCCGCTCGATCCTGACGGGCCTGTTCGGTCAGCGTAGCGATCCGCTCGTGGCGTTCGGTGTTCATGCTCTGTGGATTAGCCGCGAGTGAATTCGACGCCCTTGCCACCGCCCGGATGTTCCCAATCGGTGTCGGCAACGACAGCACACGTCCCACACTCGATACACGGCTGGGTGTCAAGACTCACGACGTGTTTCGTATCACCGTTAGTCGTGATCGTCTCCTCCCGGTAACAGCCGCCACCGAAATCTGTCGCACTGACGGGACACGCAGAAACGGCCGTTCCGCTCGCTTCTACCGAGCTATCGCGCAGTCGGATGTGCGGATTACCGATATCCGTGTCGTACGTCAACTCACCGATCCGTTCTTCAAGGCTCGGTGGCTCGACAGTGGATCGGTCACGAACTGGCGCGCCGAGTTCCTCCGCGATAACCGTTGGCAGCGTGACGTAAGGCGTTCGTGTGTCCGGGATCGACATCGACATGAACGGTGAACTGTACAGCCGCTCTACCAACCCGATAGAGTCCATCGCTTTGAGTCCGACGCGACCGATTGGCGATGTGAGCAACCGATCGACCACATCAGTCGTTTTCTCGCGTTCACCGATCGGCCGTAGCCGCTCGTAGCGCTTCGGTCTGAGTTTCTTCATCACGCCACTCTCTTTGAGTTTCCGCTCGTATCGCTTGCCCGCCGATTCAGGATTATTCCGTCGCTTGGCTGTCGCGAACGCTTCGGCGGCCAGCGCACCGGCACTCACTGCGTGGTTCATGCCCTTGATGATCGGCCCTTGGGCCTGCATCTGTCCGGCTGCGTCACCCACAAGCACAAGGCGGTCCTTGTGCGGCGACGTGTGAGCCACCTTTTTCGAATCGGGCACGAGCTTCGCGGCGTATTCGACCTCGGTGTACTCCTCGCCAAGCCATCGGGCCAACAAGGGATGGGTGAGCAGCGCGTTCAACAGTTCGTGTGGCTCGGCGCGTTCTTCGACGAGGCTGTCGAGGTGGAACACCGCGCCAATCGACAGCGAATCTGTGTTGGTGTACAGAAAGCCCCCGCCACGGACGCCTTCGAATAGATCGCCGGAAAACAGGTGCGCGACGCCCTCGTCCGGTTCGATTCCGAATCGATCATCGACAGCCGGCATATCGACGGTCGCCTTGACGCCTTGGAACCACTCTTCTGGTTCGTCCCAATCCATCAAGCCAGCGTCGCGTGCGAGTTCGCTGTTCACTCCATCGGCAGCCACAATGAGATCTGCCCGAATAGGATCGATCTCGTCACAGGTGACGCCAACGATCTCCCCGTTTTCTCGGAGCAGTCCGTTCGCGTGAATCCCCGTTAGCAGTCCGCCACCCGTTTCACGGGTGCGTTCGTGAACTCGCTCTGCGAGCCATGAATCCATCCGTCGTCTGAGCACTGCGTCGGACCACGCCGTGTCGTGCTCGTGAAGTGATGTGAGATCGTACTCCTTGACCTTCTCTCCGGCGACGTTCTGCATGTAATACTCCGTGATCGGCCGTTCGGTTGCCGCCGCACGGATGTCCGGAAACAGGTCGTCGATCGTGTAGGGTGCCGACTGCTCGGCGTAGAGTAGTCCGCCGGAAACGTTCTTTGCGCCCGCGTCGACGCCGCGTTCTAACACGAGCGTCTCGATGCCTTCATCCGCCAGTTTCGCTGCTGTGGCCGCACCGCCGGGACCGGCCCCGACGACGACGGCTTCGTAGTGTTCGTATGTTTCACTCATCAGTATCACCTCCATCGTCCGCTCCGACGCCACCGTCAGCAACCGCTTTCAGATCCAGTTCTCCGGCTTTCAGCGCCGCCGTCAGTTGAGGTAGCACCTCGAACAGATCGCCCTCGATGAAATAATCGCTGAAATCGCGGATCCGTGCGTCAGGATCGGTGTTGACCGCGATGATCGTTTCCGATTCGTCCATGCCGACCTTGTGCTGAATGGCACCGCTGATACCCGCAGCGATGTACAGCTTCGGCGCAACGACCTGACCAGTCTCGCCAATCTGGCGCTCTTCGTGGGTGTACCCCTCGATGTGTCCCGCGAAATCGTACGATCCCGTAACGATCCCTCGTGAGACTCCAACGCCAGCGTCTTCGAACGTGTCTGCCAGTTCAACACCGAGTTCCATCCCGTGCGTCGGATCGTCACCGATCCCTCGACCCAGCGCGACAACCACGTCGTGGTCCGACAGATCCACCCCGGTGTCGAGTCGGTCGTAAGCGATTACCTCAACTTGAAGCCACTCAGGATCCAGCGCCAGTTCGTGTTCGACGAGTTGGCCCTCCCGGTCGCCGTCGAACGCGGGCAGTTCGAAACTGCCCGGTATCACTGACGCTCCTTGGGGATGGAACTCCCGCGCAGGATTGTCAAGACAGAGGATAGTTGAGTATTCGAAGCCGCTGAAATCCGGGCGCTTCATGTGTAAGACGCGTTCGAACGTCTTGTTCTCGCCCGGTCGGCCGGTTTTGACGGGATTGCTGATGACGCTTTCCTCGATGTACAGCCCCGAACAGTCGCTTGCCAGCCCGCTGTCGAGTTCGGCCTGGACTTGTGCCGAGAGATCCCGTCCGTTGTTCGTCGCCGGAAACAGCGTGTAGCGCGGCTCATCGTAGTCACGCCAGTCTCCCCCAGAACGAGCCATGTCAGCGAAGATCTCAGTGTACGGCGTATGCCGGAACCGGTCGAGCCGGTCGTCCTCGTAGTAGACGGCAACGTCTGCCCCATAGCCGATGGTTTCCTCTGCGAGTCCAGCAACGTCATTTCCGATCACCACTGCGACGACGCGCTCGTTCGCGTCGTAGTTCTCGTTGTACTCGTCCATCAGCCGACGAGCCTTGCCGAGCATCTCTTTGGAAACATCGAGCAGTGCGCCCGATTGGGTCTCACAGTACACCCACATGTCGCGGTACGTGCCGTTCTCAAGCGCACGAACGTGACCTTTGTCCGCTGTCGGATGATCGAGTTCTGGGTGTTTCTCTTCGGGTGATTGCTGAGTTTGTTCAATGTCCGACTCACCGCTGCCGGCCACCGAGTCGATGCGGCTCTCGATGAGCCGCGTCGCACTGTCGCGGTTTTGTTCCTCTGCTTCGCGTTCGAGCAGCGATTCAAGCGTCTCCATCTCGTCGATGTCTTGGAGAGCGTTGCCGAGATCAGCGACCGACATCTCACTGAGATCGAGATCCCCAACATCGGCGTCGTCGTCCTCGCTAAACTTCTCGATCCGGCTTTCGAGGAGCGTTTTCGCTCCCTCTCGATCTTTAGTGTTCCGTTCAGCTTCGAGAACCTCCTCAAGCGTGGCTACGTCCTCGATCTCTTTGATCTCCGGGCCGAGTTCCGCGATTGTGTACTCACTTGGGTCAAGTTCCGCCACGATTAATCACCCCCTGCAGCCAACGGCTGCATCTCCTCGAACACTTCGCTCATTCCGTCCTCATCGGTCGGGTCAACCACTGTCGCGTCGCGTTCGGCAGGGGGTTTCGGGATCGGATCGACCGAGGAAACGATCGTTGGCGACCCGTCCAATCCGATGTAGTCCGGATCGAGGTTCAAATCCTCGTGGTCCCACGTCGTCAGATGCTGCTCGTGCTCTTCGGCACGGTCGGTCGTCCGCTCGCGCAAGTCTTTCAACACTAACCGCTCGCCGGCCGTGCGGTAGCTCGTGTCGAACTCCGGATCGACGACGATGAACGCGGGCAGTTCGGTCTCGACGGTCTCGATCTCCTCGACATCGCCTTCAACCAATCGCTGTGCCCGTACTATTCGCTCCGCTTCGTCTACGTCGATCGAAACGACGTGTGTGATCATGGGGAGGTCTAACGCCCAACAGGTTTGTGGGCCGGTGTGACCCGTCTCTCCGTCGGCGGTCTTGAAGCCCGCAAAAACGAGATCCGGAACCCCGAGCTTCTCCAACCCCGTTGCGAGAGTGATCGCCGTCGCCCACGTGTCCGAGGCCGCAAGCTCACGATCCGACAACAAATACAGATCGTCGGCGTACACCGACTCCATCGCCTCTTGGAGCACGTCGCCGTACCCCGGCGGACCCATGCTCATCACGCTTACCCGCCCGCTGTGGCGCACTTTCGTCTGCAGTGCTCCCCGGAGCGCGTGCTCGTCGTTCGGGTTCATCACTGTCGGTGTCTTTCCCCGCTCTAAATGCCCGTCCTCGTCGAACGAGACTTGCCCTTCGCGGAAATCCGGTACCCCTTTCGTGAGAACGATCGAGTGTATTGACATCAGTTTCCCTGTCTGGCTATGACTACCACGGGACGTTAATAGCTTTTTACCAAGACATCAAATTTTATATGGTTAATGGGAATGAACTAGTAACTACTAAAAGTTGACCAGAAGGCAACGAGCGACTCGTTCAGGCGGTTAGATGCGTCCAGCGCGGCCGGGATCGACATCGATGGCGTCGACAGGGCAGACATCAACACAGAGCATACAGTCGATGCACTGGGCTTCGTGTGTCGGTTCGGCTTTGATTTCGCTTTCAGGATGGTCGGGCGTATCGACCCACGTGAAAACGTCTACCGGGCAGTCCTCAAGACACGCGCCGTCACCGACGCAGATGTCGTAGTCGACAGCGACGTGCGTGCCGTGGATACCGAGTTCCTCCGGCGGGTCGGTCGGTCCCCAAACGTCTACGCCGTTCTCCTCCCCGACGTGCTCTTTGTTTTCTTCGAACTGTGGATCGATAGGCATTGATAACTAGATGGTTCGTTGGCAGACACTTAAACGTGTTCCCGGCTGTTATCAAGTCGCCTGTGTCGCGTCATTATTGTGTGACGGGCCGAGTTAGGGGTGAGCGAAGTAGGCGACGGCGTCGTCGTTCATCGCATCGATCCTAGCGAACCCGACGCGTTCGAACTGGACGATGTCATCGGGGGCGTACTCCCGGAGACCGGGCTCTGCGTGTCCCGTCACCGGTCCGTCCATGGTCCGTAGGGTGAGCGGAACGTTCTCATCCGCAGGGACCCAATGAACGACCGGAACATCCTCCTCTCTGACGGCGTCGATCCCATCACCGGTGAACTCGAATGCGTCGCGGGTATGCCGGACGCAGCCGTACCCTTTGAGCCAGACGCGTTCGCCGTTGGGCGGTACGTCTGCCGGTTCGACGACGACGGCACCATCGACGGGAATGGTTCGGTCACCTCGCTCGTCGTAGTCGGGATGAACGGGCGGCGTTCCGGCGTCCGGTCCGTTCACTACGGGCTTTTCGACGCCGTCCCGAACGAAAAACGCGCGGTCGGTGTCGTCGTCGATCAGTTCGCGGTTAGCAGCGTACACCGCTGACAACGCAAGATCCACGTCGCTCGTCGAGGTTCCGAGTTCGACGAGCGCCGAAACGATCGCCTCACCTTGTATTCCGCGCTTTCGAAGGCTTGCGAGCGTCGGCGCGCGTGGGTCGTCCCAGCCGTCAAGTTCCCCCTCCGCGATGAGACCTTTGATCGTCGAGGTGCTCATCTTCACGTCATAGGCGTCGATCTGCACGTGCCCCCAGTGGACCACTTCGGGATACTCCCAGTCGAAGTACTCATAGAGGAACCGCTGTCTGCGCGCTGAGTCTTGAAGGTCGATCCCTCGGATGATGTGTGAAATCTCCATGAGTTGGTCGTCGATCCCGCTCTGGAAATCCAAGATCGGCCAGCACCGATAGCCGGCTGCCTCCTCGCGGGGATGTGGCGTATCGATCATCCGGAAGGCGGCCCAGTCACGGAGCGCGGGGTTTTTGTGCTCGATATCGGTTCGGACCCGCAGTACGATGTCGCCGGGATCGTACTCGCCAGCGATCATCGCTTCGAACTCCTCCATAACGGTCTCGATGTCCTTTGCGCGGTGTGGGCACGGCTCTCCGGCGTTTTTTAGCTCCGAGAACGTTTCCGCCGAACAGGTGCATGTGTACGCCCCCCCTAGTTCGATCAGTTCGCGTGCGTATTCATAATACGTTTCAAGCCGGTCGGAGGCGCGGATCACCGCGTCCGGTTCGAATCCAAGATACTCTATGGCGTCAAGGATGTCGCCGTAGGCGTCGAGATCCGGGCGTTTGGTTTCAGGATCGGTGTCGTCGAATCGACACAGCATCCAGCCGTCGTACCGGTCTTTGTACGTTCCAATGACAGCCGGCATCCGAGCGTTGCCGAGGTGCCACGGTCCGTTGGGATTCGGGGCCAGTCGCATCCGGATCTCGTCGTACGCGTCGGCGTTAGGAAGTTCACCCAGCGGATCGTGGTCCTCGTCAGTCTCGGTCTCGGCGGTGAGTTCTGTGAGCCGGTCCGGGTCGAGTTCTGCGAGCCGCTCGCGGCGCTCAGCCGGAGACAAGGCGTTGATCCGATCGATGATCGGTGCGATGATTTCAGGGACCCGATCCCCGTGCGCCCGAAATTCCGGATTCTCGCCCATGAGCGGACCCATGATCGCTCCGACCTGCGCTTCGTTGTTGTGCTTGAGCGCGTTGTACAGCGCGCTCACCTCCGCCTTGCGCTCGATGCGCTCTCTGAGATCGTCGTCCATGCGTGTAGAGAAACGACGGGGGATCAAAACCGGCGTGGATCGGGCGTGTCAATACCGTCGTTCGATGAGGTAATCTGCGATGTCCTCTAGTACGGTCCGGGCCTCACAGTCGGGGAGTACATCGAGGCGGTTCTTTCCGTTCGTGATCAGATCCCGCGCCGTGTTCCGTGCGTACTCGATGCTGCCGGCCTCTTCAAGCACATCCACGGCGGTCTCAATGTCGTGTTCGGTCACTGAATCTACGCTATCTGTGGTAACGAGTCCATCAACGTCGATGCCTTGCTCTTTGGCGTGGAGCGTGATGAGCGTTCGTTTGCCCTCAACGAGATCGCTTCCGCGTTGCTTGCCGAGTCGCTCACTCGACACTGTGAGATCAAGGAGATCGTCCTGCACCTGAAAGGCCATCCCAACATCGATGCCGTACTGGTGTAGGGCTTCAACGGTTTTGTCGTCAGCGCCGAGCAAGATCGCTGGGATGCTCGCTGCCGCGGCGTACAGGACGGCCGTTTTCAACTCGATCATTTCGAGATACTCGGCGGTCGTGACTCCGTCGTTTCGTTCGAAGGCCACATCGAGCGCTTGGCCCTCGCAGATCTCCGTGCAGGTCGTCGCTAGTTCTTCGAGTGCGCGGACGCTTCGGCTGGCCGACGCGCCGGTGTCGAGCATACACTCAAAGGCCTTCGAATAGAGGGTGTCGCCGGCAAGGATCGCGGTGTCGAGATCGTACGCCTCGTGGACCGACGGCACTCCTCGTCGAAGGTCGTCATCGTCCATAATATCGTCGTGGATCAACGTGAACGACTGGATAATCTCAACGCTCACAGCCGCACTCATGATATCGATGTCCTGTGGACCGAACGATCGGTACTCATCGTTCAACGGGGCGGTGTCGGTGAGCGCCTCTGCGACGAGCAACAGCACACTCGGCCGGAGCCGCTTCCCGCCTGCGTCCAGCAGGTGGCGGGAGGCAGCATACAGCTGTTCAGGGTGATCGATCGGGAGCGTCTCAGTCAGGGCGTCGTTCACGAGACCACGACGCTTGGTGAGGGCCGCGGTTACTCGGTCGCGGTCTATCGAGCTCATAGTTGTACTGGTGCGTAGTAACGGATTTACTCTACGAGTTGAATCATGTTTCCATTGCTAGTTACGTGAAGATCACGCCCGAGCGTGTACCCTTGTGACCGACAGAGGTCGGCGTAGGGCGCAAAGCCCTCCATGCTCTGGTGGGCTGGAATAACGTGTTGGGGCTGGAGGGCTTGGAGCATCTCATAATGACCTTCTTCGCTCAGGTGACCAGAGACGTGGACATCATCGTAGATCCGCGCGCCCTGCATATTGAGGAGACGCTCAGACTGGTAGCGCTGGCCCTTATTGGTCGGCTCGGGAATGATCCGTGCTGAGAACACCACTTTGTCTCCATCTGAAAGCTCGTAGGGAGTCTCACCGCGCCCCATCCGCGTGAGCATCGCGCGCGGCTCACCCTGGTGCCCCGTGACGATGGGGAGGAAATCCTCTTTCCCCTCGTTCATGATCCGCTTGAACGTCCGATCGACGGATTTCCGGTGGCCGTACATCCCCAGTCCCTCCGGGAAGTCAACGAAGTCCAATCGTTCGGCCGTCCCGGAGTATTTCTCCATCGATCGACCGAGCAACACCGGCTGCCGACCGATGTCGTCAGCGAACTCGACGAGACTCCGAACGCGCGCGATGTGACTGGAGAACGTGGTGGCGACGATACCGCCGTCGTAGTCCTCCATGCTGTACAGCACATCCTTGAGATGGCTGCGCGCGACGGACTCACTCGGTGTGCGGCCCTTCCGTCCCGCGTTGGTACAGTCCTCGATGTACGCGAGCACGCCATTGCCTTCCCGGCCGATCTCACGGAACCGCTGCATATCGATCGGATCACCGATGACTGGGGAGTGATCCATGCGTTTGTCCAGCCCATAAACGATCGACCCTTCCGGTGTGTGAACAACGGGGTTGATGGCGTCGATGATCGAGTGGGTGACGTTGACGAACTCCAGTTCGACGTTGCCCGAATCCCCGATCTGACGGGTCTCACCCGCGCTCATCTTCACGAGGTCGTTGTTCACCCCGAACTTCTCTTCGGACTGAATCTGTTGTTTCACCAGTTCGATCGTGAACGGCGTGGCGACGATGGGCGCGTCGTATCTGTGTGCGAGCTTCGATATCGCCCCGATGTGATCCAAGTGTCCGTGAGTCGGAACGATCGCCTGTACGTCGCCTTCGAGATCCGACATCACGCGATCGTCCGGGATCGCGTCCATGTCAATGAGATCGAGACTGTGCATCCGCTCGGTCTCGACGTTGTCGTGTATCAGTACCTGTGAGAGGTTCAGCCCCATATCGAAGACGATCACGTCGTCTCCGGTGCGGACAGCCGTCATCTGGCGGCCAACCTCCTCGTATCCACCGATCGTTGCGATTTCGATTTCCATTGTAGACCTCCGAGTACGCCGCCCGAAGGCGCAATCGTCGCGTCATGCGACCGTACAGTCCACCGGCGAGAACAATCGTGTCTTTCGGCAGTTGCCGCTCGCCGGTCGCCCGCTTGCACCCAGGGGCGACCGTGCTCTCGGTTACGGCAGAGTACTGGCTGCTGTGTTAAAAACTACGTGGCTTCGGATTGGTCCCGTGAATCGGGCGATTTACACGCTCTTCCGTACGATCTGTGGGGTGGACGATCGTTCACGACGGACCGCGAGTCGTTATTGGAGACGGCTCACACCGATCCACGAAAGAACGCCCTGAATGAACAGAAAGCAGACGAGTGCGAACCCCACTAACAGCGTCGGGGCAGCAAGCATTCGTGCGGTCCGGTAGGGAAGGACGATGCGCGAAAACCCGAGGATCACGAAGCTCACGAGGATCAGAGTGAACGCGATGACCGAAAGCGTGCCGTACGTTTGGCGTCGCATAGCGACACCACGTGATAGGCGACCGAAACGGTACCGACTCCAGAGCGCGTGGCTACGCGTCGGGAGCAGGACCGAAGTTCTCTGTTTTGGCCGTGTCCGTATCCACACCAGCAGCACCGAGGGCATCGGTTGCTACTTCGAGAAAGTCAGCAAACCCGTACACGAACGGCTGTGGCTCCGTGCCGTCCGTCGCCTCCTCGATTGCTGATGGGAGGGCGTCGCTATCGGAGACGACGAACACCGTCGCCCCTTGCTCTGACAGCGCACTGAGACGCTGTTCGTGGATCGGGTCCTCGTCGACGTACACGATGGCTGTTTCTCCGCTGTCCATCAAGGTCCGTTCTGCAATCCCGACAGCCGGACCGACTCCAGGGCCGCCCGCGACGATGAGCGTCTGTGCCTCGTCTTCGTAATAGGCGTCCCCGAATGGCCCAGCCACACCGATCGTGTCACCCGACTCCAACTCCGAGAGATACGGACCGAACGTTCCTGTCGGATCGATCGTCAGCGTCGTCTCGAACGTCTCCGTGATATGCGGCGAGGAGATCGTGTAGAACCGAGAGACATCTTCGCCGTCGACCGTGGCTGACAATTTGACGAACTGTCCCGGTCGGGCGTCGAAGCCCTCCGGAGAACGGAGTTCAAGAGCGACGGCGTCACTCCCAACGGATTGAACCGACACCACTGGAACGGGGGTAGCGTTCATACATTCCCGTTTCCGTCCACACACGTTAGTCCACTGCATTACGGCAGTGATGAAAGGGACGCCGAACGTCGTATTCGGACCATCATAATAATCTGATATAACTGAATATACTATATTGATAAATACGATGAGTGAATCAAATTCGGAGATTCAAAATATGCATTTCACGCCTATATCAGCGCGTTATAGCCGTGATAATTCGATTATTGTGACGTCACGTATTTATGACACTATTATTGCAATTTTGGTAGAATCGATATTAAGCATTCAGAAGTCTTTTGGACCGGCGAGAGGTACGTTTGAAACAGTATGCACAAAGATCTCAATTGGGCCATCGGCGGCGAAGCTGGCGATGGCATCGATTCAACGGGGAAAATATTTGCGCAAGCCCTCTCGCGGGCAGGGCGGCACGTGTTCACGTCTAAGGATTTCGCGTCACGGATCCGTGGCGGGTACACGGCGTACAAAGTTCGAACGTCGGTGGAGCAAGTCGAGAGCGTTGTCGACCGGCTCGACATCCTGATCGCGCTCACCCAGCGCACGGTGGATGAGAATCTCGATGAGCTACACGAGGGGAGTGTCATCATCTACGACGGTGAACGCACGACGATGCAGGATCTCGAGATCCCGGACGAGATGATCGGGCTCGATGTCCCGCTCAAGAGCCTCGCAGAGGACGCCGGCGGCGCGATCATGCGCAACGTCGTCGCGCTTGGTGTAGCCTGTGAAGTCGCGTCGTTCCCGATCGAGAAACTGGACGAGTCCTTAGAAAAGCGGTTCGGTGACAAAGGCACCTCAATCGTCGAGAACAACAAGGAGGCCGCACGGCTCGGACAGGAGTACGTTACGGAAAACTACGATCACGACTTCGAGTACGAACTCGAAACGACGGACAACGACTACGTGCTCTTGAACGGCGACGAGGCGATCGGCATGGGAGCGATCGCCGCCGGCTGTCGGTTTTACGCCGGCTATCCGATCACGCCAGCCACGGACGTGATGGAGTATCTCACCGGCCGGATCGAGCGCTACGGTGGGTCTGTCATCCAAGCAGAAGACGAGCTATCAGCGATCAACCTCGCACTCGGGGCGGCGCGGGCTGGTGCACGCTCGATGACAGCGACCTCGGGACCGGGCATCGACCTGATGACCGAGACGTTCGGGTTGGTCGCAACGACTGAAACGCCGTTGGTCATTTGTGACGTGATGCGCTCGGGGCCCTCCACAGGGATGCCGACCAAACAGGAACAGGGCGATCTCAATCAGTTATTATATGGTGGACACGGTGAAGTCCCTCGATTTGTGCTTGCGCCAACGACGGTCGCAGAGTGTTTCCACAAAACCGTCGAAGCGTTCAATCTCGCAGAGAAATACCAGGTGCCGGTGTACGTTACGAGCGACCTCTCGCTCGCAGTTACCGAGCAGACGTTCGCACCCGAGGAGTTCGACATGGACGAGGTCGAGATCGAGCGCGGTAATCTCGTCGAACCGTCGGACGTAGAAGCATGGCAGAACGACCAAGGACAGTTCCAGCCCCACTACCCGACCGACGACGGCATCAGTCCCCGAACGCTGCCCGGCACGTCCGGCGGCGCTCACATGACGACGGGATTGGAACACGACGAACTCGGTCGGCGGACCGAGGATACGGATGTCCGTATCGAGCAGGTTGACAAGCGCACACGGAAGGTCGAAACCGCGATCGAACGCGAAAACTGGGAGTACCGCGAGTTCGGTGAGGAGGACTCGGACACGCTCGTCATCTCGTGGGGATCGAACGAGGGCGCGATCCGCGAGGCACTGGATTTCCTCGAAGACGATGGGATCTCCGTTCGGTTCCTCTCCTGTTCGTACATGTTCCCCCGGGCGGATCTGACCGAAGAGATTGAGAACGCCGATGAAGTGATCGTTGTTGAATGCAACGCCGGTGGGCAGTTCGCGGATCTCCTCGAACACGACACGCTTTCCCGCGTCGACCGGATCAACAAATACAACGGCGTTCGGTTCAAGGCCGACGAACTCGCATCCGAGATCAAAGACGTGCTCGCAACGGGCACGGAGGTGACAGCATGAGCTCAGACGTTCGATTCACTGATTTCAAATCCGACAAGCAACCCACGTGGTGTCCCGGCTGTGGTGACTTCGGGACGATGAACGGTATGATGAAAGCGCTCGCGGAAACGGGCAATGATCCCGATAACACGTTTGTCGTCGCCGGGATCGGTTGCTCGGGAAAGATCGGGACGTACATGCATTCATACGCGCTCCACGGCGTTCACGGTCGTGCGCTCCCGGTCGGAATCGGCGTGAAAGCCGCAAACCCCGAACTAGAAGTGATGGTCGCCGGCGGCGACGGTGATGGCTACTCCATCGGTGTCGGCCACTTCATTCACGCGGTCCGGCGAAACATGGACATGACGTACGTCGTCATGGACAACCGGATCTACGGCCTGACCAAGGGGCAGTTCTCCCCGACGAGCCGGGAGGACTTCGAGACATCAACCTCTCCCGAAGGGCCGAAACAAGCCCCCGTCAATCCGCTCGCGCTCGCGCTCGCGGCTGGTGGGACGTTCATCGCTCAGTCGTTCTCTTCTGACGCCCAGCGCCACGCTGAGATCGTTAAACAAGCAGTCGAACACGACGGCTTTGGCTTCGTCAATGTGTACAGCCCGTGTGTGACGTTCAACGACGTGGACACGTACGATTACTTCCGTGATTCACTGGTCGATCTCGACGAAGACGAGGAGTACGACGCCTCTGATTACGACCAAGCCACGGAGGCTATCCTCGACAATGACGCTGAATACCAAGGCGTCATCTACCAGGACGAAGAGAGCACGTCCTACAACGAAGCCCACGGATTGACCGAAAACATGGCGGATATCCCCGACGGCGCACCCGACGACGCGATGGATCTCGTCCGAGAGTTCTACTGACCTGCGACAGCGCACCTACTGATCGCTTCGATGGCTGTCTGACGACGTTCGTTCTCGATCGAATAACACCGTGAGAACCGTCTTTATGCTGCTTGTTACACACGAGTATCCTCTTTTCGTAGTGAGGACTAATCCGAGACGCAGTAAGCGAAGTCATATAGAAAAATACTATAAACGTAGGCTATATTCCCACATATATACATAAAAACGGAAATTATACTCAATAATCATTGCGGATTATCCATAATGGAAAACATTTTCAATGAACAACTGGGATGAGGGTTTGTGACATATGGTACTTGAATTCGCACATAGCCCGTTGATCACGTTCATCGTTGGACTCGTTATGGTCGTCGTCTTGCTCGCCGTCTGGGATCTTCCGGCGTTCGTGGGCCTAGCGATCGCCGCGTTCTCGGTGGGACTCGTCAATGCGGTGTTCGTCGGGGACTTCACGTTCGGTGATGCCGCGGCGAAAACGGCGACGGAGTTCGGTAATGGAATGGCAGGAATCGGGATTCCGATTCTCATGGCGGCCATCATCGGAAAATCGATGCTCGAAAGCGGGGCTGCCCAGCGCATCGTCCGCGCGTTCCAGTCAGTCGTCGGTAAGGGCAACTCCGATTTCGCTCTGTGGGGGAGCAGTGCAGTACTGGCGATTCCGGTGTTTTTCGACAGCGTGTTCTACCTGCTCGCACCGCTAGCGCGTTCAATGCGCGCTCGGGTGGGGAAAAATTACACGCTGTACATCGTGGCTGTCGGTGCCGGGGGCGCGACGGCCCACGTGTTCATTCCACCGACGCCGGGACCGCTGGCTGTTGCCGATGAGATTGGCGTTTCGCTCGGAATAACGATGTTGATCGGTGTCGCAGTCGCCATTCCCTCGGCCGCCATGAGCGGTCTCGTTTATGGCCGGTGGATCAACAGCCGGCTGACGATTCCACTCCGGGACACGATGGGGACCACGACCGAGGAACTCAAACAGCGCGCCAAGCGGGATATGGATTCGTTCCCGGGGGTGTTCGAATCGGTGCTTCCGATCCTGCTCGCCGTCGTGCTGGTCGCGTCGTTCACGGTCGTCGATGGTCTCAAAGCATGGTATCCATCCTTGTCAACTATCGAACCGGCCGTTGCGTTCATCGGGGACAAGAACGTCGCGCTGACGATCGCGGCCATCGTCGCGGCGCTCACCTACCTCCGGTGGTCCGATCTCTCTCGATCGGTGTGGGAGGACGAGCTTACGGAGGCGCTGAAAAGCGGTGGGAACATTGCTGCGATCACCGCGATGGGCGGGGCGTTCGGCGCGATGCTCGCCGCCTCCGGAATCGGAACCTACATCGCTACTGGTCTCAAAGAGGTCGGTATCGGGCTGCTGGTAACCGCGTGGCTCATCGCTGCGATCGTCCGTATCGCACAGGGATCGGCAACGGCAGCGATGCTCACCACGGCGGGCATTATGGCTCCGCTGGCAAGTCAACTCGCCGTCCATCCGGCGTATCTCGTGATGGTCATCGGCGCTGGCGGAAACATCTGTTCGTGGTACAACGATTCGGGCTTCTGGTTGGTCAAAGAGATCGGTGGACTGACACAAGCAGAGACGCTGAAAACGTGGACCGTGGTCACGACACTCATTTCCGTGACCGGTCTCGTTTCTGTTCTCGTCTTGTCGACGGTCTTTCCGTTGGCTTGAACGACTTTCGATCGTTCAGCTGTTTGTCATTCTGTGAGCGGCAGGAAAATCCCGAACAGGAACGGCGAGAACAGTCCGAGCAGAATGCCGATCACCTCGGCGTACGTGAACATGGTCGTTTCCCACGCCGGGAGTGCTCCGTAGAGGGAGTGGCCGACTGCACCGCCGCCAGCGCCCAGCGCGAACAGTCCGACGCCGAGTAGAAAGCCCGTTTTGGTTAACAGTCCGTAATCGAGATTACCGTATCGTCCCATACGTGGCGTATACGGAGCCGACAAATAAACGATTTCGAGCGTCGCTCAAACCCGAAACGGATTTTCCTTCGGAGTTCCCAATCGTGCTATAATGGACGAGTTGGTTTCCGGATCCGTCACCGAACTCCTCGCACTCATTGG
Source organism: Halocatena pleomorpha (assembly GCF_003862495.1). Lineage (GTDB taxonomy): Archaea > Halobacteriota > Halobacteria > Halobacteriales > Haloarculaceae > Halocatena > Halocatena pleomorpha. Next base: position 99,859 of record NZ_RRCH01000029.1, on the reverse strand, counting down.
TTCTGCGATCGGATCCATCGTGTTCACTGTCAGCGGGATGTTGATCGAACACAACAGCCTCCAAAGCGTTGTAGCAGGCCATTCGACGGTCGGCGTCTGGGAGATGTACATGGGCGGACTCGCACTGATTGCCGGACTGTATCTTGGCTATCAGGAATGCTGGCCGCGACTAGTGGACTATCGGAGCAGGTCGAATTAGAGAACAGGGATCAATCCCGACCGTGCGGTCGCCTCTGCCGTGTCGGACAGCAACGGAAGCCGCGTGAATCGTCTCGGGATATCGTCTTATTTTGTATTGTCAAATTCGCCCGATGATCCCCCAGAGGGAGCGTAGCGGTCGAGATAGCGTTCGCCTTTGTTGGCGTACTCCGTTTGCTCCTCGTTCGTGTCAAGGGAATCTGGTTGGTCAGGAGACGTGTTATCCTCCGATTCGGACTGGCCCGCCCTCGCTGTTGTAGCGTCAGCGGTCTCCCGCGTCGGCTTGGTTCCAGAGTCGGCAGTCGGAGCCGTCTCCTCCGTGTCCGTCTCGCCCGCATCCCCACGAACATCACCCCCATCGTCAGTAGGTGGGCGGCTGTCACCCGCCGGTGAGTCGTCGGCGGACTGGGATGTGGTCGTCTCGGTGTGCTCTGTGTTCGCCTCCGTATCAGTGCTGTCGGTAGCTGCTTCGGACGCCGTCTCGTCTTCGCTCTCCGTTGGGTTCGTCGTCGTGACTTCGTCAGCGTCCTGTGCAGTGGTTTCAGACGCCGCTTCTTGGGTCTGCTCGTACCCCTCATGGTTCTCTATGCGGCGTTGCAGGTCGCTCTTCTCGGTTTGGAGTTGTCTTTTTTTTGCTCGAACCTCTTCTTTCTTCTCCTGAAGATCCTCGTATTTTTCTAAGAGTCGATCTCTCTTATCGAGGTCAGCCTCATCGATGTCACCCTCACTCTCTTCAATAGCGTCTTCACACTGAGATATGAACTTTTCATTTCTTTCTATTCTTTTACTATACATTCCGATTTGACTATCGAGATCTTTGATTTGATTTTCGATAGCATCTTGACTCTCTCGAAGCTCTTCGATCCCTTTCTGGGACTCTTTTTTTATTGGCTTATTCTTAGCATCTATCTCCCATTCATCAATGGCTCTTTGCGTATTGTTCCCTTTTTCAATACTTAGACTGACATCCATATGAAAATTCCCTACGCGAAGGAACGCAGATCTAGATGCCTTAGAGTTAGTTGGTGCTACACGACATGAATGGAAAGTTTCAGTTACACTTTTGATCCCGGTAGCTTGGGCCATTTTCTGTTGTGTTTTCTGTTGAGTCCGTCCCACCTTGCCTGATGCCTCACCTGTTGCATTAAGATTCCCAACTCCAGGGACACTGGTTCCACCACTCCCACCTATTTTGCCGCCGACTTCGGCTTTCGAGCCGTTAGATTTGCCTTGTGTTTGACCGACTGACCTCTCTGTCCCTTTCGTTTCAGTCCACGTATTCGTTATCTCTTCATGACACATACAGACGGCAGTGTCATCTTGAAACGTGATCTGTTTGCTGCTAACCCCCCAAGATTTCTGTAGCTCTGGATCATTTTCGATTACCTTTACCACTTCAAGCCATTTTTGTCTCGATATATTCCCATTCCTAACAAAAGCTAATCGTCTGTTTTGCCTCATATCAGCGAATTTGTTAGCCACTTCATGGGGAGGCATGTCCTCGATTTCACCACGCAAATCAGCAAAAGGATCCCCACGACGGTGACGATTAAGCTCTTCTGCTTGTTCTGATAAGGCAGCCTCGTCGTCACTGAAATATGATTTGATTTTATCTACTATGCCCATGAATTAGTTATTCCCCGGCATAGCCTGCACCGACTTTTGTCATGTCAATGACCTTCTCGACACGTTCTGCTGGGAGGACATTGTCCGAGCGCAATTCCTTGAGACGATTCAATACTCTATCAACATCAGAAATCGCTTCAGCATCCTCATAGGTGGCAACTGCTATCGCTTCGGCAGCACGCAGCCGAACAGTAGGACTCTGATCGTCAAGCGCCTTGGTATATGCTTGAAGCATAGCAGGAAACTCGTGAGGAGCAGCTGTGACAGAATCTGCAATATATTCAGCCACCGTTTCACGAACATCAGTTACTCCATCGTGGAGCAACGTAGCAAGCGGTTCATCAGCTTTGCTGATCGATATAGGTGCTTTCTCGTCAATAACTGCAAGTGCGCGAATACCGGACATTTGTGAAGTTGATGGCAGTTCCTCTTCAGCAAGCGTGGTGGCAATCTGAGAGACAAAATCAGTACTAGCCGCTGGCTCAGCCTTCGTGATTATAGCAACAGTATCGACAGCCAACCCCTGAACCACAACATCCGCGTCCTCAAACGCGAGTTCCAGCAGTTCGGGGTGACGCGTCCCAATCCCGGGATCGACCTCCGCAACGTCTCCGAGCAGTTGCGCGACCGAGCGGCGCGCGTCGGTCTCACCCGATTCGAGAATCGTCCGAAGCTCATCACAGTACTCATCGAACCGTCCCGGATCGTGCTCAATCGCCACAATGATCTCGTCAACATCACTCATTGGCGACTCACCTCGTACCGATCACGCACTCCCGCCCGACGGACATCCAATCCTGTTGCAAGATAGTTCATACCAGATTATTCTCGGATACTATTATATTGCTTTCGGAATATTAAAATACATCGAAAAGTGCCATTCTATTTATTCTGTGCGACCAGTTGTTTCGTTTCTGCACCATGACAACAATCACGAATGCCCGACGGGGATAGCCCGCTCGCTCCCTAGTAGCAGCTTACGCGACGATATCCAGTTCTTCGATCTGCTCTTGGTAGCGGTTGCGGATGGTGACTTCAGTCACTTGGGCCACCTCAGCGATGTCCCGCTGGGTTCGTTTGTCGTTACAGAGCAGCGAAGCGGCATAAATCGCTGCGGCGGCGTACCCTGTTGGTGATTTTCCCGAGAGAAGCCCCGCTTCGGCCGTTACGTCGATGATGTCGTTGGCTTTCGTCTGCACCTCATCCGAAAGATCGAGATCTGAGCAGAATCGGGGAACGTACTGCTTCGGGTCGGCGGGCTTCAGTTCTAAACCGAGGTTTTGTGAGACGTAGCGGTACGTGCGTGCGATCTCGCGGCGGTCGATCCGAGCTACCTCTGTCACCTCATCCAAGCTCCGGGGGATCCCTTCCTGGCGACAGGCGGCGTACAGCGCGGAGGTGGCGACACCCTCGATCGACCGACCACGGATGAGGTCTTCATCGAGTGCACGCCGATACATGACCGACGCGACCTCCCGAACGGATTTCGGAACACCGAGCGCGCTCGCCATGCGATCGATCTCCGAAAGCGCAAGCCGAAGATTACGCTCGCCGTTGTCTACAGTGCGAATGCGATCGTGCCACTTTCGCAGCCGGTTGATCTGAGAGCGTTTTTTTGGAGAAAGAGACTGACCGTAGGCGTCTTTATTCTTCCAACTGATGTCTGTCGTCAGCCCCTTGTCGTGCATCGTGTTGGTCGTCGGCGCACCAACGCGGGACTTGCGATCCCGCTCCTGGCTGTCGAATGCACGCCATTCCGGCCCGCGGTCGATCAGTTCCTCTTCGAGGACAAGCCCGCAGTTCCGACAGCACCGTTCGCCTTGCTCCTGAATCGCGTCTTCGGCACCGCACTCCGGACAGGCGGCTTCCCGCTCGTCGTCGGTCTCCTCTTGCTCGGTGCGGCTCGGTCGGTTTCGAAGGGTTTTGGTTGTTGTGTGTGACATTGTTATCAACTTAGTGTGAAACGAGCGGGACGAGGACTGTCCCGCCGGCAGCCTCATCTCCTATCGGTGGTTCGCTTGAGGCGATCCCCGACTGTTTCTGGGTAGCCCTCCTAAAAGGGAATTGTCACCGATTCCTCAAAATAGACTGCCGTCGGGCGATCGTACGAGGCTGACTCGGGATCGATACACGAACGTTTAAATTGGATAATCTGGCCAACTCGCCCCATGCAGGCAGGCGCCGACAGTAAGATCAGCGACCGATACGTTCCACCGCCGATTCCACCGGACGCATCGGGTTCGTGGTACGCTCCGGGGGTGTGTGCTCAGTACGAGATTCATCCGGGGGTCGTGGTAACCATTCGACGAACGGACGAAACGACGGTGTATGAGGTTCGAGAACCTCGGTTGACCGACCGGGTGGAGCAGGCTGCCGATCGGTTCACTACGTCTTTCCAGGATCCGAATCCACCGCCTACTAGAACAGGAGCGATCGATCGATTGCAACAGGGACTCCCGCCGAAGTACGAACAGGTGTTCGATCGGGTAGTCGATGAGTCGCTCTCGTGTGCGAGCCGTCGGCGGATCGAGTACTACGCTCTCACGCGTGTTCGATGTTTCGGAGATCTAACACCGTACGCGCTCGACGATCGGCTGACCGAAAGGACAACGAGCGATGGTGAACTCCGTGTCGGAACGAGCAACCACGCATCGATGCGAACAGGAGTTGCGATCGACGCCGAACATCAGTCGTGTTACCGATGCCTGCTGAGCGAGCGTCGTTGCAGGTACACTGTGTCGTTCTTAGAGTTCGAAATACCAGTCGTCGTGTACCGAAAACGCGGCGACGGAGGCGCGTTCACTACGGCGTACGCGGTATGCGAGCCGGATCTATTACCGGGTGATGGAGCACTTCTACAGGCGTGCAAAGAACGGTTCTGGGAGGTAGACGTGAGCGAGTTCCTCGTTCAAAACGGCGCTGATGAGTCCCATCGCTCCGGCTCCGGTTTAGCCGAGGCGCTACGCGAACGCCCCAACCGGATCACGTTCGTGCGCGAGCGAGCGAAACGGCTCTTTGTTCGTCGTCTCACAGCACAGGCGACTCAGGGGCGACTCGATTCGCTTCTCCATCGTTTCCACGCGGTGCTGTCCGAATACAGTCGGATCAATCCACCCGGAAGCGAGCTGGCCGAATCGGATCGACTGAACGATCTCCTGTACTATGTGCTCCGGGATTACATCGGCTACGAACGGTTGACGATCCCGATCCACGACGACCGACTCGAAGACATCGAAGTCAATCGCGTTGGGGACAGCATCAAGGTCGTTCCCCGAGGTGTTGCTGGCCGAATACCGACGAACATCCGCTTTGAGAGCGAATCAACGTTCAGCAACGTCGTCACGCAACTCGCAGCGGCCGACGGCGTCGAACTCAATGCGAGCACACCGAGTGCGAAAGTAAACCTTGATCCTGTCGGCGCGTCCACGGACGTGACGATTCGGTGTGCGCTCGCGTTAGGAACCATCTCGGAGGGCGGCCCCCACGTTTCGATCAGAAAACAACGCTCCGATCCACTCACACCGGTGGAACTCGTTCAGAACGGTTCGATTCCGACGGCCTTGGTTGCACTGTTGTGGCTGGTGTTCGAACACCACGGTGTCGTACTTTTTTCCGGCCCTACTGGCGTCGGAAAGACGACGCTAATGAACGCTCACATCCCGTTCATTCCCCACGACGACCGGCCGATCAGCATTGATGAGGGGTCTCGTGAGGTTCGGGTGCCCCACGAAACTGGCGTATCGTTACGAACCCGGGACCACCAGCAATCGGACAAGCGGGTTTCGATGGCCGATTTGATGACTGAATCGAACTATCTTAACCCGGATGTCGAGATCATCGCTGAGATCAACACGCCCGAAAGCTTTGCGACGTTCGGTGAGAGCATTTCGACGGGCCACGGAATCGTGGGCACCACCCACGCCGAAACGATCGAACGGCTCACCAATCGCGTCATTGAACAGGGACTCCCACCCCACCTCCTTCCGGAGATCGATCTGGTGGTGTTTCCGCGTCACATCCACGGCGAGCGATACGTGGGAGCGGTAGTGGAGTTGCTTTCGGGCACTGCTGAGAGATCGGGAGACGCAACGACAATCGACCGCGACGGTGTGACAGTTGCGTACAACACGGTGCTACGGCGGACCGCAGAGGGCGGATTCGCCACTACGTTCGACCCGCCGTCGGGATCAGATACGACCGCACATCCGACGCTGTTCGAACGGCTTGCCAGTCGAACAGATATACCGATCACAGAGATCGAGGCGTCGTTCCGTCGAAAGCACCGCTTCGTGAAAGCCCTCGTCGAGGAAGACATCACCGAGATGGATGTGCTGTTTGAGCGGCTTGCCCGCTACGATGCGCGCCAATCCGGTGGAACGTGACGATGCTAGGGGTTGCTACTCTTCTCGACCGTGGGCTGTACGCGTTGTTCGCTCGGAACGCCGATCGCTCGCGTCACGATCAGGACCGCCTGTACTACCGCGGCGCAGCAGTCGGTGTGGCGTTCGATCGATACATGGCGCGTGTCTACGGGGTTTCATGGCTCGTGTTCGGTTGTGTTTCGCTCTGCTCGGCCATCCTCGTAGCAGTCGCACCCGACGCGTTGATCGGATCGACATCGCTCTGGTTGCTCGGTGGTGCCACGACTGGGATGGTGGGATTAGTGAGCAAACGAACCGTTGTATGGGGCAGTCGGTATTATTTGAAATGGATCCGTGCTCGTCGGCGCGAACGGATCGAGCAGACACTTCCCGGTGCAGTACGGTATCTTCGTGCGTTGGCCGAAGGGAGCGACGATCAACGGAGGATGTTCCAGAGAGTAGCAGCGCAAGAAAGCTACGGGGAAACGGGCGTCGCATTCCGTCGGGTGCTCAACCACGCTACGCTCACGGGGAGTTTCGAGCGTGGGTTACAAACCGTTGCTCGTGATACCCCTTCGGAGGATCTGCTCGCACCCTTCCTATTGAAGTTCAGTGAACACGCCCGGCAGGGTAGCGACGCCCTTTCTCGATACCTCCAGATGGAGTCCCGAACGTTATCCCACAGGCAAGCTCGTGCGCGACAACAGTCGCGTGATTTTCTCGAACTCATTGCAGAGCTGTTCGTCGTATTGTTGGTGCTGCCGGCGTTGTTGGTCATCGTTCTCTCGGTGCTGTCGGTGCTCTCTCCCCGACTGTCTCAGCAACTGTACACCCCATTCGGCGGAATCTCAGTTCGATCCGTGTTGGTGTACGGAAGCGCAGTGTTCGTGCTGTGGATCGGGATCGGTGCGGCGTGGCTCATCGGAACGATCCGTCCTCCGGGTGCGACCCCTCCGGAATACGACCGGCCCAACGGTGTGGTGGCTGTGTTGGCGAGCGTGACATCAAACCCGGCGAGCGCGAGCGTGGTCGCAGTTCTTCTAGCGATCGTCGTCAGTGGAGCGGGGATCATCCGCAGCGATATCCACCCACTGAACGCCGTCCTGTTCGGATACGTCACGGGAGGGATCATTATCGGCGGTGTAGCAGCGCGTCGACGACGATACGACGACGCCAAGGACCACGAGCTCCGTGATTTCGTTCACGCTGTCGCAGGGCACGTCCGACTCGGACATCCCTTCGGTGTCGCCGTTGAGCGTGTTGCCAACGATGTCGATCTGGGGGCGCTCACGTCGGACGTTAACGCGCTCGCGTTTAGACTCGGTTTAGTAACGACCGCAGACAGTGAACCCTCGGTTCACACGGCGGCGTTGAATCGTTTCGTTGAGCAGGTCGGAACGCCGCTGGCGGCCCAAACGGTTGGACTCGTGGCCGGCGCGCTCGACGCTGGGGGCGACGCCGATGCGGTGTTCGAAACTCTTCAGACGGAGATCGGTCGGCTCTACCACGAAAAACGCGCACTTCGGAGCACGATGGCCGTCTACGTCGTCGTTGGATGGACGACTGCACTACTCATCGTCGCCATCATGATCGCGGTGAACAACTACGTACTCGATAGTTTCGCGCAGCTCGCGTCGGTTTCCGGTTCGACAGAGGGTATCGGGATCGTTTCCGGCGCAGTACAACCGGAACGCGATCGGTTCCAGTGTTACGTCGTCACCCAATCGACGATGCTGGCGTGTGGGTGGTTCGCCGGTAGCGCCCGTGGTGGATTGTACGAGGCCGTGTTACACTCCTCGGTGTTGGTGGGTGTAACCTATGCAATCTTCAGCGGGGTGGGAATGGCATGAGTGGTTCGGATCGCGGACAGTCGCACGTTGTCGGGATCGCGTTGTTAGTGGGTGTAACCGTCATTTCGATCGCAGCGATCACGGCGAGCGTCGGCGTACTTATCGATCAGCAAGTGGCTAGCGCAGACGCGATCCGTGTCGCTGACGGAATGGAGGCGGCGTTCGATCCCAAAGGAACGTCGGGTGTCCGCCGGGATCGACTGCCGTTTGCTGATGGAACCCTTCGTCCCGTTGATCGTCAGCTCCGACTTATCGACGGCACGACGGTAGTTCGATCGATCGACACGGACGCGCTCGTGTTCACCAGCGGCGATCAGCGGGTAACGTTCGCAGCCGGGGCGATCATGCGCGGATCGGCTGGCGAGGCGTGGCTTCACGCGAAGCCGATGATAACCGCACCCCCTAATGGATCGACGCTCATCGTTGGTGCGCCCGTCATCGGCACCCCCGACACCGTTTCAGGCAGTGGTACGACGGTCACGATCGAACAGAACGTGACTCACGAACGATCGGTGATCGGAAACGCGACAGACGCCGTTTCGATCGAAACGACGACGCCGGGACCGTTGTCCTGGTATTTCTCCGAACGAGGGGCAGCCGTTGAGCGGCAGGATCTCGACGGTGATGGTGTCGAAAGTATCATCGTGACGTTCAGGGGGGAGCGGCAAACATACCTCATCGTTCACGAACTCAATGTGGAGGTGATCTGACGTGGACAACCGCGGTCTCACACCGGTCGTGAGTGAGGTGTTGCTGATCGGTCTCGTGCTATTGTACATTGGATTGGTGACAGCAGTGTTGTACGGCAGTGCAATCCCAGAGTACCAGGCGACGAGTGGCGCTGAGATGGGTGATCGGGTGCTCGCAACTGCGACAGAACACGTTCAACAAAGCGTGTTTCCTTCGTATCGACTCGACGCTCGGAGTAGCATCGCTCTCCCGGAAACGATCAATAACCAGGCATACTCACTCCGGACAGCCAACCGGACACTGATACTCGAACACCCTCATCCGGAAATCGGTGGGCGTGCCCGGCTTGCAGTACCTTCGTCCGTCCATTCGATCGAGGGACAGTGGCGAAGCCATACACCACTGTCCGTTCGGGCCGTCGGCAATGAAACGGGATACCGGATCACGATAGCTGCGAGCAGCGAGGCAAACGATGACTAGTGATCGGTGAGAAGAGATGAAGACGAAAACAAGGGGTCAAGCGAGTCTTCTCGCGCTGGTCGTCTCGTTAGTCGTGCTCACGGCTATCCTCGGACTGGCGCTTACGGTCGTCGACGGGGCGTACCGAAGCGCCGACCGAGACCCACACGAGCGACGCATCGCCACGTCGCTTGCTGATCGGTTGGTAAGCGAAAGATCACCGTATACGACGCGTGCAAGCGTTATGAACGAAACAAAATTACGAACCTGGAGTGGACAGCAGTTCACCAACACGTACCCATTCACAAACAAGGCAGAACTTCACGTACGGGCAGGTAATGAAACGATCATCGAACGAGGCACCCCGACAGGGGGAACCACGGTTCGGCGGATCGTTCTTCAGGAACGTCACCAGCAGCAGACGACGCCGATCAGTGAGAACCCGGTGATCCCCGCCGGGATACAACGAACAACGATCACAGTTCCAGCTCGTGCATCGGTAACGACGATCCATGCGAACGACCGTGTGGTTCTACACGATCCGTCAGGACTGACCGGATCGTTCGAGATCGCGCTTACGGGACTCGAACCGACGCAGCTACGAGCCACAGAGGAACGGTCAGACGCCGTGACAGTCACATACGCCCGAGTGCAGACGACCCCAACAGAGTTAGTGGTGACCGTCGATGTCTGACCCCAAACGTCGCGGCGACCGTCTCTGGAGGTGGCTACTGTCCGATGGTTGGAACCGGGTCGAGCGGGCGATACCGAACACGTCGAGAGCACAGCTATCCTTACCGGTGATGGAAGTGGCGATCGGTGTGTTAGTAGTGTTTGCCGTGCTGTCCGGGATCATCCTCGGGATTCCCCCACCCGAACCCCGTGAGACGCAGCTCGATACGTACGCCCGAGATACGGCCACGCTCCTCGAAGATCCATCCACGCCGTATCGACTGCCGGCACTCACAACGTCTCGGTCGGGATTCGAACAGGGAGCGCCACTGCTCAGCGATCGTCTCAAAGAACTGCTGCCCGAGAACCTGATGGCACGAATCGAGACCCCACACGGTGTGATCGGATACCGGTCGCCGTCAGACGCGCCGATCGGTCAAACAACGATCCCGACGCCCAATGGGAGCGTGCGAATACTGGTGTGGTATCCATGAAGCTCCGAGCGTCGTCCGCGTCACTCGAAACCGAACGGGGCCAGTTGGTACTCATTGCCGCGGTGTTCGTCGCCGTTTCGTTCATTCCGATCACCGTAGCGTACCTGCAACTGGGCTACAGCGCAGATGTCAGAGCGAACAGCGATACCGCGAGCGAACCGTTAGAGTCGACAGTACGACACGTACGGCAGGTCGTCTCCACGGAAACGAACAACACAACGGCGTGGTCCCAACGCAATCGCACCGTTGCGGAAATTCACAGTCGACTAAGGCCGCACATCTCGACGATCGAAACAGAACACAGCACCCAGATGATCAGCATCGAATACAACGGATCGGCAGCCAAAGAGTGGGCACACGCGAACTGTCCAACCGGTTCGGCCCGCCGGTTCGGTCCGTGTACAGCCGATCGTGGCGTCATCGTTCAGGAACGGCTCGGTGAGACGCACCTTCTTGCTGTTGTATTCGACGTGATGCTCACGACTGATCAAGAGCGGATCGAAGCGACAGTGATAATCCGGCCAGCCGATCGACTGATTGTACGTCGTCCTACAGGTCATCACATCACCGATGCTACGATCACACCCCCACACGAGAGCAATCCCACAGCGAACAGGACGAACTGAGACCAGCCTTGTGGGGCGACAAGAGCGAGCGAATAGCGCGACCGTGCAAACGGGAGGAACGGTCTCACGCTGCTGGTAAGTGAATCACCGAGCAGGTGGAGCAAAGCTGACCCCAAACCGATCACGAAGCCGATCCGTGCATTCCGCAGCAAATTAAACGGACTTCGTCCGGTGCTCCCAGACACAATCACAGGCTGTCCGAACGCGGTTTCCGTGAGCGAAGACACGAGATACCCACTGAGTGCGTAGACGCCAACGCCACACGCCACACCGATGAGGAGCGCGCCGAACAGCGAGTGACTCGTCCCACGATGTTCGACGCCCGGAATCACTCGATCGAAGTCAATGAGTGGTTCTACTACGAGAAGACCTAACAGTCCAAACATAGCGAGACCGGTTTGACCCGACTGAATCAGAACGTACGCGATCGGCGTGAAAACGAGCAGGTTCAACCCGACGTGACCGTGACGATCCATGCTCATACCGTTTGCTACGCCAACAGATAAGCGAGACGGGTAGTCTTCGACCCTACAAACCGCCTCACGGTGTGCTGGACGCGAGAAATCAAAAATTCCTTGTGACAGCCCACGCTGTGCTCTCTCGTCGGTGAACCATCGGCATATCCATCTGGATGGTATAAAATATATACTGGTACTTATTATAATTATACCTAATGATATCTGTGAATTACTATGTGCGTAGCGGACGATCACCAGAGATATGCGGGCTGATACCGTCTCACGTCGACGTGTGATGAAAAGTGTTGGAATTATTACTGGCTTCAGTATCGTGGGGTCCGATAGTGAGGCGCATCGCGACGCCGGTTTGTCTGAGCAGAGCGAGCGGCCACGATCACCCTCGAAACCGGAAGCACAAGCCACGTGGCCGCAGTTAGGGGGAAGGGCTGCCAACACGGGGACCCGACGCGGAGCGTGGGGACCGAAGTCTGACATTACGTTTCGCTGGCAGGTCGAGGCAGAATCACGCCTGTCGGGGGCTGTCGTAGAGGATTCGACCGTGTATACGAGTGATGACAGCGTGGTGTACGCGTTGTCGACGGCCGACGGATCGACGCGATGGTCCACCGACGCTGATCGCTTACATCGAGTGAGTGCGCCAGCAGTCGGTGATTCGTTGGTGTACGTCGGCTCCGGTTCGTCCACAGCAAGAGCGAATGACCGCAACGCATTTGACAGCCATGTCCGGGCCGTAAACCGGGACACTGGCACCGAAGCGTGGCGGTTCGAGCCGAATCGATCCGTAGCCCGGCTTTGCACGCCGACGATCTCGGACGGAATCGTGTACACCGTCGGACGAAACGTTGGCGGCGGCACCGTGGGACGACTCTACGCGCTCGATGGAGCGAGTGGCGAACTGTTGTGGACCCACGAGACCGGCCGATCCGGGATCAACGGTTACGACGCCCCGCCGGTGGCAGTGGCGGACGGCGTCGCGTATCTCGCGGCCGACGAACTGATAGCGATCGATGGAGCGACCGGCACAGTGAACTGGTCAACTGATCCCGAGGGCACGTACAGAGCAATGGGAGCAAACGCGCCGGCAGTTGCGAATGGACGGCTGTACGTCGGTCGCGGAACAGACACAGCAACCACGTTCGAAGCCCGATCAATCACTGACGGTAGCCTTCTATGGGAACATAGCATCACGCGATCTCAGGCGTCGCGTGCCACGCGGACAGCCCGCCGACGGATGGAAATGGAGGGGAAGCCTCTCTTAGGCGAGTGGACCACACCGGCAGTGATCGACGAATCGGTGTACGTCGGTTTCAACGAACGATCACCACGAACGAACCGAACATCAGTCGTTACCGCTCTCCGTTCGGACGGCACTGTGCGGTGGCAAACGTCGTTCGCGGACGATCGACACGTGGTATACACGCCGGCAACGACCGAGAAAACGCTTTATACAGGTGACACAGCACTCACACACGATGACGGAACTATCCGCTGGCGATTGACCGGACCACCCACTCGCCGTGTCGATGCGTTCGCGCCGCCGGCGATCGCAGACGGCACGGTGTACATCGGCGGAGCCACGCTTCGAGCGATCACTGGACGGTCGTAATGGACTCGAATCGATACGGTTAGATCGATGTTCCCGTTCGCATGCTTATCCACGCCGATCCGTTCCAGACGGCCACACCGAACGGCCCAGATGTTCCGTCGTTAATTGCGCGCTCACCCTCGTACTGACCCACGATGGCCGATAGATCAGTTGGTTCGATCACCCCACTGTTCCTAGTTTTCTCGCCAGTGTCAGAGACAAGAAATGAAGAATCATCAAGCACGTAGTGGCTGTCCCGTTGGAGTTCCGTATTCAGTGAACGATCGTTTACTAGGAGCCCGTTCAGGTTCCGATATTCTATATTTCGTATCGAACAGTTATTTGAGGAACGAAACCGGATGCCGTTCGTATCCTGTTGGTGGTGGCCATTGAGGTACGACTTAGCAATCGTGGTCGACTGAGCCTTCTCGATGAGCAGCTGATCGGAGACGTTCTGAGCGTTCCCCTCGATGTAAGCGTTCTCGATAGTGAACACCTCGCTGCCCTCGATGTACGCTCCCTGATCCTTGTTCCGCTCCAACCCCCCACCGATCCATGAGCTCGCGAAGTTGTTCTTCGACCACAGCCCTCGTCCCCCGTTACCGACCGACCGACAGCCGACGAATGACGTGCTGTGCGCACCGTCGTCCATGAAAAAGCCGTTCCCCTCGTTTATGTGGGCATCGCAGTAGAAAAACCGATTGCTGTTCGGGGCAGTATCGCGGTTCAACAGAAAATACCCGTGCTTAGACGCGTTCTCTGCAACACAGCCGAGAAAGCTACAGAACCGTGCCCGCTGGACCTTGAACGCAGAGTTCGCACCTTGGGCGTCGAGGTACACGTTCTGAAGAGTGATGCCAGGTGGACGATTCGGCCCCTGTAAGTCGAGGATAAAGCCCGCCTCAGACTCCTGAGGAACAGCGATACGATTGTGAGGCGGCGATTCGATCCGAATCTCCGTATCGACTGTAATCGGCCACTCATCAGTTGTGGCGTCGTATCCACTCGTGATGATGACGATATCACCCCGAACCACCTCCTGTACAACCGCTTGTAACGAATCTCCCTCCCGAACCGTGTATGTCCCCATAACACTCTCACAATGATTTGGGAACAATATTAGTTTTATTCCTATCTTTGCAAAATTTATATTAGAATATGTGGATACCATTCAAAAATTAGTGTAGAGATCGTTATTTCTTACGGGAATATGACACAGGACTAGATAGAGAGAGAACGAGTCGAGGTGGAATCGTCGGCAAGTACGTCGTCGGTGATCGGACTCACCTCGCAATATTCATTACTGATGTTACCTTGGATACGGTAGTGTCGGACGATAGTCGAGATACACCGGACGAGCAACTGTCGGAGAGTCCATCGATCGAGGAGATCTCCGAGATGCTCTCACACCACCGCCGGCGGTACGTTATCGAATGTCTCGGCCACTACGAGTCTCCCATGTCGTTGCCGGATTTAGCCGACGAGTGTGTGGTGATGGAACACAGCTGTGCGTTGGATGATATCCCGGCTGAGACTGTGAAGGACATGTACATGTCATTATATCACAATCATATTCCGCACTTGGTCGAGATCGGTGCGATCGAGTACGACCAGGAGCGTGATTTGGTGACAGCCGGACCGGCGATCGAGGAGTTGCACACGCACATGGACCTCTCCCGAAAGTCACTCTGCGATACAGCTGAGCAGGCGCTCAAAGCACTCCGTGGAGCGATCTTTGCCGATGGTGACTGTACGACCAACGGACTGACGATCTCTCACACGCGCAAGACGCTCCGAAACGTAGGATTTGACGAGGAAGCAGTGGGGCGACTACTCCACCATCTTGATCGCACTGGCTACATTCACTTCGTTGGTGACTGTATTCGGCTCGTCGACTGACTGCTGGACCGTTCGCGGTGGATTACCGGAGGTCCATCGATCGAAACCACAGTCGGCCCAGGCTGCTGAGTAGGAGTGCGACGCCGAGCAAGAGCACTCCGTTGGTCACTGGGTAGGCGTTCGTGACCAGTATCGCCGTCGGGTCGTAGTAGTGTGCCGGGGTGAGCACACTGAGCCACTCGTAGGGCGTCCCAGCTACACGCCGGGTGAGCACAAAGAGAGCGAGGACGACCGCGACACTGATCCCAGACGCGCGGGTGCCTGTGGACGCGCCCACGGAGAACAGAAGACCGATCGACGCACACACCAGAAGATACGGGATCGAAAGCATATGGACCAGAAAGAGGTTCGTCGGTCGGACTGGTGTACCGATGGCGACCGTTCCAAGATAAACGAAGATACAGACAGAACCGTTGACCACGAGCATTACGGCGAGCAACGCGAGAAACCGCTGGCGGACGATCGACGAGCGGGAGACCGGCGCGGACAACAGCACATCCATGCGGTTGTGCTCGATGTCTGCAGCCAGTAACGACCCGGCGCTGTACGCAAAATAGCTTCCGAGGCCGAGCACCCAGCCGAACTGGTACACCTCTGATGCGAGAAACGCACCGATCGTTTGGGAACTGGTTCCGAACACGATACCGATCGCTGCGAGCGCAATCCCTACGAAACCGGCCGTGAGTGCGATGATTTCGAGGCGACGGTGTCGCAGCTGGTGTCTTGCGATCTCAAACATCCACACCACCACCGTTTCCCAGCCGTGTACCGTACCACTGTGTCAGGAATTCCCGGAGTGCTGCCTTCTCAATGATGAGGTCACGGATCGTATACGTCGAGAGTGCTTCGAGCAGCGTCTCGTACGTCCCGGTGTAAACGAAGCTGACAGCCGTTCGTGGCGGGCGTCCATCGTGCTCATCGGACAGCTGACCGTCCGTGCGGTCAATTTCGACGTTGTAGCTGTGCTCGGAGGGGAATGCATTAGCGTCGACCGGATCTGTTGTCACGAATCTGATATTCCATGGTGCTCGGTCAGGGAGCTGTTGGTTCGTTCGAAAATCGATGAGGTGACCGTTGCGGAGGATGCCGACCCGATCACAGAGGAGACACGCGGTGGTGAGACTGCACGAGCCGACGACGAGAGTTGTGTCCCGCTGTCGTTCGATATCGAGAAACGTCCGGAGTTGCTCCTGTGTCGACGGATCAAGCCCAACCGTTGGCTCGTCTAATATGACGAGCGCCGGGTCGTGCATGAACGCCACCACCGTAGCGAGTAGCCGTTTCTGTTCGGGCGTGTACGTGCGAATCGGTCTGTTGAGGTGTGAATCGAGTGCAAACAGTTCGAGCAGTCGTTCGCTGCGTTCGTCATCTTTGAGTGAGGCATGGTACGCGAGGAGCTGTTTTCCCGTGCGTGAGCCGTCGAACGACGGCTCACTCGGGAGGTATCCGACATCCTGTTTCATCGCTATCCGTTCTCGACGGTGTCTGATGTCGTAGTTGAGCACCGACGCGCGGCCCTGAGATGGGGCCTGTAACCCCATCAGCGTTCGAATCGTCGTGGTTTTCCCAGCTCCATCCGGCCCGAGGAGACCGAACACCTCCCCAGGCTCGACGGTGAACGTGAGCCCTTCTATCCCTCGCTCGTCGCCATAGTATTTCGTCAAGTTGTCCACATCCATGCTCGCCATATCGGTTAATATCTTCCTGAGAGTTTTGAGCTACCCATCCCTAAAGGGATAGGATTCGACGACGAAACATTGTTTTTCGTATTGAACTGGTAGCCGGTAGGAAGCCCCAGCGTTCCTATCGGAGACACTGCTCGACCCAATCGTCGAGCAATCCGATGAAAATAGCGGCGACGCTGGTGCCATCGCTCCAGATGGCTGCTTCGTGGCTAGAACGAGTGGGCCCACCGAGTGTACTGAACAACACGGTTTCGCTGTCGACAGCGAGAATTCGCCCGCGCTGTCCTTCGATCATCGTTCGGTCGGTCACGATGTGGGTAGCAACCGGTGTGCTGTCGAACTGCTCACAAACCGCAGGATCTTCGCTGAGGACGGTCACCTGAACGTCCTCAGCGGCCGCTGTGAGCGTCTCGACGATCACGTCACTCACCAGTGCTTGTTCCGGTGCACCGAACAGGATCCGGTCGTCAGCTCGGGTAATGAGATCAACGATACGGTCGTCGATCGGGCCTTTGCCGGTGACGGTCCACACACCAACCTGCGTTTCGTTGGTGGCGGCGTGTTCACCCTGAACAGCGTGCAGGTAGTCGAAAGCGCGTCGCTCCTGCTCTTCACGCCGTTTTCGAAGGCGCTTTCTCGCCGTCTCAAGTCCGATCGCCCGATACTGGATCGGGTTCGACTGCTGGATGTCGATGAGACCCAACTCGTTGAGGCGTTCTGCGGCCCCGTACACCTGCGAGCGGGGCACGTCAGTGATACGGTCGACTTCGCTCGCGGTGCCCGTTTCGAGTTGCTGGAGCGCGATGAACACCGCGGCTTCGTACTTCGAGAGACCGAGCTGCCCGAGGGCGTCGATAGCAACGGGTCTGGTCGGTCCTGAGTCAGTCATCCGTGTACGCCTCCTCTCCCGTCGTTCCGAACGAAGTCTCTGCTGTCTCGAACGCGTTACTGGGCCCGAGCCATCGCGTCCACAGGACGAGAAGGCTCGGAAGAACGATGACGCTCGCTAGGAACGCGTAGATGATGGTGAGTCCAGTGATGATACCGAACTGCTGAAGCGGCGGTAAGATTGCGAACGCGAGCACGCCAAAGCCGCCGACGGTCGTCGCAGCACTGCCGAGCAACGCACCCCCAGTACCGGTGACTGCCGTCTCAAGGGCGTCCCACGCGGTCGTCGTGTCATCGAGTTCAAGGCTGTACCGCTCGGAAAGGTGGATGCTGTAGGCGATCCCCAACCCGACGGTGAGGCTCGTGATCAGTCCCGTGATGACGTTGAACGGGATGTTGAGCAGATACATCGTGCCGAGAATCCACGACACGCTGAACCCGACTGGCAGCATCGTCACGAACCCGAGCGAGGCACTGCCGTACAGATACCGGTAGACGAACATCAAAAAGACGAACGTCACACCGAGCGTGATGAGCAGGCTCTCGATTACCGTCCGGAGCAGTTGATCCTGAACGTTCTTGAAGACGATCTGCTGTCCCGTTGGAGTCGCTTCGAGACTGTTGGTTTCCTCGACGCTCGCTGCGACCGCACGCATCTGGTCAGTCACTGCCTGACCGCCAGCACCGCCGTCAATCGAGACGGTCATATGGAGCGCTTCGTACTCCCCGTCGTCGGTCCGCTGGATCACTGACGCCGCCGTGTCAGGGGCTGTCTCGTACAGTGAGTCGTAGACGGCGTCGAGATTCCGATCCGGGACGCCGTCCCCGTCTGTATCCGCGTCAGTGAACGTCTGGTTGAACGATTCGTTCTGGGTTGCGACGTCCTCCATTGCCGACAGCGGACTCGTGATGTCGCTGTCGCCGTTCGAGAGGGTCGCCGTCACATCCTTGTCGCTGGCGTTCTGTTCTGCGCGGTCGACTGCCGTCATCGTCTTCGGGTCGGTGACGTTCCCTTGGATGAGCAACGCGGCGCTCGAATCCTCCCGAACGAACCGATCGTTGACAAACGACATCGACTCCTTGGCGGTGTACTCCCCAGGTGCGAACGGCTCGGGGAGCGATTCCATCCAGCCGTCGGGATCGTCCGCGAGGAAGTCCTCTTGAGCGAAGCTGGTGTCGACCTGTGAAGCACCGACACCGCCCGCGACCGTCAGGACGAGCGCGATGAGAACCACGAGGTGGGGCGCTCGGCGGGCCGCCGTTGCGCCGCCGGCCAACAGAGATCCAAGCGTTCCACCGCCGGTTCCAACCGCGCGTTTGTGTCGATCCCAGCCACGAGCTTCGAGTGCGCTGTCGAGTTCGACTTTCAACGCCGGCACGAGCATCCCGAACACCAACAGCGCGGCGGAGATTCCGACCGCACTCACGATACCGAACTCACGGATCGGTGGCACCGAGCTGGTGAGATTCGAGAGGAACCCGATCACCGCTGTCAGTGTCACTAACACGAGCGCGACGGCGATGCCGCTGAGTGCCGATCGCATCGAACGTCGAACGCCACCGGTGTTCTCGCGGCTCTCCCGGTGGCGCATGAAGACGTGGATCGCGTAATCGATCGACAACCCGATCAACAACACCGGCACCGCAATGAAGATCTGGTTGAACGCGATTCCGGCCCAGCCCATAAAGCCAAACGTCCACACCAACACCACGCCGATCCCGAACAGTCCGAGTAGGATGTCGAGGAGGTCTCGGTAAGCGATTATGAGGACGATCAACACGAACACAAGCGCCAACGGTCCCACAATCGCCAGGCTGTCCGTCATTGAGCGCTCGATCTCGTCAGTGATGATCCCCGCACCGAAGACCGACACCTGTTGTGAATCGTACTCCTCGTGAGCGATTTCCTCGATGGCTAGCTGAGAATTGATGAGTCGCTCGTTCGCAGTTCCACCCATCGAGGTGCCGTTAGCGCTCTGGGAGACGATGACCATCGTCGCGTTCGCCGTATTGTCACCCGGATCGTAGTTGGATGGCATGAACGCAAACGCGCCGTTGCTCTGGTCCGTGCTGTTTCCACCGAGCACCGCGTCGACGGCCGTTTGGATCTCGGAGCTGTTCCGCGATTCCAGTATGTCGATCTGCTCCGTGATCGATAGTTGTGACTCGTTGTTTTGGAGCGCTTTTCGGTCGGCGTCTAGTTGCTCGACTTTCTGTTCGAGCGTCTCTCGATTCGACTTGAGTGTTTCCGACTCGTTTTGCAGCGTTTGTGCGCTCTGATTCAGCTCCTGTGCGTCGTTTTCGAGCTGTTGTCCCTGTTGTTCGAGTTGTTGTTGTCGCTGTTCGATTTTCTCACGGTCTGTTTTGAGCTGTTGTCCCTGTTGTTTGAGTTGTTGTTGTCGCTGTTCGATTTTCTCGCGGTCTGTTTTGAGCTGTTGTCCCTGTTGTTTGAGTTGTTGTTGTCGCTGTTCGATTTTCTCACGGTCTGTTTTGAGCTGTTGTCCCTGTTCTTGTAGCGTCTGTTTGCGGGTTTGTAGCTCATCGCGGCTCTGATTGAGCTCCTGAGCACGCTCTTTCACGGCTTGTCCATCGCGTTCTAACGCCGCACGATCAGATTCAAGCTCGTCCGCCCGTTGGTTGAGAGCGGCCGTATCGTTTGCGAGCGCGCGTTTGTCTTGTTCTAGCTGTTCTCTTCGCTGCGCAAGCTCAGCGGGAGGAACGTCCCCTGAGCGCCGGTCTTCAGCGAGTTGCTTTCCGCGGGCGGTGATGTTCTTCGCGCGCTCTGTGAGCGAGTCACGCGTCTCGTTGAGTTCATCAGCCCGCTGTTTGAGCCGCTCCCGTCGCTGGGTCAACTCCGTGCGACTCTGGTTGAGTTCGTCGGCTTGTTGTTTGAGTTCGCGTGCGTCCGCTTGCAACTCCGCGCGGCTCTGGTTGAGTTCGTCGGCTCGTCGTTTGAGTTCGCGCGCGTCCGCTTGCAACTCCGTCCGACTCTGATTGAGTTCGTCGGCTCGTCGTTTGAGTTCGCGCGCGTCTGCTTGCAACTCCGTCCGACTCTGGTTGAGTTCGTCGGCTCGCTCCTGTAACGCTTGGCCGCGTTCTTGGAGTTCGTTGCCCTCCTGTTTGAGCTGTTCCGAACGTTGCTGGAGTTCCTCGCGGCTTTCGTTGAGCGATTCGCCGCGTTGTTGTAACTCCGTTCCGCGCTCTTTGAGTGATTCACCTTTCTGTTCGATCGCCGTTCCGCGTTCTTGTAACTCCTCAGCCCGGTCCATCTGGACCGCAGCCGTCGAAACGACACTTGCGACGCCGACGGTCGAATCGTTTGCCAGCGTCCCGTTGATCGTCTTGTTAGTGGTTAGCGATCGCTGGAGCCGCAACTGTCGGAGTAACGCCTCTTTGGAGAGGACATTGTCCTCCTGAATGACGATCTGCACCGATGTGGTGTTCGCGTCTTGGCTCGTGAAGTTCTCCGAGATGTATTCCTCTGCTTGGGCCGCTTGGCCCGTATTGCTCTGGAACGAATCGAGCGAGGAACTCTGTGTAATCATCGGCGCGCCCGCGCCCATAACGACCGTCATGAGCAACAACGCACCGATGACTGGACGACGATATCTCGTTACACCTGCCGATAACCGTTCTAATACACCCATTTCTCACCTCGTAGTCTGATTGTACATTGGACGATACACCTGTCGTATAATCGTACATTAACCGCTACCTTTGTTAGTATGATCCTACTAACACGGATATCTGATAAGCTTGCCGAAACGTTCGCATAGATAACCGTCGTTGCTTCCGGTTATTTGATGGCACTCCACCGGGAATCAAAATAGCTGCAGTACACCGAGCGTAAGCAGGGCGAGCGCGGATTCGAAGAGAATCGTTCCGAACGCGGAGCTGATGACGAATCGGTGTGTGTCCAGTCGGGCGAATCCGGCCGGTATGGTGCACATTCCCCTGGTAAACGGAAGTGCGTTGCTCACGACGACGGACAGTGTCCCCCACTGATCGAACCACCGATCGAACCGATCGAGTCGGTCTTCAGAGACGCCAACCCACCGGTGTTCGAACAGGCGATCCCGTCCCCCACGTTTTGCGAACAGAAACAGCACGGTCTGACCGATCGTCGCTCCCATGGCAGCGACGCCGATCACGACGGCGATCTCGACCGGCGAGTGACCCGTGAGAAGGTATATCGCTCCCGGAACCAGCGATTCACTCGGAGCGAAATACAACAACATCGCCCCCTCAAGAACGAAGATACCGAACAAGGCGATGTATCCATACTCTATGAATAATCCTTCAACGAACGCCGAGAGATCAGCGTACGACATTGTGTGTTCGAAACGGAACGCCCCCTGTGAACTATTTCTACCGACTCCAGTCGCTGCGCGGTCGTATCGCGTTACCGATCGACTGCCACAACAGGCGAGACTCTCACACTCATCGGGAGTCGCTTCGATCCGGTGAACGAGCAGGCGCAGAACCGGCTGCTACCAGTGTCAGTCGGCGTCGGCCCGCGTCGATGACGAATATCCCAGAACGAAACAAACTCGTAGCAACCGTTTGTGGATTCGACCAACCATGTCACTAACAACAAGGGATGTCTATATTCATACTGGCCGGACGCATAGGAGGAGCATATGAGCGACGGCACGGATCGGAACGTCATCTTCATCGTTATGGACACGGTTCGGAAGGACCACCTCTCGGTGTACGACTACGATCGTCCGACGACGCCGGCGCTTGATCGATTCGCTGAGGAGGCACGCGTGTTCGATCAGGCCGTCGCTCCAGCGCCGTGGACATTGCCAGTTCATGCGTCGTTGTTTACCGGACTGTATCCCAGCCAGCACGGCGCAAATCAGGAGCAGCCGTATCTCGAA
This sequence comes from Halocatena pleomorpha, assembly GCF_003862495.1. Taxonomy (GTDB): domain Archaea; phylum Halobacteriota; class Halobacteria; order Halobacteriales; family Haloarculaceae; genus Halocatena; species Halocatena pleomorpha. Next base: position 77,464 of record NZ_RRCH01000029.1, on the reverse strand, counting down.
TCGTCGGTGACGCTGGCAGAAACGCTTTCCTCGCAGGGATACTCGACAGCGTGTTACACGTCCAACACATGGATCACCCCGTACACGAAGCTCACGCGCGGATTCGACGACCACGACAATTTCTTCGAGGCGCTCCCGAGCGACGTGCTCAGTGGACCGTTAGCGCGGGTGTGGAAGGAGATGAACGACCGGAAAACGCTCCGAACGGTTGCAAACTGGCTGGTCAAGGCGGGGAACGTCGTCCACGAGTATTTCGCATCAAACCAACAAGCGGATTCGAAAACCCCAGCAGTGATCGACCGAACGATTGAGTTCATCGACTCGACAGAGGAGCCGTATTTCACGTTCCTCAATCTGATGGACGCGCATCTCCCGTACCATCCACCCCAGCAACACCGCGAAGAATTCGCACCTGGCGTCGATTCGACGACTGTCTGCCAGAATTCCAAGGAGTACAACTCCGGTGCACGCGCGATCGACGAAGAGGAGTGGAACGCGATCACCGGGCTGTACGACGCCGAAATCAGGCATATCGACGCGGAGTTGTCTCGACTGTTCGAGTGGCTCCGAGCCAACGGTGAGTGGGAGAACACGCTGATCGTCGTCTGTGCCGACCACGGCGAACTCCACAGCGAACACGATCTCTACGGACACGAGTTCGGTCTCTATGATCCGATCATCAACGTTCCGTTGCTCGTCAAACATCCGGATCTCGCCGCTGGACGGGACGATCGACAGACCGAACTGCTGGATCTATACCACACTGTGCTCGATCACGCAGGAATGACGCCGACGAGCGCGTTCGAGAATGGGGCCGTTTCGGTCGATCCGGTTCGGTCGCTGTTGTCTGAACCCGACCGAACCGACGGCGACGCGCTGATCGACGGCGGTGCCACGGCGTTCGTTGAGTACTCTCGACCCGTGATTGAACTGAATCAGCTTGAAGGAAAGGCACAAGCAGCAGGAATAACGATCGATGAAGAGTCACGGTTTTATTCACGGATGCGTGCCGCCCGTCGTCCGACCGGCAAGTATGTCAGAAACGAGCGGATTCCTGATGAGTCCTACCGGCTTGACGATGATCCCGAAGAACAAACCGATCTCATCGACGCAGACGATCCGATCATCACCGATATCGAAGCAGCACTCGAAACGTTCGAGTCCGAGATCGCCCGGCAGTGGACCGATAGCCCGACCCAAGCGGACGACGAGGAACTGCTGGACGAAATGAGCGAGCAAGCGAAAGAGCGTCTCGAACATCTTGGCTACAAGGAGTGATTGCCAGAGGCGAGTGTCACTGGTCTTAGGGCGCTTCGGTGAGTATCGGATCGACAGTGCTTTCGACGCTTCAACAACGGCTTCGGGCGGTGCTCATTGGTTACCCGAAACTGCTGGCACGGTTCGGGTTGGTCGACCGACAAAAGGGGACAGAAGCGTTCGACCTCGCCGTACCGGTAATGGTCAGTGGTGGGATGCGCACCGTGCTCCGAATGACCGACTTCTTTATGGTGAGCCTCGCGCTTGGCGACGCGGCTGTCGCGGGACTCGAACTCGGCTTTCAGTACTATTTCATCGGTTTCGGACTCGCGCTCGGACTGTCGAGCGGTACAATCAGCCTCGTGTCTCGGTGTATCGGCGCGGGAGAGCAAGCGGACGCGGAGTTTGCTATCAAGCAGTCGCTCTGGCTCGCGCTGTTGATCACTGTTCCGCTAACACTACTCACGTGGCTGTTCAGCGGAGAGATGGTCGAACTGTTGACCGACGATTCCCGAACGATCCAGCTCGGAAGCATGTACCTTCGGATCGTGATGCTCTCGGTGTCGTTCCGATTCTGGAGCATGATCGCCGCCCGCGCGCTGCAGGGAGCAGGAGACACACGCACGCCGATGTACATCCGGTTGATATCGATCCCGACCAACATCGGTTTGAACGCCGTGTTGATCTTTGGGACCGGACCGTTTCCCGAGTTGGGTATCGCGGGCGCGGCGTGGGGAACGACGATCGCAAACACGCTTGCAGCGGTCCTTTTTACTGGTGTGTTGGTTTCTGGGGCATACTCCGTCCGGTTTCGGATCGGCGGCAAGCAGTGGGACAAAGAGATCGTCAGGGAACTCATTCGCGTCGGCTATCCGCTCGCTGGACTGCAACTGATCCGAACATTCGGGCGCTTTCCGTTCTTGCTCATCCTTTCAACGATTGGGACGCCGGTCGTCGCTGCGTACGCTATCGGTCGGCGCATCATGTTGCTAGCGATGATGCCCGCGTGGGGCTACTCGACGGCCGCAAGCACGCTCGTCGGACAGAGCATCGGGACTGGAAACGAGACCGACGCAACCCGGTATGGGTGGCAAACACTCCGGATCGCAATCGTGACGCAGGTGTTGATCGGTGCGGTGCTCGTGGCGCTCTCGCCACAGATCGTACGGCTGTTCAACGCTGGTTCACCAGAGCTTGCTGTCGCGTTCGTTCGGGTGTTCGGTCTCGGCATTGTGGCGTTTAGCGTCTCACGCACCATGCGCGGCGGTCTCCGTGGTGCTGGAGATACGCTCTGGCCGCTGTACGGGACTGCAGTGGGGACGGGGTTGCGAGTTCCGATTGCGGCGCTCGGACTGCCGGCAGGCGTGGTACTGACATCGGTCGCGGACTGGTCGCTCGCCCCCGGTATGGGGTTGGGTTTGTGGGCCATCTACGCAGGGATTCTCCTCGACATGTACAGTCGAGCCGGCATCAATCTGTTTCGTTTCTCGACTGGACGGTGGAAAGCCGTTGCGCGACAGTCTGCCGTCGGGCGCGACGACTGAACACTCACAGCGTTCCCTGACTCGCGCTTGCCTCGCTCGTCACCGTGAATTCGAACTTCTTCTTGCGCTGGTGGAGTTCACACGCACCGGCGACTGAAATCGTATCTCCGTAACCACCGCTCCAGTTGAGCACGAACGCGCCGTTGTTCCCGGTGTTGGTTTCGTCGGGATCCGGCTGAATGCGCCCGGCAGGCAGCCGTCGGCGCGTCCGAGGGAACAGGGGATCGTCGAACCCGATCCGGATGGGGGTGTCGTCGGGACCGACACTCGTGGTCGGGCGGTACGAATCGAGAACACCCCCATCGATATCGATACCGACTGACAGGGTGGTGAGTGTGGTGTTAGAAACGCCATCATCGGGCTGTGTTGGTGTCGCGCCAGTCCACAGCCAGAGGCGGTACCGTTCTCCGCGTGTGGCTGACTGCTGGGACGGACGAACGCGATACAGAACCCCGGCAACGTCGATCGAGACATGTATCCCCTTCTTGTCAGCGGCCGTCCCGAGCACCCACTGATCGCTCCACGCACCGACATAAGTGAGCTTAGCGGTGTCGAACGGGTGATCGCTCTCGGTGTTTTGAACACCCCAGACGCCGTGTGGTCCGTAGCGATCATGGATTCGACCGACGTACGCGCGAAAATCACTCGCCGTCTCTCCCGATTCGGTTCCGGAAATCGATAGTGTTCGTGAATCCGACGCGCTGCGCAATAATCCGTCCAAACAGCCAGTACTAGTAGTCATACCGGCGGCTCCGACTGCCAGAAGCACTGTCCGACGGGAGTACGACCGAGGCATATCTGTTGTGTGAAAGATAGAGAAACAAACAGCTTTCGAGAGTGGGTCTGGCGTCATCATAGATCTAGTGTAGTTTAAGTTCGGGACCCCCCGCGTTGGGAGTATGCTTGAGGTTATCGTGATCGCGTTCTGGTCGATGTTGCCAGCGTACGTCCCGAACAACGCGGCGGTGCTATTTGGTGGCGGTCGTCCGATCGACGGTGGGCGGATCTACAACGGTCGCCGGTTGCTTGGAGACGGGAAGACGTGGCGCGGGACGGCTGCCGGAACGCTGGCTGGGATCGCCGTTGCGCTCGTGCTCAACGTGCTTGCTACACCGCTTCCGGGATACCTCCCAACGTTTCCGGTGACAGCTGTTTTTACGCTTCCGGCGGGTGCGATGGTGGGCGACATCGCCGCATCGCTGATAAAACGACGGACTGGACGCGATCGGGGGGCCGCAATGCCGGGACTCGACCAGTTGGATTTCGTGGTCGGTTCGCTTTCTCTCACCGCGATCATCGCTCCCGCATGGTTCAGTGACACGTTCACGATACCCGTGTTACTCGTCATTGTCGTGTTCACGCCGCTGTTCCACCTCGGTCTGAACGTGATCGCCTACAGATTTGGCTGGAAAGACGAACCGTACTGAATGCCAACAACAGCTATCACATTGGACACCACGAGTAAAGACGACGGTAAGCACGCGAAAAGCTGTAGCCTGATAAATTTAATACTCATTAATGATCGATCGGCAGAGAACGAGTCTGAACCGCCGATTTTAGGGGTAAAAGCGCAAAAGGAGCCGAACACGTGTCGTTTATACCCGTGGACGGTGGACATACGAATGATATGGGACAGACGCTCACTGAGAAAATTCTCGACGACCATCTCGTCGAAGGGGAACTAGAGACCGGCGAGGAGATCGGGATCGAGATCGATCAGGTACTCACACAGGACACAACGGGGACGCTCGTCTGGCTACAGTTCGAGGCGCTGGGGCTAGATGAGGTCCAGACGGAACTCGCAGCACAGTACTGTGACCACCAGACGTACCAGTTCGACTTTAAGAACACCGACGATCACCGGTTCCTCCGGTCGGCGGCCGGAACGTTCGGTGCGCACTTCTCCCGTCCAGGCAATGGTATCTGTCACCAGGTCCACAAGGAACACTTCGCTGCACCCGGCAAGACGCTGCTCGGATCGGACTCCCACACTCCGACGCCGGGCGGTCTCGGCCAGCTCGCCATCGGGTCGGGTGGTCTCGACGTAGCCGTCGCCATGGGTGGCGGTCCTTACTACATCGAGATGCCGGAAGTCGTCAACGTCCGACTTGAGGGTGAACTCCCCGAGTGGGCGACCGCAAAAGACGTCATCCTCGAAATGCTCCGAACGCAGTCGGTTAAAGGCGGCGTCGGAAAAATCTTCGAGTACACCGGTCCGGGCGTCGAAACGCTGTCGGTTCCCGAGCGGACGACGATCACCAACATGGGAACGGAACTTGGGGCGACGAGTTCCCTGTTCCCGACCGACGAACAGACCGAGGAATTCCTCTCCCGGCTCGACCGTGAGGACGCTCACGTCAATCTCCAGCCGGATGCTGACGCCGAGTACGACGACGAAATCGTCATCGACCTCTCCGAACTCGAACCGCTCATCGCTACGCCGTCGATGCCGGACAACGTCGTCCCTGTCAGCGAAGTCGCAGGGACGGACGTTGAGCAGGTCATCATCGGTTCCTGTACCAACGGTGCCTACGAGGACATCCTTCCCTCCGCGAAGATGCTCGAAGGTCGCCAGATCAACCGGAAAACAGAGATGATCGTCGCGCCCGGTTCCAAACAAGCCTCGGAGATGCTTGCCCGCGAAGGGTGGACAGCCGAAATGATGGCTGCCGGTGTCAACTTCTCAGAGGCGACCTGTGGCGCGTGTATCGGTATCGGTCACGTCCCCGCCTCGGATTCGGTCAGTCTGCGGACGTTCAACCGGAACTTCGAGGGTCGCTCGGGTATCGAGGACGATTCTGTCTATCTCTGCTCGCCGGAAGTCGCCACTGCTGCGGCGCTCAAAGGCGAAATCGTCGATCCGCGTGATCTCGCGGACGAACTCGGTGATCTCGACGCGCCCGGTCTGGAGATGCCCGATGAGTACGACGGATCCACGACCGACCTCATCGAGCCCGACGAGGCCGTCGACGACGGTCTCGTCAAAGGCCCGAACATCGGAGACGTGCCGCTGAAGGACGCGCTTGAAGCCGACCTCGAAGGGCCGGCGCTGTTGAAGATGGACGATAACATCACGACCGACCACATCATTCCAGCGACCCAGGACATCCTGATGTACCGGTCGAACATCCCGAAGCTCAGTGAGTTCACGCTCTCGCGGGTGGATGAGTCGTTCGCCCAGCGCGCGCTGGACGCCGACGGCGGGTTCCTCGTCGCCGGAGAGAACTACGGACAAGGGTCCTCCCGAGAGCACGCGGCGCTGTGCCCGATGTACCTCGGCATTGAGGGCGTGCTCGCCCAGAGCTTCGCCCGCATCCACAAGGCGAACCTGTTCAACTTCGGTCTCTTGCCGCTCTCGATCGACGAGGCGGACTACCAGCAGATCGAACAGGGCGACGACATCGAGATCATTGACGACGTAGACGAAGCCGTCCGGTCGGGCCAAGAGGAGTTCACCGTCCGCGTGAACGGCGAGTGGGAACTCACCGCCACGCTCGATGCCTCTGAACGCGAGCGCGAAATCCTCGCTGACGGTGGCAAACTCCCCCACACGCGCAAACAACACGACGCCGGCGCGAGCGACGCGACGCCTGCTGACGACTGATCGTCGCTGTCGCTGAGTGTCGTAGCTTCTATGCTACCACACGGCGTATAGGGTAGTGTGACGACGACCGTTCCCGGGACCGAGTTTGCTATCCGTGAAGCCGAGCGATCGGATCTTCTTGCAGTTTTTCGCATCGAGAAGGCGTCATTTCCACAACCATGGCCGTTTCGGGCGTTCGAGCGGTTTCTCGATGCACCGGGCTTTCTCGTGGCTGAGCGAGGCGGAACGATCGTCGGCTACGTCGTCGCTGATTCGGTGCCAAACCGTGGCCGGGCGATCGGGCATGTGAAAGATTTCGCCGTTCATCCCGACCACCGGGGCGTCGGTGTCGGGACGTCGTTGCTCCAGCGAACGCTCGCGGAGTTGGCGATGCGTGGGATACACACCGTCAAACTGGAGGTTAGGGAGACCAACGACGCGGCGATCCGGCTGTATCGCCAATTTGGTTTCACCCACCGACGAACCGTTCCGCAATACTACGCCAACGGAGAAGACGCGTTGATCATGGTGCACGAAGCGTAGTGGGCCGCAGCATTCTGTTTTTGAGCGTCGACGAATCCGCAGACGACACTACGGTCCATTCTGCAACGCTGTCACGGAAGCGAGTCGTCCGGACCGGCGGTGTGTGCGTCCGACGCCGATCACCGCAGTGGTAGCACGATTTCGTACCACCGTGCCGGTCCGGTCGATGAAGCGGACGAGTGCCGTTCGTCTGGAACGTCTACTGTGGCTTGGATTGGTCGACTACTCCATCACGTCGTTGTTTCCGTTGTTCTCCGGACAGAACAAGCGGAACCAGCAAATTTTCGATTTCTTCCGCTTGCCGTCGCGTTGGTTCGGAATAGTAGCACAGAATCCGCTGTTGACTGGCTCAGCAAGCACTGGTTCCTGTTTCTTGCAGTCCGCGCGCTTTCTTCCATGACGTTTGTCGTCCTTCTTTTTGCCTTTCTTTCTGCCCTTCTTTTCGTCCTTCTTGTATCTACAATCGTCATCACGCTTCTTTCGCGTCGCGTAGCTGACAGCGAACGGGAAGGGACCACAGATCGTCACTTGCTTTCGATCCCCTTCGACAGAGAACACGCTCGGATCGACTGCGTTACCGCCGTCGTGGCGGAGAGGACACCACATTCCGTTCTTGAACTTGAACTTGATGTTGAGACCCGGCGGACACTCGGGCGGTGCTGTGCATGGCGCGTCAGACGCCGCCACCAACTGATCGAATAGCACTTGCCCTTGATACTCTACGACCAGGCGCTCCGGATCTCGGTCACCCGGAAGTCCGACTTCTGCAACGCCGTTGGCGTCGACTGCTGGCGTGAACGGTTCCGAGGAGTCGTCGGTGAAGAAGACCGTAACGTCCAACTCTTCACCAGCGTCGATGTTCGCAGTCTGAATGGTGATTTGGGCACACGTGACATCGACATCGGTGACCGCCGGTTCATCCTCACACGGTGGGTCTGCCATCACACCCGCATCGAACAGGATCAAATTATCTTGATACACGACACGGACGTTTATCGGGTTGGACTCACCGGGCAACGGAACCGTTGCCTGATTGTTCTGGACCGGCACATCTTCGTCGGTTTGTGACGTGCCGTCTGCGAAGTCTACCGTCACGTCCAGTGTATCACCGTTTGGAATGTTTGAGGTAGTGATGACGACTTCATCACAGGATGCTGTCACGTTGTCTACTGCGGGGGGATTCTCGTCTCCGCACGTATACAGTGTAGCGTTGCTGATCTCCGGCAGCATTGGCGGCTGCCCGTCAGCTTGTTCGATACACCACGTCACATCTCCGCTTGGATCCGCAGGAACCTCTCCTCGGAAACAGTACTGTCCTGCTTTCAGCGTGATGTACTCGGCGTTGTCTGGGATCTCTTCCGCTGCTAGGGTGAAGCAGTTGCCGGAGAGATCGGTGAACAACGCGACGGCGATCGGCTCGTTTGTACACACATCACGCACACAATCGATACACTGTCCTGCCTGTCCCGGTGGGTCTGAAGGACCCTCCACAGCATCACCACAAAACGGTGCCGGTATCTCTCCGTCCTGCGCGGTCGATATGCTTGCGAGGCCACCAGCCCCAGCGAGACCGATACCACTGACGGCGAGTCCTTTGAGCCAGGTTCTGCGATTGGTGAGCGGCTGTGTGGTGTTCGATTCTTCTTCCCGCTGATCGGGGCTTTCTTCAGCTATGTGTTCGTCGGGCATAACCACTTGCTGCTAAGCCCCGGCTACTTCATTGTTAAGCACGTCCTGAATGGCCGTAGATGAAGTTTAAAAGTTACCAGGTTAATGCCACCAAATAACCAACAACATGAAATATAATATATAGTTGGGAGTATCTATAAAGTAATGTAGAAATACTGTGTTCAAAATAGTGTCACTGGTTCGAAGTTACGAAGAAATCGACGTTTCGCTGCGGCGAGAGCCACGGGTGTCGGTAGCGTGGTCCACAGACGGTATCAGAATCTACTGCTAGTCAGTTACGATTCACTCACGGCCATAGGCCGCGGTATTCGTGTGCTTCGACGATGCGCTGGAGTCCCACGACGTAGGTCGCGTCGCGCCAGGAGATGTCCTCTTCGATCTCGTACGTCTCTGCGACGTTGTTCCACGCGGACAGCATTTCGGACTCAAGCTTCTCGTTGACACGTTCCAACGACCAGCCCTGGCGGTTGATGTCCTGCAGCCATTCGAAGTACGAGACGGTAACGCCGCCAGCGTTCGCGAGGATGTCGGGAATGACAGGGATCCCTCGACGCTCGAAGATCACGTCCGCCGTCGAAGTCGTCGGACCGTTCGCCCCTTCAACGATCATCGAGGCGTTAATGTCGTTGGCGTTCGCCTCGGTCAGTACGTTACCGATCGCGGCCGGAATGAGAACGTCTACGTCTAGCGTGAGCAGCTCCTCGTTCGAAAGCTGCTGGGCACCGGATACCCCCGTCACAGCCGCCGGATCGTCGCCGTGTGACTGGATCGCTTCCGGATCCAGCCCCTCGGGATCGTACACTGCGCCGTCGATGTCGGCAAGGGCGACTACGTTCGCACCCCATTCATCAAGGAACACAGCAGCGTTCCCGCCGACGCTACCGAAGCCCTGAACGGCTACCGTCGTTTCCGAAAGCGGTCGATCGTAGTACTCACACGCCTGGCGGGTGATAATCGCAACGCTGCGGCCGGGTGCTTTCTCTCGTCCGTAGGACCCGCCGATGACCGGCGGCTTCCCCGTGACGACGCCGGGAATGGTTTCACCTTCCTGCATCGAGTACGCGTCCATGAGCCACCCCATCGTTTCGGCGTCAGTGCCCATATCCGGCGCAGGAATGTCGTGCATCGGCCCGATCACGTCCCGAAGCTCCTGGGTGAACCGCCGCGTCAACCGCTCTTTTTCACTATCGGACAACGAATGTGGATCGACGACGACACCGCCTTTCGCACCGCCGAAGGGAAGGTCCATCACGGCGCATTTCCACGTCATCCACATCGCAAGCCCAATACACTCCTCTTCGGTTACGGCGGGATGGTACCGGAGACCGCCTTTGAACGGACCACGAACCGAATCGTGTTGGGCGCGGTAGCCGGTAAAAACATCGACAGTCCCGTCATCGCGTTCAAGCGGGATCGAAACCCGCTCGACCCGTTGAGGATATTTGAGCCGTTCGACCACGTTGGAATCGATCTCCAACAGCGTTCCTGCCCGTTCAAGTTGCCGTCGAGCCGTCATCAACGCCGATTCTGGTTCCGTTTGCTCGGATCGTTCGCGCGCGACGGAGGCACCTGTTGCCACCGTCAGACACCCCGATTGTCTACAGAAACCACGTCAGTCGTTGACCACTGTCCTCTCGGACCGCTCATCGCAGTCATTGTCGTAGGTAGTACGTGGATCAATATAATATTAATCCATATATGCTATATTAACACAACTGCTCGTACCGCGGTGGTTCGACACAGGGGATCATATGGCGTCCGAAGTAGTGCCGGTGACTGCCGTCTCACAACTGCTTTCCGGCCAGCGTGGCTACACGTCAGTATGGGCTATGAGTGTCCCGTCTGCGGAATACCGCAGGCCGACGGTGGGCATCTGGCGAACCACATGGCGTTCACCGCGTTGGTTCACGAGGACGACCACGAAGCGTGGCTCGATGAGACCGTGTCTGAGTGGTCGGAGATGGGCGAAACCGAACTGTCCGAGGTGCTCATCGAACGGGCAGCAGACGCCGACTTTCCGCAGGTGTTTGAGGATACGACGACCGAAGGCGGTCATCACGAACACGACCACGAACGATCGGGGGCGTTGTTCGATGATGACGTTGAATCACCTCGCGGCCAGCACCACCGAATCGACTCCCCCGCTCTCGATGGGGAGGCACAAGCCGTATTGGAGGAGGCCCAGCGGCTGACCAAAGCGAGATTAGATGATGATGATGATGAATGATCCGTCCTTTGAGAGACTAGGGAGTGAAAAAGTGGTGTATTAACCGTTCGTCCCGACTACCCCCGTAGTATGCATTCGGAGGGATTGTTTGCTCCGTCGACGGCTGCGGATGTCCGCCAACAGTACGAGGAACTGGGTTCGGCGTCCCAAACCGTCGTTCGAGAGGTTGCGAAGTCGATGGCGTTCGACCGCGAGGAGTATGACGAGCGCGTCACCACGTCCGTCGTGACGACAGCACGCGACGCGTTGTTCGCGTCGTTGCTTGAGGTCACCGTCGGGACGCGCGAAGAGTTCGATGACTGGTGTGCAAAACGAGAGTACGAGATAGAACTCGCTGGCAGCGAATCGGTCGATCACGTTGTCTGGCACCCCGTCACGTTCGCTGAAACCGTCGTCGGGGCAACGTTCCAATCGGAAGAAGCGGCCGCGATCGGAACACTCAGACGCCAGGCATTCGGTCGTCACTACCGAGAACTTCTAAAAAACGATGCGTGAAACAGAGTCTTCACTCCCCGATGGCTGGCGGCGGATCGAATCAGTCACCGAATACGAAACTGGGTGGTACACCGGCGGATACGATCGTCTCGAACAGCCCGACGGCACCGAAAAGCGCTACTACTGGGCAGCGCTGCCGCCTGCTGTCGTCGTCGTCGCTCGGGATGGATCGGAGCTGGTGATGGTCGAACAGTATCGTCCACCGATCGAACGGCTCTGTCTTGAGTTACCCGCTGGCATCGTGGATATCGAGGACCATCCCGAAGCGAGCGAGCGCGTTGACGCGCCGGGCGGTCTCTCCCCTACCGCGAACGTTCCGCCAGCCGTGTACGAAACCGCAGGACGGCGCGAACTCCGCGAAGAAACGGGAACGGATCCTAACGAGGTCGTGTTCCTCGAAGAGGTATGGATCGCAACCGGACTCCTCACCCACCGCCGGGGATACGTTTTTGCAACCGATCTCGAACCAGCCGACCGCGATCTTGACACCAACGAATTCATCACCGTCAAGCGTGTCCCCGTCGACGACGCGCTAGCGGTGGCACGAACCGATCCCACCACCGACGCGACGCTCGAAGGACTGTTGTTGGCCGAACAGGACGGACTGCTGTGAACGTTCAGTTCGAGAGAACCGGTATCGGAGCGGAACCCACAGTATATCCGTTTTCGTCGGATTGATCAGAATATGGACGGAGAGATTACCGCCGAGGAACTGCAGTCGACACTTGAAGCCGACGACGACGTTCGGATCGTTGATATTCGCTCATCTGGTGCGTTCGAACGCGGTCACATACCGGGGAGTGACAACATCCCGTTCGAAGAGTTGCCACAGCGCGTTGAAGAACTCGACGGCGAAAATCGAATCGTCACGGTCTGTCCGCTCGGAAAGTCGTCGGTTCAGGCCGCCCGACTCATCGCCTCTTACGAAGGAACAAGCGACACGACCGTCGAAAGCCTCGCCGGTGGACTCGATGGGTGGGAGTACGCACTCACCGAGAGCACCGACGGCGGGGCGAACGCCCCGTTTTAAACTGACCGCTCTCGAAGTCGAACTGACGCTACAGAAGAGAGTATGCTAGGCCACGTTGAATCCCTGCTTGCGGAGGAAATCCTCAACCCGGCCGCTATGGTTTCCTTGGAGTTCGATTGATCCATCCTCAACCGTTCCGCCACACGCAAACTTCGATTTGAGGTCCGACGACAGCGAATCCATGTCGACATCCCGCGGATCGAACCCTTTGATGACCGTTACCTCTTTTCCGTATCGGCGCTCGTCGATGTGGATCGTGATTTCCTGGGACTCTTTGGCAACGTCTTCACAGACGCAGAGTTCCTGGGGCAATCCACACGTCGAGCAGACTTCCGACATTACAGACGGGACTACTCGATGGGCCTATTAAACACTGTCGACCGTTCATCCCGATTTTGACCCTGTACACCTAATTGGAGGAATGATAGTTATATGACCGAACATCTTTTAACTTGCCGATTGACAATCTCTACCGCTTCATCGGCAAGGGCTTGGGATGGATCGCCGGCGTACACGGCTCGTTCGTATATCTCTGCCATGCGTCGATCTGCCTGTTCACCAACCTCGTGAACGTACTGTAGTCTCGTTTCACCGGGTTGTCGCGGCCGGTGCTCGCGTTCGAGGAGGTACACTAACCGATCGAACGCGCGTTCGATATCGCGTTCGGGATCGCTGCGTGGTTGACGACGGAGCCATACTGCGCGATACGCCCGTGTTGTAACGCCGCTCCGGCGTATCGCTGCAACGACCCCGAGTACCACGATCATTCCGAACAGGATTTGCTCCCATGTCGGGAGGACAATCCAGGGATCGTCTTCGGAATTGTCTCGCTCAGTGCTGTCCTGATCGGGAGGAAGGGCCTGATTCGGAGAGTTCGTAGCGTTGGCTCCATCGGTGTTCGACTGGCTTTGGTTCTCTGGCGTCGGCGTGTGTGACGCGTTTGAAGATGTTTCGTTCCGGTCAGTCTGATCAGTCGGGGAGGGTGTCGTCGATCCAGCGTTGTCGTTCTCGGAATCCGTGGTGTTAGCGGCGGTCTGTTCCGCTTGCTCACGGGGGGTGGCCGGCGTCGGATCGAACTGCACCCATCCGTGATCGGGGAAATACACCTCGACCCACGCGTGCGAGTCGAGACCGCGGACGACCCACCGGTTTCCGTCGACTGATTCCCCCGGCGCATACCCGACCGCGAGTCGAGTCGGGATCCCTTGGGTGCGCAACATCGTGACCATCGTCGTTGCGAAGTAGGTGCAGTAGCCTCGTTCCATCTCGAACAGGAAATTGTTGGCGACGTGTTTGTCCGGGCGCTGCACGTCGAGCGAATAGTTCCAGTTCTTCTGGAGGTGGCGTTCAATAACCCGTGCCGTGTCGTAGCTGTTGTCAGCGTTTGCGGTCACGCGATCGGTGTACGCGTCGACCCGGTCGGGCGTACTGTCCGGGAGTTGGGTGTACCGCTGTCGGAGGCCGTCGGGGTAGCCGGTGCTCGCGTTGCGGAGCACAGCAGGCTCAGTCCGCAGCACAGCACTGGTAACCGTGTAGCTGTCTCCAGCGTCGAGCTGTTCGGACGGTTGCAATCCATCGAAGCCCGTCACCCGTGGGGATCGATTCTCGACGGAGATCGGTTTCCACGCCGCCGGCATGGTCGAGATTGACGATTCGGCGCGAACTCGCTGGCGAACAGTGTCAGTCGTTCCTGGCGGTTTCGAGAGAGACCCGTTGTACGACCGATCGTCGGCCGTCCGTACCCATCCTGTGCCGGTGTACCGGTCGTAGGCACCGACGCGCCAGTACGCTTCCCGGTCGCTTTCGATCGAGAACCGCACTTCGGGATCGAGGCTGATCGAGCCTTGTATCGAAAGCTGTGAATCGGCGCGTGTGAGACTGCCTTCGACCGTTTGCGCTCGATCCCCGTCGGATCCGCCGAGTATCGGGGTGCTTTCTCCGCCAGGAACGAGGCTGAGAGATGACGTGAGTACGACGATCACCGCGAGCACGACAAGGAGCGCACTCGCCCCCGAGAGATCGGTGTTGTGGCGCGCGAGATCCCCGAACCCGACCGCTGCTGTGGCACCGAGCACACCGATGAGACCGATCGTCGTGTTTACGTCTCCGGTAAGAATCAAGAATCCGAGCGCCAGACAGCCGACGAACGTCGCTTGACCGTAGCGGTGGCGGGCGGTGAAATACGCGGTGAGAAACACTGGAACGGGAGCGACGGCCGTGGCCCAAACACCTGCATTGATGATCTGGATGATCGACAGTCCCGTGAGCAACGCCACGATGTCTGTCTGGAACGCGTCGATAGAGAGGATGATCGAATAGCCGTTCGGTATGGTGGATGCGTACAGCATGGTTCCCCCAGCTGCGAGCAGACCGACACAGAGATACGCGACTACGGGACCCACGAACCGACCGAGGAGGAGTCCGGTAACGAGCGCCCCACAGACGACCAGAAAAAACAAGTCCGGATCGCCGTCGATATCGACCGCCCGATACAACACCCAGAGGTAGGATATACTCATAACCGCTAGAGCAGCCAGCGAACACAGCCATGGCCACGGTATCCGATCGTGGTCGAGTCTGTCAGTAACAGTCGTCACGAGTTACCACCCGGTGTCGTGTCCACGGCGTGTAATGCCGGTTCGCTCGATCGGCGCCCGGAGTGACGGTAGTCGACCAATCGGTCGAATGGAATCTGGTGACCGTCGATCTCCACGACTGCGTGGCCGCGTTCACCGCGTACGCAGACGTCGGCTGATTCAGTGCGAGCAGTCGGAACGCGTCCCGACGTGGCTTTTGCGAAGAATTCAAGGACCGACTGTCGAGTTGTGGTCTGTGTGTGTTCGAGGCGACTGTTTGGAACTGTCAACCCCACGTTGACGCCGTTTCTGAGTAGAAAACAGACGATGCTTGCGGCCGCACGCGCCATTGCGTCGGCGTTTTCCGCTCCGCTGAGCGATTCAGCGACGACCGAAACGCTGGACTCGCTCTCTCGCGTGTGTTCGACGACGAAAAGGTCCTGCTGTTTGGCGCTCGTTTTCCAATGGACATTGCGGAGCGATTCGCCCGGCGTGTACTCCCGAAGCCCTTGAAACTCTTGGCGTTCGGGCACTCCGTCCCCGCCTGTGAGGGTGGCGAACACATCCGTTGCGGCGATTTGGTGAATATCAGGGTAGACGAGTATCGGATCGAAATCGGTGTACTGGTATCGCTCAGTGACTAATCCGAGAGGATCGCACACGGTGACCGAAAGCGGCCCGACCGAATGGACGCCTCGACGGATGAACGTCACGTCGTACTCGACCGATCCGTCGTCACTGACGGCCATCTCAACAGTCTCCGGACTGACGCCGTCGATCCGATCCGTGACCGTTGCCATCGCGTCCGTCTCGATCTGTAGGCCAATCGTGCGAGTGTCCCCCGGCATTCCCGGTTCGGTACTCGTCCGTTCGACCGTCGGCCGATCGGCCAATGTGACCTGACCGAGGGCAAACGCGAGCACGGCAACCGCCGGAACGACAACGACATCGAGCGAACGGGCACCGAACGACGCCCCAAGTATCACCCCAACAACGGCAGCAGCCACGACTACAGCTCCGCGTCGTGTCAGATTCATACGTCGACGGATTCGAGCGCAGCGGTAACGATAGAGGCTGGCGCGTCGCCACTCGGTACTGGTCTGATCCGGTGGGTAAAAACCGAACGTATTTCCTGTTGAACATCTTCCGGAATCACGTACCCCCGTTGATCGAGTACTGCTCGGGCCTGAGCCGCGTGGAGCAGCGCGACCGATCCTCGTGGACTCGCACCCGGCTGTGCGTGATCCCGCGTGTACCGCGCGAGTCGGGTGACGTACTGCCGGATAGCGTCCTCCACTCGAACGTTCGAGACGGCGCGTCGTGCCGTCTGTATGTCGTCGATGGTGGCAACCGAAGACAGCGACTCGATCGGATGTTCGCCGGTGACTCGCCCCAACAGTTCGGTTTCTTCGTGTTCATCGGGATACCCCAGATGGAGACGTTTCATGAAGCGATCGATCTCGGCTAGGGGCAGCGAGTACGTTTGATCGTCTTCGACGGAGTTCTGCGTGGCGATGACGGTAAACGGCGATGGGACCGGATGCGTCTCGCCGTCGACAGTGACTTGTCCCTCATCCATCGCCTCTAACAGCGCACTCTGTGTTTTGGGAGGCGCGCGATTGATCTCGTCCCCAAGGACCACGTTCGCAAAGATCGGTCCGTTGCGGAACTCGAATTCCTGCGTTTTCTGATTGAACACGTTCGCGCCAGTGATGTCGCTCGGGAGGAGATCCGGTGTGAATTGAATCCGTTTGAATCGGCCATCGACCGACCGAGCGATCGACCGAGCGAGCATCGTCTTACCCACTCCTGGGATGTCTTCAAGTAGAACGTTTCCCCCTGCCAACACCGATGTGACGAGATGTTCCACGGCCTCGTGTTGCCCGACGATCACCTGCTCTACGTTTTCGATCACGCGCCGCGCCACCGTTTGGGCGCGTTCGATATCCATCGTCTCAGCAGTGATGTTGTCCGTCATTGATCCTCTGTACGACTAGGGATTCTCACGAACACACATACGCTTTCTCAGAAACCGTAAACGGAGTAGAACACGATTGCCAGTTAGCTGAACAACGGTCCCAGTATGCCAGACAGGATTCCGTCATCTTCATCATCAGTCGTCGTCGGCTGGGGTGTTCCGGTCGGAATAGACGGTGATTCTGGCGCGTCTGCCTCGGTTTCAGTCGCATCTGGTTCGGAGGTGTTCCGATCGGTTCGGTCAGGGGTGTTCTGGAGCGACTCTGCCTGAACGTCGGTCCCCTGACTGACAGCCTCAGACTGTGCGTCTGTTGCTGTCGGCGTTGCCGTGTCATTCGTCCCTGATTCTACTGCTGTCGTCTCATTCGTGACGTTAGTCAGCGTCTCGTTAGTGGTGTTCGTGACGTTGGTTAGCGTCTCATTAGTGGTGTTTGTGACGTTAGTCAGCGTCTCGTTGGTGGTGTTCGTGACGTTAGTCAGCGTCTCGTTGGTGGTGTTCGTGACGTTAGTCAGCGTCTCGTTGGTGGTGTTCGTGAC
This sequence comes from Halocatena pleomorpha, assembly GCF_003862495.1. GTDB lineage: Archaea > Halobacteriota > Halobacteria > Halobacteriales > Haloarculaceae > Halocatena > Halocatena pleomorpha. The sequence goes on along the minus strand of NZ_RRCH01000029.1, from coordinate 60,006 downwards.
GTTAGTCAGCGTCTCGTTGGTGGTGTTCGTTTCAGTAGAGTTGTTGATCCCGAGTTCAGATTTGGACGTGTTCGTCTCCGCAAGAACGTCCGAGAGTTCTGGGCCACCGACGCTCGGTGGTTCACCGCCAGACGAGATCGAAAGCCCATCCGTCTCTAAGTTGTCGACACCGAGCCAGTAGGCTTTGAGCGTCGTCGGCAACGGGTTCGGTACCCCCGGCGGGAGACAAATGCCGAGCGTCGCTAGTGTGTTGACCAGCGGATTCTCGCCGTTCGTGTACAAGACGAGATTCCCGCTCACGTCCCCCGTTGGGAAGCTGATATGGGACTCGATACTCCCTTCCTTTCCGACATAAATATCGACGTCTTTCAATGTCGAATCGGAGACTGTGACCTTGTTCACGTCGGGTTCGATTTTCTCCGCACAGATCTGTCCGGCATCTGCTATATCCGGGTGAATCGAGCCCGTTCGAACAGTGAACGTCGCGCGGTCATCGACACCATCAGGCGATTCTTGGGCCGACGTGACGAACACGAGACTTCCACTCGTAACGAGTAATAGCGAAAATCCACACGCAAGCGCGGCGCGGAGCGGCCCGACCGACCGGATTCGTCGTTTTAAGCTGTCCATCGACATTTTTATCGCCACTTATTCACGAGCCCGGAAACGCCCATGTCCTCAGCGTCCTCATCGTTCGAATCTGAATCCACGTCCGTGCTGCCGTTCCAACTGAACGGACTGTTCTCTTCGACCAGCTCAGACTCCCACGCAATACAGAGATTCGACCCGATGAGCGAGAATATCATCCCGATAAGCAATCCCCCAAGCGTCCCCATCAATGAAGTAAACGAAAACACGACACCGGCGTAACCGAGTATCGTGGAGTACTCCGGCTTCGTTAGGGAAAACACCCCGATCAAGAAGATGAACGAAGCGTTCACTAGTCCGATGTAGGCGACCGTGTTGCCCCCGATGAAAATCGTGTCCTTTGCGATGAACATCGGTACATAAAACATGAACACGCTCCCGAGAAGCAAGAACACGCCACCGAGCACCGGACGACGCTGGCGCCACTGTTCGAGTCGTTGTCGTCGGTCGCTCATGAATCCATAGGTTGTATTTATCATGATCGCTGTGATGCTGTTCTAACGGAAGTTGGCAGGCCCTACCAACTACTCGTTGTACTGACCGTCACCGTCTTGGTCGTACTGGACTTGCAGGCTCAGACCTGGAATGCTGATCGAACTAGACGCAAGGTAGTGCGCCTTGATGTTTGCTCCTTGTAGCTTCTGAGCCGGGCCATCGCCACTAATGTCGACAATCTTTCCATCCTGAAGCTTGTCCTGATTCTTCGACGCGTCACCCGCCCAGATGCCGAACTGGTCTGATGGGTTGTTCGAGTTGGACTCGTCGATAACCTGCTGGTTGAACTCCGCGGTGTCGGCTTCGATGTTGCTCACCTTGACCATCTGCTGATCTGCTGTTACAGTGTCACTAGATGTCATCACGACCCGAGCACTACCGCTGAGTCCGGGCACCGCGCTCACATCGAGCGACTTCATGAGCTTCATCCCATCAATTTTGACGTCTTTCTGCTCAATCACTGCCATCGGATAGGCGTCTTGATTGCTGGTGTCATCGACTCCTGGATAGATATACGCCGACTCAGCAGTGAGCTGGTCTGCCTGAATCGTGAACCCACCGATACCGGCGAGCGGAACGGCATACGCAGACCCCGTAGAAATGATGAGTAACGCAATCACAGCCAGTAGTCCGATCGATGCACCCATTCCCTTTCCAAACGTGCGCTTGTTGTACATGGTTGTTAATGTCGTGCGTACCTGGTCGGTCGATGGAGGGAAGCCATATATAGTCACCGAAACAAACACGTCTCGTAGCGACTCCCTCACGCCTCCTCACACACGACAATCTACGGATGGCCTCCCGAACGATCGAATTCCCGTGTAACCCACTGTCTCGCGTGTCCATCGACCCGACCGTTGTTTCTATGTCACTCAGTTAGACCTTTTGCCCGGACATACGCGGCTATTTAATACCATAGTTGCCCATCATATTTCCTAATGGATTTTCGGTGACGTATCCTCAGTCATCTTTGAGCGGCGTTTTTCGGGGGCGTTACCGGGTCGTCGTTCGAAATCAGGTCAGACAAATAGTAGTCCGGTCGGGATTCTCACCGTTCCATAGCGAGACCGTACACGAGACCCATCATTCCACCGTACGTCATCCACGCGAACAGCGAGACGAGTCCCAGCGCTGGCAGCGCGCTCGGTCCACCGATGAAGAGAAGCCACAGTTGGACGAGCACGCCGAAGAAGACGACACCGACGAGGAGTCCGTAGATCTGTCCGAGTGCGAACAGCGTCACGCCGAGCGCGGACACGTTGAGGAGCGGCACGAGTACTTTCTGTAACAGCGAACTGTTGCGTGATAACATGATGACCCGAGTGACGAACGCGTTGATTGATCCCGAAACGAACGCGAGAAACGGGAACGCGAGTACCACACCGTAAACGAACAACAGTCCTGCGCCGGCTAGCAACGTTGGTCGTCCGACGGTTGCCCCGAGCAGTTTGAGCGCTTCGAGATCACCGAGGTGAAGGATGACGTTCGCTTGCAGCGCGCCGAACAGGCTTCCACCGAGGATGGCTTCGATATCTCCGATGTCGATGTCGGTCTCGATCGCAAACAACGACCGAATGGTACGTTCCATACTCTCGCGCGTTCCTGCTCTTATAAAAATCTCTTGTGGGAATAAGAGGGTCGTTTATTACATACAATGAAGATGGGAGATAACGACGGCGTGAGTGCCGACCGACAGCCGAATAGTTCAGTGAGTCAGCGCCTGAACAGTACGTCGACGAGCGTGCGTAGCAGTCCACCGATCGCGCTGCCGATGAGGCTGTCGACAAGGATGAACGCTGCGACGCCCAGACCGATGTACAGCGGTTCGAGAACCCCCGCTCCATTGAAGACGGGACTGATGATACCAAACAGTTCCTGAAGCAGCGTCGGGGGTTCGGTGTACAGTCCGATCAACGCGCCGGTGAACATGACGACCGTTCCCCCTGCGATACCCGCGAAAGTGCCAGCAATAACGCCGTGGAGCCACCCGCGTGGGCCGCCAACCATGTACGCGGCGACGAATCCCGCGATGACACCCCCACCGACGTAGTTGAGCACCGGTACTAACATTGCACTCATGTTGATGAGAACGCCGAGTACGGCCCCTACAATCACTGCCTGCTTGTCGATCGAAAAATCGATCGCGGCAAACTGTGTCCCGGATGCCGTCGTGTTATTCCCACTCATACACCTTCATATTGTTCAATATCATAATAAACCCTCGGGGTCCGGGGCTTGTGGACAGGCTGATCAGGCGTACTCGCTTCCGACGACGTCTCTGATCCTGTTGGCAGTCACGTCACCGACACCCGACACCGACGTGAGGTCCTCAGCCGAGGCACTCATCACTGCCTCAACGCTCCCAAACTGTTCGAGGAGCGCAGTGGCCGTCACGGGACCGACTTCCGCGATTGCGCTGACGACGTACTCCTGTTGTTCGGTGAGGGTTTTCGTGCTTTTCTCGCCGTGGACGCTCACGGTGCGGTCGGTGTCCTCCTGTTCACGGCGCGCGATGGTTTCTAACAGGTCGGCCGTTCCTGTTTCGTCCTGCGTGTACAGCACGCTGATTCCGAAATCAACAGCGAGCGACGCCAACACACCACGGATCGCGTTCGGGTGGACGTTGCGCCGTTCGAACAGCGCTGTCTGCTCGCCCTCGACGATCAAGATCGGTCTGGCGTAGCTTCGAGTGGCGTCCCGGATCTGCTCGAACAACGACCGATCGCTTTCGACGATCGTATCGAGGAAATCGTCGACCGACTTGCGTTCGACCACCACACGGTCGGACAGGACATAATCACCGACATCGAGGGTTTCGAGTCGGGTTGTGAGACCGTCGCGAGTCGAGAGGTCTCGGGCAATGGTCGCGTCCAGCTCTCGCTGGTCAATCACGATCTCGACGGCGTTCTCGGCGGTGGGACTGGCAGTCGACGCAACACCAGCGTCTCGATCGCTGTCGGTTTGAGACGCGTCGCCGTCGGGCACTGCCGTGAACGACTCCAGATCGGACTGTCCCTCGGAATTTTTCGTTTCCGCTGTGGACGGCCCGAGTTCGTCTCGGAGTTCCCCGGCACCGTCTTTAAGCGAACGAAGTTCCTCTTCCATCCGCTTTTCCTCGCGGCGCGAGATCCAGAAAAACGCTTCGTCACGCGTGTCTTCGGCCAACAACACGACCACGTGCCCCTCACGACCACGGCCGGTTCGGCCCTTGCGCTGGATTGACCGGATTCCCTTCGGGACGGGTTCATAAAACAACACGAGATCGACTTCCGGGACATCTAGTCCCTCTTCTGCGACGGACGTAGAGACGAGCACTTCGAACGCCCCGTCGCGGAACGCGTCTAGCGTTTCCTGCTGTTCGGTCTGTGTCATGCCGTCCGAACCGTCGGTGTCGCTTTGGCCGACAAATTTCCTTGTTTCGAAGTGATTAGAAAAGAAGTCGGTGAGCGTTTCGGCGGTGTCACGCGATTCGGTGAACACGATCACTCGCTCACCGTCGTTGATACCGAGGGTTTGGGCCAGCAGGATGCGCGCCCGCCGAAACTTCGGATGGAGGTCGTCGTAGGTCTCGGCGCGTTTCATCGCGGCTTGCACGTCTGGATCACTGACGAACCGTTGTGCAGCTTTCGAGGCACCCGATGAACGCGCTCCGTTGCGTTGGCGCTCGAAATATCGGCGCAGAGACTCGACACTCTGTGTTTCGACCAGTTCGACAGCCCGCCTGAGCCGCATGATCTCGGCGTGGGCGGACATCCCCTCGTAGCCGTCGGATTTGTCGGCATCGATGAGCCGCTGGAGTTTGCTCCGGATCTCGTTGAGTTCCCGCTGGGCGAGTCCTGAACTGGTCGTTTCGGTCACCCCGATCGACTTCAGCCGTTGGAGCCGATCCTCGATCACGCCGTTCAGTAGATCGCGGATCTCGATGACCTCCTCAGGAAGTTCGATCCGTTCCCACTCAACGTCGGTTTGATAGGTAAATGCGTTCACGTCGGCGTCGTCTTCGGTCATCACTTCGACCGTTGTGAGACCCAAGTTTGAGCAGACGGTGAGGATCTCCTCGTTGTCGCCGCCAGGGGAAGCACTCATTCCTGTCACGAGTGGATCAGCGGCGTCCGCGTGGTAGCGTTCAGCAATGTAGTTGTAGGCATACTCGCCGGTCGCGCGGTGACATTCATCGAAGGTGAGATGCACGACATCGGTGAGATCGATCCGATCACCGATCAGGTCGTTTTCGACCACTTGGGGCGTCGCAACAACGACGCGCGCTCGGTCCCAGAGGTCGATCCGATCCTCGGGTGAGACAGCCCCCGTGAAGACGACGATTTCCTCCTCAGGAATCGAGAGCGCCTCTCGATAAAACGACGCGTGCTGGGACACCAGCGGCTTCGTCGGTGCGAGCAGTAACGACACCGGTGTCCGATCAGAAGCTTGCGCATCGGAGGGTCCAGATCGAGCGCACGCGTCTAGTCGATACGCAGTCACAAGGAGGCTCACAGTCGTCTTGCCCAGTCCGGTTGGAAGACAGACGAGCGTGTGCTGGGTGTAGGCCGTGTCAGCCAACTGTAGCTGGTACTCTCGGCGTTCGAGGAGTCCCGGCGTCAACAGTGGATGATCGAGATCGAGATTGAAGTCCTCATCAACAGCCGCCATCAGCGTAATGCTGTCGTCTCCGGCGCATAAGCGTTCCCCTGGACGGTGGCGACACTCAGAAGCCGACCGAATGGCTCATTTCAAGGAGTTGCTGACCGGCAATGATCGAAACCGCAGCAGCCGGTGGGATGGTGAGATTGTCGTCGATCACGTAGCCGGCGATGACCGGCTTTGCCCCGTCGGCAACGGTTGCGGCGAACGCCCCACAGATCGCTGGAACCAGATGGACGAACGGGAGCGCAATGAGCGTACAGAGGGCAAACATCGTCGCCAACACGCGGATCGGTTTGATCGTCAGTCCACCACCGGAGCCGAGCACGCCGATCACGGGATCAGCGATCATGAGCAACAGGAGGGCAGGAACAGCAACGCCCGGACGGACGGTTAACACGACGACCGTGGTGCCGATCATGTACAACGCGTAGGCCGCAACGTGATCGTGCTCGTACTCGCGGGTGAGCGTGTCGAAGATCTGCCACTGGAGGAATCCAGTGAGCCGGAGCGCTTCGAGAACGAACGCACTCAGCATACAGAGGACGAACAGCAACTGCACGTGCTCCCACGTGATGATCCCGCCAAGATACGAAAACGGGATCACGACGCCAGACGCGTGCACCAGCCGTCGTTGGATCTCGGGATGCATCTACTGCGTTGCGCTGCGTGATCTGAGGTGGGAACACAGGTCGTCGACAGCCACCCGATCCTGTTCGGTCGAATCCCGTTCACGGACGGTAACGGTGTCATCCTCCAGTGATTCGTAATCGACTGTGACGCAGTAGGGTGTCCCGATCTCGTCCTGTCGACGGTACCGCCGTCCGATCGCCCCCGAATCGTCGTAGTTCACGGTGAAACCCTCTGATCGGAGCCGTCGGACGATCTCCTGAGCACGCTCGGCCATCCCGTCTTTCGCCATCAGCGGAAACACGCCCACTGTCGTCGGTGCGATGTCGGGCTGTAGTGCGAGTGAGGTTCGTGGCTCGCCGTCGACTTCATCTTCTCGGTAGCCGTGTGCTAACACCGTGTAGATGAGCCGGTCGATGCCGAACGACGGTTCGATGACGTGCGGGGTGATGTGCTCACCGGATTCGGTCACCTCCTCGACGGCAAAGCCAGTCACGTCGACAGGGACCGTCCGATCCTCGTCGTTGATCGTGACGGTCACAGTCTCGCCCTCAAATGCGTCAGGATCGGTTTCGGCCAGTCGCTGTAGCTCCTCAGCGATGTCGCTGGCCTCGCTCCCAAACTCAGGACCGAGCACGCTCATGTCCGGATCGACGGTCGGCCGCTCGACGGTGATCGGCTCGTCGTACTGTTTGAACAGGGTGAACTCCTCATCGGAGTACTCGTCGTGTTTGGACAGATCGTACGATCCCCGGTAGGCAAAGCCGGTGAGTTCGATCCAGTTGCCATCAACCTCGACTTCGGCGTCCCAACAGTCCGAAGAGTAGTGTGAAAGCTCTTCAGGCTGATGTTGACGGTACCGGAACCGGTCCATGTCGACGCCCACCCGTTCGTACCACTCGGCCGCCACGCCGAGGTAGTACGCGATCCAGTCGTTGACGACACCCGCCTCGACCGCATCGTTGACCGTCATCGTCTCGATCTCTCCGTCGTCCGCTTGGGCCGCCGCGGAGTACAACGGCACGTCCACGCCGGCAACCCGCGACAACGGCGGCTTGTCTGTTTCCGGATCGATGAAATGTTCCAGTTCGGCCTGTGTCAACTCCCGAACCCGAACGATCGAGCGCCGTGGGCTGATCTCGTTTCTGTACGCCCGTCCGATCTGACCCACGCCAAAGGGGAGTTGATTGCGCGCGTACTCTTTCAGCTGGGGAAACTCCACGAAAATCCCTTGGGCTGTTTCCGGCCGAAGATAGCCCGGCGAGGACGAACCGGGACCGATGTTCGTTCCGAACATCAGGTTGAACGCCGACACCTCGATGCCGGCGAGTGACGCCCCGCAGTCCGGACAGTGGAGATCCTGCTCGGCAATAATCTCCTCGACGGCCGATAGGGACATGCCTTCAGCGTCGTCAATGTCGGTCTCGTCTTCGACGAGGTGGTCCGCACGGTGGCTCTCCCCACACGACGGACATTCGATGATCATGTCGTCGAACGTATCGAGGTGTCCGGAGGCCTCGAAGACGCTTTCGGGCATAACCGTCGGCGCGTCGATCTCCATGTGGCCTTCTCTGGTGAGGAACTGCTCACGCCACGATTCGATCAGATTGCGCTTCAGCGCCGCCCCTTGTGGACCGTACGCGTAGAACCCAGCTGTGCCGCCGTACGCGCCGCTGGCCGGGAAGAAAAAGCCGCGACGCTTTGCAAGTTCGACAAGTCGATCACTCATACTGCGTGAAGGAGGTCCATATCCTGGACGATGCCGAGGAGTTCACCGCCGCTCATCAGCGGGATCTGTTCGATGTCGTGACGGACCATGAGTTGTGCGGCCTCACGCGCGGTCTGCGTGCGCGAGACCGTGACGAGATCGTCGCTCATGTAGTCAGCGACCGTGCCGTCGGGAAACTCCACGTTCCGAGTGGGGTAATAGCGGTTTCCAACCGTCTTGATCCCTTCCCACATCCACTCGTCGTCGTCACCCGCCATCGCGCCACCGGTATCGTCTTCACCCTCAACGATTTCGGCTACCGCGATCAAATCCGCGTCCGTGAGAATGCCGACAGGCTCCGCCGCGTCATCAATGACGACCGCGTACGGCGTGTCGGCGTACCGCAGTTCCTGCTCTGCGACGCGCAACGGCGAGCCGCTGTAAATTCCGTTCACTGACCGCGTCGCCAGTTCCGACACCTGCCGTTCACCGTCAGCAGCGCCTTCAGCGATGGCTCCGATAACGTCCGTGATCGTGACGATGCCGTTCAATCCGCTACCGTTGACGACCGGTACACGGCGGGCACCGGTCTCGACCATCATCTCCGCCAACGTTTCTAAGCTCGCGTCCGAGGATGTGGTCGGGCCTTCCTCCACTAACAGCGCGAGCTGATCTTCGTCGGGGTTTTCGATCAGTGCCTCACGGGAGATCAGCCCCCGAAACGTCTCATCGCTGTTCTCCTCTTTGACCACCGCAACGGATGAAAACTCGCGCTTGCGGAGGTGTTCGAGCGCAGCATCGCGCGACCCTGGAAGTGACACCGTAACCAATTCTTCACGCGGTGTCATCGCGTCTGTTACGTCCATATCGACTCGTCGCCGCGAGACTACAAAGACCTTACACACTTTCGGTGAATCGTGGGATCTCTTGAAGTGAGTGAACGCGTGTATGATCCGTGTCAGTAGTCACCTCACGCCGTATAAAATATTATCGTCCGTGTGTCAGAGCGACTCCGTTGTAGAGAGCCGCACGTCGAGTCATTGCTCGACGTTCGGGAAGAAGATCTCCCACCCCTCATGTCGGAAACTGCCCAACACCGTCTTATCGAGGGTTTGAACGTGTGTGTACAACTCCTCGCGCTCGGCTGCGGTCTGCATCAGATCCTGCGCCCGTTGTGGTTCGTAGTTGCCAGCAAGAAGGATCACGCTGGCTGTCACCTCATCGTACAACACGGTCACTTGGAAGATCCGTCCGCCGGATTCGGATTGATACACTTCGTACTCCGGAAAGCCGCCGCCTTCCTCGTGGCCGCGCTCGAACGTCTCGGAAAACTCCTCAGCGTCGTTATCTGCGATCACGTGAATGAAGCCGTATCGGTCGGTATCACCCGCCTCCGGCGGATTCGGAGCGGTATCGTCGGCCGCGATGGCGGTCGCCGTCCACCCCTCTTCTTCGAGCTCGGCAGCCATTCCGTTCATGTCATCGACCGTGGCTTGCCACGCTGATTTCCCTTCCTCGATAGTATCTGCGCTTTGTTCAGTGTGTGCCCCATCGTCACCGGATTCGGTCATACTGACAGCTGGATCGCATGGACATTAAAGTTCACTCTCTTCTGTTCTATGTACTTCCCATAATACATGTCCAGCACAGAACGGAACGGTCAACGTTCGCTTCGGTTCGTCACCGTGCAACGCCGAACACAGTTTCGAGTACGAACGAAAGCGCGAGAATAAAGACACTCGACAGCAGCAGCTTCGCTCCGGTCGGGAACCGTTCGTCAGCAGTCAATCCGTACGCATCGAGCGGCGGAAGTCGTTGCAGCCTCGACTGCAGCACTGATCGGTCGGGTGTGGGGAGGCGGGAGTGGTCTCGCCACGGTGGGGTCGGTCGGAGAGCGAACGTACCGACTCCGAACAGTCCGATTCCGATGAGAAACAGGATGAACTTCACACCCACCCACCCGCCGCCGAGCGCGAAGCTGACGATGACTGCGCTCACGAGGGCGATCGTCGTGACGGCAACGGCGTACACGAACGCATCCACCGCCTGTTGAACGCGGATCGACGGCTCTCGGTTCATCAGTCGTGATCCAGATGGCTGTCGAACACCGGCTCTGGCTCGTCGTACTCTGATCGGTGACGGTGACAGTAGCTCGCGCGGCCCGTGTCGCTCACAGGGTGGTGTTCTGGAGATTCGTGTTCACAAACCGAGCCGAATTCGTCTGTCAACAGCTGGTGTGCCTGTGATTCGTCGCCGGCTTCGATGAGTTCGACGGCCGTCTCGATGTGGGTTTTGACAGTGGCTGGCACGTCGGACAACGCGGCTTCGAGTCGTTCGTCGTCGGCCATCGATCTCTCAGCAGCCGATTGCTCCGTCTCGACGGTCTCAGGCATGAACACCTCTTCGACGACATCCACGATGTCATCGAAGCCCGTCTCCAACCCCAAGAGCCGCTTTGCACGCTCACGAACCCCGACGCTCTGCTGCTCGCGGTTTCGGAGGATGTCGCCCAAAAGTTCGATTCCTTCCCAGGTCTGTTCGTCGATATCCCTGTACTCTGTCGGCCGGATCTTTACTGGACACCGCGTGCTGAACGGACAGCCCGATGGCGGATTTCGAGGACTGGGTGGCGTTCCCCGGAGTGTGACGCGCTCGCGGGTCGTCTCGGGATCTGGGTCCGGAATTGCCGACAGCAACGAGTAGGTGTAGGGGTTTTTCGGGTTCTGGAATAGCTCTTCTGTCTCTCCAATCTCCATGATGTGACCGAGATACATCACGGCGACCCGATCACAGATGTGGCGGACGACGGAAAGGTCGTGAGCGATGAACAGATACGTCAGCCCGAACTGTTCTTGGAGATCTTCGAGTAGATTCAGTACCTTTGCCTGAACTGAGACATCAAGCGCGCTCACTGGTTCGTCGAGAACGACGAACTCCGGTTCGAGCGCGAGTGAGCGAGCGATACCGACGCGTTGTCGTTGTCCACCGGAAAACTGGTGTGGATACCGGTAGTAGTGTTCTTCCTGGAGTCCCACCGTCTTCAACAGCTCTCGGACGCGTGCACGACGAAGGCGGGATTTAGAGACGCCGACCGACAGCGACACCGTCACGGATGATCCGCGTTCGGTGGTCGATACCTTCACAGCGGACTCGTCCATCGGAATCCCCTCCCGTACCGCTACGGTCTGATCATCGTCTCCGACAGCGACGGTGATATCGGCCTGGTCGTCGTCTGTGAGCGTGCCGTCGCCAGAAAGACTCACGGATCGGTCCTGTGGATCGTCGACAGCGACAGTGAAGTTGGGCCAGCCGTGGACATCGAGCGGTTCGCGGATGATCTCTCCCACAGTCATCCGGCTGTTGAGGCTAGATTCAGGGTCCTGAAAGACGATCTGGGCGTTGCGCCGCCACTTCTTCAGCTCCGACCCGGAAAGGGTTGTCACATCACGCCCATCGAACAACACTTCTCCATCAGTGGCGGTTTCGAGCTGAACGAGCGTCCGTCCGAGCGTCGTCTTTCCACAGCCCGATTCGCCAACCAATCCGAGTGTCTCGCCGCGCGCGATCGAGAAGTCGACGCCGTCAACGGCCTTGACAGGCTGGGAACCGAGCATCCCGCCGGTGTCGTAGTACGTCTTCAATCCGTTGACCTCAACGAGCGGCTCGGCCGTCGTCTGTCGTGATTCGGTGAGTAGCTCCTCGCTCATCGTTGATCACCTCCGTCGGTCGCTCCGAGTGACCGGTGCTGTTCGAGCGCTTCGTCTGTGGGTAGTTCCTCGGGATAAAGCAGACACGCAGCGGTGTGTTCCGCATCGCCCACACCGACGTTCTCGGGATGAACCACCTCACAGGCGTCGAACGCCTCAGGACACCGGGGTGCGAACCGACAGTACGTCGGCTGTTCGTTTGGTGTCGGCACATCGCCCTCGATGGTTCTGAGTCGGTCTTCTTCGGGATGACGCCCCGGAATCGACTCAAGCAGCCCCTGGGTGTAGGGGTGTTTCGGCGCGTCGAACAGCGCCCCGACAGGCGCTTTTTCCACGAGTTCGCCCGCATACATCACGTTCACTTGGTCAGCGATCTCCGCGATCACACCCATATCGTGGGTAATGAACATGATCGCTAGGTCACGGTCGTCTTGGATCTCCATTAGGAGTTCGAGGATCTGGGCCTGAATCGTCACGTCCAACGCCGTGGTCGGTTCGTCGCAAATAAGCAACTCGGGTTTGCACGCCAACGCCATGGCGATGACTGCACGCTGGCGCATCCCGCCCGAGAACTCGTGTGGATACTCATCGACACGGCGGTGTGCGTCAGGGATCGAGACGGCTTCGAGAAGTCTGATAGCTTCCTCGTGGGCTTCGGTGCCCTGCAATCCCTGATGAAGACGGATCGCCTCTTTGATCTGGTTGCCGACGGTGTACACCGGATTCAGCGACGTGAGCGGATCCTGGAAGATCATTGAGATCCCCCGTCCCCGAAGCTTCCGGAACGCGTCTTCGGAGGCGTGCGTCGCATCGACGTATCCGCCGTCGGTATCGCGCACGACGAACGCGCTCTTCTCAGTGATTCCGAGTTCGTCGGTGAACCGACGTTCGACGAGATCGCGCATCGTAACGATGTCTTCGCGCGCGAGTTCGACGGGATCGACATCGGATCGATCCTGCTCGCCGTCGGTGAGTTTCGCGGGGGAAACCCCCTGTTCGAGCAACTGCTCGATACAGTCCGCGACATCGTGTTCAGTGCGAAGCTCGTCTACGTCGATCGTCCGGTCAGGATACTGCCGTGCGAGGCGCTCGACGGTCTCAGCGTCGTTGAACCGGACGCTGCCGCCGACCACACGACCGGGAGCGTCGATCAAACCCATGATCGACCGGGCCGTCACGCTCTTTCCAGACCCAGACTCACCGACGATTCCGACGGTCTCGCCCCGATCGATCTCGAAGCTGATCGAGTCAACCGCTCGGATCGTCTCCTTGTCCGTGAAAAACGATGTCTGGAGGTTCTCGACGGTCAACAGCGCGTCATCAGTCCGGTCGACCGACGCCGGTGAATGTGAATGCATACTCATGGTTATGCACCCCCACCACTAGCGGTCGCACCGGCACCCGCGTCTTCACCCTCGCTTTCAGGATCCATCGCGTCTCGGATGCCGTCACCCAGCGCGTTGAATCCCGTGACAACGATCACGATGAGGATGCCGGGAATAAGTGAGATGTGCCACGCAGGGGTCGTAACGTAGTCCTGTCCCGTATTGATGGCTCGTCCCCACTCCGGCGTCGGTGGATCAATACCAAGACCCAAAAACGACAGTCCCGCTATACCGATGATGACGCCGCCGAGCGACATCGAGCCGTAGATCAGGAGGTAGCTCAGGAGATACGGCAACATGTGCTTTCGCATCGTCGTTACCGATCGCTGTCCGTAGCTCTTTGCGGCGTCGACCCATTCCTGTTCGGCCACCTGAAGCGCCGGACCACGGACCGCTCGCCACAGCCCCGGCCAGTACACCACGCCGAAGGCGAGCGCGAGCAACAGCCCGCCGTTGTAGATCTCCCAGAGCCAGTGACTCTGAAACACCGCCACGACGAGGAGCAACAGCAAGATCCCCGGCAGCGACTGGATCGAGTCGCTGACAAACACCACCGACAGATCGACCAATCCCTTGTAGTAGGCGGTGAGCATCGAAAAGCCGCCGGCCAACACGACGCTCACACCGATGGCGATGAGACCGATGGCGAGCGAGATCCGAGCGCCGTACGCCATGAAGGTAAAGAGATCCTGCCCAGGATTGGACATCGTGCCAAAGGGATGGAACCGGTCGTACTGGTCGTACTGCCACGGACCGATGTTGGTCGTCCCTGCTCCTCGGGAAGCGCTATCGAGGTTCGCATCGAGCACTGCTATCGTTTCGACGCTCTCGGTGTCGGCGTCGTAGTATTGAACGTCGTACTGACTCGTATGGTAGATGTTCTGGTCGGCAGAAGTCGGGCTGATTGCCGGCGCGAACAACGCCATGCCGACGAACAGCAACACTACGACGAACCCGAACTGGCCCCATCGGTGGGTGCGAAGCCGGTCGACCATGTCGTCTCGGGGCGTCCAGTCCGCAAACCGATAGTGGCGGACGTAAACGCGGTAGCCCCGCCAACACCACCACAGGAAGGCGAACATGTAGGCGTACACGAGCACGAGTCGGAGCAACCACGCGTATTTGGGTTCGAGTCCGAGGAACGTCCCGTGCCACGTGCCGTCCGGCGTTTGATACCCTTGGTTCGGGATCACATCACGGGACAACAGCGATGGCAATCCATCGGCCACGTGGGCCGCACTCGTGAGCGCACCGTCGATAGCCCCACCGATTGAGGGCACTACTGGCCCACCCAGCACCGCGGCGGCAGCACTGGCGACAGCACCAGCTAATCCTGATACGACCGTGACGGCCACCGAAGTGATCGCTCCGATTTCGAGCGCGAGCAGTACACCTAATACACCCACCCAGAGCAGCGCTGGACGAGGATTCTCTCGGAGTCGCTCTCTGAACGGCAGTTCCGTAGTAGCAGTTTCACTCATGATTGATCATACCCGATTCGTGGATCGATCAGCGTATACAACAGATCTTGGACGATGTTCACGATCTGGAGGAAGATGGCGAAGACGAACAACAGCCCACCCGCGAGCGCGAGATCGCCCTGTTTGACCGCATCGAACGTGAGCTTCCCCAGCCCATTGATCGCAAAGACGGTTTCCACGAGCACCGATCCCCCGATCAGCACGAACGCCTCGCTCGAAATGACGGGCACCAATGGGATCAACGCGTTGCGGAACACGTGCTTCCAGACGATCACTCGACGACCTAGTCCCTTGGCGCGGGCGGTTTCGACGTAAGCGGAGTTGATGGTTTCGAGTACAGCGGTCCGACCGATCCGCATCTCGTTGCCCATCGAGGCCGAACCCAACACGATCGCGGGCGGCAAAATCCACTTGACCGCGGCGATCAGTGAGACTGGATCGCCCAAGTTCGCAAGACTCGCTGTCCCGATCACGTCTGTCTCGATGAGGAAATCACTCCAAGAGAGCGGAACGCCGATCAGGTCCTCGGTCAACCCCTCTGAACTGACGAGAACACTCGAAAGGATGATGGCGAGCCAGAAATTCGGCATCGCGCGCCAGACGATTCCGCCGAACGAGGCGAAATAATCAGGGAACGTGTTCGGTCGCAATCCCGCGTAAAATCCCAAGGGGATCCCGATGAGCAGTGCGATCAACACCGACCAAAAACCGAGCCAGATCGTGATTGGTGCGCGGGCGATGATCAGATCAAGTACCGACGCGCCCCGATTGATCACCCACGTCTGACCGAGACTCAACGTCACAAGATCGGTCATAAAGTCGATGTACTGTTCCCACAGCGGTACTGGCGTCCCGTCGGGGTTGATGATACCCATCTGGACCCGCATCCGGTGGGCAATCTCCGGATTCTGGTTCTGTCCGAGCGCCGCCGCGACCGGATCCCTCGGTCCCGCCCGGATCACGAGGAACACGAGCGACATGGCGAAAAACACCACTGGCACGGCGAGCACCACCCGCCGGAGGAAATACTGCCACCGGCTCACGGTCGCTCACCGCTCGTTCTGTATTGATACATTGATGACATACTTTGCGTTTCTGTTTGAGGCAAATATCTCTTTCCTTTGGATGATCGCTGACACAGCGAAAAGCGACTGTTCTCGTCCGATTACTTCTGTTCTTTCCAAATCGTGTTGTACATGCTCCGTGAAACACCCATCCCACCAAACTTGTTCTGAATATGAACTTTCTGGTAGCTGAAGTATTCGGTGGCGATGGCGTTGGTCGGAATGAGTACCGCGTCCTCCCAATTGGCTTCTTCCATCTGGATGTACGCTTTTTCCCGCGTTTTCCGTGCTGCGTCGCTCGGGCCGAGGTTGTTCTGGACCTTCTCGAAGGCGCTTTTCGCCTTTTTGGAGGCCTTGGTCGATGAGTCACGGCCCCAGTTAAGATACGTGTACGCTGCCGGATCGCCGGTGTGGGTGTTCGGCGGGTACAGCAGTTTCAGGAAGTTATCCGGCCGGGGCCAGTCAGCGATCCACCCCAGCGAGTACAACTCGTTCGTTCCGTTCTCTCCGCGCTGTTGGAGCGTCTGGAAGTCGGCCGCTTGTGCCGACAGATCGATGTACGCCTGTCCGGTGCGCTGTTGGAGATTCTTCGCGAGGCTTGCGAACGCCTTATCTTGGTAATGGGTGAAGTTCAGCTGGTAGCGGTTGTTCTCACCGTATCCCGCCTTCTCCATCACCTTTTTCGCACTCTCGGCGTCGTTTTTGCCGGGACTGTAGGGGTAGTTCTTCTTGGCGTGTTTGTCCGCAGCGTCTGGTCCGCCGGGATAGATGAGCGACGGAGTGAGGTGGTATGTCGGCGTCTGGCGGTTCTTAAGCACCTGCTTCACGTACGTTTCGGTGTTGAAGATGTACGCGATTGCTTGGCGGACGGGTTTGGGCACGTTCGACGTGTTGAACGCGATGTAGCGCGTGGCGACCTCGGGTACTTTCAGGTAGTCGAATTCCTCGCCATTGGTGTGTTTGTACGTTCCCGTTTCGCGTTTCTTGTCGTCGGTGTTGTCGACCGAAACGCCACCGGGATCGTACTCCGCCGTGGGCATCTCGAAGATGTCGGCGTTGCCCTCCATCGCGTAGTTGAGTTTGGCCGAATCGTCCTCGATGACTGCCCAGTGGACGCCATCGACGTAGGCGGTCTGGCCGTGGTAGTCTTCATACCGAACGACTTCGGCTTCTTCCTGTTTGTTCCAGTGGTCGAACTTGAACGGGCCGGCACCGATCGGATTCGTCTCAGCGAATTTGGTGTACTTCTTAGACGGTTTCTCCGATGTGCCTTCTTCCTCCAGGGAGCCGACGACCCCCTCGGGAACGATCGCGAACGCGGCGTAGGCCAGCACTTCGAGCGTGGAGTGGAACGGCTGTTCGAGCGTTACCTCCACTGTTTTCTCGTCGACCGCTTTCACGCCCAACGATCCTGGTTCGTAGTTGCCGTCCGAATCGGTTTCGTGGGTAACGCCGATCGAACTGAGGATGAAATCCGCCCGAACCGAATGGGGCGAGCCAGCGACCCGCTCAAAGGAGTACACCACGTCCTTCGCCGTCACCGGATTGCCGTTGTGGAACGTGGCCTCTTTGAGCGTAAATGTGTACACCGTCTTGTCGTTGTTGGTCTCGTAGTTCTTCGCGAGCAACGACTCGGCCTCGACCGTCCCGTGGGGGTAGTGGACGAGTGGATCGAACACCTGTGTGATGATCCGTCCGGAGGCAGTCCCGTCGCTGGCGACCGGATCGAACCCACCCATCGTGGAGTTGATGAAGTTCAACCGTCCGCCCTTTTGCGGTTTTTTGGAGCCACTGCCATCGCCTCCGTCGTCTCCGCCGTCACCGCCAATACAACCTGCCAGCGACATCGCGGCAGCTGTACCAGCCGTCGCCTGGAGGAACCCCCGTCGTGAGAGTCCGGCACTGTCTGTCATTCCATCACCTCTTCAATGATCCTTGGTGATAAATTTGCCGTTATACGTCCGCCATCATATCGAAACCCAGACACACGCTCCGTGAGTAATTCTCCGGCATTCGGGGCTAGTACGGTGGATATACCACTGTTTGTGGGACACATATACACATCTCATCATTAATAAATCACACCTCTAATATCCCAGTATAAGTGAAATCGCTGTTTCACTCACGCATAGATTTCGACACTCATGCCACTCGGGTGGCCCGCTGTACGTCGCCACCAACCATCTCTCTACATATATATTATTCCTATTGTATAATCACTCGTTCTCAGTTTCGTCACGTTTATATCGATGTGGAAACAAATGCCGGATATGGTGCCAGATACGGCCCCGGCGTCGGAGACACGCGTCGATCATGAGGTGATGGTGGCTGTCGACTCCGACCAGCTCATCATTGCCGACGTTTCTCGGGACGGAGCCTGGCTGAAGATGCCGACCGCAGAAGCGGCAACAATGGAAGACTGGCGCTGATGGGTTCGACCCGTCCGATCTGCGGCTCATATCGTTCGGGAACCTTTTTGCCGACATCGTTCGTGGGGTCCGTGTATGGACTATCGGACTGTCGAAAGCAGCCGTGAGTTCGTCGCTCGTCTGGACCACGGTGTGGACTGGCGCGATCAGATCGAGACGTTCGCGGACGAACGCGGGATCGACGCGGCGTTCTTCTATGGACTAGGTGCTGTACAAGACGCGGAGCTACTGTTTTACGACCACGACGCCCAAGAGTACCGCCCGATCACGTTCGAGGAGCCACTGGAAGTGACCGCGTGCGTCGGAAACATTTCGAAACTTGACGGCGAGTCGTTCGCCCATACCCACATGACACTTTCCGATAACGAGGGCCGGACAGTTGCAGGACACCTCGACTGGGCGACGACGTACGCGGGCGAGCTGTACGTCCGGGAGTTCGACACCGAGTTGGTTCGCCAGCGCGATGAGACGACGGATCTAGATCTCTGGGAGCTGTGAGCGCTGAGGAGCGCTATTTCGAGCAGATCGAAGCCCGATTGGACGAGGCGTTTTCGGTCGCCCGCTCGGCCAAAGAACGCGGTGGCGATCCGAGTACCGAGGTGGAGATTCCGGTGGCCAAAGACATGGCCGACCGCGTGGAGAACATCCTCGGTATCGAGGGGGTCGCACAGCGGGTTCGAGAACTCGAAGGGGAGATGAGCCGTGAGGAGGCCGCGTTAGCACTGGCCGAAGATTTCGCTGAGGAACGGGTTGGTGACTACGAAACCACGGCCGGAAAGATCGAAGGTGCGGTCCGTACTGCCGTCGCGCTGCTTACCGAGGGCGTCGTGGCGGCACCCATCGAGGGGATCGACCGTGTGGAAGTGCTCGAAAACGACGACGGCTCCCGGTTCGTTCGGGTGTTCTACGCCGGTCCGATCCGATCCGCTGGCGGGACCGCTCAAGCGCTGTCCGTGCTCGTCGCGGACTACGCCCGGACGCTGCTCGGATTAGATCGATACAAGCCTCGTGAGGAGGAAGTCGAACGCTACGCCGAGGAGTTGGGTCTGTACGACAACGAAACCGGGCTACAGTACTCACCGAAAGACAAGGAGACGACGTTCATCGCTGAGCACTGTCCGATCATGCTCGACGGCGAGGCGACAGGCGAAACGGAGGTGTCTGCCACCCGCGATTTGGAACGCGTTGATACGAACAACCCTCGGGGAGGGATGTGTCTCGTACTTGGAGAGGGAATCGCCCAGAAGGCCCCAAAAATAAAGCGGTACACCGGACAGCTTGCAGAACTCGAATGGCCGTGGCTCGATGATCTGATCGAGGGGACGATCGGCACTGATTCTGACGACGGTTCCGACACCGACACTGAGACCGACACCGACGGTGACGCCGACAGCCAAACGTCGGCCGTTGAAGACGCATCCGCCTCGGAATCGGGTCCCCCGCGAGCAGAGCAAACGACGAAGTTCCTCCGAGATCTCATCGCCGGTCGGCCCGTCTTTTCCCATCCCTCTCGAACCGGCGGCTTCCGGTTGCGGTACGGACGGGCGCGCAACCACGGCTTTGCAACCGCTGGCGTCCATCCTGCGACGATGCATCTGGTCGATGATTTCCTCGCAACCGGCACGCAGATCAAAACGGAGCGCCCTGGAAAGGCGGCCGGCGTCGTCCCTGTCGACACGATCGAGGGGCCGACGGTTCGGCTGGCAAACGGCGAAGTGCGCCGCATCGACGATCCCGAGGAGGCCAAAGAGATTCGGAACGGGGTCGAAGCCATCCTCGATCTCGGGGAGTATCTCGTCAACTACGGGGAATTCGTCGAGAACAACCATCCGCTTGCTCCGGCGTCGTACACCGTCGAATGGTGGGTGCAGGAGTTCGAGCGGGCTGGAGGGGACGTACAGGCACTGCGGGATGATCCACACGTGGATCTCGCTGCTCCCCCGGTGACACGCGCGTTGGCGTGGGCAACCGACGAGGTTCCGCTCCATCCCGAATACACGTACTTGTGGCACGATCTCACCGTTGGGCAGTTCGACGAGTTGGCCGACGCCGTTTCGGCGGGACGGGTGTCTGAGACCGATGACACGCTGGTCGTTCCCCGAACCGAGTCCACCCGAACCGCGCTCGAAACGCTGCTCGTCGAACACACGACGGACGAGGAAATCACGATTCCCGACGCGAGCGCGCTCATCCACTCGCTTGGGCTAACCCCTGATCTCGAACGGGAGTGGTCGCTAAACGATCTGTCCGAGACCGCCCGATCGTGGGGCGAAAGCGCCGGGAGCAACGCCATCAAGGCGGTAAACGAGGTCGCACCGTTCTCGGTTCGAGAACGCGCCCCGACCCGCGTCGGCAACCGGATGGGTCGCCCGGAGAAATCCGAAAAGCGCGAGCTGAGTCCGGCGGTTCACACGCTGTTCCCGATCGGTGAGTCCGGTGGCAGCCAGCGGGACGTCGCACAGGCGGCTGCGCACACGGAGTCGATGCGATCGACTGCTGGCGAAGTTGAGCTGACGATCGCACGCCGAGAGTGTGTCGACTGTGGAACGACGACGTTTACGGCCCGCTGTCCGGACTGTGGCGGGGTCACTGAACCAGTGTACGTCTGTCGTGATTGTGATATCCGTGTCGAGCCTGACGAATCCGGTCGAGCGGAGTGTCCCCGGTGTGAGGAGCTTGCCACGCCTGTCGAGAACCGGACGGTTGATCTCAATGAGGCGTATCACGAGGCGCTGTCGGCCGTTGGAGAGCGGGAACACGCCTTCGAGATCCTCAAAGGGGTGAAAGGACTCACCTCTGAGCAGAAGGTTCCCGAACCGATGGAGAAAGGGGTCCTGCGCGCGAAACACGACGTTTCGGCGTTCAAAGACGGAACGATCCGGTACGATATGACGGATCTCCCGGTGACGGCCGTCAGACCGGCCGAGTTGGACGTTACCGTCGAACAGTTCCGCGAGCTGGGATACGAAACCGACATCGACGGAGCGGCGCTCCGCCACGACGACCAACTGGTCGAGCTGCGGGTCCAAGACATCGTCCTCTCCAGTGGTGCGGCCGAGCACATGCTCAAAACGGCGGATTTCGTGGACGACCTCCTTGAACGCTACTACGGGATGGAGCCGTTCTATGACGTTGACGACCGCGACGAACTGGTGGGTGAGCTGGTGTTCGGGATGGCACCGCACACCTCCGCGGCGGTCGTCGGCCGTGTCGTCGGATTCACCGACGCCGCCGTCGGGTATGCGCACCCGTATTTCCACGCTGCAAAGCGCAGAAATTGCGATGGCGACGAAGATTGTGTGATGTTGTTGATGGATGGCTTGTTGAACTTCAGCAAGCTGTATCTGCCCGACAAACGCGGCGGAAGCGTGACGGCGGATACCCGTCTCACCGCCTTCGACCCGGCAGGGGAACTTCAGACGCTTCCGATCGAGGAGTTGTGGACGGAGCTAGACTGTCCGATCGAGTACGACGGAAAGTTCGAGAAAAAGAGCTGTCTCGGGGAGGGATGGACGACGTACGCCTTTGACGAACACCACGAGACAACACCGCAGCCGATCGAGAAGGCCATCCGGTACCGTGTCGAGGATGAACAACTGCTTCAGGTCAAAACCCAGTTCGGACGCTCGGTGACGATCACGGACAACCACAGTCTCTTCCGGTACGACGAGGGCATCGAGACCATTGCCGGAGCAGAACTCGACGCTGGTGATCTGATCCTCGCACCCCGTCGACTCGCGGTCGACGAGACGGAAACCACGATCGACGTTACCGACTGTCTGGATACCCCGCACGTCTTCATCAACGACCCGGACGACGGAGATCAGTCCACGGGACGAGAGACGCTTCCGTTCAGAGTGGTAGCCGGCAGCTCATCGCACAGCTCTCAGTCTGTACCAAATGTCATGGAGATCGGACGTAAGGATTCATCGAGCGGTCTCAACCGGTACATCCCTGTTGATGAAGAAGTCGCATGGCTACTCGGACTGCTCATCGCTGACGGTTCCCAGGGGAAGCGACCGACGCTTTCGGTCACGGAAGCGGCTGTCCTTGACCGGGTGCTGACGATCGCAACAGGAACACTCGGCTGTGAACCCGCTGTCGAGACCGAACACGACACCGAGCACGTTCGATTCCCGGCCGTGTTCAACGACGTACTCGACCACCTCGGCGTTACGGACACCGACGCCGACAACGAGGCGTTCGCCGTTCCGGACTGCGTTCTCCGGGGTGAACGCCAGATCGTGCAGTCGTTCCTTCGCGGATACATGACCGGTGGTCGCAGCGGGAATGAAACCACCGCTCGTTCTCGGATCGATCTCCATGCACACAGCGAGTCGGTCAAAGACGGACTGGTGTTTCTGCTCCACCGGCTCGGGTTGGTCGCGAACATCACCACCCATCAGACGGGCGAGCCAGCGTACACCCTTTCCGCGACTCGGGAACCCCAGGCCGATAGCGACGGATCCGAAGAGAGTCTCGTGGTCCCCGTTCCGGACGCCTTACTCGAACTCCGGGAGATGGTTCAAAACGGGGGGCAACTCATCCCACGGAAGTACGCGCGTCGAGACACGATCCCCGCGACGAAACTCCGGGAAATCGTCGACACGCTCACTCGGCGTGAGCTGTCGACTGCGGCCGAGACTCGTCTCGAACGACTCCGCCCGCTCGTCGACGGTGACCTCTCGTATCTCAAAGTGACCGACATCGAACGCGTCAACTACAGCGGTTATCTGTACGATCTCCAAGTGGGCGGTGAACCGATCTTCACCGCAAACTGGCTGTACGCCCACAACTCCATGGACGCACCGCTAGTGATGTCCTCGCGGATCGATCCGACCGAGATCGACGACGAAGCCCACAACGTCGACATCGTTTCGTCCTATCCCGTCGAGTTCTACGAAGCGACCCGAGAGATGGCTGATCCCGACGAAGTCGACATCACGATCGCAGAGGACACGCTTGGAACCGACGACCAGTATTCCGGGTTCGACCACACACACGACACCTCAGATCTCGCCGCCGGACCGGATCTCTCCGCATACAAGACCCTCGGATCGATGCTGGAAAAGATGGACGCTCAGTTGGCCCTCGCCCGAAAGCTCCGGGCGGTCGACGAGACCGACGTTGCAGAGCGCATCATCGAATATCACTTCCTCCCGGATCTCATCGGCAATCTTCGGGCGTTTGCCCGCCAAGAGACCCGGTGTTTGGACTGTAACAGGAAATACCGACGGGTGCCACTTTCCGGGGAGTGTCGGGAGTGTGGTGGCCGCGTGAATCTTACTGTTCATGAAGGATCGGTCAATAAGTATCTCGACACCGCAATCCGCGTTGCAGAGGAGTTCGACTGCCGGGAGTACACCAAACAACGACTCGAAATCCTCAAACGACAGCTCGAAAGCATCTTCGAGAATGATCATAACAAGCCCTCTACGCTCGGAGACTTCATGTGAGCTAGGGGGGCTGTGCCCGCCGTACCGCCGCTGAGACGGAGACGTTTCTCTTGCAACGACAATTCTTATGCTCATTGCTAACTAGAATCAAGATGTAGGAGTCACGGGGACACGCCGGATGATCCGATCCGGTTCGTACGGAACTTGGTCGGATGAGAGACAAAACCGAAGGCTCCATAACAGGAGAACGAGGTGAACGCCTCGAAGGAGAATCGAAGCGGTCCAGTACCCATCCGTGAGAGCGGATGGGAGCGAAGACCAACGTAGCGGATCTCGTGCAAACGGGATTCGTGAATCTGGGCGACCAGCAGGGTCGTACGGACCGTGGAAAACGTCTCCCGTCCGGGTTTAAACCGTGGCTGTTACGCTTTTCATTCTGGAACACTGAGACAGGACTGTCCACATGTCGAACCAGGCGACACTCCCACGCTCTACGCACATCGGTCGAGTGTTCCTTCGCGTCGGTGATCTCGATCAAACGGTCGAGTACTACGAGACGGTGATTGGTCTCACAACCCACCAGCACGACGACGGTCGCGCGGTTTTGGGAACGGGAACCGACCCGTTGGTAGTGGTGGTCGCCGCTCCGGATGTCCCACCGCGGAGCCGAACGGAAACGGGACTGTTCCACGTTGCGTTTCGCGTGCCGTCACGGACGGCGTTGGCCGCCGCACTCGGCCGGATTCGTGATCACGACCGGTGGCAACTGGACGGGGCGTCCGATCATCTCGTCAGCGAGGCGTTGTACGCCACCGATCCGGCGGGAAACGGGGTAGAAGTGTACTGTGATCGACCGCGCGACGCGTGGCCGACTCCGGCGGACGGCTCTGTGGGTATGGAGACGCGCCCGTTGGACATCGAATCGTTGCCAGAGCACTCTCAGGAGCCGACGGTTCCCTCCGGTACGACCGTCGGCCACGTGCATCTCGAAAACTCCTCGCTCGCTGCTGCACGGGCGTTTTACGTCGATGATCTCGGTTTCCGTGTCCGGGATCAGTTCGGTGAGTCGGCGCTGTTCGTCGCTGCGGGCGACTACCACCACCACATCGGTCTCAACACGTGGAACGAACGGACGGAACCACACACGGGCCGGGGGTTGGATCGGTTCGAGATCGTGGTGCCCGACCAGCACACGCTCGACACGGTGCAGTCGCGCTTGGACGCGAGCGGCCGACGCTTCACCACCACAGAGGACGGCGTCGAGGTTTCCGATCCAGATGGGATCGATCTCAGGGTGATCACCGAGTGATCTGTTCGTTTTCTATCCGGACGGACCACCATAGTAAGTGCCCTCACTCCGGATATTTTGGTTCGCGCCGACGTGCCCGTTCGAGCGCCCGTTTGATGACAGTGCGGACATCGCCATGGAACGGGCCGCCGTGTCCCGAGTACATGTGAGTGATACCGTCCGCGTCGGCGTTATCCTGTTCTGGAAGCCGGTCGAGAAGCGTCTCAATGCTCTCAATGAGGCGATCGCGCGACTGGCCGGGCATATCCGTTCGTCCGAAGCTGCCATCGTCGAACGCCCCATCGTCGTGAACCACCACATCGCCGGTGAAAATCGTGGTTTCACCCACCAATGAGACGTGATCATCAGCGTGACCCGGCGTGTGCACTACCTCGAACGTTTCCTCACCGATCTCGATGGCGTCCCCGTCTTCGATGGCGTGTGTCCGGTGTGATTGGTCGGCATACGCATAACAGTCGGGTTGGAAGGCGTCCATTACGGTGTCGAGCGCCCCGACGTGGTCACCGTGTTGATGCGTGAGAACAACCCTGTCAACGGTGTCCGTCCGCTCGTTGATCGCGTCAACGACGCCATCGACTGCTCCAGCGTCGACGAGCGTCGTTGCCCCACCAGTGACGAGATACGCGTTACAGGTGAACGCCTCGAGCCCTGCCGTGACGTTGTGTACGTCCATACCGGTCGATGGTGGTGCGCACACTTCAGCCTGCTTCACCATCCTGCCGGCCTGCGGATTAGACGGTTAGCGAGCGCTCTGACGGACGTGAAATCGAAGGGAATATTGTCCACACTATATTATTCCAAACTCGGACAACGCTTTTCAACGGCTGTTCCCTAGAAAAGCGTGTATGGGCTTTGGGAGTTACGATGAATCCGAACAGGAGAATCGTGAGATCGACACCGATTTTGACGAAGATGAAACCGTTACGTCAGGGGACTCCCACGAGGGAAGCGTCTCGTTCGAGTTCGACACTTCCAATGACGAGCTGTTAGATCGGTTGCAAGAGATGAAAGAGTGAAGGCAGGAACGCGAGCGCTCGGTGTCGCTGATTCGTACACTCACGGGGCCACCAAAAGCACAATCGTGGGTGCTGTCGTGCGCGCTGATCGTGTGTTCGATGGGATGGTGTGCGGACACATCACCGTGGGGGGAACCGACAGCACTGCGCGTATCACTGAGCTTTGGCAGCGGATCGATCGACCCGACGTGCAGTACGTGTTTCTCGCAGGGATTGCCCCGGCGTGGTACAACGTCATTGACCTCCCAGAGATTGCTGTTGCCGTCGATCGTCCGGTGATTTCTGTTTCGTTCGAGGAAAGCGATGGATTAGCGCCCGCACTCCGAGACGCGTTCGAGGGTCGAGCACTCGCTGAGCGGCTTAGCCGATACGAACGCCAACCGTCCCGTCAGAGAATCAGTGTGAACGGTGAGCAGTTGTTCGTTCGCGCTGTCGGACTCACCACTGCGGAATCCAAGCGAGTCGTTCGGGCGTTCACTCCTGAAGGCGGCCGTCCAGAGCCGCTTCGTGTGGCCCACACCGCAGCCGCTGCGGTTGATACGCTGTGAACATGGACGAGAACACAACCTTGTAGTCACGGTCGGACGGGATTCGAGTATGGAACAGCGCACCGACGGAATCGACGTACTCGCCTGCGAGCAGTGTCCCGAACTGTGTGAGTCTCGATCGCGGATCGTCAATGGGACTGGCACCACAAGCGGATCGATACTGTTCGTCGGAGAGGGACCGGGGGCGAACGAGGACGAACGAGGCGAGCCGTTCGTCGGACGATCAGGCGACGTCCTCGATGCGGCGCTGCGTGACCGCGGGTTCACACGGCGCGATGTCCGCATCACCAACTGCGTCCGCTGTCGGCCACCGGATAACCGCGATCCGACCGCGAACGAACTCGAAAACTGCCGCGTGCATTTACACCGGGAGATCGAACAGATCGATCCTGAACTGATTGTCACACTCGGGAAGGTACCGAGTCAGCACCTTCTTGAGCGCGATGTCGCGGTGACCAACGAAGCCGGGTCGGTCGTTGAACACCGGATCGCTGGGTCCTCACGACGCGTCGTGATCTGCGTTCATCCCGCTGCGACGCTGTACGATTCGAGCCAACAGGACGCCTTCGAAGGCGCGTTAGACGAAGCGATCTCGATCGTGGGTCACAGCGCGGGCGGACAGTCCCGGCTCAGTGAGTACTGAGACGGTAAAGGACTTACTCGCGCCTGCCAAAGTAACGCCATGAACCAGGCGGACATCGTCGTTGTCGATTACGGACTCGGAAACCTTCGGAGTGTAACACAAGCACTCCAACGGGTGGGGGCAAACGTCGAAGTGAGTGACGATCCGACCGCCCTCACGCGCGCCGATGGGATCGTGTTGCCCGGTGTGGGTGCGTTCAGTGAGGGAATGGAAAACGCCAAGCCATTCCGAGAAACCCTGACCGAAACCGTTGACGATGACATCCCGCTGTTCGGCATCTGTCTCGGGATGCAGATGCTACTCAGCGCGAGTGAAGAATCCGAACAGGTCGGAGAGGGCGATGTGAACGGTCTCGATCTGATCCCCGGAAAAAACGTCCGATTTGAACGAGAACAAACGGTTCCCCATATGGGGTGGAACGAACTAACCGTTGAGCGCGACCACCCGATCGTCGCGGGCGTCGACGGCCAGTACGCGTACTTTGTTCACTCTTACTACGCCGCGCCCGAGGACGAACACGCCGCTGTGGCAAGCACTGACTACGGCCGCGCGTTTCCGAGCGTCGTTGCAACGGACGACGGCACCGTCTTTGGAACGCAGTTCCATCCCGAAAAGAGCGGCGCGACCGGACTCCGAATCCTCCAGAACTTCGTGGACCTCTGCGACATCTCGGCGTGAAGTCGTCCGACGAGCACTGTCCACGAGCGACAACGACCGGAGCAACGACATTACACGACACGCCGACCACACGTTTTATAGTGCAAAGCAAAGAGTGAATACAATTCGAAAAAATATGTAGGATATGCCACCGAGGCCAGTAACGGAATGGCCTGATCGGCCAGTGACACGATCCGAGATCCAGACCGATCTCGATCCGATCGACGCGATCGATCACCTCCCGCTCGACGAGACCGTCGTCGGCATTTGGGGAGTGACACAGGGACAGATCCAACGGGGATCGATCCCGGAGGAGGTTTCCGATACCGCGATCGTCGATTTCGTGTTGGAAACCCCGACGGAGTACCGGATGTACAGCTACGTTCAACACGACAGAACAACCCAGTGGGTTACGTACGAAGCTGAAGAGAAACGGACAGAAGGTGGCGATAAATTCGAATCGATACTTCAGGAGTACACGCTTCTCGCGGGTAACAGCGATATCGATCGAGTGGAGTGAGCGACCGGACAGTCGTCGTTCGCAACGCTTTTTCATTCACCTGAGATGCCCCAGGATATGGGGATCGGGGAGCGGATGCGACGACAATCACAGGTCGAGAACATCACGACCACAACTACCAACACCACAGCTACTGCGACACCGGAGTCGTCTTCCACGTCGACCCCGGTGAACACGTCAGTCAGAGAGCAAGCAGTCGAGCAATCTCGGGAAGCCATAGATGAGTTGTTCAATCTCTTCAATCAGTGGCTCCCAACCGACGTAGCACGGTTGCTCGTCACAGCGCTTGTCATTGCCATCGCGTGGTACATCGCAAAGTACGTTGCTCGGTCAGTGGAGCCGCACGTGTCCAGCCAGTTCGAACGACCGAGCGTCACGCGAATGATACTCAGAGCCATCCGGGCGGTGATTCTCGGGATCGGGATCCTGTTTGCCATCACCAACCTGTACAGCATCAGTGGGAATATCGTCGTTCTTCCGCTCACCGTCTTCTCAGCGATAGCTGGTGTCGTGCTCGCGCCGATCGTCCAGAGCTTTATCTCCGGACTGTTCATTCTCGCTGATCAACCCTACGAGATCGGGGATATGATCGAACTCGTCAATACGGAGCAACGCGGCTTCGTTCAGGATATCACGATCCGATACACCAAGGTCGCCACTCTCGATAACACGACCCTCGTGATCCCGAACAGTTCGATGCGTGAGCGGGATGTCGTCAACTACACCGCAGAGGACGCCCGCACGCGGTTGGCACTCGATATCGGCGTTACCTACGAAAGCGATGTCGACACCGCCCGAACGCTCATCGAGGACGCGGCTACCGATGTATCGGGAATCGTTTCCGGTGGGCCAGCGATTCGGATTTCGAGCGCGCGCTATCCAGCCGCTCCCACGTGCTATATCACTGAATTCGGGGCCCACAGCGTAGAGTTGCAGCTGCGCTACTGGATCGCCAAGCCATCCAAACAGTACAGGATTCGTTCCCGTGTGCTAAACGAGATCTTGAATCGACTTGCGGAGAGTGACGTGGAACTGGCTTATCCACACTCACACGTCGTTTTCGATGAGACGAGCGGGGTGCTGGACATCGATGTGACGCGAGAAGACCGACGGCAACACCGACCAGTCGACAGCAATTCGCATCGGCAACCACGGCCAAACACCAACGATTGAGCGGTCGGCCGTGCTATCGTTCCCACTCGGGTCGACTCCACGCGCTGGTTCCAGCACCGCGGGAATTCCGTCGACGCCTTTCCCGTTCGTCGATTTCGGCCACGTCGACCCACGCTCCGTTCATGATGAGATAACCAGCCGAAAGCGACGCGAGCACTGCGGGAAGCGTATGGTGGAAGATCGTGTACGCTTCGAAAATCTGGTGGGTTGCGAAACCGAACGCGAGAACGAGTGCGGGCACGTCAACCCGAGCCGATTGGAACACACCCCTGAACAGGCTCCCAACGACGATGAAAACATACGCAGAGAACCCGATGACGCCAGTCCGGATCAGGATCGAGAGATAGGAGTTGTGGGGACTATAGCCGCTCGCAGATCCTGAAACGTACGGCGCGATGGTGTCACCGACGGCGACCAGTCCGCGACCGAACAACAATGGTCCATCAAAGGCAGCTGCGATCGATCCGGCCCAGAGTTCGAACCGTCCCGTGGAACTGATACCGAGCACCGGCATGAGCAGTATGAACAGGAATACGGAACCGATCAGACCGACCACGGCAAACGGAAGCGCACGCCGACCGAATATTAGGTAAACGCTGTACAGCGCGAGGGCCGTCCCGACCGCGAAATAGCTCGCTCGGCTGTTAGTGAGATACGTTCCGAACGCGTTTACCACGAACAACGCTCCGGCGACGAACGACAAGCCGAGTGATACGACGAATGGGAACGTGGAGACGGTGGCTGATCCACCATCCGTGTGCACCTGCTGCTGTTGGTCGTTCTGCTTGCGTCGGGGGAATGCACGAGTGACGAGTAAAACTGATGCGATGGTTCCAGCAAACCCGACCACTCCGAGTGTGTTCGGATTAGGGAACACCGACGTGAGTATATACACTTCGCTATCCACAAACATCGGCGTAAACGTCCTGTCCCATGGGGCAACAGGAAGTCCGAAAAACGAGAATGCCCCGCTGTAAGAGAGAAATCCGAGCAGCATGAGAGCGGCTGAAAAGAAACTCACCGTCCACAAAAACGCATTACGGGGCACGTATCGAGGGATGACAAACAGGTTCAGTCCCGTCATGAACCCAGCGATGATGAAAAACGCCGCAGTGCCGGACGTAGCCGGATCTACGATCGGCATGACGTAGAACAGATGGACCGAGAACAGCACGACGAACGCCAGTAAAAAGATTCCTGCTCGCTGTAAGTATCGTTGCTGTCGCGGACTCACGAAAATGAAAAAGAAAAACAACGACGTGATGAGCGTCAACTTCGCCGCTCTTCCCGGCTGTGGGAACCCTGGTCCCATCCGCCGAAACACCACCCCGAGGAGGACTAGCATACTCAGGATATACGTGAACAACAAGATCACGAATCGACCATCGGCACCATACACTTCGGCTCCATAGACGGTGAATCCGACCCCCCCCAGCAATAGACCGAGTGCGAGAAGATGATATTTTGTGACTAGCGGATTGCTGGCGTCGGTTAATATTAGACATGAAACAATCACTGCGAAAAACCCAGTCGACAGGTATCGGACTAGTCTACTCATCAGCTACTCTCTTGTAGCAGCAAGGTAAAAATCTGATTATACACTCTCCAGTTATATACAATAAAAAAGACAGTAACTCCTGGTCACATCCGAGATATTTCGATCGACCTCAATTCGGCTGGTGGCTGTCTCCAGTAGGAAGCGATCCCGAGGGAATCTTTGCTCACTGGTTATATCCGTAATATAGATGTAAAAGAAAACAGTATGAACGCTGAAATATACCTTCGCTATTATGTAGGAATAAGAATATTAATTATTGAACTTCAAGAATGATGCTTAGCCAACCCATGTATAACTCCTATTTTATTTCATGTCAATAAAAGCCAATTACATGAAATCAGATTCTGATACGAATCGAATACTGATATCTGTCAAAACGCCACGTTTAACTAGTTCGTAGTCGTGGTGAATGTACCTGTTCTAACCAAATGTTATATGTCTTTCATAACATAGAGGGTAGTAAAATAATTGGAAGGATCGAGATCCCAGCCATTTAATACTACGTCTAAACGATTGCTCTACGAGACCTTCGGAAGAACATGGAGTATCGAAATATGTACATAGGAGCGACTGTAGCAAGCGACACTGTGATGGCACTGATACGGGCAAAGAACACCATCGAAGTGGATATCAATCAGACGTAGGAAACAGATAATAGTATGTCGAGTCAACGTAGTAGTGGTGTGACGTCCGGCTGGCGATACCGGGTGGCGAGTGTGACCGGCACGGCATTGATCACTGCGACTGTGGTCCCTGTTACTAGCCATCCAACAGTTGAGAACCTCGCGAAATCATTGCCGGTTGTTTCACACCTCCCGAAACCTGTACACACACACGGTGGTCTCACTATCATCACGGCGACAGCAGTTCTCGTCGTGTTGCTGTCGCTTATTCCGCTGTACAAACCCCGCCCCCGTCGTATTATCGACGTAATTTCCGAAACACAACGTCGGCTCTTGCTCGCGGCGTTTGCGCTCGCCACCATCGGATATTTCGATTACACTTACCGCCTTCCCCGGATGATGCTCGTGTTGATGACCCTTGGGCTGCTTGTTCTTCTTCCCGCGTGGCACGTTCTCATACGGAATCAAAAACGAGGAGCAACTGAAAGCGTTATTATTATTGGAGATGACCTCGAGAAGATTTCGGCAATAAACAACAATTCAGAGATAGATTTTATTGGGTATGTATCGTTGAATATCCGCAGTCAAGATGGGCACAAAAATCCCGAAACCACTTCCGAATCAACTCCAGTAGCGACGTTCACCGACGGAGGAACTACATCCCTTGTTCCTCAACCAGAGATAGATAACCTGGATTATCTCGGTGGACTATCACGCCTTCACGAAACATTGCTGTCCTACGATCCAGACACTGCCGTACTTGCGTTCAGCCAGACAGACCGTGAGGAATTTTTCGGAGTTCTTAACACGTGTTACAATCACGGGGTCACGACGAAAGCTCACCGTGAACTTGGAGATAACATACTGACATGCGACACGTCAAAATATGAAGACCTAGTTGATATTAATCTCGAGCCGTGGGATTGGCAAGATCGAATGATAAAGCGTGTATTTGATATGTCGTTTGCAGCCACAGGCTTACTCGTGTTCTCACCGCTAATGATCGCGATCGCAATAGCGATCAAAGTTGACAGTCCTGGTCCAATATTTTACGTTCAAGAACGGACATCAGCTTTCGGCGGGACGTTTTCCGTGTATAAGTTCCGGACGATGATCCCAGAGACGGAGGATCCAACCCCTATTGATGATGAAGAGAACGATCGAATCACACGAGTTGGTCGTATCCTCCGAGACACGCACGTCGATGAAATCCCACAGTTGTGGGCCATCTTCACTGGGAAGATGAGCGTCGTCGGACCACGAGCCGCATGGACAGACGAAGAAAAAGAACTCCAAAAACGGGTTGGTGACTGGCAGAAACGATGGTTCGTTAAACCAGGACTAACGGGATTAGCACAGATTAACGAGGCATCGAGTACGAACCCAAAACAAAAGCTCGGATACGATGTCGAATACATTAGACGACAGTCGTTCCCGCTCGATATGCAGATCATCGTCAAACAAGTGTATAAAGTAATCAACGATGCACTCGATTATTCTGCCTAATCTTTACTTTCTACCTCTCGACGAACTACTTGTCAGTCGGTGCTAATGACGTGAGTTAGACGTGTTTCTCAGGCATTCGACATTCAGCGGTGAGACGTGACGACGATCCCACTGAGCACAACGGTCCCACCAACAACGGTAGCGACGCCGGGGAACTCTCCGAGTAGTACGAGCGCGAGCACCGTGCTTCCAACCGGTTCACCGAGGAGCGAGACGCTGACAACGCTCGATTCGACGTGTGCGAGCGCCCAGTTGATGACCGTGTGTCCCAAGATTCCGGGACCGATAGCCATGCCGAGAAAGAGGAGCCACTCCCGCGGCGGATAGGAAATGAGCGGTAGCTGTTCGATGCGAAGCAGTACGAGCAGAACGACTGCACAAACGGCGTAGACGATCGTCACGTAGGGGAGCAACGCGATGCGCTCCCCGTGTCTGAGCGCTCGACCGACCAACACGTATCCGGCAGCCATCACTGCACCGACAACAGCGAGCGCGTTCCCATAAACTGATAATGCCGTCGGTCCGCCACCCCCACCACCACCGACCGACATCACGACCATCCCTGCGAGCGCGATCAGGATTCCGACTGTGGTTCGTGTCGAGACGTGCTCCTCAAGCAACAGAGCAGCTCCGATAACGACGAACAGGGGTTGGGACTGAACAAGCGTGACACTCGCCGCTACACTCGTCCATTCGAGGCTCTCGAACCACGTCGCAAAATGCAGCGCAAGTGCGAATCCCGCGATTCCAGCACCGAGTGCGTCACGGACAGTGAGACGGCTGAACGCTGTTCGGTAGCGCAAGAGAGCGACCGGTGCGAGTAGAACCGTCGTGAACAGAACACGATAAAACGCCTTGATGAGACTCGGTGCGTTACTCCAACGGATGAGGATTGCACTCGTGCTCACTGCCCCCACAGCGATGAGGAGTCCGAGCGCAGGCGGGACAGATGGCGAATCTCGTGCCATCACTCCAAGATCTCTTTCGTCTGCCGATGACGGTAGCGAAACACCGGTTCGAACCCGAGCGCACCGAACCGACTGAGTGGACCGAACGTTGCGGGGAGTTCGTACTCGATCCGATCTCGGAGCAGGGTTTCCGGTCCATCGGCGTAGAACGCGTGTGTGTGTCGCCAGTGAGGGAACGGACCGTCCTGCATCTCGTCAACGAACACCCTCGCTCCCGGCTCTTCAGTGCGTTCGACGATGACAGAGGTCCACGCGTGTCGTGGACCAACGCCGAACGGTCTGACGGACGCTTCGACGCGCGTTCCGGGTACGAGTTGATCCCGATCCGCTGGCCGTCCGTCGGCGTCGACAACGCGCTCAATGCGAAGATTCGCAACCCCCGGTGTGAGCGCCACGAGTCCATCGATCGAGGAGTGAAACTCCCACACGGAATCGAGCGATGCCCGAACATGGGTATGACGGGTGAACACCGGCATGAATAATACTACCGTCCGAAGAACTGTACCCGTGTCGGCGAACCGCTCTCTTCGGGGAAGACAGAGCGAGCTGGTCCCACGGAAAACCGAGTTCGTCCGCTGGTGGCAGCGGATCGATACAGATCCCCAATCACGCATTACTTCAGCCGTTCTTGGAGAAACGAGGGATGGGCTGCCGTGATGCCATCGATGGATTCGATCTGATCGCTGATGATGTCACCGACTGCGTGGCCGTCCACAGCGTGGATCTCGGCCATCAACATGTGATCACCCGAAGAGGTGTACAACGCCTCGATCGCGTCGTGTTCTTCGAGCGCCCGCGTGGCTTCGACATACTGCTCGCTCTCGACATCGATTCCGACCAGCGCAATCGACCGACCGGAGAGTTTCTTCGGATCGACATCAGCAGAGTAGCCGACAATGATCCCCTCAGTCTCCAACTTATCGATATACTTACGTACTGTCGGTTTCGAGACGCCGGCCCGTTCTGCGATCTCGGCGTAGGAGGCTTGAGCATCGTCCTCTAAGGCCGAAAGGATCCTATTCTCGGTCGTGTCCGTACTCATGGATCATTATTTTGCATCCGAGAAAAAATACCTTCCGAATCAGAAAATGGTAGAAGTGTATTCTCACTGATTAGAGAGTGGCGTTTTCTATTCACAAATTATATTAATAATACATTGAATGAATCCATATGGGAGCTATCAATAGCTTTCTCAAACAGTTCTGCAACGTATCCGTGCAAAAGTTGCTCAGTGGGAGGCGTCGACGAGTGGCGAACTCTCAGGCCCGGCGTATGGCGTCACGTTCATCGTGATCAGCGCTTTAGTGTGGGGGGGGGTTCAGGCTGTATCAGCGGTCATCCGGCGAGGAACACGCAGTACAGACAGCGTCAGTCTGGCGGCGTTACGAACGATGGAGAGATAGTGCCGCGTCGGGGTCCGAGTGAGACGATTCGGTCGCTTTTCACCGGTGTCGGTGCATGAGATCAGCCGACCGTTCCCATTCGTAGCTATCGTCGAAGTAGCGTTCTGCGAGGGGTTGTTCGGGCATCTCTCCGGTGTGTCGTTTCTCCTGACCGTAGGAAGGACGATCGTCCTGGTAGAATCGACCCGTGAGCACCTCGCCCTCTGAGAGTCGAGATTCGGCCTCATACATCATCTCGCCGGCTTCTTGACGATCGGTTACCTCAAAGGAGAATTCCTCGTCTTCCTGCACGTCGGTGTACGGCACGTACTGTTTCGCGTCCTTGTTCCACGTCGGACACTGCGTGAGGAAATCGATGTGGGCGAATCCGTCGTGTTCGATGGCTTCGACAAGGATCTCTTTAGCCTGGTTGGGGTTGACGGCAGCGGTCCGAGCGATGTACGATGAACCTGCAGAGAGAGACATCGACAGCGGCCGAACCGGATCTTTCGCACTGCCGTGTGGCTGGGTTTTGGATTTGTGACCTTTCGGACTCGTCGGTGAAGTCTGGCCTTTGGTCAGCCCGAAGATCTCGTTGTTGAACACGATGTACACCATATCGTGGTTCTCGCGGGCGGTGTGCATGAAGTGGTTCCCACCGATGCCGTAGCCGTCACCATCTCCGCCAGCAGCGACGACTTCGAGGTTCGGATTGGCGAGTTTCGACGCCCGCGCGATCGGAAGCGAGCGGCCGTGGATGGAGTGGTAGCCATAGCTGTCGAAATACGACGAGAGCTTGCCCGAGCAGCCGATACCTGTCACGAGCAACACCTCGTCCGGATTCTTGCCGACTTCGGTCATAGCGCCTTTCAGCGCCTTCAAAACGCCGAAGTCGCCACAGCCGGGACACCACGTCGCCTGTGGCTCGATGTCGGGGGTGAACTCGTTCTGGTCGACGTCCCGTTTCGTCTCGATTGCACTGAATGCACTCATTGGTTAGTCACCTGCTGCGGGAACGAACGTGGTCGAGTGACCGGGGGCGTCCCCATCCCCGCTGATGCTCGATTCGAACCCGTCAACGATCTCCTCCGGTTCGAAGGGGTTGCCGTTGTACTTCAACAGGCTCGTCATCATGTCGCCGTAGCCGCCCAGTTCCTTCTGGGTGAGACCCCGGAACTGCGCGGAGGCGTTCATCTCGACGACCATACACTGCTCAACCGAGTCAAGAAACGCTTTAACGTCCTTAGTCGGGTACGGAAGCAACTCGCTAACACCGAGTGCTTTCACAGAGTGACCGTTCTCGGAGAGCCGTTTCGTGGCCTCCTCGACGGTGCCCTGCTGGCTACCAAACGTCACGATACCGTACTGGCACTCCGCACCATCGGGGGCGTACAGCGTCTGGCTGCTCTGGTCGTCAGCGTCGAGTTCTGCGCGAATGGATTCTAACTTCTCCATCCGGCGGTCCATCTGATTGACCCGGTTGTCCGGATCCTCGCTGATGTGTCCCTGTGGGGTGTGCTCGTTGCCGGTCACGAGGAACCGACCGTCTTCCTGTCCGGGGACTGAACGGGGACTGACGCCGTTTTCGACATCGTGTTGGTACCGGTTGAACTTCCCAGAGTGGTGGTGGGGTGCCTCTGCGATCTCCTCTTCCGTGAGCACTGAGCCGAGCGACGGGTTCGGCTCGCGGTCGAAAAACGCCTCATCAACGTTGACCAACTCACCCGAGAGCTTCTGGTCGTACAGCACGATCGCGGGGAGCTGGTATTCATAGGCGAGCTGGAACGCTCGCCGGGTCTGCTCGTAGGCTTCCTGTGCGTTCCCCGGCGCAAAGACGACACGGTTCGAATCGCCCTGACTCGTGTATAGAACGTGTTCGAGGTCGCCCTGTTCGGGCTTGGTCGGCATGCCTGTCGATGGTCCGGCTCGCATTGCTTCGACGAGCACGATCGGCGTTTCGGCCATCTCTGCCAGTCCGAGCGGCTCGGACATGAGCGCGAATCCCCCGCCAGAGGAACCGGACATGGCTTTGACGCCCGCGTGGGAAGCTCCGATCGCCAGCGACGCAGCGGCGATCTCGTCTTCGACCTGCTCAGCGATCCCGCCGAACTCCGGCAGGTTCTGGGACATGATCGTGAACACGTCGGTCCACGGCGTCATCGGATAGCCGGAGATGAACCGACAGCCTTCATCGATCGCTCCGTACGCGATTGCCGTGCTTCCCGAGACAAGCACCTGTTCGTGGTCCTCGGCTAACCCCTGTTTTTGGCCGTCCTCGACCGCCGGGATCTGGAGGTCGTGGGTGAACTCCCGGTCTTCGACCTCGTTTTTTGCGATCTCAAGGATTTCGAGATTCTGCTCCAACACTTCGCCGCTCATGCGCTCTTCCATCAACTCTTCGACCGGATCGAGTTCCATACCGAGGAGCGCGGCGGTCGCACCGACGCCGGCAGTGTTTCGCATCACTTCACGGCCGTGTTCCCGTGCAAGCCCGCGGAGATCGAGCGGGTAGACGTGCCAGCCGTTCTCTTCGGCTTGCTCATCGAGATCCGCAACATCTGTCTCATCGAGTAACCCTTCGTCGTAAACGATCACACCGCCCTCGCGTAGGTCATCGAGATTTTCAGTGAGCGGTTTGACTTCCTCGTTGCCGTAGTAGGCGTCTTCTTGTGGATTGCGCGCAAAACTGTCCCCAAGCGCCAAGAGGAAGTTATACCCATCACCGCGTGATTTGACCTCGTGGGACGCTGCTCGAACCTCTACGTACGTGTGACCGCCACGGATCCGTGAGGGGTAATGCCGGTGTGTGAATATATTCAGACCGGATCGCATCAGTGCCTTGGCGAAATTTTGGCTGGTCGAGTCGATCCCGTCGCCAGACCCACCAGCGATCCGCCAGAGTAGCTCATCATTTGTCATTGCAAATCACGGCCAAACAGGCCTGTACTCCCAGCAAGGAACCCTGCAGACTAAAGGGTTTACCATGTGTTAGCATACATCGATTATGATGAATAAGGTTCTATCATGAGCATAAGGAAGGGCAGTGATTATCAAGAATACCAATAGATCACAGCGTTGTAAAGACCACGTTTGAGTCCGGACCGGTCACCATATTGGAGACACCGTACTATATGGCAGAGCAAACAGGATGTATTGAGAATGACGCTTACAGAGCTGATCGCAGGGGTCGAGGCGCATCGGAAGACGCTCACAGTGTTCAACGCCACCGAATCGGAGATCACTGCGCTTCGAGATCACTTTTCCGATCGGAACATCGATGTTCAGGGGGAACAGACACCGGCTGGACCACAGCGGTACGTCGTTCTCAGCAAGGGAGACGACTTCGTCACGGCGACGAGCATCGATTCAGTGCTCGGAACGGACGGGACAGCCTCACAGCCGGCTTCGTACCGACCGATCCTCGATCATCTCGATGAAACGACGTTTACGTCGTACGACATGGATCAGATGGGTGCTGCCTCTCACGAGATCGAAGACCGCGCGTGGCGCATCGGTTCGGGAACGGTGTACGCCGGGTTCGGAACGGTTTCAGCGCTTGAATTCCGGATCGATGCGTACGAGCGCCTCGCGGACAAAAAACCCTTATCGGTTCATTTGTACGCGTTTCCCGACAGCGAAATTCCGACCCACGATGACGTTACCGTGCATCTCGAACGCTCCGAGGAAATTCGCACGACGTGGTTCGTCGCGTACGATGGGGACGGAGCCGACACGAACAAGTGTGCGTTGTTAGCCGAAGAACGGGAACCGGACACCTTCTACGGTTTCTGGACGTACGATCCGGACACGGTCAATTGGATCATCGACCACGTCGTCACGAACTACACGATTACTGATCACACGTCTGGTTCCCAATGAAAACTACGTCCGAGTCGGTTACAGAAACTCTCGGACTTCCGAGTACCACATATCGTGATGGTCGACGGCGTCGATCCGGTGTGCGATTTCGACAGCAAGCGTGTGCCAACACTGCTGTGTCGGATCGTCGCGGTCGAGGTTGTACACGCTGTCCTCACAGGGACACTCGCCGTCTTCGACCACGTACTCCTCGGTGTGGCCGACGACAACGGTGAAATCGCGGTATTCCTTGACACGCGCTTCAGCGACGGCTTCAATGGCGCGCTCCCCCCGCGAGCCGTGGACAGTGATGATACGATCGACAACCGGGGCAGTGAGTTCGCCTGCTTGAGCGAGAGAGTCCTGCCACTCTTCCACGGAGATCACACCTACACGGTTGTCCGGCCGGAACCAAAACCGATTCGATGCACTCATACAACGTTCGATCGGTGTCGTTTTTCGCGTTCGAGCATGTGAGGCGTGTATGGAAGTTTCGGAGGGACTCGTCACCGTCGATGTGCCCGAACAACCGGAGTCGGGTATCGGGGACGACGTGTTTTTCAACCCCGACCAAGAGTTGAATCGGGACATCACCGCTGCCGTACTTCGTGTCTGGGACGACCGCACGGGAGACAGAACAGGAACGTATCTCGACGCGACGGCCGCAAGCGGTATTCGAGGTGTTCGCGGAGCGGCGGCGGGTTGGGAAGCGACGTGTTGTGACCACGATGAGCGCGCGGTCGAGTACTGTCGCGCCAACTTCGCGCGGAACGACCGCTCGGGGACTGCCGTCCACCGGGACGCCAACGCGTACATGCACGAAGAACGGTTCGACGTCGTGGACCTCGACCCGTTCGGGACGCCGATCCCCTTCGCTGACAGTGCGTTTCGGTCGGCACGATCCCTACTGTGTGTCACGGCGACCGACACCGCGCCGCTGTGTGGTGCGCACTTCGAAAGCGGTGTTCGGTCGTACAGCGCCGTGCCACGCAATACGGATTTTCACGCCGAAATGGGACTCCGGATCCTTCTCTCCGCGCTCGCGCGCACTGGTGCGCGCTATGATATCGGTGTCACGCCCGTGTTGAGTCACGTCACCCGTCACTACGTTCGGACGTATCTGGCACTCGATCACCGGGCGACGGACGCCAACGCCGCTATCGATACGTTGGGCTACGTCGATCACTGCGAGGATTGTTTGTATCGCACGACGACGCAGGGACTGATCGCTGATCCGCCCGCCGTGTGCCCGAACTGTGCGAGCGACCGTATCAACACGGCTGGACCGCTGTGGCTCGGTCCGACACACGACGCGGACTTTGTGACTAAAGTGAGCGAGCGACTGCCCGAAACGTTCAACACCGCCACGCGGGCACAGCGACTGCTCGATACGGTCGGCGCAGAAATCGACACGCCGACGCATTACGACCAACACCGGCTTTCCAAACAGTGGGGTGTTTCTGCGATCGGCATGGACGAATTCCTCGATCGGCTCAGACATGCTGGCTTCGACGCTTCACGCGCCCAATACGGCGGGACGACGTTCAAAACCGATGCGAACGTCGCAGAGATCGAACGCGCCACCGTTCAGTCCTGACCTGCCCGAGATATATGTGGGCTCCCTGTGAACTGCTACCGTGTGAACAGAGACGTCGCCGCAGCAGTTGCCACTACCCGGTCGATTCTTGACGGAATCAGATCGAAACAGATCACGTTCCTCGGGGCCAGCCTCGCCTACTACGCGTTCGTCTCGCTCATCCCCCTGCTTTTGCTTACGATTGCGATCGGGACAACGCTCGGTGGGGCAACGTTCGCCAACACCGTTTCCGACCCCGTGACGGCTGCTATCGGTGGCGAAGCCGGCACGGTCGTCCGTGACGCGCTCGAACGTCGGTCAGGGAGTAGCGGCGCAACAGTCGTCAGCCTGCTCGTTCTTTTGTGGAGTGGGTTGAAGCTGTTTCGAGGGATCGATATCGCGTTTTCGACCGTCTACAGCGGCGCTTCGTCACCGGGATTCGTCGGTCAACTCCGAAACGCGTTACTCACCCTGCTTGCAGTCGGGATCGGGATCACACTGACGGTCGTCATCGGAACGATACTGGCAGTGTTCGACGTTGTGACCGTTATCAGCGGCTATCTCGTCGTCGCGATCGGAACGATCGTTCAGGTGAGCGGGCTGATCCTCTCACTGTTGCCGATCTATTACATCCTTCCGGGGGTGTCCGTTTCAGTTCGAGAAGTGGTGCCTGGAGCCGTGTTTACAGCCATCGGCTGGACCGTGCTCCAGACCGTGTTTCGAACGTACACGGAATACGCGACCTCCTACGCTGCCTATGGGGTACTCGGGGGGGGCCTATTGCTCGTAACGTTTCTCTATTTCGGCGGCCTTATCCTCCTCGTCGGCGTGGTGATAAACGCCACAC
This sequence comes from Halocatena pleomorpha, assembly GCF_003862495.1. Classification (GTDB taxonomy): domain Archaea; phylum Halobacteriota; class Halobacteria; order Halobacteriales; family Haloarculaceae; genus Halocatena; species Halocatena pleomorpha. The sequence goes on along the minus strand of NZ_RRCH01000029.1, from coordinate 18,238 downwards.
TCGCCGGACGCCTCGATACCGCGACGGACGAAACGGACAACGGAGACGATCACGGCGGGACAAAGACGGAACCGACAACTTAGGTGCTGCCGATTCACCACCATACTATGCCAGACGAGACAAGCGAGCCGGACGACGATCTCAGATCTGAGGTGCGGGATCTCCGGTCGAAACTCAATGAATTCGAAGCACAGGTCGATGAGCGTACTCTCCACCGCGATGAGATCGAATCCGATCTCAAACGGTACGTTCGGAAACGCGCCCGTCGCGGTAAAGCCCGAGGATGGGGACCGTATCTCGTGCTCCTTTATGGAACGGTGATGACGCTCGGCGCGTTCTACTTTCTCAGGGGAGGGTGGGCAATCCTCGCAATGATCGTGCTCTGGCTCTCGACGCTCGGTCTCTATGTGTTTATGATCGTGGTCGGGGTTGGTCTCAACCTGCTCGGCGTTCCCGGTCGACTACGAGACCGCATCAGTTCGTTCCGGTCGTAGTGCGACCGATCGAACCGACGTCGGTTAGAAGATTTCGAGGTACTGATCGATTTCCCACTCCGAAACCGAGGCACGGTACTCAGCGAATTCGGCGCGTTTGGCCTCAATGAACTTCTCAGCGACGTGCTCACCGAGTGCATCGAGGACGACCGCATCGTTTTCGAGTGCGTCAATGGCCGCACCGAGATTGGGCGGCAGGGTGTCGATGCCGTACTCCTCACGGGTCGATTCGTCGAACTCGTAGATGTTCTCCCGGACGGGATTTGGCGCTTCGAGTTCCCGTTCGATCCCATCGAGACCGGCTTGCAGCATGACTGCCAGCGCGAGATACGGGTTGCACGAGGGATCCGGTGAGCGGAGTTCGATCCGCGAGGCGGCCGGTGTTCGTGCAGCAGGTTTGCGAACCAACGCAGAGCGGTTCACGTCGCTCCACGCGACGTACACTGGCGCTTCATACCCCGGTACCAGTCGTTTGTAGGAGTTCACGGTGGGGTTACACACCGCGGTGATGGCAGGGGCGTGTTCGAGAATCCCAGCGAGGAACTGTTTGGCTTCCCGAGAGAGATCGAATTCGTCGCTACCGTCGTAGAAGGCATTTTCACCGTCTTCTGTGAACAGCGAGAGGTGGGTGTGCATCCCGCTGCCGTTGATGCCCGCGATCGGTTTCGGCATGAACGTCCCGTGAAGCCCGTGCTCGGCGGCGATCGCACGCACGACGGCCCGGAAGGTAGCGATGTTATCAGCGGTCGTGATGGCGTCGGCGTATTTGAAGCTGATCTCGTGTTGTCCTTCTGCGACTTCGTGGTGGCTGGCTTCGACTTCGAAACCCATCTGGTCGAGTCCGTAGATGATGTCCCGACGGACATCGCTCGCCAAATCCTTCGGTGCGAGATCGAAATAGCCCCCAGCGTCGTGGGTAACCGTCGTTGCCTGCCCGTTTTCCTCCTCAAAGAGGAAAAATTCCGGCTCCGGTCCGGCGTTGAGCGTATACCCCATGTCGCCGGCTTTCCCTAACGCGCGCTTGAGCACGTGGCGGGGATCACCAGCGAAGCTGCCACCGGATGTCTCCATCACGTCAGCGATCAACCGAGCGCTGGCAGTACCGTCATCACGGGTTCGCCACGGCAACAACGCGAACGTGCTCGGATCTGGCTTGAGGCGCATGTCGCTCTCCTGTATCCGGACGAACCCCTCGATCGAGGACCCATCGAAGTAAATGCCCTCAGAAAACGCTTTTTCGGCCTGACTCGCCGGAATGGAGACGTTCTTGACGGTTCCGAGAATATCCGTAAACTGGATCCGAAGGAAATCCACGTCGTTTTCTTCGATCGAATCTAGAACGTTCTGTGCCTCGACGCTGAGACCCCCATCAGGGGCAATATTTTCGTTTCCCATTGTTCTTTGACGTCCTATTCAACCACCCGAATAGTTAAAATCGTATTGGTTCCCGCAATCGCGTTATGCAGGGACAGATAACTGGATATTCGTAAAATTATAGTGCTTCCGTCGAGTGTGGTGATGTAATGACGTATGAAAACTTGGACGAGAAGTTGGTGAACGCGCTCCTTAACGACGGCCGGTCGAGTCTTCGGAACCTCGCAGAGGATCTCGATGTTTCGGTCACGACCGTTTCGAACCACCTGAGCGATCTGGACGAACAGGGAGTGATCAAAGGATACACACCGAAAGTCGATTACGGCGAGTTAGGGTATGACGTGACAGCAGTCATCCAGCTCAAGGTCGAAGGCACGGCCATCACTGATGTCGCCGCTACGCTCCGGGACGCCAAACAGATGGTGTCGGTGTATGAGGTGACCGGTGACCACGACGTGATCGCCATCGCTAAATTCAAAGACACCGACGGGATGAACGACGAGATCAAGGAACTTCTGAACGATGTCAACGTCAAAGAGACCAACACGAGCGTCGTGTTGAACACGGTGTGTGAACACGAACAGTTCCCCTTGGACGTTACGGAGTGATCACGCGACGCGGTGTACGGTTTCACGGTGGAAATCACCGCCAAGCGATCAGAGAGTAGACTGATCAGTCGTGGTGTTACAGAAACTCGCTGTTGGCTAAAAGCGATACACCATCGCGCTCAGTATGAAACGGAACGAAAAATACGCTCAGCGACAGAACCGACGCGACTGATCCGATGGGCAGGGAAGGGACGGACACGACACTGAAAGAAAGTCTGATGACACGTCGCTCTGGGTCACTGCGTGACGATTTCGAATTCGGTACGGCAACGCGTTGAAAAAAATCGCGTGTAGGAACTGATTGGACTGATTGCGGTTAGGCGATCGTGGGGACGCTTACATCGCGCCGCCCATGCCGCCCATGCCGCCCATGCCGCCCATGCCACCCATGCCGCCGGGGGCACCGCCGGGACCGCCAGGTCCTTCATCCTCGTCGTCGTCGCTGCCGCCGCCTTTGAGATCGCCAGCAGCGATCACGTCGTCAATGCGGAGGATCATGACGGCCGCTTCCGTCGCACTCTCAACGGCCTGCGTTTTCACGCGCAGCGGTTCGACGACGCCGTCGGTTTCCATGTCGACGACATCGCCAGTGTAGGCGTCGAGACCAGCGCTTGTCTCGCCGCCGTCGTGGCGACTGCGGAGATCGACGAGCGAGTCGATCGGGTCCAGCCCTGCGTTTTCAGCGAGCGTACGGGGGATGACATCGATGGCGTCCGCGAACGCCTCGACAGCGAGCTGTTCGCGCCCGCCGACGCTGTCGGCGTAGTCACGAAGCTGCAAGGCGAGTTCAGTTTCGGGAGCACCGCCACCGGGCAGCACCGTGCCATCACTGAGCGTGACGCGAACGACACCAAGGGAGTCCTCGATAGCGCGCTCGACCTCATCAACCACGTGCTCGGTCCCACCGCGCAGGATGAGCGTGACCGATCGGGCCTCTTCGACATCCTCGACGAAGATGCGGTTGTCGCCGCCGATGTCTTTCTCTGCGACCGATCCCGCAAAGCCGAGGTCGTCCTCGGTGATGTCGTCGATGCTCGAAACGATCCGGCCGCCCGTCGCGCGGGCGAGTCGCTTCATGTCGGACTTCTTCGCACGACGGACTGCGATGATGCCCTCCTGAGCGAGGTAGTGCTGGGCCATGTCGTCGATGCCTTTCTGGCAGAACACCACGTCGGCACCCACATCGGCGAGCTGATCGACCATCTCCTGAAGCTGGGCCTCCTCCTGGTCAAGGAACTGCTGGAGTTGGTCGGGATCGGTGACGTTGACTTCCGCGTCGATCTCCGTTTCCTGAACCTCGATCGCGGTGTCGATGAGCGCGACATCGGCGTCCTCCGTGAAGTACGGCATGTTGTCGTGGACGCGCTCCTTGTCGATGATGACGCCCTCGACGAGTTCGGACTCGTCGATCGAGCCGCCAACGACCTTTTCGAGTTTCACGTTGTCCGTGTCGATGCCGTCGTCGTCACTGACTGAACTGACGGCGTCGACGACCAACTCAGCGAGCTGATCGCGGGCGGACTCTGCGCCCTTGCCGGTCATCGCCGTGGCGGCGATCTGTTCGAGTTCCTCGGTGTCCTCTTCGCCGACATCGATGGCCATCTCATCGAGGATCTCCTTGGCTTTCGCGGCGGCCTGACGGTATCCCTGAGCCAGGATCGTCGCGTGAATGTCCTGTTCGAGCAGATCCTCGGCCTTGGCGAGCAGTTCGCCAGCCATCACAACTGCCGTCGTCGTGCCGTCGCCAACCTCGTCCTCCTGGGTCTGGGCGACTTCCACGATCATATTCGCGGCAGGGTGCTCGATGTCCATCTCATCCAGGATGGTGACGCCGTCGTTCGTGACAACGACGTTGCCCGTCGAATCGACGAGCATCTTGTCCATCCCTTTCGGTCCGAGTGTCGTACGTACCGACTCGGCAACCGCCGTCCCGGCGGTGACGTTCATCGACTGTGCGTCACGGCCCGAGGTTCGCTGACTTTCCTCGGACAGAACGATGAGAGGCTGGTTGCCCATCTGTTGTGCCATAATCGGACGATGATTGAATGTGCTTCTACATAAAAGTACCGAATCGCACACAGCGAGCGTTTCACGTACCCGCATCATGGGGGATGCTACTAACTGACAACGTGTATTTTATATGTTGCGTTCAGTGTTACTGATCGTTCTGAGACAGCGTTCCGGAGGGGGTAATAGTGGTGCTAGTCAGTTTTCCGAGCGATTCCTCGATCGTGTATCCAGGTGTTTTGATCTCGATCATCGAATCAGCAGTAACGTCATAAAAGGGTAGATTGAGGACGTACTGACCGTTTTTCTTGATCCCTGTCGCTTCCTGTTGTTCGGATTGGCGGTGGAATGCCCACGCCGTCTCTCCCGCGAACTTCGGTGCGGTTGTGCCGGTGATCGTTTGTCGATTCGGTTGTTTATCGACGTTCGATCCGGCGATGGGATGGCCTTTGGCTATCCAATCGTCGAACCCTTTATCAAGGGCGTACACTCGCTCATAGCCTTGGTTGATGAGATTTGCAGCACGGAGTGACGACATGTGATGGGGACACCGACAGTACGTTACGATCCGATCCGATTTCGGCCAGTTCTCGACGGGATCGCTGTTCGCCTGCCCGTTTGGGGCTGGACTCCGCACAGCACCGCTGATGTGAGATTCCTCATATCCACCGTTGCGGGCGTCCACAAACCGGGCTTCCCGGTTGCGATACCACCTATACGCGACATCGGTCGGCACAAGCGGCACGGACACTCCCCGAGTCGGGCGTGTTTTAAACGAATCCTCATTCACTGGGGTCGTGGACGAACTCTCGTTCCCCATCGCGCTCATGGTCTCGTTGGTCTGTGTCGCGGACTGCGGTGCATAGCCTTCGGCACCGCTCTCTCCATCGTCGGAGGCCAAACAGCCGCTGATACCGACCGCCACCGATGTCCCCGCCAACTGAATGAGGCGACGACGAGTAAACGCTCGACCGTTCATCCTGGGTTTGCTTGCGCGTGAGACGGCATTACGTTATTGATCGGGTGACAACATCATGAGAAGTTCTCACACAGTTTGTCCGTCGCGCGTGTTATGGCTTTAGCGAAGCGCTTCGAACGGCTCTTTACAATCGTAACAGAAATGCATCGATCGACAGAGCGACGGTCCCTTTGGATGCTCACGGCTCGTGTTCGTCCCCTCACAGTACGGACACCGAACGTCGTCGGTCGATCGATCGGTGTCGACGCTCGGATCTGGGTTGTTAAATCGTCTCATGGGACACTCACCCCGAACGCTTCGAGCGCGTTCGCGCCGTCTTCGGTGATGAATTCGATCGACCACTCGGGCGTCCATACGAGTCGCACATCACAGTCCTCCACGGTATCGACCGCTTCGACAGCGCTCTGAACATCTGAAAGCAGCATCGTGCGGGCCGGACAACCGGTGTAGGTGAGTGTCATCTCGACCAGCACGTGGTCGTCATCGATTTCGACGCCGTAGATCAATCCCAGATCGACGACGCTGATCGGCATTTCTGGATCCTCTACTTCAGACAGCGCGTCCCATACTGATCGCTTTCGGCCGCGTGCTGATTCACCGGTCGCGGGGAGATCACTGTCGTCGCCCGTCTGTTCGTACGCCGTATACGGACAGTACGCGGTCTGCTCAGGCTCGCCGTGTGCCTCGATCGAGGTGGATGGATCATCTGGCATGGTCGGGATCGTTCGTGATCGTGCGGGTGTTCGTCCGGTCGAGTTCGCGGTACGTTCGGGTCAACTCCGCGTGGAGCACCGGCCACTGCTCGGTGTGCTCACCGCCGCGACCGTAGGCAACCGGAAGCTCTGGGGGTGAACCGTCCGCCGAAACCGGCGGGCGAACGCCGAGTGAATCGAGAAGCGGCACGGTGATCGAAAGCCACCGCTCGCGCAGGTCGGCAAGCGATTCGGATCGGAGACCGAACTCCCGGATCGTTGCCTCGTGCTCTGCGTCAACCGGTTCGAATAGCGCCAACGCGTGCGGGAACAGCCGATCTGTCGCCGCCTGTACGTTCGCACGCCCATCTGGATCCGCACACAGCCGTTCGAGCCAGTTTTCTGCGTGCTCGCGGTGATAGGCCTCCTCACTCCTGATCTTCCCGATCCGATCCGCGATCGGAGTGTAGGCGGCGTCTTCAAGCGCGGCCAACCGGAGTTGTTCGGCGGTGTCGTACAGGTAGCTTCGAACGATCGCGTCGGCCCAGTCGCCGTCCGCGAAGGGAAGTTCGACGAGTGCTGCGTGGGTGAAATCGGCCGGATCGCGCTCGAAGAGCAGCTCGGATTCAGTGTAATCGAACTCCGTGAGGAGATCGTACCACAGTCGCGCGTGACCCAACTCATCCTGTGCGATGTTCGAGAGCGCGAGATCCGACTCAAGCGTCGGTGCACGCACCTGCCACTCGGTGTATCGTTCCGCGAGCACGAATTCATCATCAGCCAGCGAGAACAGCAGCGTCTCGACGGCCGCCTGCTGACGGTCAGTCAGTTCGTCCGGATCGGACTGCTGGTTCGTTGCCATCAGCGTTCACCCTCCGCTTTGCGTTGCTCGCGGTCTGAGGTTTCGATCTCTTCAGCGAATTCGACATCAACGTTGTAGGCCGACACCCATCGGTACGATTTGTCGGTCGTCCCACCGAACTCGACGCCGTCGGTATCTGCGTCGACTGCCGACACTTCCGACTGTGGAACGACCCATAAGCTGTTGGTCGGCTTTCGGCGTGCGTGTTGGATCTGTGCGAACAACAGCGCCATCTCCCGGTCCGGTGCATGGACGTTTCCGCAATGGGTGTGATATTCGCCCGCTTGTTCCTGTCTGAACACTTCCCAGATCATGGTTGTGATTGTTCGGATCGGTCGATCGCGTTTCTGACCCACGCCACCGCCTCCTGCGTGGCGGCACGGGATCCGATCTGTTCGTGACTGCCGTCGTATTCGTTGCTGGCGACTTCCCAAAACTCCTCCCAGTCGAGATCATCCTCCGCGACGATGTATCGTCCGTCCTCCTTGCGGATCCGTGGCTCGTCAGGGATCTCTAACCCGTATTTTTCGGCTTTCGGAAGGTAAGCGTTCAGAAACGCCTGTCTGAGTTCGTCGTTGCTCATCGTTTTTAGTCCCACGCGCGCAGAGAAATCGTGGTGAGTACTTCGATCGTCCGTCGGCCCGAAAAACTGCAGAATGCGCGGCCACCACTCCTCGAACGCCTCTTGTAGCAACTGCTGTTCCCGGCGGGACCCCATCGCTAGCTCGCGCATGATGTCCTCACCGTGTTTGATGTGGAACCCCTCTTCAAAACAGATCTTGTCCATCGCGTGGGCGTACGGTTCCCAACTAGTGCGTTTGATCGTCGCTTGCCGGCGCATCGCCGCTCCGTCAACGAAGAAGGCGATCATCGGCGTCTCCCACCACTCGGTCATGGGATAATGAAAGCAGTTGAGGAATTTTCCCTCACCTGCGGCCAATTCGTCCAACATTTCCGCGCGCGTTTTGATTCCGAGCGACTCCGCTGCCCGGTACAGCAACTGTCCGTGACCGATCTCGTCCTGAACTTTCGCTGAAAACGCAAGCTTCCGATCGAGACTCGGTGCCTGACGGATGAACGGCCGTTCGAGATACGCACCCATGATCTCGGAGTTGGCGTGAAACTGAATCATCCGCGTCGCTGCCTTGCGGTACTCCTCAGGCATGTCGTCGTGGGGACTGAACGCCCGTGGTTCGGCCCGCTCTGTGACCTCCTCGACGTTCATTACGATCGGATGTTTGCGATGCACTACCATACGAATTACCCCCAACATGAGCGGGTTTTATAACAAATCAGCGGTATCGATACACGTGATTTCGGAGTGCCTCGTCGTGGAATTCGAAATACGGGGTGATGACTGTCCGCTTGCGGAGGCCACCCGGCGGGTGGCTGTCCCGGTAACGGCACAGCCCCCACAGTTACGGTCCGACGGATACGCGCTGTTACGGTTCGGCGCGTCCAATGCGGCCGATCGCCTGACGACTGTATTGGAAGCTGACGACCGGGTTCGGTATCTCCATCGCGTGCTAACCGACAACGGCGTGAACTACCGGTGTCTCTCGAAACACCCGTGTGTTGTCCACGAACTGGTGAGTGAAGGCCTGTTGATCGAGTCACTGGGCTATCGAAACGGAACCGCAACCGTCACGGGTGCCGTCGTCGGGTATGATGTGCTCGGCGGAGTAATGGACCGGGCCGGTGAAACGGTCGGCGTCACGCTCAAGCGGGTGTATCCGCTGGGAGTGCACGACGAACGCGAACGAACGGCCATCACACAGCGGTGGGATCTCACACGGAAGCAAGAACAAGCGCTGCGTGTGGCAACCGAACTGGGTTATTTCGAGCTGCCGAGGAACGCCGACGCGGCTGCGGTCGCGGCCGAACTCGGCGTAAGCAAATCAGCGTTTCTGGAGCGGCTCCGGCGGGCCGAGCGCTCGATTCTCACTCAACTGTTCGGGTGAGTGGCACGTTCGATTCGGTTTCGGGGGCTGCGGTTAACACCTATGGTGATGAATCGTGTACACGACCCATGGGAACGCCGACCTATGATTTCGATGCGAAGACAGTGATCGTGACGGGCGGGAGTTCGGGGATCGGTCGAGAGACTGCGCTGCGGTTCGCGGACGCAGGTGCTACAGTGGTAATCGGTGACGTTCGGACCGAGCCGAAAGACGTTGATGAAACCACGCCGACTCACGAACTGATCAACGCGGCCGGTGGAACGGCCGCGTACGTTGAGACCGATGTGACTGATCCCGACGCCATCGAATCGCTTGTTGTGGCGGCCCGCGAGCACGGCGGTGTCGACGTGATGGTGAACAACGCGGGGCTGCACATCGAAACACCGCTGCGAGAACTCACGCCCGAAGCGTTCGACCGCATCCACGCGGTGAACGTCCGTGGCGTGTTTTTCGGCTGTCAAGCCGCCGCCAATGACATGATCGACCGCGATCAGGGCGGCGTTATCGTGAACACGGCCTCAATCAGCTCCTCGCTCGCGCAGTTCGGACAGGTGCAGTACGACTCGACGAAAGGAGCGATCCGGATGGTTACGCGCGGCGCGGCGCTCGAACTCGCTGAACACGACATCCGGGTTGCCGGCGTCGCCCCCGGCCAGATCGCCACGGAATTCCTCGATGGGTGGACCGAGGAGGCGACAACTGGCGCACAGGAGGACGCCTTTCTCAAGCCGATCCCGATGGGGCGGGCCGGACATCCCGAGGACGTTGCTGGCGCGTACCTCTTTCTCGCGAGCGACGACGCGAGCTACATCACCGGGGAGTTGCTCCACGTCGATGGCGGCTGGCAGATCTGTTGATCAGTCCGCCAGCAATTTCGCAACGTGGCGTTTGCCGAGTGCGATCGTATCGAGATCGTTGGTGCCGACTTCGAGTGTCGCGGTGCCCGACCAGTCAGCGGCCGCAATCCCCTCGAACACGGTGGCGAAATCGATGTGACCCATCCCAACCGGAAGGTGTTCGTCACCGTCACGGGTGTCAACGAGATGAAGATGGTCGATCCGGTCGGCGTACTCCCGACAGAACTGGGCCATCGCCGGTTCCTCCATTCCAGCGAGCAGCGCGTGGCTGGTGTCGAACGTCATCGACGCGTTGGGATACCGGTCTAACAGCTCCGGAAACGTGGTGATATCGTAGTAGCTCGAAACGATGTTTTCGAGACAGGGGGTAAGTCCTCGATCACTGGCAGCAGGCACCAGTTCGTCGAGGCTCTCATGGACGAACGCCTGACACTCGGATTCGGACCAGCCCAGTTTCCACGCGTCTGAGGATGGGTGAAAAACCACTTTTTCCGCACCCAGATCGACCGCCAGTTCCATTCCGGCCCTGAACTCCGCGATCACCCCGTTCCGAACCGGCGTGAACGGCGAGCCGGGATCGGGGACGAACGGCAGGTGCACCACGATGTCCAGCCCAGCGTCGGAGAGGGATGTGCGCATCGATTCGCTGCGATTCTCGACGCGCTCGCGGGCGTATGGACCGTCAAGAAGGATCTCAACGAAGTCGAACCCCTCTTCGGTGGCCCACTCGACCGTCTGCTCGAACGGGAGTTCGAGTCCGAGCGTAAAACCGAGACGCAGTGAACGCATGTACTGCGTTACCAATCATTCCAAAAAAATCTTGTTATGAAATTTGTTGCTCATCGAGCACGGCGTCGAGCTGTTGGCGTTTCTCTCGCGCTCGTTCGAGATCACGATCGACAGAGCCATTTCGGATGCGCTCGCGGTCGTCGTCACCGAGCCGATCGTGGGCGACGGCAGTTTTCCGAAGCCGCTCGTACGCCGCGCTTTGGCACAGCGACCGGAGTTCTCGGAGTTGTGGCACCGTCTTCTCGGGGGCGAACCGGCCGGCGACGGCGATGCGTTCGCGGATCTGGTACCGAAGGGCCCCAGCAGAGGGTGGTGGCCACGCGATTTCGAGCGGGCTACCGTCGAGACGGCTCAGATACGTACGGCTCGTTCGGACGGCGCTGAACAGCGCCTGTGGATCGTCTACGTAGTGGCTCAACTTCGAGCGGGAGTAGTCCGCGTACTCAAGCAGCGTCGGGATCGGTTCGGTGCCCGCTTCGTGTGTCATAACGTACTCACACAGCGCCGGTGGCGGCTGGCGGTAGTCGACGAGCGGATACTGCTCCGTCGTGGCGACGAGCGATAGCACTGTTCGAGTGCTTGTCTCGGCGCGAAACGTCTCGAACGCAGCACCGACGGTATCGTTATACCGCTTGATCGGCGTTCGAATCCGATCGACCGAGGCGTCGAGATCAACCGTTTCGAACCGTTGGAGTCGTTCGAGCCGCTCGATCCGTTCTACGGTCGCGTCGCGTTGCTGGCTGACCGCGTGGCGCGCGTCGTCGTAGCGCTCTCGAAGCTCTCGGTATCGGTCCAACAGCTCGGCGTACTCAGCGGCGGGCTGTAGCGCCGACCGCGCGCGATCGAACTCCGCAGCGGAGAGCGTTTGCTGGTGGAGTTGCTCGTCGGCCGCCTCGAATGCCTCGCGCTCGGGTAGCTCCGCCGGCAGTCCTTCAATCAGATCGACCAGCTTCTCTTGAAACTCCACGTACCCCTCAAAATCGTCCCAGTCGGTCGCTCGCTCCTCGTACCGATCGAACAGTTCAATCACGTCGTGATAGGCCGTACTCACCGCTCTCAGCTCTTCGATTCCAACCGATTCGACGCGGTCATGCACGGTATCGTACTCCTCGACGACGTTTCGGAGTGTCTCGACTGCGTCTGACATATGACGCGTTACTCGTACACCTCCTCGGGATCGAACAGTTGCTCGCCCGTTTCGGTCGTTGACACCGCAACCGAGGCGTCTGTCCGCTCGACCGTCTCGACCGTCCGGTAGAAACAGCTCTCGTATCCGGTGTGACACGCACCACCCTCCTGCTCGACTTCGTACACCAACGCGTCACCATCGCAGTCGACCCGGATCGCTTCGACGTGTTGGACGTGGCCGCTGGTCGCACCCTTCTGCCAGAGTTCCTCTCGGCTGCGGGAATAGTAGTGCGCCAGCCCCGTTTCCTCGGTTCGCTCGATGGCCTCCGGGGAGGCGTACGCGAACATCAACACCTGTCCGGACTCGGCGTCGTGAGCGATCGCCGGGATCAGTCCGTCATCGAAGGTGAGATCGACGGTCATGACCGATCGAACGGACGGTTAGTGAATAGTCCTTTTGTCCTCGAAATTCGAGAACACTTTTCGGTGCTTGGTGATAACTTACACCATGGAGGATGTGAGACCGTCCAGAGGGCGAGTCACGACCGACACCGAGACGCTCCCGTCGGCGGATTACCGGATCGCCGTGGCGCTCCAAGCACCGACGCCGGTCGAGCAGTTGCTCCGTACGGCGCTCGATCTCGCGGCTGACAACGACGGGGAAGTCCTCATCGTGAGCGTCATCACGAAACCTCGCGGCTCGCCATTTTCACTGTTTACTGATGAGTTCATCAAACGGGAATTCAGTGGCGATCGGCAGGAGATCCTCGATCGTGCGATAGCATTAGCCGACGGCTCTGGCGTCCCGATCCGCGGTCGGTTGCTGGTCGGTCCCGATGTTTCTCGGGCCATCGAGCAGGCCGTTTCGGAATTCGATTGTGACGCCGTGCTGCTCGGGTGGCACGATCGCCGTCGGACGGAATCGGTGTTCGGGCGGAACGTTGATCGAGTGGTGACGCGCGCGCCGTGTGACGTGCTCGTCGAGAAGATCGGACACACGGCTAATTCAGTCGAGCGCATACTGCTTCCGGCCGGAAAAGGCCCAAACACCGAGCTTGCGGCGAGCGTGGCAAGCGCGATCGCGGTGGCCAACGACGCAGGAATCGACGTGCTTCGGCTTGTCGACCAGAATGCGTCCCGAGCGGAGCGAACCGATGCCCATGAACACGTCCGTACCGTCGGTGAGGCACTCGAACCAGTCACTGCGGTGTCGCTGCTCGTTGAGGAAACCGACTCGGTGGCCGAGACCATCACCGAAGCGACCGCCGACCGGGACGTGACCGTCCTCGGCGCGACCGATCGGACGTGGACCCAACGGTTGGCAGTCGGCCCAACGCCGGAAAAAGTCGGCCGGAACGCCCAAGGCACCGTCATCGTGACCAGGCGCGGCGATCGGCTGACCTCAACGCTCAACTACTGGCTGCGACGGCTCGGGTGATGCCGTCGTGTCTGCGGAACATTGTTATCGTGAGCCGCGGTCTGTCCGGTCGTGAGTTCCGGAACTGTCACACTGTACATCGCCGCGAGCGTGGATGGATACATCGCCACCGAGGACGGTGGCGTCTCGTGGCTCGATGCGTTTCACGAGGAGACGGAGGACGACGCCGGGGATTTCGAGGCGTTTTTCGCCAGCATCGACTGTCTCCTCATGGGATCGAAAACGTACGAACAGGTCATGGGGTTCGGAGAGTGGCCCTATGGACAGAAACCGACGTACGTCGTGACACGTCGAGAACTGCCACGCGCGAATGAAGCCATCGAGCTGTTCGACGGTCCCGTCGACGGACTCGTCGAACGACTCAAAGGAGAGTACGACCACGTTTGGCTCGTCGGCGGTGCACAACTCGCCCAAACGGTCTTGCGCTCGGACCAGATCGATCGTCTCCATCTGAGTCGCGCCCCCATACTGCTCGGTGGCGGAATCCCCCTGTTCGATGACGCTGGCGAAACGCGTGATCTGACGCTCCTGAATACGGTTGCGCGTGACTCGGGAATCGTCGAACTGCGATACGGAGTGGATCGTACATGACGACGCTCTCGATCCGTCAGTACCGCCCTGCCGACGACGACCGTGTCCGCGAACTCCACGAGACCGCGTTACGAGCGGCGGGTGGGTTCATCGAGGGAGCGCCGGAGCCGGATCTCGACGCCGTCGAAAAGACGTATCTCACGGACGGCGACTTTCTCGTCGGTGAGATCGATGATCGGATCGTAGCGATGGGCGCGTTCCGGCCAGCCACGGGCCACATCACCGAAGTCCTTGACTGCTCTGGGACGACCGCAGAACTGAAACGGCTGCGCGTCGATCCCGTTCACCAACGAAACGGGTACGGCCAAGCCGTCTGCGAGGAAGTGGAGCGCCGCGCGCGCGAGCAGGGCTTTACGGAGATAGTGCTCGATACGACACCTGCACAGACAGGCGCACGGCGGTTTTTCGAGACCAACGGCTTCGAACAGGTACGGACCGAACGCCGCCGACGGGAGGGTGACCCGTTCGAGCTGCTGTTTTATCGGACGAAGCTTAACTGATCACCCGGTCTCTTCGTCCATCCAATGGGTTTCGAGTCGTTGTTCGATTGCGGCCTGCACCGTCGCATACACCTCAAGTGGATGTTGTGAGGGAGGCGATACATTCGTCACCGACGCTCCGTCTGGAGGCTCATGGAAATGCGTCCGCGTATTGTGGCCGTTCGGGTGACGGTCCCAGCGACACTCCCAACGAACGCCAGCGCTGCCGAACGTCGTCAATAGCTTTCTGTGGCGGGACCGGATCAAACTCGTCCATACACGGTGACGCCGCGAATTGCAATATATTTTTGTCTCTTGCAGATATCTGAGTGATCGGCCTCGAATCGCGTCTCTCGCTACAACAGATACTCGTCTTCGGCCAGATCGACGAACGAGTCGGCGGCGTCGATGAGATCCTCAGAGGTCGAGGGCCGGAAACTCATGACTTCGACCCGGACGCCTTCGTGGCGGAGGTGCCAACAGAGACGGGTAAAATCGCCATCACCAGTGCAGAGCACGATCGCGTCCACGTGTTGCGCGAGCGTGATGGCGTCGAGACTCAGCCCGACATCCCAGTCGGCCTTTTTTGTCCCGTCAGCGAACGTTTTCAAATCTTTGCTTTTCGTTTCGTACCCAATGTCGGACAACGCCTCGAAAAACCGCTCCTCGTCGGGAGAGTGCGCCCGAATGACGTACGCAATGGCGCGAACCAGTTCCCGTTCGTACACAGCCTGTTCAAGAACGGCGTCGTAATCGACGTTCCGTGAGAAAAGACTGTGAGCACTGTGGTAGAGATTTTGCGCGTCGGCAAGCACCGCGACGCGCTGACTCGAATGTAACGGTGGCATACGCCGTATACGACCGTCCAGGCGGATAGACCTTGGTATTCTTCTGACAGTGACACTCAATGCACGACACACGATAAAAATCCAGACAGGAATTATTGGAATACATTAATGTGGCAGGTATTGGGGTGTGGCACAATTGCTAAGTCGTCCTGGCGCGCCTCTACAGACATGCACGTCGTCACATCCCCAACAGTCATCGGGTGTGACCGTCGGGTACGCCCGAGGAAAACAAAACGCCCGTAGCGACGGGTCCATGGCGGGTTGGCACCCCGTCGCGGGCTGTTTTTGATAGCGTCGTAGTGTGACACCAACTGGACACAGTAATCAAGCAAACGAATGAGACACGAACCGTTCACAGGCGTCCTTCCAGCGATGACGACGCCGTTTACAGACGAGTACAGCATCGATCACAACCGGCTCGCTGCGCAAGCAGAGCGTCTTGAAACTGCAGGCGTCGACGGACTCGTTCCCGTCGGCACGACCGGCGAGAGCGCGACGATGACCCACGACGAGCACATTGCGGTCATCGAGACGGTCGTCGAAGCAGTAACCGACGTGCCCGTGATCGCCGGGGCTGGAAGCAACGCGACTCACGAGGCGGTCGATCTCGCAACTCGCGCGGCGGATGCGGGTGCTGATGGGCTGTTGCTCATCGCCCCGTACTACAACAACCCCGAGCCGGCCGGCATGGAAGAGCATTTCCGGACGATCGCTGACAAGGTAGCTCTCCCCCAGATCGTGTACAACGTCCCGAGCCGTACCGGGCGGAACATTGCAGTCGACACGGCCGTTTCGCTGGCCAGCCACGAAAACGTGGTCGGGTATAAGGCTGCCAGCGGGGATCTCAACCGCGTCACGGAGATCATCGAACGCACACGAGACGAGGCGTTTTCGGTGCTCTCGGGCGACGACGCGCTCACGACGCCGATGCTCGCCATCGGCGCGGCCGGTTGTATCAGCGTCGCAGCCAACGTCGAACCCGAACGGATGTGTGCGATGGTGCACGCCGCCAACGAGGGAGAGTACGACCGCGCCCGCGAGTTACACCACGAACTCGGTCCGCTGTTCCGGGCACTGTTCCTCGAAACAAATCCCATCCCGGTTACGGCGGCGATGGAGATCCGAGGGCATGCTCCCGAGCGACTGCGCTCACCGCTGTCGCCGCTCAGTCCCGAGAACCGCGAACAACTCGCTAGCGTTCTCGAATCGCTCGAACCGGTCGAACCACTCGAAGCACAGTCCTCGCCTGAGGGCCGTTCATGACAATCGCGGTGACAGGGGCGTCAGGCCGCATGGGTCGATCGATTCTCGGGTTGGCGAGCGATCGCGGTGTGGAGACGATCGCGGTTTCACGGACGCTCACCGATGTCGATGAGGCGGCCAGCACGTGCCAGCCGGAAGATCTCCCTTCGGTGCTGGCCGAGCAGTCGGTCGACGCACTCATCGATTTCACTGTTCCGGCAGCGAGCGTCGAGTTCCTCGATGCGTGCGTCGATACCGAAACGCCTGCTGTGATCGGAACAACGGGGTTCGAAGCGTCGGAACTGGACCGCATCGAACGGGCGAGCGACGTGGTTCCCGTACTGCGGGCGGCGAACTTCGCGCGCGGTGTGCAAGGCTTACTCGCGCTCGTCCGCGAAGCGGCTGGGGCCCTGCCGGGGTACGATGTGGAACTCACTGAGACTCACCACAACGGGAAGCGTGACGCGCCGAGCGGAACGGCAAACACGCTGCTCGACGCGATCGAGGCGGAGACCGACGCAACCGAGCGCGTTTATGGCCGAGACGGGATTCAACCACGGAGCGACGGCGAGATCGGCGTCCACGTCCGGCGTGCGGGATCAATCCGTGGCGAGCACGAAGTCGTCTTTGCCGGTAACGATGAAGTGCTCACGCTGACCCACCGGGCCGAAAGCCGCCGGGTGTTCGCAGCCGGCGCACTCGACGCCGCGACGTGGCTCGCCGGACAGGAGCCGGGACAGTACGCGTTCAGCGAGGTGATCGCAGACACATGAGTACGAATTCGTTACGATCGGAGATCACGGAGTTGTATCGGCGCTACGACAACGGCCAACTGACCGCGAGCGAAGCGGGGACAGAGGAGTATGCAACACTCGATTCGTTCCTCGACGCGCTCGAAACCGGCGACATCCGCGCAGCCGAGCGGCAGGGGGGCGAGTGGACGGCTAACGAATGGGTCAAACGCGGAATCCTGTTGAACTTCGGGCTGCGAGAGATCCACAGCCACACCCACGGGGATGTCGCGTACCACGACGTGCTCCCGTTGCGCGAAACGGAGGATCTCCCCGAACGGGGAACACGAAACACGCCCGACGGAACGGTGATCCGACGCGGATCATACGTCGGCGGTGACGCCATCCTGATGAGTCCGGCGTTCGTCAACATCGGCGCGTACGTTGGCGACGGAACGCTCGTTGACTCCTGTGACACCGTTGGCTCGTGTGCCCAGATCGGTGCCAATGTGAAACTCGGCGCGAACACGTTGATCGGGGGCGTCCTCGAACCGGTCGAAGACGCGCCGGTTGTCGTCGAAGACGACGTTTCTCTGGGTGCGGGCTGTCGAGTCACGTCGGGATTCGTCGTCGGTGAGGGCTGTGTCGTGGGCGAAAACACGCTACTCACACCCCGCATCCCGGTGTACGATCTCGTTGACGAGGAAATCCGCTACGGCCGGTTGCCGCCTGAACGGCGCGCGTTCACGCGCTTTGTCGAATCAAGCGTTGGTGAGCACGACCTCTTTGCGGGCGGCGCGTACAAACCAGCGGTTGTTGCGACGGACATCGAGGCGACGACGCTCGACGGAACCGAACGGGAGGCAGCACTCCGAGAGTAACGGAATATGACTACGAACCCGCCTGTGCGACGACTGGCCGACTGGTCGGCCGATCGACTCCGGGATCTCGCGGACGAGTACGGCACACCGCTGTACGTGCTTGATCCCGATCGAGTCCGCGAGAACGCGGATCGGCTTCGGGCGGCCTTCCCCGAGACCGAGGTGAGCTACGCTCTCAAAGCGAACACGACCCGAGCCGTACTCGAAGCCGTTGAGCAGTGCGGACTCGGGGCTGAGTGTGCCTCTGCGGGCGAGGTACAACGAGCGATCGACGCGG
>NZ_RRCH01000028.1 GCF_003862495.1 Halocatena pleomorpha | reverse complement strand
TCGGTCGTCGGCTTCGCGGTGAACAGAACGTGAACGTGGTCTTGCCCGCCGTTGACGCTCTGTATCGAGACGCCGAAGTCCTCCGAGAGGTCGTTCGCTATCTCACCGATACGTTCGCAAATGTCGTCGGTGAGAACGGTTGCGCGGTACTTCGTGACGGTCACAAAGTGATATTGGAGTGCGTAGACCGTGTGCGACCCGGTTTGGAGGTTGTACTTCATTTGGCCTCATCGTATTCAAGGGGACCAATTGTATTAAACGTTACTCCGTGGGGTATTCAGACGGCTTTCGACGTGGTTTGTGGAATGAAGCTTACGCGATTCACGCCCGCCGTGAACGGCGGGATTCTCTCGCTGTTTAAAGATAGGTGAAGAAGAACTCTTTCAAGAGGAATTCGAACAGCGCTAGGAAGACCTTCGCCGGTGAACGCTCCTGCCACCACAATCCGTTCTCCGAGATCTATGTCGTTCCCAGCGTTCGGTGTCAGGGCAAGCGAACGTTCACGAAGAACAGCACTTTTTTCCGTTCTCAAGGACCGTTACGAATCGCCGTTCGTTACTTGCTGTCCAAACTATGGATTGTACGAGTTGTTCCACGTATTACCAGCAACGGCTCCGACAACAGATCCGAGGAAACCAGCGATCATGTCGGCGTGTTCGGGGCTTCGCTTTGGAACCCATTGTTGTATTGAGTTAGTAATAATACCGTAGGTGGTTGAGCCGGTGATTGCAAGAAGTACTGCAGTACGCTCGCCGTGTCGTTCGGTTTCAAGCGCGTTCACAAGTGTCGTTGCAAGACCGACGTGGCCGACAAAGTGAAGAAACTTGTCCGGTCCGAGTCGTCCGAATTCTGAATACCGGGGGAGCGGCAATGGGATCACTGATCCAATCAACAAGAGAACTGCAACAGTCACGACCACGGTCCAACGAGATCCCGATGAGCAGTGCTGTAATTCGTCCATGGGACGTTTACGGACGGCGGTCTCTTGATGCTGTGGTTTACCTGTTGATGACTTCGTAACCGCGGCCACGGAGAGGATGAGACCATTGCGTTCGTCGAATCGTTTGACGAGACGCCGTTTGCGGTGTGGTCATATTCCACAAAGCCAGACACAGGTTCGGGCATTCTCTGGGACTAAAACCATCCTGCGGTCGAATCAGGTGTGTATCAAATGATGATTCCGTTCCAGCATGAGGAATATTAACGGGTAGCGATGCTGTCTGTTTACCCATGGCAGACCAGACCGACGATCTCGTAACGATCCCAGTCGATGGGATCGAACTCGAAGGTGAACTCACCCTTACAGATAGCGCGACCGGTCTCGTCGTATTCGCCCACGGGAGCGGCAGCAGTCGGAAAAGTCCGCGCAACAAGTTCGTCGCGGAGATGCTCGAAACGCATGACCTGGGTACGTTGCTGTTCGACCTGCTCACCGAGAAAGAAGACCGGACGTACGAGACCCGCTTCGATATTGATCGCTTGACCACGAGGCTGCTTGCAACGACGGAGTGGCTTCGTCAGCGCGAGGAAACACGAGCGATGAATCTTGGTTACTTCGGATCAAGCACGGGTGCAGCGGCCGCACTGCGGGCAGCAGCTCGTCGCGGTGATGACATCGGTGCCGTTGTGTCGCGCGGGGGGCGGGTAGACCTCGCATCGGAACAACTGCCAGCGGTGAAGGCTGCTACGCTGTTCATCGTTGGTGGTGCAGATACAGACGTCCTCGACCTCAACCGCGAGGGATTGACCGAACTCACGTGCACGAAAGAACTTGAAGTGATCGAGGATGCTGGCCACCTCTTCGAAGGGCCGGGCGAACTTGAGGAAGTTGCCGACCTCGCCGTGGCGTGGTTCGAACGGGCACTATTAGATTGCGGTTGAACTGAGTGAAGTTTGGCGACAATCGTTCGCTGTCAGCCGGTCAGTTCGAGGTCGTATTGTTTTGGACGATTTGAACGGATTCGTTGTCGTGGATGGTCATGGTTCCGACAACCGTTCCGTTTGGTGCAACACGCTTGACGATCATCGATGGGGGAGCAGTCGACTCTGCGTTATTCTGTTCTCTCGTTTGGTTCGCTGGGACATCGGTGTTTTCGAGGAAGTTCGTCACTGCAGCAGTCGATTCGACCTCCTGCACGTCACTCGTCTCAGCATTGACAAACGCGATGTAGGCAAGTCCGCTGTTATCAGTTGGGACGACCCGAACCTGCCAGTAGAGTTGTTCGTCGATGACGACAGGGAGTGGTTCAGACGGCGTGAACCGATCCCAGTCTGTCTTTCGGGCGGCTTGGCGGACATAATCGGTCGCCTTCCGTGGTCCAAACAGCGATTCGTCCGGCGTATATCGGTGCGGCTGGCCCGTGCGGGCATCAACGAGCCAAATCTCGGTAAGTCCTTGGGCGTCACCGTAGGGTTCAGCAGCCACTGCGTAGATCGGCCCGTCGGTCGTTGACATGAGGAACGGTTGGTCGTTTCCATCCCCAGGGACAGGGGCGAGTTCGATCTCCTCCTCGTGTGAGGTGTAGGTGTTGGAGATGCCATTGCGGTACTTCGTTGCTGTAACCCGTTCACGAGTCAGCTCGAACGGGTAGAGTTTTTGATCTTTCAGTGCTGGATGGTTACGAGCCTCCTCTGGCGAGAGATCGGTGGACTCGCCTGTCTCATTAACGAGCATCACGCCACCCCACTTGGGTGTCGTATGCGGCAGAGGTGTCCAGTGGAACTGGGGTTTCGTATACGGAACAGCGATGTACTGGTGGTTCTCGTGAAGGACCATGAACGGATCTGCATAATCAGCGAGGTATTGCTCGTGTTTGAGAAGATGCCATCGATAATTGTTGTAGAAGGCCGTCCCGATGCCGTTCTTGAGATCTCCCGTAGTCGTCGACACTGTTGCGTTCTGGCTGGTCATATCGATCATGACGGTCCCGTGTTGCTGCCTCGCTAGCTGATTCCAGGTCCCATCCGGCGAGAGTGCATACGACCAGTGGGGTGTTCCGTTGTGGATGGTAATGTCTCCATTGGAGGTCTGATATTTGGGAAAGTTCAGCGTGTTCGAAGCATAGCGACCGGCGACACTTTCGGGGAGGATACGGGGCTGGGTCGGATCCGTGTTGTGGAGTTGATCTATCGATTGACTGTCGGCCATCGTCGCTTGCCCGAGAGTATTGGCGGCGAACGTACCAGAAACGGTGGACAGAGCGAAGAGACCGATGATGCAAATAACAACTATCGATGATGTCGATCCGCTCCCGATCTTGGCTCTGATAGTCACTCCGAATCCGAGACAGATGGGGATACCGAGCCAGAGGAGAGGCGTCGTATACACCCAGTACACGATTCCGTGGAGCCAAGGACGGATGAACCAGATACCCCCACTAAGAAGCAACACAAACCCTATGCCAACGAACAGTGCTGTGCTGGACGTGCTGCCCGAATCATCGGTTGGAGTGGAAGACATCTATGAACACCTTCTCATAGTGTGTGATTCAACGACCAGTCTCTCGGTAACCGAACGAATGAATCTTCTCTCCATAGTTCAGTATGTATATGAATATCAAATAAATCGAGCAGTACATCTGTTTCGGTTGACGGGTCACTCTGATTTTCTACTCGTTCCGGAGAGGGCGGCTCACTGAGCAAGTGAGTGCAAGCGCCACTGACGTTTCTGGGAACAATGCGTTCTCCAGCAACTGTTTGCTCACGAAAGGGTATTTTGCAGGACATACAACCCTTGATCATCGCCCTTCTAATGCTCATCGACCGCGGCTGTATCATCTCCGGTGTCAATACTGGGTGATTCTTTGAGTGAACCCTCCAAGATCCGTCCCGAGATGCTAGTTAACTAATCAGTTCCCAGAGCGTGCAGCATCGATTGCACGCTCTAGATCTGCGACAATACGGGCAGGATCTTCGATCCCCACTGAGAGACGAACGAGATCATCCCTGACGCCGGAGGCCGCTCGTTCAGCCTCAGTAAGTTGTTGATGGGTAGTGCTGGCCGGATGAATAATGAGGGTCTTCGCGTCACCGACATTGGCGAGCAAACTCGCAAGTTCCGTTGACTCAACGACCGTTCGAGCAGCATCATAGCCACCGTCGACGCCAAAGGTAATCATACCGCCGTAGCCGCCGTCCAGATACTCACTCGCCGTTTCGTGTGTCGGATGCGAGGGTAGTCCGGGATAGTTCACCCACGAGATATCGTCATGGGCTTGGAGGTGCTCTGCCACTGCCATCGCATTTGTAGAGTGACGTTCCATCCGGAGAGGGAGCGTTTCCACTCCCTGCAGCGTCTGCCACGCGTCGAACGGTGCTTGTTGGTTACCTAAATCGCGCATGCCACGAGCGATTGCGGCGTACGTGAACGCCGCTTCACCGAACGTCTCTGCGAAATTGACACCGTGATAGGCGGGATTGTCCTGAGCAATCTCAGGATATTTCTCGGCGTGCTCCGCCCACGGGAACGTTCCACCGTCCACGACGACGCCACCGACGGTCGTCCCAGAGCCGTGAAGCCACTTTGTTGTCGAATTCCAGACAAGATCGGCACCGTGTTCGATGGGACGGCAGAGTGCCGGTGTTGCGAACGTATTATCGACGAACAACGGTACCCCATGGTCGTGAGCGATATCAGCGATTCGCTGGATATCCGGTGTGTCGAGTGCTGGATTGCCGATGGTCTCGAAATGAACGTACGCAGTATCCTCATCGATGGCTTCTACAAATGCCTCAGGATCTTCCGGATCAACGAACCGAGTAGTAATCCCTCGGCGCTCGACTGAGTGGGTGAAGTAGGTGTACGTGCCCCCATACAGGGAGGACCCGGTAACGATGTTGTCTCCTGCTGCTGCGAGCAAAAACGTCGTGAGATCGAGAGCGGCCATTCCAGACGCAGTAACGGCCGCTCCGACACCCCCTTCGAGCGTCGCAAGGCGTTCTTGGAGTGTTTCAAGAGTCGGATTCATCAACCGAGAGTAGATGTAGCCCGGTTCTTCAAGGGCGAACTGGGCAGCGGCATCGTCGGCATCATCGAAGACATATGAAGTAGTCTGATAAATCGGCGGTGCGCGAGCACCGGTAGCGGAGTCTGGTTCCTGACCAGCATGCAATGATTCAGTCGCAAGAAAACGGTCGTCGGTATTGTCGGTCATAAACTGTTAACCAAGACAAACCATATGACGATACCCATTCAGGTGAATATTGTGCCAGTGACTACAATGCACTGCCCTTGTAGGTGAGGTGTCGGATGAGAGGTCTCCAAGGAGATCCTGCGCCCTGTTTCGTGTCGTCAATTACAAACATCCAGCCTACCACCAACTGTAGTCGGCTGTCGTTCACGCCAGCGATCACGACCTCCCATCGACGAGAGTCCACCTAAGAATCACTGTTTGTGGTCTATTTGGGTATGAGACAACCTCTAGGGATTCACCGCCGTTCATCGATTCCACTGAGGCTACGTCGGCACCGTTCTCACCTCCTCAGATCTTGGATAAATGACGAACTGCTGTCACGAGCAGATGTCTCACTTTTACCACTAGCCGTCAGTTTATACGTTGAAGTAGTCTAACAAGCGAGCACACTCTCGCGTTTAAGAAGTGGCTTGGTGGTGCTTGGCACCCGACGTAGCGCTTTTATATATTTCACTCTGTATGACGCCACATTTGCATATTCCATAATAATATATAATCTAATATTTACCAAAATTATTTTATATGCATACATCCAATCTATATTTGCATTATACTATGACCTTGGAGGCAAAAGAAGTAAAATTCGATATCAATTCGAAAAAGGAGAAGTATAAAGACACCAAACAGGTTGAATTCGATGGGTACATCAAGGATGATGCTGTTTTCAGCTCGCTCGCGGGATTCGATCTCCACTACGACGGTGGGGACACGTATACTATCAACAAAGTAATGGCTGATACGTCGATCGATGACACGAGACACCAATCGGCCACAGTCAGAGTGACTGCTGATTTTGCCTGGAAAGAGGGGCACCCTGGCCCTGACGATGTGTTCACCGGACAGGTGACGGTCGTTGTGGTGGCTGACACTACCGAGTGATGCGCCGTAGGGGGGAAACTCCCCCTACTAGTCACACAGCAAAACTCCTGAGATTCGACGGGCTAGTTGGTGTTTGTACAACCTACACAATCAAACAGAGAGCGTCTGCTACCCAGACAGCGATCAAGTGGTGCGAAGAAGCAATCTCATTTACCACACAAATCAATTACAAGAAGGAACGCAAGCAGTTGTCAGAACGTTAATCAAAGCCGATTAGCCCGATAAGCGGTCACACGCAATCGTATCCACGGGCGTTTGGAACCCGAAACGTACACCCCACCAACCCCCACAGTGACACAGTTCTCAGGGCAGTCCAAGTAAGTGGTCGCAGTGAGTTAGATTCCGCTGTAGTCCTTTGGAATCGCTTCGCCTGCAGTGACGTTCTGGCCGTCGCTACCCGGAATCGATCGATGTGTCTGATTTTGCTCGATGGTAAAGTGCAGATGCGGACCGGTCGAATTGCCTGTATCGCCCATTCCCCCGATCTTCTGCCCCCTTGAAACGTTCTGTCCTTGTGAAACGTCGAAGCTGTTTAGGTGGCAGTACATCGTCTGATAGCCGTTTTCGTGGCCGATCTTAAGATAGTTGCCGCAGCCTCCCGATTCGAAACTTCTGATGTCTACAACGCCGTCCCGCGCGGCGTAGATCGGCGTTCCAATGATGCCATCGTTGCCGAAGTCGACCGCGTAGTGACCGGGACGAGCACCATACGGAGAGGTGATATACCCGGTGATCGGCCACGTGAAATCCGCCCCACTGCCGCCACCGCCGGCCGGTGTAAGATAGCGTTCGACCGACCAACCCCAAATATTATCCTCCAACCAGTGAATGCCCCACCACGTGTAGCCGTCCTTGTTCTCGGGCCCGTTCATGATCTCACCGACGGTTCCCGGCTCCATCGTGGCGAGGATCTCTGAGTCGACGCCCGGGCGATGGCGTGTATTTAGTCCTGTTGTCGGTTCGACGCGGTCATCCATTGCGAAGGCGCTGGCTGAACCGCTCAAGATTGTTGGGGCTGCTAGCGCTGTCGCCGCGGTACTGAGTAGCTTCCGTCGTGTGAATCTGCGTGTCATCGTTTTTTGCGTTGGATCTATTTCTGATCGGTTCTCATTCTGTGCGTCAACTATGCGCGGGTAAGGTAGCGTTCGACCGACCAGCCCCAGATGTCGTCGTCCAGCCAGTGAACGCCCCACCACGTGTAGCCGTCCTTGTTCTCAGGCCCGTTCATGATCTCACCGACGGTTCCCGGCTCCATCGTGGCGAGGATCTCTGAGTCGACGCCCGGACGGTGACGCGTGTTCAGTCCTGTTGTCGGCTCAACTTGATCGCCGTCGTTGAATCCGCCACCACCGCCGCTACCGTAGCGGTCGCGGTAGACGGCTGCGGTGTCTTTGACGTGGTTGACATAGTTCCAACTGTGATTGTAAGCGTACAATGCGTCGTCCCAGTTATCGGGCGCGCCCGACGCAGTGAGGTAGTTAGCCGCGCTCGGAATCGCGTCTCGATAATCACAGATGTCCGTGTCTCCGTCGCCGTCCCCGTCAACACCGTACGCATCCCACGTCGCCGGCATGAACTGCATTGGTCCGCGTGCGCCCGCTGAGGATTCAGCACAACCGTCCACATACTGACCGTGGTGGGTTTCAACCCACCCGACCCCGGCTAGATACGTCCAGTCAAATCCCCAGTTATCCCCTGTTCGGCGGTATTGATCGAGATAGTGTGACGGAATGTCGCCAGTAGAATCCGCTCTCGAAGGATCGGTCAGTGTCGAAATGAAACCAACTGTCGCGATACCTGTGCTGGCAATACTCTTCAGAACCGTTCGTCGCTTGGGTGTATCGTTCATCGTTGTATCATTGGCATCCTCAGGTGTTGCATATCGTTACTCCCGCCCCACTAATTGACGGAGTTGTTTCAACAGCCACATTTCCGTAGCTGACCGGGCATCGACGCTGACAGCCGTATCGAAGTTGCTCGTGCAACCGCTGGCAACGTAATCCACCCACCTGTGATCAGGATGAATCTGGTGTTTGTGGCGTTCGAGTTTCTGCAGCCGTCTCGATTTTCGAATATCCTCGGAGCTGGAAATTACATCTCGTAATTTCGTCCAGTTCGTCCACAACTTCCGGCGCAAGAGTTGTGTATCGATAGCAGTGGCTGATGGTGTTGATTCACGGTCTGCTGTGTGTCCTCTGGGTTTGCAGCCGAGCGTTAGAACCGCTTGTGGCTCCCTGCCTAGTTGAGGCTGTCTTAGTTGCTTTTGCTCTTCTGCTTCACCCATACCACTTATGATTTCTAATCACTATTAAACCTTAATACTAGTAGTATATTTCTATTATTGGTTTCTATAGATAAAATAATAGTTTCAAGATTCGTTTCGCGGTGGATACCTGATCTCCAGTGAGGTATAGCTCATCGCATCACACTGTCTGTAGCTCATCAAGGCCATCTCGACGCTGCGTGAACCTACTTCGTGGGCCCACTCGGCTGGATTATTGTATCGACGTTTGATCAGCCTTCGTTCATGCCTTGGAATTCTGACGCTCTTTTTGAATGACGAACTCCTGAATCAGTTCTTAATCGACTCGATGATTCCGGATTCCGTTTGCATCGATCTACGAACCAACAACCGCCTACGTCACATGTAGTGAGCATTCCATTGATCAGTCCATGAGTTACGCCGTTGATCCCTGTAAATTATTTGCTAGCTATCCACGACCAAATCGATGATTTCCACCTTCGAAATGCCACTACACAGCTGTAGATATTATTACAGTGACAGGTACTTCTCATCGGTCCATCAGTAGACACCAGTGATGAACGATGCTTCTCTAACAGGAGAGCAACAGAACCCCATCAGCCACAAAATAATATATTAGTAATTTTACACCTTTCTTAATACGAAGTTATAATTTGTAAACTAATTTTTCACAAGAGGAGGTTAAAATATCTAAAGCGAGAATCGATGCGTGGTAAATGATGTCCAGTGATTCACTGTGTGACCGGTGTGGATATAATCCCGATGTTACATTAATACATGAAAACATACCACAAATAACTTGTTATAGGCCAGTCTGGAAGGACCACAATCGTTGTGTTTGGCACGTGAGAGAGGCAGGAAAATCAGCCACCGATCTCAAAGAACTGAAACCGAATCCCGGAGAACATCTTGATGGAGCCTACCTCAAAGGAGCAAAACTTAGAAATATCGATTGGTTCAGAGACGTATCATTGGCCAATGTCGACTTTACTCGTGCAGATGTCAGGGCGACGGACTTCTCGGGGGCACAGTTACGATTCTCGAAGTTTAAATATACAAACGCAATATATGCTGATTTCAGTGGTAGCGACCTCGAAGGAACGATTATGTCGGAGACGGACCTCCGAAGTGCAACACTCGTCGAAACACGTCTGAATGGGGCAATATTTTCAGATGTGTATGTGAATAGAGAGACCGATTTCGGAGAATATTCAGTGTATGAAACGGAGGTGACACCAGAAACCCTGTACGAAACCCACCCGCTTCAAGCCGCTGCATGGGTGTATCGGGAACTTCAGGAGATTTATCGTGATAACTCACTTCCAACGCTGAATCGGCACAGCTATCGACAAGAGAAGGATGCACGCCGCCGTCTGGCATGGCAAAAAGGGGAGTATGGTAATGCAATCAAATATGAACTTTCACGATGGGTAATGTTGTATGGAACGAGCCCTTACCGGATTCTCACAGTATCTATAATGTTGATATTATCGTGTGGTGTTCTATATCCATTGGCTGGAGGGGTTCGGATAACAGGTGACGGAGGACCGACCACGTATACGTTCGAGCGCATACAGACCGCTCCGTTATCATGGACCACAGAAGTTTTGCTTCAAAGCATCTATTTCAGTGTAGTCACCTTTTCTACGCTTGGCTATGGAGATATCAAACCAGTCGGCTACTGGGCACAGCTCTTATCCGGGATTGAGGCGATTCTCGGCACGCTGTTTGCGGCGTTGCTAGTGTTCGTCTTAGCGCGCAGTGCCACATGGTAATACAGAACTCAAATCCAGAGCCAGACAAAGGAACGGTCCTCCGAATTCGGGAGAATACGCTGTCGGATTCATCTCGTCTATTTTCCGGTGTTTAACGCACTCTTGGCCCTGAATGACTTGGAATGAAAACGATTCGATGAATATACTCATCCCGATTTCTTGGGTAGCCGAAGCGCGAGGAGGGTGATGGCTCCAACGAGCACCGCTAACAGGAGGTATCCAGCGTCGAAGAAGCCACGATCGGCTATCGTACCGAAGAGGACCGGACCCGTGGCACCTAACATCGAGGCAATCGATCGTATAACCCCCAGTCCAGTCCCTTCTATCTCACTCGGGATCGTCTCCGAGAGGTACGATTGGGTGATCGCTCCCGAGCCAAGCATGGTACTGATGAGAACTGTGTCAGCGGTGAGTAGCCAGAACCCATCAAGCAGTGGGAGGAGCGCAAATCCAATGACCGCTCCGCTGAGTACGATGGGCAGTGACCGACGAATCCCAACGGTGTCGTAGGCCACACCGGCAAGGGGTTTGGCGACGATACCGACAGCGAAAAACAGGCTGAATAGCCCGCTCGCAACTGTTGGGGAGAACCCCTTGCTGTTGATCAAATACGTGGGATAGAACGCCGAGAACGTCTGTAAAACGCCGATATACGATAGCAGAATGACACCCATACGCACGAGTGTTGGCTGTCGCAATTCCCCCATGACGCGTTTTAGTTGTCGTATCGACAGATCAGACGTGTTATCAGTCGCAGTGTTCACTGGCAGAAACACTTGAAGAGCGACCGCGAGTATAACAAGCAGAGGAACGACGAAGACGAGTCCAACCTGCCACGCAATCACCACCAGTACGCCCGCACTCAGTGGAAGAAGCGTCTGGCCAGTATCACCGGTCGCCATGGTCACACCCAAGACACGCCCGATCCGGTCGGGATACAGATCCGACAGGAGCGTGATCCGTGCGACTGGATACAAGGAGAGCCCGAGCCCAACGAATCCAGTTGCAGCGAACAATGCTGCTGGCGTTGCGGCAAGAACAACTACGACCAACGCGCACGCGACAGTCGTTACGCTCGCCGTCAACAGTTGGCGTTCCCCGTATCGATCGGCAAGGACACCACTGGGGAACTGACCGATCGCGTAGCCCACCCAAATGAGAGTTACTAACAGTCCGGCGGTGGTGTGGGTGAGATTGAACTCCGTACTGAGAGACGGAAGCAAGACTGGATAGATCATTCGCGTCCCGTTCAGTACGCCCCATCCGAGTGCGATCACGGCCAGCGCTTTCCCTTTGCCCCCCGCCCACAATGCGCTCAGTTCGTGACGCACGGTGCTCACATATTCCATCTAGTCAGTACAGGACAAGGGACTGCTCCGGTGAAGAAGGCTTTCGTCCAGATCGCCACGGAAGCCAAAGCCTTCCCATAGCGGTAATCAACGGGGTTCAAACCACCGTTGGACACAGCGCGACCAAGCACGGATCTGGATACACTCACGACTGACGACGGCGTCAAGGTCCGTTTATCTCGTCTTAGAGATGGGAAAGCAGCGATATCATAAGACAGATTTATGTCGTGCTGGAGCAACTAATTCAACAGTTATGACAGGTTCTCCTGGTGAGTTTGCGGGGTATGGTGGGCGTCACGTTCCTGAGGCCCTGAAGGGCGCACTCGAACAATTGGCGAACGACTACGACGAGATCAGCCAAACGGACGCGTTTCGGGATGAATACCGTACCCTTCTTGAAGAATACGCAGGTCGACCGACGCCGCTGTACTTCGCTGAGAATCTCAGTGATCGGTATGGCGCTGATATCTACCTCAAGCACGAAGACTTACTCCACGGTGGCGCTCACAAGATCAACAACACGCTTGGTCAAGGATTACTCGCAAAGAAAGCGGGAAAGGAGCGGCTCATTGCCGAAACGGGCGCTGGCCAGCACGGGACGGCGACAGCGATGGTCGGGGCCTTGCTCAACATAGATACGGAGATATACATGGGGAAGAAAGACGTTGAGCGGCAGAAAATGAACGTCTTCCGGATGCGTCTCATGGGCGCGACGGTTAACGAGGTCACCCAAGGTGGGGAAGGTCTCGCTGATGCGGTTGATGTCGCGCTTGAAGATCTGGCCCAGAACATCGACACCACCCATTATCTCGTCGGATCGGTTGTTGGTCCCGATCCATTCCCTCGCATGGTTCGAGACTTTCAGTCCGTCATCGGTCGAGAGGCTCGTGAACAGATCCTCACAAAGACGGGAGAGCTCCCGGACGCGGCAGTGGCCTGCGTCGGTGGTGGATCGAACGCCATTGGACTGTTCGATGCGTTCCGTGACGACGATGTCGACCTCTATGGGGCCGAAGGCGGTGGCGAGGGCTCTTCATCAAAGCGCCACGCAGCCCCTCTTGCGAGTGGGAAAGACGACGTGATTCACGGGATGAAAACCCGAACGATCGACGACGATGTCGAAGTTCACTCCGTTTCTGCGGGGCTTGACTACCCCGGTGTCGGTCCTGAACACGCTATGTTCCGCTCGATGGGACGGGCTGATTACACAGCCGTTACCGACGAAGAAGCCCTCGCTGCGTTCAAAGAGCTCAGCGAGACCGAAGGGATCGTCCCAGCTCTGGAATCGAGCCACGCGATCGCTCGGGCGCGCCAGATCGCAGAGACAAGCGAGTACGAAACGATTGTTGTGAACCTCTCTGGACGGGGCGACAAGGATATGAAGACTGCAGCAGAGAAATTCGATCTATAACGGAAGATGGCAGTTCAAAGCGGAGCGTTTCCCTCGTGCTGATTGATGCAGGAACTGCAAACCACACGAAAAACGGTAAACGATCGGTACAAGGCACACATGACGGTCAGACAGGGAACTGAACGTGTTGTTACGGTGCTTGCGTTTGTCCCTCAGCGTCAAGCAGTTCTTGGTATCGGTTTCGGATGGTCACTTCACTGATGTCGGCTACCTCGCTGACCTCGCTTTGAGTGATCTGCTCGTTGGTGAGCAGCGGCGCAGCATACACCGCAGCAGCCGCCAGTCCGACGGGACTCTTACCGATGTGGACAAGCTGCTCTTTACCGGTTTCGAGCAACTCGTGAGCACGGCGCTCGGCCTCGTCCGAGAGATCAAGCTCCGAGGCGAACCGGGCGACGTAGCTCTCCGGATCCGCAGGCTCAATCTCAAGTTCAAGTTCGCGAACGATATAGCGGTAGGTCCGCTTGAACTCCATTTCGTCGATTCGGCTGACGTTCACGACCGTGTCGATGCTTCGGGGCGTTCCTGCTTGTCTGGCTGCACCGTATATCGCAGCCGAGGCGACACCCTCGATCGACCGCCCAGGGAGGAGGTCCTCATTGAGTGCACGGCGGTAGATCACTGACGCGGTCTCACGAACGCTTTCTGAGAGTCCGAGCGCACTGCCCATACGCTCAATCTCACCGAGTGCCTGCTTGAGATTGCGCTCTTGAGAGTCACGGGTGCGAAAGCGTTCGTTCCATGTGCGTAGGCGCTGCATCTTCTGGCGCTGACTCGCGTTCAGCGAGTTGCCGTAGGCGTCCTTGTCCTGCCAGCCGATGTTCGTCGACAACCCCTTATCATGCATGAGGTTCGTCGTTGGTGCGCCGACGCGACTCTTCTCGTCTTTTTCCTGCGAGTTGAATGCACGCCACTCAGGACCATGGTCGATGCTCTCATCCTCAACAACGAGTCCACACGCCTCACAAACGGTTTCGCCGTGGACTTCATCAGTAATCAGCGACCCGCCACACTCGGGGCAGACAGTCTCTTCGTGTTCCGTGTCCTCTGTTTTCGAAGTCGTTGCTTGGCTCTGTTCGTCGTTGGTTCGAATGTGTGCTTCTGGCATGGGAATATCACCTGCGAACAAGGCAGGGTGGAGGGCTGCGGCTGCCGGACGGGAGGATCCGAAAAAACCCGGGAGCCACTGAACCTAACATTAGGTAAGGCATACTACCATTTAAATGCTTCGCTAATGCACTCTCTGGTCAGCGTCGAAGGGGGCTAGTAACGCGCGAGGTGGTATACGGCGACAAATCCCACGCATGTTGAATCCTTCGTCGTGTAGTCGCCTATTCATTCATGAAGACACTGTCATGCTCCAGAAAAGTTACTCCCTATGCAGAGTATGGCACGAGCACAATCTTCGTTTCTCCGCCGGTGCAGCCACCGTCATCGATCAACTCAATTTTTTTCATATCGCCATCTGCGTCGACGCTAAGTAAACAGGGATTCAATACACAGGTGGCATGGCGACCAAAATATTCAGCACAGCACCGAACTACGTGCAGGGCCGTGGCGTCACAGCCAACATCGGAGACCACGCCGAACAGTTGGGTGACTCGGCGCTCCTCATTGCCGACGAGATCGTCCTCGATCTCGTTGCGGGAACAGTGACGGAGTCCTTCGAAAGCCGTGGAATCGACGCAACGTCAGTCACGTTTAAGGGGGAAGTATCGACAACCGAAATTGAGCGAATCACCGACGAGGCAACCACCCAGGGTGTCGATACTGTTGTCGGCGCCGGCGGCGGGAAAGCGATCGACACCGCAAAGAGCGTTGCTGACGCGGCGGAGCTAGCGACAGTGTCGATGCCGACGGTCGCCTCAACGGACGCCCCAACAAGCAGTCTGTCAGTCATCTACTCGGAGCAAGGAGAATTCGAAGAATACCAGTTTCACGAATCGCATCCAGAGCTTGTACTAGTTGACACCGAACTGATCGCAGCGGCTCCAACTCACTTTTTCGTTTCCGGTGTGGGTGACGCACTGGCGACGTGGTTCGAAGCCGATGCCGCCTACCAAGCCACCAACGGACAGAATTTCTTTGGTGGGAGACCAACGAGAGCCGGTCACACGTTATCAGAGCTGTGCTACGAGACGATACGTGAGCACGCTCACGCAGCGATCCAAGCCGTCGAACAGAACGCAGTCACTGAGAGTGTTGAGGCAGTCACAGAAGCAAACACGCTGCTGAGTGGACTGGGCTTCGAGAATGGCGGTCTCGCGGCAGCCCACTCGATCCACAATGGACTGACGCAGTTAGAGGAAACACACGACGCGTCTCACGGTGAAAAGGTCAATATCGGGACGATCGCGCAACTCGTACTGGAGGGACGATCCAATGCATTCATCGAGGAAATCATCACGTTTTCCCAGACAGCCGGACTTCCAGTGACTCTCGGGGAGATTGGTCTCGATGATCCAAGCGATGAACAACTCGGCCAGGTCGCCAAAGCCGCGTGTGCTGAGGAAGAGACGATACACAACGAGCCGTTTGCAATCACTCCAGCAGCAGTCGCCGACGCGATCCGGACAGCCGACGCGGTCGGTCACACAGTCTCAGAGTGACATCCCCAAGCCACCCGCGTCCAGCGACACTGTGTGACGAGGAATCGAATGATTCAAGCTGCATAGTAGATGTTAACAATTATTCTAAGTATAATAATTTAATTTATATTATCTATATTATTAATTTCTTATATTGATTTTTATCTATGATATGCGAAAATATTTCCTGGGTAGGTCCCTATGTGTAGCCTCCTCAGCGTTAACCAATGACTGACGACGAGTCGGATTCTCACGGCGGGGACATTACCGCCACGGAGGTCAAGTCGCGGGTATCGCATATTTCGGGCAGGACGATCCTCTGGACGGAGCAGTTCGTGCACATAACAGAGGTAGCGGCAGCAATCGTCTTTGCTACCCTCTTTGCGATCGGCGTCTTTGATCTCGCCCGTCAGATCATACAAGCAACACTCACGGGCCGGATTGCGAAGCCGTTGGTTGTGATCGGATTTCTCGATATTGGCCTATTACTACTGGTCATCATTGAAGTGTATCAGACCGTCATCGCCTACATGAAAGGCAGCGAAACGCGCGAAATCGTTCGGCTTGTCATTTATGCCGGCGTTATAGCAATGGTTCGAAAATCCATCATTTTCCGCACCGGGGCATATGCGACAACACAAAATGCGTTGTTCGCCGCTGCTGCGTACACGGTGATTATCCTCGGGTTAGTTGGATTACTCCACGCTGAGCGTGTGACTGAACAATAAATCAGTTATCCATCGGGATTTAGCTGGATATAGGCGCTGAGTCCCCGTCCTCAAGGAGCAAGTAAGGAAGGGTCGTTCACTGATGAGACTCGGAGAAGGGACGCATCGCACGCCGACTACCGGAGAACCAATGTTCAACGAAATTACAGACAGTTCTGACAGCCAAGCCTCCCAGCACGCATGCTGATCGGGTTCTCTGTCGAGAGTTGCGTGTGACAATTATCACACTGGACTTCGTTGGTTACGCCAGCACCGATCGCGTACGGTGTCCGGACGACAGCAGTTCGATCGCCAGTGCCCACAGAGAATTCGATTTCCCCGCGCTCGTACGTTACGATCGTGAACGTAATGGGTTGGGTGTTCACTTCTATCGCGTGTCGTCGATAGATGTCCCGTCGCTTCTGTGTATATCCTTGCTCTTTTTCGTGCAGAAGTTCCTCCAATTCCGCTTGGAGACCTTCTTTCTTGGTTTTGAGTTCTTGGCGCTTCTCAAGCGCCTCAACTCGTTGTTGCTGGGAGTTTGCGCCGTCAATATCCGTCGAAGCGTTCTGAAGACGGTTCGAAAGTGACGCTAACTCGTTGTGGTAGTCGTTAATTCGTTGTTCCTGAAGCTGCCGGTGTTCTTGAAATTCTGAATCAGCAGCGCGGGACGCCGACCGACGGATCTCATCGATTTTCTCCTGTACGTCCTTCGTCGCTGCTTTCTGTCCAGCAACGATAGCGTCAGTCAGCGTATCGGAAGCGATCGTCTCATCACCCGTGCCACCCCCTTCAGTTACGCCGCCACGCCAATCCGTCGTTGGGCTGAACAATTCATCAACGAGTATTTCTGTCACACCGGGAATTCGATCCTTTGACTTGGTGTCGACCGTCACCGCTTCTAAGAACTGCGTCTGGTACTCGCTGACCGTCTCGATATCGATTCGAACGAACACACAGACAGCTGTCCGGTCGTAGTACGGACTGAACGTCGCGTCGTCGATTTCGATATCGCCTTTCGAAATCCACGGTGGATAGCGATAGTCGCTGTCCGTCAGCGAGTCTGTCAGGGCGAATCGTCCGACAGGAACTGAGACTGACAGCCTCGATGAGTTGAGAGTCCTCGGTGGTGGTATCTCCCAAAGTTCCCTCACCGAAACCAGAGAGATCCAGATGGCCCTGATCTGTGGTGTTGGTTTTGACCGCACTTGGATCGTTGACTAACGAGTCAATCGACAAACCGCTCTTTAGGCTGGGAAAGGTGACTTGAACTGGATAGTGATGTCGATGTTTGTGGCAGATTCGGGGACGTTCTCCAAAATGTTCGCTGTGGTCTCGTGAGATTGTTCGAGTTCGAGTTGCAGATCCGTGTGTGCCTGCTGGAACGCGGCGACGCCTTGGAGTCCGCTCGGTGCCGCGTCCTCGCCGTCGGCGTTGAACGAGAGCGAGCCGTAGGCGACGGTGCCCGATTCGTGTGATTCGTGCCACTTTTGGCGCATCTCGGCGGGGCTGTCACCCTGATATTCGAAGGTCCAACCTGTTTCTGGCGGGATACGGAAGCCAGCGCCAGAGAACCAGTCCGTGGGATCCTCCGATCCCGTCGCGCCGACGACGTAGTGGGGCTCTTCCGTTCCGAGGTTGGCGAGCAGGAAGTGCTTGACTGCAGCTTCGGGCTGGCCCGCAGCACACTCTTTCTGGATCCGTTCTACTTTGAACGTGTCTTCCTCACTGAGATCGCTGATGTAGTGCAGGATCCGCTTGCCGATGTCGTTGGAAACCATCGGGGCGACGACGACAGATGTCGGATCACGATTCCCGAAGCTGCTGACGTAGTCGCCTCCGGTTTTGAGTTTGTACCCTTCGGAGAGAAGCGTACTCACTGCGCTGCGGAACGCAGATTCGGTACTATCCTGTGAGAGATACACCTCGGCGTCCTCGCGAATCGTCGTGAGCACTTGGCTGGTGTCGGCCGCACCAGCGGCATCAACCGACTCCTCAATGCGGGTACGAACCTCGCTTGGACCGATCGTCTCGGCGTCCGTGACATCGCGGAGTATCGTGCCTAAACGCACTTTGTCGAGGATTTCATTGCCGCTGGTGAGGACGTACTGATCGTCAGTCGTCAGTCGCCCAGCAGCCATCTTGATGGCGTCGTCTGGGTCTTGATCGTAGATCCACACATCGGTCCGCTTGCGAAGATCAAGGTTGAACGACCCGAGATCGACTTCCTTCGTTCCACTGCCGAATCGACCCCGGAGTTCCGATTCGACGTTTTCGATCGACCACTTCTCAACGTCGCTCTCCAAGACGAGCACCGTGTCCTGATTCAGACCACGGAGTTCGTCCGTGAAGCCGTTATTGTCGTAAGCCAAGATCGGTTTGTCCTCAAGCCCGTTCTCGACGGCGTCGACGACTTCCTTGACATTCCCTGGAATAGGACACGTCGGGTCCATCAAGAACCGCTCGTAGATAGCATTGATAGTCGTCTCGGAGCGACTGTCGAGGCGCTCGCGGACGATATCCCAGACGTGGCGCTGGAGATCAAAGGGATCAGCTTCCGCCGCCGCAGCGATGTTGCTGGCGTTCAGGACGGGCTGGGTGCCGACGAAGTTCTCCAGTGACATCTCGGCCGCATAGTCGAACTCGTTGAGAAGGTCGTCGCCGTCGATGATTTCCCCGTAAGCACTTTTTAGACGTTCGAAGAGGTCATCCTCGTACTCATCGTGGAGCGTAGTGATCTTCTCACGAATTTCCTCGGCCAAGTTTTCGTCTTCTTTTCGGATCTCTGCTCCGATGACCTCCTTTGCCTTCCCGAGGAATTTCTCTTGCTGGGCGGTAGGAGAGATCGTCTTACCGCTTTTCGGCTGCACAAATGCGAGCGTGTTCCGCCACTGCCGACCAGTGGGCTGGTTCTTGATGATCTCACTGACAGCGTCCGCGTCCCACGGACTGTTCTTCACGACTGTTTTGATATTTTGGGTATCAGGAACGCGTTCGAGTTCATCGGTGGCGTTGAAACCGACCGTATGCGCCCCCGAACCAAACAACGTTTCGACAGTGTCACCGATTCGTTCTATCGCGTCTCCGTCATCGACATCGCGGGCGGCGTTCTTCACGAGCGATCGCGGATTTTCATCTTCGCGGATAACGTAGCGGTCGTCAGAGCGCCAGAGGTGGTATACCTCGCCCTGAAGACGTTCGAGGTCAACGATGATGTCGTTAATGCGGTCGCCGGCGTGATAGGTCCCGACAACGATGTCAGAAGTAGTTGCCCCTTCTGCGAGACCGGGAGTGAGCGAGTAGATGAGAACGGTACTGAGGATGGATCGGCCGTAAACGATGTTTGCGCCGGCGAGGCGCTCTTGACTGTCGTCGTAACACCGGTTCGGCCGGGAATGTTCGACGTTGATGCGGGTGAGTTCGTCGTTGTACTCGACGGCGTCGACTGTGCCGTGGGTGATGAGATCGGTGTTCTGGTGCTGATCGAAGAGCACCTTCGCGAAGAGATAGAGCATTCCTCGGGTCGCACCCGACTCGGTCTCCGCGAAGTAGCGGGTTTTCAGCGAATCGATGAGAATCGGGTGAAACGGGTAGGTGTCGTACATCTCCTCGCGGAGACCGTCAGGAAGGTCAACGTAGTCCGTGTCCGCGTAGGCTTCGATGTACTGATCGACGAGCGTGCGCATCGCTGAGCGATCGTCAATGGAGTCGACGAGTCGGTGACGGAGAACATCCTGAATGTCGACTTGGTTGGACATATTAACTTGTACGCGTTCGGGTTCCCGGGACAGGATGTCGTGGACATCTGATCCTTCACGGAGCACGGAGACAAACGCGAATAACTCCGTGTCCGGGCGAGAGGTTGTCTCGAAAAGCGCTTGTAGAAATCCGCGGTTCGCGTCCTTTCGTCGTCCGCTGAGCGACCCGAACCAGTCTTCGAGTTCGTCCATGAAGAACGCAACAGTGCGATCACCGACCGCGTCCTGAATGACATCGATCGTCGGGTACCCTCCATCCTCGTCGTACTCTTGTTCGTCCGATTCGTAATCCAACTGTTCGAACAGCGGTTCCCAGAGATACTCGTACTGCTCTTTTTGGAGGGAGACGACGACCGGGAGGGCGTCATCGGGAAGCGCATCTCCGAGTCCCTCAATGCGATCAGCGGCCCAATCGCCCACCACATCGGGCGAATTGAAGCAGTGGTACAACGCCACCATCTGATGGGACTTCCCGGTCCCATAGGGACCGTACAGCTCGTGGAGGCGGTTGTTGTCCTTGCCGTGACGTGTGTCACGGAGTCGCTTCAGGGAGTCCCCCAGTCCCCCAGTCAAGAGCGTCCGATTGAAGAATCGCTCTGGGTTGGATTCTAGGGTATCGGTATTACTGTCAACATCGTAGAGACGAATTTGACCCTTGATGAGGCCGTCGCCCTCGGTGAGCTCGGGACTGAGCGACAGCACGTCGTCGATTTTGGTTTTGAGAGTTCCTTCTGTGCTCATGTATGCACGACACGATGAGCGACTATCATATATAGGCATGCATTATAGAGAACAGTATTTAATATTAATTGAGATTAATATGAATATTCCTTCTCAATGTAGGTTGGATAGCTGTCGGGTAAAGATCTCACCGGACGCCGTCGCAAGCAGCGGGGTTGCGATCATCAGCGAACTCTCAGCGTAGTAGGCGGCGCTATCGAACCGGGTCATCCAACACAGGGCACACAAAATCACACCAGTTTTGAGTATTGGATTGACCTCCGCGAATCCCCGGTTGTGCCACGCTGTCAATACGAAACTGTACCAGCCGATAATGAGTGCGTGGCGCTGTCCAGAGATAGTCGCCCAGATCTCTGCCGGGTCAGTTTCGAGCCCGGTCCATGTTAACTGTCCGTGCCGGTCGCTGTACCAAAACAGATGTGTAACGATATCTCCTGGTTGGAACACTAACCCCAGAAGAAACAGTCCACCGACGCCCGCCGTCACGGTCAACTGTTTGAACCGTCGTTGCAGTCCGTATGTGAGAAAGATCGTAGCCACAGCGTACGCGGTGAGCGAAAACTGTTGTAAGCCCGCTACGCCGAGAAGCGCTCCTGTCACTACTGGCCACCGAAACCGATCCGACCGATCACAAAGCGCAAGATGGGTAGTGATGAATGCGGTGAGGATGAATGGCAGCACGAACGGATATTGCCACATTTCGGTGGCATAGCCGTATAATGGGATGGCAAATTGGATCGATACAGTCACAAAAACGACCGCGATAGCTCCAGCCATCGGTCCGCTGATCACGCTCGCGAACCCGTATATTGCTACTGGAATCACTACATAAAGGATAAGGATGGTGTACACCACGGCTGTATGAGAAGTAGCATGGCCGAGGGCCGTGTACACCGTCGCCAGTCCGACATAGCGCAACAGTGGGTCCCACGTTGTCCCGAGAGTTGTCCAATCACTAGCTAACCGCCGGGCCTCTTTGACGATAACTGTTGCATCACT
This sequence comes from Halocatena pleomorpha, assembly GCF_003862495.1. Classification (GTDB taxonomy): domain Archaea; phylum Halobacteriota; class Halobacteria; order Halobacteriales; family Haloarculaceae; genus Halocatena; species Halocatena pleomorpha. The sequence continues at coordinate 253,844 of NZ_RRCH01000028.1, read as the reverse complement.
CTGCGGTAGTCCAGAGGACAATTCGGAAAAGTGCTCCAAGCCGGTACCCACGAGTATTGTCGCCGCCATGAGGAGGAAGATGGATTCGACGAGATAGCGACGGTTGCTACTCGGTGTAAGAAATGACATCAATAATGCATCAATAAGTGAAAGGCATATTAGTTTCGAAGACGAATCAACAATTGTGATTTACTGGTCAGTCGAGCGGTGAGCTTGACATAACCCATTATTCAACAACAGTAGTTTCGAATTGAATCGAACGTCCGACACATGGGCAACCAGAGCCCGTAGTTTGCATATGAGTCGCGGAATCTGAGTAGGGAATCAGGAGAGGATAGAGATCTTTTGTATCCAGTAGATCGCTCTACAATTTTCACGATCCCGTTACCAGAACCATCGATTTCCGATGGTATTCTCGACCGCGAGTCTGCAGACGAGCGGCAGGGTGGGATAGCTCACTGAAGAAGCACAGTGATATCTTCTCACAGAGAAACTCCATGAGATTCTCAGTCCCCTGTGTCATGCTATTTCAAACTATCCATATGTGTGGAGATCTCAATTCACACAAACAAGAAGTTGTCTGAAAGTACAATTATGTAGATATATACTCCAACCTATACGAATTCCCTAATAGATATCTGTACAGATATCTGACTATGTACCTATGTAGATACCCTCATATACAGCTGTATATCCTGAGATATACCTAACTCAGAATGTTCGCTGGATCACTCGTACACATATTTATTTCTTTATTGTTCAGTAGCAACCAACGTCTGACGCAATTATATGTGGATGCATATCCACCCACGTCATATGGTCCGGGCTGTAACCATGACTAGCGAATCTGGCGGTGAGGGGAAAACATTCATTGCAACCAATCTATCAGCAGCATTGGCTCGCCGGGGAAATGATGTCCTTGCTATTGATTGTGATCCCCAAAACGGATCACTCACATCACATATCGGCGGAGGAGAATGGAAGAACCTCAAAACGCAGGACGACGCCAACATCGTCAACTGTCTCACAGGTGATGAGGAAATAACGAACTGCATCTACGAAGGGCCTGGCTTCGACTTCGTTCCGGGTCACGAATCACTAGCCAATCTCGAACAAATGACGGCTGTCGACCGCAGTATTCAAATGCCACAATCATTGCTTCGTAATCAGATTGAGAAACTAACTGATGACTATGACTATTTTATTATCGATCCACCTGCGACACTCTCATTGCCATTAGACAACGCACTGTTTGCTGCGCGGAACGTACTCGCGCCAGTGGAACTCTCCCAAAAAGGTATCGACAACATTCGAGGATTGGAGCGGACACTTGACTCCATGGAAGACGGTCTCGAAGAGGCCGGTATCGATATCAATATCAACATCCTTAGTGTTATCCCAAACCTCATCGGCGATTCGAACATTTACGATGCGATTCGGGATGAGCTCACAGACGACGGTGCCCTTCTCACACCATTCTCATTCAGAAATAGAGATGTGCTGAAATACGCGTGGAGAGAACGTGTTGATCTCTTCACGTACAATCAGATGAATGAATCAGAGTTCATACACAGTGAGTGCCGACCGATGTACGATTATGAAGTGGACCTACTCGTCAAAATCGATCGATTAGCACAACTGATCGAAGAAGAGTGGACGCCGGCCGACGGCTACGATGATACTGATGTCATCGATCAGTGGAACGCAATCGTCAGCGAATATCCTGGCTATGAAGAGCGAATAGCTGTGGGGGCGAACTGATCATGGGCAAGAACGATCGTTACAGTATCGAATCAGCTGATGATGGACTCGGTGAACGCAACACCGAAAGTGAAGACACAACCACGGACAGAACCGGTGATTCGGCATCACAAACACATGATGCAGAGCAGGACAATAAACCATCTCTCACTCCCGATAACCTTCCGTACGCCCTTCGTCGCAACAGCCCCAGTGATGACCGCGAACAGCTCAGTGTGAAAGTCCGCGACGATGTCCGATGGAGCATCGAAGACTTTGAGCAAGAAGCAAAACGCGAATTCAAGAACGACGCCGTGTATGATATCGATGTGCGTGAGTATCTCATCAAAGCTGGACTGAAAAACACAGATGATGCATTCAAAGCCATGCGCGAAGATGGCTTCGGGATCAAGTGACGTTGAGAAATGACACAGCCGTCGATGCCCTGAACCACGTCACCGTGAAAGACACACAATTCATAGCAGGTAAAATATATTAAGTGGTGCAAAGATAGCGATTCAACTCCGGTTTCAGTCGCTGATTTTCCCACTACGACCGCATAACTATCCTCGTTTGTGAAGAACGACACATCTATAATATTGTGATCAAAAGATATCATGTTGGGCAATGAAGCTGAAGATCCACCGTGTCGGTGAAATGTGTACTTGGTTGGTCCCCTCCTCCAGTATCTCTGGCAGTGTCTCAACAGCGCGATAAAATATGCTATTACAGGAGTGAAAAAAGTAGTTGCTGGGCTCAGCCTGATCGCGCTCGGGTGGCTTGGCATACTGATGTTCGAACATTTCGTACAGCCGGCCTTGATTAGCATCCATCCGATGTTCGCTGACCAGCCAGCAGCGTCAGCGGTATAAGTCGACGAGCAGATTCTCCTGCCGAGTTTGCGCTCTATGCAACCATTTTCATTACCATCACTACAGCGTATTCACTGAAGTTGGGAATAAGAGAGGCTTTCAATTCCGGTATCAGAGCGGGCGTCGCAGAATTCATCCTGATGGCCCTTCTGGCACCGCTCTTTCCGTACCTCCCATCGCTGATTACTCTTGGAGAAATCGCCGTGTCGATCCTCCCAGCATGGATGCTTCCTGGAGGGTACGGGGACGAATGATTTACTGTAGGGCCAATCGTCAGCGGTTGCCTGACTGCGGCAGTTGTGCCCGTGTCGTGGTCGATTCGACCAGAAAACCGATATTCAATCATCGCATTGGCTAGCCCTACACCCTCGAAGACTTCAGCAGAGATAGCGACAGACAACGGGCAGCGTCTGTAACTACCTACTTAGCAGTTCCTGAAGTAAGAGATCCCAGAGTTTGCTCTGAATCGCCACTCTGGGGGGCCGTGCCCCAGCGAAAGAGAGCTGCCCCGAGAACAGTGAGGACACCCAGCGTGATGAAAGGAAAAACGGAGCCGCCGACTACGCGATGGAGCGCGCTTGCCGTGAGCGGTACAAGGAACGCGGAACCGGCCGTGGCAATGTTGATCAAGCCAACCGTCGCGGTTGCATTCTCAGAGCCAAAGCGGGTGAGGACGATCGGTGACCAGAGCGAAGCGAGAGGACCAAGAGCAATACCAAATCCAAAGAGAACGATGTAGATGAAAAGGTTTGAGTGAGCAAATGGGAACACGAACGCACAGACACTGGCGAGTACTCCACTTGCTACAAAGGTCTTACGCTGACCGACCCGATCTCCGATGACCCCACCCCCAACGCGGGTGAAAACACTGATCCCGCCGATGATGCTGAGCCCAGCGGCAGCGATCTCGACATCGATACCATTCGCCGTGAGAATCCCAGTGAGATGGGACGAAAGAACGTAGTACCAGCCAAACGCAAGGGCAAACCCGATCGCCGTGCACAGAAACCGTGCGTCACCGATCCTCGCGTGGAGCCACGCCGTGTCGACCGTGGTTGCGTTCTGCGAGCCACCAGACGGTCGATGGTAGACGATGCTTGATACGAATACGAGAACGGCGGCCACGCCGATGACGACAGCGAAGGCGGTACGGAGACCGGTCCGGTCCAACAGCCAAAGCCATGCAAACGGCAATACGAGCGGACCGAAACCGATTCCCGTCATCGTGAGACTCGTCGCAAGCCCTTGATAGGCGTCGAACCACTGTGGCACGAGCGAAATAACGATCGTGAACGCCGTACCCCCCGCCGTACCAAGGAGTGCGAACGCGACAATGACGCCGACGTACGAGTTGACGATCTGAAGGAGGGCGGTGGCAACAGCGAGACCGACGCCAGCCGTTGCGAGAACAGGACGAAGGGGGAACCGGGCGGCGAACACGCCAAAAAGCCCACCAACCATGAGGAAGAATGCAGTCGTGATTGAAAAGATCGACGAGGCCTGCAATGCAGAGAGACCGAAGGTCGCGGCGAGGCGGTCGGCGTAGACGGTGAAGGTGAAGACAGCCCCCCAGATCGTTGTGAGGATACAGATGCCGAGTCCGACGATCAGCCACCCTTGCGCGGAATCGAGGGCCTCCTCACGTGCGGTCGACAGCTCGGTTGCCGTCATTGTCTGTCTCTCCTAGTGCCGCTGTGGCACGCTGTCTGTCTGTAAGGTTCGATCGTCCTTTGAGAAAGTTGTCCGTCAACGGTAATAGCTAGATCATTCATTATCAAAGTATTCATCCGTATCACAAAGTTCACCTCTAGTTACTTGTACTGAGAAGGCACAGCCCATCGTTGTTTTGGTTGAATATTGAAGCGGATGGTGCTTGAACAACTGGTAAGGGTCTGGTGGTGTCACTCACTAGATGTCCCTGAAACAGTATCTCTAATCCGGTTGCTGTCCAGCGCGGCCACTGATTCTTCCCTCACTTCGCTATCTCTCATTGCACCATTGGAGTCGAGATTCAAGCAACATTCAAGCACGAACGCTTGAATATTGAGGTCAACTGTCGAGTCGATACGCCAGTCGCTTCGAGAGTGTTACAATTGTACGCGCGTAATGAATTTCAGAGTACATCCCCCTTCAGGGTGGCAGTAGCTCGCCCCTGAACGGAATCTAACGACAAATAGGAACACTAAATTATTCATATTAGTATTATCTAACATGTGAATATTATACTATAATCTTTTACACTTCATTATTTCCATTTGGAAAGTATTATCTGTCCTACAACGGTATATTTTACTATGCGAGGTATCGAGAATGGCTGAACACATTCTTTCGGAATCGGTTGTTCTACGGATAGCGGAGAGTACTCCAGAACAAGAAGTATTGAAAGCAGTTGCATCAGCAACGTCGATTCCAGTCGTGAAAGTGGGGACGACTGGCTATCCCGTTCTCGAACCGCTCGTGCTCCTAACAAAGAACGGACAGACAGCGTTCTACACGTCGTGTTCTCCGGAGGAGGCAGCCGAGATAGCTACCACCCTTGACAATGGCAATCTCCGTATTGAGGACGCTGACGCTATTGTTGAACATCCTCCTGAGCGTCCGTACCTTCCGGTCCCTGATCTCTGGCCGCTTCAGACCGGTGCGCGAACCGTATTGCGCCGGTGTGGCTGGCTTCGACCGACACATCCCGAAGATTACCGAATATCCGGAGGGTTCGAGACGGTTGATTCAGATACTGACACTGTAATGAGTGCAGCACACAGTGTCACTGGGCGCGGCTGGGGTGACGCTATGACCAATACTCCTGTCGGTACCTCATGGAACCGTAGTATCGACGCAGACGGCGATCCGGCGGTCGTCGTCAACGCTCATGGCTCTCCCGGAGACAGACTCTTATTAGAATCAGTGCCGTTCCTTCCACTCGAAGGAGCACTCGCAGCGGCGCAAGCCGTCGACGCAAGCGACATCATCGTTTATCTCTCGGAGGCTGATGAACAGGCTCTCGAATGCGTTACTGCAACAGTCGAGAACCTGCCGACGACAGACACGATGGTACATGTCGTGACAGGGCCTGATGAGTATCGCGCTGCCGAACCGACAATGGCACTCGAAGCCATTGAGGGGAGTCAGCGGTTGGAAGCACGCCTACGACCTCCGACTCCGGATATCGAAGGAGTGTACAGTCGACCGACGCTCATTCACACGCCACGGACGCTCGCACAGATCGTTCACGCAGCATCCGGTGCTTCCCCCACGCGCATCGTAACGGTTCGTGGTGATGTCCAGCACGAAGCGACCATCGAGATTCCCGAGGACGGGTCACTTGCGACTGCACGTACGGCCGTCACCGTTGATGGTGTGTTCAAGGGTGCGTGCGTCGGTGGTCAGTTCGGTGGTTTGACACCGGATCTGGATATCGCCCCGACACCCAACGCGCTTGATGCTGCCGACTTAGGGACAGAGGGCATCATCTCCATACTCAACGAAGATCGGTGTCTCGTCGCCCACGTTGGTGAACAATCACGGTTCGCACGGGACGAAAACTGTGGGCGCTGCGTTCCCTGTCGTGAGGGGACAGTGCAACTGACGAAGCTACTGCGTGAAGTGTACGACGGCTCATTCCGACCGGACGATATTGAGGAATTACTCCGTGTTATGCAGTCGTCGAGCATGTGCGCGTTCGGCCGTGACGCCACGCGACCCGTAGCGACGGGGCTTGATCACTTCGAAGATGAGTTTGTCGCCCACGCTGACGGTCGGTGTCCGACAGGAACGTGCACTACAGAACCACAACACGAGGTACCACAATGAGTTCCGAATTCGCGCGCGACGACGTACCGCCACTGACTGAAGCGATACAACCAGGGACAGCGACTGATCCTACGGTCGGAAGTACGGACGCGGCGACCCTGACTGTTGATGGCCACGAAGTGACGCTAGAAGCAGGAGCGACCCTGCTTGATGCCGTTACGGCCGTCGATACTAACGAAGATGTTCCGGCCTTGTGCTCATACGACCGAGAGGACAACATCGGCCCGCGAAGCGAGTGTCGCACCTGTATGGTCAAGACGGATGAACACGGTCTCGTCCCATCGTGTAGCTTTCCCGCTGAGGACGGACTCAACGTCAGGACCGACGCTGTGGCGGCGACTGAAGCCCGCGATGTCAACCTTGATCTCGTGCTGTCGAACCACAACCTGCGATGTACGACGTGCGGGAAGAATGGCCGCTGTGAACTGCAAGACGCTGCCATTGCTAACGATGTTGCGGAGCCCCGCTACGGCGTGCTTGATAACCGCGGAGCCTACGAGCCGATCGACGATTCTTCGTCGTTCATCCAGATCGACCGCAACAAGTGTATTCTCTGTAATCGGTGCGTCGAAGCCTGCAACGATGTTCAGGTTGAAGGGGTTCTACGGCTAGAAGGTAACGGCCAAGACACGCGTATCGGATTCCAGAACGACGCCGAGACAATGGCGGACTCAACCTGTGTCTCCTGTGGTCATTGCGTGACTGTCTGCCCGACTGGCTCGCTGGTTGAAACGGGAATTGTAGACGCAGCGACCCTCCCCGTTCCCGGATTCACCCAGAAGAACAGTATCGGACGATCGATCGAACCATCAGACGAAAATACGGAGCTGATGACGCCAATGAAACAAGACGATTGGTCAGAAAAGGACGGACAGACGAGCACAGAGGCAGCGACTGAGTCCGAATCGGAGGACTGGCCATGAGTAACGATACAAACGGCGTTGCCAGCTACATGCAGCAGGCAAAAGAGCAGGCTTGCAAAAACATCGAACACGTTGCTGAGGATGTCGCTGCCGGAACAATGCCGGAGGGCAAACTGTTCGATATTGCGCAGTCCATCAGCGACAAGCGACTCGACGAGCTAACAGTCGACACGACAACATGTGGTTACTGCGCTGTTGGCTGTCGATTCGACGTGTATTCCGATGGCGATGAAGTTCTCGCCACACGGCCCGCTGATCCCGAGGAGACTCCCGTGAACGGTATCTCCACGTGCGTGAAGGGAAAGTTCAGCTACGGGTTTGTGAACGCCGATGACCGACTGACGAAACCGCTCGTCCGCAATGAGAGCGGTGAATTCCGCACGGCGTCCTGGGATGAGGCTTACAATCGCGTCGTAGCGGGATTCGAGGACATTATGGACAAACACGGTGGCGAGGCGCTGTCCGTCATCGCTTCCTCGAAAGCGACGAACGAGGAGAACTATCTCATGGGGAAGTTCGCCCGGCAAGTGCTCGGGACGAACACAGTCGATAACTGTAATCGGCTCTGTCACTCCTCAACAGTTACAGGGCTCGCAAAGACGTTCGGATACGGGGCCGCGTCGGTGAGTATTGAGGATCTCGAAACGACCGATTGCTATCTCATCACAGGGTCGAATACGACCGAGGCACACCCCGTCATCGGCACCCGCATCAAACAGAACGTTCGTGACGGTAGCGACCTCATCGTGTTCGATCCGCGTGAGGTCCAAATCGCTGAGTACGCCACGCAGTACACTCAGATCACCCCCGGGTATGACGCTGTTTGGATCAATGGCCTTATCCGGTATATCATCGAGAATAACCTCCACGACGCGGCGTTCATTGAGGAACGGACAACGGGGTTCGAGGAGCTAAAAGAGGCAGTGCAGGAGTTCACACCCGAGCTCGTCGAGGAGATTACGGGCGCCCCGGCGGCAGAAATCGAATCTGCTGCTGAAACTGTTGCGACCGCCGATAGCTGTGTATTTGGCTGGACGCTCGGCATCACAGAGCACTCTCATGGGACGGAGAACGTCGCCGCACTGGCGAACCTTGCTGCAGTTACGGGGAACGTCGGCAAACCGGGGGCAGGCGTTTCGCCGTTCCGAGGTCAGAACAACGTGCAAGGTGGTGGCGGTGACATGGGACCCCTCCCAGACAATCTCCCCGGCTACCAGAAAATCTCGAATGACGACGCCCGTGAAACGTTTGAGAACGCTTGGAACTGCGATATTTCAGCCGAGCGCGGCTACTACACGACGGAGATGTTCCATGCAGCGGACGCTGGGGAGCTTCACGGAATGTACTGCATCGGTGAAAATCCCTCACTTTCCGAGCCTGGGAAGGGCCATGGCGAGACGGTCTTAAAGAATATGGAGTTCCTCGTCGTACAGGATCTCTTCCTGAATGAGACCGCAAAATACGCGGATGTCGTATTGCCAGCGTGTTCGTTCCTCGAAAAAGAAGGAACGTTCACGAACACGGATCGGACTGTCCAGAAGGTAAACCCAGTCATCGAACAGCGTGGCGACTCGAAGCCGGACTGGGTGATCTTACAGGAGCTCGCAAATCGACTGGGACGCGAATGGGATTACGAAAACACGGCTGCAATCATGGAGGAGATGCGCCAACTGACCCCGATCTACGGCGGCATCTCTCAAGAGCGCGTCGAGCGCGAAGGAGGTATCCAGTGGCCGTGTTTCGATCTCGACCATCCTGGCACGCAGCGCCTCTATACGGAGTCGTTCAACACCGAGGATGGGAACGCCCATCTCACGCCGGTCGGCTACAGTGAACCGATGGAGACGCCCGGTGATGACTATCCGCTGACGCTCACAACCGGTCGCGTCCTGTATCAGTATCATACAGGAACGATGACCCACAGAGAAGAGGGTATCATGGAGTATAACGATCAGAACTTCGTTGAGATCAATCCGGAGACTGCGGCGGACGACGGCATTATGGATGGTGAGCCAGTTCGTATCGAATCACAACGCGGTGAGATCACCGTACCGGCACAGATAACCGACCGCGTTGGGACGGATACCGTGTTCGTGCCGATGCATTTTGCGGAAAACGCGGTGAACGAGCTAACAGATTCTGAACGCCTCGATCCGGAGGCCAAGACACCCGAGTTCAAGGTGTCTGCGGTCCGCATCAGCTCTGTCGAAGACGAAACAGGGTCCGTTCGCTCCGCGGACGCCGATCCGACTGTGGGGGATGACTAAGATGGCTGATCCCACAACAACCGTCCCAGAGACCGCGATGAACCGGCGCTCGGACCGCCCTCAGGAAGGGACCGAAGCGCTCCGCGCAGTCTTAGAGGAATACGGCAGTGACTACGCGGCCGCCGCCGAGTACACGGACGAACTAGAGGATATCCTCGAAACGGCGGTACTCGTGCTCGCAAGTGCGGACGACGAGGAAGTCGAGTATGTGACGGATTCAGTGGTCACACTCATCGAGGCAGCGGACGCCGTCTCAACTGACGGAACCGTGGCACTCGCTGACGGTGTCAGCGAGAATGCTAGCGAGCTCACGGAGCTTCTCGAAACTGTCGGTCGCCTCCAGCGACAAGGACACGTCGATACGTTCGTTGCTATCACGGAGACGCTGTCGACGTCACTTACGGAGGAAGAAGCAGAGGAACTTGCTGTCGTTCTCGGTGAGAACGGGTCCGAAGTCACGGCGGCCATCGACTCCATGATGGAACTCCAGCGGGAGGGCCACCTCGACGATCTCGTGGAGCTGTCGAAGACGCTGTCCGCTCTTGAGATCGACGAATCGACAGTGACCGGCCTGAACCGTGTGCTAAACGCTGTCGGAGAGGCCGAGCATGATCCAGAACCGATCGGCCTGTATGGATCTGTTCGCTCGCTCACTCGACGCGATGTACGCACCAGTCTCGGCTATCTCATGAATGTGCTAAAAGCTCAAGGTCGTCGACTCAGAAAAGGCCCGTAAGAAACAGATGACTGACCACCCCGATCGATCCGTTACCGCAACCGAGTCGGTGTGTCCGCTCTGTGCGGTGGGATGTCGTCTTGCCCACAGTGAAGGGGGTCGTGCAAAAGGTCGTGAAGGCCCAGCGAACCCGAACGGCCGCCTCTGTCAGAAGGGGGCAACGGCGTTCGAAGCCGTCCACGCTGACGATCGCCTCACGACACCACTCGTGCGACACAACGGTGATCTCGTCCCGACTGACTGGTCGACGGCGCTCGATCGAGTGGGTAGTGATTTCGAGACCGTGTGTGACGCCAACGGGCCGGACGCACTCGCATTCTTCGGCGCGCCTCGTTGCACGAACGAAGAGAACTATCTTCTCCAGAAACTCGCCCGCACCCTAGGAACGAACAACGTTGATAACCGCGCCCGGCTCTGTCACACCTCAGCGGCGACCGCGCTCGAAAATCGCTTTGGCTGGCCAGCCTCGACGAATCGCCTCGCTGATCTGACGAGCGCCGATCTCCTCCTTGTCGTCGGTGCGAACCCGGCCATTCAACAGCCCGTGGCGTTCGACGCGTTTATCCGGCCGGCCGTTGCCGATGGGACGACACTCATCCATGTCGATCCTCGGCGGAATGAGACGACACGCATCGCTGATCAGCATATCACACCCAGGCCAGGTACAGACGCGCTGTGTTTCCACCTCATCTGTGCACTGCTTGTCGAGCACGGATACATCGACGCGTCGTTCATCAACGACCGCACGAAGGACTACGAAGCATGGAAGGCGTCTCTCAGCGATATCGATATCGACGCCGGGAAACGGACAACTGGCGTTGATACTGAGACGCTTTTCGAACTTGCCGATCGCATCGGAACAGCTGATCGGGTTGCCGTTGCCGGGGGAACCGGCATTGAAGACAGCGGTGATGCGTCCTCGACGGCGGACGCGCTTCTTAACATGCTGTTACTCACCGGCAATGTCGGACGGCCGGGCACGGGGTTCACGCTCCTGCGTGGCCTGAACAACGAACAGGGTGCCGTTGATATGGGCTGTCGACCCGATACACTTCCTGGCCACCAGTCGCTTACGAACGACGCTGCAAGGCGCAGAGTTGCGGACGTTTGGGGGGTCGAGCCACCGTCTACCCCGGGGCATAACGAGCATGAGGCGCTTGACGCGTTCGGTACGGCAGTTCACGGGGCGCTCGTCGTCGGTGAGAATCCAGCGATCGAAAAACGCGACGCTGATTTGGTGACAAGCCAGTTGGACGCACTGGAGACACTCGTTGTTCTCGATGTGTTCCCGAGCGAAACGATGGAGCACGCCGACATTGTCCTCCCAGCAGCGATCGGGTTGGAGAAAACAGGAACAGTGACGAATCTCGATCGGCGTGTGCAGTGGCTGTCGGTCGCTACGTCGCCACCCGGCATGGCGAGAACGGATTATGCGATTCTGGCAGCACTCGGAAAACGACTCGTCGGCAGCGGATTCGCACCCCCCGATCCGGAGGCTGCCTTTGACGAGCTTCGGGCGGTGAATCCGTTGTACGAGAAACTTCCTGACACGGCCGACGAACGCTGGCCGGTAGATAACGATAGTCCCCTTTACGCGGATGGGTTTGCGACCCATGATGGCAAGGCCCCATTTATGCCTCTCACTCAGGTGGTCGCGCTACCGACTGACGACGAACTCGTTCTCGTCGTTGGCAGCCGAGCAGGGGGCTTCGAGGTCGAGCACACAGTTGACAACCGGATACGGCTGAACGTGGATGACGCGACAGTGCGGGGCATCGAAGACGGCGACCGTGTTGTCGTCGCCACTGGCGACAGTACGGTCATGACAACTGCTGCCGTCGGTGATGCTGTCCGCGAAGGGACAGCGTATCTCCACGCAGATGTGGCTGATCCGCTTGTACGGTCAGCGACGGGGACGCCCACCGTCACCGTTGCACTCGCTAAGAATACTCGACACTCCTGACGGACGGCACCGCCCGGCGTTCATCAAATTGTGTTCTGTTAGGAGGATTTAGAACCGAGGAACGTTCTATGTCTACTGAGAAGGTCGTAGACACCACCCAAAACGAGACCGTATAGCAAATACGCGACCAACGTGATGAGTAACAGGAGAGACCCGCCACTACCGTTTTGGCCACCGAGTCCGAACCCGTAAAGAGCACTAACGTATCCAACCCACAGGATGAAACTAAAGACAGCGCCGTGAGTGAGTCCGGTTTCGCCAGGGAGTCCCCAGGTAAATCCACCGAAGAAAAGTGGCCAGGCGATAGCGAATAGGACGATGTACCAGAAGAACGTTATCGCTGCCGCCAGTTGACTTCCTACCTCACAGAAGGGAGGACCTCCGATGGCACACAAACTCGTGAATGTAGCGAACACGAACGGGTTGGTTGTGAGCAGGAAATCAGTGATGAATAAAAACGCTGTCAGTACGACTGTAGCAGCTATTCCACCACCGATGCTGCTTCTGACGGGTTCCATAACTTGTTGTACATTATCTATAGTTATAAAGCATAGTGTCGCTTGGAGGTATCGGGGACTGAATAGATAATAAAAATTAATCACATACTAACAAACATTAATGAACATATATTATAAATATGATAGTGGTCGTCAGAGATAACAATATGTTGATACGGTCCGGAAGGCGGACGCAGCCGTACGATCCGCTGTTCTTATGGCTTCGTACTACCTGGAGACAGACCAGATTCTTAACTCCGATATGATTAGGAGCCGTTACTCGGGTTGTTCACTTCGCGTGGAGTATTTTCTGGTCCGTGCACAGGGAGCAACACGGACCGCAGTAGCCGTCGTTGTTCTTCATCCCAATTATATTCTCCCATACATTAGATGTATATTAGTGGCCTTCGATTAAGATAGGACAGGAGTTACCGATGCATTACGATCAATTCATGGGTCAGGTCCAGAACAGACTGCAACTGAGTGAGGGGGGAAAGGCAGTGCGGTCGACACGCGCTGTCTTGACGACCCTCGGTGAACGACTCCAAGCCGGTGAGGCGAAGGATCTTGCCGGACCGTTGCCGATGGAAGTAGATCGGTATCTCTTAGAGGCGGAGTCTGGTCAACGGTTCCCCCTTAACGAATTTTTCGACCGAGTGAGCGAACGTGCGAACGTCGAACGATCGGATGGTGTTTACCACGCAAAAGCGATTATCGCGCTACTCAATGAAATCGTCCCAGCCAACGAAATGCAACAAGTCAAAGATCAGTTGCCCGCAGGGTATGATCCACTATTCGAGTTGACCGACCGGGAACAATCGTAAACGGGATCACTGTCTCTCTGAGCGCAGCTCGTCGTCAGTAAAGCGCAAAAACAGACCCACAGCCTTGGCGATGGATCAGTTGCGGCCAATTGTGGGACACGACAGACGACCGCGATAATCAGCTCGGTGGCCCAACGATTGCCAGTCGTACGTTCGATCTCCACTGCACCGGGGTAACTAATCTCCCGATCGCGGTGGTGATATTCATTTCACTCATCACTAGTCTAGTGGATCGTGGGGCCACGAAGCCTATAATTTTCTCTTGGTTACGCAACCATATTATTATGATACAATTATTCATATTTTGTTTCTATTTAATAATATATAACAGAGAAATTGAGCAAACAACTTTAGACGGTGATACCGACCCCTACAGTATGAGCGATAGCTCCCTGGAGGAAGAAAACATTCTCGTGCCTATCGATGGGTCGAACGCTAGCAAACATGCATTCGACTATGCGCTCAATTTTCCCGCCGTCAGTATCACAATTCTAACGGTGATCAATCCATTCGACATCGATCCTGTTGCGTCTGGACTGCAATCTCCGAGTGGGAGAGCCGGGATACCGGGGTACTCGCAAGAGTGGTATGAAGAAGTAGAAGAGAAGATCAAATCCTTACACGAACGAAAGCGAGAGCGTGCTGCCGATTCCGATATCACCATCCGTAGTGAGATCCGATACGGATCTTCCGCCCAACAGATCGTGAAATACACCCAAGAACAAGAGATAGATCACGTCATTCTCGGTCGACACAGTAAAGACCCGCTTTCGCGCATGCTTCTTGGCAACGTCTCCGAGTCTGTAGTGCGCCGGGTTCCAGCTGTTGTTACCGTCGTTTCTTGAGACAATTCGCTTCAACCGTGCGGTTCGCACCTCTTCAGCGTTGAAAAGATGATTTACCGGGAACGCGAGTGAGATATCGACTTGCGTACGAAACACGAGAGTCTCCGTGCTTAAATTGGTACAAACACCGTCGGAGGAGCAGAAACAACCTAGGAACGAGACAGACCACACCGATAGCTCGCCACAGAACTATTATATTCATATAAATTTATACATAATTGAATAACTATCTATGATTTAAGTAGGAGTGGACGTATTGTGAATCATGTCGATAGAGGCAATAGCAGAATCAAGTGCTGTTTCAATGACTGACGACCAGATCAAGGAATTTCTGACAGAGGAAGGCGTTGGGATACTTGCTTTTCCAGATGAAGAACTTCCATATCTTGTGCCGATGTCGTTTGGATTTGATGGAAGCTCCACACTGTATTTTATATTTCTGCTGTTCGGTTCAGAAAGCAGAAAAGAAACGTTAGCTACACACGCGGAGAAAGGGCGTTTTCTTGTCTATCGCGCTGAGTCACTCCACGACTGGCAGAGTGTGAGCATCAGCGGTCGTGTCGACAGCGTGGATGATGACGAGTGGGACGCTCTTCGGAACGCTATGCAGAACGCTTGGCACCCTGATATATTCAGCTCTGCCAGTCCGATGCGTGGTGTAGAAGGATACCACTTCCAGATCGATGAATGGACAGGCATCCAACATGGGAGCCCTACTGCTTGACTGCAGTGGTAGTAAAGTGCCATCACGTTGTCTCAGACTGACCTGCTCCGCTATACGCTGATAGACAAATAGTACAATAAACCATATGTCCAACTGATAAACGCTATCCAGATAACAACTACTGGCGAACGTTTTTTTCTGATGCGAGCGAATGAGAAGTGATGGACGATGAAAGTCCAACACAAATGAACAGCGAAGAGCGCGACAAGTTTCTTGAGACTCGGGAAACAGGTGTTATCTCCTTTTCTCGGGGGATCGACAGTCCTCCTCAATCAATCCCAATCTCCTACGGTTACGACCAAGTCGAGCATGATTTTTACTTCCGACTCGCTCCCGGAACAGATAACGTCAGAGCAGACGTCACGGGTCAGGCAGTCACGTTCGTAACCTACGAGCAGACGGACGACGGCTGGCGGAGTGTTATTGCTAGTGGTCAGCTTGAGGATGTCGAGGAAGAATCAATTGCCACCGAAACGCTTGCAGGTCTCGAACGGGTCCATATACCACTCATCGACATGTTCGGCGTTCCGCCTGGAGAGATTCAGTTCGGATTTTATCGCCTTGATCCTGACTCTCTCACCGGACGAAAAGAGTTAAAAACAGAAATTTAAAACAAATGATATTTTTCAGCGAAGTACAGCAACTGGAGACAGATACTCAGCTACCTTCCGATCAGGTGTACCAACCGGTATCCTGCCGGGGATCAAATATTTGCGATTCGAGGACCCTACAGGAGATCGAGCGGCATCAATAGACCACAAGAGTCAGATAAATCTGTCCAATTACAGATATTATCATTACAATACCAGTAAGTTGTTTCAGCCGACCCGAATACGTTGTAAGACGAGAGGCACCCCTCAGCAGCCCCATTCCCGTCGCAACTGTAACCGAAACCATAAGCACGGACACAACAGTTGCGTATGTGAGTACGACGAAGGAAGCCGTTCCAGTCGGTAACGCCATCGAACGCGCAATCACTGCCAAAAATATCGGAGCTACACAGCCTGCACCGGCCAACGCATAGCCCGCCCCGAAGACTCCGAAGCCGAGTACGCTTGATCGTCGCTTTGGGAGTGACGCTGAGATCGATGGTGCGTACCCCGTCACGGCGAAACCCCCAAATATTATTAGCAACACACCAACAAGTGATTCGAAAAACATGATATTCGAAAGAACAGACCGTCCGATCCAAACCGTCGTACCTGTGAGAATACCGAACGTAACAAGAACGCCGGTACCTGCTGCGATACCTCGAACACTCGTGCTGGCAAGTGAAATCTCATCCGAGTCCGCTCGTTTTATATAAAACCCAACATATCCGGAGAGCAGGGGATATGCGCATGGAGAAAAGAACGTTGCTACGCCAGCAGTGAGCGCGAACGAGAGATTTGTGAGTAATGCAGCCTCACTCATATATTTATAGAGCTTGTCGAATGCCAGCGACGAGTTGATCAGCTGTCTTGACCCCAGCTTTTGACCACTGTACCTTCCCAGACGCATCGATCGCCACAGCAGATGGATAGCCCCCCTCAAGGTACCGGGCTGCCAATGCAGCTCGCTGATCAACCCCAAGTAACCAGTTTCCGTCGTGTGTTTTCCACCAGTTGACGAGTTCTCGTTTCGCTACAGAACGTCCAACGGCCTCTGTCGTCACAGAGATAAATAGCACTGAGTTACCGACACGCTTGTTCGCTTCCGCTAGTGCAGGCATCTGCTCGACACACGGTGGACACCATGTTCCGAAGAAATCGATAAAGGTCGACCGATCTGACGCAGGGATTGTCACCTGTCCGTCTCGGCTACCGGGTGCAGTGATAGTCTCAATCGTGATGGGATCAGTTTCTGTTCTATCAGCTGCCTCCCCGTTAGCCTGATGTTCGGATCGATTCTCTACTGAAGGAACCCCCTCGATCGCGACGAGACCGGCACCACCAAGAACACCGATACTCCCCAGTCCAGCAAGAAGCTCCCGTCTGCGCATCTATGCGGTCACCACCTGCTCGAAGTCCTCAACGACACGTGTAACATCAACAGTCGCTCCGTCTGGATACGCCCGTTCGATCACACCCTGGTCGTTAACGAGCAGGATCAGTGTATAGTGAGGGAACGCGTAGTCAAGGTCCTCGTACTTGTCGACATCGGTCTTTTCGATATCGAACCCGAATTTGTCGTTGAGTAGCTCCTTTCCGGCTTTGTACTCGGTTGGCCGTAAAAAGTGCCAATTCCCGGTATCGAGATCAACACCTTGTTCTCCGGCATACGTACGGAGCGCGCCGGCTGTGTCTCGTTCGGGATCAAACGTCACGGGAAGAAAGGCGACCGCCTCACTATACCCGTTCGTCTTGGCAATCTCCTGAGCACGCCGTAATCGTAGTATTAGTGCTGGACACATCCCGTCGGGGCAGTTCGTATAGAAGAACGTCATCATAACTGTCGGTTTCCCTCAAACCGCTCTGTCGAAATTTGCTTGTCGAGTAGCGGATCTGGGAGACTGAGTGCTGGAAGGTCATCGCCGTGGCTTGGGTGGGCTGCGCTACTCAGATCCTGCTCTGGAGGGGCAAGTACCGTACGACCGCCTCCAGAACTCGGCAGCGCGTCGAGACACCCAGCAGTGGCGACGACACTGGATGTGGCAACCGATTGTAGATAGTGACGGCGGTCCATACACGAGGATTGTAGTCGGGTTGCTATACCAAAGTCGGTGATTCACTGAGGTCCGTTGCTGTCCGTGGCTCCTGATCGGCCGCAAGAAGAATACGCCGTGAGTAGTCATCCGCGAGGAGTTGGAAAATAGTCGCAGTAGTTGCGTTCTCTCCACGTTCCATGGGGGCTGTAAACCAGACATCGGCAAAGAAGCGGCGATTTCTCCGACAAAAATAAGAGCCTCTATTGGACACACTAACCAAATAAATAAACATACATTATTACATTCAAAAAGCGTTGTAACTATTTAACTATATTTAGCACTCATGTCTTTTTCACCTGTTGGATAGCGGCTTCGAATCGATCGTAGGGTTGCGCGCCGATGAGTTTCCCCGTCTTCTCGGATTGGCGATTGTAGAGGACAAACGCGGGTGTGCCATTGATACCAAGTGATCGTACCTGCTGGCTATCACTCTCGATTTCTGTCTCGATGGCTTGGCGGTTGGCGCTCATGCACTGGTCCACTGTGTCGGCCGATACGCCACCGACCGCTCGACTGATGTCAAGGAGATTTGCTTTTGAAGCCCACCCGGAATTTGTCTCCCCTTGAGCTTCGAACACCGCCGAGTGCCACCGCCAGTAGGCACTCGGGTCCGATTCTTTCACCTGCCGCCAGACACACTGGTCCATCACTGCAGCCGTCATCGAATCAGAACCGAGATACGGGTATTCGATGAAGATCAGCCGTACCACACCAGATGTGACGTAATTCTGGATAATCTGTGGGAGTGTCTCTGATTCGAATTGCGCACAGTATGGGCACTGATACTCGCTCCAGTAGTACATATCAAGTGGAGCGTCACCCGTTCCCATAATCGGATGGCCGCCCAGTTGGATGCCGAACGCTCCCGCGCCGCTCGCTGCGTACAGTTCACCCGAGACGGATGATGAGTCATCCGATGAGGGAGTAGAAGCACCGTTATCCGACGAGAGGGTAGAAACACCGTAGACACCACCGCCAACGGTAAGCGTAGCCAGTCCGCTAAGGACTGCGCGTCGTCTCGTGATTATCTTTGAGTCACTCATTTTTCTATATTAGTTCGACTTTCGTTTCCGTACGGAGAAATTGTGTGTACAGATCGTCGCAGGAAGGGGAAATCGCAGCGTCATCAGTATTCTTACTCACGCTTAGATTCCCGAGACTGGCTACTAAACACCTAGGCTCATTCTCAGAGCCAGCAAATCCCTCCCTGTAGTTAAGTACCCCACACATCTCATTCGAATCAATGTCGCTATCACGAAAGACTGTTGTGAAGGGAGCGACGGTCAGCATTGGGTCGTTCCTCCTATTCGGGATTGTTACAGGGCTTCTCCCGAATCCATTGTACGTACGAATGGTTCCACGGACCCTGTTCGATTACATCTTCCTCGTCGTTACATCACTGTTTGCCGGTGCTTACGTCGCTCAACAGCCCACGACTAACCGTTCTAACGACGACCGTCTCGCGTTCAGTAGTGTCATCGCTGGCTTTCTCGCCTTCGGTTGCCCTATTTGTAATGTTTTCCTGCTGGCACTGTTCAGCAATTCCGTGCTGATGACGTATTTTGATCCGTACCGGCCCGTCTTGGGAGCGGTTTCGGTCGTACTCTTTGCGGGACTGCTCTACTATAGACAGCGCTACGACTGTCAATCATGTGCGTAGATCAGCCCCAGCGTGTGTCACGTCGTGTTGTCGGTAGCAACCGTCACCAAGGTGAAGGATCCTGAGGCGACTTACGCTTACTCAACTGCAGCGACCAACAGGAACGTCTCCTGTCGAGTAGCCGTGTGTTCAATGACAAATCCATGGTCGCGGAGAGAGTCCGCAGCTGCGTCGGCGGTGTACCGTTCGTCAAGAGGTGGACCGTTCTCGCCAGAGCCAGTGGCAGCCCAGTCAATGATGACAAGCCGTCCCCCGGGCCCGAGCACCCGGTGGATTTCCGTGAGTGCGTTGTCACTCACGAATTCATGGTAAGTCATCGTCGAGAATGCGCTGTCAGCGGTAGCATCCTCGAACGGGAGATCATCAATACCAGTCGTCACGAGTTCGACGTTCTCTGGAACGCCCTTTTCTTCGTAGTAGTCATGCATCGCCGCCTGCACGTCAACGGCGTACACCTTGGCGGCGTGGGGGGCGACATCGTCTGTATAAAATCCTGTACCGCTGCCGAGGTCAACAACGGTCTGGTTGGACGAGAGCGAAAGTGCCCACAGCAGTTCCTCAGCCGAGAGGTATCGGTAGCGTCGCTCGGCTTGTTCTAACTTGTCGGCGCTGTCGGCGTCGAAGGTGTGATGACCCATCGTTAGAGTTCCTCAAACGCTTTGTCAACGAGTTCGCCGGTGTCGCCAATGATATCAGCCATCGCGTCGTCGTCTGGGGCTAGTCCGACGAGTCGTGCGATGCGCATGATACTCACGTGATAGACTGTTTGCACACCAGGGGCTTCCTCCCAGACAACGACGTTACACGGGAACAGCCCACCCAATTGATTCTCCGAGGCATCGAGCGCCCGGTCGGCTACGGACGGATTGCACGCACCCAACACATAGTAGGGATCGCGGTCGGCGTTGACCTTCTTATTGAGCAGTTCAGAGGGTGAGAATTCGGTCGGGACGCCAAACCCAACATCGGTAAACACCTCCCGAACATGTTCGATAGCGTCCTCGTGGCTCATCTCTAGAGTAGTTTGCTTTGCGCCGATATCGTCCGGCTCTAACTGAGTTGGGTCGATAGGTAGTGCCATTCGTGTAGTGTATTGTGCTCACAGTGAAATATTTTTCGAGAGCTCTATTAACTACCCAGCTAACCGCTGAATCGTTCGAGATCATGATATCGAGGGATTCGTTTTACCTCACGACAGTGCCTCCTCCGAGGGACTCAGAAACTGCTTTGTCAGTAGTGACGTTTCTCGTGATGATCTTTGTTAGTTCCTTGCGTATTCTGAACCGGTTGACCGTGTTTCAGCACCGATCGTTCTTATGGAACAGTATGTCTACTTAACGGTTTAGTACCGTTCGTGTCCGGTTCGTTGCGAACGCTGATGTCAGTGTTCGTCCTCTCATGGAGTAGGACACCTATATAAATGGACGTGGTATTTCTCGCGTAGAGAAAACGAGAAGTAGATTCAAGAAATTCCCACATCTCTACAATATTGTAATGCCTACTGATGAATCGTCTTGTTCACGGCGAAACGTGATGCAAGGCGCAACGCTCATTCTCGGTACCAGTATTGCTGGCTGTCTCAATCAACTTGGAACTGGGACCGACGACAATCAGTCGTCCACACTGACACAGACGCGAACAACTAGCAACGTTTCGAAAAACAATGGCCCTACACAGTCTACCTCGTATGAGGTTACAGTTTCACAAGATTCACCGACGCCGGCATCGACACCGGCATCGACGCCGACACCCACCAAAGAGATCTCGTCGTCGCTCGTGGCACTCGCAGGGACAACGGAGTACGGTATCAAGTTGGCCGGAACACCAGTACTGGGAAAGGAGGACGCTCCGATCGATATCTACTACTGGTATGATTATCAATGTGCATATTGTAAACAGTTTGAAAAGAAATATCTGCCTGATCTCGTCCAAAACGAGATTAACAATGGCACCGCCCGAATGATCTTGCTCCAGTATCCGAACTACGGTGAGCATTCTTGGACAGCAGCGGTGATGGCCAAATGTCTCTGGGAGTCAGTCAAAGATCGAGCACCAGATGTGTTCTGGAAGTGGCATCATTCGGTGTTTGAACACCAACGCTTACCCGAAGAGAAGTGGTCATCAAAAGATAGTCTTCTCGGCTACGCCCAGAGTATTACAGGCATTAATGAAGATAGTATTAATGAGTGTATAAAACAAAACCGGAAGAAATTCGAGTCAGATATTAGAAATGAACGAAAGCGTTCCCAAGAAGAGGGATTCTCTGCGACGCCGGGGTTCACGCTGTATGTTCGCAAAACAGGCAAACAGGTCAAACTCACCGGAGCACAGCCGTACAGTTGGTTTCAGAGCCATATTCAGTCACTCCAGAATCAATAATCTATGAGTAGTGGTATGTTCACTGGGATCAGTGTAAACCGTCTCAAACGATTCAGAGAGGACTTGTTTGCAGCACTCTCCTATCCGTATCGGTCACTGCAGCGCGCACTCCTCGCAGTTGCATTAGCTATCCTTACATTCGGAGTTCTCATCTTGGCCTCACAGCCACTTGCGTCGTATCAAATGTTTATTGTCGATATATTTAACTATCCTACCATTACAGCATACTTCCATGCTATTGAGCAAGTATTGCTGATGAACTTTCAGGTGACGCTCATCGAGTATGGTTGGGATGCGATTGCGATGAACGCCGTGTATGCCGTTTTGACGGGAATTGCCCTCGTGAATATGATCGCCCAGTTACGGATGTTACAGGTTGGAAGTCTGGCCAACATCGGCGGGATTCTCCCAGGGCTGTTCGCCGCTGGCTGTGCAAGCTGTGGTCCTGGTCTATTCGCTCTTCTCGGCTTTACTGGAGCTGTGACCTTCGTTCCATTTCAGGATACAGTGTTACGGATTGCCGGAATCATTCTATTTCTGTTTTTTCTCGGCCTGTCTGGCGATCCTCGTAACTGCCGGATTGCGTGAGACTCCTTTACTGCAATAGGAGTGACACGACAAACGAGAACTACTGTAGCCGTGAGACAGACCAGTCATCATGTTATTATAAATGCCTCAACATTATTACTACACAACTCATTGAAAAAGCAGCACCGTGACGGTAACGAATAGGATTTCCTTGTGGTGTTTCGACCAATAGACTTAATAATCGCTATTTCATAGTATTGGGTGCAATGGGCAATACTACGATTATGCCTTCGGAAGTCGCTCGCCGCGTCCACGAAGACGACGCCGAGAACTTGCTCGTCCTTGATGTCCGCAACAAGGACGACTACGACGAGTGGCAGATTCCCGAGAGTATGAACGTCCCCATCTATGACGAGTTGCTGGAATACGATTATTCTACACTGGAGACCCAACTCAATGATCTACCGGAGAATGAAGAGATCGCAGTCGTCTGCGTTGGGGGTGTCACCTCGGCGCGCGCCGCTGAGTTCCTCCGAGAGCATGGGTTCGACGCGAAATCGATCACTGGTGGGATGAACGGCTGGGGGCGTGTCCATCGTCAATACGAGATCAAGGATGTCGCCGGGTTGCGTCCGATTGCTAACCGAACGTCACTCAATGCTGTTGATGGGCTCATTCAGATCGTTCGCCCCGGAACGGGATGTGTTTCATATCTTGTCTATGACAACGGTGAGGCCATCGTCGTCGATCCAAGTCAGTATATCGACCAGTATCTGAACGCAGCAGACGAGCGTGATCTCGAAATCGTCGGCGTTGCTGACACCCACGCACACGCTGACCACGTGTCGGGGGCTCGGCAACTCGCCGGTGAACTCGATGTTCCGTATTACCTGCACGAAGACGACACTGGTGATCTCAAAGGCGTCACAGAACTCAAAGACGGTGAAGCGATCACTGTTGGGGACCGACAGCTTAACGTGATCTACACGCCTGGCCATACTCCCGGTAGCGTCTCATTCCAATTCGACGACGCACTCCTTTCTGGAGACACGTTGTTCCTCCGAAGCGTTGGCCGACCCGATCTCGAAGACAGCGCTGAAGACGCTATCCGAGAGGCGGCCGATCAACTGTTCGATAGTTTAACTCGGTTGACGAACTTGGGCGACGAGACTATTGTTCTGCCGGGCCACTTCAGCGATGAAGAGATTCGCCCGCTCGCCACCCCACTCGGAAAACTCCGAGAGGAAGCGACGAATGAACTTCTGAGCTACGTCGAAGCCGGTGACGAAACGGCGTTTGTCGAAACGATCGTTGAGAATCTTGCTGACGAGCCAGCAAACTACAACGAGATTAAGCAGATCAACTGGGGGAAGCAACAGCCAAGCGGTGACACTGAGGCGCTCGAACTCGGCCCGAATAACTGCGCCGCTAACTAAAGTCAATAGTATTTGCGGTCAGACCAACCATCGGAGCGAAAGACCAAGCTGCATGCTGATACAGAAGTAGTCACGAGGAGAAGTGGTCACGAGGGTAACTTACCTTTTAGTGAAGACCGAAGCACGCGACGTACGGCGACCAGACGTGTTTCGCTACGGCGCAAGCTGACAGATACATACACTGACTCGGTGCTGCCACGATAGCAACGGGGGGAGGGGAATCAGAGTGTAACATGCACGAGCATGGCAACGGGGGAGGGGTATCAGAGTGTAAGGAGCTATCCTATTCGAGTTGTTCGGTGATCTCACTCAGTCGGGCATCCTCACCAACCTTATCGATCACGAGTGTTGGATCGACTGCAAGACTATACAGATTCGTCATCCCACGTCCTCGACCACGTCCATGACGATCACCCTCAAGAATGTTTCCATGTACTAAATCATTCAGCTTTTCTCGGAATGTTCCCTGCTGGTAGGTATCTGTTCCAATCAGCTTCGTCAACCGCTTGTACCGACAGTAGAGTTGTGTTGTCCCCTCAGGAGTTTCTCCAGCCAGATCTGCTTCGAGAACGGTCAGTAACGCTATTTTCCGCTGTGTGGTTTCACCACGGATTCCTTTCCCGATCGTTTCCTCCTGAATCTCTTCACGAGCGTTCCGTACGTGGGTCTCCTCAACAGTCTCGCGTCCATCGTCCAGTGCCAAATCACACGCCGTCGACAGGAGATGAATGGCTTGTCGAGCATCCCCCGTATCTTGCCCAGCGAGGGCTGCACAGAGGGGAATAACATCCTCCGTGAGGACTTCACTCCGAAGATGCTGTGAATCCTTGATGCTGTCTTCGAAATACGTGTTTCGGAGAGCATGAGCGGCTCGTCGAGCAAGAATGTCCCGAAGCTGATTCGCGTCGTAGGGGCTGAACACGACTTCCCGACTTCCGAGTGAGGATCGGATATCAGCGTCGAGATTTTCGTGGAACTGGTAATCGTTCGTTATGCCGATTACCCCTACTGAAACCTTCTCGATTGAGGCTCGGGGAAGTTCGTAGAGAACGTAGTCGTCTTGTTGAATTCCATCAATCTCGTCAAGAACTATAATTACCATGCCCCCAATTACCTGAAGATCCTCTGAGAGCATCTCGAATAGTTCGACTTTAGTTGGGCCACGTGGCTTTTCAACGGTTTTGTTGTACCGTACTTCACGCGCCTTCTTGACGAGTTCAGCAAGCACATTCCATGATTTGCCGGCCCCCTTACAACTGACGCGCAACACTGTGAGAGTGATGTCATCCTCGCTCGCCGCCCACTGCTGGAGTTGCTCTGTTTTGAGGTTCACCCCGACGGTCTTCCCTTGTCCAGTTGGACCGTACACGAGGATATTCCTCGGTGATCCACCAAGAGTAATAGGTCGCAATGCCGAGTGAATCCTTGAGAGTTCGTCCTCTCGCTCCGGAAGTTCGGTCGGTTTGTACGTATCCGGCTCCGGATCGAGGATGTCGACATTTTCATAAATTCCCTGTTCGCCACCGAAGGATTCCATGAATAAGCGACTCCATACACCGTGTCTATATAAATCCATGGGAGTGAAGAGAGTGAAGAGAGTGATGGGAGGGGGGATCGGAGTGTAAATAGAAGAGAGAGGGGGTGGAGAAAATCGAACATGGATAGTAACATAAAGAGGGGTCTAAACAGGGATTCTAGGAGACAAAGGTAAGTAAGCAATTTCCACGTTAAACGCATTCTTAGCCTATCTATTCTACTATTACCCCTACTTACTTACCTAACGTTAATAGAAAACGTTATAATAACGCGAATATCTCTACGTGATGTCTAGGGGAACCACTGCAATTGCCTTTCTAGGAAATCTCTAGTGTGGGTGTATCTCTAGCCGATATTATGGAAGTCACCCATCGCTGACGTGGAGGTTGGACGGGGGAGGGGGGACTGCTGTAGAACGTTACACTCTGATCCCCCCTCCCCCTCCCCCCCACTCACATCTCTTGTTATAGAAACTGAAGTCACACCGGCACCGTCTTCGAGGCCGAGAGTCCGGAGTGGCTGTAGTTCGTTCACTAACTCCCCGTCGCCTATGTCGCTAGAATAGGAATAACCCACATCGTCGGGGACAAGCGCCGTGCTCCGTTCAGTCACACCAGAAGGCAGAACCAACAGCCAACGTCTCTATTTATTCCATGGGCCGTGATCAGGATCGATACACCGTTTTTCACGTTCAATCGCGTCGATCGTCGTGATGTCGTCTGCATCGAGTTCGAGATCCTGAGCCTCGACGTTGCTTTGAAGGTGGTCTTCATTCATCGTCCGTGGGATGACGGCGACGTTCTCCTTCGAGAGTAACCACGCGAGACTTACTTGCGCTGGACTCACGCCGTGTTTGTCCGCAATTTCTTGTATTTCCGGGACGTTGAAGATCTCTCCTTGCGCAAGCGGCGAGTAGGCGACGAGCCAGTGGTCGTGTTCGTAAGCGTACCGGTGTAGTTCTTCCTGTTGGAGCAGGGGATGCATTTCGACTTGGTGAGCGAAGACGGGTGCACTGAGGATTTCCTGTGCTTCATCGAGTAACTCCGGGGTGAAATTGCTCAATCCCACGTGGCGGATCGTTCCTTCCTCGTAGAGACGGTCATACGCTGGAAGAACGGTTTCATGATCGTAGACACCAACAGGCCAGTGGACATATAACATGTCTACGTAGTCGAGACCAAGACGTTCCAGACACCCGTTGGCGGCCGCGAGGATATCCTCTGTATCAGGGCTAGGCCCCGGAACATCAACGTGGACCGTTTTGGTTGAGACGAAGATGTCTTCACGGGAGACGGACGCGTTTTTGAGTCCTTCACCGACGTATTCCTCATTATCATAAATCTGGGCTGTATCAATATGGCGGTATCCAACCTCAAGTGCTGATTCGACGATCCCCGCCCAATAATCCTTGTTGTCGTCTGAATATGTCCCAAGACCGAATTGTGGGAAGTCGTTTGCCGGCATATGTATGAAAGTTCAGTGAGCACAGAAGACTCTAGTGGTTTCGGAATCGTGGCCGTGGCAAGAGAGTGGTATTCTCACCTCGTGTAGGAATTCCCAGAAATAGGCCGGATCTATGCTCGATTCTTGTTGCTCGGGTCATAAACTGTGATCCTCTGAGCCAGAACCACGCCGGTACTAAGATTCCACCTTACTATACTGTGAAATAATTAATTTTATTAAGATTATCATAGGATAATATTTGTAGTAATAGACACCCCATAATATCAAAATATATTTAAAATATCTATGGTTATTAGTAGCCAGACAATGACGCTTGCATCACGGAAGTCGAACGATTTCGACGCGGCACTGCCCAAACTATTGTATGAAGGGTGGGTAACCCCTGCCCAGACACAAATACCGATAGCAGAGTACTTGACCGCGGAGGTTCCATGGCAGTACATCGTCCAACGGCTTAGCCGTCTAAGCGACCCCGATCACGATCGGAGTGACCGGTTATGAGACGTAGGATTGTCACCCGACCGTTGGAGGGACTGGGGATGATGATATCCGAGGTGAGTAAATAGCATGTATAAACGAGGACACTTCGGGATCGGGTTACTGGTCCTCGCTCCGATACACTACGTGTTGCTTCCTGAGCGGCCGATGCTGGCACTGTTAGTCTCAGGGATCCTAGTAATTCAGGGGCTCCCCGACAAAGACCAGGGAATCAGCTGGCTCGAACACCGTGGGACGAGTCATTCGTTGTTCTCAGCGGTGCTCAGCGGTGCTGTTTGCGCAGGGGTAGGGTGGGCTGTTGGTGAGTACTTTCTCTCCCCGACTGCGACCTGGCTATCGACTGTAGCGACATCCACTGGAACGCCTGCCGCGTGGTGGGGAACTCAACTGACGATGTACGACGCCCCGACAATGGCTGTAATCGGGTTTGCTGTTGGAGCAGGTGGGATTGTGACCCACCTACTCGGGGATATCATCACACCAATGGGATTGCAGCCGTTTCGCCCGTTTTCGGAGCGCCAGTACAATGTTGCGTCGATCCCGGCAGCGAATCAGTACGCGAATAGTGGGTTCTTCGTGCTCGGCTTGCTGGCAATGCTAGTCGCACTCACGTCGGTGTACAGTGTTCCTTAAGCTACAGGCTAACCTGCGTACTTGTCTCAGCGGCGGTGTAGGCGGCTTCGATGATCCGGAGATCGGTTCGTCCTTCTTCACCATCACACTCACATTCTATCTCAGTGTGGATACAATGGGCGAAATAGTCGAATTCTTCACAGACTTCATCGACCGGTGGACCTGTGTAATGAGCGTGAGTCTCACCACGTTCGATGATAATCTCCTGTGAGACATCACCTCCGAACGGAAAGCGGAGCAACAACTGCCCGTCCGTCCCGAGAACGTGAAGTCGACTGTCTGGATGGGCGTTGAAGCTCGCGGTACAGGAAGCGGTCTCCCCCTCTGGAAAGGTAAGTTGGACGGCGGCGTGCTCATCAACCAGATCAAACGGCGGACCTGACGAAGTAGTTTCGGCGCTGACTGCCACAGGATCAGCATCGAGTAAGAATCGGCTCGTGTTCAACGGATACACGCCGAGATCCATGAGCGCTCCACCGCCCGCGATGTCGGGATCAAGTCGCCACGACTCCGGATCAGTGTATTCAAGAATCTGTGTAGAGAAGCCGCTGTGGATCTGGACCGGTTTGCCGATGACACCGTCCCTGATCGCTTCGCGCATGCGTCTGATTGCAGGTTCCGTCCGTAACCGATAAGCAGTCATGAGGACGACATCTGTCGAGACATCAACCATTCGTTCAGCTCCCTTAAACGTCGCCGCCAACGGTTTTTCACAAAGAATATCTTTTCCTAATTGAGCAGCAGTTTCTGCGTACTCTAGGTGGAACGCTGGTGGTGTGGCAATGTAGACGGCGTCGTACGCTTCTGCTGCCTCACCAGCGTGGTACGCCTCGTAATCGATAACCCGATCGATGGCGAGAGTGCTTGAGAGATCAGCAGCCTTCTGTGGCGAGCCACTGACGAGCACGGTCGCTTCACAGAACTGTGCGTCGCGGATCGCAGGCAGTGCTCGTTCACGGGCGAATTCACCAAGACCGATCACCGCAATCCGAACGGTTGCTACATCGGATGTCTGCCAATCTCGACTCGTGAATTCGCCAAAATACCTGTTGAGGTCCATGGCAGGATATACCACGTTCATCGGCTAATGTGTTCTCCCAATATCGGAGTTAATATTAATTATAATGTATAGATTATCCCTGCAGAACGTAGACAGATCCGACGTTGATGAGACGTCCCCCAGTCGCTAGTACTGGTGTCATCATAGGGTCGATCTCAACCGGCGAAAGATAGCGCTGGTATGATTCGTATACGAGGAAGAGGACCATCGGCACAAGGAGGATACCGTTGAGAAACGCCGCAAACGGTTCGACTCGGAAGAGACCGAACGTCCACCTGCCAGATGGGTTTGATCGGCGTGCAATAATCATTGCACCGAGGGCGATGATGTACGCCAAAGCATCAAAAAGCATGTGTAGGGCATCGCCAACGAGCGCAACCGAGCCAAACACGATTCCACCAAGTAATTCAATGATAAATCCAATAGAATCAATTGCTACGTCCGTGACTCGTTATTGCCCCTCAACACGTAGACTAACCGGGTGAACGGAATAGAAGTTGGTCTCACGTAACTAAGTTGCTGCCGGCGGCGAGTTGGGCAGTCCCTGGGCACCGTCACGGTTGATATCGTTTTTCTTGATTGTTATTCGTCTGTCTGTGGGGATGCACCCACCACAGATAGCGCTGCTTTCTCTAGCATATATTATTAATCAACACTATCATACCATGATCGAATAAAACGGGCCTGTCGCGGCTGAGTCATCGAGTGGCTGGGAGGAGATCGTGCTGGCTGCTCTTCGCAGGGCTGGTACTGTCTCTCGTTCACGCAGCCGAAAACGCTTTATGAGATACTGCTTATGCTGATATGAGGGCAGTTATTACTTCGATAAAGGTGAGAAGATGTCTGTAACAAGAAAAATTGCGAGCGCAGTTGGATCAATTATTGGTCAGAAAATAGGTGATGTATTTGGACAAAAGCTTGAAGCAGTTATTTCGTCCCAGAGTATGGATGAATCGGATATGAAAGACGAAGAGCCGTCACATCGTACGACCGCCATCGGGTATCTTCGAAACGCGCTCACATCGACCAGCGTGAATGAGGTGGAACGTAAAGATGAATCTGGAGTCAGTGAAGACGAAGAGGCGATAGACACCAAAAGCGAGTCGGATGATGAGAAATCACAGGGCGACCCATCTGAATATCTTGATGATATATCGGATGCGGAACTCTGGTCGCTTACGAATCAACTCTTAGACGAACTC
This sequence comes from Halocatena pleomorpha, assembly GCF_003862495.1. Classification (GTDB taxonomy): domain Archaea; phylum Halobacteriota; class Halobacteria; order Halobacteriales; family Haloarculaceae; genus Halocatena; species Halocatena pleomorpha. Next base: position 223,561 of record NZ_RRCH01000028.1, on the reverse strand, counting down.
GATAGACGGCAGTCAAAGTGAGCACCGGTGTCAATCCACCTCAGCGCCAATATATCTCACCGCAATTGGGTGACCAAACTACACATCTACTATTTATTCGCTCTGTTTCGACTACGGTTGATCTTCTCCGGTGAATTCGTCACGGGCTCGACGCCGGTATTGCCAGTCCCAACCCTCAAAAATCCCGTATTCGGTCATCGTGGTCATACCTGCAAGCGCTGCTCGAAGTTTGAGTCCGACGAGCGGGATGTCAGCGACGGTGATGATAGCGTCGGCTTCGAGAACGGCCCCGTCGCGGAGGATCACGTCAAGTAGGTCAACGACCGCGTCGTCGTCCCGTTTAGTCGGTCGCATGTTCACTCTCCAGTTCGTCTCCGATCGCCGGCGTGAACGTATAAGGCGGCCACGGACCAGTAAAGCGGACCGTGACCCCGGGTTCTGCGGCGACGTCGTCGAGTATGTCACCAATCTCCTTCTCGCGGTTTTCATGCGCGAGCAGCGTCAGCCGAGTCAATTGGGAAGTCATTCGGTCGCTTTCATCACCCTTGCTATCTGTGAGATTGATCGACCGTTCACCGGTGTCTCGATCATGTATCTCGTAGGTGATATCTGAGAGACGATTGCGAAGGGTTCTCGCCCGTTCATCACGCCGACGGCGCTTCAACGTGGCAAGGCGCTGGTTGTATTGTTTTTCGAGCAGGAAGTTCGTGCCGTCGCCGCTTCCGGAATCATTGATACGCGTTGTGAGTTCTTGGAGCCGCTCGTCTCTTTCTTCGAGACCAGCTTCGAGTTCGTTATCTTCTATCATGACATCTATGTGGTACTCCCAGAGGCCGGAGAGCGTGTCGAGATAACGAGAGAGCGCATCTGCCTCCTCGTACGCCCACTCACGAACGCGATCATCATTCCCTTGAATGATCGTATCGAATCGAAATGGCAGTGGTGTCCCAAAACGTTCACCGACAGCATCGACCACTTGCTGGTGTTGAAGCAGCCATTTACGAAGGAGATCAACCTCGTCAGTATCGTATAAGTTATTGCACTCGTGGACGACCACTCCTACATCATCAATAGGAATGAGTGTTGTTGGCTCGTCATCAACACCTGTAACCGAAAAATCGGGCTTTTGATCGGGAATTGATACGGCACAGTAGAGGTAGCGACCCTCTTTGATGGTAGTGTCATTCATCCTTGAACAGGCTATAACCAGGGTGTGATTGGTGTGAGTCGTCGACTCGGTGGACGAGATCGTCAACGAGTCCGTTTAGCTCGCCACGAAGATCGTCGACCGATCTGTCGATTCCTTCGTCAGTTTTCAACCGATCAATCTCCGCTTCGAGCGACGCAAGCTGTGTACCGAGTCGCTCTACCTCCTCGTCAGTGAGCATCCCGGACTCCATTCGACGGAGTGCTTCGCGTTCCATCGCATCCACTAGTAGCTCAACGAGCGTCACGACGAGCGTCATGAGCCCGTCGCGTGCGTTCTCGCCGTCGACATCGATCCTCGTCATGGCTCTTCTTCAGATTCGTCCCACTCGTCGGCGTTCCCGTCATCGTCTGACTCGGTCGCGTCGGATTCGTTAGTTTGGTTCGATGGAATGTCAATGCCCAAGCGTCGCGGGCGTGGTCTCGTCGATACGGCTGGATCGATCCACGGACAGTCCGTAGAGTACATCTTCTCGTCCGTCTCTAGGTCGTCTTGATCCCCAGTGATCGGTGGGGAATTCAGCCATGGGGCGTTGTCCGTGATCGGCGGCTGGAAAAGCGGTGCAACGGGTGTGCCACCGTCCGGTTCTTGTTCCCGTTCTTGGTCTTCGAGTTCAGAGACTTGGCTCTCCTGCTCCTCTTCGTCGCTTTTTGTGTGTGTGTCGATCGTTTTCTGTCCAGCAGCTTCTGCAACGCGTTGCATATCCGTTCCGGTGGGGAATTCGAGACCATACTTCGAAGCCGTCTCAAACGACGCGAGCGCCGCCCGGAGCTGGATTCCCAAGAGTTCGGCGTCACCGATCGTCACCGCAATGTCGGCGTTAATGACGACGCCTTTCTCAAGTAGCATCTCGACGATTTCTGCCAAATCATTCTGTGTTCGAGTCGGACTGTTGTTCCGATTTCTATGTTGATTACTCATTAGCATCACCTATGTCACTTATTAGTATCATTTCTCCGCTGAAGTCGAATTTCGAGTACACCGTTGTTGAATCGTGCGTCCACGACCTCGAAGTCGCCGTGACGGAGCGGGACTCGCGCTATTAGTTCGCGGCCAGTGGCAACCACGAAAATAGGTTCACCATGCATATCGGTGATGCCCCCCGCCAGTTCTTCCGGAGTGATGTTTTCGTCACAGAGGTCAACCACGACTACTGCTCCGATGTCGTCGTAACGGACAGTGGTCGGGTTGCTTTGCGTCGGCACACTAATCGACCGCCGTTCGATTTCGCTGTCGGCTAGTGTGCCGATCCCGATCGAGAACTCGTGACCGACGCACGTCCGTCCGATGTCCGTGTCTCCACTGTTCACTCCCTGGTATCGTCCGTCCGTTTCTGTGAGTACTCCGAGCAGGCCATTGAACAGCGATCCGATGCCGTGATCCGATTGATTATCGTCGTTCGTCATTACCGTTTCACTGTGACTTTACCGCTGATCGCCTTTCGGGCCTGTTCTGCGACATCGAGCTTGCGCTCCAATTCGAGCCGTCGCTGGTCGTACTCCTCGTGAGAACGTTCACCGATTTCATACAGGAGACGATTTTCTTTGATGTCGTCCTGGATCTCGTCGATGTCGTACAGTTCATCGATCGCCGTTGACCGGATAACATCGGCCAGCGTGAGGAACGGTCGAAAGAGGAGATCGTCAATAATAAATGTCATTATTGTGCCCCGATCTCGATATCGATGAAGTTGTACGGTGCCCACGGACCGCTATACTGAACGGATAGGTGGTCGTCGTGTTCTGTAGCGATCTCGTCGATCGCGGTGTCGAACGCGGTTTGTTGATCATAATCGACGAGATATGAGCGGTTCATTACGAGACGGTCGCTGAACAGGCCGTTCTCTGCCTCCTGTACACTCACACCTTGAAGCCGAGCAGCGACATCTTCACGAACTGTCTCCCGATCGAAGGTGGCGTTCTCATCAGCGATGAGTTTCACCCCAAGTTCGACCGTCCCGTCTATCTCGTGTAGCGCGCGATTGAACATTCCCCGGCCGCCGCGAAGCACGTTCTTAAGCGTCCGTTCGTTTTTGAACACCATCCCGAAGCGCATCGGAACGACCGTTCGCTTCCCGTCCTCCATGGCCGTGCGCAGGACATTGTCGTGCGCACGGAGATTCTCGTCCGTCTGCTCCGGTTCGAGCGTATCAATGTCACTCACGACGGCTGCCAGCGGTCGATGATGAACCGTATACACACGGCTCGCACTACCGACGCCGCTAATCTCGAGATCATACTCTTCGTCCGCGATAATCCCGTACGCGTAGTAGTGTGGTGAATCGCTCATGATCGGACTTTCTCGACTGCCAGTCGATGGTTATATACACTATAAATCTGGAGTAATAATATAGTGCCAGCAAATGAAAGCCTAGATCACGCGTTCTGGTAGCACTTGTATATGCCACCTCAAAGGATAAAAATAGTTATGGTATAAAATCATACCGCGATGAGTTCGAATACAACGTGTCAGTGCCGAGGCCAGCGTCCAGATACGTCGAGCCTCGTTGAGGTCATCGATCGTATCCTTGACAAGGGCGTCGTCATCGATCTCTGGGCGCGGGTGTCAATCGTCGGCATTGAAATCCTCACAGTTGAAGCACGCATCGTCGTTGCGTCGGTTGATACGTTCCTTCACTATGCAAAGCATATATCAATACTTGAAGAAGTATGCGAATCCGGTGACCTAGAGGATCTCAAAAACCTCGAAATCGGAACTTCACCGATGGTAGAGTCGGAACCGGAGAAGTCTGAGCCGCAAGTCGAGCAATCCGAGGCACAATAACAGTATGACGACGATAAAGTGGCAGACCAGATCGAACGCACAGCGTTGTGCTCTGTGGTAGGATGACCAAAGCAGAGTGATTAGAGCAAGCGACCATGACAGCCATCGACCCGAGCGAACACACGATAGACGAGTTGGAGAACGAGATCGGAACGATCGATGATCCAGATGAACTCCAGTCGATACTCAACGCCGAGGAAAATGACAAAGATCGAAAGGGTGCAAAGGCACTCATCGAGTCCCGACTGAGCGAAGTCAAAGACGGCGAAGGAGAGAGGGCACCGGAGACTGACTCCGGGATCAATGAGTCAGCACTCGCGGACGGAGAGGCAGACCTCATCGACATCAGAAATCGTGTTCGGGAGATTACAGCAGATCTCATCGGCCGCGATTTCGACGGAGTCAGTGCAATTCGGCGTGAGGAAGACAACTGGGTTATCGTCGTCAATCTCATCGAACGTCACTCGGTACCCGACACGCAGGATATCATGGGGCGCTATGAGGTCCACCTCGACTCTGACGGCGACATCACTGGCTATCACCAGCTGAACCGATATCGTCGTAGCTACACCGATTACGAAGGATGGTGTTGAATGGTTCGAAACGCCCGTTTCGACTTCGCAGCCGGTCCGCTGTGTGCCCATCAGAATCAGTGTACTGGTTAACTTGTCACGTAAGTTATAAATGAAATTTCATATAGAACGTCAGACGACTCTCGGATATCGAAACGCTCAGCGACGAACGTTTCCGTTCGACACCGGACGTACACGGGTGTCATCCACACCCACCGTCGAATCAACATTTATCTCCGTCGTGCCGATCAGACGATCACAGACTCACAATTAACAATGACTTCTTCAAACCAATCATTCACGAGTGATGAAACGAACAGCGAGGAGAGTGTGGCCGAAACCATAACGAAACTCGAATCCACGCTTAATTCCCAGAACCGCGTCGAAGCTAGAGACGAACGCGAAAACAACAACGGAACCCACGAACCGGAAGACAATGACACTGATACCGAAGCAGAAAATGGCGAAAGAGATGAGAATGGAGAACCACATGACAGCAGTCCTGAGGACGAAGGGACAGAGGATACGGAACGATCGGCAGAAACGGACACTGAGGAAAGCAGCATGGACGAAATGGGATTGATTGAAATTCGTGACCACGTTCGAGAGGTGGCGCCGGACCTCATCGGCCGCGATCTCGACGGCATCGCGTCCATTCATCGCAACGACGAAACGTGGACGGTCGCAGTCGATGTTGTTGAGCGTCACTCGGTGCCGGATACCCAGGACATCATCGGGCGCTACGAGATCCATCTTGATCCCAACGGTGAGATTCGAGAGTACGATCGCACAAGTCGGTATCGCCGGGGCGATACCGGACTGGTGAACGTGGACTGATCGGCGTCAGAAACATCCAACTCACTTGTTCTTGGAGAAGGGTTGGACACCAGTCAGTAACTATACTTCTAACGTTCATCGTGACTCCGATGCAGCTCGTAATAATGATCGAAGTACGTTCATTACAGGTGTATGTTCGTAATGGGAGAAAGTACGTATGCGAACACAGTTCGATATGTCCTCAGCACAAGCCGCTTAGCAAACTAAGACGCACAGATTCGCACAACTGTTCAGTAGCAGTCAAGCGCAAGCAAAGAGTACAGACTGAACAGCGGCGTAAATACACGTTAGTGACTCGAAAAAAGCGCATTAGGACGTTCACCGATCAGAGTAAAGAAAAATGCTAATGACACTCGACGACCGAAACCAGCGACCGCGAACACGATGGCACAAATCACCCAGCGCGCTACTCTCCCTCCCGGCAACCCCAACGCTGGGATACGTCGTCCACGGCAGCATAGATGGTCGTCTCTACGGAGAGGTGCCAAATGAGTAACTCTAGATCGAACGAGGAGATAGCCGAGACCGTCGCAAGGCTTGAGTCTGCCCTTGATACAGTGTCAGATGGTGATGGCAATTCGGTGGAGGGCGAGGAATCCAAAGAACTGTTCGAAGCAATTGACACTACAAAGTTATTAGAGTCAATAGATATTGAAAAATTGCCTAATATTGTAAATTTTGAAGAAGTCCCAGCTGCCATTGCGAACGCTGATCCCAAGCGAGCGATCGAACTCAAACGCCTTGTGTCACTTGTGGAGTTCGACGACCTCTTGGATGCAGTCGAAGTGCAAGAACTTCTGCAGGGCACTGATGTCGCGGGTGATATACTCGGGTCGTCGGATCTTTCGGATGGTGATTTGGACGACGGGATGACCCAAGCGATGCAGGTTGCCGTTCAATCAAAGCTCCAGGACGCTGCTGAGGAACTCCGCAGTTCTGTTCTCGATGCGCGCGAGCAGTTAGAGCAAGCACGCGATGAGGCCCAAGAGACCATCGAGGAGACAACTGGTGGAGGAACAGGCCAGCCGTCCTCTCAGAATCCGACCGCCTACTCGACGATGGCCTCAGGTTGGAAGCAAGGCGATTGGTCGTCAGCGAAGGTTTCGACCGTTCCCCGCACCGTGCGCTATTCGAGCGCTTCAGGGCACGACCGACTGTATGGCTCGCGATTCGACAGACTAGAGAACGACGATGAGTAGACGCGGCCGCAGCGATCCTCGGTGTCGTGACGTTCACGGTTCTATTCGTCCTGTCGTGGAGTGACGCCATCCTACAACTCCTGTTCACGGCATTCACGATGGTTGTCTCGGCAGTCGTCGCAGTCAGCGGTCCAGCCGAGACCATCTTCGACCAACCCACCCAGCGCATCCTCACACGCCTCCACTGCTGTCTTTCGTATTCAGGGAAACAGTCTCGTGTTGATATACTAACCCTGTCCTACGTTGTGAATTCAAGGGAGTTACTCACATATTTAATCGCACAATACTGTGGCGTGGCTCGACTGAAACTGTATGCGTTCAACGGCGCAGATCGGGATTACGAGTAGAGTGCGATGATGCGCAATCAACAGTCAGATGAGACGTATCCCTCGCTCACTCCGTTTTATCTCATTGATCATCCTGACGGAACGGTGTTAATTGATACTGGTACCAGCTACGAACTACTCACAAGCCCCGAAGAGTACGCGTCGTATGGAGCGGGTTATTTCGCTGAGTTTGCGGCCAACGAGACCGAGATGAACGGACCAAAAAGCAGCCAATGAGGTGGCCCCCCTCGGCTGCAGTCCTGCTGACATCGACTACGTGGTCATGACGCACCTCCTCCTCGATCATACGGGCGATATTAGCGAATTTTCCGAGTCTAAGTTTATCGTCCAACAGGACGAACTTGAATATGCGTGGTGGCCTGCCGATCCCATCCAGCGAAAACTCTACGTCGTGGGTGGCAGTCGGCGTTCACGTGGGATACCGAGCAACATACGCTGAAGTAAATAAGTAGATTTCCCCGAATGCATTCCCAGAACTACAAATTTTATTTTTTTTTTCACTAAGAAGGTGAAAGAAATAATTGTTTGACATCGGTTATTCGACGGAGATGGCGGCTACTCGGTGTATCCGAGCGCGGATAAACGGTCTTCGACAACCGACTCGTCTGCTGTTTGCGCCGTATCTTCTGTCGGTTTTGAAGTGGTGTCCGCAGGCGATTGTGGAGCGGTTGTGATATTCTCATCCGATCTAATGATCGATTTGCGTTCTTCGTACGGCGGAATAAACCACGGAACTTCGATCAATGACGGAATACGCACGTTGCGCGGGTGGAAGTACACAGGAATTGGAAACGGAGTTGCCCATTCACCGAACGAATTGCCATGGTCGGCAGTGATCACCGTCTTTCCGGGAAGGTCCTCTGCGAGGGGAAGAGCGGTCTCAAGCACACAGAGCAGATTGTCTCGATACGCCTCCCAGACGAGTTCAGTCTCTAACTGTCCGGTACTCAGTGCTTCCCAGACTGGGAGTGAGAATTCACCATCCCCATCACTTCCGAGCATCATGTTTCGGAACTCCTCCATATTGTCGCTGTGGACGTTAACCCGTGTTTCTCCGACAAACGGAACGTGGGGCTGCATAAAGTGAGCGATCAATCGCTTGTTTGGATACTCATCGTGTACAGTTCGTGTACGATCTGCGAGTGTTTCTGGTAAGACCGTCTCTTCGGTTTCGTCCCATCCGTCGGTCCACACGCGATCAGTGTAAAGAAACGGCTCGTCAAGAACCCATTTCTCGAATGGATTAGCGGTAACGTACACTGTGTCGGTGAGCGATCGATCATCGAAATTTGCTTTGAGAAACTCCGGTGAGGCGCTCCCGCGTGACTGCCGTTTGGTCAACTCGCCGTCGAGCGATAGTTTCGCTCGAACCTGATTGAATAGGTCGAACCGACAACCATCCAATATGATGAGGTTGTCCCAATCCGTATCTGTGATATAGACGCCATCTGCTCCCCGAATACGCTTCTGGAGTGGACCGATGACAGACGATAGCAGCAACTGCCGTCGGTAGAAGGAGTTATTCAGTACTCTTTTTATCATTCTAATACGTTCTTTAACCATTCATTAATAGATACACATTCAAACCGTATATACTTATCTGAGAAGTGAGTTGTAACATACCAAGGTACTAATTAGCATCCGAAATCACCAACAAGTGATTTCTGACTGATGCTGTGTCGCACTCCGTTCTCCACGATTGGACGTATCTTCTGGTTCGTCGTCCCCGGTGGCCGATAGGCAAGTGGTTGATCCTTCGAGGAACAATGACGAAATCGAACGAAAGCATTTATCCGGCCGATGTGAACGTTGTTACAATGTCTCAGAAGAGCGTCTCCGATGATCACGTCGTCTACGAATTCACTCCAGATATGGACGCCGAGCGGACGGTACCGCCTGGTACAACCCTTGAGATTCACACAAGAGACAGCGTCGAAGGCGATGTGCAAACGGAGGAGGATCTCATGCGTGCAGTCCCCGACGAGGTGAACGCGGCAACAGGTCCGGTCGCTGTAAAGGGTGCCACTCCAGGGGACATACTCCAAGTGACAATCGAAGATATCCGTCTTCGAGAGGAGTACGGTCGGGTACTCGTCATGCCCGAGTTCGGTCTTCAGCACGGATACGAAGACACAGACGCTCCCCGAACGCGGATCACAGAGATCGATAACGAGTGTCTTCACTTCAATGAGCTGGAGATTGAGCTCGATCCGATGATCGGCACCATCGGAGTAGCACCTCAGAATACAGCCTACAGTACACTCGTGCCCCACGACCACGGTGGCAATCTCGACACGACCGATATTTCAGCCGGATCGACAGTGTACTTCCCGGTGTTCCAGCCCGGCGGACTCCTGGCAATGGGGGATTCAAAGGCTGCGATGGCTGATGGCGAGGTGTGTGGTACCGGTGCCGAAATCGCAACGGAAATTGACGTGACCGTTGATCTCATCTCCGATCCAGTCGTTGCCCTCGATCGACCGTTAATCGAGACAGAAGACGCATGGAAGACGGTCGCGTCTGCGGAGACGATGGAAGAGGCGTGTGAATTGGCGAACCGTGACCTCTGTCGACTCCTCGAACACGTCCATGGGTTCGATTTTACCGACGCCTACATGTTCTCTAGCCTCGTTGCTGACCTCGAAGTGAGTCAGGTTGTCGATCCTCACATCACCATCCGGAACGCGATTCCGAAAGAGCAGTTGGCGAATCCGTTTACGGGATAATTACCAGTTATATATTTACTAAGTGTATCGGCCGTCCAGTGTAACAGCAACACTCCTCAATCATCAGGAGCACCTGCAGCATGCTATCCACTGGCCGGAATCACGATCAGTCATCCGCCGAGATCGGCCGACCATCGGCGTCGGTCGGTGCAGGACTCTCGCCGTCGTCAAACGGATACCACGACTGTTTCCCGTCAGTCAGGCACGGATCCTCGTATCCCTCTACTTCTTCCGGTTCGGCCAATTCGACGATCGTCTTGTGTCCAGTCGCGTTGATCCACTCGCGGAATGGCTGGCCTGCAGAACGGAGTGCTGCATACGCCTCAATGAGATTTCGGAGCAGCCCCGGCACTTCGTCGGCTGGCACGCGCTGTCGAACCCAGTCGATAAAGCTGGGGTCCTCACCGACACCACCCCCGACGCCGACATCCATCGCCTCAACCATCTGGCCGTCCTTTCGGGCACGCATCCCCTGAAGTCCGATGTCGGCGGTCATCGCCTGCCCGCAGTCGGCCGTACAGCCCGAGAAGTGGAGCTTGATGCGGTCGACATCCTCTGGTACCTCGACGTTGTCACCGAGCCACCGCAGCAGTCGGGCCATCCGTGCTTTGGTTTCAGTGAGCGCCAGTGAGCAAAACTCCGTTCCGGTACAAGCCACCGCGCCCTGAGTGAATGGATTCGGCGTCGGGGAATACGTTTCTAGGAAAGTCTCATCGAGCAGGGCATCCAGTTTCCCGTCAGGAACATCCATGATAAGCGGGTTCTGCCGCCGAGTCAGCCGTATCTCACCGGAGCCGTATTCGTCAGCGAGACCGGCAAGTTCGATGGCAGCCTCGGCCGGAAGTCGTCCGACCGGGACCGAGAGACCAACGTAGTTGTTCCCATCTGTCTGCTCGTAGACGCCAACGTGATCATGAGCACCCTGCTCGCTGGATCTACCTGCGTTGTACGTGTATTTGCCACGGAAGTCCGTACCCGCAGACTCACACTCGAAATCCAGCCGCTCATTGAGCGCGTCTCGAATCTTCTCAGGACCTCGCTCATCAACGAAAAATCTGGTCCGGTTTTTCGAGCGGTTCTGCCGGTTACCTTCCTCGTGATACAGTTCTACAAAGGCTCGGACCGTCTCAACAGCGTGTTCTGGCCGGACGAACAGGTCGAGTGAGCGTGCTTTACGCGGTTTGCGACCGCCGAGTCCGCCGCCAACGCGGACGTTAAATCCTTTCACGTCCTCGCCGCTGATGAATTTGTGGGCGGGTTCGAGACCGATATCGTTGATGCTGTCTTGAGCACAGCCCTGCCGACAGCCGGTGACAGAGATATTGAATTTCCGAGGCATATTACAGAGGTCATCGTCATTGCGGATGGTCGCTTGAATCTTTTCAAGAATGGGACGAGATTCGATGTACTCATCAGCCTTCTCCGCAACTGGACAGCCAGAGATATTTCGCATCGTGTCTCCCCCTGCTGACCGGGAGGAGACACCGACTGCCTCCAATCTGTCCCATATCTCAGGAATATCCTCCAGTTTGATCCAGTGCAACTGGATCGACTGCCGGGTCGTGAGGTCGATCCATCCGTTACCGAACTCAGGATTTCGAGCCGGTCCCTGCGCGTAGTCACGAGACACCTCACCGATCGCTTGTAGCTGTCCTGATCCTAACACACCTCCACAGTTGGTCAATCGCAGCATGAAGTATGATTCCTGTCCACCGCGCTGGTGGAATATGCCCCAAAACTTGAACCGTGAAAACCACTCCTCCCGTTCGTCTTCGGGAATGGTCTCCCAGCCTCGCTCAGCAAACGCCTCGATCTTCGTTCGGACCGCGTCACCGTACAGTTCGTCTTTGATGTCCTCTTTTTTGTGTACCATGGTTAGACCACCACAGATGCGGACGTTCGTATTCTTATTTCGATTATATATGGTCGAACACCGCTTAATCTGCGATTATACTTCTTATCTGTATGGGTAAAACACTATCCGTTGAATAAATTAACAATGCAGGGGGTCACTCCGTGCGTCTGTCCACAATACCACCAGCTAGTAGACGTATTATGTATTTATTTTTATGTATTAATTCTGCGTTGCTGGTGTCGTGCTCACTGGATAACACCCGCTCACGAGAACAACTGCCAGACGTATCTCAATCGTTTCTGCTAGATACTGATTGGGTCTCTGACTGTCCGCTTTCATTGACGAAGCCAGCCTCGGTAGCAACGCGCGCGACCGTTGGTTGGAACACCCACGCTGTCAGCAACACGATGGGTATCATTGAAACAGCAACAACGGAGTATCCGACGTGTAGGTTCGGAAGAACCGATGCCGAATACGCCAGCGGATAGACGATGCCACCAACAGTTCCAACACCACCAACGACGCCAGCGACGGCACCAGAGCTGTTCGGGAACAGTGCCGGTACCTGCGCGAAGATGGACCCTTCGGCCATAGCGCACCCCATGCCGACGAGAAAGCCAGCACCAACCGCGAGTAACACCTTGCCGGAGAGACCTGCTAGCGTCATACCGAACATCATCAGGACGATAAAGCACAGCGAGACGAACGTCCATTGTTCGCGGTAGCGGCCGGTGAATACCGGGAGGATATTCCGCTGCTCGCGGGCAAGATAGTCGCTGACGTAGCCCCCGAAGGGACGAAGTAGGCCCGCCGCAATAGAGAACATCGCCGCGAAGGTGCTCGCCAGCACGAGGTTATCAGTGTTGAATCCCTCGCGGTAGTAGGTTGCCAGCCACCCGTTCATCGACAGTTCCAGTCCGAAGCTCATCACGTAGGCCAGTGCAAGGATGACGGTTCCGTATCGCGTCGCGGTGTAAACCCAGCTCTTGAAGCTCGCACTCTCTTTTGTCGCCTGGCGTTTCTCCTCACTTTTTGCGGCCTCGCCGAGGATGTAGTACGTGGCAGCGAGGAGGATAGCGATGACGCCAGTGTAAAAGAAAGCGGCCCGCCAGTTGGTTTCGAACAACGGCCCGCTCCAGTTCGCGGGAAAGACACGCGGTAAGATAAGCGCCCCTGCAGCTGCTCCGGCGTTTCCGATACCGGCGTAGATCCCTTCGGCGGTTCCCAACTGTTCTTCTTCGAACCATTCTGAGACGTGTTGGATCCCGATGACGAAAGTGATACCGGCCGTCGCCACGATCAGCCGCTCGATGAAAAAGACAGTGTACGACTGGGCGAATGCGCTCGCCATCGAGAATACTCCGACGTAGGATAGCACGACGGCGAACACTGTCGGTGCCCCGAACTTATCTGAAAACCAACCGGTAAGGATACGTCCAAATGGAGCCAGCCAGATTGCTGCACTCGCAAGAATGCCGATATCCGCCAGCGACAGTCCGAACGCAGTAGCAATCGGACCAGTGAACGGAGCAAACGAGAACCAGATAAGAAACGAGAAGTTAAATCCGACAGTCGCCAGCGCTAGCGTCCGGTATTTGGTCATTGGAATCAAACTCATGAGATCGCCCTCGTTTCATCCACAGACACGACACGGTTGATGTGTGTCGGCAGTTCATCTACTGAACCTCCGTTGATATGGATGTTCCACCACTTTACCATACATAATGCGTTGTAGTTGCATATAATAACAGTAATTGTTTACATAATAGGGAAAATACGTGTTAGAGGTTGGAGATGGGAGATTTCGAACCAAAGGTCGTCTCTGTTCGATCGTCGATATCCCGCTACTGAAAGTGTCTAAATAGGTTTGAACACTTCGTGGATAACACGACGTAGGCATGTGACGGTGACTTACAGGAGGGTGCGTGGTGCACACCAGTCCCTCAGTGCTCACGCCCTATAGATGAGCGGTTGCCGTCGTTAGTCGGCGGTACCTCTGCCTCTAGTGCGATTAGCTGGACAGCGCACTGCTTGAAGTGTGGCTCATTGGATTGGGGATCCCGATCGGAGAGCGTCAGTCGATTGGTGGCCGGATGGTGGATCGGGAGCCAAACCATTCCTCGTGGAACGCTCTCGTCACGATCGACACGGACTGGCACCGATCCGCGCCGGGAGGCAACGATAGCCCGGTCGTTGTCGAGTGCGGCAGTGTCCGGGTGGATACGGGCAACCAGTTTGCCACTCGTACCGCCGCGAGAGCGGACACCCGTGTTATACCCATCGGCCTCACGGGCTGTCGTCAGCATCAGAGAGTACTCGTCGTCTGTTGGCTCCGGAAGCGGTCTTTGTCGATTGGTCGAGAAGTGGGCGTTGCCAGAGGTAGTCGGGAACGACCACGACCCGTCATCGTAGTAGCGGTAGCCACCGGCGCTCTGTTCATCAGGAGCCGGCCAGCGGACGGCATGTTCCTTCTCCAGACGCTCGTAGGTGATTCCTGAGCAGTCAGCGACAGTTCCCTCTGTCAGCGCGGTGAACTCGTCGAAGACCGCTGATGGATCCGGTGAAGGATCCGTAATCAACTCCGGGAACAGCCGAGCGCCAACTGTCGCAATAAGATCAAGGTCTGGGCGCACACCGCTTGGGAGATCAGTAGCTGCTCGCACCCGTGAAATGGTCCGCTCCATATTCGTTGTCGTGCCCTCAGACTCTCCCCAGGTCGCCGCTGGGAGAACCACGTCAGCGACGGCGGTTGTTTCCGTGTGAAACGCGTCCTGTGCGACGACGAACGCGTCTTCAAGCGCTTTACGAGCGGTGTCAGCGTCAGGCATTCCGGCGACAGGGTTAGTCGCAACAGTCCAGACGGCGTCGGGGTTCGTTTCGAGAATACCGACGGGTCCCGGTCCGGGATCGGTAGGCAATCGATCGACCGGAATGTCCCAGTGGTCAGCGATGGTCCGCCGGTGGGTGAGGGTCTCAAACGCTCGCTGTCCGGGCCAGGTTCCCTTTGAGGAACATATTCGCGTCCCCATCGAGTTGGCTTGTCCGGTTAGCGAGAATGGCCCGCCCCCGGGCTGGAGATTCCCTGTTGCCAACGTCAGATCGATGAGTGCTCGTGCCGTCTCAGTCCCCTGAACGTGCTGGTTGATACCCATCCCCCAGTAGATGAGTGTTCGGTTGTCAAGGGTGGTGGCGAGTAGCTCCACGTCGGCCATCGTGACATCGGCGTCGTTGGCGGCCGTCTCCACGTCAGGAAGCACACCACAGAGTGCATCGAACCCCGTGGTCGCTGTCTCGATGAACGCCGTATCGACGCGGCCGGTCTCCACGATGTGAGCAAGTACTGCTCGTGCCAGCGCGAGATCTTTACCGGGCGCAGGCGCGATATGATGTTCAGCGTTCTCTGCGGTCTCAGACTGTACCGGATCCACGACGACGATCTCACCGTTTTCGCTGGCGGCCCGCCGAATCCAGCGGAATAGCACTGGATGAGCGACCGCGGGATTCGCTCCCCAGACGACGTGTCCTTCGGCTGTGTCGATATCGGCGTAGGTACAGGGCGGGGCGTCACTGCCGAAGGCTTGGTAGTACGCTGTTACCGCGCTGGCCATACAAAGCGTCGTGTTCGCGTCGTAGTTGCGAGTCCCGAAGCCACCACGGGCGACCTTCCCGAGCATGTAGGCGGCTTCGTTAGTCTGCTGACCGCTGCCAAGGACGGTAACGCTGTCTGGATCCTGATTCTGGACCTCGCGCAACCCTGCGACTGTACGCGCAAGCGCCACGTCCCAGGTGGTTTGTTGCAGCTCGCCGTCCCTACGAACGAGCGGGCGAGTGAGCCACTTACCGTTGGGATTCTTGCTTTCGCGGATCCCGCGTGCACACGCTGCCCCCTGATTGACTGGGTGGGCAGAATCCCCCCGAACGATATTGATTCCGTACCCGATATCAGTGCCTTGGTGCATGTGGCCACAGCCAACAGCACACCGCATACACGTCGTCGGAACCCAGTCGCTCACACGATACCACGCGCAATTTGAGCGCCCACTTGCTTGCTCGCAAGACTCTTCTCAGCACACTCAAACACTATTTTCATATTTATATGTATGAATGAGTATTATAAAACGATATCTCTTTACAAAATGTGTTTTCTATGCGCTTTTAGGTTGTATTTGTCCATTCCTCGTTCAGCAGCTACTGGCGTACTCCGACGCCTCTTTTCTGTCACGCACGTCGACCGCTGCCGTAGTCGTCACCGAGATACAGACTCAAAAGTAGTTGTGTGTCTCACACAATACTGTGCACATCTACGATGTAGTGAGTTGACACCATGACCCGGCCGGTCACCGCGGAGTCGGCACACGGCGGCAATGACGACGGCACTGCTGACGAGCAGCGCTGCTCCAAAGATCAACACGGTACTCACAGTGTTGAGAAGTTCGATCCCGTAGACGTTTCCAAGTTTGTTTGACGCGACTGCTATGCTCCCTGCGAGAAGCATCGCGGCAAAGTAGCCCTTGATCTCGTCCTCGTCGACGAGTTTCGTCACGCCCGCCCCGATCCGTGCACCAAGCGCACTCCCGAGAAGCAGGAAACCGACGACCGGCAACGCGACAGCTCCGGACTGTGCGTACGTGAACGCACCGAACGCCCCCGAGATAGTGATCTGGAGGATGTCGGTTCCGACGGCGATGGCGGCCGGAACGCCAAGCCCGTACATCATTGCGGGCATCAGAAGGAACCCGCCACCGACACCGAGGAATCCGGAGAGGACACCGATTGCAAGCCCTACTGCGAAGATGATTGCTGCCGAGACGCGGACGCCACCGCGGAGCGTCACCATCGGCGGGATACGGATAGCCTGAACGCGGTCCGCGAGGTCACTCGAAGTGTCGTCTCCGCTGTCTGACCATGCGTCACGGAGCGTGAGCAATCCGACGCCGGCGAGTAGGCCGACGTACGCGACGTTGATAATGAGGTCGGCCATGCCAGTCGCTTCGAGAAAGAACACGACGCTCTTTCCGCCCTCGATACCGAGCGTCATTGCGACGGTCATGATCCCAGCGAGCTTGTAATCGACTTGTCCGTGGTCACGGTGGCGGAGTGCGCCGATCACGCTCGTCCCGAAGACGAACGCCAGTCCGCTCCCGACAGCGACCGTCGAGGGGTACCCCATCACGAGCAGAGCAGGCGTCACAAGGAATGAGCCACCCATCCCGAAGAACCCGAATAGGGTCCCGATGAGCAGACCAAACCCGATGAAGACGGCGGCCATGGTGAGACCCATCCCAAAGATCGCCATCGTTAGTCACCTCCGACCGCGTCGATGATGACCTGTCCGAGTGTACTGCTGAGCGCACCGTACCCCACATAGAGTGTGATCGCTTCCGCGAAGACAAGCCCCACAGTAGCGATCGCCTGTACTGAACCACTTATCAGTTCGAGTCCGAACATTTTACGCGACCATCCATTCTTTGGATCGTATTTCCATTGACGCACAATACCGTTGGTGCCGAATCAGATACTCGGTATGTAGTGGCATGAGTGTTAGCTGGCCGTCGTGTCGTCAGTACCGAGTGATCGGATATAGCCCTGTGCGTAGGCACCGAGGAACATGCCGATGATCGCCCAGAGAATGGGATAGTTGCCGACGCCGAAACTGGCGTAGGCTGCACCGGGGCAAATCCCAGAGATCCCCCAGCCGACGCCAAAGATCACGCCGCCGATGACGACGTTGCGATCAAATTCCTTCACTCGGCGCGTGTATTCGCTCGCAGTGAGCGGGGCGCGATCTAGGTAGCGCGTCGCAACGGTGAACGTAATTCCGGTGACGACGGCCGCACCGCCCATCACGAACAGCAGGCCGAAGTCGTCGAACTGGAGGAAATCCAGAACAACCTCCGGACGAGCCATCCCACTAATGGCGAGCCCAAGCCCGAAAATCAGCCCACCGACGTAGATGACGGGCAGGAACAACGGGCTGCGGTCGCGTTCACTCATGGAGACACCCCCAGAGCGGCGACAAGTTGGGCGGTTCCGATTGCCGTCACTAGGAAGGTCGCAACGTTCACCAGCGAGGTGTTCGAGAGCGACCCGACGCCACAGACGCCGTGCCCAGAGGTACATCCCTTTCCGAGGCGAGTGCCGACACCGACGAGGATGCCACCACCGAGCAGCCGCCACCACTGAACATTAGTCGTCCAAATGGAGGGATCAGGTGCGAGAGCGAGCCCCCAGATCGCCGCACCGCTCACGATGCCGAACGTGAACACGACCCGCCAGTTTCGGGACTGAACGTACTTGAAGCGATTGAACCGTTCGATGCCCGAGACGTACGACAGTGTCGACTCAAGGAACGTACTCGCGCCCGCGATGATCCCAGTTGCGAGATAGATGACTGCCGCGCCGAGTCCGACGAACAGACCACCGATGAGGTACGGTAGTATCCCTCGCGGAAACGGATCACCGGTCGTGAGCAGCGGAACTACTGGCTCCATCGTCAGTTTGTCAGTGCCTCCTCACTCGCGGCGCAGTTGTTTGGTCCAAGTTCGAGCTCAAGCGCTTCCTCCTCATCGGGGGCCTGCTGGCCGAGATTCGTCCCGATTATCTCCTCGTAGTTCGCTGGTTGGGGCGGCATGTCTGCAATGATGAACTCGACGAACGTCTCCTCGTCCATCGTGAGCGCGTCCATCCGCTCGATCAGATCGTTAAGCTCCGCGGTGTGGGTGCCGTCCTCGTTCGGTGTCGCTGAGTCGCTGAAGTGCGCCGGTGCAATGACTGTGTCCCCAGAGAGCGTGAGAACCTGCTCATGGAGGCTCTCATAGAGTGTTCTGGCAGCGGCTTTTGCGGCCGCAGGGTCTTCAAGATCAGGTCGAGCCACGCTCTCGGTGAAGAGACCGTCGCCCGTGAACAGGACATTCCCGACCTTATACGCGGTCATGCCGGTCGTGTGTCCCGGCGTATGGATGACCTCGATGTCAACGCTCCCAACGGAGAGTGTGTCACCGTCGGTGACTGTCTTGTAGGGCGTCTTGTACTCGATGCCACGCTCGGCGGCTGTCTCCGGAAGAACCGCTGTCGCGTCGGTGGCGGTGGCGAGGTCACGAATACCGGAGATGTGGTCGGCATGGATGTGTGTATCGAGCGCGTACATGAGATCGGCACCCAGCGTTCGCGTATCCTGAACGTACTCGTCAACGAACGCGCGAAGCGGATCGATGATAGCTGCTTCGCCATCGGAGACGATGAGGTACGCAAGACACCCGCTGGACGGGCGTCTATACTGGGCGACTGTCGCGTCAACATCTGCGTCAAGCTCTTGGTAATCATAAATTCGCGCCCAACCTTTCATCCCCCGTTCGAGGTGATTGACATCGTACCCGTCGTCGTCGAGATGTTCGGCAACGAGTTCGCTTGACCCGCCCTTTGCACAGAGGACCGTGATGCGCTGATCATCGGGAAGCTCTGCGTGCAGGTCTTCGGGAATGTCATCGAGCAACTCGAAGTACGGGTAATTCACGATATCGGTGTTTTCACCGTCGATGTGCCACTCTTCGAAGTCGGCTTCCGAACGTACATCAAGGATGAATACGTCTTCGCCGCTATCGATACGCGCCTTCAGCTCGGTTGGTGTGGTCGATGCGACCGTTTCAGTGGATTCGGAGTCTTTCTCTCCGGTCATCGTCACTCTTCTCTATTGACTGCTTGTAAATAAGGCTTTGTATAGTAGTTCACCTACTCTACAACACTATTGCCACAACATTCGGTATTCATGGCCCATTGAGGCGCCACTGAGAAAGAGTGCATTTTGGTATTGTGATTTGGGGGAACTACTATCGATGGGTTTTTTTACTACCCTCCAGTATTGGGTAGTGAGGTCAATACCATGACTGAATACGAAATCACTGAGACCCTTGATGTACAGGGTGAGAACTGTCCGATGCCGGTTGTCAAGACCAAGCAGAACATCGACCGGCTCGAAGCAGGTGAAGTTCTCGAAATTCTTGCGACCGATCCTGGTAGCATGAGCGACCTCGGCGGCTGGGCAGATACGACCGACGGTGTTGAACTCCTCGACCAAGAGGAAGGCGACGATATATACACTCACTACGTGCGTAAAACTGAATAAACAATGAATAAGATTGGAATTATCGTCGACAACGACAGCCCGAAGAGTCTCGCAATGGCGATGAACCTCGGTCACACGGCGCTCGCGTCGGACACCGAGGTGCTCGTCTACTTTACCTTCGATGGACTCTCCCACCTTCTCGAAGGTGAGATGGATGTCTCTGAAATCGAACCGCTCCTCGAGGCAGGGATGCCAAACCCCTACGACATGCTCGACGCATTCGTCGCTGACGGCGGCGACCTCGTCACCACGGTTGCCTGCACGACGACTCTCGACATGCTTGAGTGGAACCAAGAAGCCATCAACGACGATGTCACGACCAAGTTCGCGGGTGCGGCGACGTTCCTTGAGGAAGTCGAAACGGCAGATCAGGTATTCACCTTTTAACGATGAGTACGGATACTCAGTCGACACCGGACGAGGCGGCCCCCTCGCGTGCCGAGCTCGCCGCGCGAATCGAGGAACTTGAGGACGCGCTCGCGGAAGCCACTGACGACGACGCCCCGTCGAAGATGTCGATCATCGCGACGAAGGGGACGCTCGACATGGCTTACCCTCCGCTCATCCTCGCGAGCACGGCTGCTGCCTTCGGCTACGACGTTACCGTCTTCCACACCTTCTGGGGGTTGGACATCCTCCATGAGGAACGCTCGAAGGAGTTGAAGCTGAGTTCGATCGGCAATCCCAATATGCCCGTCCCGAACGCCGTTGCCGCAATTCCGGGCATGGATCGTGTGACGACGAAGATGATGGAGCGGAAGATAGAGGACAACGACACCGCCACGATCGCGGAACTCATCGAAACATCCCTAGAGATGGGTGTAGAGTTTCAGGCCTGCCAGATGACCATCGATCTCATGGACTATGACGAAAACGACTTCTATGACGGTGTGACAACAGGCGTTGGTGCCGCCACAGCGATTCAGGATATGGCCGAGGCCGATATCCAACTCCTCGTCTAATGGGCCTGACCGTCGGTTGTTTTGGTGTGCGTTTTTAGCTCTTTTATCCGCTGATCGGCTATGATTGATTCCATCGAGGCGTCTTCACTATCTTCAACCAAGGGTTAATTGTGCGCGCTTAGGACATTCATCGTAGAGTTCTGGTCGGATCTCCTCTGTGAGCGCATTGAGAAACGTTACTGCGACTGTCACCAGAGTATTCACCTCCCTGTCACAGTACCCTAGAAACTAAACATAGGATTGAAACTAGCCTGCTTTGCCGTGACGCCGCGTTTCGGGGCTTTGTACTTGACATGCTTAAAGAGGCGTCGAAATACCCAAATTCGATCCTTGAGGTTGGAGGTCACGACTTGAGGTTGGAAATCAGGAGAGATCTCTGATTTTTCGGAGCCAGTAAATCGCTTCGTGATTTGCGTGACTCCACACCAAAGTGTGCTGAACGCTGGCACCGGTTATCGTTGACATACGAGAACCTCTCCAGACGCCACTGGAAGGCGTTTACTAAATCTTTCTGAAATTAAGTCAGACACTCCACTATTGCCAGTAAAAACAGAGGACGGTATCGTGTTATGGATTATTGGCAACAAGGGTATTTGGAGTTCAAATCATATAACGTTCATTTAGATAATACTGGCAACACTGGAGAGGGTACTGGACAAACTGGCACTTCCGGTTGGCGTTTTACTGGCAATAGTGGAGAGGGTATTGGCAGTACTGGTGTTGTTGGTTTTTAAGTCATTCCAAAGCCCGATGCCGTTTCGCGGTCTCACGAATCTCGTCAAGCTCTCCGAGTTCACTCTCAAGTGCATCAAGGGCCGACGACAGGGAGACATCGAGCTCGTATTCGTTGTAGTTCCCGCGTCCACTCGACGAGTCGACCAATCGTAAGATCCCGTGGAGGCTCAAATCCGACAGGTGGTCGTGTACCCGCCTGCGTTTTAGCGGATCACTGCTATGGGTGCGAAGAACCTCTCGATATCGCCTATAGATCAGTTTCGTTCGCTCGGGTGTTTCTCCTTCTGCCGCTAGCTGACAGACAGTTAGTAACACATACTGTCCCTGCCGGGTCAACGAATGCATCCCTTCGACGACCTGTTGTCGTTGGATCTGATGCTCGGCCTCCCGAACGTGTTCTTCGGTGATTTTCGCCTCTTCACCGGCCATCGCATCGTTCTCGGCGATATCAGCTGCTTTCCGGAGCAATCGTAACGCCTGCCGAGCAGATCCCGAGTCTTGTGCAGAGAACGCTGCGCACAACGGGATTACATCCAACTCGAGGACATCGCTGTAGAGCGCGATATCGGCTCGCTGCTTGAGAATATTTTGTAGTTCATTCGCGTCGTATGGAGGAAATAAGATTTCCTCTTCGCAGAGAGTGTCCTTGACTTTCGGAGAGAGGTTTTCCCGGAACTTGAAGTCGTTCGAGATGCCGACCACACCGATTTTCACGTCGAGATCCAGTTGAGAGCGAGCTCGTGGGAGCTCATACAGAATATCATCATCCGAGCCGATGTTATCGATCTCATCCAGAACCACGAGAATAGTCCCACCGATCGACTCAAGGTCGTTGTAGAGTTCGTTGAAGATCCGTTTTTGTTGATATCCGGTTTCGCTCATGGGTTCGCGTGTAGACGATACAGTGGTGAGAGGGTGAGACGGTGAGCGAATCTCGTTTACGAGATTAACCGCCACCTGATAGGACGTAGTGCAGCCAGTACAGTTGAGTTCAATAACGTTGAGATCGACGTCGTCGTACTCTTCGGCGGATTCCTGCAACTCCTCAAGAAGATCGTGCGTCGCAGCTGTTTTCCCGACGCCGGTAACGCCATAGAGAAAGACGTTGTTCGGTTGCCAGCCCTGAATGACGGGACGGAGCGCGGCCGCGTATTCGTCGAGTTCCTCGTCCCGCTCTTCAAGTGTCTCTGGCTGGTAGTCATCTCGGAGGACGTCTTTGTCCTGAATGATGAACGATTCTCGATTGAATCGACCCATAAGCGGACTCAAGACGAGGAACCATCATAAAACCATAGGTTCCAGTATTACCACTAACTCACCACTCGAACCAGTTATGCCAGTATTGCATCCACTTATAAAACACACACACTCCACTATTGCCAGTAAACTTCCGCAACGACTGGAGGAAGTCGTCGACCCCTTTTCTGAACGCCGGTACTTTTAATACAATGCGTGCGAAACCAGACCCGTACTGGGAAAAACTAGATACCAGAATCAAAATAGTTATTCAACTAGCTATATCAACTATCAGCTATACCAACTATCTATAATATGTATGTATATTTCAATAAGACATAGTAAATAGTAGAACACGATACAATAACCAGACCAAAAGCGTGACCGTTTCTGTCCTCCTATTCATTTTTTCCTCGTTACTGGCAATAGTGGAGTGAGAGTGGTTCTTAAATGATGGCATTATTGGCAACACTGGCAACGTCGGTTGGCCGCCACTCAACTACACTGTCGAGGACGACTCTTTGCAGCAAGTGTCGAGTGAGTACATCCGGACCCAGAATTTCATTCGGGAGGTGCGAAAAGGCCGTGAGCAACGAGCCGTGGCAGAGTTCTGTGAGATCCCGCAATCAAAGACGCGGAGCATCCTCAAGCGGGCAGAAACGAACGACGGTATCCCACTCGGTACCGATCAGTGGCGACTGGAACGAGCAACGGTTGAGGTCGTGAGAAGACGCTTGCCCCGCCTGCTGAACAAGATCCCGAATAGATTGGAGGATCAGTAGCTACTCGGTGGTACATTCGACTCAGCTTTCCAGATCGATTAGCATATCGATAGACGCCTTCTCGTAAGAATATTTTGTAAATTACGCTCAGACAAGTATGAGCAAAAGCTATTTACAGAAATCTATTCTCCGAGGTAGGGACCAAAATTTCGGTGGATTTGGTACACCGATATATGGTTTATTCTTAAGATGTATATATAGATGCCAACGGCGGACTGTTATGTTGTCGCAACCAAACGGATAGACATACTGAACGTTAAAAAGTTGAAGTGGATTGCTCTGTCTACCAAAACGGCACGTATCTTCACCACCTCACCGACAGTGAGTGGCCCTCGACGACTATTGCACAGACGATCGTGTCGAATGCGCCAACACCGCGTACACTCTTATAGGGACTGTCACCTAATATAGGTAATTAATAATCATGTAAGTAGTAATGGGATGATTAGAAAGACCGTAGTCCTGCTGGAGTGACAATACTAATTACGATCTCAGATAGTAAAAATAATATCTTTCAGTATTATTGGATCTCTCTTTTGTCCCCCTTGTTCTCGTCGACGTATTGGATTTGGACAGTAAGGGATTACAGGTGTACTATTGTAATCCATGTGCTCGATATACTGGCTTCCTTTTCAATATTATTGAAAATGGTGTAATAGGACATTCATCGCACGGTGGGCTGTATTAACCATGAAAACAATTAAATAGCAGAACATTCGATTCATACTCGTCAATGCCAGAACCAAATGTTCTTGTGACGGGTCCGTTTGGAGAGGCCGGCGAAGCAATTCTCACCAACTTAGCCAACAAGGAACGGTACAATTTCACGTATCTTGACCGAACCGATCATCCTCAGTACGACACACATGTCGCAGACATTTCCGATTACGACGCGATTCGGCCAGCTTTCGATGGGCAAGACGCTGTAATCCATCTCGCTGCGCAGTCAGACGCAGGTGCCAGTTTCGAGGATATCGTTGAACCAAATATCGTGGGGACGTACAACGTTCTGAAGGCGATGAAAGACGCCGACGTTCCGAAACTCATCTACGCGTCCTCCCAGCGCGTAATGGGGCTGTACGAGGAGGAACACGCGCCGGAACTGTACAGGGAGGATTATCCAAGCGAGTACGATCCCCGTCGACTCACTCACGAAACGCTTCCAAAGCCCGATGGCTACTACGGCGCCTCGAAGATGTTTGGCGAACACATCTGTCGGGTGCACGCCCGGCGTGAGGGCGCGCCAGAACAGGTGTATTCTCTCCGTATCTCCAGCGTCCGGACCGAGACGTACGATCATCCCTACGGCGACGCCGAACGCGGTGTCACCCGTAGCGATGAACACCAAGTCAACGAAGACGAGGTTTGGGATCAGTCACAAACCGGCTCTTGGGAGCGTGGTAGCGAGGAGTACGAAGAGATGGTGAAACGGCTCAAGGCGTCGTGGACCTCTCAGCGTGACTTTGCGAATCTGCTGGAGTGCTGTCTAGAGGACCAAGACGTGACCTACGACTCGTTCTACGCGGTAAGCGGAAACGACGCTCGGTGGTTCGACATCGAACACGCAAAAGCTGTGCTCGGATACGAACCACAGGACAACGGTTCCACGTGGGATAGCCCCCCAAAGTGAGCGACGAGAAGTACACGCGTATGTCGAGCAATCAGCTGCGTGTATGGTGAGAATAAATCTATACGACTCAGTTGCCTCTGATGGCGTCTGCTTTCGATGCGGTATACTCCCACCTTGTTTGTTCCCTCACCTCTCTTCTTTAGAAACGTCCAACGCGAACGACACCGGGCGACAAATCAGACACCGATCGCTTACGGCCGATCTCGCTGTTGTCCGCACCGATTACTGAATCGAGTCCTCGGGACCAACAACATCCATATCCTCGAATAGTTTGTCGTAACCGTTCATTTCGAAGAGATACGTCCCGTCTTCGAGTGCTTCACGAGTAGCGTCTTCCGAATCCAGTTTCTTCCGGGAACGTTCGAGGACTGTCTGTGCGTCCTTTCCGGGAATGACGGCCAGTCCGTCGTCATCGCCAACGACGATGTCGCCGGGATTGACGCTGACTCCACCACAAGAAATGGTGACGTTGATGGATCCGGGATCCTGCTTCAGCGGTCCCTGCGGATTCACGCCTCGCCCGTAGACGGGAAACTCCATCTCCTTGATCTCCCGCTTGTCACGGTACGCGCCGTCAATGACGATACCTGAGAGCCCGTTTGACTGACACGAGGCACACATCAACTCGCCGAGATGGCCAGTATCGGTATACCCATTGCAGTCGATTACGAGAACATCGCCAGGGTTGGCGACCGTGATCGCTTTGTGGATGATTAGATTGTCACCTGGTGACGCGGTTACCGTAACGGCGGTTCCTGCCATATCGACACCCTCGAAGGCGGGTCTAATTCCTGAATCCATCGTCAGTCCGACGTTTCCGGTTACGTCTGAAACGATGGTACTCGGAATCGCTTCGAAGGCCTCAACGACGGCACGGTCTGGTCGCTCTACATCGTGCTCTATCGTGTGCATACCAGAAGTGAGTGCGACAGCTGCTGTAAATCCATCGATGAAGTTCGTACAGTCTCGTCCGTGTGGGAGTGTTCTCTCTGTGGATATTCGATGAGAGTGTCTGAAAATCGGTGTCGATGACGGCCTGCCGCGCGTTAACTCGGCCCAGCGACATCAATTGGCAGTAGGGAAGTCAACACGGTTCGTCACTGCTTGCTGATACCGAGTTTGTCGACGAGGTTCCCGTAGTATTCGTACTGTTCTTGGAGGAACTGCTGGAGTTCTTTGGGACTTCGTTTGACGCGTATGAAGCCGTTGTTGTTCATGAACTCTACGAATCCGTCATCCTCGTAGACGGAATTGTACACATCAACTATTTCCTGTTTGCGGCTTTCAGTCATATCCGGCGGCGCGAAGTGCGCTAGCCACGAACCGATCCGGATATCGAGACCTTCATTTGCTAGTGTTGGTGTGTTTGGAAGTGACTTGACCTTCTCATCGAATGCGACGCCTAAGGCTCTAAGGTTGCCGTCCTTGACCTGAGATGCTACTTCAGCAGCTCCCACCGCAGTAGAGTCAACTTCCCCATTCGCGACGGCCGTCATGGCAGGCGCTGCACCGTCGTAGGAAATGTGTTCTACCTTCACACCCGCCTCGTCAGCAATCGCCGCCGCGGCCATATGCCACGATGAACCGAATCCGGAGTTCGCCATCTTGATCGTGTTCTTTTGACCGTAAGCTATCCAATTGTCGACCGATTTGAATTTCGAGTCTTTCCTAACGACGAGGGCGGCCGGAAACTCGGTATACTGCATGAGCGGTGTGACATCGTCGGGGCTCAGATCTGCGATTCCGAGATGTTCGAATAGTGCGATCTCGGGAGCCATACAACCGATGGTGTGACCATCAGGCTTAGCGTTCGCGGCCGCGTTCATCCCGACTGAGCCTGAGCCGCCGGTCTGGTTGCTCACATTCCAGGTCCCCTCGGTGTGATTCTCAGCTGCGTCAGCGACAGCACGACTCGTTCGGTCAGCCCCACCCCCCGCGGCCCACGGCGAGATGATCTCCACGGGGCGAGACGGCCATGACTGCTGCCCGGAAAGTTGGCTGGAGACGCTATCGAGACAACCCGCTGTCGCGACAAGACCAGTCGTTCCGACTGCTTTCACGAGGTTCCGTCTGCTCAGTACCGTTTGTCTGGTGGGCTCCGTACTGGTATCTTCTGGCATACCGTTCGCTCATATTCGACAATGAATGTTAAGTCTTCGGTCATCGGGTGGAGTCGCACGACGTCCCGCGTGAATGTCTTCTACACGGACGCCCAAGTCGTTCCCCCTCCGAAGGAAGACAAAGATCGATTCCGAACGATGAAATTCTTTCGTCAAATCACGTTCGCAAAGACCGTACTAATGCCGATTCCGAAACACTATAATATGTAAATATCGACCATTTCGTATGCGCGGGTTAGCGAAAGTCAACCGTGAAGCCGGAAGTATGGAACTCATTAACGTCGAGACTCCCAGCCCCTCCGCGGATGAGGTGTTGATCGCTGTTGAGTACGCTGGGCTCTGTGGGAGCGACGCTGGAATCTACCAGTTCAAACCGGCCTTCGAGCGGATGAATCTACCAACGATTATCGGTCACGAGTACACGGGAACCATCGTGGAAGCCGGCGACGATGTCACACGATTCTCGTCTGGGGAGCAGGTTGTAGAGCGACCTATCCACGGATGCGGTGAGTGTTACCAGTGTCGAATCGGGATGGAAAACATCTGCCAGACCACGGAGCTTACTGGAATCGATCACGACGGCGCGTACGCGGGTTATGTTACAGCGCCGGCGGAATCGCTTCAGGCTGTTCCCAAAAACGTGGACCCGCGTCACGCCGCTCTTGCGGAACCGACAGCGGTTTGTACTCGTGCGGTGATCGAGAACTCTCGTATCGGTGCCGGTGATCAAGTACTCGTCGCCGGTCCCGGTCCGATCGGACTTCTGACCGCACAAGTCGCGGACGCACAAGGCGCAGAAGTGGCCGTCGCCGGCGTTAGTCAGGACACGACCTACCGACTCCCTCTTGCAGAGGAACTCGGGTACTCCACGGTCAATGTCGAGGACGCTGATTTGGAAATGTATCGTGAGGAGTTCACCGATGGACAAGGATACGACATCATCTTCGATACGACTGGACATCCTTCGGGACTACAGATGGCTACCGAAGTGGTTAGAAAGGGAGGACAGATTGTCATTGTCGGTCAACCCGGAGACACAACGCTGTCCTACACGTCATTGGTTCGATCAGAGGTGGACCTTCAGTGTTCCTACAGCGCGATGTATGAGGACTTCAATCGCGCGTTTCGTCTTATTGCCTCAGGTGATGTCGACCACGACACATTCCTTGATGATCGGTTCAGTCTGCTTGACTCAGAGGCAGCCTTCGAGGCGTTTCTGTCCGGCGAAACCTGCAAACCACACTTCGACGTTTCGATCTTGCGCGAATAGATTTTCATACCGTCTACAAGAGTTTGGTATGAGTGAGGAACGTCCTTGAGCCAATTCGTATCGTGACGTCGTGGATCGTCAGTCTCTGGGAACCCCATTCTCTGCCCATCTGCTACGTCGTACGAACGATGTGACTGTCCGCCACGCATGAATGGCAGTCCATAGAATGGAGACGTGAGTAAAAACTGCGGAGTTACCGGAATTGGTGCGTTCTGACGAGACGTCCGGTCAGTCGTTCCGAGGGTCCCAATCGTTCCATTCGCGTTCGACAAGGAAGTTGTCGAGTTTCTCCTTGGGATTCTCGAAGACATGCGATCCGTGGAAGACGAGAAGGGTATCGAAATCGTACTCAAGGAGATTGTAAAGGTTGAGTTCTGCGTCCTCGTGACTGTCGTTGAACAGGGCCGGCGGCGGGAGCAGGTACCCAGCCGGCAGTTCGCCGCGATCCGCACCATCGAGAACGTCTCCAGAGATGAGGATATTCCGATCTTCCAACAACAAGGCGGACGTGGCTTCTGTGTGCCCTGGAACCTGAATAATCCGGATGTTTCCTTCTAGCGTGTCGCCATCCTCGTATGCGACATCCGGTTCGATGTTGAGTTCCGCCTCCTCAAGGTGATCGTACAGTTTTGTCTCGTTGGCTGGCATCGCAATGGTCGGTGAGAATGCGTCCACTACGTGCGCAAGTCCGCCGTGGTGCCCGTGGTCGCCGTGCGTGAGAATAACTCTATCGACGGTCCCATACTCTGACCGGAGCATCTCGACGAGTTCCTCACCGTTCTCGTTGAATGCGGTGTCGACGAGTGTGGTATCTCCTTCATTCGGCACATCTTTGAGCACGAAGACTCGCACGTGCTCAAACTGTATCTGGTCGATTCCCTTGAGTACATTACTGACGCCCATATACAACTGTACTCTATAGCACCGCTCCAATTAAAACCACGGTATTCGATGATTTCGATGTGCCGAAGCGGGGACGCAAATCATGTTCGGTGTACCGATTCCGTTGATACAACTAATTCGTGGGGGTGTGAACCAACTCTCGCACGGCGGTACCGGTAAAGTTATAAAGCACATTCCGTGAACATCTAACACGAGTGTAAGAGAGTCATGATTAAACAACAGATAGAAGACGTGATCAAACGAACTCCCAGTAGCATTTCTTCGAATCCACTCTCAGCCGTATTTATACTCATTGCTCTCGCGGTCATCTACACAGCAAACCGGTTCCCTGAGAAGGGACTGGTGGGACCTGAGCTGTTCCCGACTCTCATCTCTGTCGGAATCATCGTCTTTGCGGCGGCCGATATTCTGAGCGAGACGCAGACGGAACAGGAATTGACGGACCTCAACTTCCGGCCACCAGCGGTCGTGATTGGCCTTCTCATGCTGTACGTCTCGCTGATGCCGGTAACCGGGTTTTTACTCGGCTCGATGCTACTCCTACTCGTCTTACTCCACTATTCGAACGTCCGATCCACCACGCTTCTCATCGCACTCTCAGTAGGTTTTCCGATACTGCTGTTCTATCTCTTCGGCCGCATCTTCTTGATACGCCTGCCTGAGGGGATCGTCCCCATCTCGCGGCTTCTTCCGCAGCTCCCGTTAGGGGTGGTGGTCTGATGGTTCTTGATTACATCACCCAAGGATTCGTGAATGTGATGGACCCGTTCATCATCGGGCTGATGGTCGTCGGAATTTTCCTCGGAATCCTCATGGGATCGATTCCGGGCATGACGGCGACGATGACTATCGCGGTGTTACTTTCCTTCACGTTCACGATGGAGCCTGCACAGGGGATGATGCTGCTGTTGGGCATCTACGGCGGCGCTGTCTACGCGGGATCGATTCCGGCGATACTCATCCGGACGCCTGGAACACCTTCAGCAGCAGCGACTATCTTTGATGGGTACCCTCTCTCGCAGAAGGGCGAGGCGGGACGGGCGGTCAGGATTAGCACGATAGCCTCCTTCGTTGGTGGCGTAATAAGCGTCCTCGCACTGATGTTCTTCTCGCCCGTGATAGCCGACGCCGCTCTTCGGTTTCAGTCGCCGGAGTTCTTCGCACTCGCTGTGTTCGGACTCACGATCATCGCCAGCGTGAGCGGTGATTCACTCACCAAAGGGATGGTCTCCGGTCTCCTCGGCATGCTGGTCGCAACAATAGGGATTGATCCCATCACTGGCTATCACCGGTTTACGTTCGATATTCCGGAACTCCTCACAGGCGTTGAGTTCATCGCAGTGATGATCGGGCTGTTCGGAATCGCAGAGGGGCTCCGAAAATACGCCGAGGGAATCAACGAAGACCAAGATGAAATCACTCAGGACGTTTCGGGCGTGTTGCCCTCGTTCTCGGATCTCCGAGCAATCGCGCCTGTGAGTACCGGGTCGGGCATCCTCGGGGCACTCATCGGAGCGATACCCGGTGCTGGCGGTGACATCGCGGCGTTCATCACGTACAACGAGGCCACGCGCTGGATCAAAAACGCCACGCCGTCGTTCGGTGACGGGAATATTCGGGGGGTCGCTGCGGCCGAATCCGGTAACAACGCAAGTACCGGCGGGGCACTCATTCCGACGTTGACGCTTGGGATTCCGGGCGATTCCGTCTCCGCAATTCTTATCGGTGCGCTGTTGGTTCATGACGTGAATCCCGGCCCGGGACTCTATCAAGACCAGCCGGAGCTGTTGTATACTATCTTCGTCGGATTTCTGCTCATCTATGTGTTCATCCTACTATTCGGGCTTCTCGGGGCGAACTACTGGGCACAGGTGATCAACATTCCCAAGCAGTTCATCTGGCCAATCATTCTGCTGCTCACCGTTATCGGTGCAATCGCGCTCAGAGGGAACCTCTTCGATGCGTGGGTGATGCTCGGCTCAGGAGTACTCGGATACGTCATGCGTCTCCGTGGCTACCCCCTTGCGCCGATAGTCCTCGGGCTGATCCTCTCACCTATCGCAGAGGTGAACCTGCGGCGCTCGCTCGCTCTCTCCAACGGATCACCTGATATCTTCCTCAACAGCCCAATCGCTCTCGTCATCCTCCTGCTGAGTGTGGCGACGATACTCATCCCAGCGGTACGGGCGCTCGGAGAATAGCCCATTCGGCTTTCTGATTGAAGCGATTTTCCCACAGCAGTTCTTACACAGTAGGCACCGAAACATCCCTTAGCGAATAGTTGCGCATGAAGCTGTTATTTGGTTGGTCTGATCTGTGACCTCATATATTCATATGAACAATAGATATTGTTGACCCACTCCCTAACTACAGAATTATTAAAACAATTCTCATAGTATTTTGAAGGTCTGGAAGCACACAGTACTTATGGATGATATGTGGAGGAAATTTCTTAATACTAGAATGGAAAAGAAATATAGTGTACAGGTAACTCAAAGTCTTTTTCAATAATATTGGATGAAATAGCCCTCTATTTTTAAAAGTGTGTTCTGAGTATTACAAATGTACTGTTGTAATGGGACAGTCTCTAATGTCGCAATTTTCGAAATTAGTGGAATAGATGGACAATATCTCTAAATCTATTGAGGGCCTAGGGGAAATTCTCACCAGTTATACTTGGTATAATTACAATATTATTTATAAAATAGATATTAATAAAATGTAGATGTGGTTAATGGAATAATTCTGAAATAATCGTTATGATACTCGACGATATTAGATAGGTATCTGAGAGTAGCGGCCTATGGATCTAGGAGTTATAGTTCGACAGAAGTCTTTTGACGGCGTTTTTCGAGGATACATCGAACGGTCTCCATTAACTTCTGACTGATCATGACCAAAGCAGCTGGTCGCTCACTGATTATACCAGAAGTGTCTTCAATACACTGTTCTTCAGGACTTGGAAGTTAAGTGATTATTATATCA
Organism: Halocatena pleomorpha; assembly: GCF_003862495.1. Taxonomy (GTDB): domain Archaea; phylum Halobacteriota; class Halobacteria; order Halobacteriales; family Haloarculaceae; genus Halocatena; species Halocatena pleomorpha. Next base: position 191,289 of record NZ_RRCH01000028.1, on the reverse strand, counting down.
TAAATATTCCCGTAACTCTTTTCGTAACTCTAAGAATGTCCTTGGCGTGCCAGCGATAACTGAGATGCGTGATTAATAACACTCCACTGCAGATCCGGAAGATACTTCAACGAGGAGATTGCACATTGCGAAAGAGTGGCCCTTATTGAGATAATCTACACAAATCTCAACGATGAACAACAATCACACGTGGTGGTATATTGATGAGTGAGCTACAGAACGATGATCACGCCTACACCCTTCGTCTTGAACTAGTTGACGAACCGGGGGAACTCTTACGGACTCTTCGTCCTATCGCTGAAAATGGGGGAAACCTTCTCTCGATATTTCATGAGAGGGGTAATGTAACACCAAGAGGATACATCCCTGTTGAAGTTGACGTTGAAGCGACGCCAGATCGGTTTGAGAAAATCGTAGAGGCGCTAAAAGACGCCGGAACAAACGTCATACAGGCCGGTACAGAGCGCTATAGTGAAGAATTCACTATAATACTCTCAGGGCATCTTATCGACACGAACTTATCGGATACCCTGTCACAGATCCAAGCAACACGGAATGCGACTGTCACCGATATCTCGCTATCGGTTCCTCAGGGATCAACTCGGACATCAAGCGCCCGGTTTCGGATAGCTGCCGAGGCAGGTTCAACAGAGGATGTCTTATCTGTAATCAGAGATATTGCGGACGAAAAGGATCTTCGGGTTATCGAACCACTTACTTCGGGACCCCTTGCATAGAACAAGGTTATCGGCGGTAAGAATGTTGGTATCTCCGTTGTCAAGGTGCGCTGTGGGCATACGGTGAACAGAAGATGATTGCTATTCGAGATGGCCAATCGGGTGGATTAAGGAGCAACACCGCAATCTCTTCTCGTTCGTCTAGGAGATCTCCGATGAACTCATCAAAGAACATGAGAACTGATGAACTACAGATATCGTTTCGAACCGTCTGCCGTTTAGCGTCAGACGTTGGACTCTCATCGCAAGTTTGGTCGACAGCTCTACAACCACGTCTTCTACTGGTTCAATCTCCTTGAAGACGAGGTGGCGATCAAACAACGCGTCCGAAAGATTCGTGACGAACCACCTGACCTCAAAGACCGGTGAATGAAGCTGATCAGAACGCAGCTGCGAACTTTAGTTGATCTCTGATCTTCGCTTCAAAATTGATCAGAGAGTTAGCCCCTTAGGGACTGATACCTCGTCTTCAATCATAGAGATGACCTGATCGTCAACGCCGTTATTTTTTGTTATCTCGATAAGTGATGCAAGTTTCTCTAACGGAATTTGTCCTGGGGCATAGTCGGTGTCATCTGCTAGAAGAGGTGCGTAGCTGAGTTTTGAGCCGTAGAGGTGTCCAATTACGCGTGTGTGGCTTCCAATTTTCCCCATCGAAATTCCAGCAACATCGATACCTTTCTCAGTTGCCGCATTGACTGCCTCCAAGAGCGCAAGGGTATCCGTCTGGTCCTGTGGAAAGGTCGCAACCTTAGCAATATCACCGTATCTCGCACACTGTTCAAATATCTTATCTATAATTTCTCTGCTAGGTGTGTTGTCAAAATCGTGATGGGAGATGATGAGGTCGACATCGTTCTCCCGGAATTCATGGGTTATCCAGCTTTTAGATCGGACTGTTTCAAGCTCTATATCAACAAATTTTACTGCATCAAATCGAGATGCTGAGAACAGACTATCTAATCTGCCAGTATCAGTAGCTTGCCCTCCAAACCACCGTGTCCTATTCGTTGCGATAATTGGAATATTTCCATTATATTTGGAAAGTTGATTAATTGGATTCGCTGCTTTGTCCATTCGGAATTCAAGCAGATCTGCTGCTCCCCACGCATCCATCTCTTTTGTGATATTATTTGTAGTAGCAGCGAGGGCTGACTCTCTAATCTTCATGCTAGGGTGTAACGCGCTACCTCATATAAAATGCTGGCTGTTAACGCAATATATCTCGGAATAGAGCCAGAAGAAGCCCTGAGAAAGGCAGGATGCGAAAAAATCAAATTCTTAATAGTCGAATGAAATAATGGGTCTCCCTCCCAAAGCTAAAATCTTCTCTGAGTTGGTTTACTAATTCAATACTCTCTGTATCTCCAACCGTTCTGAGTAGACTCCCCATTTATTTAAAATTAATAATATAATTTCTATTGGTACTTTTTGATTCTTAGCTCGATAATGTTCTTCTTGTTCAGGAGCTCAGTGGCTAATTCTTGCTCAATACGGTCTGTCCCCATTCGGCTGAGCGGGCCGCTAATACTTATGGCACCGACAACGTTATCGGGTTCTGAGACGATTGCAGTCCCAACAGCACAGACACCAGGGAAATGTTCCCCCCGGTTGATCGAATACCCACGCTCACGAATCTCCTCAAGTTCCTGACGAAGGGACTCTTCATCAGTGATAGTGTCTTCAGTCAAGGATGGAAGTCCCCGTTTCTCAAAGATGTCATCTACTTTCTTTTCTGGCAGTTCTGAGAGGATAGCTTTTCCTGTTGCCGTCGAGTGTAGGTATAGATAGTCACCTAGCGGAGCGTTATCGTCGATCGAGTCTGGGCTTTGTGACTTATAGAGCTGGACTGCATACCCATCCTCCTCAACAGTGACATTTGTATGTTCACTAGTCATTTCCCGCAGATCATCCAATTCAGGTTTCGCTGCCCGATAGAGAATCATTCTATTACACTTTTCGCCACCCAACTGGAGAAACCGGAAACTACAGCGGTACTCGTTAGATTTCTTGATAACGAAGTTCGAGTCAACGAGGGTGGTCAGGTGGATATGAGCAGTACTTACTGGTATATCCAGATCCTCTGCGGTCTGAGAGAGAGTTGCACCCTCGACATCCCGAAGATATTGAATGATATCGAATGCCTGTTTAACACTCTTGAGTCGTCGTGATCCCGATTGGCTATGGTCAGTCATAATGAGTGGTTGGGAATCTCTATACTAATACCCGTTGATATTTCGATATTATCGTAATCCAACGCGTCGCTACCCCGGAACTCAATGACAGTTGTGAGGAGAAGCGGTTGTCTGGGATTCCTTGCCGAGTCAGGACGAGCGTCTGATCAACCGTTACGAACACTGATCCACCGGAAAGACTCGGTGGGCCAACGAGAGCATCCGCCTCGTTAGTGAGGGTGCCACTTGACGCGGGCGTGGGTAACGGCGGGTTCGGAGAGGGCCGGATCGAAGCCGATGTTTCGGGCACTGAACTGAGCAGTCGACCACGAACGGGTGCCCCCTGAGAGCGTTCTATCACGTATCGGCGAACGGGTCTGTTCCCCGGCGGTGAGCTGTCCAGACGGCGGCTCTGGATCGTGGCCAACACAACCAGCGACGGCCACGTGGTTCCACCGGTGGTGAGAAACGTTCGCCGAGATTGCTTCACAGGGAAATGTAGAACTGGAAATATTAATGAATAGAGAATAAGTTAAATCAGATTAATCGTGATGATTTTTTGGTTCTGATAGACAATCTCCGTGTCAAACGAGCTACTGGGAGAGGGCGTGCAACAACATAATATATTACTGATATAAATACGATGGCTTGGAAGAGGTGCTGTCGGCACTGAGAAAATACACACAAAACGCCCCACTCCACGATCATCCCTGTTCCTGAAACTACGAGGGTTCGACTTCGACGTCAATCGACATATCGGTATCGTGGAGGCGCGAGCGAAAGACGGGACAAGCAGTAACCATCCCGAATATTTATATATCATCGGTAGGTTGTGACTGATTTTTCAATCGGTTACGTGATAATCAATCCGTGCCTGCTATCGCTCGTGGTGAAGTGATCTGCATGCCAACCGACGAATCGGCGCACGTGGGCGAATCGAACGACGAGAACAGAGCAGAGACCGACTCCTCACAAGGACGTCGAGGGTTTCTGAAAAAAGCAGCAGTGACCGGCATTCTCGGAATGGCGGGAACTACTATTGGTACCGGGGCAGCCAGTGTCCCAGAGACGCCTGAGAGCGAGCACTCCGGCCCGTTTGTGGACGGGAACGCCGTGACTGCTGATTACAGCGTCGATACCCGGGTATCCCCCACCGACGATCTAAACACACGGGCCCAACCGGGACTCGGCGGGGAGGTGGTTGCAACGATGCCACCCCACGCAACCGGGGTGATCCTGTCCGGCCCTTTGCAGATGGACGGCTACACCTGGCAGATTGTTGGCTGGGACGGTAATTATTACGTGGGATGGTGTGCCGCAGAATATCTTGACAACGTGGGCAGCATGCCTGATCCTGGCTACGGGGGTGTTGTAAACGCCACTGCTAATCTAAACACACGGGCCCAACCAGGCCTTGATGGGGAGGTGGTTACGACGGTACCCGATGGATCAAGCGGGTGGGTCTTCTACCCTCGATTGGAGGTGGGCGACTACGTCTGGCGACCTGTCGTGTGGGATGGTAGCAATTACGTGGGATGGTGTGCAGGATATCTCGCCATTATAGCCTAACTCCCCGATAATCGAAACAAACGCTCAGACATCTGCTCATTGTCTCGCACTCGAAACCCGTGATTCAGGATGTGGTAGTTCACCTCTGGGTCCGAGAACGTTTAGAAGACGCACACTGCGTCGAACTCCCACACGGAATCGTATAACGCTCTACTCACCGTTGCTATCGCTTACCATCGCTGTAGTACAGCACCGTCGCGGTGCCGATCGTCGCGGTGACTGGGCGATGAAAGGTTTTCAGACTGAATGACTGAGAGCAACGAAGTACTTGAGGCATTCATTGCCCGGCAAAAAGACCGTGTCGATCAGCTAAAATATGATGTTCAGAATGTCATTCAAGAATATCACGTCGAGGTTGCGCGGCTGTGTGAAGCACAGCGAAACTTCAACAAAACAGTCGAAAATAAGGCTGCCGCGTTTTTTGCTCAGCTCGAATAAGCGGACTACGACACGACATAAGTCATGGGAACAAAAATCACGGTTGAGTAATTACTGTGACGACAAACCATGAAGTTATCCGCCACTCCTGTGGTGGATATCCTGGGTGCTTGGGCGCTCTATTAGCATATCCGGCGCGGCTTTCCCGACGATTCCAATTCCGCCGTGTTCTCAAATACTATGACAGTGATAACGACTCAGAACGCAGAGACATATGACTCCGCTTCAGTCCCGTGTTGGGTTTCTGGGTGTTGTAACAGGAAGTGAATATCTTATTGCAAATATCATAAACGTTTCTCAAGCCACGAGCGTCAGGGCTATCTTCGTAGCTCTCTCTGTATACAGATCTTATGAAAATCCACAAAGCACCGCTCTGGAACGCTCTCCTCGTGTACTACAGTGGCCAACAATGGTCTTAACAGTCCGTATTGTCGCCGTCCTTGAGACACGCTCGAAAAGTTTCCCAGCTATTCTCTGTCGAGATACTGCCTATCGGTATCGAGTTGCTCGCAGCTTAGAACAGGCCGGTAATGAACCCCAGCCCCATGATGATGAGTACTGCTGCTGAGAACGCTGGCAGGTACGGTGTATATTGTTCCACCTCCTCCTCATAGTGTTCGTACCCGGCGACGAGTAGCATTGTCAGGGTGACAATCCCGAGAATCACCGTCAGCGCGTAGACGCTCATGAGTTCGAGGCAGTAGTTTGAACCGGCACAGATCCCAATGATCTCGAATTCTTCCTCGTGTGCAAATCCGAGGAGGAACGCGAACCACGCGATCCCAAGGAGCCCCCGATCCCCAGCCTCGTCGAGGTCCGCATGGGAGTGAGAGTGTGAATGTCCCTCAACGAATGGAATGTATTCATTGAGTCGCGTAAGAATCCCATCACTTGTGTGTGCATGATCATCATGGCTGTGAGAGTGAGCATCGTGGCTGTGGGCGTCGCCGTCGTGAGAGTGGTCTCTGTGCCCATGCGACTGATCGGTATGACCGTGGTCGTTCGAGTGAGACTGCCCAGCACCATGTGAGTGCCCACTCGTGTATTCGCGAATACCAAGTGCGATCAGTAAAAACCCAGCGACGAGACTGACCGGCCCACCAATCTGAATTCCCCCGCCGATCGTGAGCGGTTCATTGAGTTGGGTGAGGCTGAAATACGATTTTGCATAGAAGAACACGGCCACCATAGCGATACTGCTGATGAGATGACCAATCCCAAGGATGAGACTCGCAGCAAAACCATACAGCCATTTATTCGTCTGATCAATAGCATATGAGGCGGCAACGGGCCAGCCATGACCGGGCTCAACGCCGTGAGCTGCCCCGAGGACTACGGAACCGATCAAGAGTCCAAGTGCGTCTGAGTGTAACATTCGGAACTGAATGCAGGTCAGGCTGGCCTTTAGCGGTTGTTATGGGCAAACTCGGGCCACCGTAATAATGAGGGCTTGAATCGTGATCACGCGCGAGTCGCAAGGCGATCCATGAGCACATCGAACGTCACATGGAGTGAGAAGCAACGAGGAGCGGTCGTCGCAGCAGTCGCGTTCGATTATGAACACACTCGTCGTCGGCGAAAACGGATGAGCGAGAATCGTGGTTGTGGTCGATTATTGCGGCGGGCTGCTGTTCCATCGAGAATGTCAACGGGCTCGTGGTGTGTGTCCCCAACAGCCGACAGGAGCGACGACGTGAACGTCCAGCCGTGGGTCTACTAAGACCAAGGGTGATCCTTTAGCGCGACGTAGTACCCTCTGCCGCGTATACTCTATTTATTCTTCATAAAAGATTATTAATTTACTGGGAAAATTATTTATAACTTTGTATCTTATCCCAAATTGCATGACGAATGGTCATGACAATAGTGGGATAAATCGACGCAGCGTTCTGAAAATACTTAGCACGGGGGCACTCGGAGCAGCGGGAATGACCGTTTCGACTGGTTCGGTGATGGCAGATCCTAGCGCTACACACTACCACAACCCGTTGTACGGCCCGGACTTCGCGGACCCGACGATTCATCGCGCCAACGATGGAACTTGGTGGGCGTACGCTTCGAACATGAGCTATAGCAACGACGCCGACGAGATGTTGGTGCCCATCCTCTCCTCATCGGATCTCGTCAACTGGACGTACGAGGGCGAGGCGTTCGATTCGCGACCCGGCTGGCTATACGGCTCGGTCTGGGCTCCAGACATTCACTACCACAACGGCCAGTGGGTACTGTTCTACTCGCTCTGGCCGCGAGAGGACGACGACAGCCTCGTACCCGGCATTGGCTTCGCTACATCCGACACGCCCGATGGTCCCTTCACGGACCACGGGGAGATCCTTTCCAACCCAGATCATCCTTATCCCGGCAACACCATCGACCCGTATTTCGTCTACCACGATGGGACGCCGTACCTCTTCTGGGGCAACTTCGCTGGCGTGTACGTGGTGGAACTCACTGCTGACCTTCAGGACTTCCGGTCCGGGACCTTCGACCAGATTGTCGGGAGCGCCTACGAGGGTTCGACCATCTTCCAACGGGACGGCTACTGGTACTTCTTCGGCTCGACTGGCGACTGCTGTGCTGGATTCGACAGCACGTACGAGATCGAAGTCGGGCGATCGGAGAACTTCCTTGGGCCGTACTACGACATGAACGGGACCGCGATGCTTGACCGCGACGAGTGGAATGCAGGTCCAACCCACCTTGGGGACAACGCTCGGTTCATAGGGCCAGGCCACGGCGACGTGACAGTCGCTGACGACGGCTCTTGGTGGTTCGTCTACCACGCCTACGACACCGAAGGACCGGAGTACGCAGGGAACTACGGTTGGCCGCCCGCGCGACAGTTCTTCCTGGATCCGATCCAGTGGGAGAACGGCTGGCCGGTGATCGGCTGCGACGGGACGCCATCCACACAGATGACCAATCCCGGTTTAGGCGGCTACTGTGACGGCGGTGGTCCGATAGCCGACGGCACCTACCACATTACCAACGTCAACAGCGGGTTGTACCTGGAGGTTGCGAACAGCTCGACGAGCGTAGGCGCGAACGTCCGGCAGTACTCTGACACGGGGTGTACGTGCCAGCAGTGGAACGTTACCCAGAACAGCAGCGGGACGTACGACATCACGAACGTCAACAGTGGGCAGTTCCTCGAAGTAGCGAACGCGTCTACTGAAGACGGCGCGAACATCCGGCAGTACACGGACACGGGCCACGCGTGTCAGGAGTGGGATATTGTGGACAACGGCGACGGCACCTACCAACTACTGAACGCTAACAGCGGCAAGGCTGCCGACGTCGCGAACCGGTCGATGTCGGACGCTGCGAACATTCAACAATGGACGTGGAGCGCTGGAGATCATCAGCGCTGGCGATTCGTTTCATAAAGGGCGGTGAAATGACCCATAATGGTAACCGGATTCGTCACGGTTGTACAACCGACGATTCCATCGAGTGAGGAACTGATGAACATGGTGCGATGATGACGCTGTAAGGGTCCTCCCCTTCGACGACATGGTTTACCGTGTCAGACGGCGGGATGACAGCTCTGTCATAGAACCAATCTGTGTGTTCATTCAGGTAGTCGAAACTCCATGTGGAAGCTATTTTATAATCGTTGTTCGAATTCGTTTTCCTCGATCGCACGTTTGTGGCCTTCAATTGAATGATTATATCTATATGATGTAATTCAGTATATGCAACCTCTTTCAAGTTGAAATGCATCCTCTACTACAAGATCCTATAGTTCTGCGTTAGAATGGAAATTGGTGGAAAAGAAGTTCTCCAGTTCGTTTTCGAGATACCCAACGAAGCAACCCCATCGACGGTGGTAAGCCTCCGCAGACACCCCAATAGTCTTCTTTGGTGCGAGTTCCAAGCACTGCGAATATCAATCTAGGTGCAAAAGAAACCCCGTTTACCGTCGGTACACAAGCACAAACACCTCTGTGATTTCCTCGACCGTAATCGTGACCTTAGGTGCCCTCACAGTCGAGCGAATACGTTTCCGTTGCTGGCCGTTAGCGTCTCAAGCGGAATGGTGGTCGGTTGATCTGACAACCTGCTCGCAGGCGGTGGATGGAGTGGAACTAATATACTATCTCCCATTTCCAATTCATATTAAAAATATGTTAGATTGTTTATAGCATCATAGCTTTTCAGTATTGCCGTATTGACACTACTGAACCGGAACTGATACAACTCTATTGAGTGTCTTCAATCGCTGCTCCGATATCGTTGTTCATGGTGTCGTTTCTCCAAAGGCCTGCGCGAGTCGCTCGCGCATGTACTGTCGGCGGAGTTGCCGCCGCCGGTTTGGCGAGAGATACTCCTGAAGCACGACCTCGGCGCTCGCACTGCCCTGTTCAGCAGCGATCTCACCGACGTCAGTGAGGATCGCCTCCTGAGTCGCTGAGTAGGCGTCGTACCAGAAGCGTCGGGCCATCTGCGGGATCGGCTTTTGGCCGTCGATCTCGGCTGGAAGGTCGGCGCTAGCAGCGAGTTCGTCGAACCACGAGAGGATGGTTTGGCGTGTCCGATGGCCTGCAGCGGAGCGATCAGAAGGAAACAGATAGCCGGTCCAGTGGTCACGTTCGTTGAGTTCGGCTAGCCGGTCGGTCGCCGCCGTTTGTCCATAGAGGATTGAGACCTGTCCGGGGCCGTTCTTTCGCTCCTCGAAGTCGACATAGGGCACATCGGCCTCGGGAGGATCGAACACGAGTTGGGAGCGGTGCAACGCAGCTACCTCCCCCGAGCGCAGGCCCCACGCACACAGTGCGACGACGAGGAGGCGGTCGGTCGGTGTCGTGGCAGCGTCGTAGAGCGCTCGGACGTGCGTGGCGTCGAGCGCCGGGTTCGCGCGTGTCTCGCCAGTGGTGTCGGTGCGGCGACGCCAGCGATATTCGTCTTCGAGTCCGGCGACGGGGTTGACCGCCGCTCGTTTGCGTCGCACCAAGTGGGCGTACCAGCTGTCGACGGCCTCATGGATCCGGCGCATCGTTCGTGGAGCCAGATCGTCGTCGAGGGCGTCAAACGCCGCCCACGCAGCGTCCGTCGCCTCATACGCTGGGACATCGCTGTCACGAGCGACCGGGGCGAGGAGGTCGTCCGTGTCGTTGACGCTCTGGTAGGCGCGGACGTAGTGTGCGAGCCGGTACCGGAGTGTATCGGTGGATGACGCGCTGAGGTCCCCACGTTCGGACCGACTCTCGAGGTAGGCTTCCAAGAGGTCGACGGTTGGGTCGTGGGTTGTTCCCCAGTCGTAGCTGTCATCGCGCTCATCCAGTTCGAGATCATCGGCCCAGAACTCCCCGAAGGTCCGGTCGTGGTACTCCCGAAGCGCGTAGATCAGCCCCCGAAAGCCGTGAGCCGAGAGCCATTCGTGAGTTGGGCGCTCGGTCTCAGGATCGAGTCCCTCTTCGCGCATCGACGGAGCGACGAGTTCCCAGTACGCATCGACAAGTCCATCGAGATCGAGCAGCGTCCACGCGGGATCGTCGGTCTGATCCGAGTGCTCGCTGGCCGTGGTGCTAGTCTCGTTGCTCATGATCCTGTCTCTCTGGTTTCTCTCAGAAGAAACCGGTGTGCTGTGGTTAGGGGTGAATCTGAGTCGGTCATATTCGGTTGGTAGCGTGATACGGACAGCTTACGTATAGGTATTGTGTCTTTCCAGACGGCCACAGTCTGGATAACCAACGGCTAAATGGGATAAGATATGCGTGGCAGGAATAAACCGCATATCGATATAGCAAATCTCGCCACTGCCGCCCTCTACTTCGGAGGATAGATTTCTGTAAAGGGCTTTTACTCATACAGGTAGAGATGGAATTTGCACTATCGTATCACGGGACGGCTTCTCTCGGTATGCGACTTGATCTGAGATACTGTGACGAGATACCCGATGAACACCAATGATGGACAAGTAAAATTTCTAATGCACAGCCACTTGTGAAATTTGCGCTGACGAGATATATCGTGAATTATAAACCTCATCTAAGCGACATCAGAACATAAAATGGAGGAAAAGAACTTATCGTCTATAGCACGTTTACGGTCCGCGTTGTCATAGTGCGTGTTTTCGAACTAGTCTACAACACGACCGGGCGTCTCAATGGAATATATAATATAGATAGTAATAATTTAGAAATTATTAAAATATATTTATAATAATATTAAAGTAAAAGTTTAATACATGTAGATATGTGGCTGTGAGACAAACTATACACTCGTCGAGACCAGTCACGAGAGGACTCCATGACGAAACACGCACGACAGTCGAATGACCGTACAATCCGCGAAACAACCACAGACAGCCCACAATTCAGCCGACGAGATGTCCTTGGCTCGATCACGGCAGTCGGTGCGATATCGATGCTGGGACTCGGCGCCGTCGGATCAGCGACCGCGTCACATCAGGGAGGGCTTTCGAAGTCACCCCCAATGGGATGGAACAGTTGGAACACGTTCCGCTGTGACATTGACCAGACAGTCGTCAAAGAGACGGCCGATGCGATGGTATCGAGCGGGATGACGGATGTGGGGTACGAGTTCGTTAACATCGACGACTGCTGGATGGCTGATTCGCGCGATACCAACGGCAATCTCGCCCCTAACCCGAATACCTTCCCGGATGGGATCGACAGCCTGGCGGACCACATCCATGATCAAGGTCAAAAACTCGGCGTCTATTCGTCGGCTGGCACGGAAACGTGTCAGGGACTGCCTGCCAGTATCGATAATGAGTTCAACGACGCGGACACGTTCGCGTCGTGGGGCGTCAACTATCTCAAGTACGATAACTGTGGAGATCATCTTGGGCGGAGCGCCTGGGAGCGGTTCTCGACCATGTCAGACGCGCTTGACCAGTCCGGCCGGGACATCGTGTTTAGCCAGTGTTCCTGGGGTAGTTACGACGAATGGCAGTGGTCCTGGCGCCACGGCGGTAACCTCTGGCGGACGACTGGCGACATCACACACGAGGGATCGTGGACCTCCGATGACTGGACGTGGGGGATCATGGATATCATCGACCACGCGGATCAGAATAACACCCATATCCACGCCAACTGGGGACACTGGAACGATCCCGACATGCTGGCAGTCGGTAACGGTGGGCTGAGTACGTCGGAAGAGCGGGTTCACTTCGGCATGTGGTGTCTGATGGCCGCACCGCTGTTCGCCGGGAATGACCCTCGAGATATGACCCAGACAGAAGTAGATATCCTAACGAATCAGGAAGTCATCGACGTCAATCAAGACCCTGCGGGCGTTCAGGGCTATAAAGTCCGCGACGACGGCGACCAAGAGGTGTGGGTCAAGCCCGTCACCAACAACAACCGAGTAGTCGCGTTGCTCAACCGGAGCACCTCGCCAACGACCATCCTGACGACGGCGTCGGAGATCGGGATGCCCTCGGCCGACGAGTACTACCTCCGGGATCTGTGGAACCACAACGACAGTTACACGTCGGGATCGATCAGCGCGACAGTTCAGGGCCACGGCATCGAGATGTTCCGCGTAGAGATGAACGCAGGCGGTGAAGACACGCAACCAACCCAGTACCTCAGCGACTGGCACTGGATGGCAGCCTTTGAGAACTGGGGCACTACCCAACGGGACGCCTCTATCGAAGGCAACACGATCGTCTTGAACGGTACCACCTACGACAAGGGGATCGGTACACACGCTCACTCTCAGATCGTCGTCCACCTTGGGGGGAACTACGATACCTTCGAAGCCGATATCGGTATCGACGACGAGGTGACGAGTAGCAACGCGAGCGCGCGCTTTGAAGTCTGGGGCGACGCGGACAAGCTCTACGAGAGTCCCACCATGACTGCTTCTGCCGCGACGGAGTCGATCGCCGTGGATATCTCCGGCGTGAACACGCTCAAACTCATTACTACACCCGTAAGCCACACCGACAACATCGATTATAATCACACCGACTGGGCGGGAGTTCGGGTCACGAGCGACTCAACCGGTGGCGGTGACGGCGCAATCACGGAGGGGACCTACGCCATCGAGAATATCAACTCGGGAAAGGTCGCTGACGTTGAAGATGACGGCACCGCAAATGGCGACAATGTCATCCAGTGGAGCTATAGCGGTGGCGACAACCAACACTGGCAAGCTATCGTTAACGCTGACGGCACCTACCGCTTCGAGAATATCAACAGTAGAAAAGTTCTTGCCGTCAACAGTGGGTCGACGACCGAAGGAGCGACACTCATTCAGTGGTCCTGGACTGGGGCTGACGACCAGAAGTGGAATGTCGTGGAACAAAGCGACGGGACCAATCGCCTCGAAAACGCCAACAGCGGCTACGTGATGGATGTCTCGGGTGGAGGTACGTCAGATGGTGCCGATGTTATTCAGTGGGGGTGGAACAGCGGCGACAACCAGAAGTGGAGATTCAATTCGGTGTAAGCAAGCATTGAGCCGTTGACGCATGACCCGCACAGACCACTCTCACAGATAGAATTCCCCACGCACTGCACTCGAAAACGTTGTCACGTGGACCGGCGTCAGCATCGCCATCATGGGCGTTGTCGTCAGCTTGTGCAAACTCCACCCCGGCATCGAGGTGCCGCTCACGGGCGGAACACAACTCATCCTTTTGTCTGTCGGTTCCGTCGCCGGTGAAGAAGCGTCTGATTTGCGCGGCGAAGGTTCCCTCGCCCAGATGTTGCTGATAAGTTCTATAGGGAGACGATCACACCGCCCTCGAGAGGTATTGATTTTTTATTTCGGAAGGAAAGTAGTTCCACTGCTGGACGTTCGCGCCATCGTCCTGTCGGAGGCGACTTCCATCAAGAGGCCGCTGTTGACGTTCTCGAGCCGATATGTGCCGGTTCAGCTCCGCCGGCGTCACCAACGCCGACTCTGCCGGCAATGCCCCGCCTTCGATGGTCACCGTGACCTGCTGACCGATTCAGTCTGTGACTTCACGCTACCACAGGTTCCAGTCGCCATCGACCAACCCTTCCCGTTTGATTGTTTCGGTGGCAACGTGATCCTCAGCGTCACGGTAGCTATCGAGAGCAGAAGAAACGCGCGCACGACATCTCAGTTATTCGAGTCTGATTTCTTCGATAGTGAGCGTACTGGTGCCGCCCTGCCAGAAGTTCAAGCGAATAGAGAGTGAGGAGGCGGTGCGATCGACGCCGGCAGCTTCGAGATCGACCGCGACGCTGGAGGTGCTCGTGCCAATGGAATCGCTGGTGAGATCGCTGAGGAGACCACTTGCGCCGCCCATGCTGAGGCTGATCTCACTCTCTTCGCCGCCAGTGGCCCCACTCACGTCAAGGACGAGCGTGCTGTAGTCACTGACATCCTGGTTGATCTGTTCTTGAAGCCAGCCACCGTCGTCGTACTCGACGACGAGAGCGCCATTACTGACACTGCCGCTGCCGTTCTGGAACGATCCGCCACCGCACCACTGCCCGAGATCGTTCGTTCCCGGCCATGCGGGCGAGCCATCGTAATCGTTGACTACGAGTTCGTCGCCAGTACCACTCGCGTCGATAGTGATCGTCACTGTGGTCGTTCCAGACGAATCTGTCACGGCGACGGATGTCGTCGCGGAGTCACTGTCCGTTTCCGCAGTGATTTTGTGCTGGCCGAGGAACGCGTCGACGACGTAAGAGCCACTGCCGTCGGTCGTCCCGGACTCGCTCGTCCACCACTCGTCGAACACCAGCCCCGTGTATACGTCGTAAGCAGGTTTCGTCGACCAGTCCTCCTCAAAGAACGGAGCCTCACTCCGCCAGTGGGTCGTGTCCCACATGCCCCAGATGAGAAAGTCGGTGACGTCTGGGTGACCGAAGGCTGTCTTGAGGTACCGCTCCATCACGTCAGCCCGTTGCTGGTGACCGCTCCAGTCGCTGCCAGCCATGTCGAACTCGGTGACTCGCTGTGTGGCACCGAAACCGGCGTAGTGGTCGAACATCTGATTGATCCGGGCGTAGCTCCACGGATCGCCCGAGCCGAGGGTCGGCCCGATGTGCCCCTGGAGTCCGATACCGTCTAGATCGATCCCCTGATTTCCGAGGAACTCAAGCTGAGAGGCGTACCTCTCCCGTGCATAGGCCCATGTCAGCGTGTTATAGTCATTCGTACAAATACCGACGTCGAGACCGTTTTCGTCGATCACCGACTGCGCCTCAGCGTACCAATCAGCCAGCAGTGGTGAGCGCCATGGCTGGATCTCACCCGCAGGGAGGTCGTCAAGGTTGATCTGGCCCGGATACACTGCACTGTGCAGTTGGCCCCGGTGCAGCGCCTCGTTAACGACGTCCCACTCCTCAATCTGCTCGCCGTAGTGGGTGATGATATCTCGGATGTGCTGCAGCGACCGATTCCGGACGGTTTGGCCGTCATCGTTCTCGATGGCCGTCAGGATGTCCGCTGGAATCGCGTAGGCATCAGGTGCCCCCCAGATGCAGGTATGGCCACGAATTCTAAAGCCGTGCTGGTCGAGCCAGTCAACAGCGGCATCGGCCAGCGACTGATTCTCCTCCCAGAAGCGCCACTTCATCTGATTGCCCAAAACCGCAGTGTTGAACAGGTCTAGCAGGTGCTCCCGGTAGGGATCGCCGTCGCTCGTCTGGTTGATCAGTTGGTCGGCTCCGAGCGCCGTCCCGAAACCGAAGTCGTGTTCCTGCATCTCTACGTTAACCGATGCGCCATTGATGGGAGCGCCGTTTGTGTCAACTACCTCGATCATCAGCGATCCCATCTGAGTTTCGCGGATCCGCTGGTCGGCTGCCGCCTCGTCGAAAGTGCTCTGTGCCGTCGCTGTCCCGGTTGGTGAACCGATGAGTCCAGCTACGCTGGCGCTCCCAAGTACTCGCAGATAGTCGCGCCGGCCGATGATTCCGGACTCGCTCACACAGCCCTTGACGAACGACTCACTCGACGCCCCCCGGCCGTTCTCGCCCACAGACGACTCCGAATCGCGTCCGCAGGCCACCGGATGGTCCACATTCTGATCTGCCTCATCGTTCCTCTTCGGTTCCTCTGTCTCCGTATTAGGACTTTCTTGTGTCATATATTATTTTCTGATGGTCGAAGCACACGGTTCCTGAACAGCTCCGCGGTATCTGTCCCGAACCCTAAGCCTCTACACTTGATCACCAGCCTATTCTGATTCCAAATATACATATTATATATTTATTATTAAAACTAACCTTTTGGGTAAATATCTGGGTCATGTAGACCTTTGGTGGGAAACCCCCCGCTCAGAACATCTTGCTCTGCTGAACGCAAGAAGACGGCAGTATCGAATCAATGATATCCAAAATTCCACCGCTAGAAGCACTGTATTGCCGATTTATAGATCCGAATACTGTAGTAGTAGCACGATTCGCTGATTCATTAGCTAACAAGATTATGTTACTTTTCGGAGATTCCTCGTGGATGACGGCGATATCACTGACGGATACGCGCAGAGAAAGAGTTGGCGGCGGCGTTATCCGCCGACCGCCAGCGATAGAAGGAGAAGCTGACAGTTTGGCGAAGGTGACGGGAGAACTCGTCTGTTTGAACGTTCCAGAAGGCGAAGCGACTGTCGCCGTCCATACTTCACACGGACAGAAAGTCTCCCAGCCGCTGAGCGTCGGGACGTAGATCCCAATGCTCGACAGTCCCATGGGGAAAGTACCCTTGGCGTACGGAGCAAGCGGCGCAACTTCTACTGAAAGTTTTTCGCTCGGCGTCAACCAGACATCCCGCTCAGTAGAACAGATATCGAGAGATGTTCTTATTTCTGAATTCAAATATATTGAAAAGGTAGATGCTATATATATACTAATCAGAATGTGGGTGGAATTCCGTATATCGCTGAGCTTGACTACGATAGATCTCGAGCGGAGTCACACCGTGCCGACATCAAAAATCGTGAAATCGCGGTCCCTATTCTCTTTCATGATGAACCCGTCGAGGCGATCGGTATTATTGGTCCTTCAAAACGACTCAGCGCGATTACTGCGACGACGTTCGTCAGCAAGTCGTGTAAACAGCCGCGATGATAGAGATGAGTTATAAGACGGAGCTGTTAGCGCTATTTTGTCCTTTGGGACACTTCGATGAGGATAGTTAACAGACTACAGATATGATAGCGACTCTGCGACGTCAGCACGAATTCCCCTTCTCGTATTCGCTATCGTCGTAGATGTCATAAGTACAGAATGGGTCGTAGGTCTCGCTACCCATTCTGTTACGTTTGAGGCAGGGAGCTGCAGTGGGAACGATCTAGCGCTGCGTTCCGTGTTTGTTCCGTTTCCCGTTCGCGTTCTGGGTGGGCTTAAATGAGACGCGGAATGCTTGCTCTTGTTCATGACCGCCGACAATCAGTCCACCGTCGTAATGGGTGCATGTGCGCGGATTGCCAGTGAATTCGTGCCAGCCCGTGTATCCATCCTGGCTCTGATATCCCCGGCCTTTAGGGTAGGGACCTCCCTCAACTGTATCTACTCGTCGATCTGAATTCATGAGGAGATTGTGTGCCTCGGCCGTTGGCTGGTTTTCGAACTCGATTCGGTAGCACGCCCACGTGCGCGTGGTGCCATTGCAGGTGAACTCTTGCAGGCCGAGCTTATCGATGATCTTAAACCGGGACGCGGTATTCGTATCGTGTCGCTGCCACGTGTGCGGAGCGACGACGCCGCTTCCCCCTTGACCCTCGCGCCCGAGGGCTGAGCCGGTAGTAGTGGTCAGTCCGGCACCGACAGCTGTGATTCCCGCGGCACCCCGAAGCATCGTCCGTCGTGAAATAGCAGATGATCGTGTCATGCTATAATCATTAGTCGGTGACGCAACCGTTATTATTCTTCCTATATTGATTCCGCGATTCTCCAAGGTAGGGAGCAGTGATATATTGGATTCTCCAACTACTCTGCCTGATGCATCGATTCACAGCCAGTTTATTATCAGAATAGAAATAATTCTCCCAACATTCAGATAATATTAATTGATAGTTAAAATATTTTAGGTATATATCATAACGTGCGTATATTGATGGGTACTATCCCTAGTATAGGAGAAATATAAACTATCACATTTTGCATGAATGATACCCCAGCATGCTCGGGAATCGTTTCGGCTTAGGCCAACCGTATCCGACCACAAAGCTGATCGTGATCGCCGGAATCACCGCGGTGCTGTTCGTTGGGGGATTATTGATCACCGAACGATTCGGAGAGTACTTCGTTGATGTCGATTTTAAACCATTTTTCATCGTATATGTTGTTCTCGCGCTGGTACCGTGGGGCCGTCCAACTGTGGCGATTGGCGTTGGTGCAGCACTCGGTGAGGGGTTTCTAGATCTCATCGAGGGGTATGAATTCGACGATCCGTTCGGATTCGTCGGCTACCTCGTCGGCTTTACCGTTGCTGGCTGGTTTTTCCGTAACGATCCAACAAATCGTTTCAAGCTCGCTACTGGTGCGATTGTGGGTGCATTCGTTCAGGCGAGCTTCGAAGCAAGCGCGTTCGTGCTGATTGAACGAGAAGCGATGGAGGCCGCATTCGTGAGCCTCATCGGTAACACGATCACTCACGGGATCATCCTGGGAATCATTCCACTATTCCCTTGTGTTACAGCACTCTACGGGCGAATCGAGCGTTTTCTTGGCTTTGCACCAAAAGGGACAAATATCGAACAGATTGTCGAGAGGATTGAGTAATATGTGGTGTAAACGAGCCCACTTAACCACACTGGCGACAACCTCTGTCCACTCACTTACCATTCTCTCACGGTGGGGTGGGCATTGATGTTGAACGTTTGTGATTTTACATTTAGATATCCCGGAACAGTGACCCCTGCTTTGTCAGGGATTACGTTCGACATCGAACAGGGGGAGGTCCTCGGAATCGTCGGACCCGTTGGAGCCGGTAAAACCTCGTTGTGTATGGCTCTTGCTGGCTTCATTCCCCAAGTTACGGGGGGCAGTTCAACGGGTGAACTCACCGTTTGTGGACTCGACCCACGCGAGGTATCCAACGAAGCGATGGCGTACCGTGTCGGAATGGTCTTCGAAGACTACACGGCACAACTCACTCAGCCAACGGTACTCAGTGAAGTGATGTCCCCGCTCCTCAACCGTGGCGTCTCAAGAGAGGAGAGCGAAGACCGTGCTCGTAAACTGTTAGATACGGTAAGTCTCACCGAGCAGGTGGACAAGCGAACCTGGGAATTGTCCGGTGGGCAACAACAACAGGTCGCTATCGCTACGACGCTTGCAATGGATCCGGACGTTATCATCTTCGACAGCGCAACCGGAATGCTCGATCCCATGGGGACGGCAGATGTGAGAACACTCATCAATGAGCTAGCAGGTGAGACGACACTGGTTATCGCACAGAACGACCCCGACATGCTGATCGGTCTCACTGATCACGTGTTGGTTCTTTCTGCGGGTGAAAGCGTCGCGTTTGGGCCTCCCGAGCAAGTTCTTCGAGATGAGGATCTCCTCGATCAGAGCGCTATCACACCGCCCGTGTGTCTTCGCGCCGCCCGTGCGCTTGATCTCTTTGAGACACCGCTCACGGCGGCAGCGTTCGAAGAAGCAGTCAAATCATCGACGCTATCGGAAGTGGACAGCGAACAGCCGGCGACAGACGGTGATCGGCCCGGCGAGACCCTAGTCCGAATTTCGGACGTGACGTACCAGTATCCAGACGGAACCACGGCACTCTCGAATGTCGATCTCGAAGTTCGTGCAGGCGGAGTCCACGCGATCATTGGCGGAAACGGAGCGGGAAAGACCACCCTCGGAAAACTCCTCGTCGGACTACTCGAACCGATGTCCGGCCGTATCTCGATCGACGGTGTCGATACCTATGAGCAGACCGCGTCCGAACTCGCACGTACAATCGGTATTGCGCTCCAGAATCCGGACGAACGACTCAGCGAGCGCACGGTTGAATCCGAAATCGCCTTCCCACTCCACCGTCATCAGTATGAACGGACAGGTCTGTTGTCGAAACGGAAACACTACGACAACAGCTACATCGACCACAGGGTATCGTGCGTCAGTGAACTTGTCGGACTTGAACAAGAGCTGCACGATCGGGATCCGACGCTGCTCCCCCGAGGGCAGCGTCAGCTCGTGGCGATCGCACAAGCTCTCTCCCTCGATCCCTCAGTGCTCATTCTCGATGAGCCGACAGTTGGTCTCGATTCAGCCGCCAGAAGACGAGTTGGACGTACTATCAGTCGCTTGCAGGAGATGGGAAAGGCCGTGATCCTGATCGAGCACGACATGGATTTCGTCTGTGACGTTGCTGACACCGTGACGGTTCTCGATGACGGTTCGGTCGCGCTCGCTGGATCGACACGGGACGTGTTCACGAAACACAGCCAAGAGACACTTTCGGAGTGGTGGCTTCGTCTTCCACGAGCGGGGCAGCTAGCCAGCCGCATCGGTGTCGACGCGCTGACCCTTGATGAACTCGTCTCGAAACTCACATCGATACCGGAGGTGTCGTAGATGGGACGAGTACCGACACTCTATCACGAGCACGATACGATCTTGCATCGCCGTGATCCTCGGGCAAAACTGTTCGTGTTCGCGCTACTCGTCGCTTTCCTCTATATCGCTCCGACGTGGCAGTGGATGGCGGCACTAACTGGGATCGGTCTGTGTATGGCTCTCGTCGCACGCCTTTCGTGGAAGTGGGTCGCTGGGTTGTGGCTGCTTCAGGTGCCGAACATCCTCTCGATCACCGCTTTCGCGGCGAGCGACCAACTCTTAGCCGGTCAGCTCCCTTCCCTATCAGAACTCGGATTCGCTCTCAACATCGTGTTCGCGTGGGCGGCTGCGCTGTTCGTCAGCGTCAGCCTCTTCTCGACGATGCGGACTAACGAAATCGCGGACGGCCTACGTGGACTCGGTGTTCCCGAAGTGATTTGCTTCACCGTCGAATATACGTTCTTACTCATCTATGCTAGTTTGAATGATATATTCGACATTGCTGATGCGATGCGATTAAAGGGAGTTGAGATGCGGAGAAGGAGACCAATAGCGTTTCTGGTCGGCATTTGGCGACTGTTCGTTCCGGTCGTCATCACGATCGTTCGTCGGGCGAACACGATGATGGCTGTCCTCCAGATGCGTGGATTCGCGGCGGCGACCCGGCGTGATCGGGAGATCCCGTCGAAACTCGATGTGGGAGACGCGATATTGGTCGGCGGCGGACTCGTCCTAGTTTGTGGGGCTCTCATCGCGCGTTTCGGCGTCACCGAATGGCAGGTGGTTCGCACTGTCTTCAAGGCCGCCCTTTCCTAACGGACGTTTCATTTCCACCTAACGATCTGGAGAGCTGTCACCATCACGGATTCGGCAATCTCGCTGCTTGGGAAACACCTATCTTTCTACAAGGAGAGAAACCCGCCGTTCACGCCGGGGAGGATATCACACTACCGATATGAGTGCGAAGCCAGAATCGAAATCAGGGGGGAGTTCCTTTCCGGGAGTATTTCATAATGACAGATGAGTGCAGACAGTTTGGTCTAATTCTGTGCTTCCGCAGCAGGAGTTCATTCCCCAGTGTGCCGCTGCATAGAGCGAATCACCGTTGACGAAATAGAGCACGCAGGACGCTCAACGGCGTGAACGCAGTTTGTCGCTTACTTTCTAATGCACTGAGTTCGACCGATGTCACAGTGATCTACTCCGAACTGGAACCAGAAGATACGGATTCCCGAAGAGCCGCGAGCTGTTCAAGGACGGTCTCCCGGTTCACGTCGGTGGCTGCGTATGGGTTCGTGACGGCCGCGAACGGTTGGGAGCCGTCGAAGGCGGCCGCTCGTTCGACGGCTCGGTCGAGCCGAACAAACGCGTCGGCCAGTCGTGTTGCTGCTGTTTCCGATGGGAGCCACGCATACGCGTCGTGTTCGTCGTTCAGGGAAATCGCCCGCTCGTCAGTCTCACAGCGATAGACGAGCGTCACCATCGGCGCGCCCGTCGCGTCGTCGATCCATCCGCCGTACATCGCTTCAACAAGTGGCCCAACACGACTGTCGATGGATAACTCCTCCTGAAGCTCGCGACGGAGTCCGCCGACGAGTGTTTCCCCGTACTCGAACGTCCCACCGGGTGGTTCCCAGTGATCATCACATTTCGTGAGCAACACCTGATCGTCTGGGCCGAACAGGATCGCCTTCTGGGTGAGCTTGCCAACATAGTGAGTGGTAGTGTCTGACATCGCTACGTCTACAGTGTTCGGAATAGGAGGTAATATCAGTCGTGGGAAGACCATTCACGGGCCGAGGAATGGCTGAGTGGGGAGTGGTCCTCCGAGTGCAGTATCTGGAGGCAGCCGAGCTAGGAACGTCTCACTATCCGAAGCTGGTATGTTAGCCCGATTCCCCATCGGGACGCGTCGCGGCCGACGAACCGCACGGACTAGCGGTCAAAAACGAGCTTGCGAATTACGACGAGACAGAGATCCACGCTGGTCAGCTGTATCTAAACCTCGACACGATTGACGAGAAATATTTGGTCGAGAAGGGCCAACTCGACCGACGAACGAACTACTACAGCCTGACGCAACAGGGCCGGCGTGAGATCGACGCTCGGACTGACTGGAAAGCACAGTACATCGACTCACGTATCTAGTCGGAGTCAGTAACTGGTGTCAGCGTCTTCTTATCGGCCTTAGCTTTCGCGTGTTCGGGGTGCCACCGCTCGTTGTCGAACGGTGATAGACAGAACCCGACTCGGGTTGAAGTCTGGTTGCGTGAGTAGTTAAGGATTAGAGGACAGCCACCACACTAACGGTCACCGTGCCCAAAGGATAGATGTCTGGGGGACAGACACCACTACAATGAGCAAATTGAAAACGGCTCGTCGACTGTGGAACCGGCTGCCATCAAGCGTCAAGCAACGAATCATCAAGAAAGGACGGAAGCTGCTTCGACGAAAGTAATCGATATAGTCGTCAGCTCCTCTTTGTCGCGTTATTGGAGACGAACGCCTGAAAGAACTCGCTGAGTCTGATCCGCGGGTCGGTCGGCGGTCTCCTGACCAACCAGCACCGATTTCGGGATGTCGACCGCCGCCGTGACCGATTGGAGTCGTTTGGCGATGTGTCTCACAGTTACCCCACGAGTTAGAACTGATCTGGCCGGTCTCTGGGAGTTTCGTCATGTTTCGACGGACACGTTGCCCTCCGCAGTCACGGTAATGGAGTAGCTGCAGTAGTTAAACGTTACCTCCCCGCCTGTTCCGTCGTTGTTTACGAACAGGACATCCAGAGCATCGGGATCAAGGGCGTCGTACAACGGTTCTGGAAGTTCTGTCGGGTGAATATTCATCTCTGTGGCGACTGCCTCAATAACGTTCCTGCTGAGCGATTCATCAACGGAGCGTGGTGGCGATGGACCCATTGTATTGATTTAGAAGGACAACTG
This sequence comes from Halocatena pleomorpha, assembly GCF_003862495.1. Lineage (GTDB taxonomy): Archaea > Halobacteriota > Halobacteria > Halobacteriales > Haloarculaceae > Halocatena > Halocatena pleomorpha. Next base: position 167,956 of record NZ_RRCH01000028.1, on the reverse strand, counting down.
TATACCACTACTGGTCGCCTAGACATTCCATCGAAGGCACTCAACACTCACCGGAGTCGCTCATCCATTTAAGTAGTGGGCGAAGCTCCCCGAACTGTGGTCCCTTGACGATCTCGTTCTCATTCTCATTCTCATCCCACTGAATAAATCCGTAGTCTTCGAGTTTTGGAAGGTGGGTATGGTACATCGCTATCTGCAACTGCCGGTCAGCGTCCGCTTGCTCTGGCCGCCCGTCTGCGGTGCTCTGGTTCGTGACGCTCTGTGGGTTGTGTTCAAGCAGATCGAGTAACAGTTCTCGGCGGTGTTCGTCTCTGAGTGCGTCGAAGATGTTGTCGTTCATTGTAGCCTCAAGAAGTGCCCCCCTGAAGGCTAACCGTCCTTCAGGATCTCTTCACACTAGTGAGAGGATCGGCAGACGGATAAGACTATCGTGAACGTAGATGCTCAGATTCGGATTTTCGCGAAATACGCGTGATGAAATTGTGATTCCCATATTGGATGATGTGAGAACACGAAAATTTGCGCCCGATTCTGTGGAATCCCGAACTCAGCCACCGTTCACTCGGTCGGTAGCTCTTCGTCTGCTACATCAGCTGTGCGTGCATCTGTCTTCTCAGTACCTTGCAGGAAGAAGTGGTTGAACGGCTGGACGTGGCGCTGTCGCATCATCTCTGAGGACTCGATTTCTACCCCAAGGTCGTGGATCGCGTCGGTGACTGTGATAATGTCGTCTGTACTGGTGCCAACCACATCAACGCGGATATTTCGTCGGCTAGCCAACATCTCACGAACGTCTATCACGCCCTGAATCTCACGGAGTTGCTCGGAGAACTCAGCGAGGTTGGTGGGTGGTGCGGAGATGACAAACGTCACTTGCAACGGCAGATTCGCGGCAGCAACGGTGGAACAGCAGCTTCGCGCCATTATTCAACAGTGTATTATGTAGAATAATGTACTCGTGGCAGAATGAATCATATTGTTGTGGGATAACCATAAGCATTTCATTCCTACCCACAGAATACTCACCGATGGGTTCTCGTAGATCGATCCTCCTTGCGGAGATGGCATGGCCAGACATTGAATCGGCACTTGAGTCTGGAACACGGACCGTAATCGTTTCCGTCGGTTCGATCGAACAACACGGGCCACACCTGCCACTCAATATGGACACGCTTGACGGTGATGAACTCGCTCGCCGAATCGCAGAGCAACTCGGCGATGCCCTGGCCGCACCGACAATCCGTCCCGGCTGTTCCGGTCACCACATGGAATTTTCAGGGACGATCACGGTACCACCTGAGACGCTGATGAACATGATCCGTTCGTACTGTCGATCGTTGGACGACCACGGGTTCGAGTATATCGTTCTGATACCAACACATGGTGGGAACTTTGCTCCTGTCAAGACTGTGGCCCCTGATATTGGGCGAGAGATCAGTGCCAGCGTGATTACGCTTGCCGACTTGGAGGAGCATATGCAGTTACTGAATGACGGGCTTATCGAGGCAGGCATTGAGTACGATCAAGACGTGATTCATGCAGGTGCAGCCGAAACAGCAATCGTACTGGCGATAAACGACGGACTCGTACAGGGAGAACACTGTGAGCAAGGGTATGAAGGAGACCTCTCTCCCGCACGGTTACTTAGCGAGGGATTCAAATCAATCACCGAGAATGGTGTCCTCGGCGATCCCCGTAAGGCGACTGCCGAGGCTGGAGAACGCATCATCGAGAAAGTGACGAATGAGTACGTTCAACACATTCGGAACGAACGTGAAGCGACATAACGTACAGATTGGAGTAAACACCTGCTTTGTCTGTATTACGGGGGGCTGAAGATGTTTTTTTCATGCGCCCGATTAGCAAAGCAAGGCTAGATAAGAACGCCGAATGCTCTCGTCGATGATCATAATTACAGATGGCGGTTCACACTAGACACTTGACTGATGCATATCTTGTTGGGATCAAACTTTGCGAACATATCTGTAATCGGACGTCGCTCTGTGAGGCTTCTACTGCGCTCGATGGTCCATTCGACACACCTTACTGATGGCTACCCGGCCCGGCATCCAGCACCAAGAGCTTGCGCAGAGATTCGGTCTTGATCGTCTCCCAGATGAGCCAGTGCTATCACGAACCAAGTGCTCGCACTGCGTGACACACCCACCCGATCGGCCAACGGCTGATCGTGGCGAGCGGGTGTGGTCTCGTGCAACGAGAAGACGACTCGTTCCGGCACGATCGCAGAGGTCTAAGACGGCCCGAACATCGCTCACGTGGCCTACCGATCGTTCCTATCGATCTCTGGCTATTTGACAAGACAGTATCGTCGCCGGATCGTAGTCCGGGTAATGACCGTCGCTTGAACAGCGGGAATCAAGGGGACCGGTAGCCCGTAAATGAAAAATACCTTTTGAATCCAATGGTGTAAATGTTCCTATTGGAAAGATATAATAGATACCACTGCAACATTTTGATGATAGCGTGCAACGGCGTGGCAACCGGGTAGATAGCACAGCGGCTTTACGGGCGCTGGAACGCGACGGTCACTAAAGCGGAGAGACCAGCAGACAGGGTCCGCCGTCGCAGAGACGTCACGCCGGGGCGCTATCAGCAACAACTATGAGCAACGAACAATCTTCGAACGACGAAGCGATCGACAGTCAAGCGCAATCGAACGACGTATCGCGCAGGGATTACTGCAAGCTGGTCGGCGCAGCATCGGCGGCGTGGACGGTCGGTGGGGCCAGCACTGCCAGTGCGAGCAACCATGTGCCGGTTGGCAACGGCAGTTACACGACGGCGTTGCCGTCGGGTGCGCAAGCACCTCAGGATGCAATCTGGACGACCACAGGGTTCGGTGATGAGCCGGTTCCGACCAACGACTGGTGGTCGAGTCTAGTCTGGAACGCATTTTCGGAGAACATGTTCGCCCAGCCGCTGATGCTTCGGGCGGAAGACGACGGGCTCCTCGTCAAGAACCCGACCAACTGGGTTGACGGCACGACGACGGTGATGGACAACAGCGGCCGTGATCTGACAATCGGACACGCAGGTACCGACAGTTTCGCTGACACGCGCTTGGACGATCACGGCGACTGGTCGGTTGACGCGCTCTGGGGCGAGGGGAGTGCCACGACGTTGCGCACAACGTTCGCACAAGGATCACCCTTCGTATTCTGCGAGTACGAGGGCGGCGGAGCCGTGATCAAATTCGACAGTGCGCCAGAGATCTGGACTGAAGAAGGGAACGTTCTCGGCGTCACCGTTGGTGGGCACCACTACGGGCTGTTCGCTCCGTCCGGAACGACCTGGTCGGGCGTCGGCACCGACACACTCACCAACGACCTCGGCGGCGCTGGCTACTGCTCGATCGCCGCCCTACCCGAGACCGCTTTCCTCGGAACGTTCGAGGACTACGCGTACAACTTCGTCACCGACACTCGGGTCGACTGGGAGTACGACCAAGCCAACGCTGCAGTCCACACCACCTACAACTTCGAGACGGATGACAGGGCCGAGAGCGCAACCACAGGGACGATCACCGCTTTGCACCCCCATCAGTGGAAGCACAGCGATGACGACACGCTAGAGACGACTTACACGTCCCAGCGCGGGGAGATGCGTGTCGTCGCCAAGTCATCGTTTTCGACGACGTACGACTACGGCGGCATGCTCCCGTTCTTACCCGACGAGGGCAGTTACGACACCGCAGAGCTGCAGGGATACATCGAAGAGATCGACACCTCGATTGAGGGCCCCGACACGTACAACGTCGGCAAAGATTACGGTCGGCTGGTCGAGAGCAAGGCGCTGGCCGAGCAGTTTGGCCTGAGCGGCAAGCGCGACGACATCGTTGGCTCGCTGCGGGATCACCTTGAGAGGTGGCTTCAGGCCGAGAGCGGAACGACGGAACTGTTCTACTACGATGACACTTGGAAGTCGCTACTGGGATATCCCGAGAGCCACGGGTCGGCGTCGTCGTTGTCTGATCACCACTTTCACTACGGGTACTACGTGCGCGCCGCTGCCGAGATCGCGCGCACCAACTCTGAGTGGGGCGCTCAGGACCAGTGGGGCGGTATGGTCGAGCACCTGATCCGCGATTACGCCAATCCTCGCCGTGATGACGACATGTTCCCGTTTGCACGCAACTTCAGTCCGTACTGTGGGCACTCTTGGGCGGAAGGCGGCGGTGCCGAGTTCGCCGACGGGAACAACCAGGAATCATCATCCGAGGCGCTCAACGCATATGCGGCGATCATCGAGTGGGGCGAGTACACGGGCAACGAGGAGCTACGCGACTTCGGCGTCTTCCTCTACACGACTGAACTCCACGCTGTCCACGAATACTGGTTCGACGCCGACAACGCGAATCACCCCGACTCGTGGGACTACGGGACCGCCGGGATGGTGTGGGGCAACGGTTATGCCCACGCCACCTGGTGGACTGCCAACGAGGAAGCAATCCATGGCATCAACTGGCTGCCACTCGCTGGCTACTCGCTGCATTTGGGATGGGATGACGCGGTGCCGGAGGAGAACTACAACGAACTCGTCGAGAACAAGGGCACTGACGAATTCGACTACTGGCCGGACATCATGTGGATGTATCGGGCGCTTTCGGATGGACAGGACGCTGTCGAGAAGTTCGAAGCGCGGAAGAACACCTACGAAATCGAAGGTGGACACACGCGCGCTCAGACGTATCACTGGATCTATAACCTCCGCGAGATGGGCTCACCGGACGGCACCGTCACCGCAGATACACCGTTCTACCAGGTGTTCAGCGACGGCAGTCAGCGGACCTACGTGGCCTACAACGCTGGTGACTCCACTACAACCGTGACCTTCTCCGACGGCGCGCAACTGGACATCCCTCCGAATTCGATGGCCACGTCTGCAGGCGACGACACCGGTGACGGCGGTAATGGCGGCGGCGGTGACAGTACAACCACCTACTCCGGCGACAACTGGACCGCCATTGTCACCGACGACGGCGACACCAGCTATTGGACGTTCGATCCGAACAACGACGCCGCTTGGGCGGACATCCAGTTCGATGACGGCGGCTGGATCGGCTACCGCATGGAGTCCGATGGGGGGACCCACCGCCACGCACGCGACACCGCTGACGACGGCGACTCTATCAACGTCCGATTCGTCTGGGACGACGGTGCTGGTGGGCAGTACGTCTCCGACGCGATTACTCACGAGTACTGACTGCCTGCCCAACCGCTCTCCGGTCAGTAAGTCAGACGCGGTCGGTGTCTCTCTGGCCGATCTACTACTGAATGATACAAACGATTCGGCCCGACTGTCTGGCAGGGTGAGCGAAGATACTGGTACTGGTGAACGGCGTCACTCTGCGCCCTGACTTTGCAAAAGACTGATTAGCAATTGTTGTTCTTATGAAGCTATGGATAGAGACCCGCTCCAAGACGCGCTACAGGGCGCAGGGTTGACCTCATACCAGGCTGACGCCTACGTCACGTTGCTCGAGCAAGGAATGATGCCAGCCGTGAAGGTCGCCAAGCGATGTTCCGTACCGATGTCCCAGATCTACGATGTCCTCCGCGATCTCGAACGGATGGACTACATCGAGACGTTCGATCAGGACAAACTCCACGCCCGTCCACGAGAGCCGATCGATGTCCTCCGTGAACTTCGGTCTCGGGGGCAGCTGATGAACAAGGCGGCAGACGCGATTGAGGACCGGTGGGAGCGGCCAGCGATCAGCGACCACATGGTCAGCGTCGTCAAGCACGAGGAGACGGTCGTTGACCGGGCCCGTGACTTGATCCGAGACACGGAGAGCTTTATTGAACTGTCAGCAACCGTCGATCAGTTCCGGGCGTTGACGAACGCCCTTGCGGACGCACATGACCGTGGTGTCGTCACGAAGGTGGCCGTATACGGAATCGATCTGGAGGAGAGACTCGCGGAGTCCCTTGAGGGGACAGTAACGGAACTCCGCGCGTGCCGGATCCCAGGACCGTTTCTACTCGTAGCGGACCGCACGTGGACGTGCTTCACGCCAAACGACTGGGCCAACAGGCCGTTCGGCGTCCTGATCGATGACTACATCCTCTCGTTTATCTTCCACTGGTACTTCCAGACGGGCGTCTGGGCCCTCTGGGAGACGGTCTATGAAGACACCGGCCCGCCGTACGTCTACGTGACCCTCGAAGAGTTCGTCCGGGACGTGGCGCCGCTGTGGGAGGACGGAGCGAGTGTCGCCGTGACGGTCGAGGGAACATGGGTCGACACGAACGAACCCTGTGAGATCACCGGGCGTGTCACCGATATCGCGTACTCGGATGTCTACCGCCCTGAGAGATGCCCGTCGTTCGAGGAGTTGGCCGGATTCCTACGGCTGGAGGTCGCCGCTGACAACGGCCTGTACAGCGTCGGCGGGTGGGGCACCGTCTATGAGGATATTGAGGCAGTCCGGATCTCCTTCAACGCGATCGAATTCGACGAACCGACGAGTGCAGACGCCGACGGTACGCAGGACATCACCTTGATGACGTGGTGATTCTGTCTCAGCAATATCAAGCGCGTCCCTCATAGATCCGCGGATCGGGTTAGACGGCACGGTCGTGGCCCGTTTGTACCAGCGATCCCGATAGCGCTCACAGTTGTGTTGTCCGCGATCCCAAAGATAGCCTCGACGCACACGGCGTCATGGCTGATCCAGCCGTGGATGTCAAGGTTTGAAACGACCTCTTTCCCTTCGATCGACACGTCGAACTCGCGGGCGCCGTCCTCCGTCCAGTAGATTTCGGAGGTGAGCTCGCTATATATCTCTGAGTGGTGCAGAGCGTCAGCGATAGGATCCAACCTCTTGTCGACTACTGCGCTGGTCAGGCCTTTGGTTTAGAGGAGATTCACTGATAGACCTGACAGTCTAAATTGATACTCAACTTACCATTATTGAATATTATATGAAACACGTCATTTATTCGTTCCACGGTTTATACTTAGAATCAACGTACTCGGAGCGGATAGATATGTCAATATTCTATTTAGTCTCCAGCAAATAGACAAATTTCATCATGTATCGTTTACAGTCCAGTATCTAGCCTGAGTGATGGTTGCATTACAGAGTTGGTCTACGTGAATACGATGAAGTGGAACACCGACCCTCGTCACACGGTGCGCTGAAGCGCCACGATAGCAGAAGCGAACAACAGTGATCCGACACGAAGTGATCGTATAGCGAAAGGATCGGATCGACGAGTGTCGTGCTTTAGACGGCAATCTGGTAATTGAAGTGGTGTCAGGTTCGTTAGATCGGTCTCACGGGTGTGTGTCATGGGCTGCTATTCATTACGAATGTAAGAGTGTAACGAGACTCGTCTCATCGGCTGCGTTCAGCTGATAGCAATCAGGTAACCAGGCAATCGCTTGAACTCAGCTGTTTCCAACCGGTGTTGAGTACAGTAAGAAGGAGATACAATATCACCGACTCTGTAAATAATTCTAAACTGTAGCCATCTATAACAATTAGGGTAAGAGAGCTACTGCTCAGCAGGTACAGTCCCGGAGAGAATGGCCGTTTGCAAGAATCTGTCCGCCGAAGTTAGCGTCGATCCCCTACTTCGGCGTGTAAACGGGAACAGGGCCTCAGAAAATTTTGTTCCTAATTCTATCGTAAATAAGTGGGATGTACGCTCCAGGAATGCCGTTGGTACACAAACTGCCCCCGGTGTCAGTTGTCCGTAGCAGGGTAATTCCGATCAATCCTGGTCTCGTTCGTACTGCTGTCGTCACTCATTGGCCTATCTATAACTAGTCCCACAATACAATCTGATACTGGTTAGGTAGATTTGTCATACATATGTACTACACAGGCAAAAATAGTAATGAATTGGTGGATAATACCCGCTAACTGCTATGTTTTAGGCAACTCTGGGCTTTTCATCGTAAACGCGATGTCTTTATTTCGTCGAGTTTGATATTCTTCCTCTGGTCTTGGACGATAACTTCGTACCCGAACTGCACCGTCTCTGTCCCTGACAGCCAGTGACTATCCTTATCATGTCCTGTCTCCGACGAACTGCATCCACTGGGGCATGGCAATGGCTATGGTCGATCGCAGATGTGACGATGGATTCTACGCCCCTAATGTCAATAGAACCGACAATAGAAGCGGACAATACCGTCTACCGGAAGGCAATCACCGAACGGGAGGAATTCTTGAACGATTGCAATATAAATTTGAATGGTTTGAGTTTGAATCCTAATGGAATCAACTGGTATTGGTGTATATCTAACTATAGACGGGCCATAATAGTAGTTAAATATATTATATATAACGTTAGCTTATGGGTATACTGTATGTAACTATTGGTTAAACGCTTTTAGAAGAGGTGAGAAAACTATGAGAAAAGAATCAACCAATGATGAACTGGATAGTAACACGACGGATACTTCACCTGCCGTCGATCAGGTCCATACCTCGCGGCGGTCGTTTCTCGCGGGGGGCAGTGCGCTTGCGACGGGAATCAGTAATCTGAATCTAGCCAATTCCGTGCTCCCGGAGGACATCCTTGCTAGGGTTCCGGATGAGCCTGCTAAGAATGGGAAAGTGCGCACATTCACAGTACACGCGATTTCTGTGGATATCCCCTATAATCGATTTGGACTCCATCAGCCCAAAGGGGTGATGTATGTCCTCGATGAGGATTTGGAGGCCGCCCGTGAGGCGTCCGGCACGTTCCCCGATGAGGGGTTCGAGGCGGCTGACGACGATGACGAGCGATTCGACTTCTACTCAAGCGTTAGACGGGAGAAAAAGGACAGGAAAGGAAAGAAACACAAAAAGGGAGCGCACAACAATAAGAAAGACCGGTGTGCGGATACCGATGAGGTCGAGTGTGACTTCGATATCACGCACGGTGAGGATCGGTGTGAAGACGATAACCACGAGGACGTTCCGACTTCAGTCCTCCGACCGCTCGTGATTCGTGCGAACGAGGGTGATCTCGTCGAAATCGAGTTCATCAATCATCTGGATCGTCACGCGTCGATCCACCAGACGAGTCTTCCGTACAACGTCAAAGACTCCGACGGGGCGAAAGTCGGTTTTAACCCGGATACGACCGTTGCGCCCGGTGACTCCATTACGTATCGTTGGTTCGCGAGCCATCAGGGTGGCCACTTCTTCTATGACTTGGCGAATCCTGCGATGGACAGCGCTGCGGAGCCACCACAAAAGGCAAACCTCCTCTCGAAAGGCCTGTTCGGCACACTAGTTGTCGAACCCGAAGGAGCGACGTGGACAGACCCATTTACCGGGAAGGAGCTGCGGAGTGGAATTCAGGCAGACATCCACGATCCCGAATTTATGGGCACCAGCTACCGGGAGATCGTTGCGCACTACCACACGCCTGAAGGGATGGATCCGGATCTGACGTTTCCCGAGTCGGATACGGAGCAGACCGTGCACGCGATCAACTATCGCGCTGATTCGACTGGTCAGCGCGCCGATCCGGACTTACCGGAAACACCCGACCTCGACACGGCTCTCTTGGAAGAATTTTTCTACAACTCGTGGGTGAACGGCGATCCTGGTGGCGGGGACAACATGTATCCCGTCTACAAGGGCGACCCGATGAAGTTCGTCGCGGTCGGTGCCTCAACCGAGGAAAACCACGTCCATCACTTGCACGCACATCGGTGGAAGACAATCCCAGGTCGAACGGATTCGGACACGATCGACTCCCAGACACTCGGTCTTGGGGCAACTTATCCCGTCTTTTTCGTCGCCGGACACGGCGAAGCGCAGGGATCAGAGGCGTCTGGGCCTATCGAGACAGTTCGCCCGGATATGACCTTCGAGGAGGCGTTCGAAATCGGGGCCGGCGGAGCGCACGGAACGGCGGGGGATAATATCTTCCACTGTCACTTGTTCCCCCACTATGGCGAGGGGATGTGGGCCGGCTTCCGTATCTTCGATAAGGAACAGTGTGGTCTCAAGCCACTGCCGAACACCACAATCGCCAACAAACCAGTGCCTGATGAGGTGCCGTTCAGGGAAGGGATCTTGCCGGACGACTCGCCAATCCCTGGCTTTCCGGACTTCGTCCCTGCAGAAGTTGGAAGTCCGCCCCCAGACTCACCTCAGACAACAGGACCAAATCCGCCGGTAACTGGCCGGCAGCCCACTCCTGAAGAAAAACAGGCACTCGGTGACATTCAACCAGGCGCACCCTACGCCGACCCGTGTGATCCCTTTATCGATAACACCGCATTCGGCGGTCCGCCCGCTGGCAAAGACGCTCCGGTGAAAGAATACACGATCGTAGTGCTTCCCGCTGACATCGTCTATAACGACAATGGCGATCACGATCCCGAAGGAATCATCTACGTTCTTGAGGAAGACGCCGACGCGATTCGGAACGGCGAGCTCAATCCCGAACCGTTGTTCATTCGCGCGAACGTCGGAGACTGTGTTGAGATAACGGTCAAAAACGAGACTGAACGGCCGGTCTCGATTCACCCACATTTTGTGAGCTTCGATCTGCTGGGCTCGGACTCGCTTGCAATGGGCTTCAACTACGATCAGGATACTGAACCCGGACAACAGCGGACCTACCGGTGGTACGCCGACGAGGAAGGCCCGATCTACTTCCACGATCACATCTTCGGCATCGACGACGCCATGCACGGAGAGTTCTGTGCTCTTATCGTCGAACCCGAGGGTTCAGAGTACCTTGATCCATATTCGGGCAGCCCTATCAAGAGTGGTTCACAGGCGATTATCAAACGGCCGGAGGGCCAGAACGACTTTCGGGAATTCTGTCTCCACTACCAGGACTTCGCGCAACTCGTTAATCGCAAGGGAGAGTTCATCAACAACGAGGAAGAACACAACGAGAACGGTGGGACGATGGCGATCAATCTCCGGAATACACCGGTTTACCAGCGCGGCGATCCCGATCCGGCGTATTCGTTCAGTTCTGCCGTCCATGGTGATCCAGCGACTCCAGTCCTCGAAGCGTATTCGAACGACCCGATCCGGATTCGGCTGATTCAGGGCGTCTGGGAAGAACAGCACAATTTCCAACTGCACGGTCGGTTCTTCGAGACGGAGGGATTGGCCGTCGAGGACACCGTCTCGAACATCATCGGCACCTCCGAACAGTTCACGTTCTTCATTGACCCACCCCACATGGACGATGACACTGACTTCAAGCGAATGAACAACCCGTTCGGACTGCCGGTGCAAGACTATCTCTACGGCTCGGCTGTCGTCGATGATCTTTGGACCGGTATGTGGGGGATTCATCGCGTGTTCGACGCCAAAACACCGCATCTCAAGCCCCTCCCCGATCGTGGCCCGCCGAAAGGCGACCCCATCACCAAGACCGATCTACGGCGAATGGGTCACTTCGCACCATTCCTTGGCTTCAAACGGCTCAAACGCCTTGGGTACGAGGCGAAGCTACTGTACGACGAGAACGACGAGCAGGTGTTCCCGCCGGATAAGAATGCCCGGCAGAACAAGAACGTCGGCACGAAGCCGCCGAAAGCCCCAGATCCAGGCGACCCCTGTTCGGATAATGCGCCGGTGCGGCAGGTTAACGTGACGGCGTTCCAAACGGAAATCGAGTTCAACGGGTACGGCGACCACGATCCCTGTGGCATCATCTTCGCACTCGATGAACACGTCGAGGATATCAAGTGCGGCGACCGGCCCGCCGAACCGCTGATCATCCGGGCAAACGAGGGTGATTGTCTCGAGATCAATCTCACGAACGAACTACCGTGCGAACTTGACGCCGACCACGCACACCCGTTAATGCGGATCGAACGGCCATGGGAGCCCTCGAATCGGATTTCGCTGCACGCTCTGCATACTGATTACGACGTGAACGGGTCGGACGGGGCAACCGTCGGGTTCAATTTCGACCAGACGATCGCGCCAGGCGAAACGATTACATATCGGTGGTCACCGCACCAAGATCACCCCTTCGTCGCACTTTGGGACACCGCAGACATACGAAGTCATCGCCACCATGGTGCCTTCGGTGGACTCGTGGTCACACCACCAGACACGACGTGGCTTGATCCCGTGACGGCTGAGCCGCTCCCAGCAGGCGACAGTACAATGCTCAAGAATCCGCATGGGGCAGATAGACGGGAATTCACGCTGCAGATGAGCGACGCTAGATACATCATCAATCGTGATTATCCAGATAATTGTGTCGTCCCACCAGGCCCAGACACCGAGAACGCCGACGCCCCTTGTAATCAGATCGGTGATCGCGAGGATCAGGGCTACCCAGCCATCAACAACCGTTCAGAACCATTTATCCGGCGCTTCCAGACGGGGCCCGACGATCAACATCTCGTCTTCGACTCGGAATCACACGGTGATCCCGCAACGCCACTCCCCAAGGCGTTGGTCGGTGACGACGTCAGGTTCCTCGTCGGTAAGATGGCTGATAAAGCGCGTGGCCTCTCATTCCACCTGTCGGAACACCAGTGGCGACGCTTCACCCAAGTAGCCGACTCCCCAATCATCGGTGTTGATGATAGGTTTACGGTTGGGAGTGCCGATCAGTTGGACATGGTCAGCGGTGCTGGTGGACTCGCTGAGTGTCCCGGCGATTTCCTGTACGGCGAACTCAAAGAACGCCGGCGGCTTGAAGGTGGATTCTGGGGCATCTTCCGCGTCGGAAGGAATCCGGACGAATTCGCCACACCCATACAACCGCTACCCGAGAACGCACCGAAAGCCGACCTTCGGCCGGCAGATAGACTTGGCTGGAACGTTGCCAGCGGTGATCTTACCGAGACGGGAACCACTGATCTCGTGGTCGGCGTGCCCGAGAGCACTATCGGCGGGCCGAACGCTGGTGCCGTCTATATCTTCATGAATACCCCCGAACAGAAGACTATCACCGACCTCTCGACCGCAGATATTGCTCTCTACGGTGAGACAGTCGGTGCACACGCCGGAACCGATGTAACGGTCAAGCCGGCAACCAACACCGCACCGCCCACGCTCGTCGTCGACACAGACACAGACACAACGCACAGGATATCGGGTGGCAAGTCGTTCCAGCAGCAACTACATAACTCGACATCGACCAACCTCGATACGCTGTTAAATAACACGACGAATAACTCGATCAAAACTGTCGCACATCTTCAGGAGACCAGTAATCAATAAAGGGAAGAAACGACCGTTCGACCGCACCAGAACAACCATATTTTGTGATTGAAACGCCATCGTGATCGTCTCCAACAGGGCAATGAACCACCGAGTGGTGATCACGTGAGCGACGCAAGTGATGATCAACTGGAGAAATTGGCAGGTGAGCCCTATACGCATGAACAACGGCAGCTGAAACCTGCAGACGCAGTATCACCGTGTTCACCAGCACACCAATTATCACGATCAAATATACTCTGGGTAGGTCGTCACTCCGATTGGGTCGCTGCTGAGGGGTCGTTGAAGCCCACCGCTACATCACAAACGTAGATCTGGTCTAGCTCGCGAAGACGGGCGTGGATGTCGGCAGCTGTCGTTAATTCCACTTGTGTGGCGAACGCCTTGTCCTTGAGATGCTGGGGGTGTGGAGAATTGTCAATCGGCATACTGAAATACACATCTGCCCGCTCGTACGTCCCGCTGTCGAAGCGAAAGAATGCACACTCTGGTTCCATCACAAAGAGTGCAAGTTCACCCGCTTCGAGACTAGTAATCGCGCTCGCACTGAGATGTGATTCCAGTTCACGTCGAAGCTCGGCCGTAAGTCCAGACATTGGTAGCAATGAGTTCGTATCCGAGTTAAATCCGATTGAATACTGTCTGACTATATGAGTTAATAGACATAGTAAAACTTACCAATCTTCCTCATAGTATTCGATAGATACTATTCCCTCTAATGGTTATATGAAGTAGAGAAACGTAGTTTGGCGAGATAAATATCGAGATGGATTATGTAGTAGAAATTCTACTTAGACGACTTCAGGCTGCAAAAGCCACTCATTTACCAAGACCGGAAGGAGAAACATATCAGTTTGATAGACAACATTATACTGTAACGGTCCAGACACCTTAGTTGACAGCGCCTTTCTCATAAGGACCATTCATTAGCCGAGATGATGACAGTTTTTGACCATTAAACAACCATTTCCTTCAACATTTTGAGACGAAGCCGATTCTCGACGAACAGTTGCGATCAAGACGGGTAAATCACTGCAACCACTGAAATTGTCCAGAAACTAGTCCCATAAAATATATTTTATTTCTATCTGTACTCCATGTGGTGCGGGAAAATCAGATCAATCGTGCGGCGTCTCTCGGACCGTGGGGTGGTGGGTGGTGAAAGCAGGCTCTAGAGAGACGGATTTACCAATAGATGTTCTTGCACAGAAGACGATCACCTTAGAAGACACGCGAACACTGCCCCTCGCTCTCACTCGACGAGTCCGTGCAACGCGGCCGGCCCGTAATAGTAACTTGCGTAGTCCCACACACGCAACCATCGGAGTCAGTCACGGATTGTCTGGGGATGTTTATCGGGTGTGTCGGCGCGCCCGTTGTTTCGCGCCCGCCCTGCAGTGCATCGATGATCGTGCGATCGGTCTCATTCAGGCGGTCGTCGGCTGACGTGAATCGACGATACATCGAGCGGCTTTCGGGGCGATTGCGATAGGACTGTCCCCAGATTCTGGCTTTCAGTGAATCTTCGTCGGATAGTAGAGCTTTTCCGGCTCCTTGTGGTCGAATTCGTGGACGTTGTCCGGTAGACTGACGTAGTCGGTTGCACTTCCAACAGGATCGTGGTTGCCGGAGGAAGCGTATGCCGGGATCTCCTGTTCTACAAGCCAGTCGAACTGTTCGTTCAAAAACGTGTTCGCCTTGACGCTCCGTGAGTCCTCGCCGTATAGATCACTTGCGATAACCACGAAGTCGAATCTTCCTCAACCGCCGTGCCGAAGAGACATTCGACTGCAATATAGATAGCAGAATTGAGCGTGTCGATCGTTTCGGTTACGTGTCGATGCCACGTTTTGAGCTGACTTCCTACGTGGAAGTCCGCAGTATGTAAGTTATCTCGACAGCTTGCTCCCTAACAGTCTATTTCCGAAGCGTACATACATTCCATAGTTTTAATATATTTAAAAAATATAATATAAATGACTGCTACTATTTTCGTCCGTTAACAGTCTACCTTGCGCTTCTTTTTGTCGCGCTTGACGTCACCGTCTGTTTTGCAAACCTGAACGTTCTTATTGCGCTGGAAGTTGAGCTGTTCCGCCGTTGCGGCTCCTTGACCGATGGCAACGGCGACCGCTAGGAACTGCGCGTTCACATTCAACTGCCTGACAACCTGAGCCTGCGTGAAATTTTCGATGGAGTTGTTTTCAATGGGGTTGTCCTTCTTCTTGTAGTCAGCACCCCAAGCGCCGTCCTTCATCTTCTTTCCGTTCATTGCAGTAACGAGTTCGGTGCTCTCTGGCCTGACGTTGTTTCCGTTTGACTCCAGGATCTGCGCGTTGAAGTTACCTTGGTAGCTGGCCTGGGTGGCGTTGGCCTCGCTTTCGTCAATCGCGACAGCGAGAGCTAGGAGTTGGGCGTTGATGTTCGTCTGGAAACTGTCTTGGAACTGCGCGATACCGTTGGTGTCACCACGGTTATTCCGCTGGGACGAACCATCTTTTGCCCGCTTCACGTCCGAGTCCGAGTAATCGCCGTCCATCTCGGCGTTTGCTGCGAACTCCTTGATTGACATCGGTTCGAAGGCTACTGGTCCGTCTTTGATCTGGGCATTCTTATTGATCTGACGGCTTACCTGCAATGCCTTCGCAACGCTTCCCTCTCCGACGGCAATCGCGATTGCAACACCTTGTAAGGAAATGTTCGCCTGGTTGACAACCTGAGACTGACTGTTCAAGGATTCACCGCGGTAGCGGTGATCTTTCTTGCTGTTCTCAGAGAACGCGCTCGCAGCCTGAAGGTTCTTGTTTTTCTGGAAATTCTGCTGACGCGCCCTAGAGCGACTTCCGCCCTCAGCGATCGAAATCGCTGCTGCCTGCAGGCTAAAGTTGATCTGATCTACGTCTTGTTCCTGATCAATCTCGGTGTTCTCGTTATAGTCGGGTTGGTATGTTTCGCCGCTAACATGCCAGCCGTTGAACTTGTGCTGTTCGGTTTCCTCCGCTAAGATGACGTAGATGTTTCCAATGTTCGTAAACGTCTCCTCCCTCTCCTCATTACTTTCAGACATCGATCGAGGATCCTCTCCAGCCTGAAAGTTCGAATTCTTCTGGATTGTGCGCTGGAGTGCCTGTGCCTCCCCGCCGTCGATAGAGATGGATACGGCTAGCCCCCGAACAGCGACATTCAACTGCGAGACGTCCTGATACCGGAGATAAGGGGTTGATGAATTACTTGATACATCATCCATTCGTTTGTTTAGCCACGAATCAAGGTTATCCGACGAGGTATCGGCACCGAAGACGAGATACACGTTGTCCCCCTCTACATCCATGCCATCGTTACTATCCGCGCTTGTGGACGAGGAGATCCCCGTGACAGAAAAAGTACCAAGACCTGCGATCCCGATACCTTTCAGGAATTTTCTTCGTTGGAATCCTGTGAGGCTGCTGCTCCCACCACTCGTTTGCTCGGGAGACTGTTCGATGTGTTCACTGCTCTCGTCACGCTTACCTCCGTGTTTGCCTTGAGGCATGGTTGTTGGTTTGTCGGGTGTATCTATTGTAATGGTGCGTTTAATAGGTGTTATCTGTAGTATACTACGATGATAGTTGGTAGTTCACATACATAAAAATGAAATTTAGTGTTTTCTTGAATCAGCTATCGGTATCAACAGAGAAATAAATTGGATGTTGAGCCACGAAAGCACGTATCTATTGTGTAGTAATCAGCATCTCATATGTATATATTGTTGATGAAATAAAATTTATATTCTATAATTGATATTGCGCTCGCGGACTTTCACAGCGAGCCACACCTGAGACGGATTGGCCATGAATCTCCGAGTTGGGAATAATGTACCAAATTTGTATTCATGGGAGAAGATAGAAGTCGAAAGTCGATCTCGATGGTTACGCTTTCTTCCGAATAAGTTCCCGAACCGACTCCTCAACGGTGTGTCTGATTTCCCAGCCGAGCTCTTCGTGAGCCTTCGACGTATCGACCTTAAAATCAGGGACGAGCGTCTCGCTGGAGCGAGGGTTTTCGACGAGAGCAACCTCTTTCTCGATGCCTTCCTCCTCCAGAGCGATTTTTGCCACGAGCTCGGCCACTTCCATGACACTCGGGTCTTCATTGCTCGCTATTTCGTACTGATGAACACCTGTTTCACCAGACGAGAGCTGTTCGAGCAGTATTTCCCCGCTTCGTAGGTATGCGCGTACGACATCTTTCACGTGGATATAATTACGCGATTGTGTGCCTGGTTCGTAAACGGTCAATGGTTGGTCGGAGAACACTCGGTTGACGAAGAAGTTGATGACCGTTTCTTTCGAAATCGTCTTCCCCTTGATCTCATGTTCACCGTAGATGTTCGATTTGAGATAGAGATGCGCGGGGAAGGCATCAGTCACCATATCTTCGATAGTATGCTCACTGATGAGTTTTGTTCGGCCATACCAGTTCAACGGATTCCGTGGTAGGTTTACCGTGATCGGGGTTGTCGTGGGATCACCGAGCACAGCCATGCTGTACGGGAAAACGAGCCCAGCACCTGCTTTCCGGCAATACCAGACTACGTTCGCTGTTCCTTGAACGTTAACGTTGTACGCCAGATCTCGGTTGGTATCGCAACCATCGACACCGCTGATGGCTGCCAGATGCATGACGATATTTGCTCCGTCGAGTGTCGCTTCCAACCGGTCACGATTCCGAATATCCACGTGCTGTACGTCTACGTCTCCGATCCTCCTGATTGACCCCCGATAGAAGTTATCTAAGGCAATTAGGTTCCACTCCGGGTGGACCGCTTGTATTCGGTCAACGACACGGCTACCGATGAAACCGGCAGCCCCAGTGACGGCGATGGTCGGACAACCAGTTGTGTTTGTTTCAAATTTCATAATTTAGTTTACTTTTTCATTGTACATTCTTTCGATACATGTAATATCAATATCTATACTAGTGGTTTTACATATAATTTCTGCAGTATCGGACACTCGGGTTTTCTCTTCATCCCAACCAATATTGTACATTATATCGGACCAAGTATCCGGATTGCAAGCAGTTTGTTTTGGTGCCCTGGCGGCATCACCGACGTGAATAAATGGCCGTCTGTTTGTACCGTCACCGCGTTCGGTGAGTGGTTGATCTGTTGCCGTCCTGTAGGTGAGTTGGCTGATGGGAAAATGAAATCCGACTCCGGGCGTATATCCATAATTAGTGCTTATCCGGAGCGCGGTTCCTCGGAGGTGTTCATCGGAAACGGAGTCGACGAGTAACCGCTCGTCTTTTCGGTCGTAGGTACTTGACACTCCTGTGACTTCTTCGAGAGGAGTGATGGTATCAACTCCCTGCGTTGCATGTTCGACATTGCTGTAATCGTGAACGTCGTCTCGTTGAAATTCTACATTTGAGTCGCTTCTGATACACGCTCCAAGAAGGTTTCGCGGTGATCCAGTGGAAAAGGTATCCAAGCCGGTAGCGGTATCGACCGTTTCTTTGGCTTGCAACAACGGTACCAGTACACAACCGGTGTAACCACACTCACCTGTGACGAGAATATCCATGAATTTTGGAAGTCCTGTATTTAGTTGACCGCTACCTTTGATTCGGGTTCTATACGCTCTTCCAGGACGCTAGGGAGGAACCGATCCTCATGGCTCGAAATGGTCTCTTTGTACTGACTAAGGGTCTCGAAGATGTCCCGAACACCTCCTTCGAAGAATTGTGTCTGGTTGCCGATAAGATCCATATAGCGGCTGTTTTCCATCTCCATCTTGTGGGTTTCATCCTCGTCACGTGGGTTCTCAAAGTGTTCAACGGCGACGTTGTAATCGAACTCCGCGGCGACATCTACGATAGTGTTTGCCGCTTCTACAATGCTGATTGGCCGTGTCACTTGATTGTAGACGACGTAGTCGTCGGGAGGGGCAGCGTGATCAGATAGTGCTAATCGTGCCAACCCTTCAACCGCGTCTTCGAGACTAATAAACGGTTTCCGCTGTTCCCCTTTCCCGTACACCGTCACAGGATAGCCAGCAACTGCTTGTGCTGCAAAGCGATGAGATACCGTCCCGAAGTAATAATCAAAGTCGAATCGGGTCTTGAGTCGATAATTTTCGCCACGTGTTTCCTCAGTTTCGGTGCCGTAAACGATAGACGTACGAACATCACTGATCGGAATGTCGAACTGCTTATGCGCCAACCGCATGTTCGCCGCGTCGTGGGATTTAGTTAGGTGATACCAGCTACCAGCCATTGCCGGGAACGGCACCTCATCGCGCTCTTTGCCGTTCTCCATCACGGCACCGCCCTCTGGAATAGGGAATTCCGGGGCACCGTACACGCCAGTGGTTGTCGTCTCTATAAAATGAGCATCTGTAAGATCGTTCTCTTCAAGTCCCCAGAGAAGGTTGCGTGTCGCCTGTAGATTGTTGTGCTGCGTGTAGTTTGCGCACTCACCATTGATCTGTGAATACGGTGCAGAGGGTTGAGCAGCCGCGTGAACGACGGTATCGGGTTGGTGGACAGCTAAGAGGTTATCGACGAATGCTTTCTCGGTTAAATCGCCCTCTACGAACGAAAGGTTGTGCAGACCGAGAGCGGATTTTGCAGCCCCTAGACGTTCATCCATCGAGCACACAGGAACAGCACTGGTGCTTCCGATTTCGTCAACCCACCCGCGTCGACCAAAGTTATCGACGAGAATGATGCGATCATCTGACCGGTCGGCAATTCGCAACGCAGTCGGCCAACCGATGTATCCATCAGCGCCAGTTAGTAATACCGTCATGGCTTATTTGAAATAAGGACATAGGACATAAAAAGTATTTATATTGGATTTTAAAATTAACAAGATTTAAGTGAAATATATAGATAGTATCGTTATTGTTGCCATCAACACTTAACACTATCAATTAAGCACTAATTCATGTTTGCATCCCACTCCATCCATCCTCTCGGTAATTTTAAAATTACTTATATAGTCTATTTAATATATTTAGTAATAAATTAACATATTAATAGTAATTTTTTGATTCCATTTTTTGATTACTATTCTTTTCGTTGCTCACTCAATCGCTCCCAAATCTCTACGCATCCGGCACCGTCCTCAATATCTTCGAGATGTTCTTTATCGTCGTCTGCTTTCTCCTCTTCTTTATCGGTCATGTCCCACACAACTATTGATAGGATATATAATAAAATTTTTTCTGAGCCAGTATAAATTAAATAAAAATATTAGCTAATTTTATCCATCTCAGAGTGTCTTAGGTATAAGCAGGACGAACTGATGGCACTCAACACCTCTTTTTTGATCGAGGATACGGTGCGCCGAATGTCTCAGAAGCGACCGATTCCAGAGATCTGTCCAACGATGTCCTCAGCATTGGATCGCTCAAGTCGAATACCATGGAATTCAATATAATATTAATAAAAACATTAAAAATCAAATATTTCTTCTTAGCAATGTAGGTCTGAAAGACGTAAAACCCACACCTGAGATTCTGTTCGCCGTTTTGGTTTCTTCACGTAGACGGCGTCTTCATTTCCATATCCTCCAACCGCACTTCCGCTTCCTCCTGGTCTTCCGGATATCCGATGTCCATCCGCCATCCTTCAAGTCGAATGGCATCAATTGTACGGCCACTACGAACCAGTAGATCGATCGCTTCGCTAATCTCATACTCGCCACGGTTCGAAGGTTGTACGAGCTGGCACGCGTGGAAGATTGCCGGTGAGAACGTATAGAAACCAGTCATGACGAGATTTGTCGGTGGTTTTTCGGGTTTTTCGATGACTTCGGTTATCTCACCGTAGTTGTTAGTGTCACAGACACCGTACCGGCTTGCTTCCTCGTAGGGAACTTCCTCCACGAGAAACGCGGCATCGGCTCGGTCTTCCTGTTGCCGATTGATTACATCGCCGAGGTTTGCGTCGAAGACGTTGTCGCCGAGCATGAGCATGAAGTCGCTATCAATGTGTTCTTCGACCGTCAACAGTGCATGAGCGAGTCCGTTTTGCTCGCGCTGATGCGCGTAAGTGATGGGGATCTCCTCGAACGAATCGCCGTAGTGGCTAATGATCTCTTCTTTCATATATCCGACAACGACGACAAGTTCTTCTGCTCCCAACTCTCGTAACTGTTCGAAACAACGCGTGAGAATCGTCTTTTCCGCAACCTCGACCATTCCCTTTGGTTTCTCTTCGGTCAAGGGACGCAACCTCGTTCCCTTCCCCGCAGCAAGTACAACTGCTTTCATGATACAAACCATCTGTTATGGGGTGCACAATAATCTTTCTATTAATACTAACTAAATATAAAATATTAAAATTTATGAAGATAGTGTCATTAGACGTGGGATGTCGATACGACGATGGCCGCGTGCCTCATCGAGAGTGACGTGACGTAACGAATATAAATGTCGATAAATCGACATTATCTTCGTCGCGCTACCGACGCCATCACGATTGGATAGAAGTATTTGATGGCTAATCTTATCGTCGTCGATGGACAGAGAATCATCCAATCTCGTGATGGAATCACCTGTAACGGATTGACTTGGTAACGGCCAATTCCTACGTTTTGTTTCGACTAATGAATAATAGTTCAAAAAGAAGATCATTTCTTGCTCGATTTTAACTCCGGGACGTCTAACTCACCTCGGAGATATTTTTGTTAGATAACTTATGTACATAAGCTCCTTCTATCACTTTATGAACTAATTCATGAGGCTCTTAGAGTCGTAATTGTCGTCATTCCTCGTCGGTCTCGAACTCTTAGTCGGCAATCGTTTTCTCTGACGGCCGCCACACTACCACCAATCTGGGTCATCATCTTCGGCATC
Organism: Halocatena pleomorpha; assembly: GCF_003862495.1. Classification (GTDB taxonomy): domain Archaea; phylum Halobacteriota; class Halobacteria; order Halobacteriales; family Haloarculaceae; genus Halocatena; species Halocatena pleomorpha. The sequence goes on along the minus strand of NZ_RRCH01000028.1, from coordinate 145,927 downwards.
GATTGTGTGAGTATCAACTGGCGTGGTGCTACATACCGCCCCATATATTACATTAGATAAACAATAGAAAAATATTTCTGCAAAGAAACGACAGAGATAGGTGTGAAGGAACTCCTCACGTCTGCAATCAATATCAGCCGTAGAGAGCTTACCTCTAAAGACCGGTCGAAATAACCAGATTTATTTCTTATGATATTTCAAGAAAATAAACTCATTAGAATCAAAATACGACCGAGCAAAAATAATCCGGTGAAACCATGACTGAGACCGTGTTGGACGCCAACAACATTCGTGTCGTTCGGGACGGACGGGACGTTATCGAGGACGTTTCTCTCTCAATCCCGACAGACGACCAACTCCTCGTTCAGGGTCCGAGCGGCGCAGGAAAGACGACGTTGTTCAACGTTCTTGGCTTGCTCGATACGCCGACGGACGGAACGGTCAGAATTCGGGGTGAGGACACCGCTTCGCTCACCGAGCGAAAGCGCGCCGAACTTCGACGGGAGACACTCGGCTTCATCTTCCAAGACTTCCAACTCATCGAGGATCTCACTGCGTGGGAGAACGCTGCTCTCCCGCAGGAACACACCGGCACGCGAGACGAAGAGTGGCTCGGAACGCTCCTTTCGCAGTTGGAGATCGAGGACCGCGCCGAACACTATCCCGCAACACTGTCGGGTGGGGAGAAACAACGGGTCGCCATCGCCCGAGCGCTGGCGAATCGTCCTGCCATCGTGCTCGCTGATGAACCGACTGGCCAGCTTGACCCCGAGACGACCGAACAAGTGCTGGATCTGCTGTTTCGGCTGCAGGAGACCGCCAACACCGCACTCGTCGTCATTAGCCACGATATGCAACTCGAACCACGATTTGACACCGTGGTTCAACTGAAAGGCGGGAAGATTCGTACAGAAACAGCGTGAGACAGAAAAAAGCGCTCAAGCCCGAGATATTACGGAAAATCAGGGGGGGAAAGCCCCGTCGTTTACAGTAGTTACCGAATCTAATTCGACTCGGTACAGAGCTGATCGGTTTGAGTTGGGCAGTCATATATTGTCACTAAATGGGAAATTATATTCAGGTTGTTGGAATCCAGAATCATCTTTATCGATTGTTCGCTGGGACCACACACGCACACAGAGTCACCTCTATCGATTTGTTTGGGACACATCCAAAGATAATCTGATCCAAACGGAGATGGTTCCCGAACCGTGGAGGGAAACTACGGATGGGGAAGTTCTAAATAGAAGATAGATTATGTTTTTCAAGGTTCTGGCTCTGGAACCACCCTCACACCTCTATCGATTTGTTCTCACAAAAAAGAGCACCACGAAGACAGCTTAGCACTGATGAAGTTGTAAGATATTCCATAACCAGAAACTCCCTTCCTTTTCTTCTGTAGCTTATTTTCCATTTTTTCGAGACCGAGACGATATCGAACAAATCGATAGAGGTGTGTCTCCACTAGCTGGGTTAGTGTTGAAACTAGAAGAAATACGAATGGATAAAAAGAGGAATAGCCCGTTCAAGGAAATATTCGGTCAGGAAGTAGCAGCGTAATCAAGGTCAAGTTACTCTCATCCCTCCTTTATAGTTCGAACAAATCGATAGGGGTGAGAGGGTGTGTTTATGCTCCGTGATACTATCCAAAGAAAGCCTCCCTAACAAATCGTCGGAGGGCTGCAGGTGAAACGCAGTAGCTCTTTGATTCTCTGCCCCTGAGTCTCATAGCGGTCAAAAAGAAATCGACGGAGGAATCTTTTAGTATCCTGCTGGAGTGGGGTGCGGTATGCCCACGGATCCTAGCCCTAAGAACTCCTCCAAGTCCACGGGTTCTATCAAAGATCTTATCCTTGAGCAGGAAGAGGCCGCAAGTCTCATCAAAAATCGGTCTCTTCTTGAGCCGAACGAGATCGTTGACGAGGAGCGCATTGTCGGTCGTGACTCTCAGCTCACCAACATCACTCAGCATCTTCGTGTTGCTATCAGCAATGAACGTCCTCCAAATCTCCTTCTCTACGGGCCATCAGGGACTGGAAAGTCACTCATCATCAACGCTGTCTGTGGGAACATCGTTGAGCTTTGTGAGAGCCGTGATATCAGGTTTGGGGTGATCCAGATGAACTGCCAGAACGTCGGGACTCTCGGCTCAGCAGTCTACGAGTTGGCCCGAAAAGTCGCCAAAGACATCGGAACAACTGCTGAAGTACCAGAACACGGCGTCTCAAACAAGAAGAAATGGCGAGAACTCTATCGGCTAATCAACGAGCACTACGACACCGTTGTGTTCATTCTCGATGAGCTCGATATGCTTGTCGGGCGTCGAGATAAGGATGAACCAGCCTTCTCTCGTCTTCTCTATCAGCTCTCTCGTGCTGGAAGCACTGACGAGATTACCGCCCAAATCTCCGTAACCGCCATTACTAACGATACAAAGATGATGGAGAGCGTGGGGAGTCGTGCTCTCAGCTCATTTACGCCTGAGGACGTTCATTTTAGCGACTACGACGCTAACCAACTCCGAGAGATTCTTCGAGCTCGGGAAGATGCTTTCCACGAGGATGCACTCAGTGACGATGTCATCCCACTCGCAGCAGCATTCGCCGCGCAAACCAATGGGGACGCACGGAAAGCGATCGACCTGATGCGAACAGCAGGATCGATCGCAGAAAAAACCGGTGAGGACAAAGTCCGCGAAGAACACGTTCGAGAAGCCCAAGACAAGGTTGAGAAGAACCGCGTTCTAGAAGTGACTCGTGGAATTAGTACTCAGAAGAAGTTCTGTCTCCTTGCGACCGCTGCTGCTGCTCGGGAAACTGGGACTGGAGCAGTAAAGAGTCCGCTTAGCTACCGAGTGTATCAATATCTGACAAGGACGCTTGATGCAGACCAGTATTATCAAGAAACATACGTGAATAAGATGAAAGAACTCACGACGTATTCTTTGGTCGAGACAGAGCGGAAAAGTCAGGGGCCGCATTCGGGGAGCTACCTCGAGTTTACGTTCGGAGAGGACCCAAACACCATCGTTGAGACACTTCGAGAAGATTCGCGACTGAAGAACATCCACGCGGACGAATTACGGACAGTCGTGAAAGCTCAGATCAATCAGTAGCTCCCTCCCGGAACAAATCGATAGGGGCGCCTCTCTCTCGTTCCAATCTACGGCACTGTTACAGTGCACCTGAGCATGTTGCCTTTGTCGCAGGTGGGCGCAAACCTATCGATGGATCAAGGAACGGATCACAAGTTTGAGGAAGCACTGTTCGAGATTACCTCAGATGATTCCTCACTGAAATGGTTCTCCGGTCGAGTTGTCGTGAACCGTGTGGATCAATCCCACCATCTACGGGCCAACAGAGCCGCCATTAAAGTAGGTAATTCCGTTGTCGGCGTCTACGCCCTGGCCACCACGCACGTAGAAGATATCCTCGCCTTCCCACGGACCCTGATTGTGCCGGACCCAGCCCATGCCATGACTGCACCGCACAAGTTCTCCTTCGCCCTCGCGGGCGGCGTCGGCATTGCCGGTCGGGTACTGGATCTCGGCGTTGCCCCACCGCTTGAGTCGGATGCCCTGATACAGGTAGTTCCGGAGGGTACACTGGCCGATCTTGCCGCCGGTGATGGTGTAGTAGACAATGCAGTAGTTACGGTCAGTCCTATCGGTCGTGGGCAGAAAGTCACAGTCCTTGACGGTGATGCTGCTCGCGCCCTGAGCGACGACTGAAGCTTGGTCGTCGGTGTACGGCGACGTACCGACGAAGTTGATGCCCCCGACGTGGGGGTTCGCGATGCCGGTTGCCCCAAAACACGTGAGCGACTTGACTTCAGCACCGCCGCCGTTGATGTCGATCTGGCCGCCCGTCTCGATCTCTCCGATTTCGGCCGGTAGGTAGGCCGGGATCGTCACGTCCTCGTTGTAGGTCTGACTGCTCTGGAGGTTGATGTTCAGCGCGTCGCGCATGAACATGTAGACCTCGTTGTCAACGGCGGCCTGAATCGAGGTGTAGTCGCCACCACCGGTCTTGTCCACGGTCACCGATCGGTCGCCGTTCGGGCTGATGAGCCCAGGATAGTTGCCGGTGTCGACGCTTTCGGCCGATATGGGGGCGACTGCTCTCACGGAACCAGTCGAAGCTGCCAACCCACCGCTGACAAGTGCGGCCAGTCCGGCGACACTACCAGCCTTCATCAGATCTCGACGGCCCAGTGTAACGTCCTGCTTTGCTCGTTCAGTGTCGTTTCGCCTGACCTCGCGAGGGTCCTCATCGGAACTATCGTCGTTATCTGCATCGTTTGTGGGCATCGTTGTCGTCCAGATACTTTCGTATTACAAGCAAATAACCCTATCGATAACAATTACTGAAATAATGTATCGTCTCACTGGTCGGGCTCACCGAACAGTTTGGCTTTGACCTGAACGACTCCGAGCACAACATCGTTGAGCAGTTGTTTCAGACATATTCTATGCGGATTGAGCGATTTCACGGAGCACGGAATGGCAGTTAAGCCAACGCCGACCATTGCTGACTACCCCAACCAGTACTGGAGTCACCAAACCATGGAGAATCAGTCGCCAATCAATGCCTTCAAACAACGTGATCCAATCTAGCAGTACCACTAGTAGTTGATAATGGATAGATAAGGTTCCTATTGCAGAGTTGACTACGAAATTTGGACTGTCTATCTAAATTTCTCCAATAGATATCGATGACAAATCGTACCTAGCCGACCTCAGATTAATGGGGAAATGTAGACTGTCGATATGTTCAGCATTGCTTGTGCATTAGAAATTTATCCAGCTAACTCCTACGTAATGCTAATGTCCAAGTTATTACTTAATAAATTCTGTAGCACAGCAGAGATACATTTTCCATCAGATTCATGTAGCAACATGTATATGATACCATTCTCCCTATACAGTGCTTACCTATCAGCTGCTGATCCGGTCGTGCTGGGCGCTTCCGGTCTCGACAGCCGGGAACTCACAGGGGTGCTGCTAGTCCTTGCGGTCGTGATCTTTTTGTGGGGATTCGAGCGCTACCGTACGACATTCTCGAAAACAGAGTTTCTCGTTGCACTATTACTATCGGTCGGGACTCTTGTTATTGGTGTCTTCCCGGACGTATTCGATCGGCTCGGTGAGGCATTGAAGATCGATCAGCGCTCGTTTGCGATCTCGTTGGTTGTCAACACCGCGGTGGTCTTTATCATCCTGTATTTGCTCGCACAGATGCGTGCGAACCAGCAGTCGGTAGCCGACCTCACCCGGACGTTGGCCATCGAGCAGGCGGACAACGATGACGCTCCCAACGAGCCGACAGTGTGTGTCGTCATCCCGGCATACAATGAGGCTGAGAGCATCCGGGGTGTCGTTGAGTCGCTTCCCGACGTGGTCCATGACCATACGCTCACGTCGCTCGTCGTCTCCGATGGTTCGACCGACGGGACGGCGGCGCGGCTTGAATCGACCGACGCGATGGTCGTTATCCATCCAATCAATCAAGGACAGGGCAGTGCGCTCAGAACGGGCTTCGAGATCGCCGGGCAGAATGGAGCAGATATCGTCGTGACGATGGACGCCAACGGCCAACATCCGGTTGAACAACTTGATGCTCTCATCGAACCTATCGTAACAGGCAAAGCGGATTACGTCGTTGGCTCCCGGTATATTGGGGCGGACAGCTCGGGCAACACCGTTCACCGACGGTTCGGTATTCGGGCCTTGACTACCCTCATCAACGCGATGACGAAGGCAGGAATCACTGACTGCACCAACGGCTTTCGTGCAATTCGGACCTCGACACTCAGCGAGTTTACGCTCACTGAAGAGCGATTCAGTGCACCCGAACTCCTCATCGAGGCTCGTAAAAACGGGCTTAGAATCCTCGAAATTCCTATCACTGTCACCCAACGGGAAGCTGGTAATACCAAGAAGCCTACGCTTGGGGATGCACTCGGACTCACGCGCACGATTTTCATCACCTGGATTCGATGACCGTCCGCGGCCGATCGGCAGGCGTACGGTGACAACGGTCTCCTCTCTGCATCTGCAATATATCTTCGGTCAACTGAACTAGGTTGACAACCGTAGGTCTGTCGGGAGGATGCTCATCTCCCTGACTTCGCACGTGAGGAACACGCCCTCAATCTGGTACATTAGCTCGTTGCTGTTGTGATTGGGACTGTTGAGCGCTCAGGACAGAGGGCTTGCACACCTGTGTTTACAACAGTACGTGTGTAATGACACAATACAACAGTACGTGTGTAATGACATTAGACGAAGACGGTTGCGCACGAGACCGACTTTGCAAGATCATTTGATTCTGTGAAGCCCAATGTGATCCAGCCCGATGTTATTATCCGCTTTCACACTGACGTTCTAGAGATAGAACGCCTAATCCATAGCCTTAGAAGCTGCAGTAATTAGTCGCTCCATATACGCTCGTATCGAATACTTCTCAAGCGTCTGTTCGTCAACCCCCGTCTTCATCGCTATTTCGTCCGTCTCGATTTTGTGAGGCAGTTCGTCTAACGGGCCAACGTGAAGTCGGTCGTGAGACAGATGGGGAAGTATACCGACCGGAGTCGCGAACACATCGGAGCTCAGCGCGAGCGCTTCGAAAACGACGGTCGGGTACGCTTCCGCGGTTGATGTGAGCAAGAGCGCATCCGCCGCTGCTATCGTCCGGAGTGTTTCATCGTGAGAAAGTTTCCCAATGAGTGCCACACGGTCCTCCAACCGCTCTCTCTGTATCCTTTCGACTAACGCCTTCCGTTCTGGACCATCGCCAACGACGATGAACTCGTACTCCGACGGTAACTTTTTGGCGATTTTGACGACTGCAGTCGGGTTCTTTATCGGAACCAGCCGTCCAACAAAAACGAGAAAGTTCGAATCCGGTGTAACACCGTGGCGTTTTCTGGTTCGCTTTACGTCGAGTCCGTCCGCGACCTGCTCTATCTGCTCAGTCTGTAGATTTCCATGAAGGACCTGTGCGAACGCGGACGACTTCGCTTCAAGAATCCCTTTGATTCTCGGTGAACGACAGAATGTGACGTCACCCATCCAGAATCGAAAATTGACTCGTTCTAATATGAATCGTGGCGAAATCTGAAACGAAGCGTCCATCGACGGAGTATACCCGACGAATGTAACGTGAGTGATGCTGAATAGTTTCGAGAGCACCGTACCCGACCAGTACAACGCGTGTGAAGTGGTGTGTATTGTCTTGACTTCGTTCGCAGACAGATATCGAGCCACGAGGGGAAGCATGAGAATCGAATACAGGGCACGAGTGAGCATTGAAACCGGAGAGTAGTTCGGATAATTCGACGGCTTGGACGGTATCGGTCGCCGTATCGTTACTCCGTCAACGACTTCTTTGGGCAGCGTCCCCTCACGTTTTGGAGTAAACACCGTGACCTCGTGTCCCTGCTCTGCGGCGCATCGGCAAAAATGCCATCTGACTAGCGCTCCGCCGCTTATCTTCGGATAGAACTCCTCGGCAAGTACTACAATGTGCATCTTTTTACTTGTACCCGAGTGCTTCGAGTCGTTTTTCGATCGTATCGCCCGTCGATGCTCCGTCTTTCTTCTGGAATCGAGTCCCCAACTGTTCGTCGCTGTGCTTCAAAAGTATGCGTCTGAGGGATTCATACGCCTCCCGGTCTGGTTCCGAAAGCGATTCGGCATCGACCACATCTCCGTCCGGAAGGCGAATCGCAGTTTCGGAGACGATATCCCCAGAGCCCAACTCGCGCGTCATTCGGTATCCTCGCGTGATGTTGTAAATAGCGAACTGTCGTAACCCCTCCCGCTCGTTTTCCCCAGTCGCGCTACTGAAGGCGAACTCGTTTCGTCGGGAGTCATCGAAAGACAACAACGATTCACCGGGCAGTGTTTCGCTCGACTTATCGAGGAAATCGAGCATCGTCGGAAAGATGTCGAGCGTACTCACCACATTATTGATGACATTCGGAGCGACATTCGGTGTCGAAACGATCATCGGTACGCGAGTCAGTTCTGGATACACGAACCGTGGATGTGCGTATCGACCATGTTCCCCGAAGAGGTCGCCGTGGTCTGCGGTTAGTACGATCAAGGATTGTTCGAAGAGGTCGCGTTTCCGAAGCTGATCAAGGAACTGACCGATCCACGCATCGACATACCGAATCTCACCATCGTAGAGATTTTTCGCCAACCGAACGTCCTCCTTAGACGGCGCTCCCTTTGCCAACCGATCGTAGAGACGCTGTGCATCCACTTTCGAGATCCGTGAGGATTCAAACGGTGGATTGTACGGTCCGTGAACGTCCATGTAGTGATTCCAAAGGAAGAACGGATTTTCGTCGTCAAGCGAATCGATCCAGTCGAGTGACCGTCGGTTGATTTCCTCAGCGCGCGCATGATACTCCCCTCGGTTGAAGACGAACCTGTCGAGTGCGCGTTGAGCGAGCGCAAACAGCCGACTTCGACCGAGATACATATCGTCGTAGAACTTATCAAAATCTGTATCAAAACCGTACGCCCGAGAGACGTACGGATTCGAGTGAAACGCTCCGGAGATGTGCGTGTCGGCCACCGAAGTAGCGATGGTCTCAGAGTCAAGTGAAAAATCTTCCACAATGGCGTTTGTCGGGTGACGACCAGTGAGGATAGACGGAACCGCTTCGCGCGTGTGCGAACTCGTCGAATATGCGTTTTCGAAGTGAAGAGAATTCGAAGCGAGAGTATCGATGTTCGGAGTCGTCCTCTCGCCATATCCGTAACAAGTGAGGTGGTCTGCCCGGAGAGCGTCGACGCTGAGAAGGACAATATTTTTCTTCATCTATTACAGTTAGATAAATAATAGACGATAGTTAATGAGGCTAACGGTAAAACAAGGATCCTAAAGACACATCAATAGCAAGGGATATCGTTCATAACTTTCCTCTCCAACAGATATAACATTATAATATAGCGGATGGTAACTACATTAAAGGAGATTTCGCACAATAATAGGTGTTGATGCAATGTCTCAATTCCTTCCAGGGTCAGCAGAGATCGAATCGGTCCATCATCGCACGTCTTGAACTCCCTCGGTAACGATATTTATGTCAGATAAATTAGAAACTCAACCACGCTCCTCGGAGCAACCCATATCGTTCCTGTATCTCAATAATACGGATCCAGAATCGGGGGGCGGTGGTGACCTTCGAATTCTTGAAGAGGCAAAGGAGCTGGCAAAGCGGGGTCACAGGGCGCATATGCTCGTTAGCCGAACCGATCCCGAGTGCCCATCGCAACGGCAAATAGACGGTGTAACGATACAGACCGTGAAGTGTCTCCCGGATACGATGGCCAGAATTCCCACGGTCTACTTCTATCTTTCTCGAATGCTCTTCCCGTTCTTCTCCATCGTCCCGATTCTCTCGTTGGTTTATCGCGACGATTTCGACGTGCTGGTCGACAACTTCACACCCCATCCGAGTTTAGCGGCACCCATTGCACAGATTTTTTCGCTCTCGTCAGTTGCCGTCGTCCACGAGTATCACGACCGAACGGCATTGAAGAAGTATCCCTTGTTTATCGGACTCATTCAACTCGTCGTTCAAAACCTCCTTCGTATGGGATTGTATGACGCTGTCGTGGTACCACGGGAACTCACCAAAGAACAGTTACAGCAATATGGTGTCGACGCTCCGATATACGTCGTCCCAAACGGCATCGATTTGAAGCCGTTTAAGCGGATCGATGCCGTTGACGAATCACCCTACGAGCTGGTCGTTGTCTCTCGGTTGGAACAACGCAAAGGCATCGATTTACTCGTCGAAGCGATGTCCATATTGGCACGGGAGAAACCAGATATACGGCTCGCAATTGCGGGAACCGGAACCGAACGGGAACGGCTAGAGCGGATGGTCGAAGAGCGAGGGTTGCACGACCAGATCGACTTTCTGGGATTCGTCTCTGAACGCCGGAAAGTGGACCTACTCAACGGAGCGGAGATATTCGTCCTTCCGTCACGGCAGGAAGGATTCGGAATCTCGGTCCTCGAAGCGATGGCCGCAAACTGTGCCGTGGTCGTCAACGATCTTCCGGTCCTTCACGAACTCGTTCCCGAAGAGGGAGGCGTCTTCGCCGACGCAGCGACTAGTGAGGAGTTCGCTGATGCGCTGTCCACACTGCTCGAAACTGACCAGACTCGACGACGGCAGATGGGCGAACGAAATCGAAAGGAGGCAGCCAAGTATTCGTGGAAGAAGGCCGCTGTCGAAGCAGAAAAAGGATACCATAAACATCGTTAGCCGACAAAGCAGTATTCACCGTTCGTGTCTGTCAAAGAACGAACAGTCCGTCTCGCGGCCCTTGCGTCAGGAATTCATTACGAGCGGTTCATACCAGTCTCGATTCTCCCGATACCAATCGATGAACTCGTCTACCCCCTCACGGATGGAACGAGTCGGCGTGTAATCTAACAGTCGTTGTGCCTTCGAAACATCCGCATGAGTGTGTTCCGCGTCGCCCTCCTGTCGTTCGGCAAATTGGATCTCTAAGGTCGGGTCGATGGTGTCACGGACCGTCTCAGCGAGCGTCAGGATGTCGATCGTATCGGTCGAACCGACGTTCAGCGTTTCGCCGTCTGCTTGGGAAGTGGTGAGCAGTTTCCCGTTTACGCGGGCAATGTCGGCTATGTAGGTAAAATCGCGCGTTTGGGTTCCGTCGCCGTACACTATGGGGGATTTTCCTCGGAGACACCGCGAAACGAAGTTCGAGATGGCCATATTGGGACGCATTCTCGGACCGTAGACCGTGAAGTAGCGGAGTGAAACGGTTGGAAGTCCGTAAATCTCGTTGTAGACACGAGCGTAGTGTTCGGCTGCGACTTTCGAGACGCCGTAAGGGGAAACGGGTGATCGTGGATGATCTTCGTCGTAGGGGAGGTACGCGGGTTTGCCGTAGACGGACGAAGACGAAGCGTGGACGACACGTTCGACATTCACTTTGCGGGCGGCATCGAGAACGTTGACGGTTCCATCAACGTTGTATTCGGTCACCATTTTCGGGTGGTCAACGCTGGTCCGAACGCCCGCCTGTGCGGCCTGGTGGAACACGATGTCGGTGCCAGTGATCAGTTCGTCGAGAAGGGTCGTATCGGTAACGCTCCCTTCAACGAATTCGTAACTCCCGTCGCTCTCGCTTGTTGCTCTATGTCCGACATCGATGTTGTGTTCTTTCAGTCTGAGGTCGTAGTACGGTTCGAGATTGTCGAGGACGGTAACGTCATGTCCTCGTCGAGCGAAGTTATCAGCGAGGTGACTGCCGATAAAACCGGCACCACCAGTGACGAGTATCTTCATAGCACCAATTCAATCTCCAAAATTAAGTTACTTTTGTAATATTTTATTAATTAATAATAGGGCATATTGATAAAACGTATGCTCTTGGTCCTATCACCGGGATATCGATGTAATTATGTCATGAGAGAACCCGTTTCTTTCCTCGATCAAATATCACGGAATCGCCGTTAGTGTAGACTTTATGGTACTCGCTCGACAGTCTTTGGTCCACATCCCACGTTATCCTGAAAATTCCGTTCGAAGAACGATATAGGTACACGTCTGGCCTAATCAAGATATGTCTGTACTCCAACGTGGACATGTTCGAGTTGAACAAAAATCCCAGCCGCAAGCGCTGATACTCATGGTCTTCGTGGCGGGATATCGACCGTATCGTCGACTCGGACGCGTAATACGAGTCGGTGGAGATATCACCCGATACGTACTCGTTTGCGAACTGTTTCCCAGCTAGCTCATCGTCGGTCAAATACATTCGATAATTGGTGGGTCTATCCGGTAAAGCAGTAGTCACCGATGCGATTTGAGCAATGATGATGAAGCCGACAAGAACCGCTCCAACGGAAATCAACACCATCCTTTTTCGATCCGAATCGAGAAGAGAGGGTATCAATCGTAGGAAGCATACGGAAGCGAGTGCGGCCAGCACCGGTTCTGCTACATACAGACTCCGACCCACGCCGCCGATGGAAGGGTCAACGAGACTAGCAACGATGAACAACGAGGCGACCACAGCGGCGGAGAACGCAAATACTGTGTCATCTCGTCCGTTAGCGACGACTAGGATCAATCCCGAAATCCCGCCAAGCGGAAGGAGGACGAGACCGTGGCCGCGTCGAAGAAGAATGCTAGCAACGGTGTTCTGTACCTGTACCGCGTTATGATACGAAGGAGGAGGCGTATACAGCGCGGACTCAGACCCAGACTGGAGGAGGAAAATAACCCGGTTAATCATCCGTAATCCCAACCCTCCGACATGAAAGTACTGAATATAGAGAATGAGGGAGAGCAACGACACCGTGAGAACCACCCTGTCGGTCGAAATTCCTTTTTTGTAGTTTAGAATCGGCCACCCCCGTTTTTCCAATCCGTTGATGACAATGACCATGCTGCTGAAGGCGACGGAAAGGGCGACGATCAACGTCGGCGGGAGTTTATGCGTGAAGATTGCTGCGACAAAGAGCAGCACGATGGGGACGATCCGCCTCGAATCGCGGGTTTCCACGTAACCCATCAACAGAACGAGAAGGATACACCACTGTAACACCCCGAACGTTTGAGCGATGGGTTGATACGAGAGAACGACGGACATTTTGCAAAATCCAGCAATAGCCGCCGCCACAACGGCGACCTTGGACCACGTGTCCGTGGTCAGCTTTCTGACGATGAGAAGGGCGGTTAATGGGAATAGCAAACCGGTCAGCGCCGGGTACACAACCATCGCAGTTGGGGCGTCAACGCCCGCGAGGAGTCCGACAATCGCGGGAAAGACCTCGAAAAGGGGTGCCTTCAAATAGAAACTGTCCCGCACGGCGGTAATGCTACCAGTTTCCATCACACCCTGTACCCAGTATGCGTATCCGTCGGGATCAAGACCGATCATACTGGCGGGATACTGATACACGTACACACGAAAGAGGATCGCGAGAGCGACGATAGCGGTGAAACAAATAGCTAAGTAACTGTCTTGAGAGTAGAATGGAAGCGGAACGAGCAACCACAGCAACATCGGAAGTAGAACGATTCCCATCCAAGGATAAAGACGGGAGCTATGACTGATACTGAATCCGATCAGTATCGAAGCAAAGGAGAGTGCGATAGAGAAATAGAGGGCTGTTTTCGACGTAAGATTATCCACGAATGGTAATCGAATAGTAATGGCAAATATTTTTTGTCTCATATTAATTCATAAAGAGATACGGAGTGTTCGATTCGGGATCGACGTGGTCGCCCGCACGATGTCTTGACCAACGTACAAGAAGTGATTCGATGTCGAGGATCACCGATACCCGCGTAACACATTCTATCATCGCTTACAAAAAACATTTACCGTTATAGGAGGTAAAACTTATTGCAGATATCTGCAAATAGACTCGAAACCAATTATGGTAGATACGAAAGTTGAAGGCGAGACTACCTTCTCGCACATCTCCAGGGGAGCACTTGTAACTTTACTAGGGAAATCGATCGGGGTTCCGCTCGGAATCGGGTCAACGATTCTCGTTACTCGACTCTTCGGGGCGGAAATTTTCGGGCAGCTACGATTTGGTCTGACGGTGATGGATTTCGCCATGATCTTCTGTGTATTAGGGCTGACCACGGGAGCGAAGCGGTATATTTCGATAGCGGAAACAAGGAGAGAACAGTTGGAATATTATGCCCTCTCCCTGTTGATCGGCGGCTCCAGTTCGATACTCGTCGGTGGGAGTATGGCGTTCTTTTCGAGAAACATTGCCTTGCTGTTCTTCGACAACGTGAACAGTGCCGTCTTCATCTTCTACTTGGGAATATCTCTTCCGTTCGCGACGGTATTCACGATCTCGCTCGCGGCCACCCAGGCGTGGAACTACTCCTCGTTCAAAACAGCACTCCAGGACATCGTATTTAAACTGTCTCAGATAGTTTTGTTCGGAATCGTCGCGTATTTTGGCTTTCGTCAAGCGGGGTTGGCACAGTCGATGTTCTTTATTTACTTGCTCATCAGTCTGTTGGCCGTCCTTTCGGTGTATGTGATCGTCCGTGACGATTTCGAGACGACCAGCGGGATTTTTCGGGCCATAACGCTCGATACAGGGAAAATCAAACCATTAGTCACCTTCTCGTTACCGCTGTTGTTCACGAAGAGCGTCTGGTATCTCATGAACAACGCCGACACACTGATGATAGGATATTTCATCGACGAAAATGCGGTAGGGTTGTACTCCAGCGCATTCTCCCTCGCCCTGTTCGTTCAGATAGTCCTTGGCGCTTCGGGGTCGTTGTTCATGCCGAACATGGCACAACTCTACGAGAACGGGAAAACGGGCGAAATCCGCTACGTGTACAGGAAGGTCACGAAATGGTTAATGATACTGAGTTTACCAGTCATGATAGGAAATTTGGGATTTCCGGTAATTTTACTGAACGTCTTCGGTCAGGAGTTTGGGCAGATGTCGGTTACTCTCGGAGTGCTTTCGATCGGTATCTTCTCCCACGTATTGTTTGGTTTGAATGGGGCGATCATGCCAGCGATCAATCGACCGAAAGCGTTGTTGTACAACAACATGACCGTGCTGCTAGTGAATATCGTCTTGAACACGTTGCTCATCCCTCGCTACGGCATTATCGGGGGAGCAACGGCAACAACCATCTCGTATTTCCTCCTCAACATTTTACACGAGTCGGTCCTCTACAAGGAACTGGGCCTCATTCCGGTCAGGAAAGATTTCATCGCGGTCACACTCTGTTCCCTGTTGGCCATAATCGGCGTCAACCGAGTAGCCAACCTCGGTATCAACACGCTTTCCAGCGCGATTCTGTACGGCGTGGTCGCCTACGCGATTTATATCGGAATCGTCCTGAAGCTCGATTATATCGACGTTGATGAGTTTTTTGGATTGATAAATGGATGACACTAAACAAGTAGAGGTGAAAATAAGATTCGGCTGATCCGCACCAGCGGTAGAACATCAATAAAAGACAACATTTGGATAAATCTCACAGTGCTGTTACCGATAAAGATTAGTCGAAACAATAAAAAAGTGGTTACTGATGGATTTGCTCGTGCTCGGTGCCGACGGAATGGATCCCCGCGTTACGCAGTATCTGATTCGAAAGGGTCGAATGGAAACGATAGCCGAACTTATCGAGTCAGACGAGGGCGAACTCAACGGAATGGCGAGTAGAAGAGGGACGCAACCAGTTCCCCATACGGGTCCGGCGTGGCTAACCGTTTATACCGGACGGACCGAGCGAGAACACGGCCTCACGAAAGGTGGTTGGGTCCAAGGCGACTCCGTATTCACCGACCACTACGACGGAACCGTATTCGACGAACTCGTGAGCGATGGATATCGAGTCGGTGCGGCGTTCATGGCTAATACGTATCCGGCACACATCGATACCGAAAACGGGTCGTGGATGATTTCAGGATATCCGTCGGCAGATGACGAGAACCGAGTTGTTGAGCCAACTTCTCTCACGGAGTACTTACCAGGGGACTTCAAGTCGCTCCAAGCGAAACGATTGGTCGGCGGTGGTGACGAGGACTCCGAAGGCATTCTGCCCGTCGAGGAGTGGATAGCCGCGGACCAACGAGGACGGGAAGAAATCCTCGTTCCCCTGCTCAACGACAACCCCGTCGACGTGTTGTTTTACGGGACACAGATAACAGACGTAATGGGACATCGGTGCAAGCCGTTTCCGTACTATACGACGGGGGTCGGAGAACGTGTCGTGAAGTATATTAACGATACGTTCGGGACGAAACTACAACCGCCTCGCCTCAACTCGATGGCGTGGAACGCAGAATTTCGGCGTGCGTACGAGTACGTCGACGCGGTTTTGGGATGGTTCATCAAAATGTACGATCCGGACCGTATCCTGTTGCTCTCCGACCATGGGTTCGAATTGAACGGAAAGGATCACGCATTCGTCGGTACGAGTCTCGCATGGGGCGATATCCCCAGACCGGAGTGCACGACCGAGGTGAAAAACTGTATTCGAGAAGCGTTGATTTCTACGGCAGTGCAGGGAAACGAGAGGCAGGAAAGCGACGGGTTGAGTCGTGAGGAGCGGGACGAGATAGAAGAACAACTCAACGCACTGGGGTACACCGATTGACCGCCCACAAACGAGCGTCACGGGAACCTTGTTCGTAAAAACGGGACCGTCGACGACTCAGAGATATCCGAGGTCACGAAGCAGATTATCGACGTCGAGGTTTTCTTGATCTCGCAATCTGTTTTCTGGTAACTTTCCATCCAATTCAGCTTTCAGTTCGTCGTCCGAAATCGGACGTTGCTCGCCCGAATCCTCGTCCAAATCATAGAGGTCAGGAGACCACCCGCGTTCCGGATAGTCGATATATTTGTAGTTGCGGGCTCGGATGGACCGCATGACGCTATGTCCAAGCACGTACGGTGGGCCGCACGCACGGATATAAGCAGTTCTATCAGAGATGTCCGACGGCGGGAGCAGTGATGTTCCCTCTGTCGTCTCGGGTACGTCGATTCCCGCTGCTTGGAGTAGGGTGGGGAAGATGTCTATCTGGCGCACGAGCGTATCCACGGTCTTCCCCTTGTCCCTTGACGACGAGAGTATGAACGGGACGTTCGTTTCGACGTCGTATACGGTGTGTCCATGACCCGCTTCGACGAAGTGGTCCGAAATCCGAGGCCCAGCAACTTTCTCGTGGACGCGGTTCACCGTCCGTTCGATGCGGCGAACGTCCAGTTGCCGATCGTACCGTAGATAATCCCGGAGGTGTTGGAAATACCCGTAAAATGGTCGCTCCCAGCCTGTGAGGTGTTCACCGTGATCGCCCGTGAACGCGATGGTCGTGTTCTCGGGTAACGCCGAACAGAACGTTTCGAGGGCGCGGTCAAGGGCTGAAAGCATTCGCGAGTATTTTTTAGCGTGCGGTGCACCTAAAGACCCGTATTTCGCTCGATCGTACGATTCGGGAACTTCGATGGGTCCGTGCAGTTCCCAGAGGTGGAGATACAAGAAGAACGGTTCGGACAAGCGGTTGAGGTGTCGTATCGCAGTTTGCTGCCAGTCGCCCACGAGATTTTCGTTCCTGTCACGGTACCAAAAGCGGTTGAACCCACGGTCTAATCCGGTGTCCTCAACGATCGGTCCGGTCACCATGGCGTACGTGTTGTACCCTTCGACTCCGAAAACTCCCGCAAGCGTGTCTAATTCCGGGTTGAGACGCACGTTGTGATGGGAGTTCACCCCATTCGTTTCGGAGTAATTCCCGGTGAGAACGCTCGCCACACACGGGGTCGTCGTTGTCGCCGTAGAATGCATGTTGGTGAAAAAGGTACCCCTGTCACGCCTTTCGTTTAGAAAGGGAGTATTCGCGTAATCTTCTGAAACGAAATCGCTTCGTAAGCAATCTATACAAATTAAAATAACATTTTTAGTACTGCGCATAATATGAGCATCGTCTGGTTGTAGTTATGTGCTTCCAACGACCGGTGAATTCTCGATCGGGGCTAACGAACGCATATATTTATTACTCTCTTCTGTGTTTTATATACTAAAATGGTTGAAATAAAGTATGTGACGAGCGGGATTGTAGGACCCTCCGACGTGTCATCGTCGATATCGAACTATCAGTTTCCGAAGTTTCTAACGACGGAACACTCAACGACGGTGTTGTCGCGAACGCCGGTACAGGAACCGGAGATCATCACCGAAGCAACCGTCAAAACGCCGCCCGGAAATGCGTACGTTAGAGCCATCCTTTTCCCGTTTTTCGTGGCCTTTCACCTCCTCCGAAGCCAAAGAGAGACGGACCTCGTTACAACCGACCGGTCGGGCGATGCGATCCTACCCGTCGCAGTTTTTCACCGACTTGGCTTTGCCCCATGGGTGATCTTCTGCGCCGACAGCCCCGACGGCCGAGAGAACAAACGAGCCCGAGTGAACCTCAAACTGGGCATCTCGCTGCTCCACACGAGATTGATGCAGCGGATAGCGTGGTACGGATATCGGCACGCCGACAGAGTGATTCTAAGTGACGAATCAAGCGCAATCGCTGAGTCCCGGAAGACGGTTATCAAAGGTGGGGTGGACTGTGAAACGGTCGAACATGTAACAGAAACTATAGATCGTGCCGAGTCCGACACAGTCAGGGTCCTCTACGTCGGAAACATGTACTACCACAGGGCCATCGACGTGCTGTTCGACGCGCTGGAGAGTTGTGAGAGCGACGTCGAGCTCGTACTCGTCGGCCCATCGCCGGAGGGTGGTGGTCCGAGTAACATGCAGGAGTTCGTTGAACACGTCGCACCGTCCCTCGAAGCGAGAATCGAATCGCTCCCCGTGAACTGCGAGTACAGAGGGAAACTTCCGCACGAAGCGGCACTCGCGGAGATGGTCGATGCTGACATCGGTATGTGTTTGCTCCCGTACAAGCGAGGGATGCCCCACTTTCTCGACTCGTACCCGATCAAGATCTTCGAGTACATGGCCACCGAAACTGCCGTCGTGGCGACACGGACGCCCGCAACGAGCGAACTGCTCGACGACCCACAGTTGGTGTCGGAAAACGACTCCGAAGCCGTCGCGGACACCATCGACTCGCTGGCTGACGACGAAGAACTCCGAGAGCAGTGTCGAACCCGCAACCGGGAGGTCGTCGAATCCCACTGTTGGAATACCTTATGGAGTCAGATAGACGACGCGATCGCGTCGGAGGTTGAGAACGACGAACCGACCGTTGTAGTGACTGGGTCACGATCGAGATAGCGTTTGAACATGTAACGAAGGGAGGACGCACCGCGGTTTTTTATCATTGATGTAGTTATCTGCAATCATATGGCAGTGGAACGAATTCGAGGGGGTGTTTTGGAGAACGTATTTTGGAAACTGAAACGATATCGTTCGATCCAAACGACGGTCGAGATCGAGAACTGCGCGGGGACGTATCGACTCGTCGTTCCGGACGGCACCCCCTTCGTCGAGAAGTACGACTCCGCCGGCGAGTACGAGCCGGTGTTAGAGCGCGAACTGAAAGAACGGCTGTCGGTACTCGATGACCCGTCATACTACGACATCGGAAGTCGATGGGGATACTTTACGAAGTTCAGTTGTCTCGTTGCTTCGCCCAGTTCGACGCACGGGTTCGACGCAAACCCACTCTGGTTTGCCTTCCTGCAACAGACGCACGAATTCGACCTCCCAGAGATTTCCCTCACCAACGCGTACGTCTCGTCCGAGTCTGGTGATGATACGATCAGTATCGACGAATATCGTCTCGAACACAATAGCCCTGACATCGTGAAGATAGACATCGAAGGAGGGGAATACGAAGCGTTGGAAGGAATGCGGGCGACGTTAGACGACGTTCATCCGGACCTTTTCGTAGAGATTCATCCAGCGTATCTCCGTGACCGGGGGAACTCGGCGGCGGGAGTTTTCGAACTCCTTTGCGAAGCGGGATACGAACTTCAGGTGGCAACGAACCACCGGACGAAAGACGATGTCTGGTCGCCCCTCTCCGAAGTCGAACTTCCTTCTGACGGTGATTACCTCGTTCTGGCCGAGTGACGGCATCGGAGCAGATCGAGCGCCCAACGCGGAAGGGTCGTCGAGAAAATCGCGAACCTGATTTTCGTGAAAATTGGTTGAGAAAGCTCGTTTTTGTAAATTATATTATAATCGAATGGTTTATTTTTAAACGCAATAATCGTGTACCGTGTCGAAATTGGCATCACTCAAGGCCGGAATTTCGAATCCTCGACTGATAGCGCTGGAGTTCTATCGGCACTTTCAGCGAAACGTCCGCGGACGCCTCGGTGTCGACGTTGTCCATCGCGATTGGGACACGCTCGTTCTTTTGGACGCCTGTCGGTACGATATCTTCGAACGACACGTCCCGTTTGAGGGCGAGCTTTCCAAAGTGATCTCTCGAGGGTCACACACCAGCGAATTTCTGAAGGAGAACTTCATGGCTCGGACGCTGCCGGATACCGTGTACGTGAGCGCGACGCCGCAACTGCGGGCACACGAACTGGAGGAGAATTTTCACGCGGTCGTTCAAGTATGGGAAGACGGATGGGACGACGACTTACGGACAGTGCTGCCGAAAGCGATGGTCGAGGAGACGCTCGAAGCGCACGAATCGTATCCAGACAAGCGTGTCATCAGCCATTTCCTACAACCGCATTATCCGTTTATCGGTGACCACGGTCAAGAGATAGAACACGGAACCATCACGGGCGGTGGCGTGTTGGAGGATGAGCGTGATTTCGCGTCCATCTGGGAGCTATTGGAGACAGGACGCGTGACCCGAGAGGACGTCTGGCGGGCGTACGTCGAAAATCTCGAACTGACGATTCCTCATCTCGAACGACTGCTGGAATCGATAGACGGGAAAATTGTCGTAACGGCCGACCACGGAAATTCGTTCGGTCGGATGGGTGTCTACGGTCACCCGCGAGGGTACTATCTACCGGAACTGGTGGAAGTCCCATGGCTCGAACTGCCGTTCGACCGTCGCAGGGAGATAACAGCCGACGGAACGACCGACGTCGCCGCGACGGAGACGGTCGAAAATAGGCTTCGAGACATCGGCTATCGGTAGTGCAATTCAGCGCGTCAGCATCTCGTCGTAGAGTTGGAGATACTGCTCAGCGATACGGTCGAAACGATGGTTCTCCTCGATATATCCTCGTGTTTTATGCAAGAAATCGTCAGCCTTCCTCTCCATCACGAAGCGTACGCCGTCGACGAGCCCGTCGATATCATCGGGGGCGGCCAACCAACCAGTCTCCTCGTGCGTCACGAGTTCGGGCATGGAAGTCGCGTCGTACCCGACGACGGGGATGCCGGACGCCATCGCTTCCATCACGACGTTTGGGCATCCTTCTCGAAGCGAAGGGAACAGAAGGCCGGTACAGTTGGCGTACACGGAGGGAAGCTCTGATTTGTCCACCCGACCGTGCAGCGTCACGTTATCCAATCCGTCGGCGGACCGCTGCACCGATTCGAACAGCGGTCCGTCACCGAACATGAGAAACTGGGCGTCATCCACTCGTTGGGCGACCTCAACGACGTGTTTGGGTCGCTTTCGTTCCACGAAGTTCCCGACGAATATGAACGTCGGTTTTTCCTCCCGACCGGACAGACTACCATTCGTCACGGTGTGATTTGGATGGAACACGTCGGTATTCACCCCGTTGTAGATCACCTCCACATCGACGTCGTACGCCTCCTCTGCAGTTCTTGCCGTGTGCTTGCTCACCGCCGACACGCGGTCAGTGTATTCGAGCAGTCTCCGCTTTTGTTCGGTTGGGAACGTCGGCGTGTCGACATCGACACGAAAAGTGTGTAGATGTCGCAACGAGCGGTTGCGAGCGTGCGAAATTCGGCTGATGGTGTAGTGTGCCAACCCGCCGGTGTGGATGATATCGTGACGTCCGAGACACGCACCGAGATACCGTAGACGGCGCAGCACTGACCCGGGAGTTCCAGCGTACCGTTCACGTATACCCGCGTGGTTCAGAATTCCGTTTCGTCGGTTCGATAGTATCGTTATTTCGTACCCATCGCTGGCGACGTGTTTGCCGATGTTCTCAAAGAGATTCGGAATCGGACTGTCAGATCCAGTGGTGTACGGATAGAAGATTCGTGTCATAGTTTTCACGGTGTGAGTAGTGAATTCGTCAGCGAGCGGTACTGATCAGCTACTTCGGAAAGCGTGAACCGGTCCAAAACGTACTCGCGGCCGTTTTCACCGAAGGTGCGCCGTTGGTGGTCGTTCGTCAGGAGGTCCGCTATTCGGTCCGTCATTCGATCCGTGTCATCCGGGCGGACCAACCAGCCAGTCTCCCCGTGTTGGATTTGATCCGCCATTCCACCGACCATGAACGCGACACACGGCGTCTCACAGAGATACGATTCTGAGATACACATCCCGAAGCTTTCGGCCGATGACGTGAGAAACGTCACATCGAACATGGAATACCACAGCGACAACTCCGAGTTCGGTTGTCTCCCTACCCAGTGGACGTTTTCCGTCACCCCGATATCGTCTCCGTATCGTTTGTACTTCGGGAGGTGGTCGCTGTCCCCGACGAACACCAGGTGAACGTCCCGACCCTCAAGGGGGTTCAGCTTGGAAACGATATCCAGTGCCTTCCGTGGCTGTTTCACCGGACGGGGTGTCTGGCAGGTGCCGATGACGAACGCATCGGACGGGATTCCTAGCGACTCTCGAAGAGAATCGACCTCGTCCTTGAATGCTGGAGCGAACGCGGACTTGTCGATTCCAGGGGCGATAACGTGGTGTTTTTGGCCGGGGGTTCGTCCGTGTTCTCGAAGTATATCAAACATTTGGTAATAAGAGTTGAACACCATCGCGTCGCTGCGTTTCAGGAGCTCATTTTCAAATAGTTTAGCTGATACCAGAAAGAACTTATCGGATGGATTGTTGTACCCGTTGAACCGGGTTACGACCGGATCTCCGGTCATCGAACTCAGCAACTGGGGGACGGGTGTGTGTACGATGCCACCGAAGACGTGAATCAAGTCGTAAGATCGACGGGAAACGAGCAATTTGAGCAAGAATTTCGCCTGTCCGGCACCCATCGCGTCACCGACGAACACCGGCTCGATCCCGTTCTCTCGAAACTCCGATGCGACGGATTCGTTGTACGAGCTGAAAATCGCATTGACAACGGTTTGTCCGGAGAAATAAGACGAAATACGCTCGACTGTCGCCGGAATGTTATTCGGACTGAGTGGCCCCATCACGTTTAATACGGGTCCCATAGAGGTTCTATCTTCAACGATAATAGGATGGGTATTAATTCTTTTTTGCGATTCGGTGATTGGAATCGGAGACTTCACCCGATATCGTCAGGCGACCGCGGAGCGTCAAGCGATGTTTGAACGAAGAGAAAGATGGCAGCCCCAACGATTATCCACCTGACCGTCACTGTCAGATGGAATCAGCCAGTGACCGAGTCGATGGCGTCCCGCAATCGGCCCTTCTGAAACTGTGGTCGAAAATATCGCTCGTTGAGCCACTCCTCGTCCCACGCCTCGTTCTCGATGACCGAAACCATCTCTGCGACGGTGGTGACGACGTTGTTGGTGACGAATCCGACATCTCCTGCCTGCCGAGCGACTACCGGAACGCCACATTCCATCGCTTCGAGAATGACGAGCGGAACCCCTTCCTTTGGCGATGGGTGGACGTAGAGATCTGCCGCCTTGTAGTACCGGTCTATCTCCTCGTACGGAACGTGTCCCGGAGCAATCACCGTCCGGTCGTCGAACTTCGCGGTCAGTTGCTCCCGATACGGTCCCTCCCCGATCACGACGAACTGGAAATCGGTTCGGTCTTGCAGGGAGGAGAGAACGTCTTCAAGAAACGGCATCCCCTTGAGTTTTGATAGTCGCCCGACGTAGAGTGCGATTTTCCTATCTATGGGAAGGCCAAGTCGCCGTCGAATCGGTTCGTCGTCGGCAACAGGGTAAAATCGACCTTCGCTATCCAACGTCGGCGGAAGCATCACGATGTCCTCCTCGCGTATGCCGCGGCGTTTTACGGCGTCCCTGCCGTTCGGACCGAGGGTGATGATCTTGTCGGAGAGGTGCGAAACGACGAACCTGTTCAGGACGTTGTTCAGCGCAAAAACGCCCGCTTGCTCCACGCCACGGTGGAATTTGTACGCGTCGAACGTCGAACCGGAATACCGAGTAATCGTCGGCACGCCGTACCGTCGTCCGGCGCTAGCGACACCGGCGGCGTGACTGTTGAAACACCAAAGTTGAATCAGCACGTCGGGCGACCGCTGCTGGACATACTGCGCACACTGGCGGTGGACCGTCGCGATTTTGGAGAACACCGCCGGAGACGGAACCGAACCCAAGAACCAAGGAAAGGACTTTTCCGGCGTTTGTACGCGATCGTAATACTGTTTTGCGGAATCGGGAAGGGGTGTGCTTCCGAACGCCTCTACGTCGAACCGGGACGAGAGATACTTTCCCCACGATAGCAGGAGTTTTTCGACGTTCTCCGTATCGTCTCTCGTCGTCCCGATATAAATTCCAACCCGTGTCATATTGTATAGTCCCTATTGCTTCCGTACCATTATACTCCACGTCGAGAAAGGCGATAATAACAGTGCTACTACCGCTGTTGACTGCCTCTCGGCCAAGCGGATTGAGCGAATCTTGTCAGTTGTGGACTGGTATCAGCAGCTGGCAGTACGTCCCGTCGTGGGGATGGAATAGATGATCCGGTCGGTGCCGCTAACGGAATACACCACGTTTCGCCGTGCGTCGAATCGGTCGTACGCGGCGGGGGTGATGTGTCCCGGCGACGCCGGAAATAGTTGCACACCGACCGTCGTCCACGACCGTCGGGCGACGACGGGACAGCGTGGTTCCGTACCGCTCCCCTTGAGCCATTCGTAAACGCCTCGTTCGGACACATCGCTTCCGGTTTGCTCCGGGTAGTACCGCGAAGCCAATCTCGTCATGTGACCGTCGCTTGTCCACCCATCAGCGTGTGTAGACGCGAACGCGGCGGCCTCCAGTTCCGGTTGCGTTACCAAGGGTTGGGCCGATGTGGCCCGCAACCCGCTGAATGCGAGTGGTGCGCTGACGACCGAACAAACGACGAGAAGAACGACTGCCGTCGTTTTGAGACGGTCTGAGTCGCGCGTCGTGCCGAATGCAACCACACCCAGTCCAGCGAGGATGGGAAACGGAAGGTGAACGTACGTCTGACCGCGGATGGCGAGGGACTGGTATTCCACAGTCAATCCACCGGTCAGCGCAAATCCGATGAGGGTCAGCGAACCGAAAAGCATCGCTACCGTAGCGTAGCCTTCGACGCCACCGTCGATCGGGATGGGGATCCCTCGGGCAGCGACGATGCCGATAACGGCGATGGGGAGGATGTAGAGCATCGTGATCACCTCGCTCGAAGCGGTTCCGGGAAATATCTGGACGAAATGGTTACCCACGACCAAACCCGCACCACTGAGTAGGATGACCGACGGAACGCCGTACTGAAATCGAGAATCGGTCGTCGGGAGCCACCGAACGAGTAGGACGAGGACAATGGTCCATGCGACGAAGAGTCCCGGTACGGCTGAGATTCTCATGGCATCCATTCCCGTGACACCGTAGTAGAGAACTGCGTAGCCACAGAATCCGAGGACGAGAACCCCTGCGATCACACTCGATCCGCTCTCCGATGTACCGAGATACAGAGTCAGCAGTGAGACACAACTCAAGAGTCCGATTATCGTGCTGAGGTTGTGCGTGAGTGGAAGGATCAGGAAGACGATTCCGGAGAGGACGAACCACGATGGGCGATTCGTCCGCAGAGCATACGCCAGCACGAAGACACTCATAACGACAAGCACGTGACCGATACCTTCGCTGCTCACTGCGGCGGAGCGACCGAGAAAGATACCTTCCGTCGCGATTACGAGACCAGCCACCGTCATCGCTGTTCGAACGTCCCGAACGGACCATCCGAGGTGCCGGCCGACACCTCGCGTCACTAAAACCACGAAGAGACACAAGATAGCGCCGATGCTAGCCGTGAGAAACTGCGCGACGTGGAGCGGGGAAATACCTGTGATGCGACTCGTGATCGAGAGTAGAACTGTAAATGTGTACTCGTCCGGTTTGAAGGCGTTGTTTACTGATAAATGTCCAGTTTTCAAAACGCCACGGGCAAGCGCAGCGAAGTGAAATCCGTCGAGATTGAACGGCAACGGACTCCAATAAAGCGGGATTGTGCGCATCGCGAACCCGACGAGAAACACAGCGACGGCTACGAGCGCGAAGGTGCGACGCTCAGTCATCGACACCACGCCCTTCTTTCATCGTTCGACCGTTGTCCGACACACTTCGGTTACTGACCAGTTCGGCAGGTGAACGAAGCAGGAACGCCCCGGCGACGAGACCCACACTCAAGAGGATTATCGTGAATCCGCCGGCAACGGCACCGAACACGAAACTCGGCGTGAGGGTCGGTGAGATGCGAATCCCGAAGGCGACGAGGTAGTCTAGTCGAGCGAGGGAAACGATGACGGCAGTTCCAAGGAACAACGCACCGCCAACGGCGATACAACCGATGGTGAGTGCATCCATGGCGATGAGGCGAAGTAGACGGATCGGCGGGACACCCGTCGCTCGATAGACACCGATGGCTTGTTGCCGCGCCTGAACGGCCTGCGCGAAGACCGCTGTCGTGCTCCCGATGGTCATGACGGCCGCGAGTAGGAGAAAGACGGCGAACACCAGCTGAAGGTTTCCAAACGCACTCCGTATCGCACGGCCGATTCCGGTTCCGGCAGTGGACTGGCCATCGTTCGAATACGCCGCGATGAGTCGCTCATCCCCCCGAACCGTGTACGAATCCGATGACAGTCGGTTTCCATCGGATATCACCTGAATCGAGTAGGAGCCAGGCGATTGTTCGCCGATATGAAAGACTTCGGTCTTCGCTTTCCCGGGCGGGAGAGAGACGGTTCGTTCCTGAGAGGGAGTGTCGCCGGCCAAGCGAATCTGACGAGTGAGGGTTTGGTTCCACGGATTCGACAAACGGACGTGAGCCTCGGTTTGTGAGAGGATGCTCGGATTTTCTGGATGAATCTGAATCCCACCGTTCATCGTCCGTTGTGCCGTTCGAGAAACATGTATCGTCTGCGTGACAGTCCGATTTCGGGTCATCGTTCGAACCGTAAACCTTCCTGTCGAGGTGAGTGGAAGTCGTGCCGTGCCGTCAGAGGCAGTTCGAACCGTGGTGTTTGAAAGCCGAATCGTCGCGTTTGCTACCGGCGTTCCGTTCACTGTCGAGACTGAGACCCGCGGAGCGGTGTTCGGCGGCGCTCTCTTCGGAATGCCACTGACCTGAATCGAATCTGGGGACATGACGGTGATAGACTTCGTGAACTCGCCCACGCGAAGCGTTCCTCGTCCGGACGGCGGTGTAGGCAACCAAACGGTGACTGACCGCTGTGAATTCGGTTCGAGGGTCGGAGAGATGGATTTCGAGGCGTTTCCGAGTGTAAAAGAAACCTCGCGTGTTGTCCTCTCGGAACCGAAATTTCGAAGCCGTGCCCGTATCGGAACGCTCGAATTCGGGTGTACGCGGTCGGGGACAGAGAGATTGATGACCTCCACCGCCGACGAAGATGTGTCGTCTTGGAACTTCCGTGCCGTCCGTATCATCTGGACGGTTGTTTCGGTCTTTCCGAGGAGATGGCGTCCGACGGGGAGCGATACAAGGAGTTGGTCGTCTTCAACACCGGACGCTGAGTAGGTACCGACGACACGCACCATTGCGATACCAGGGTGTGTGCTCCCACCAAGTGTGATTCGATCCCCTGTTTTGACTCCTAAGGTGCGTGCGAGGCCACTGCCAATAACGGCTTCATCGACCGACTGGGGGCGGCGACCGTTCTCGATAGTGACGTTCGAAACGGTCGTGTAGGCGGAGTAGTTAGCCGCACGAACGACGATAGGGTGGCCGTTCCGGACGGCAAAGACGATCATCTCTGCACTTGCTGGCACACCCTGAGAGCGAAGCGCATCGGCGTACTGTTGTGGAACGTTGCTTGCCATGGGATGTGGAGCCTCAGGTTCCGTAATTGTCGTTCCCTCTGCACTGATGAGTGGTGCTACGACACCGAGAATCGATGCCATAAGAAGGACGACGGTGACGAACACCGTCAGGGTCGCCATACTCGGAGCGAGCGCCCGCCAGTCGAGCAGTCGCAACCTGAAGACTCGCCAAAGTCGGTTTGTCGAGGGCTTCCGCGTTTGTCGTGATTCGAACACACCCGTGATGAGTGCTGGTGGTAAACTGACAGTCGGCCACACGGCGGCCCCCCCCGCAAGGAGTGCGACGAGCATCGTCCCCACATATAGGGGGCCTAACACCGTGAGAACCGCTCCAGTGACGTGTATCGACAGCGATGTTGGGAGGCCGAGCGAGACAGCAGCGTTGACAGCAACATTAGGAAGAATAACGCCGAGTGAATAGCCCGCACCGATGCCAACTAGGGTAAGCAAGCCTGCACGCAACGCAAACAACGAGAGGACAGTTCGCGGTCGACAGCCAGTCGAGCGGAGGATCCGAATCGATTGGCGACGGTCCCGGACGTTCATCTTCATTACGCTGTAGATGGTCACGCCGACGAGAGTGGTACCGCCGACTGCGGTCAGCGTCAGGAGCGAAAGGAGTTGTCGCGTACTTGCAACAAAAAACGCTAGTGCAGAGCGGAGCGCGACGCCACGGGATGGAATTCCAACGCTGCCTTCGTTTGGCCCAGTTCTCGAAGTAGCGGGGTGGATGACGTACGCCCCAGACGCACCGAGTTTCGTAACCGTTTTTGGATGAGCGACGTACCAATCGGACGGAATCAGTTGCTGAGAAGACGGTCTTGGCGTAACGGAGACAGTAAGGCTTTGCTGATTTCCGTTCAGTCGTTGCTGGCCCTGAGTCCGTCTCGTTCCACTCGTCACCCCTGATGACGGTGGTGGCGGCAGTGATACCCCAGAGTCGGTTTCAAAATCGGACGCCTGCCGGTTCGAAATACCGGCGACGTATCGCGTTTCGCCACTCGGTAGCTCCACCGTCGCCATCGGGACGACAAGCGCGTTCACACCCGCCGCCTCGTGCGCACGAGCGACAGAATCGTAGTGAGCGGCGGTTCCATCCGTACCGTACTCCTGTGCGATACTCGTGGTTTGTGTACTCACCGCGGCAACAACAAGGGCCGTTCCTGTCAGAAATGCAATCGTCACCGCGATAACAAGAATTGCCAGTTTGTCGCGGCGTGACCACCGCGTCAACAGAGTGCGTCGATACCCCACGGAACCACCTCACTGCGACGGCACCAGCCGTTTCGGGGGTGTGGTTCCGTGACCTGCAGTCACGTTGACCCAGAGATGCGCTTCCCGATAGGCGTTATCCGCGATCGGATTCGCGGGAACGCCGTCTTTGTACAACAGGTAGAGCACACGAAGTCGCTCACCCGTCATCCGTGGCGTTATTTTATGTGTTGTTCGCCACGTCTTGTTTTGCCCAAGGGTGGTCTGGAATCGTTGAAGCCGCTGCTGGTCATTGACCACCGTCGAATTATCCGTCATCGTCACGTTCTGTAACAGCACGACGACCGAGTAGTCCTCTCGGTCGCGTTCGTGGTTCTCGATGCCGACGATGACGGATTTACTTTCTCCCTTACTGAAGTCCTTCGGGTAGTTACTGGCGACCAATTTCCCATCGTCGTTCTTCGTCAGTACGTAGAACTCACTGAACGATTCGCCTTGTTTTGAAGCTGCGATGGCGTATGTTGCGCTCGCCGTAGCGAGAAGAATGCTTAGAATGAGAACGGCGCTCAGCACGGCATCGGCCCGGGTATTCGATTCGAATAGTTCGCCCCACGCACGGCCGAACCAACGCCGGTAGGGGACAGAAAACCGTTCTTCTTTGGGAAGTTGGTTTCGTCGAACGGCCCCAGCGGCGGTCATGCACAATGTGAACGCGCTGAGGCTCAGCAGAACGGGAACGAGTCGAATCCCCCACGGGGTAAAGTCAAGTAGCAATCCGATGAGCGGGACGATCGCGATGCTCGTCCCGAAGGAGAGGGCAACACGTTCAAGACCGTCGATCCCAGTGTCGAACCATGAGGATTGCTTGGATTCGTCCCGCTTCCCCCCTTCGCTCGTCTCCACCGAGGCGCCTCCAGCCTCCGGAAAAAGCGTGGCGATGAAAGCGTAGCCCGAGGGGAACAAAACAAACGCGAATCCGACGAGAGCCCGGATAGGGGTCGCGTCGAGACCGGGGATCAATACAACAGCGAGTGTGAGAAGAACGAGAAGACAGTTTGCGGCTAAATCCGCGGGAAGGGTGCGGACAGGTCGAGGAAGAAGAAGCGTTAGGTCGACATCACGAGGCATTTGTTTCTGGTGGGGGCTGTAATAATAAAAAGTCTCCGATAACATGGGTGTTGTTCCTACTATCTTGAAATTTGTGTATTATATGGTATTACTCTGATATATAGTTGGTGTTGATGGAAGAAATCCTACGACAAACGTCATATAGAGGATGTTAAAGCGTTTTGAATGCAACAGACGCTATTAGATTTCTCAAGGGAACCTGATAGGAACTTTTCTGTGTTTAATGATATCCAAATCATGATAGATACTCAGATACTAAGTTTATATTTCGGTAGACTCGATTCGTTGTTAATCCTGATTTACGGTAGGGCACGATTAACTAACGGAAGTATCCTGCAAATACCTCAAGGGAGCATATAACAATTGTGTACTATCGGTTTGTGATTTGTGAGCAGATTATATGATCAATAGCCCTCTACGAATTTACGATATAATTAAAATATGAGCTACACACGTGCACTCCTCACCCGATGGTCACGGCGCGATCAGCTGACGGTACTCATCATCGCCGCCACTGTCGCGTTTCTTATTGGGGCAGCGCTGTTGTTGTCCGCAGCGAGTACGCAGACCGCTGCTATCGCCGGGAGTGATAGTAGTTCAATGGTCGTCCACCAGTACAATTCAACCACAAGTGCTCGTCAGAACGCGACCGAGAACGATCTCGTCTTCCCCGTTTCGACCGTTCAATACCACGGGAAAAGCCACACGATGGTTGGTGTACCCACAAACACGCCGCCAGAACTGTCTGGCCACTCAGTTCCGTGGCGGAATGCAACCATTCCAACACCACCAACCAATGGTATTCGAGGAGACGTTTCAACCCCGTCTCGCCAACGATTGCAAACTAAAACCGGATCGCAGGTGTCCGTTCGTGTTGTCCCATATGAGACAGACGATTCCATTTTCCCCCACGCGTGGTATGTCGCGTCTCCATCCACCGTTCAGACGTTCGGTGCAACGGGTGCACTCGTAGTTCGTCCGAACGGGTCGACCGAGCGCGGACAACAACTCTCACAGGGAGGAATCGTCGCACCATCGCTGTCCATGTACTTTTTACGCGGAATGCAACAAGTCCTTCACGTCCTCTTTGCCGCGACGATCGCTGCGAGCGTTATCATTCTCGTCGTGCTCTATAGCATGACGAAGATGAGCGTCCGGGATCGACGCAAATCGATCGCCGTCATTCGGTCAACCGGCGGCACAGCCCGCCGTCTCGTTGGTATCTTTTCGCTTCGGTCCGGTATCTTGGCTCTTGTCGGGTTCGTTCTGGGAGTTGTGCTCGGGTTCGTCGCGATACGGGCAATCGTGAAAATAGCGATTTTTCTCGGGGTGTCGCTCTCACTTGATCCGACCGTTACACCGGCGGTTGCTCGTATTTTTCTAATGATTGGTTGTTGTATCGTCGGTATCGGCACGCTCGCAGGTGCCCTCGCCGCCTGGTCGACAGTGACACAGCCCCCTTCACGGTTGAATCGGCCCAACGGTAGATCCACCACACCCACGAAACGAACATCGAAATTTGGTATTCGCGTTCATCCCCGATTACTACCGTGGCGATCGGTAATTCCCACTGCAACGACACTGACGG
The DNA here is from genome assembly GCF_003862495.1 of Halocatena pleomorpha. GTDB lineage: Archaea > Halobacteriota > Halobacteria > Halobacteriales > Haloarculaceae > Halocatena > Halocatena pleomorpha. The sequence continues at coordinate 114,348 of NZ_RRCH01000028.1, read as the reverse complement.
TCTTTGCTCTTATCATTATCCTTTCCGGATCGCTGGCAGGCGTGCTCGCTCCGTTAGCGACCACGTCGACGGGAACCGTCACGGAACCCGAAGCACCATATCCGATGGCGAGTCGCATCGATAGCCAGTATGCGATACCGCTCCGGAATCAGGGGATCAAAGCCAGCCCCGAAATTATCGTCGCGCAAGTTGCCGACGGAAAACCCTACCTGACAAGGGGGGCGAACTACTCTGCATTCGCTGGCGTTTCGGATGCGCATTTAATAGAGGGACATCCACCTGAATCTCCCTCACAGGCAGTTGTCGGGCACGATCTCGCTCGGACGTTGGACATTACAACCGGGGAGACGATGCTCGTAGGCGGGAGTACGTCGCCAGCAGTCGCACGAGTGACCGTGGTCGGTGTGTATCGCGCGCCAGGAATGCTAGACGATCAACTCGTGTTTCCGCTTGCGACTGCCCATACGCTCTCGACGAAACCGGGAACAGTCCAATTCATTCGAACGTCTGGTGGCACACCGAAGATCGGTGCGAAGAATCAGAAGGGAAGCCGAACCAGGGACGTAGTCGTTACCAGTGTGTCCGCACCTCGGGCAGCGGCTATCAATCAACAAATTCCCGTCACTATCGGCGTCCAGAACATCGGTGCGTCGAAACAAGCCCGGACGATAACGGCGTCTCTTGGTGGAGATACGACGCGGAAATCAGTGACGCTCCCATCAGGCGGTAAAACGACCGTTCACGCGAACATGAGTGTTCCCCGATCGGGTAACTACACGTTGACCGTCGGACCACACTCACAACCGGTTCAGGTGTATCGGAAACCGCCGCTCGTCCTTCCGATTACTCCACAGCAGGCACCACCGGGCGCGAAGATCGGCGTCGCGGTCCACACAATCACTGAGGAGAACGTCTCGGACGCGACGATCACGATCGGGAATGCGACAAAAACAACAAACGAAGAAGGATTCGCGCTAGTAACACTCCCGGAAACGTCCGGTACGTACGAACTAACGGCACGGAAAGGGAAACGAACGATAACCCGACAGATTCAGATCGAACAGGACGCCTCACGACGGTTAATCGCGGACATCGATCTTGAACCGGAGACTGGAAACGTCTATACGAAACCGAAAGCCAAAATCCGAACCACCAATCCCTGGGGAAAACAGCTCACGCGCAACATGTCAGTCGTCACTCCATTCAAGACACGAGAGCGGACACAGACGTTCCCTGCGTACAATGTAAGCAAAGCAACGATCCCACTCGATGACGGCAATTCTTCGAACCGGATTCCTCCGGGACGGTACACGGTCAAAGTCATCTCTAACGATACTGTCCTGGCGACAGACACCTACACGGTAACGGATGATGCACAACTCGGAACAACACTCCAACAGAACGCCAGCTTTTCGAGCGGCAGTGGTCTTGGACAAGCCGTCGAAGTCATCTTTGGAAATTTCCAAGTACTCATTGGGGGGATGATGGTGCTTGCCGGATTAACAACGATCGGCAGCACGACGGCGACCTTTGCTCAAGGGGTCCATGCTCGTCGACGTGCAATCGGGATTTACCGTGCTACTGGTGCTACTCAATGGCAACTGCTGAAGATCCTGCTCAGCGATGTGGTTCGCATATCGCTCCCTGCATCGATCATCGCGACTCTCTGTGCACTCGGAATCATGTACGCTGTGTCGATCACTGGCTTGCTAACGATTTTTGGTATCCAGTTGTCGGTGTCAACGAATTCCGTCGTGCTCCTCGGAACGATCGGTGGGTCACTCTTGCTCTCGTGTCTAAGCGTATCGCTCGCGGTTCTTCCGTTTCTCACGGCGGACCCCACTGCGTTACAGCAGAGTACTGGGCAACGACGGGTCACGAATTGATACCTTTTGTATAATTGTACAATTAACTGTGGGTGATGTTAAAACGTCAGTGGTTGGTTCTTCTGCCGAGTTTCCACCCTCGGCTCCAAACTGAAGGACAGACGAACACCAGGTGTAGAAACGACTAGTCTGGCTCTTGTTCATCGTCGACCAACGAACTGACGGCACCAATGGCGGTCGTCGCGGTTCCGCCACTTACCTGCTCCGCAGCGAATGCGGCTTTCTCGTACAGTTCAGTAACGTCTCCGATCGTCGCGAGCGTTTCGTCTGTGAGTTTGGCTTCCCGGCACGCGTTATAGAATTCCCAATGAGTAGACGCGGTCTCGGGAACCACTCCGCCGAACCGGTCTCGTGTCGCTGCATACCCCATCTTAATGGCAGTTTCGAACTCACCAGCATCGAGTGCCGAACGGGCGCGATCAAGAAATATCGGCGCAGTCGGTGACGATAATGCATCGACGGACTCGTCAGAAACCGTCGTCACAACACCGTCGGTACTCGCTTGAGTATATTCATCCGTATCGTTGCCGCCCCGGGTATTCGAGCGCCAGAGGAAAAATCCGCCGAGCATGGTGAGCGTAATTGCGCCAATCCCTAGCAGCCACTTGCGCAATTTCTGACTCAAGAGGCCAGTATCGTGGACATCGACCGTGATCACGGTTGATGCACGGGCTGATTTCACGCTCTTTTTATGACCGTTGAACCGCGCTACGAGGGTCATCTTACCGTCTTCAGAGACGGCACGTGATGGGTTGTCGAATGAGACACGATACGTTCCATTTTTGTCCGTTTGTGCAGAGGCGACCTTCGTTCCGTTAGCGAAGAAGAAAATTGGCTGGTTTGGGAGCGATGTGCCATCCCGGGTTCGGAGTCGGCCGGAGAGGCTTGCGTTTTGCGTTCCGCCGGTCGTTTCCGTAAGCGTGAGCTCTGTCGGAGTAGCGGCAACGGTGATAGGTGCCGTCGCATTTTTAGCGGTGAGCGCTCGGTTGCTGAACGGGAATGCGATATGGAGTTGGTGTTTCCCCGCGGACACATTAGCTGGGAGCGGTGGGGCAACGGAAAATGAACCGTTCGGCGCAGTGCGTGTCGTCCCGAGTCGTTCATCACCGATATAAACGGCGACCGGTACGTCGCGTGCGACGATTCCCTCCGCACGAACGTGCCCGGACACCGACGTTGTATGGTTGTATCGTGTCCATTTGGTGCGATCGGAAATCGAAATCGTCCCCGAATCCTGAGAGATGTTCACCGAGACCGTTGTATTCGATCCAAGATAGATCGAACTATTTTGTGGAGCATATTCGATGCGCAGAGCATGGGAACCGAGTGTCAAGACGGACGGTCGAGCAGTGAGCGTAAAATTACCGCTCTCGTCCGTTCGATTCGAGACACGTTTCGATCGATTTCCACCCAGTTGTAGCCTAATCGACTGATTTTCTATCCCAGTTCCGTTCTCATCGGTGAGTCGACCGGTGAGTTGAATCGGATCGAGAAACGATGCCTCGTGTGAATCGAGAGACACCGTCAAGTTCGTATGATCAAACTCTTTTTCACGTACTGAGGCCTGTTGCTGGGAGATATTTCGTGTGATATTCTGAATTCGTCGTTTTTCGCTAACAGTGCTGACGTTTGTGCTGTCCGAGAGTTGATTGTAGTCCGTCGTTACGTTGCCGCTCGATCGGTTGATCCCTTTTGCTAAGCGATCGAGTTCGTGAGCGATCCGACGAGCTCTTTTATCGTTTCCGTGCTGTTTCGCCCGCTGATAACGATCATGGAGCTTCCGATACCGCTGAGCCTTCGAAACGTATGTTCGCTGGCTCTGCTGCGTATTTTTCAGAGTTTTTGCCAGCTTGTCGTCGTGCGTTCCGTCCGTGTTCTCTGACACATCGACGTATTTGCTCAGCAGGTCGTCGTACCGATTTCCTAACACCGAATGGGCTTTCTCGTATTGTCCTTTCTCAAGTTTGATAGTACTTCCAGTGAGTCGTGATGAGAGCCGACTGGCCAGCCATTTTTGAAGGCTCGAAAGGTCGCCATTCGACTGGATAGCATCGGGATTTTCCTGCTGTATCGTGGAATTGTTTCGCGCAAGTGGTGTCGATTCTATCTTCTCCGTCGAGTTGATGGTCGATGTATCGGCCGGCGACAGCGCCACGACTGAAACGGGCAGTATCGTCGCTACGAGGAGAAAAACGAGGAGAGACATAGAGGCAACGGACTGTGTCACAATTATATCGTCTCTTCCCCTTCCTAAAAACATCTTTCTTATTTGTACGATTCATTATATTATTTTTCATAATATTTGCAGAGAACCACGCCTATGATTAGTGTGGATTTTTTCAATCCAAAGATCGCTGAACGAGTTAAAAGCTGGAGAGGAATTTTCAAACTTAAGACAATACATTAAATTGGTTAGAAGATAGTCGTCAATACCATGGAAGTGAAGCAAAGATACAAATCAGGAGTGATCCTTGGGTGTTTGCTTGCTTGTGGAGCGTGGTTATTCAACCAACCGTTGCTGCTCATCGGTGCGACCGGAATCGCTGCGTCACTTCTCGTCCATCAGTATCGGTTTATGCGCGATGTGTTGACGGCGACAGACAAATTGACGCTCACCCAGTCAATCACCCCTTCGCACGTGACAACTGACAAAGAGACGTCTGTCGCCCTACGAGCGACTCTGCCGGAAACGACACCGCTTGCCGTGACAGTCGAACCGCAACCACCGGTAACAGCGACTGGTCTTGACCCAGATGAACATCGACTGACGCTCGTGGATGAGAAAGAGACTGCGACAACGACGTTCTCACTTCGGTGGCCGATCGCAGGGAAATTCGAATGCTCCTCGCCGATGGTCACGCTCACCGATCGAGCAGGACTCTTCCGCTCACAGGTGTCGATGGGACCATCAACTACTGTCACTGTCGTTCCGCGACAACCACGAACTCTGCACGTGGGTGTGAGTGGGACTAGCACACCGACTATGTTCGGAGAGCGTAGAACGGGCGAATGTGGTGTCGGTCTCGATCCAGCTGAGACCCGGCAGTATCTTCCAGGCGACACGCTTCGACAAGTCGATTGGAAGGCAACAGCTCGTACCGGAAGTCCTCACGTGCACGAATTCCATGCCGAAATTGATCTTTCGACCGCGCTCGTCGTTGATCATCGCCTATCGATGGCGACCGGCACCACGGGAGAAACCAAACTTGACTGTCTCCGGCAGGTTGCGCTCACGTACGCTGACCATGCACAAATGAAAACCGAGCCTCTTTCCTTGTACACCGTCGGTGACAACGGCGTAACGACCGCACTCGGAATGGAATCAAATACGCGCCACTACACTCACGTGGAGACAATCCTTCACGATCTCGATCCAACGGATAATCGGGAACAGCCAACCGATCAGACAGGAGCAAATCAACTACGAACACGCCACGAGAACCACACACGGCGATTACCTGACACGCGCTCGATGGCGGCTGCGCTACGGACTGATGCTTCGTCGTTCGGACGGACCCTACTGCCATACGTGGCTGAGCCAAGGGGATACGTCCAACAAATCCAGGACGACCCCCTTTTCGAGACGGTCCGAACCTATCTTGGTGGCAATTCCGGATCGGTCATCACTGTCCTCCTCACTGATGACACGCACCGAACAGAAGTTCGAGAGGCTGTCAGAACGGTACGCCGCCATTCCGAACATGTGCTCGTGTTTCTCACGCCGACGATACTATTCGAACGTGGTGGGCTAGAAACTATTGAAACAGCGTACGACAGCTACGTCGAATTCGAGGAGTTTCGGCGGAATCTTGCTTACATCGATGGCGTATCGGCATTCGAAGTGGCACCTGCTGATCGAATTGAAGCGGTTCTCGCCGCAACCCAGCAGACGAGCACAGCACCAGCGGGAGGACGGTAACGATGCGGTACGAGCAACCGACGCGGCTCGATGGCGTCGGCGCACTTCTCGTCGCGGTACTTGTCACTGTCACAACGGGAGTACCCGGTCTCATCGCTGGTACTGCGGTTCTCATCGCGTGGTACACGGTGCCGACGCTGTACACGTTCGCGTTCGGACACCTAGTAGTTGGGGCGCTTGCCGAGAACATTGCTACTCCGTACCTTGTCGTGTTGGAACTCGGCCTCCTTGCCATCCTCGTCGGGCCAGCACTCACGCTTGCCGCGTCGCGTTGGCGAGCAATCGTTACGAGCGTCGTTGCGATCGTATTTGGTGGGGGTGTGCTCGCGCTCGCACGGGGGAACGGTCATCTCTGGTCGGCACTCGGAGTCGTTGGCCTCATATTCGCTATTGGCTCGTACGGATTGCACCGGTACGAACACGTTGCGCTCGGACTGTCAGAGAACACCTATGAGTAACACTGCAACCCCATGGACCACGGATAGAGATGATGAAACAGCGGCGGCATCAGACTCTACTTCGGAGGCCGACCTCGCCGCCCGACTCGAACTGCTCATGGAAGAAAACAGGCGGTTACGCGACGATATTCGCCGCGCCCGACAGTCACGGTATCGGCGTACGGCACTCGCGATGGCTGGCCTCGGAGCGGTAGTCGGCGGTTTGGGAGTGCTCTTTCCCTCCTCACAGGCCGTCTTCTTTGCACTCGCTGGAACAGGGTTGTTCGGGGCGATTCTCATCTACTTCCTAACACCGGAGCAGTTCGTCTCGGCAACGGTTGGCGAGCGAATGTATGCTGCACACGCCGAACTTGGCGCTGAACTCATCGATTCGCTCGGGTTGTCCGAGACGATCATCTATCTCCCCACCGGTAATACGGCGGGAGCCGATGCGGGTGTCCGCATTTTCGTTCCCCACCACCGCAACCACGACCTGCCGTCGCCAGATGACGCGGCTACATTGTTCGTTGCGACGGCCAACGAGCGACACCGAGGCGTCGCCGTTCCACCGACAGGCGCTGGCTTGTTTCGGGAGTTTGAGTCGATGGTCGACGATCCGGCAGACGATCTCCCTGAGCTCGCCGATCGACTCGCGGACGCACTCGTTGAGGGGTTTGAGCTTGTTGGGAGCGCAACGCCGGACGTGGACAAAACGAATGGCCGCGTGAGTATCGGCGTTAGTGACAGTCGATACGGCGCAGTTGACCGCTTTGACCACCCCGTCGCGTCGTTCATCGCAGTCGGAGTCGTACGATGGGCAGAACGACCAGTCACGCTTGAAAGTACGACGGGCAAGGACGAGCGCGTCGACTATCTCGTAAGCTGTTCGCTAGAGTCTGAAGAGTGATGTGTCGTGCTACTGCTCCGCCACGTGTTCTTGTGTCGTAGTCGGCTACCACTCACGGAGTTTGGAAGCTCCGGGGGCACCATCGGCAATCCAGACGATAAACGCTACTCCTGCGAGCACAAGCTGAAAGAGGTCGAACGGCGTTGGGCCGAGGTTCGCGAAGTGAGCGGAGAAGCTATTAGGTGTCTCAGACGACGGCAATGGAAGCACCGGCCACAGTAGGAAACTCACAGCCTCAAACCGTCCCTGCACAAGCGGACTCACTGCGTCCATCGCGAGGTGGCTTAGGTATCCGATGGCGAGCGCACCCAATGGTGTTCGTATTTTGTACCGTCGAGTGACAATCCGGAAAATGCCAAAAAGGAGTGTGGCAGTCAACAGCGAATGCGTCAGCGTGCGTCCAGACGGGAGGATGGCAAACGTCCAGGCAAGTGGCTTGTCGACCAGATCAGGAAACTGTGTTCCGAACGCGACGGTCACAGCGCCGAGTGCTGTGGGAGAGCGACAGTTTGCTCGACACCAAAGTGAGTAAAGGAGATAGCCGGCGGCGAGATGTCCCCATGGCCACATAGTACCTTGTTTCTCGGACAGGCTGTTAGACACTTCGGCTTGAGTGACCGGCTCGAAGCCACCAGATGTGGCGAGTGCCCAAGATCGATACTTTAGTAAACTCGCTTTTTGTGTGGGTATATAGATGATAACTCAACAACGTCAACGGTTAATCTACGTACAAATTTCGTGGATGCTCGTATCCATTCTCGTATTAGCGGCTTTGCAGTCTCTCTCTCTGGAGTTGTTTTTCGTCCTCTCGTTCATCGGATTGCTCGTTCTCGTCGAACTCACCGCCCCGTTCAATGTGACGCCGGCGTGGCAGCGAAGGCTGAAGTGGTTCATTCTGGTTGGGTTTGTCGTCTTCACTATCATCGTCGTTCGCCGAATTCTGGCGATTCTGCCATCGGGGGTGTTCTAAGCGTGAAGCGATCAACCGACTATTCGATGCCAACGGTTGTCCTTGGCGGGTTCACTCTCCTGATCGTAGTGAGTCTCCTCTTTGCAGCATCGACATCAGGTGCCACATTTGGTATATATAATGATGCATGGGATGGGACGAGCAATCTCCGTAGCGTCACGGAAGGCACCGGAGCGAATCCACAAGTCGCCCACGAGACGACTGCCTATTCGCAGGTCAACCCAAACGATACCGTTGGGATTATTCTCTCACCCGATGAGACGTATTCCACTGCCGACCGAGTTCGTCTGCAACGATTTATTCGGCGTGGTGGAACGCTTCTCGTCGCGGGTGATTACAGGACGCAGACGAATCATCTACTCTCGATGCTCGGAACCGATGCCCGTCTCGACGGTCGTCCAATCCGAGACGAGCGTCGCCACTACCGCTCTCCAGCCATGCCAATTGCGGACAACGTCTCGAACCAGTCGCTTGTCTCGAACGTTTCAGCGCTCACGCTCAATCACGGCACGGTAGTGTCGCCACGAGGTGCGACCGTTCTCGTTGACACGTCCGAGTACGGTTATCTCGATGTAAATCAGAATCAAAAACTCGACGACGACGAAACGATTTCTTCGATGCCTGTCGCCACCGTCGAACAGATCGGTGCAGGACGAGTATTCGTCGTTAGTGATCCGAGCGTCTTGATCAACACCATGCTGGACCGACCGGGAAACCGGGCGTTTGTCCGGGCAGTCATCGGTAATCACGGAACGGTGGTGCTCGATTACTCACACACGTCCCAAATACCACCCCTCAAACTCGCCGTCTTGATCATTCGAGAGTCGGCACTGTGGCAACTTCTCGTTGGGTGTGGATGTCTTTCACTCATCCTTCTGTGGACACAGCGACCAAGTGGCGTCACTCAACGGTGGAACGCGCTCATGGCCCGGTGTAGTGACCAGCCACCGGATCGAGTAGACGGGCAGTTCTCCTCAATGTCTGAATCAGCGATGGTTTCCTATCTACAAGAGCAACACCCCAACTGGGATGCTGTGCGTATCCAACGTATCGTCACGGCGTACCGTGAAGAACGATCCAAGTAACTAGTAGTATTATTTTCATCTCTTTAACCATTGATTTATCCGTATTGGCGCTGAAGCCCTGGTAAGGATGAATCCCCAAGAAGTCTACTCTGCGCTCACAGAGGAGATGAACACGATCCTCATTGGTAATGACAATATTATCGAAGGAATCACTGCCTCGCTGTTCACGCGAGGCCATATTCTTCTTGAAGGGGTTCCCGGCGTCGCCAAAACGACGATTGCAAACGCATTCGCGCACGCGATCGGATTTGAGTTCAATCGGATTCAGATGACGCCTGATCTACTCCCAGCGGATATTACAGGCTCTCACGTCTATCGAGAAGGGACCGGTGATTTCAGCCTCCAACGGGGACCGATTTTCACGAATTTGCTCGTTGCCGATGAAATCAACCGTGCGACACCGAAAACACAGAGTGCGCTGCTCGAAGGAATGCAGGAAAGGACCGTCACGATCGAAGGAGACACGCTTTCATTGCCGACGCCGTTTATGGTAATTGCTACACAGAATCCTATCGAGATGGAAGGCACGTACGAACTTCCCGAAGCTCAACGCGACCGATTCCAGTGCAAACTCATCGTTGACGTTCCTTCTGATGAGGATGAGATACGGCTCATAGACCGCTTTAACGAGACACCGGGCCTCAATCCAGCAGACCTCTCCCAGGTCGTCACCGTCAGGGATATTCTGGCTGCTCGTGAACAAGTGCGAACCGTTCACGTTGCGGAGTCCATCAAGTCCTACGTCCAATCGCTCGTGAGTGCGTCTCGAACACATCAAGATCTCGTCTACGGCGGATCACCTCGTGCGACGCTAGCTCTGCTCCACACTTCGAAAGCACGGGCGGCAATCCATGGACGGAACTACGTGATTCCCGATGACGTGAAAGCGTTGGCCCTCCCGGTGCTTCGACACCGGCTAGTGTTGAGCACTGAAGCAGAGTTGAGTGACCGCTTGCCAGTTGATATCATTCGTGATCTCTTGGACACCGTCACCCCACCGGGTGGTGTAACTGTCGGCAATAGCGAATACGGAGACGCAATCGACACCGATGTCGAACCTACGAAGCCATCCAACACCGACTGAAAATCTGAATCACAGATGCCCACAGACCACGGTCTTCGCTACTGACTGAAAGAATATGAGACGAGTCTTCTCGGTAGTCGGTACTCTCTCTAGGCGTATGCCCAACAGCGGAACTAACACTTACTGGCGAAGGCACACCCACTAGCTGGCATCGTTGAGTGCCTCAACGACGATGTCGGGATCACGAAGTAGCCGATGCACCATGTAGCTTCCCTCACCATATCCACCACCCGTGTGCTCACTCTCGGTGATACCCAAGAAACCTTGTTCTCGAAGAAGCTTAGATACTCGATCGTAGCTGAGCGGCTGTTTCCCTTCTTCAGCAGCAGCTCTCTTATACCAATCGTAGACCGTTGAAGTTCTGAACTGGTCTCGATCTTGTGCCTTCGTTAGTGATGCTAGCGCTGCCAAGACCAGCTTCACCTGCGGTGGCTGTCCGGAAACTAGCTCTTTAAATCGATTCGCTTCTGCCTTCTTTAAGGCTTCATCAACGAAATCATTGGTGACTGTGCTAGCGCCCGCCTTTTCTGCGAGACGGCCAGCCTCATACAGCGTGTCAACGGCCTTTCTAGCGTCGCCATGCTCTTGTGCTGACGAAGCAGCTATCTTTGGAATCACGGACTTCTCCAAGACACCCTCTTTAAACGCGTCTTTACGATTCGTAAGAATATTCCGGAGCTGGTGAGCATCATATGGATCGAATACGAGGTCGTTTTCCTGAAGACTTGAATCAACACGCTCGCTGAACCGTTTTCGGTATTCGATCTTGTTGCTGATGCAAATAACTCCGATATTTGTTTTCGATTTTCCGGATTCCTTAGCGCGTGATACACTGCGGAGAATCTCATCGTTCTCCAGTTTGTCAATTTCATCAAGGATAACGACAAAAGAGTCAATGTCGTATTCAGAGAGCAGTTCCCATGTTATATCACGGTAATCGGCGGCCCCAATACCAATCCGTGGGATTGATTTGTCCGCATGGAGCTGTTCTTCCAGACCACGGGCCATCTCACGACTAGCTTTGGCCTCTGTCTGATAGTCAGAGCAATCGACATAGCAGTACTGGAACGAATGTCCGTTATCCTGCGCTCGTTTCACAGCCCCCCGGGTCACACACCTCGCAACGAGTGATTTTCCCGTACCTGTCTTTCCGTAGATAATGCATGTTTCTGGTGGCCCTCCTTGTATCGCGGGGCCGAGCGCACCACCAACCTCACGGACCTCATCATCTCTCCCAACGATTCGGCTTAGTTTAGGAACGTACCCGACACGCACAAGCTCCCGGTTTGAGAAAATATCTCCTGTTTGATATATATTGTCGGTTAATCCATCATCCATATCATGGCATGAATACAAGACCAGATAAATCTTCCTCACCTCATACCGAGTGAATTCGGATATTTTGATGATAGAGACAACATAGACCTGTTTCAGACTGCTTTATAGGCTATAACACGATAACTCACCCACACCCCATACCGAGTGAAGATCGTACAGAAGCGGCGACGATTGATCAGACACACACCTCGCACCGAGTGAAGATCAAAACAAAGGAGCGAAGCGATCGATAATCTTCTCCCTACACCTCATACCGAGTGAACCCGAATATTCCAGCGGCAAATGCGTCGAGAGTCAGATTTAGACTGCTTTATAAGCTATAACGCTGTATCTCACCCACACCTCATACCGAGTGAAGACCCAAACGAGAGGACAGGCGGTTCACCAGACACACACCTCGCACCGAGTGAAGATCAAAATAAGGGAACGAAGCGATCGTTCAGAGACGGCTAGCTACCTCCAAAAACCACTCAAAACCATATTAGGAATTCATCCAAGCCTGCTGTAGCAGGCTATTAAAGGGCGCGGCTTGGAAGCCGCGCCCTTTGAGCGGACTACGTCCGCCCTTCGGGACGTTCCGTCCTTCGGACGGAACGCCCCTCCGGGGCGCGCCCGCAAAGCGGCCGCGCCTCTGGTGACAACAGACTACGGTTGTGGTTTCCTAATGCATCCTAATAAAGGTACCGATTAGATAAGTATGCACACGATAGAACGTCTACTGCTTACGATTTTACTACCACAAAGATCCTCCTCGCGTTACCACCGGAGCGATGAAAGACAGCTTCGGAACCAGCCGAGGTGAGTCGGTTCGAGAGCAACTCTTCTGATTAGTCCGGCTTGTTGAGGTGTGTCGTCAGGACAGTATCGTCGTCACGTCGCTTTCCTCACAGATGGGGACCCGTGGACACCCACCACAGTCAGAACCGCACGGGCCCTTGTGTCGGTGAACCACCTCGGGGGTCAAGCCTCAAGCCACTCATCTTGCTCATCTGTATTTTGATAGGCACTGACGACGACGGCTATCTCGTCCCCGACATCGAGGAGTTCCTGCAGGTACAGTGTCGCCCAGAGCACCGGGATCAGTCGGCGGACTCTCTCGCGGATCCTCGTCAGCCGACGAGTCTTTCTCGCTGGAACGGTGGGCACAGTCGCCGGTGCTGGTGTCCTCTCCAGTGCAAGCGCTCCTACACAGGCAGCCTCGGAGGCGATCGGAAACGAGCAATGGACACACCCAGCAGGAAACACAGCTTATAACGCACGTTTCGCAACCGATATCGGACCAACAGGGGAGATCACGAAAGCATGGAAAGAGGGGCTCGGCGGGTGGCACGAGCGCGATTCCGTCTGCGTCGTCGACGGGACAGTGTACGCCGCTGGCGATGGGTTGTAGGCGCTTGATTCAGCCGACGGAACCATTCACTGGGAGTTCAGCCGAGGTGCCTGACAGAGTCCCAGAGTCGATGGGCTCCGATGTTCAGAGCCCGACAGTAATGGATGGTGTCGTATTTGCTCCCGTTCGCTTCAATATTTTTGATGATGATAACCCATCGCATGCAGCTATGGTCGCTGTGAACGCAGCCACTGGGGAACGATTGTAGCGGATCGACGCGCCGGTAGGAGCCGAATTCTCCGATGTGACAGCGGTTGGTGGGACCATCTACACGACAGGCCCAGACCTCGACGGCGGCGAGGATCGATTCGTGTACGCACTCGATCCCGTTGATGAACCAGTGCGCTGTCTCGCCCGAGAACAGTCATGGCAGCATTGGCTTCAGCGAGGCAGCGGTTTCGCATATTGGACCGCTTGCGTGACGGCCGCGAACTCCTCACGACAGTCACGAACGAATTCGACTCTTCTTTCGCAGTTCTCCTGATTCTTTTTTCGGTCTCCCTCACGCGGTGAGCGCACAGTGCAGTGCTCACTCGACGAGCTCGTGCAAGGCGGTCGGTTGGTGATAATAGTGGATGTAGTTCCACGCACGCAACCACCGGAGTCGGTCATCCCCTTGATGCCCATACATTCATTATTATTTATAATTAAATTAATACTGTAGTGAATAAGAGCGGACATATCATCAACGGAGTGCTCATCGGCATTGGGGTCGGCGTGCTCCTCTCTCCGACGGGAGACAAGTGGATGGTTCACTCGGCACAGTCTAGTTTAGCACCTCGTCGACCGGCGTTCATCCGTCGAGCGATTGGTGCGGTCTGAGATGGTTGCAGTAATGCGCAAATAATGCAAGCCACTGGCGAACGCTCCGCCGACTGCCCACCCACATTATGGAAGCGGCCGACCCGCATCTTAAGCGTATGAAACCATTTCTCAATGAGGTTTCGCTCGGTGTAGTCGACCTGGCCGCTCAACCCGAGTCGAGAGAGGGCAGTCCGATAGCCGAACTGATCGACGAGAAACACTGTGTCTGAAAGATCGTGTTTCTCGTCGAGGCCAGACAGAAACGCAGCTGCTGGATCGGTGCTGTCCAAACAACGCCACATCGAGAATTAACTTTGTGTCGAGGTATATTGCAGCGTACAACCAAGACCACTCGCCGTTGATCTTGACAGCGGTTTCGTCGACCGCGACCCGCGACGGCGAAGCGTCGGCGGGTCGGGAACGCTGTCAGCAATCCGATGTACCTAGTTACAGACCGCTCCGTGAGAGCGTTCGACGCCGAATTCAGCCAGAATCGAAGTTGTCTCTCTGAGCGAATAACCGGTCGCGTGGAGCCGGACGGCGAACGCCTGAAAGGGCGAGGCTTTCGCCTCGGATTTTCCGTAAACGGCCAAATCTCTGCAGTTCGCTATTATGAATTCTGAATTTTTGTCATATAACCGCGATTTAATACAGCAAGACGAGTTTCAAATCAGTTACTGCCGTAGTTTCTAATACCTCCACCCTTTCAATTCTGATTGTCTTCCCCACGTGAATTCTCCACCAACCACGTGGACGAAAAGATACGTGGGGTGAACCGTGACGATGACAGTTTTGACATATAAATTACTGCAACCATCTCGTATGTAATAGACATCAGATAGGAAACTATTCCGGTAGTGGATCAAGGAAACGAACAACTCACTGGCTGATCTCAACAAACAATCTACGCCATTAATCCCCACTGCGTTAAGGAACACCGAAACGGGCACCAGCAAAAGTGCCGCAACCCATGAGTTGATACCACCTCTCGCCTAATCACGTCCATACCATGGCGTTACCTCCGTCCGACGGATACCATCACTCCCGATCAGTTTCGTCGCCCCCGCACTGTCAGCCCCGAGCATCATTCTGATTAGCCCTTTCAGAATGAAGTACATCGAGTACAATCCAAAAACAAGCGTGATCAGCTGGGTGATGTTGATTCCAGCCGTCTAGGTAGGTTTTCGACGATAGTGATATGACAGTTGACTTATTTCATGATAAACGCCCATCACACAAGGGATACTTCTGAGTCATCGAACTGTTGGAAAGCGACGCACGATTCGACCGGACTGCAGCGGGATCCGTTGTACGCGATCGCGCACCCCACGGACTGGCGGTCATCGTAACACCCCCGACCAGACTAAGTGTCGACCCACGGAGGCAGTAGATCGGTCGGGTCTCCTTCCAGTTTCCTCTATCAGCAGTTGACTGGTCAAAAACGTAGACGTTCCGAGCCACCGCGATCCGTATATCGGGGACGAATCCACGACACTGATACGGTACATCACGACAGGGTAATTATTATACGTGCCCTCTACTATCAAAACACATGTGTTACCGAGTCGCTGTTATCGGTACTGGCACAGAACCGGACAACCCCGATGAAGACGGCTACGCGATGGCATACCATCACGCTACAGCCTACGAGAACCATCCCGAGTGCGATCTCATCGCGTGTGCGGACATCGTCCGCGAGAATGCTGAGACGTTCGCCGAGGCGTTCGACATCGACAACAGAAACGTTTTCGAGGCGTACGATGAACTGTTCGAGGCAGTCAACCCCGACATCATCTCCCTGTGTGTGCCGCCAGCAGTCCACGCTCGAATCGCGATCGACTGCATTCGGTCGGGCGTCGTTGAGGCGATTCACTGTGAGAAGCCGATGGCCGACAGTTACGGTGGAGCACACCTGATGGCTCAGGAGGCACGTCGTCACGACGTTCAGTTGACGTTCAACCATCAGCGGCGGTTCAGTGACGCAGTCAGAACGGCAAAGGAGTTGCTCGACAGCGGTGCGATCGGTGACCTAGAGCGGATCGAGTTCGCGTCCCCGGCCGGTATCTTCGATTACGGATCTCATTCCTTCGACCTCTGTAACTACTTCAACGACGAAGTGCCCGGCGACTGGGCACTCGGTCAGATCGAATACAGCGAGGAGAACATCCTCTTCGGTTCGCACAACGAGAATCAGGCTGTCGTTCTTTGGGAGTATGAGAACGGCGTTAGTGGTCTCGGAACGAGCGACTGCACCGACGGTAGGGGTCCGGCAGGCGTCGTCAGTTGCCACCATCGTCTGGTTGGTAGCCGCGGCACGATCGAACTCGGTCCCTCCACTAAGGACGGAGAGGAGTTACCGACGTTGCGAATCCGCCGTGCTGGTGACGAGGAGTGGAAATCGGTCGAGACCGATGACGGCCTGCACAGTTGGGAATTCATCGACCGCGCCATCGCTGAGAACGTTCGCTGTCTCGAAGCTGCGGAGAAACCGGAACTCTGCGCTGAGAATGCGCTGAACGCGACCGAGTTGATCTTCGCCACGTGGGAGTCCGCCCGCCGACGGGGTCGCGTCGACCTCCCGCTGAGCATCGACGACAATCCACTCGAAGCGATGGTCGAATCCGGCGCACTGACACCCGTGCCGACGGAGGGCGAATAAATGCCGAACATCTCCGTTTGCGTAGAGATGGTGTACGACGACGAGCCGTTCCACGAGCGAATTACGCGGGCCGCCGAGGCAGGCGCTGACGCCGTCGAGTTCTGGGACTGGCGGGAGAAGAACCTCGATGACATCGAGAACGCTGCCGCCGATGCGGATATTCCGATCGTCGGCTGCGTCGCGGGCGGGACACTCACCGATCCCAGCGTAGCCGACGACGCCGTCGAGACCGTTCGAGAGTCGATCGAAATGGCCGCCTCCCTCGGGATGCTCTCACTCATCGTGACGACTGGACCGAACCAGGACGGACTGGACCGGACCACACAGCACAATTCAGTCGTTGACATCCTCTCGCGGGTCGCGCCCGACGCCGAAGCAGCAGGCGTGACGCTCGTTCTGGAGCCGCTGAATACGACGGTCGATCATCCAGGGTACTACCTCGAAACGTCTGAGGAAGGATACGAGATCATCGACACCGTCGACTCACCGAACGTTCGCCTGCTCTATGATGTTTATCACCAACAGATCACAGAGGGCAACGTCATCCAGAACATTACCGAGCACATCGATAGTATTGGTCACATTCACGTAGCTGACGTTCCTGGTCGGCACGAACCGGGAACCGGTAAACTCGATTATGAGAATATCTTTGAGGCGATTGAGGCGACGGAGTACGACGGCTACGTTGGCTGTGAATTCTCGCCTACTAGCGACGCCGACGAGGCGATGGCTACGGTACTGAACTGGTGCTGACGGGAGCGTACTGACGACTGATGGGCTGACGAGGGACGCCATCGACACCCTTGACAGTCGAACGCCCGGCATCGACCGTCGCCGGGGACTCGACTTTCCTGTTCCAATCAGCTCTTACGAACCGTACTGGTACCAGAGGCGATACATGACGTATCCGGCGATGGATGTAGCGAGGAGTGAGACACCCCACAGGCCAAGCACTCCGGCCATCGTTCCTTCGAAGACGAACATACCGGCGAGAAGCAACGCGATTCCGACGCCGGTCGATAGCCATAATCCCTGCCCCCCCGGAAGAGTCATAGATCGATACCGTTCGGCGTTCGATGCTTGAGACGGTTCCGTATCAGTGGTATCAGCCATGCTGTTTCGTCTAAACGATTCTTATGAGGAGTCAACCGATGACCCGGACGTTATTTCGGGACTGTTCCAGTACTCGTGCTGTTCGTCCGCTCGGAAGCACCGAGCGTAGTTCGTTTCCTCATCGTCGATGTAGATCCGTTCTGGATGCTGGCGTTGGCACACCTCGCGGGCTTCTGGACAACGTGGATGGAAGTGACACCCTGACGGAAGATCTGTCGGATCTGGGACATCTATTTTCCGTAACGGGAACGTCGCATCACCCCCGTCGTCGTAAAGGTTTGCCGTCGCCCATTGGAGCGCCTTCGTGTACGGATGTTGTGGGTTTTCCATGATTTCATCTACAGATCCGATCTCAACGATCTCGCCGAGATACATCACAGCGATGCGTCCACCTGACTTTTCTGCTATGTATCTCGCATTCGAGAGATCATGTGAGATAAATAGATACGAGGTCTGGAACAGTTCCTGTAACTCCAGCATGAGATCCATCATTTCGACTCGCAAGGATACATCGAGTGCACTGATCGCTTCGTCAGCGAGGATAACATCGGGATTCAACAGTAGCGCCCGAACGAGAACCGCACGCTGGGTTTCTCCCCCACTCAGTTGGTGAGGATACCGGTTCAGGTAATCGTCGGGCGGTGACATCCCGACCTGTTCGAACAGCGTATGAATGCGTTCTACTCGTTCCTCACGACTGAGATCGGGATACCACTGTTTCAGGGGAATCATCAACGAAGTACGGAGTCGCTGATTTGGGTTGAGCGCACTGCCGGGATCTTGATGGATAATCTGGAGTGCGGACCGGATCTCATCGAAGGGAATCGAAGCGGAACCCGCGTCGTTTCGGGCCTTCCAGATGTCCTGTCCGCGGTAGCGCACTGTTCCGCTGGTCGGCTGTTGAGCACCGATTGCCGTCTTGCCGAGCGTTGATTTTCCACAGCCGCTCTCACCGATGAGCGTGAGCGTTTCCTGTTCACCGAGGGTGAGGGACACGTCGTTGACTGCTCTGACCGTCTCGGAGTCGCTGAAAATATCGAATAGGCCTCCACCGTCGGTGAACGCAACGGAAACATCGTCGATCGAAAGCATCGGTTCGGAGGACATCAGTTATCTCGCCCCTCAGTCGCAGTGGTTCTCCCAGACGATGGACGTTCATCAGGGGCGGCACTGATCGGCACGGCATCCGGGGCGTCGTCGTAGTAGAAACATGCTGATTCGTGAGCGTCACGGACTGTCATCATCGGCGGCTCTTCGGATCGACACCGATCATCGGCTATCGGACACCGGGGGCTGTATGAGCATCCCGAGATCCGATCGACCGGGTCTGGCTTGCTCCCCTTGATGATGCTCATTTCGTCAACCGGGACGTTCAGATCCGGTGTCGCATCAAGGAGTGCACGCGTGTATGGGTGTGAAGCGTTGTACAACAGTTCGTCCGTCGTTCCGATCTCGGTGAGGTTGAACGCGTACATGACGGCAATGCGGTCGGCAAGCGTTGTCAACAGCGGGAGGTCGTGGGTGATAAACACAAGTGTCAGATCGTATTCCGTCTGCAGTTCATCCAAGAGCGTGACGATCGATCGCTGCATCAGCAGGTCTAGGGCGGCTGTCGGTTCGTCGAGAACGAGTAAGTCCGGTTCGAGGAGCAGACTCAGCGCGATGAGTGCGCGCTGTTTCATGCCGCCGGAGAGTTCGTGAGCGTAGGAGTCGAGGATTCGGTCCGGATCGAGATACACGCTTTCTAAGAGTTCGTGCGCTCGGTCCATCCCGGCGGGGATATCACGGCCGTGATCTTGCAGGGTCTCTCTGAACTGTGTGCGGATCTTCGTAACGGGATTGAACGAACTCATCGCCCCCTGAAACACCATGGCGACTTCTTCCCAGCGAAATCGATCCAGCTCGGAGTCAGACAGCTCTAAAACGGAAACCGGTGCTCCGTCCTCCGGGTGGTACATGACCTTACCGGTCGAGACGCCGGGATCGATGACGGCGTTGAGAAACGACGACGCGAGCATGGACTTCCCACTTCCGCTTTCGCCGATGATACCGAGCGTCTCGTTGCGAGCAACGTCAAGGTTGACATCGCGCACGACGTGTGACTGTCCACGATCCATCTGAAACGTGACGTCGAGATTCGAGACCTCGACGATCGTGTCTGTGTTACTCATTCGTTGTGTTGTCGTAGTGGCTTGTCGATCACAGTGTTAGTACCGCTACTGGTAGTTTTCTCGGTCGATCGGATCATGAGTCTGAGTCCCCCTCGTCGATCGTTGCGGAGTGGCGCGCTCTAAGCCGGACGTTGAACACGCTATCCATCCCCTGTGAGAACAACACGAGTCCGA
This sequence comes from Halocatena pleomorpha, assembly GCF_003862495.1. Lineage (GTDB taxonomy): Archaea > Halobacteriota > Halobacteria > Halobacteriales > Haloarculaceae > Halocatena > Halocatena pleomorpha. The sequence goes on along the minus strand of NZ_RRCH01000028.1, from coordinate 94,411 downwards.
ACGACATCAGGAAGATCGTCAATAACGGGAAGGCAAGAAAATGGTACATGCTTGGGCGGTTGAGTGCGTTCCCCTCGTACGCGATGTTCATCATGACGCCCCAGTTGAACGTCGTGAACGGAAGGATACCAAGGAAGTACAGCCCGACGGACTCGAAGATGATACGTCGAGACGCCAGCGCCGAGTTCACCGTTATGTACGGCATCAGTTGAGCGATCACGTCCCGGCGGAGAATCGTCCCTGTCGAGATGCCCATGATCCGTGATGCTTCGACGTAGGATTCCTCACGGATGCTCAGTACTTGCGAACGCACGGTTCTCGCTAACCCAGGCCAGTTGTCCAGCCCCAGGAGAACGCCGATCACGTACGGATTTCCTGGTTGGAAGATGGCGACGAGAACGATTACCAGCGGAAGGCCCGGAATAGTGATAATGATGTCCGTTATCATCATCAGTATCGTATCAAGCGTCGAACCGCGGCGAAACCCCGAAAGAACGCCGACTAGCGCCGCAACGCCGACGCTCACGACCGCTCCAGCGAACACCATCCGGAACATATCCGGCGTCGCATGAATGAGTTGTGCCCCGATCGGTTGCCCGAAGGTATCCGTCCCAAGAACGTAGCTCGGGTTCTGGAACGGTGGTTCGAGAACCGGCGCGTCACCGCTGGTGGGCTTGTCGACCAGCCACACACCGACTGTTCCCATCAGGACGAACATGAGGATGATCGCCGTTCCCACGATCGCTCGCCAGTCGGTCATTGCGACTCGGAACGGCGCAGCGACGTACAGATCGAACTGCCGCTTGAGGCGCTGCGTCTGTGGAACCGTTTCGCGATCAGTATCAGCGTCGAAGAGGTCACCGAGTCCGTCCGAATCGTCGGACCGTTCGCTACTCATCGGTGCCTCCAGAGGAGATTCGGGGATCAATGAATCCGTACGTCAGATCCGCGATCAAGATCGCAACGATCGTTACGAGGGTGAACACGATGAGCGATCCCATGAGCACGGGGTAGTTTCGCACCTGAATGGCGTCGTACACTAACAACCCGACGCCGGGATAGGAGAAGATCTGCTCGACAATGACGGAGCTACTGAGTACTCCGGCGATTCCGATCATGAACTGCGTGTACATCGGCAGGATGGCGTTTCGCCCTACGTACTGAGTCGCGATACGGGAGTTGCGAAGTCCGCGTAGCTTTGCGACGCGCAAGTAATCTTCCCCGAGCACGCGAACAGCGTTACCCCGCATTGTCAACGCCGTTCCGAGTCCGAGAATACTCATCGATAGTACCGGTAATGCGGCGTGATACGCGATGCTCTGCATGAACAGTATATTGAACCCTTCTTCAACGCCAAGGCCAACTCGACCACCTGTTGGGAAAATCTCATTTCGAATGCTGAAGAAGAAAATAAGCAAGATACCTGCGACGTAATACGGCGTGGAGTTGAGACCAATCACGACGATAGATGAGATCGAGTCGAATCGAGATTTTTCTTTGAAGGCCATCACGGCACCAAGTACGATGCTTACAGTGTATCCGATTACCATGGCATAGACGCTGATGAGCATAGACCACGGAATTCGTTCGGCGAGCAGCGATGTCACGGACGCGTCCTCATACAGCGACTCACCGAGATCCTGCTCGAGAAAAACACTGCTCATGTACTGTATGTACTGTTTGTACATCGGTGCATCGCTCTGTAGATTCGTATACTGTGCGACTAACCGTTCAACCCGGGCCGGATCAATCGTGTTGCCAGTGCCCATCTGTTGTTGCAGAATAACGTTTCGGAGGGCTTCAGTCGGTCCGCCTGGCATCATCCGATACAGGACGAACGTGAGCGTCACCGTTACAAAAAACGTCAGCGCTGCCTGTGCAACCCGTTTTGCGAGATAATCCGTTCTCATGGCCGATCCTTAGGTAAATTCGTCGTTTTCATGGATGAAAATTTATGAATTTCTACTTAGCCGAGATCAATCCACTCGTCAAGGCCCATGGGCCGGGATTCGGCCGATCAAGCCGGGTTTCGTCCGGATTTGGGAAGCTGAAGTTGCTGACATCGCCACCGAAACCCCGATTCTCCTGCATGTGTATGATCGATGGCAGGTCGAAGTTGACCCACCGAACGAGTTTCCGGGTGATCGTTTTCGTCTCCTCTGCGGACGATGCGGCGTTCAGGTCGTTCATGAGCTGTGCGGGATTGATTTGAACGCCGTTGCTCCCGACTGTTTCTGCACCGACCTCTTTGGGGATCTCAGTCGAGAACGGCACACCAGTCGGCCCGGTATCGGTACCGCTGTCCGGATCTCCAGCGAGGATTCCATAGAAGTTGTTCGAGAAGTAGGCCGTCGGATGCCAGAACGGCAGCGCAACATGCCAGATCCAGGCGATATCGAATTCCCACTCTTGGAGTTTCGAGTAGTAGTCTTGACCGATCGCGTTCATGTTCGTCTCCATGCCAAACTCGTTCAGTTGATCGCTGAACACCTTCGTCGGCTGGGACTGGGAGACGGCTGATTGGGTGATGATGTCGAAAGAGATGGCTGTGCCGTCCGGACTGACCCACGTTCCATCGGTCATCGAATAGTTCGCGTCTTCCATGTGCGTGCGTGCTCTCTCTTTGTCGGCTTTAACCGGATACTGGATGAGTTGATCGGTGAACCCTTTCCCAAGATACATGTCCTCGATGGTTTCTCGGATTCCCGTCTGGACCTGAGTTGGGGACGCGAGCATTCCGGTCTGGGTTGCTGCGTTGACGATCGATGGGATATCGATCGCTGCGATGATCGCCCGTCGGACTGATCGGTTCCCGAGATGTTCGTTGTTCCAGTTTAGAATGTACTTTTGACAGTTGTAGTGGCTCAGTTTGTAGACGTTTTCGAGATTATCGGGGTACTCCGAGCGCTGATTTTCGGTGATGTACTGCGTCATGTCGAGTTCGTTGCTCTTTTCGAGTTGCTCGACTTGGGTTCCGGATTCGACGTTCGGCAGCACGCGGAGTTCCTCGATGTTCGTCCGATCCGACCACGGATGATCGTCTTGCTTTACAGCGAGTGTCTCGGAGGAGTTGAAATCCTCGATTTTGAACAATGAACTGCCGAGTCCCTCCTCGACGAACGTCTCCGTCGAGATAGTCATCTTGAGGAGGTCGTCGGTGACGGCCTGCCGCTCACTCTTGGTAGTTGCGTCCCGATACCGTTCGAGATATTTCCGAAAGACCGATTTTGGTGCTGCCATCCCGTAACCGGCGTTCAGTTTCGCAACGGTCGGTGAGACTTCGTTCTTGTACGTTCGACGGACGGTGTAGTCATCGATCAGTTCGTGGCTTTTGATAGGTGATCCCTCCGGGTCTTGGTATCGGTCGATTTCTGCCTCGACCAGATAATCCTCGGCGGTGATGTCGTCGCCGTTCCAGTAACCCCAGTCCGTCGGGAACTTGATCGTGACTTCCGCTCCATCGACGCTCAGTTTCTCGAAGAAACTCGAAGAAACCGATCCGTCACCGTGTGCAGAAGTGGTATGCTGAATCCAGTAGATACTGTACGTTTGGGCGTAGTTCGATGGATTCCACGGATTGAAATGAACCTCCGTCGGTGGACGCCCGCCCTCGAATGCCGTGGCGAATGTGGATGTTTCACTGCCGCTATCACCCAGACAACCAGCGAGTGCTGTCGTAAGCGCTGCGCCGCTAGCCCCGATAAATGTACGTCTACTCAGATGACGATGATCCTTGTTCATCTTCCCCACAGGCTATCCATATATTCCACACTCATATATATTTTGGCAACGACAATTATAACGGGATATTTCCAGTTGGGTTTCAGCTTCACGATATGGGGTGTACTCACTCGTTTTTCCCGGTGCAGTGGTGCATCATCCCGAACGAAAATGAGCCAATCACGACCAGCGTTACGAGTTGTAGTACCGTGATAACGTACGTGCCAGTTCCGCTCTCGATGATCGTCAACGCAGTTCCCAAAATGAGTACCGACAGCACTGAAACCATGAACAGGAGGCGAAACTGCTGACGGAATCGACACAGCACGTCGATAAACGTTTCTTCTGACATCATACCAGTGGTTCACGTTCATCCATGACAAAGGTTACTGTGTGAACGAACTGGCCGATCGTAATTCTCGAATGTTGACAGCGGCCCTGCCGTGACTTTTTTATCCCTTCGTATCAAGTGCGATATTAATCGCTATGATAACCGACGCTCTGTCAGACGGCAACGTTCCGATCGTGGCTGGAGACACCATCGCTGATATATACGTTGATGAAGATGACCATAAGGTTGCGAACATTGCGACAGCCGATTTTCGTGACGATATCGAACGCGTAACCGGACGTTGCCCGACGATTACCGGCTCGCTTGATGAACTTTCGGGAGCCGCTGTGATCGTCGGGACGATTGGCCACTCTGTGGGTGTCGAGCGGTGTCTGAAGGTGAGCGATGTTGACGCCGGAACGCTGGCGGACGAACGGGAGTGCTTCGTCATCGAGACGGTTGCTATCGAGACGGTCGACGGACCACTTTCGAACGTCGAGTCGTGTGTACTGATCGCCGGGAACGACCGCCGAGGGACGGCCTACGGCGTGTACGAGCTGTCAAAACAGATCGGTGTCTCGCCCTGGTACTGGTGGGCGGACGTTTCGATTGCGGAGCGCGACGCGGTCGTCGTCGAGTCGGGGACGTACAGCTTTGGACCTCCATCGGTACCCTATCGAGGAATCTTTCTCAATGACGAGGATTTCGGGTTACGTCCGTGGGCATCGGAGACGTTCGCTCCCGAAGAAGCCGAGGACCGACCCGGAATCGGGCCGACGACCTACGCTCAGATTTTCGAACTGCTGTTGCGTCTCAAGGCGAACACCATCTGGCCAGCGATGCACCCCGGTACCAAGGCGTTTTACCAGTACCCCAAGAACCCGACCGTCGCCGAAAAGTACGCGATCATCGTCGGAACGTCACACTGTGAACCGTTGCACAGAAACAACGTCGACGAGTGGGACGATCCGCCGAGTGACTGGAACTATGCGACGAACCGCGAACAGATTCTAGCATACTGGCGCTCTCGTGTCGAATCCGTAGCGGACCACGAGAACATCTTCACCCTTGGAATGCGCGGGATCCACGACTCCGGTATGGCGGGCGGAGACACCCGAGCAGAGCGGGTCGAGTTGCTCCAACGAGTGATCGACGATCAGCGGCGACTGCTAGCCGATGTTCACGATCGACCCGTCGAGGAGATACCGCAGGTGTTCTGTCCGTACAAGGAGGCCCTCGACGTGTATCGCGGTGGTCTCGACGTTCCCGAAGACGTCTGTCTGCTGTGGTCGGACGACAATCATGGCTACGTTCGAACGCTTCCGACTGACGCCGAGCGAACCCGCAAGGGAGGGTCTGGGATGTACTATCATCTTTCCTACTGGGGTCGACCTCACGATTATCTCTGGTTGTCGAGCGTCCCACTTGGCCTCGTCCGGACCGAACTGGTGAAAGCGTATGATGCGGGCGCTCGTGAGTGCTGGATAATAAACGTCGGCGACATCAAGCCGACTGAAACCGAACTGGAGTTCGCCCTCGACCTCGCGTGGAACGTCGAGGCTACCCGGTCCGTTTCGAGCGACGAGTGGCTACGGGATTGGGCAGGTCGCGAGTTTGGGAGCGCTCATGCCGACGATATCGCTGAGATCGTTGCTGAATATTATCGGCTGGCGCTCGCCCGAAAGCCCGAACACATGGGCTGGTCGAGGGTGTACCCGGATACAGGTCCGGATGAACCAGCGTTCAGTTTCGTGCGAGAAGGTGATGAAGCACGTCGGCGGATCAACGCGTTCGAACGCCTCGTAGAACTGGCTGAGTCTGTGTCTGAGACACTCCCACTGGAGCGCCAACCAAGCTTCTATCAATTGGTTCTGTATCAGGTACGCTGTGCCGCGTGGATGTCGAAAAAGTATCTTCATGCTGCTCGAAGCCGTCTGTACGCTGCACAAGGTCGTACGACAGCAAATTGCTACGCCACCTTGGCCGAGCGCGCCCACCGTCGAATCGAATCGGAGACACAGTACTACAACGAAGACCTGTGTGGGGGCAAGTGGGAGGGGATGCAGTCACATCAGCCACGCGAATTACCCGTGTTCGACGCTCCCGCCACGGCGCGCGTAACGCCACGAACGGGGGCTGCACTCGGCGTCGCCGCAGAGGGTCACTTCGAGCCGGTTCGCGGTGACGAGCGCACACCGCCGTCGTTGCCGACGTTCGATCCCGATAGCGATCCCGAACGCTTTATCGACGTTTTTACTCGCGGCGAGGATCCGGTTGACTGGTCTGTGAAGACCGATGTGGAGTGGATCGAGATCGAGACAACCAACGGAACCGTTGCGGGAGAACGCCGACTGTGGGTCGGGATAAATTGGGATACTGCCCCGAATCAGCACACGAGTGGTGAGGTAACGATCGATGGCGGCGGCATCGAAAAGACTGTTCGCGTCGTAGTAGCCTCGCCGTCCACCGATTCTCGTGGTTCGTTTTTGGAGACGAACGGAACCGTCGCAATCGAGGCGGAGCACTACAGTCGGGCTCACGACGGCGATCGAAGCGCCTGGGACCGGTGTGATGTGCCGGGACGCGTTTCAGGATCGACTATCGCCGTTGCCCCCTCGACGTTTCCGAGCTATAGTCCGGACAGCGATGCTGTACCACTGTTAGAATACGACATTGAGGTATCAACGGTCGGCTCGGTCGATGTCGAGGTGCAGTGCGTTCCGACACAGCCACTCAACGAACGACGATCGCTACGGTACGCTATCTCCATCGACGGCGGCGAGAGAGCGGTTGTTTCGATCGATCCCGACGGCGATGAACACGATCCACAGTGGCAACGGAACGTTCTCCGTGGAGCCACGATAACGACAACGACACACGAGATCGAGACGCTTGGGAGCCACACCCTGCAACTCCGAGCATTAGATCCAGGTCTCATCGTGGATCGGATCGTCGTTTACACCGACTGTGACCGTGAGACGTACCTCGGTCCCCGAGAATCCACCGTCAAAACGTGATCGAACTGCACGCCCCTGACCTTGCGTGTCGTGTGCGAACGGGCGTATCGCCATTTTAGACTGCGAGGCGTTTGCCGTACTCGGCCACCAGATCGGTGAGTACGTCTGGTATCTCTCGATAGCTTTGAGAGCCGGGATAGCCGTGTTGTAGCTGACAGGCGAACTGTTAGCGTATTTCCCCGTGGTATCTCCGTCCGGTATGACCAGACGGGCATCGAAACCTGTACGGCTGATGACGGTCCTGCACTCCGATATCGGTCCGCGATGAACGTATTCCGACTGCGAATCCACGTCACGGTTGGAGCGGTACGAGTCACTGTGGTCGGCTCGTAGCTGTCCGATACAACCGGATCCATTGAATTATTTATTATGTTTCAGTGATGGGTCGTAGCGCCGGACGGGATCAGACGAAACGTAGCCCTGAAAGAGTCGTATGAACGGTATTTCGGAACTGAACGATCGCAACCAAATCGTCACGAGACCACCGTTTGCTCATAGCTGCACCCGCAATTCGGTGATGACGGATGAGTCATCACGGAGACGTGATACGCTATGCTTGCCTGCCCCAGAATAGCGATTCGCTCTGATTACAGGCGTACGTCTGTAATTCTATGCTCCTTTGACGACCCATTCCTTCCCACCACCGCCGGAAAACAGTCGTAGTCAGAACTCATTTCCGGGAGAGAGCGAACAGTCCACTTTACAGTAGTGACGAACCGACTCATTTCTCGGTCGACATAACCGGACGCCTCGATCGTACTAAAGACACCATTAGACACGATTTTTTTCAGATAGTCCCTAAACTCCATTCAATGGAGAAGCTGCTTTCGTCGTTGCATTTGGGACGATTCCTTCTACGTAGAGGGACTCGTTCGGGCGACTGAACACTCACTTTACCGAAATGATAATATATTTATCTCTTGGATTAGTATACGTGACGTATGAATCCGGTAGCGGACAATCCGCTTCAGACCCGCGAGGATTTCGGACGGGCCGTCGAACAGTTGTTCGAGCCACTCATTGCCCACTTCAGCCCGGGGAAAGCGAGGGTTAGGCCGACCGCGTCCGGCGCTCACTTTCCGGACGTTTCGGCCGAATTGGAGGGGTTCGCGCGGCCGCTGTGGGGGATCGTCCCGCTGGGCGTCCACAGGGGGTTCGATCGCTGGTCGATGCTCCGGCGAGGACTCGTCAACGGCACCGACCCATCCCACGAGGAGTACTGGGGGGAGGCGGATGACTTCTCACAGAAGCACGTCGAGATGGCCGCCATCGGTGTCGGACTCACGATGACGCCAGAACACCTCTGGGAGCCGCTGTCCGAGGTCGAGCGGGAACGGTTGGTCGCGTGGCTGAATGGGATCAACGACGCCCAACTCCACGACTGCAATTGGCTGTTTTTCCGCGTCATGGTGAACATGGGACTTCGATCGGTCGGTGCGTGTCACGACTGGGTACTCACGCAGTCGTCGCTCGACAGGCTGGAGTCGTTCCACTGCGGCAACGGCTGGTACACCGACGGACCGGAAGAGAGTCCGATCGACTACTATCTGCCGTGGGCCATGCATTTCTACGGGCTCGTCTATGCGATGTGCACCGATGCGGACCCGGACAGGGCGGACCGATTCCGAAGTCGGGCCGAAGCGTTCGCAACCAGCCACCTCCATTGGTTCGACGACGACGGCCGGGCACTTCCATACGGGCGAAGCCTGACCTACCGCTTCGCACAAGCCGCGTTCTGGGGCGCGCTGGCGTTCGCCGGTCTACAGCCGCTTCCATGGGGCGTCATCAGGGGCGTCTGGGCGCGCAACGTCAGGTGGTGGCTGAACCAGCCGATCTTCACTGATGGGGGACTCCTATCAGTCGGCTACCGGTATCCCACGTTGAAGCCGTCGGAGTCGTACAACTCACCCAACTCCCCGTATTGGGCGATGAAGGCGTTTCTTCCGCTCGCGCTCGAACCGGACCACCCTTTCTGGCAGGCCGAGGAGCAGCCGCTGCCGTCCCTCCCTGAACGAGTCGTTCAACCTCAGGCAGGGAAAGTAATCTGTCGAGACGACCATCTCGTTGCCCTCTCGCTCCCCCAAGACAGCGTCCACGGGCGCGAGAAATACTCGAAGTTCGCGTATTCGACGGAGTTCGGTTTCTCCGTCGCTGGTCGGACGCCCGGCCCGGGACAGGCGGGACACGACAGCTCCTTAGCACTCAGCCTTGACGGTGAACAGTTTAAGATCCCATCCTCAGTTGCGGGAACAATGGTGGATAGATCGACGCTCGCGTCGCGGTGGGAGCCGTGGGACGACGTGAGTGTCGAGACGTGGCTGGCACCAGCACCAGCGGGACACGTGCGCATTCACCATCTCGAGACCGAACGCACTGTCCACGCCGAGGAAGGTGGGTTCGCACTCGACCGGACGGGTGACGACGACGCGTCGGCGTTCTCCCACGACACCAACGGGACAACGGCGCTCGCAACGTATCCAAACGGCGTAAGTGGGATCTCCGATCTGTTTGCCGAACGCACGCCAGCAGTCGTGTCGGAGGAACCCAACACGAATCTTGCCCACCCACGAACGGTTGTACCGACGCTACGAGAAACATACGAACCCGGCGAACAGTGGATTGCGTCGGCCACTATGGCTAGCCCGGACCCCACGGCCGACTGGGAACCGTTCCCGGAACTCACCGCTACTGAGGAAGGCCTCACGATCGAAACGCCTGCAGGCGATCGACTCCTCGACTGCACGGCGGGCGATTGGCATAGCGGCGGTGCACCCAAAGAAATCTGAAGAACGCTCGTGACCTCGATCTCTGCGTTTACCAGCCATCGTCGAAGATCGTGTAGTTCTGCGGATAATGATCCTCTGCTGCTCCTACTCGGTGGGCTGTGTCTCTTCATTACGCATATGCTGTTGTAACATAGAGATCTCATACGATCATACCGGACAACCATATTCGCTTTTGCTCCGAGCTTGGTTTTTGAACTGTCCCACAATATTCGATAGATTCAGAACTGAATCAAATACTTCGACTCAGACGGAATATTTCTACGAGTATCTATCACTACCATTGTAATAGATCATCTACTATATCCATCCGGTACTGTCGGACAGCGTTTGTTATCCTCACGGAGGTTCAGGTAGATGCTCTTACAGACCCATGTCTGTAATACAACCTGTTAGTGGTAGAATGCTACCTGCTATGAAGCAACTAAATATCCCTCCGAAATACAATAAAATTAATTATCATATAGAATTTACACCTATTCGAACAAACTGGATTGCATTGAACCGAAGTGAAAGTGATTGACTTGGGTACGGTCCATGGGAAAATACCACTCCGGTGAGGGCACGTCCGTGCAGAGCGCGCTGAGCGGCATCTCGACAGCAACGAACAGTCTGAACTCTATGAGTTGGACGAGACATAACGGATGAGACCCGACAATACCTTTCAGAAGCACTGATCTCGGTTGCGCTACCCAAACGTTTATTATAATGGATTATACAACAAGAAAGTGCGGTTCAAAAGACAATGACTAACTCGAACAAGAGGCGATATCGCCAGTATCGACGCGATTTCCTCAGCGGGATCGCTGTCGGGACGGCGGTGTTCGGAACAGGTAGTGTCACTGCAGCAATCTCTGACGGTCGGAACGACCAGTCTGACAGAAAGAAAGTGAGTGACGGAAGCGAATCCCCCCGTCAGATGGAGGCGCTTGATCGGGGTCTTGTGGCCGTCCCAACGGAAGACGGAGTGCTCGTCCGATGGCGTCTGTTCGGGACGGAACCCGCGAACCTCGGATTCCACCTGTACCGTGACGGTGAGCGGGTGAACAACAAACCGATCACCGACAGCACCAACTACCTTGACCCGGACGGTACGACTGACTCAACCTACGCGGTTCGAACGGTTGGCAACGGTCGGGCCGACGGAACACGTGATGACGGTGACAGCGACCGCAAACCCGGTATGTCCAAGTCCGTCGAGGTCTGGGACGACCAGTATAAGGAAATCCCGCTCAACAAACCTGCCCCCGTGGAAAATCCAAACGACGATACTATGGTCACCTACAGCGCGAACGACGCGAGCGTCGGTGACCTCACAGGCGACGGCACGCTCGACATCGTCGTGAAGTGGGACGGATTAGCGCTAGACAATTCTTTTGATGGGGACACGACCGATGTCCTCTTCGACGCCTACACGATGGAGGGCGAGCACCTCTGGCGGATCAACCTCGGCCAGAACGTCCGTTCTGGTGCCCACTACACGCCGTTCTTAGTGTATGACTTCGACGGCGACGGCAAGTCGGAGTTTGTGGTGCGGACAGCTGACGGCACCGAAGACGGGGCTGGCAACATCATCGGCGACCCGGATGCTGATTGGGTCAACGACAGCGGATACATCCTCGAAGGACCGGAGTATCTCACTGTTTTCGACGGCGAGACGGGTGAGGCACTCGCGACAGAGGACTTCGAGCCGGCACGTGGAGATCCCTGCGACTGGGGCGACTGCTACGGCAACCGCGTCGACCGGTTCCTCGCGGGGGCCGCCTACCTCGACGGCGAACGCCCGAGCATTGTGATGACGCGGGGGTATTATGAAAAGACGATGCTCGCCGCCTGGGACTTCCGCGACGGCGAACTCACGACTCGGTGGGTGTTCGACACCGAGGATGATACTCCGAATCCCAACTACGAGGGGAAAGGCGCACACACTCTTGACACTACGGATGTCGACGGCGATGGCAAGGACGAGATCGTCTTTGGGGGTGCAGTCATCGATCACGACGGTACCGGTCTGCATACCACGAGTATGCAGACCCCCGATGCCATCCACTGCGGGGACTTTATTCCTAACCGTGAAGGATTAGAAATATTCGTCCCAGCGGAGTATCCTTCTGAGGGCGCACCGAGCTTGTCGATGCGGGACGCGGAGACGGGTGAATACATTTGGGCTATCAGGAATGGTGCCGACGTGGGCAGAGCGCTGGTCGCTGATATCGATCCGAACTACCAGGGAGCGGAAGCCTGGGGTGGCCAGCCTCTCTCAAGCGACGGACTGGGCACGTATACCGCTCGCGGTAAGCAGATACGCGAGAATCCCATCAACTCGATTAATTCGGCGGTCTGGTGGACGGGCGACCTGCACCGCGAACTGCTGGACCACGATTTCCTTGGCTGGGATGAAGGGTATGGTGTCGGCTGGATCAAGAAGTGGAACCCAGAAACCGAAGAACTGGATCTCTTGAAGTCGTTCGAGGGAACACGCTCGAACAACTCTTCGAAGGGGAATCCATGCCTTTCAGGAGATATCGTGGGCGACTGGCGCGAGGAAGTGATCTGGCGGACTGATGATAGTGGAGCGCTGCGTCTGTACGCAACGCCCCATGAGACCGACCACCGACTGTACACGCTGTTGCACAACCCGATGTATCGGACGGGAATTGCTCGCCAAAACGCTGGGTACAATCAGCCGCCGTGGCCGGACTACTTCCTCGGTCACGGAATGGACAATCCGACGAAACCTGACATCGAACTCGTCTCTGCCGACGATGGCGACGATTGAGCGTCGCGTGTACCCTTGCGGTAAGGCTCACCAACCCAAAACCTCACGCGCTTAGGATCAAACGTGAGTAGGAAGACAAGTCGCCGTCCCGGCGGCTAATTGCTTCTTCGCTTTCCAGAAGGGGACATCGGTGTCGAGATTGAGTGCGAAAAGTCCCCAACTCGGGCTTTAGGCAACGTCCGCCGCCCGCGACCAGAGAGGTTTGATATGCATCTCCGAGCGACACGCAACTGTGGTGGAACCGGCGTTGCCGGCTCTCTGAGGCACACTTCGATGGAGAGGCCGTGCTGGCGGTCTTCGATCACGCTGGATTCAATGGATATGCTGAGCGGAAGGACCGAGAGTATCTGTCGTCCGTCACTCCGTAGCCAGTATCTCCATCGCTGGTGGGGACTGTCTGATTTCTCTCGGAAATAAAGCAGATGATCAGTTATATTTATATAAAACGACCCGTCACGGCACAATATGAACGTACTTGTCGCTATTCCAGATACTGAAACGCGGGCGGAGTTTTTCTTGCCACAGCTTCACGAACGCATCGAGTCGTTAGGAACGGTTAGCTGGAACGACACTGAAAACCACTACTCTGAGTCGGCGCTTCACGAGCAGATCCCGGGTGTCGACGTACTCGTGACGGGGTGGGGATGTCCAGAGGTCACCAAATCCGTCCTCGCGAACGCCGAAGATCTGCAATTAATTGCTCACACCGGAGGGAGCGTTGCTAAGTACGTTTCCACTGCTGTCTACGAGGCCGGGATCGCGATCATCAGCGCAAACGGCGTGATTGAGGATATCGAGCGACTGGAGCGCGATGAATCGCTGGAACACGAAATCCCACGAAATCAATGGGAAACCATGTCTCGCTGACTGCTGGGTAGATACCGTGTCACTGAATCCCCCGAGTGGCGTATGTGATGAAAACTGGATCTCCTAACTCGCCGCCGAACACGAAGGACATCGACAATTGTAGGTCCGCTTTCACTACCCGCTGCAAGGAATCCTGATCACCTTCTTCCATCGTTACAGCCGACTGAATCCCACGAGGGAAATATGACAAAATTTCACCTTGAGATACGCCGATCAATCAGGAGTGCCTTGTTGAATTCACGGAAGACGTTGGGAAGTTCTCTGTGGGAAGAGACTCAACGTTCGCGTGTGGGGAATCGATTCGAGCAACGCCCCGGTGTCAGCGACGCTCCACAGGTATCTGGACCGACGCTCGGTGGATCAGGGACCGGTTAGGGCGGATTGGCGTCGGGTTCCTCGACTGCGAGCGCCCACTGTTCGATCCAGTCGCGGAGATTACTACTCGGCACCGACAGCGAGTGCGTATTTCCACCGTGATTCGGATAGCCGCCGACCTCCCCTTCGTTGCCAGGGATGCCGGGGGCATTGGCCGGGTCAGATACTGATGTGTCGAGGCTCCGGTTGCGGACGTTGTCGATGACACGCTGTTCGTGGCTGATCCGGTCTGCTGGACGCGCGCCAGCGTACGAAAGGTTGTGGCTCTCAACATCACCCGACGACATCGCCGTCAGGCCACTAGGCCACAGTGGTCGGGAACCGAGTTGGCTCGCGCTACAGAACGTCCGTCCGTTCAGCCCTGGATCGGTGACGTAATTGTCTTCGATAGAGACACTGCCGTCTCCTTTGATGATGGCGTCCGACCAGTCGAATCGTCCAATGTAACTGTTGCCGACGACTGACGACTGTGCGCCGCTTGAGATCATGATCGCCTTATCAAAGTAATAGACGATGTTGTTAGCCACGACGCTCTGTGTGTTGTCCTTCAGCCGGGGATTGCGATCGTTGTTGGCTGCGTAGACCGATCCTAGAATCGCAACGTTCTGTGCGCCATCGCCGACGAGTGATCCGTTGGAGTTCTCCTCGGGTTCGTCAAGCCCCTCAGCGATCAGCGAGTTGGTGATCGTCGTGTTGTTGCTGTCGTAGCCGACTGAGAGGTTTTCGTCGCGGCCCCAGTATGCCGTGCAGTGGTCGAAAATCACGTTCGACGTGCCGTCAGCGTTGTTCATCGGATCGGCACCTTCGGCTGCGCCGCCGTCCTCACCACGGAAGATACGGATGTGCTGGACGACGCAGTCGTTTCCTTCGACCTGAATCATACCGTTGATGAACGTAATTCCGGGCGATGGCGCTGTCTGTCCAGCGACCCAACACTGGTCGTTCGTAATTGACAGATCACTCCCGCCGAGATCGATCACGCCGCTGGCCTCAAAGACGACAAGGCGTGGCCCGCTGGCCTCGAACGCGCTTCGAACAGCGCCCTCAGTTGCCTCTTGCACCCGATGGACCGTCACACTGTCATCGAACCATGATGAGTCCGCGAATCCAGCGTCGAGATCGAAGTAGGACCCGCTGCCGGTGCCACCGCCGCCCGAATCGTCCGATGTGTTGAACGAGGCGATCGAACCAGTGGCAGTATCGCCGTCGCTGGCGTTGACCACCGCACGGAAGTCGTAGTCCGTGTTCGTCACAAGGTCCGAGACAGTCGCACTGTACGAACCAGTCGAGGAACGTGTCTGTGCACCCGTAGCGTTCCACGAACCGCCGCTCTCGCGGTATTCAAAGTAGACTTCTGCTGAGGACGCCCCGCCGAGGCTGTTGAGAGATCCGTTGAGTGTCACCGACGTATCGCCCACACTCGTAGCCGATCCAGTTGTGACGACGGCGTCGGTGTCGCCACCACCATCGCCAGTCGAGACGCTGCCTGCAACGTCAACGTCGCCGATATCGCCGTTGCTTCCTGGCGAAATCCCTGAAAGACTCTCGAACTCCGCGGCGCACAGTGTGCCCGTGCTGTGACTCGTAACTGCGAGACCAACGTACGCGCTATCAGCGAAGTCAATCTCGCTCGGCGCGATGTTTGCGATGCGTGTCCAGTTGCTCCCGTCAGTCGAGCCGTAGGCCGAAATGGTGTCGCCGCTACGCGTCAGTCGGAGCCAGTCTGCCGCGATGGAACCGCCGCTGACTTCACTCTCGCCGCTTCCGTCGTCGGATGTCGTACTGACGGTCGTGTTACCGTTGTCTGACCGCCACTGTAATGAAGCCTCACCGTTCGGACGACGGCGGACC
Organism: Halocatena pleomorpha; assembly: GCF_003862495.1. Classification (GTDB taxonomy): domain Archaea; phylum Halobacteriota; class Halobacteria; order Halobacteriales; family Haloarculaceae; genus Halocatena; species Halocatena pleomorpha. Next base: position 78,688 of record NZ_RRCH01000028.1, on the reverse strand, counting down.
ATAGCGTTCTCCGCGTCGGCGTTCAGCGTCTGCCGAACCATGATGCCTGCTTTCGCCCAACTGTCCGTGTTCTCAAGCGAAGTATTGTGGACGGTAACGTCGAAGTCACCATCTATTTCTTCGTAGTAGTAATGGAACTCATCTGCTTGATTCCAAATATCCCCACCGCCTCCTTCGATCGTGGTCGTGGTTGCTGCCGTGGCTGTATTGCCGAACACGACGGTACCGATACTCCCTGCTGCGATCGCACGTAGAAACGTGCGCCTGTTGTGTGTCATTAATACACACCATTTATACTATAGAAATCACTAATAATGAATTTATTATAATATATATTATTATAAAAGTGTGGAAAATAATTTGGTCCAGTAGAATCGTCGAGATCTCTTATAATGATTAAAACGGGAGTTACAGATCACATCTCCATTGGTGCGGGCACGATACGATGACTCAGAGCTGAGAGGTCAACGACTCTCATCAACTCGTTTCTCGTCTGCGGGTCGCTGGACAACGATTCCTATCTGCCGAACGATTACAAGTGTACAACTGTAATAATCCATCAAGGTCAACCGTTTCGCTCTTCGGATATCGATTCCGGCGTCTATGAGGGAACGGAAAATCGAAGGCAGCAGCGTGGTATCAATGAATACCGGTTGATTCGCTATGGGCAAACGGAGACCTCCGTCGCAATCGTATTTCAATGATATCAGACAGATACAGACCGATTTGGATCAGATACTACTACGATCAATCTACGGGGATCAAATATGTTCTCCTCTTGGGAACATATATTCCCCATATTGTAACACCATCCCTATCTCCGTCGTTTCGGCACGCAGCAGCCGATCTTATACGTATCAGGTCATTCTACGGCCGTGTTTAGTTACGCGTGCAAGGTGAGGCAGTGCGATTTCGTGGTGTCTACGCCAGAAATCGCCGCCTCAGCAGAGACTGGATTGGTTGGGATTTGTGGAGCACGAGCGGATACCCGAGTCGGTGATGGCGCTGGGGTTTCTCGTTGCTGGCGCAAAACACCTCCAGACTGCGCTCAATCGAGCAGTCTCCGATTTCAGATGTGATTCGATTAGCATGCTGTCGTTACGCTCTGTGAGCTCACTGAAGACGACTTCACGCTCAGATCCCCGGCAAATAACCATTTACAGGACACCTCCGAACTAGGGTGACCAGCTGAGGATAGAATTTGATGTAGCGGTACACAGTGTGATGACACTGCCATTTGCTCCCGCTGGACCGAATTTACCCACCTCTTGAACTCTTGTCGGAGTGAATCGATAGCAATAGCATTTGCGTCTGATTGGGTAATCACTATTATTTCACCTATACTTTTGCTACAATATTATAGAAATATTTCCGGTGACGGTTTGGTGTCTTAATATCATCTTCGCTTTTCAATCAATATAGTGAAATTAAAACTAGATAGAGGGATCATTCTTACTATCGATTTTATTACTTTTATCCTGGGTGTATTACTCATCTTTGTAAACAACTACAAGAATTTGCCTATCAGGCACAAGTAAACGTCTTGAGCCGTTAAGAAGGTGTCTGCGCCGTGCACGACAGAGTACAGTTCGGCATAGCGCGGTCTCATCTGGGCGAACGTGTCGAGTCACAACTAAGTAGGCGGATACACTTGACGTTAACGAAATACTTGTGAAGTTCTTTAACTATGAACTTATTAAGCTCCTTGAAGTAAAACGACCGTACTACGGTTCATAGTCATAGCGAGTGTTCCACTCGGTTTTGTCGGTTTCGTGAACTGCCTCGTAGTCACGTCAACGGAAAATCGAAGTGTTCTCGTATCAGCACATCGCTTCGCGATTTGCGCAACCCCGCCCTCAACGGAGGCGTGAAGCGCCGGAGTGGGGTGAGGTAGTTCACACGAGACGTTCTGAGGTCGCCATATCAACTAGGTTCTCAACGATCTCATCGACGCGTCCATCCTCCGGGGATATCGAGCGTCGCCTCTGAGTCGGTTTTCAGTTCGAACTGGTAGTGCGATCCACTCCGAATCCCTCTATTTCGCGTTTCTGCAATGAGGAACCCCTTTATCCCGAAGGACTGAGTGTGTATAGCGCTTTTGCGAGGATATTATGTGGACACAGTGGGGGGATACCAACTCCGCCAATACAATTTATGCGGACACGGTAGGGGTCCCCCTCCACGACCCGTCGGGTACTAGCTGTAAATCTTGCTACCAGAACGTATCGTCATCATGTTTGAACCGCACGGCATAGTTGACGCTGTCCAGTGCCGACTCGTAAGCGATACCCGGGGTCGTAGAACTCGGCTAGGCAGGATCGTGCGTCTCGTCGACCGTCCGGTATACGATATCTGAGTAACCACTGGAGATTGTGGTGTTTCTTTGGAATTCGCCCAAGAAGGTTGCTTGCTGTCTATAGAGTGAGAGAGACGCGTACTGTCTTCTGTATGTAGTGTAAAACTACCAAATAGTCGGTAGTTGGAGGTGCGATTGTCTACCATAGACAAAGAAACACCACAGAGTGAGGCGTCCGAGCTGTCGCCAAACGGACTGCTGGACGTGCCGCCGACGAAACCGGTAACAATAACGAGCTGTGTCTCCTCTATAGCAGAAGTCGACTAAGTGGATTTCTAATGCATATTGATCTTGGAATCCATATCGACAGCCCATATTTTCCGAATATTTGCATTGATATCTACCATTTGCAAGTATGATGTTCGCCGGTGCGCTCAAGCACTCCGCCCGGGTCGTGTCTTCCCTACACATCACAGTGCTAGCACAACCTTCAAAAAAAGACGTAAGCAATTTATTTATCCCTAACTATTATAAATAATAAACCACTAGTAAGTGATTAATAGGGAAAAACCTGTCTCCTTCAACCCCGATTAACAGTGCTTCTCTTGGTTGTCTGCAGAATCGCTTGAGCTGTTACCACTGTTGGCCTTAGATGAAGTGGAATTTTTCGAGCTGCTTCCACCGTCGGCCCCGGGGAGTTCCGGAGGCATCGACCGCTTGCCACTGGCCGCCATCTTCGGTGAGAGCGGAACTCCGCCGCCGCCGATTACGGTGACTGTCGGATTCGTACCGAGGTTGGTGGTTTTCACTGTCGCGTTACTTGTGGAGCTTTTCAATTGAGGTGCATTCGCGTTCACGTCACAGCCGCTCACGTTCACCACTGCCTGCTCTCCCCCGGATCTCCCATCGATGTATCGTGCCTCGAAGACCGAGTCGGGATTGACGTCATTAGGAGAGAGATAGAACGCCGAGTTCTCGATCCGCTGGTTACGGTAGTGCTTCCCCCAGACGCACCGGGCATTGCGACTGTCGTCGCTGGGGTATTGTCCCCGCTTGCCGTTCGGATCGTTCACAACGCCGACGCAGTTGCGAACGATCGACTTCGGGGACCCGATGCGGAACTGGCTCACAGTGTTGTCCCGATGGTAGCAGTTTTCGAGTGTGACGGAACCAGCGCTGCCGCCGTCTTTGCCGACAGCACTCGCATACACTGCGTTGTTGCCGAATCCTTCGATGTACGTGTGTCTGATGTCGATGTGTCCCTTGTGGGACGGTCGAATATAGATTCCTCCAAGTTTCGAGGCCGGCTGGCCGTTCCGTGCTTTGCCGTTCGACCAGATGTTTTCTATCAGACCACGACCGCCGGACGGTGTCGATACCTGAAACTGAAAACTATTGCTGCCTTCACCGTCTTGGCCGACACCGCGGAAACCGACGTTTTTGACTGTCCATCCTTTCTTGTTCTGCGAGCGAATCGTCAAAGAAGCACCCTCAGCAGTCTGATCGACCAGAATGTTCGACAGTTTCTCGCCGTCGGATAGGTCGTACACTTCTTTTCCTGTAACCTTCCATACGTTGTACTTGCCGTTCGAAGATTTATCGATCGACGCTGCAGCCAATTCAGTGAGTCCCGTCGTACCCACAACGCCAATACCAGCCGCAGCACCAGCTTTCAGGAAGGATCGTCGACCGAAGTGAGCGTTCGACGCTCGTTCCGGATTGTCATCAACAACCTCGTTAATCTCATCTTTCTCTCCGCTATTCCCTGTATGGGTATCCTTCGCGCTCTCCTCCGAATGGTGATTTCGTGCCATGGATCAGTAAGGACTACCTACTAACAAGAGAGTTGTTACTGATACAACATATATTGTAGTATAACCACTATATTCAGTTCTATTTAACCATCTATTTAGAGTTATTTAATAATGTATTTATGTGTTTATACACATAGATTGCTCATTCCCGTCTGGACATTAGAGGACCTTCACAACCGCGTGTTAGGACCTCCTTACCCGGCTACATGGCTGTTCGTACGATTGGAGTCCTCCAACCACACGCAGCAATATTATTATCCACATTTTATTCCTATTTTTATACTGTAATTGGATGGTATTGTAGGAGAACACTCCTCCGCGACAGCAAGCGATCCAAAACTGGATCGTCGGATCGAAATCGACACCGACTGTCTAAACGCAGCAGCAACTATGCGCGACGAATCCACCCAGCCGACTTCTGATCACCGAGGATATATTAAAAAACCAGAAGTTCTAATAGCCGGGCGTGGTAATCCACTTTAATCGCGATGACAGCAATTGAAACCACCGCCCTCACCAAGCGGTATGGTGATACCCTCGCAGTTGATTCGTTGGCTCTCCAGATCCCGTCCGGCGTCGTGTATGGATTTCTCGGTCCGAACGGCGCGGGCAAGACGACGACGATGCGGATGTTGACCGGGTTGCTCACACCTAGTAGCGGGAGTGCGCGCGTGGGAGGCGTTTCAGTTACCGACCGAGACGCCCTACGGTCACAGATCGGCTATCTTCCAGAAACGCCACCGTTGTACGACGAAGCGACCGCGTTTGAGCAGCTGACCTACGCAGCTGGGTTGCGTGATCTTCCTGAAGGTCCGACACAAGACCGCATCGAAACGCTTCTGGACGATTTTGATCTCCTCACCGACGCCGACGATCGGATCGACGGCTATTCGAAAGGAATGCGACAGAAAGTCGCCTATATACAGGCAGTCTTACACGAACCGCCAGTGGTGTTTCTCGATGAGCCAACTTCAGGGCTCGATCCCCGGGCCGCAAAGACGATTCGACAGCGGATTCGCGGGTTGGCAGACGATGGGATGACGGTGTTTCTCTCCACGCACATCCTTCCTGTTGTCGAAGACGTTGCAGACACCGTCGGAATTCTCGCTGACGGAGAGCTTATTGCCGAAGACACGCCCGACAGCATGACTCAGCGCGCTGAAAGTGGCCAGAAACAGTCACTCGAAGACGTGTTCTTGGAACTGACTGACACTGAGACAGCTGCTGAGGTGCAGCCAAATGGCTGAGTCGGGCTGGCTTGCCCACGCCTGGCAGATGGGTTGGTTCGATTTCAAGCGAACGCTCTCGGGGATGTGGGACGACAAAGCGCGATTGGCGATGACAGTTGGGCCGATGGTGTTTATCGGCGCTGTAGGACTCGCATTGCTCATTGCGTTTGCTGATGAGTTGCAGGGATTTTCGGGGGTGGCACTCACAGACGGTGCCCGAGGACAGGTAGCAATGTTCTGGGTCTTCGGTGTCTACATCTTCACCAACCGGTTAGTCACCCAGCGGAGTCGCGTCGAAGCCGAGGAGCTAGTGTTGACGGCAGTGTCTGCACGAACGGCTGCTGTGGGCCACATTGTCGCCGAAACGCTGCGAGGACTGGCGTATTTTGCGGCTCCAATAGTCGTGCTCACGGCTGCTGGTTTCATTATCTTCGGTTCATCCGGCGTCTTTCTTACTATTCCGATCGCGGCGTTGACGTTCGTGATGACCACCATAATCACAGGGACTGCTGTCGGGTATTCGATCGCCTGGCTGCTCACTCACGTGAAGTTCGTCCGACGGTACAAGACCATCATCGGTGGAGCAGCAGTAGCGGTCGTAATGGGTGGGTATCTGTTCGCGGTATTGGGCCCGACGGAAGGGATGAATGTGTCCTTTATGAGTTGGGTTCCAACAGGGTGGGTGCTCGATGTTGGCGTGTTGGGGGTAGGAGGAGCGATCAAAGGATCGACAGTGAAGGCTATCGGATCGTTGGTGACGAGTGCACTAATTATCGTTAGTGGAATTTTCGCAACCGAACGAATCACCAGTGGTTACTGGTTCAGTGAACCAGTCAGCATCGACGACGCCGATGAACCGACTGATCACAGCGAGCGTTCATTTCGGCTGAGCCCACTCCCGTTTCCGGGGTTTATTTCCCAGCCGACTCGCCGGGTGTCTGAGTGGGTGATTTTGCGTTCAATCCGTGATCCAAGCCGACTCTCGTATCTCACACTTCCGGCGGTTGTCGTCTTCGATGCCGGATTTATCGCCTACAGCAATGGTGCACTCGACGTTGTTCTGGCACCGGTGCTTGCAATTGGGTTGCCCTGGATTCTCAGTGAGATTGCCGCGATGAATCCACTCGGTGACGAAGGGTCGATGTTGCCGATGATGGCCGCTACCATCTCCGCACGCCAGTACGTCCACGGATTACTGGTTCCAGGGCTGCTCTATGGGCTTCCTATCGCGGGTGTACTCACCGCGCTCGCTGGGATGATATCATCCTACTCACCAATGGAAATTGCTGGGCTGGTCGGTATCGCTCTGTATTTGACCCTAGTAGCGGTGACGATCGCTCCCGCACTAGGGATGGCAATGCCACGATTCGATGCGATTTCAATCGGCCGAAGTGACGACGTACTCCCCCCGCGGGTGAGCACGATCGTCATCCACAGTGTAAGTGTGGTCGTTCCCGGCGCATTGCTCGGTGGCCTACTGCTCGGTCCTGAACTGACCCGGACTGCACTGTCATTCATCTTCGGTGGCCTCCCAGCACTCGTGCTCGGACTGCTCGATGTGGGCGGAGTCAGTTGGTTCGAACAGTTGATGAACAATATCCAAGCAATTGACGTCGTAACGTTGCGCTATGGCCTTGGTGGAGGACTCTTTGCTGGTGGCCTCCTCGTGGCAGGAATCTGTTATCGAAACGCAATCAGTCGCTTTGAAAAATACGAGCCACAGTAGCCCACGAGGCTAATAAATATAAGGTAGGCTCGATCGGCATCCAAACGTGTGCGTGGGGATTTTTCTCTGATACCAGTGTCTTTGTCTTGGAAGACATGCATCCCGAGCGAGACGAACTGTTGGTCCGTTATCGTCGTGGTCGCAGTCAGCTCTACCGGCTCACGCTGTCGACGAACCAGGTTGAGCCAGTAAGCGACCATCTCTTGGTGCGAAAGGCACGCTGCAGTCCCAGTGGTGGGTGGATCGCCATCAACACAGCTTATTCTGAAACGGCTCCTAATGAACAGCTTCAAACAGCTATTGTCACAGACTCGGGCGGGTCTCACAGTGAGTCTTTGACCAGCGATCCGGTCGAATTTGCCAAGTGGTCTCCCTCAAACAACCAACTGCTGATCAGGGCAGCCGATGACCGCGACCGATTCGGCGTGTATGATGTGGCAAGTGATCGGCTTCGATGGATCCAAACAGAGGTTTCCCACTGCCAACCAATTGATTTCCTACCGTCTGGTGATGGCATTTTCGTGCTTCAGGATGGGACGCCGCACATCTATCCTATCGAAGAGAATGCGACCGGATCAAGCATCCCTGGTATGAATACGACCTCAGTCACAGCGGCGACGGTGACCGATCGGTCGCTCGTCTTTCAACAGCACGATACAGAGGGAAACGCGTCTCTTACATGTTCAAACACATTTGATATCTACCGCAACAATATCGTCTGCTATCAGGATTCTCACTATCTCGCAAACTATGGCCGACCACTCATGGATTAGCTTCTCTCAGGACGAGTCATGATTAACTGGTTATAAACAATACGACAGAATCAACATTCCCGAGCTATCATAAATCCATCGTGATTTGCTGACAGCTAGGTGTGACATCCTCCCCGCCGTAAACGGCGGGATTCTCTCCTTGCAGAAATAGGAGAACCGGATGGTCAGTCGTCCGCCGGTGTGGCTGCGCGGCTGCCCGTGGTCACGCCACGTTGTACGTCGAGGAACTCCATTGTAGCAGTTGGACACGTGCGCTTGATCAGCTCGAACGTGTCACGACACAGTGCACGACCGTCTGCCTCAGACATGGCCGGATTGCCTGGGACGACCAGCAGGACGTCGTCAGTTGACTCGGTGACCTTGAATGCGTCTGCGTCCCGGCTCACCGGGCCGAGCAGCGCTAAGAGATCTCCATCGGATTCCCAGAGGAGATCACCCTCTGCGGCCGTTTCCGGTTCCTCGTGGAAGATTGGGAGCATCGTCTCGCCACCGTCTGCTCGACGGATCGTGATCGGGCCGTCAATCTCGCCCGTGTCATGCATCCCTAGGATCGCGCCCGACTGGACCCCAACGATGTTGTACGCGTCGACGATATTGTTGTTACGGTTGAAGCCCCTCGCTTCGATCAACTTCACGAGCTGTTCACCGGCTGGCTCTTGATCGGAACGTCCAAGCCGATGGAATAGTTCACGGGAACCGTCGACGACATCAGAGGCCAACACCGCCGAGGCGTCGCCGGTCAGCTGATTGACCTCGTTAATTTCTGCATTCAATGCGTTTGTTCCCGACTGAACGTCGAGATTCCGGATCTGACACCCCACAGGAGCGATGCCCAGGGCACGAACATCGTCCGTGACGACTAGTGTGTTGCTATCCATTACCACATACCTACCTTTAGAACCATAGCTGTTATAATTTTCTATAAATTACCTAATTACTCGGTGATTTTGAGAGTGGATCTGGGAAAAATTAAAAGTTGCTAAATTATAGGCACATTAATCAGTGAGGTACGTCTCATCAAGCTCGTGCGTAAGTATATCCTCACCTTGCCAGCAGATCTGTCCGACACGCGTCCCTTCTGGCACGTGCTCGGTGTCTATCTTTTTGTTCACTTCTGTTATAATTGCCCAGACTCGCGGGTTCGCAAACAGTCCCATTCCCGGCTCAAGCTTCACCCGTTTTGTGGGAAAAGCCGACTGTACGACGAGAACGGACTGATATTCGGGTTCGTTTCCCATTTCTAGTATGCTCTTTGTTGCATTGTTCGAGATATTGGTGGTTCTACACCCTAGAATCGTTAAGATCTTCTAATTCCTATTAAGCCTGTTGAACGTATCTCATCTCGGATGACGGTCGCTCATCGATCTCGTCCCCGAGCGAAACGTAGGATCGCCGTGCTCTCCAGTCGGTACAGGCGTTGATCTCGATGTTGCTGCCATCTGCTCCCATATCAGACACTCATTATATGATCGATTCGCGGCAAGTAGATGTCTACAGCCCGATGAAAAATCCGTCGATCAGCCTGAAAACAGTGATAACGGCGGCGAATTCGAGACCGGATACTCATCTTGGTCCCGCCGTGTCTAATGAGACCTATCAGGAACGATCGAAATATTGTTCCCACCACTGATATCCACCCTATATCCTCATCATCGTCTAGTCTCTACTCAGTAGAGGAGCAACGATGGTGTATATTCCACGCCCCTCGGAGTGTATTGGTGTAGTAGGAATAGCAATTGCTATCGTCGGAATCGTGGGCAGCTTTTGGTTTCTTCTGACAGGAAGGTTCACCCCCTGGGGTTGGTTTCTCTTCCTCGCGAGTGGAACACTCTGGGCAGTGTCTTGGCTCTATTGCATGGGCTGGGAATGGGACCGGTTCTCACAGGAATGAACGAATACCATTTCCCATTGTAACAGAGGTCTTCAGAAAACTGTTTTCTGATATTATTTATCTGATGAGCCATTGTCGGAGAACTGATTCTCAGTCGAGTCACCTCGTACCACCAGTGGCTCATCACCGTTGCTACGGGCCATGTTCTGTTCGAATGTGTTGTTATTTGAATCGATCAAGCGAAACCATTGTCACGATTCTTGTTTGCCGTGTTGTGTACAATTTCATTGTCGTTCGGGAGGGCAGACATGACATAAAACAGGGTACCCGGCAGCAGAATATCTGGCTCGAACTCGCTCCTCCTCACGTATTTATAACCAAAATATGCCACTAGTGAAGATAGGCGCAAGGTTTAGATTCAATCTAAAACTCGATTATACCCGCCTAATGAGCGCTGTTAAGTGGATGCAGTAGATATTAGGAGGTGATGGTGGCTACTCGTGAGGCGTTCCTCAGGGTCTCCTGGATAAACGTTCTGCTGAACGCCCTCAAAATCGCTGTCGAGGGCTCGATTGGATTCCTTACCGGAAGTATCGCACTCATCGCTGACGCCGCCCACTCCGTTGCTGACCTCCTCGCAAGTGGTGTTGTCCTCATCTGGGGGCGCTCCGTTCACAAGGACGCCGACGAGTCGCATCCTCACGGTCATAACCGATTCGAACCGCTCTCTGCACTCTTCGTCGGCGGAGTGTTGGTCCTCCTCGGACTTAAACTGCTGTACGATGCCAGTCTGTCGCTGTTCACTGGCGTCACCGCCGAATACAGCATCTGGCTTGTTGCCGGCCTCCTATTCGCTCTTGTTGACATGTACGTCTGTTACTGGTACACCCACTACGTGAATCAGGACCTCCAGTTGCCGAGTCTCCACGCGCTTGCTACAGACAGCCGCAACGACATCTACACAACGGGAGCGGCCCTAGTGGGTGTTCTTGGAATGGCTATCGGCTACCCCATCTTTGATTCGATTGCGGGTGGCACCGTAAGTCTACTTGTCATTCACCAAGGCATCGAAATCTCCCAAGAGAACATCCGATACCTCGCGGATAGTGCGCCCCCCGAGACAGAACAGAAGGAAATCAAGGGCCGAATCCGCGAACACCCAGAGGTCCGTGGGATTCATGATTTCGTAGCCTACTATTCCGGCCACGTCATCGAGGTGGAAGTCCACGCCGAAGTAGATCGAGGCTTGACAGTGGTCGAAGCCCACGACATCGAATCAGAACTCCGCGATCGTATACGCGACATCGAACTAGTGTCTGACGTTCACATCCATCTCGACCCAGTCGGTCTCAGTGAGTGGGAAGGCGCTAACGATGCAACGCCTGCGTCGACTGGGGACTGACACCGATGCAGTGTAATTGAGCAGTTGACCGTGATGTCTGTATGAATGGGCTGTTTCCCGTGTCTAACAGATAACTGATTCGAAGACGCATTACGCGACGTAGTGATCTTCTGAGAGAATCGATTCGATGAGTCTGGTCTCCGGTCGTGCCGATCTATAGACAACAGCCACTTACACCACATGTGGTGATCATCCCATTAGCCAGTCTGTACGTCGTGTTGCCAATTTCTATGACATTATCTGTCAGCCACCCACGGTCAGATCAATAGTGATTGAAGACGAAACCACAACGTGTTCCAAACCAATGTTTGATCGCTTTCGCCACCCACTGATCGCTGTCATTGTCGCGCTGGTGTTGACAATTCCTTGGATCGGGACGTTCGTCTCGTCTGGTGGGTACGGAACAGTGCACCCAGGCGAAAATATTGCGCCTAGCGTGGCCGTTGTTGTCGCTGGCTTGGCGATTCTCGGAGCAGCGTTCCTACTCGCATGGGCCGCCGAAACCGCTGAAAAAGATGTCCCGCAGGCGTTCGCTATCGCAGTCTTAGCGGTACTCGCTGTGGCTCCCGAGTACGCTGTCGACGCCCTCTACGCGTGGCAGGCCGGCGCTGGCTCAAGCGAGGCTGCCAACCTCGCGGTGGCCAACATGACTGGAGCGAACCGGATTCTCATCGGTCTCGGGTGGTCTGGGATCGCCCTATTTAGTATTTCCCGTGCGAAACGAGCTCACGATCCAGTAGTTGAGCACCGCTCTGGATTCCTTGCGGATGTCGTTGGCGTCGATCAGAAAATCTCGACTGAGATTGCGTTCCTCCTCGCAGCGACAGCGTACGCGTTTTTCGTTCCCTTCAGTGGCGGCATCGGGGCTGTCGATACCCTCATCCTCGTTGGCCTGTACGTGCTTTATCTTTTTATCATCATCCGCAGTGATGTTGACAAATCCGAAGAACACGTTGGCGTTCCTGCATATTTCCAGCGATATCCGAAAGCACCACGGATCAGCGTCGTCCTGTTCGGATTCGCATTTTCGGGTGCAGTCATCTTCACTGCAGTCCACCCGTTTGCGGAGGGACTTGAGCGGTTGGGCCTCCAGTATGGCATTCCCGAGTTTTTCATGATCCAATGGCTTGCGCCGCTCGCGTCCGAGAGTCCTGAACTCATCGTTGTTGCCTACCTCGTAAACAAGGCGCGTTCGACCGCCGGATTCAACGCACTCATCTCCTCGAAGCTCAATCAGTGGACGCTCCTCATTGGAACGCTCGCGGTCGTTTTCTCAATCTCTGCGGGAACTGTCGGAACACTCCCGTTCGATTCGAAACAGGCGGCAGAAATTTGGATCACCGCTGCCCAGAGCTTTTTCGCCATCGCCATCCTGACGAACTTCGAGATTAGCACCCGAGAGGCGGTCACATTGCTCGTACTGTTCGTTACACAAGTACTCGCGGAGTTTTACGTGATCCAGACGTATGCTGAGCCTGCTGCGACGACCATCAGTATGGACATTCTTTATGCCTACACGGCTGTCTACATTGTCCTTGGCATCGGGCTGTTCATCATGCGCCGTGGTAATGTTCGTAAGCTCCTCAAACAGACCATCGCAGCTGCCCGGACAGCATTCAGAAATGATTCCAGCCAACCGGAACGTGCGGACTAATGCCGACTCGAATTTGCTCACGTCGGCGGAAGATCGTCCTCAGCGTGGCAAGGCACTATACGCTGATGGTACTCGCGGCCGTAACTGATAGTTAAAGAGTACCTGATAAGTAGAATGGCGTCTTTTACGACACTGCTGCCGGTGAATGGATAATCGATCCCGGTTGGTTTGACACACTTGTTGGCCGGTCATCGCGGGATATTCGATCCACCGAGCGTATTTGCAGACACGTTGAAATTGAACGCAGAACCCTCATTTCATCAAACGATAAGAAGAGTACAATTGTCTCTCGATGGTGTGGCACCACCGGCCAGTAGATCAGTTGAGATCGAAGTTTATGGTTTTCGTTTGGGTGTAATGTTCGAGCGTTTCAGCAGCGGTTTCACGTCCGATCCCAGACTGTTTATAGCCACCAAACGGCTGGCCAGCTGGGAACTCGTTGTACGTGTTCACCCAGATATTTCCAGCCTCTATATCCCGTGCAGTGTTGTGGGCTTGCTGGAGATCTGCTGTGATGACACCAGCAGCAAGACCGTAATCGACATCATTGGCCCGTTCGATCATCTCATCGTACTCCGACCACTCGAAGACCGTTTCAACCGGACCAAAGATTTCCTCTTGAACTGCCCGGCTTTCGTGGGTGATGTCGGTGATGACTGTTGGCGCGACGAAGCAACCGTCCGAGAGTGCCTTTTCATCCGGTTTGCCACCACCAGTTACGATGTCTGCACCGGAGTCCCGTGCCTGCTCAATGTATTCAAGGGTACGCTGAACCTGTTCTTCAGTAACCTTCGGTCCGAGCGTTGTCTCTTCACAAAGAGGATCGCCCAAGGTGAGTGACGTTACTTCGTCGATAAACGCGTCGAGGAACTCGTCTCTAATATCCTCGTGAACAAAGAGACGCGTTCCTGCACAACAACACTCCCCCGTGTTGTGGAACATACCGACGCGTGCAACCTCAGCAGCCGTCTCGATATCCGCGTCCGGATACACGATTAGTGGACTTTTGCCGCCGAGTTCGAGTGTAATATCGGTGATCGAGTCCGCAGCGTTTTTCATCACGCTACGACCCACTTCAGTTGAGCCTGTAAAGGCTATTTTCCTAACACCATCGTGATTGGAAAGTGGTGCTCCCGCTTCCGGACCGTATCCTGTAACGACATTAATGACACCAGCTGGGAGGATATCATCGATCTCGCGCATCAATTCGAGAATCGACAGCGGAGTCTCCTCAGCAGGTTTCAAAATGATCGCATTGCCGGCCGCAAGTGCTGGGGCGAGCTTCCAGGCAGCCATCAACAGCGGGAAATTCCACGGAATGATCTGCCCAACAACACCGTACGGCTCCCGGAGCGTTTGTATATGATGATCAGGATCACTCTGAACTGTCCGTCCTTCTTCAACCCGGCACGCACCAGCGAAATACCGGAAGTGATCGATGACAAGATTGATGTCGAGACGCGCTTCCGAAATCGGTTTCCCGTTGTCGAGGGTTTCGATCGTCGCAAAGTCCTCGGCCCGAGATTCGATCCGGTCTGCGATCGTGTGGAGCAGTTCTTGTCTATCGGTCACCGAATAGTTCGACCACGTCTCGTCATAGGCTTCCCAAGCGGCATCGACTGCCCGATCGATATCCACTGGTCCCCCTGCTTGTACTTTTGTAAGAACATCGCCTGTTGTGGGATCGCGCGTGTCAAGCGTATCACCGGAGTGACTGTCTCTCCATTCACCACCGATGTAAAGCTGACCGGGGTCGGAGGGAACGAGTTCGTCAGCTGCTTCTTGGTGACGCTGTTTGATTACGCTCTTCGACTCGGGCGATCGTTGTGAATCGGTAGACATCAGGACATAGTGTATTATACAATACGTATTAATTGTTTTTATTATATATCATGATAGAATAATAGGGTATAGTAAAAATATAATTTAGTATAATCATGTGTTCTCGAATGCATATCTATAGTTGAAAATAATGTATCAAGAGCGAGCGGAAGTGGTTTCAGGTTGCGCACTGACTGAACCGTCGACGCCATCGTCATTGCCCTCGCACAGCGACAGTACTTTAGGCGTCTCGTTACGTCGCGTATCAATCGCTGCCCAGTAGTCACCGACACGCAACGGATGTCTGACCAAGCAGAGAGATTGTATGACCGTATGGCTATTCGTGACCGAGGACAGCTATCGGTTCGTACGGTTCTTCGAGGTATTCGACATCGCTGTCGGAGAGATCGATCTCGATCGCTTCAACCGCTTCCTCCAAGTGCTCGACGCTCGATGTTCCATAAATCGGCGCAGTCACACCATCTTTGTGAAGCAGCCACGCAAGGCTGATCTGGCTCATCGTGGCGTCCATTTCGTCGGCGATCTCTCGAACACGCTCATTGATCTCCCTGCTTTGTGGGGAATCGTACCGATCAGCAGTCATCTCACGCATTGCGTCGCTTTCTTCGTGTGGACGGGCGAGGTAGCCACCAGCGAGCGGACTCCACGGAATGACGCCAACGTTCTCTTGCTTGCAGTACGGCAGCATCTCGCGTTCTTCCTCGCGGTAGACGAGATTGTAGTGGTTTTGCATCGTCACGAAACGGTTGAGAGCCATCTGCTGGCTCCTGTGGAGTGCCGTTGCAAACTGGTGTGCCCACATCGAACTCGCACCGAGGTAACGGGCCTGATTGCGACGAACGGCATCATCGAGGGCCTTCATCGTTGTCTGGATCGGCGTGTCGTCATCCCAGCGGTGGATTTGGTAGAGGTCGACAGTGTCCATTCCAAGCCGGTCCAGGCTGTTTTCCAACTCCTGTTCAATGGTCTTCCGGGAGAGTCCGCCCGAATTCGGGTCATTCTCGCGCATTTGCCCCCAAACCTTCGTGGCGACCACCTGCTCGTCACGGTCGTATTCAGCGAGCGCCTCGCCAAGAATGCGTTCGGAGTCGCCGTAGGAGTAGACGTTTGCTGTATCGAAGAAGTTGATACCGAGCTCGATCGCGCGATCGATGACTTCCGTCGATTGCTCCTTTCCGACAGTCCAATCGAACATGTCGCCTTTCTCTGGATCACCAAAACTCATACAGCCAAGACAGATCTTGCTTACCGTCATCCCAGTGTTACCGAGTGTTGTATATTCCACTTGAAAAGATGGATCGACCAATGTAATAACTCCTTTCCTGGCTTATACCCACAGACATAGGTACGCAATGACAGCTTGTACCAATTGTCTGGTCAACGCGCTCAACAGTGTTTCAGACCGGTCTCCGATCCAGTTGTACCCGTCGTATGCTCTCGTTCGAGGGACTTGAGACAATCAATGCGTTCGTTGGTTGCCGGATGGGTAGCCAGTATCGGGCGGAAGTGCTGTTCGTTCAGCCGGCGACAGGCACGTCGGACAGGGAGCCGATAACTCCAGAAGATCGGCCAGCCATCCCTATAGGTGAGTTTCGGCCACGGCGTCTCCTGCTCGTCAGGAACGATCGACAACGAGACGAGCGCCGCCTCACGGGCATCTCGGTCGGGTGCTGAAGGAACGTCACTGTCAAGCGTTTCGAGGGCGCTTGCCAGCGCCGCAGGATCACCAACCAACGCGCTCGCGCCTCGGTCGGCTGCGAGCTCCCGCGAGCGAGACAGCGCGGCGACCAGCAGGCGACCGATCCCCCAGAAGGCATACGAGGCGAGCGCCACCGCGACCAAGGCGATGTGGACCCCGCCGCTGTGCTGGAGTGTCCGCCCGAGACTCCGTGCACTCGCCAGAGGGAACTCAGCCAGCGTCATTACGGTCGCGTCGCGGTTTTTGATATGTGCGATCTCGTGAGCGATGACGGCTTCCAACTCATTGGCATCAAGCACGTCAAGCAACCCCGTTGAAACGACGAGTTTGGTGTCGCTGGTCGAGAGACCAGTCGTCATCGCCAGCGGGCGCTCGCGATCGGTAACATGAACCGAGGGCACCGGGAGGTCAGCGGCCTGTGCGAGTCGCGTAACCGTCGCGTAGAGACCGGGATACGCCTCCGAGCCAACGGCCACAGCGTCGAACGTCTCGACGGCGTCTGTGCGCAGTGCTTGCCACAACATGACAACGCTACCGAGAAGCGTCACCACGCCACCGAGAGCGAACCGGAGTTCGAAGGGGACCCCGAGACTGAACAGTCTGCTGAGCCACTCCAGTCCCCACGCCAGTACGGCGGCGACGCCAGTGGCGAATGCGAGAGTGAGTGCTGCGAGCGCGAGCACGGTCACCGCCATCCGTCGACGAAGGTGTCTATCAAGGGACCAGTCCATATCTGAATACAGTAACAAGATAACATAAAACCTCACATCACGTTCGCGGCTTCAAACAGTAGATCGAGGGTTATGATTCGACGATCTCAAGCGTCCAGTTGCCGTCGGCTTCGATGTTGACCCAGACGACGCCACCGGCTTTGTACGACCGCGAGTTGTCGAACTCACCGGTCTTGTACACAAGTATCTCTCGGCTGCCATCCGCACCGTATCCGTCAACAATGAACTGCCCGTCGCCGTCGTGGGTTGTCTCAACCCTCACGTCACTCTCAGTCCACAGCGGTCCAACGAACGCCGATCCCGTTCCGGATGTCTGCACAGGGAGATCCGAGAGGTCGCCAGCGCGGACCGCCGGCTGGGTGAGTTCGATCGACCACGCGCCGTCGGCGTCGACCTCAAGCCTGTACGTTCCGCTCTCGACGGCCATGATCGACTCGCCAGTGGCGTTCCCGGCTGTCGTCAGAAGATTTTCATTCCGGCCGCTCCCATTGACATCAGTTACATCGACAGTGATCGTCGACCCCTTGTGAGAGACGTTTGCGACGAGAACGCCGTTGTCGAGGTCGAATGTCTGTGAATCGCTTGACCCGGATCCTTCGAGCGTGTGAGACTGTCCCGCTTCAAGAACGACGCCGCTCGGCCGTTTCCGGTTCGTCGTTTCCTTGTCGCCGTCGGCGCGCTCAAAGCGCTTGTCGACGAGATCGGAGGGCGTGATGACGTTGAGACCGCGTTGTTCGAAGTGATCGAGGAGCAGTCCGAAGTCGTCGAGCGATATCCGGTTCTCGTCGACGCCAACGTCATCCGCGTCGACGATCCGCGGAACGCGCACGACGGTCAGCTGGTTGTACTGGTCGGAGTGGTTAGCGTGGCGACGAACACCGGTGTGGAGCGCAGGCCCCCAGATGAACGGGATCATATGCATCTCGGTTGGCGGCACGCCGGTCGTCCCGGCACTGAACAGAAACGCCGACTCGTGAACGTCCCGGGCGATGTCGTAGGTCGCCGCGTCCATTCGGCCGTCTGGAACGAATAGATGCCGTGATCCATCCGTGAAGCCGGCGTCGACGAGCGCGTCCTGTGCCGTCTCAAGGATTTGTCGCTGCTGATCCGCCGACTGCTCCGGCAAGGGTGTCGACGGCTGTGGAAGCGAGCAGATGTCCCAACCACGGTCGCGGAGTTCGCGGAGTTCGTCACCGCCCATCCGCCCCTCACTGCCCATTTGATCGGGCGTGACCGGAACCGCTGCCGCCCAGTCGCGCTCAGCGAGCATCTCGGCCGCGATGTCGTAGTGGGACTGGTATCCGCCGTGGAACGACAGGATCGCCGCACCGTTGGCAGCCGACTGGGTTCGCCGGAGGTCGTCGACTAGTAATCTGGTCGATCCGCCGTCGGGTCCCTGCGCGACGACGTTGATGCCGGTAACGTTCGAAAGGTTGGGGTCGCCCCCTGGCTTCTGCTGAGAGCCACAATCCATCCGAAACCAGCCGTTGTACTCTTCTGGCACCGGGCGGACGCTGGCGAGTCGTCTGCTCCGCGTCGGCGCGAGGAACTCGACGACGATTCGATCAGCGGATTCCGGCTTGACCGCCAGCGAGACATCCCATTCTACGAGGTCGAGACTGTCGGAGAACTCAATCTTCGCACCGGCCTCCTCCCCGTCGCTCTGGATGACTGCGGCTTGCGATCCGATCCGCGCCTCGTTGGGGGCGGCCGTGATTTCACCGGATAGGGAGGACCATTTTCCGAGGTCTTCGAAGGTCGAGAGCGTTTCCCCTGCTTCGATCGCGGGCCAGCGTGCATTACTGTCGCTCGGCCCGCTCCCGCCGGAGTCGGTGCCAGCGGTCCCGTCAGTCCTCGTCGTTCCGAATTCGTCGGCCGTACAGCCAGCGAGAGTCGTCATAGCACCGAAAGCAGTCAGTAGTCGCCGTCGAGACAAGCCGTCGTCTGCGTTGTGTCTGTACACCATTAGAGATCAGTTACGATTCATGATGTCCCCCGATACGTAAACGAGTTCGACGATTTGCTGGCTTTGAAAATCAGAGCCGGAGCTTTCAGGTCGCCCCTCGTGAGTCGGGTGAACCTCACGAAGACATCACGGATTACTCGTTAGACCTATGGTGCGTGCGTAGAAATGCCCTGTCCCGCCCCGATATGTGACTAACGTGACACCGAAACGACTCACGTCAAGAGGCTTACGGTGATTCCCCAAACTAGCAAATCGTGGCCTATTTCCCGCTGAACGACCGGAACTATCGTGTGCAACACGGTGGCTCTTCGGATTCGGCGGAAATATTCCAGATCCTCGCGGACGAGTACGCGCGGAAAATACTTCTTGCCGCAGATCACGGGCCGAAGAACGCAAAGACACTCAGCGAGGAGTGTGACGCCTCCCTCACGACGATCTATCGGCGCGTATCGACGCTGCAAGACCACGGCCTCATTGAGGAACGCCGAACCGTCGATTCGGACGGTTCCCATCGAGGCGAATTCCAAACGGCGCTCACAGAGCTCCACGTCGACATCACCGACGGCCAACTCTCGCTGACGATAGAGACCCGCGACGAACTCGCCGACAACTTCACGGCTCTCTGGCGCGGGCTCCGGGGTGATGAGTGATGGACGCGTCGTTCTTGCTCGTTAAACTGATCACCTTCTTCCTGAGCCTCGTGGTCGCATACCTCGCGTACCACGGCTATCGCCGGAGTGGACAGAAACCAATGCTGTACGTCTCCGGCGGCTTCGTCTTCATCGGTGCTGGCGCAGTCTGTGAGGGACTCATCTACCACACGTTCGGAACGACAATCACGTCCGCCGCCTTCGTTCAAGCGGTCATCGTTTCGAGCGGGATGATGCTCGTTCTCCTATCGCTGACGAAACAATGACAACTCAGGCAGCGATCGCCGCGCCGTGACCGGTGGATTCCTGAACTTTCTCGCGGTGACGGTCGGCTCCGAACACGAAGCAGTACGACAGCACGGAGACCGTTACCGAACAGCTTGGACTGTCGCTCAAAAGCCGGGCGTGTCACGCAGCGCTAGCAGAAGCCACGCCCACCCGTAGCGTGGGCCGTTCTTAGAAGAACAGCGCCGGCACGGTGTTCCGGAAGATGTTGAGCGAGATGACAAAGAGGAGTCCGACGACGAACCAGTTGAACGTCCGCTCGTCGAACTCAAGGCGTCGGAGATACGTGCCCGAGAGCAGGCCAACGATCGTAACCACCGCGATCACCGAACCGAGCCACAACCGATACGTCGTCAGTAGGTCGGTGAACAGCGCCATCTGGACGATTCGCACTGTGAAAATTGTTCCGAGTACCATCGACAGCCCGCCGATGTATCGCTCGGTGTCTCGCTCGAACGTGTGGAAGTACGCTGGCAGCAGCGGCCCGAGGTTAGCAAGCGCGAGCAGAAAGCCTTGGGAGAAGCCAGCCGCGCCGAGAGCGAACGGGTGGTGGGCTTCTGTGACTGTGACGAAGTTCTGGACGGCCTGAAAGGTGACGTAGCCGAGGAGGACGAGACCGATAACGAAGGGGACGAGTGGTCCGGCGCTGAGCGCCGCCAGCGCTGCGACACCGGTGATGGTCCCGACGACCGCAAGCAGCAAAAGCGCCCACTCCTCGCGAACGAACGACCGCCCCGTTCCGGTTTCTGCGATCTGGAACATGTTGAGCATCCAGGGCGGAATCGCCAGAACAACAATGGCGGCGGTTGGATCGATCACCGACGCGAAGATCGGCGTCATGATAAGCGAGTAGCCGAAGCCAGTCATTCCCTTGACAACGCCGGCAACGATCGCCACCAGCACTAGTCCGGCAAGCAAGCCGATCGAGAGCTCGGACTGAACCCCCTGCCCGACATTCTCGACTCCCGGGAAGAACGCGATCGAGGCGACGAGAACGGCCAGTGCCGCACCGACCATCGTGACTTCGCGGTAGTTGAACTTGAGGAGGTTGGTGAGAAACTGTTCGACATCGACCGTGGATTCTGGTGTACTCATACTAGTTCGAATACAATTGAGACGACACGAAGTCGTGGGTTCTAGAATGTTTGTGGGTTAGACGTATTCCGCTGTGCGATACGGCGATACTCATCGCAGTTCGAGTCACTTGTAGCTCACCAAAGTGCCGTGTCAGCCCTGATAGAGCGCTCTCACGGGTAGTTTCGAGAAATTTATCTGTCGGAGATAGCAGTGATATTGTCCGAGTCTTTCGGTGACCAGCGACACCGCTTACCCCGAAAACGATTCAGGAAGATTGTACGTCTGAGTGCGACGACTTGCTCTATGTGTAGAATACTGCGGCCGCCGACTGGATTTCAGGGACGCCGCGCTACTTTGAGATCGGATTCAGCTCATCGCTCTCTTCGATCATCAGTTCCGAACCGTGATCTGTTTTCACCGTTCCCTTTTCGATCACGAAGTCCTCAAGAACGAGCACGTCGAGACCCATGCCGTAAAAGTCCTTGATCGCCTGCGTCGGCGTCCGGACGATCGGCTCAGCGTGGTCATTGAACGAGGTGTTGAGGAGAACCGGCACGCCGGTGAGAGCAGCGAACTCAGAGATGAGGCGATGGTAGCGCGGATGCTGGTCCTCACGGACGGTCTGTGGGCGTGTCGAGTCGTCAGCCGGATGCAAGACGGCCGCAAGGTCCTTGGTCTTCTCGGGTCGGACATCGTAGGCGTCGATCATGAACGGTGCGGGACCACCGTTGATCAGATACTCCTCGGCGGCCGACTCAAGCATCGATGGCGCGAACGGGCGCCACTCCTCGCGGTGTTTGACGAAGCGATTCACCCGATCACGAGACGCGGCGGTGCGGGGATCAGCGAGGATGCTTCTGGCCCCAAGCGCCCGCGGTCCGAGCTCCATCCGCCCCTGGAACCAGCCGACGAGGTTGCCGTCCGCGAGCCGTTCAGCAACGTACCGCTCAAGGTCGTCCGGTTCTGCGTACTCAAGCTTGTTCGTCTTGAGAGTCGACCGGATTTCCTCGGTGCCGTATTCGGGTCCAAGGTAGATATCGGTCTGGCGGTCAACAGCCGCCGGACGCTGCCGTGCCCAGCCCGCACCGAGTGCGAGGCCCGCGTCGTGGGCAACCGGCTGGACGAAGACATCGTCGATCAGCGGTGACTCACGAACGCGCTTGTTCAGTTTGCAGTTCAGCGCGACACCGCCTGCGATCGCGACGTTCGTTGTGCCAAGCGGATCAACGGCCGCCTCCGCGATGTTCACAACCGTCTCTTCGAGTAGTTTCTGGGCAACGTACGCGAGATCTTTCTCCCACTGATTGAACTCTCCGGGCGTCTCGTTTTGGGGTCGATCGAACGCTTCTTCGAGGGTTTCGACGCCGTGGTCGGTCCCCCAGCTTTTTGTCAACGCAGTAACATCGTAGTCAGCACCAACATCGATCAGGTCGCGCAGGACGTTCTCGATCTCCGGGTTATCCTCGCCGTAGGGAGCCAGCCCCATCACTTTCCCCTCACCGTTGAACATCCGATAGCCGAGGTACTCCGTGATAACCGCGAAGAAAAGCCCGAGGCTGTTTGGGTGTTCGTACGTGTGTACTCGCGTCAGGCCGTCGGCGTCGGCGCGCCAAACGACTGTTGAGTCGTACTCTCCTTTCGCGTCAATCGTAAGGACGACACCCTCATCAAAGCCCGACGGGTAGAACGCGCTCGCGGCATGGCAGCGGTGATGGGGGATCGTCTCGATCGGCGGGACCGGTGTGCCGATCGACTCAAGGCGATTCTCGATCTGCCGCGTCGGGACGAGCCGACTCCGGACGTGTGTGATGAGCGTTTCCTCCAGTGTGAAGAGTTTCCGCGCGACACCGGGCGCTTTGAGTGCGTCAGTGACGTAGTGAGAAACGATTTCGCCCCGGAGCCGCGGCTCATACGGGAGAAGAATACGATCAAGGTCCGGCAGCGTCAGCTCCCGGTAGTCAAGGCAGGCTTGAATCGCGCGTCTCGGGAAGGTGTCAGTCGCGTGTTTCTCCCGCGTGTATCGCTCTTCTTCGACACCGAAGACGGCACGCCCATCTTCAAAGAGTACGGCGCTTGGATCGTGTTGGCCGTACAGCCCGATCGCGGGTTTGAACGCGAGTAGATAGTCAGTCATGGCTGGTGAAAGTAATGTACCGTAATCTGAGACCTGGGACAGCAAAACGACGCTGCTGATTTTCTGAGTGAGCAAATCGTCGGTGTATAGCCGTGTAAGCCTCGTTCGACTGGACACTCGTGCAAGCGGACAATATATGACGTAGCTACAAGCCGCGTTGTCGAGGCGGAAAGCCCTCCCACTCGCCTTCAGCGGCTCCTTGAGAGAAGTAGTTCATCAAGTTATATTTGCGTTCGGCCTGAGGAGTAGAGACACGATGAAATACACATGAACCTTGATCGTCCATTCGTTGATCCATCTGCTATCGGTGAGTTCATCTCCTTGAATGGCTGTCCTCGCTATCACAAATTCCACTTCACAGACTACGAATCCGAGCGTCGTAACGAACGCGACTGGAAGGAGGCGTTTGAGCCGCTTTCGTTGTTATTCGCCAGGGATGGGGGTGCATTCGAGACAGCTGTCGGTGACGAACTGTCTCAGTTTGCGCACTCCGAAAGTAATTTCGAAGAGATCAACGACTGGAACGACTCCCAGTCCCGGCTTAGGAACGTCTTTGCCACTGTCGCAGACCGTCCACCCAGCGATCAGCCAACACTCCTTCTTCAGTCACGACTGGGGTTGCGTATCGAAGCGTGGCCTGTCGCGGGTGACGCTGATATTATCGCTGTCTGGCCGACAGCTGATGGGATTCGAATCCGTGTTCTCGATATCAAAGCGTCTCACGAAGAGAAAACGTACCAACAAATTCAAGTCGCAGTGTACACCACCCTCTTGCGGCAATTTCTCGATCAGCTTTCACCTGCCTATTCGTGGACTCTCGAAGGCGGTATCATCACCCGTGAAACGGACCTCACGAGTGGCGCACCCGAGGATCTTCCTGCCTTCGACGTGACGCCGCGAGAACTCGATGTGCGAAACCTCCTACAGGCAGATGGACGATTTGACGAGCTTCACCGACAAGAGCCAGAAACGGTACGATATCAACTTGGGTCGAAATGCGGGTCCTGTGTTTACAAAGAAGCATGCTACACAGACGCCGTAGAAGAACTCTCGACAGCCGCTCTCGGTATGTCGATCGGTGAGCAGAACCGCCTCGCGGAGTATGATCTCGAAACGATTCATGACCTTGCGGAACTGGCCTATCCGGAGGATGACCCGCGACCCTACGATTACGACACGGAGCTCATGGCTCGAAACGAGATATATAACGAGTTGCGGAATGATCCGGAACTCGGACCGGTGATTCACCAGTACGTCCAGCGAGCGCACGCCATGTTAGGAGAGATACACGATCACGGGACGAACACCTCATCTGGGAATGGGGCACCGCCGTATCTGCTGGGTAGCGGTGATGGCTCGCTGCCCGCGGATGATCCCCCTTACCAACCAGATGAACTTCCTGTCGCTCGGGGAGAGCTTATCCGTATCTACCTCAATGTTCAACATGACAATCGACGCGACCGGGTCGTCATGTGTGCCGCCTACGTGACGGCAACTAACAGCGACGAGGCGCGCCACGTCTCCGAGATCGCCCCTGATCTCTCGATGGAGACAGACGCGAGTCATATCGAGGAGCGAGCCGTGTTAGACGGCTTCTGGGAGCAACTGACCGCGACTATCCATGACATCGCTGACTCGCTCGGTCGAATGGAGCGTGTCCCCATCCACTTCTATATCTATACCAGCCACGAACGAACCGCTCTCATGGAGGCGGCAACGCGCCACGATACAACCGCTGGCACCGCACTGCAGGATCTGCTCAGCCTCCGAGACGCGACGGGCGATACTCATCCTGACCAAGCAATGGTCTCGATCGTTCAGGATGAGATCCGCTCTCGATTCGCCATGCCCATCCCGAATCTAGGGCTTCTGCCAGTCAAACAGTTATTCAGTCCACCCGCTGATCGAGTACCGAACTACGAGTGGGAATTCACCCGGAGTGACGGGACTCACATCGAGAACCTCCGAGATGCCTTTCGCTTCAAACTATTCGATTACACCGTCCGATACCGGACTGGCGAGTCTGGACTCCACCTTCATACTGATGAGGCGGCGGACGGCTGGTACCCATCGCGCCTTCGTGGCGGAGCTCAGATCCCGCTGGAGTACATCTGGGCCGCTCTCGGACAGCTCACAGAAAACTGGGTCAAAGATCTGATAGCGGATTATGACGTCTATCAGTCGCTCGATCCGTTCCTGTGGGTCGATCGGGACCAACAGACGACACGCATTGTTCCTGAAGACATTACAGCTCTTGGAGAGTATCTCGCTCAGTGTGTAGCACACATTGAGCGGGGAATTCGGTATCGGAACGATTCACTCACCAAACGGCCGCTTCGACGAGAGACACTGGAGACGTTCACAGTTGGCGAATCAGATCTGGCTGGTGCTCTTACAGATGTCCTCCATCTTGAGCATTACACTGCGCGGAATGAGACAGTAGACCATCTTTCACAGCCGATCCGTCAGCGTATCCAGTCTGGCGACGCGATACCCCTCGTTATCAGGGCGGCTGAACAACAAGACGACGGATCACTCCGGGTAGAGGGACGACTCCTCTACGACCAACTCTTCCCCGACGACCACGAGCGGATCGCAAACGCGTGTCGAAAGAAAGCAGCCGAAGGGTCGACGGGCGGATCGTGGATGGTTGTAAACGAACTCACACGCTCTGGAGAACCTGCCAGAAGTGCGCATCCGAACCATCTCGAACGCGGACCGGGCGTCACTATCGACGTACTCGATGTGGACAGCAATTACATCGAACTATCAGCAGTTCCTTCATTCACACAGGAGCACGAATTCACCCGCTATCATCGCTCCTGGGCAGTCGATGATACTGACGGTGACAATAACACACTCGTCTTCGATCAGCAGACGATTCTCATTTTGGATCCGCAGACTGATGACTTGCTCTCCCAGCGCGCGTTCAACGTCTTGGAGACGGCAGGGGATCAACACCCACTTCTCGGGCGGCTCGAGGCCTTGGCAACAGGACAGATAACCGACTCGATTTCGAACACGGATTTCCGTGCCGAGGTCGAGGCGTTCACCGCGTGGTGTAAAACCAACCTTGGCCCAAAGACGCTGCCAAGCCCGCGACAACGTGCATTCATTCATGAAACACGCGCGCAGTTTTCGCTCTTGCAAGGCCCGCCAGGAACTGGCAAAACCGGAGGTTCCCTTGCCCTCGCTGTCGTCGCCCGTCTCTACGCCTGGGCACAGCGCGATCATCCACTTGTCGGTGCGATCTCTGGCGAGTCGAACAAAGCTGTTGATGAAGTCCTTGCGGATGTTGCTGACACCGTTCAGGCGTTCGTCGAGCACCCAGACACCGATACCACCCCGTATGAGAATGTCGAACTCGTTCGTCTAACAAACGAACCGCCAGAAGATCCCCACCCTTATATCACCTATCTCAACTACCACGAGAAAAGCGACGCACGAGAGATGGTCGTGCAACGACTTCGTCGGTACGCCGAGCCAGTCAAGCAAACCCGCGTGTCGGAGACGCCACAACCGCAACCGCACACGCTGGTGTTTGCGACACCTGCACGCCTGTATAAGCTCATCGACATGCTTGCCGATGCTAGCAGCGCTGAAGAGCGCGTTGCACAGGGCGAAACGTACTTTGATCTGCTGGCGATCGACGAAGCGAGTATGATGCGCCTACCATCGTTCGCCCTCTGTAGCGCATGGCTGCATGAGTCATCACAGGTGCTTATCGCTGGGGATCACCGACAGATGGCACCAGTCCGCCAACACGAGTGGGATCATGAGGACCGCCGCCCGATCCAGGAGTACGCCCCGCACCTCTCGACGCTCGATTGGTTTCGAGCACTTCGAGGGGACGATGTTGCAGAACTCGACGAAACGTACGGGACCGAACTCACGGGAACCGCGACGATCCCTCTCACACAACTTGCTGAAACCCACCGCTGTCATGAGGCGGTGACGGCGTTCCTCGCTAACAACGTTTATGCGAAGGATGGTATCCCGTACACCTCAAACCAAACAAAGACCCTTGGCACGCCGAACCCCGTGACGGAGGGGTTGGCCGCAATGCTCCAACCAGACGCTCCATTTGTCCTAGTTGTTCACAATGATGATACAAGTCGGCAATCGAATCCCGTGGAGGCAGCGATCGCGGCGGCTGTCTCACAACATGTTGGAGACGGGGACGCGACCGGAATTGTGACACCGCACAACGCACAACGAGGACTTATCCAAGCACGTCTCGATGGAGGGTTTGATGTGGACACTGTCGAACGGTATCAGGGAGGACAACGGGAGTGTATCCTCGTCTCAGCCACAGCATCGGAGCCGGGGTTTCTCCAGACCGAGGACGAATTCATCCTTAATCCAAACCGATTGACTGTTGCTATGTCGCGGATGCAGCACAAACTCATCGTTGTTGCCAGCGAAGAGGTGTTTCGACTGATTCCACAAGAGGCAGATGTCTATGATCAGGCAGATCTCTGGAAGCGACTGTTCACTCACATGGACGCCCTTACCACCGTCCCAGCCTGGGAAGGAACTGTCACAGAATTGGTGCCGACTGATCTCGATATCGGATTTGCATTCGATGATGCATCACTTCAGGTGTACCACCCAGAATGAGTTCTCACCTGATTAGTCGTGTTCTAGAGCCATGATGTGCGAGCAAAATAAATGCATAGAGAAGAAACACTACTAGTATGATAGAATCGAGACTGATTCACATCTATCATGAGCTCCGGGGAGGTCTCTAATCCGCCATGTCCACATTCATCCACACAGCAGATACACATCTCGGATACACCCAATACAACCGACCAGAACGACAAGCGGACTATCTCGACGCGTTCCAGCAGGTCGTCGACGCTGCGATCGAGAACGATGTCGCAGGCGTTATCCACGCAGGCGATCTCTTTAATACGAGTCGTCCGGGGACGGCTGCGATTCGAGGGGCAGTACAGCAACTAAATCGGCTCGGAGACGCCGACATTCCTTTTCTCGCAGTCGTTGGGAACCATGATGGGACTCAGGACACGGACTGGATACAGATCTTCTCAGACATGGATCTCGCAGTTCGTCTCGGAGATGATCCTGTCGTGATCAACGACATCGCCTTTTACGGTCAACACTACGTTGCAGCAGCCAGACGGGACCACCTCGACTACACATTCACTCCTCACGACGCCTCGCATGCAGTCTTGGTCGCGCATGGTCTTTTCGACCAGTTGTCTTCCCACGGAGAGTGGAACGTTGGTGATATCATCGCGCAAAGCCCTGTCAAATTCGATGCAGCGCTGCTTGGGGATGATCACACACCGAAGGTCCGCCGGTGGACCGACGAGGAGATCGTCCTCACGTACGCCGGATCAACCGAGCGGACGGCCGTTACCCAACGAGATGACCGCGTCTACAACGTTGTGACTGTACAGCACGAGCAGTCTGGCCATACCGCCTTCGGTATCGAACAGACGCCGCTAACGACACGTCCCCACATCTATATTGAAACGACACTCGAACCGGGGCAAGGTGCTGAACGTATCAAAACGGAACTCGACGAGCACGACGTGACCGACGCTGTTGTTGCCACCATCATCGAGGGTGATGATTCGGAGGATATCTCTCCGGCAGCCATCGAACAGTACGCGCGTGACCACGGAGCACTCGTGGCCCGGACGAGTGATCGCCGCAAACTGAAGGATCTTGATGTCGACTACGATGTCTCGTTCGTTGATCCGGACGCAGCAGTGCGGGAACAGCTCGCTGACATGGAACTGAGCGCTGCTGTCGCTGAAGTGGAAGAGATGGTCCGGGATACTGCGGGACCGGAAGCCCCAGCAAAGACGAACTTAGACGCCCTCACGAAGTCGACTTTCCGTGACCGAATCGATCATGAACCTGAGGCGTTCGAGCGGACGGCTGAGATTGAGTCACCCGATGCTGCTACTGGGCTTGTTCCCGAAGAGAGCGACACTACCAGCGAGACAGAGCGTAACGGAGCGACGACCGACAGCGAGCAATCAACCGTGCAACAGACGTTCAAAGCAATCGAGGACACAGAAACAGAAGCGCAATCTGACATGACCGACTGATACCTACCACATACACCCGCAGCTACCAAAAAGATATGATATTCACACGACTTCGGCTGAAGAACTGGAAGTGTTACGAGGAAGAGGACTTGTCGTTCGATACGGGCATCACGGTTGTTCACGGCGTGAATGGTGCCGGAAAATCAACACTGCTTGAGGCTTGCTACTTCGCGTTGTATGGTACTGACGCGTTTCAAACCGGCAAGAGCCGCGAGGATGCTATCACAACGGGGATGACTGAACTAGAGGTAGAACTCTGGTTCATCCACAATGAGACTGAATACCGTATCTACCGCCGCATCAGCGATCCGCCATCGTCTGAGTACGTCTATTCTGATGTCGAGTTCGAGACACCATCTGACATTTACGAGAAAGAGAGTGAAGTCCAACAGAAGATTCAGCGGATCATGCGAATGGACGCAGAGGCGTTTCTCAACTGCTCATACGTTCGTCAGGGAGACATCACGCGGCTGATCCACGCATCGCCAGCAGACCGACAGAACATCATCGACCGACTTCTCCAACTCGGGAAGCTCAAGACCTACCGGGAACGGATGGAACACGCGCTTCGAGGGGCACGGAATGCTCGTGATGAGAAACAAACCGAACTCCAGACCGTCGAAGAGCGCATCGAACATCTTGAAGAGCAAGATCTCGAAGCCGAGCTTGCACGGGTGAACAAGCGACTTGAATCAGTCTCTACAGCTATCGAAGATCTTGATGACGATCTCACTACTGCTAAAGACCAGCATGATGATGCACACCAACAACTTGAGGCATTTGACCAGAAACGATCCGAATTGCAAGAGGTCTCCGAAAAACTGAGGACAGCACAGGATACCCTTGATGAGGCTACGGAGATTGTGTCACAACGACAGAACCAGCTTAACGAGGCCGCCACTGAACTGGAAGCACGTCGGGCAGCGGTGGCCAACAGTCTTGCAGCTGTAGATGTATCTATCGGTGACACCTTCGACGATCTCATCGATCCAGAGACGATCGATCGATCAAGGCTCAATACCGCCCTCAATGAGCGTGAAACAGAACGAACAGAGATCCGTGAGACGATAACCCAACTCGAAGCAACGATTGAGAGGATGCAGTACGACGCTGAATCGTTTGCCGACCGAGCAGATGAGCTTCAAGCGCAAGCCTCCGACGCGGAGGCGCGTGCAGAATCAGCTGCTACTCGTGCTGAGAAGCGGCGGACCGAGGACCTCGCGGAGAAAAAAGCGCGAAAAACCAAGCTGCAGGAGGCCATTGAGACGACGAAAGCTCAGTTTGATGCGGCTCCCGATGCCGTCGAATTCGGAGACGCAGACGCATACGCCGAGCGTATTGAGACTGAACTTTCGAATGCAACTCAGGAACAGACTCGACTCACGGGTAACATCAACGCTCTCGAAGAGCAGATCAGCCACGCTGAGTCACTCATCGATGAGGGACGCTGTCCCGAATGCGGCCAAGCCGTCGATGCAGCACCCGCTGTGACTCAACTCGACGACAAGCGGGAGAAAAAGGCAACACTAGAAAGTGAACTCGCTGCGCTAGAAGAGCGTATTGCGGCACTGACTGCTAAAGAGGACACTGCGGAAGCACTCCAACAGGCTGAGAGTGATGTGGCCCAGTACACCCGTGAACAGCAGACCGTTACCCACCGGATTGCTGAGATACAAGATGGTATCGACCGGCTTACACAAGAGGCCCAAGAGAAACAGGACCTCGCAACACGGAAGTCTGTCGCTGCGGAGCAGTGGACAGCTCGTGCCGACCGACTTACCGCTGAGCGGACAGCGTTAGAAAACACACTTACAGCAGTCAGAGATGAACTGGCAACGGTAGAAGAAGAGCAGGAACGGCTTCAGCAACTCGACGACGCGTTAGACGCCTACGTTGCTGCCCACGAGCAACGAGAGACGAAAGCGGAACTCCTCGCCAGTGCGCAGGAAACGAAAGATACCCGCGCGTCGCGTGTGACGCGTCTCTCTGAGCGCCGAGCAGAACTTACGGCAACGATCGATGAAGAACGTATCGAGCTACTCGAAGAGCAAGCCGCGGACGCCAACGAGACGATCAAGCAGTTGAAAGCTGAACGGGCGGAGAAAGCTGACGAGCGGGACAGCTTGACTGCCCACCGAGGCCAGATACAAGGAAAGCTCGATGATTTAGATACTGAACGTTCGCGCGCTGCGGAGCTTCGACGGCAGCAGACGACACTCGCTGACGCCGTCGCACAACTCGAAGCCGTGAATCAGATGTATAGTGGGTTGCGCGAGACGCTTCGTGCGGCAAACGTCTCATATCTCGAACAGCTGTTGAACAGTATCTTCGGGCTTATCTACGAAAACGACGCATACGCTTACATCGAACTCGATCGCGCCTATGAGATTACCGTCCATGAGAAGAGCGGTGAGACCCTCGATCCGGACGAACTCTCAGGGGGTGAACAAGCACTGTTTAATCTCGCACTCCGGTGTGCGATCTACCAGCTTCTCGCTGAAGGTATCGATGGCAAAGCGCCGTTGCCGCCGCTCATTCTTGATGAGCCGACAGTCCATCTCGATGAGACACACGTCGGTCGACTCAATGAGCTCGTCGAACGGATGCGACAGTTGGGCGTTGATCAGACAATCGTGGTTACCCACTCGCGAGAAGTCGTTGATTCAGCTGATGAACGAATCGCTGTGTCACAGGATCCCAGCACGAATCGATCGCGTGCTGAGGTAGAGAGTGCTGACCTGCTTGCTGGGATCTAATACCGATCTCGATCACAATCACGAACACTCGATCTCGAAATCTGGGTGTCCTCTCATTGGGCACGTAAGAGAACGAGACCGACCGTCTGCGCCGGTGTGAACCCGCCAGCGAATGCGTACTCATCGGCAGCGAAACGAGATAAACAGTAATAGCGAATGCTTCACATGAAGTAAAATGTATTCATCCCCAGTCACTAATCACTGATAGATGACTACAGAGCGCGAGTCCGTTGGAATTCTTGATCCATTTCGTCAGCTTTTCGCGCTCGAACGCGACGTACTCGTCCTCTCTGTGGCGATGTTCGCGTTCAGTCTCGGTTTTCAGATGACTAATCGGTTCCTTCCGGAGTACATGGTGACGCTCGGTGCGTCGGGGTTCGTGGTCGGACTGTTCGGGACGTTCAGTAACATCATTTCGGCTCTCTATCCGTATCCGGGTGGGGCGGTCTCCGATCGGATCGGCTCACGGTATGCCCTCACCGTGTTCGGATTGGTCTCGACGATCGGATTCGCTGTCTGGCTGGTCGCCCCGAACATCGGCGCGTTCACGATCGCAGGGGTATCCATCGAGCCGTGGCTGTGGATCTTCGTCGGTCTGATTCTCGCACAAGCGTGGAAGTCGTTCGGTCTCGGCGCGACCTTCGCTGTTGTCAAGCAAGCGACCGATCCCTCACGGCTCGCAGCTGGCTTCGCCAGCACTGAGACGTTTCGCCGGACTGCCTTCCTCATCGGTCCGGTGGCTGCTGCCGTCCTTATCGGGTTCCACCCGGCGTTCACGGTGAGCTTCCAGTATGTTCTCGTGGTGGCGGTCGGATTCGGACTCGTCGGCACGGTTGTTCAGCACTACCTGTATGATCCTAGTGCCGATGATATCGGCAGCACCTTCGCGGGAATCGAGCAGGTCAGGCAGGATCTCCGAGAGATGCCCGATCCACTCCGTCCGCTGTTGCTCGGTGATACGATCGTCCGCTTCGCAAACGGCATGGTGTATGTCTTCTTCGTGCTGGTGGTCACGCAGATTCTACAGGTCGGCGTCGAGACGACCGTGTCGATCGCGGGGTATTCGTACGCAGTCGATCTTTCGCCAGCTGCCTTCTTCGGCTATCTGCTCGGGGTTGAGATGTTGATCGCGTTGCTCATCATGGCTCCCGCGGCCAAGGCTGCCGAATACATCGGCCTGAAACCGATCGTTGGGCTTGGATTTGCGGTGTACGCAATCTTCCCGATTCTCCTCATCAACACGCCGGCCAACGCGACCGCGCTGGTTCTCGTCTTCGCGTTTTCCGGACTGCGGTTTGCTGGCTTGCCGTCGCACAAGGCGTTAATCGTTGGTCCTGCTGAACAGGGTGCCGGCGGACGCGTGACCGGTACCTACTATCTGATCCGAAATACACTCGTCATCCCGAGTGCCGCTGTCGGTGGCTATCTCTGGGAATTCGTCAGCCCCGAAGTGGCCTTTACGGTCGCTGCTGTTCTCGGGGGTCTCGGTGCCGGATACTTCCTAGCCTTCGGTAAAGAGTTCGAAGCCTACCAGAGGCGGTGATTAGGACGCAGGTCACTCACACCCGATTGAGATTGAACTACCATCAATACTGTGAATGGCCGGATATCTGTCCATACGGCATTCTGTACGCGGTTGCAGTTCGCGCTCTTCACACCAACGCCCGACACGGAGATCGGCTAACTGTGCCTCGGTGTCTGGCACCCTTACTGGATCGGGAATCCTGTTATCATGACAGCCGAACGATCGGCATGAGCATACCGCTTGTGAGTCACACGCTCATTCAGTCCCGTCCGAAACTTCCTGTTTTTCCGTTGATTCGAATGGCGAAGAATCAAAGCTGAGGGACCAACGGGATCACGAGTCGCTCATCGGCCGGCTCCGCTCTACGTCTAATGGGTCTGCTGGCGATGTCGCGGTGACCAATCGTAAGAGCTGACCCGCGTTCGTGAGGAGTTTGTTCTCGGCCTTCCGAAGGTGTTCTTCGTACGTCGAGCGTGCGACGGCAGTTTGTTCGGCCAGTTCACGACGTGATGTCTTCCGGGGCTGTTCGTAGTAACCTCGCTCCAGTGCCAGTCGAAGTGCTGCTAACTGCCGCTCAGTGACATCTTCGAACAGTTGATCAACTGGGGCAAGCATACTGTGAGGAATCTGTTGTTCTGCGATCGCCGTTTTCGAAAGCACCTCGATATCACGGTACGCCTCCAAATCCTGTAGCAGGGTGCGGACATCGCTCTCGTCGAATGCGATTACGGTGTAGTGCTCCCAGCCTTGGCGGTGAACTGTCGGCGGTTGGTACAGGCAGTTGTGCTTTTCAAACCGATCGATGATGGAATCCTCTAACGAGCAGAGACAGGACTGTGTGACAACGTGGAGACCAGAGTCGTCAACTGACTTATGGAGAACGGTTCCCATCTGATCGATCTCGTCGAGTAGCTCGTCGGCTGGTGATTCTGGGGATGTGATCTCAATTACTTGGCAGTCACTCAGATACCACTCGCGGATTGTGAGATCTGGATGGCGTTCTGAGATTTCTCGATACGGACACTCGTGTTTGACGCGGAACGACGCCTCGTACAGACTCATAGCGGACTATTCGATCTGATATAAATTAACAGTGCCGGTCATGTCCGGCATTACCTATATTCTAATACTGCTCATATAAGTGAATACAAATGGCGGAGGAAAATCCCAATGAACGCAGTAATCGGTTCCAAGACGGCGAAGACGCAAACGTCGGGCAGGACGCTACGACGCTCTGTGTGGGCCTTCAGCGGCAACTCGACCGACCGGACGACGCGCTCGCCCTGCTGGCGCACGGTACTAGTTCATCGGGATCACCGGTGACTTCGAGCGAAATCAGTCACCGAACCTCGGATACGTCAAGCGAACGAGTATGGGACAAGAATCTGTCCCACCAACGAGCTGGAACTGGGCCTGAACAACGGCGCAGCAGAATGATCTAGGAGTATGGAAACTGAACTCAAACAGGGTATCAGCGAGCACCTCGGACAGTTCTCGCTCCACATCCTCCTAGTGTTCGCCACCGGGCTGACCATCGGATCTGAACGCGCCGTCGTGCCTGTCCTCGGTCGCGACATGCTCGGCGTCGAATCGGTGTTCGTCATCGGCTCGTTCGTCGTCTCGTTTGGCTTTATCAAAGGACTTCTCAATCTCTACGCCGGAAAATGGGGCGGCGAGTACGGCCGCAAGCCCGTGCTTATCCTCGGGTGGGTGACTGCACTGCCGATCCCCGTCATCCTCATCTTCGCGCCGAGTTGGAGTTGGATCACAATCGGAAACATTCTGCTGGGCGTCAATCAGGCGTTGACTTGGAGCATGGCGATCAACGCCAAAATTGACCTCGCAAGCCCTGAGCAACGAGGATTAGCCGTGGGTATCGATGAGGCGTTCGGGTATAGTGGTGTCGCAGTCGGTGCCTGGATTACGGGCGTCATCGCAGCGCAGACGAACCTCCGTCCCGAGCCGTTCT
Source organism: Halocatena pleomorpha (assembly GCF_003862495.1). Lineage (GTDB taxonomy): Archaea > Halobacteriota > Halobacteria > Halobacteriales > Haloarculaceae > Halocatena > Halocatena pleomorpha. The sequence goes on along the minus strand of NZ_RRCH01000028.1, from coordinate 43,243 downwards.
ACTTCCTTACTGCCGTCGTCGTACTGGCGTTCCTTATCTCGGTCTTCCTCATCAAGGAGACGGTTCAGTTCACGGAGATAGAGGTTGATGATGACGACAGCCACGACGCGAATCTCCCGTTTGGCGAGGTGTTGAAGCGGGCCACCTATGGTGACAAGACGCTGTTCGCCGCAGCACAAGCGGGCCACATTGAGAAATTCGTTGATACGCTGTTCTGGCTCGCCGTTCCGCTGTATCTCACGGGTCAAGGACTCGGAATCGCAGCGGCGGGGTTCGTCGTTGGGATTCACAGCGCGATGTATTTCCTCCAGATTGCGACCGGCGGACTCGCGGATCGGATTGGTCGACGTTCGCCGGTTGTCGGAGGAATGTTCCTCACCGGCGCAGGCGTCCTCGGGATGGTACTTATCAACGGGTATCTCTCGTGGGTGATACTCTCGGGGGTTTCCGGTCTCGGAATGGCGTTGCTTTATCCGAATCTGATGACGGTACCGGGCGACGCCGCCCACCCGACGTGGCGTGCAACCGGGATGGGGGTCTACCGGATGTGGCGTGACTCAGGTTACGGCGTCGGCGCAATCCTGATCGGATTCTCGATGGAGTTCGTCAACGCTGAAGCCGCTTTCTATCTGACCGCCGCCCTGATGTTCGTCTCTGGGACGATCGTGTACATCTGGATGGAAGAAACCCATCCCGACTTCGGGACGCATGAGCCTCCTGCGCCTGCCCCTCAGCAATCCGATCGGACACTCCCGCAAGACTAGCTCAGCAGAACTTTTTTGCACCAACTGTATCTGACTTCTCGGATCTCAATACGAACGAAGTCAGAAACAACTATCTTGCCGGCCTCGAATGTCTCGGTTGGTTTCAAAAAACGATCTTACCGTAACATGCCTGCTGAGACCAGTGTAGTGTGACAGCTGTGCTGTATCTGTTCGAATAGAGTATTAGGAGTCGACAACAATAGGTATTTTTATTTGGTACTGCCTTTGTAATAGAGCGTGATTATGAGGATTAAAAGTGGCATCCATCAGTTGCTTCCGGCAGTGAACAAGGACGCCGAACGTATCCACGGTGCAGACGCTCAGTACGCCAACTTCTCCGCAGGAAAGGCGCTTGCCGAGACCGTTCAGACCACGCTCGGACCGAAGAGTTTAGACAAAATGTTACTCACCGCAGACGGGAAGCTCGTCGTCACGAACGATGGGGCGAGCATCCTCGATCGGATGGATATCAATCACCCGATCGCTGAGATGGTAGTGGATGTAGCCGAAACACAAGAGGACACAGCGGGTGATGGAACCACGACCGCCGTACTCTTGACAGGTGCATTGCTTCGGAATGCAGCAGACCTCATCGAACAAGGTCTTCATCCCACTACTATCTCTGATGGCTATCACCTAGCAGCCGAACGAGCGTGTGAAACTCTGCAGCAAGCCACGATCAGAATTGACGCCAATGATCCCGATCAGCTCCAGAAGATCGCCCGGACGGTCATCACGGGCAAATGGGACAATCCCGATGCTCGGTTTCTCGCCGGTCTCGCCGTCAGAGCGGTGCAAGCGGTCGAGTGTGACGGACTCATTGATCGCCGGAACATCACCCAGCAGACTGTCGCTGGTGGCAGCTGTCGCGATTCAGAAGTCATCGACGGTCTGGTGATCGATATGGAGCGGTCCTCGACATCAATGGTGTCACCGACCACAGCATTTCCACGACGGATCGAAGACGCTACGATCGCGCTCATCGACTCTCAACTAACGGTCGAGACAGTCACCGGGCACGGAACGGTCAATTTCGGTGATCCCGAACAACGTCCGGCGTTGCTCGAATATGAGGATCGCGTGTATGAGGAGTGCGTCACGACAATCGTGGACGCTGGTGCAGATGTCGTGTTCTGTCAGAAGAGCATCGACGATCCGATCCGGCATTTCCTCGCGCGTGAAAACGTCCTCGCGGTCGAGCGAACACGCAAGGACGAACTGCGCAAACTCGGGCGCGTAACCGGTGCCCAGCACGTTGGGTCGATCGACCACCTCTCTGCCGCTGACACCGGCCGTGCGAGGGTAGTCGAGCGTCGGTCGGCCGGTGATCGAGAGCTGGCTATCGTTACAGGTGGCTCAGACTCCAAGCAAGTCTCACTTCTCCTCCGTGGCGGAACTGCACACGTTGTCGACGAGATGAAGCGGATCCTTTCGGATTGCATCGCTGTGCTCGAATTGACTATCGAACACAGAGAGGTACTTCCCGGCGGTGGTGCGATCGAGGTTATGCTCGCAACAGACCTCCGTGATTATGCTGTAGGTATCGAAGGACAAGCACAGTTGGCCGCCACGGCATTCGCTGACGCACTTGAGATCATTCCTCGAACGCTCGCGAAGAACGCTGGAATGGATCCGATCGACAGCCTCATTGATCTCCGCACCCGCCACCACGCAGGCAATCATACTGCCGGGCTCGCTGTCCTGACGGGAGATATTCAGGATATGGTTGCTGTCGGAGTGCTGGAGCCACTAACGATCAAACGGCGTGCGATTACAAACGCCCAAGAGGCTTCGAATACAATTATCAGAATTGATGATATTATCGTAGCGTCAGCAGATAACGACATCGACCGAGAACACGAACACGGTTCCAACACTGTTCGCACATCGACGGGCGGGCATCCATGGGCTATCGGACATTCGACGGATGGACACGGACACTAGCGACGCTTGATCCCACCGAAAGCGGGCGCAAAGCACTCTCTTAGCCTACCACTTGAATAATTCAAACAAAGTGCTCTGGATTTATATACAGACTTAAATTTTAGTGAAGGAATTAATCTATACCTATATAAGAATAGAATCATTATAAAAATTAAACATTTAATATAGCGCATAACTATTAAGGTCGGCAGGCTCGAATAAATACACTAAGCCTATTGATTGGTGATAACCATGCCAGAAGTAAAATTCGAAGTTGACGTAGATAGTCCGCCTGATGAGCAACCCGGTGCCAATCCGTTTAACCGGTGGCATCCGGACATTCCTGCCGTCATTGAAGCCGATACAGGAGAAACCATGCGTCTCGAAGCGCTTGACTGGACCGGCGGGCAGATCCGAGACAACGACAACGCAAACGAGATTCGTGACGTGGATCTCACGCAGGTTCACTACCTAGCTGGACCAGTCCATGTGAACGGTGCCGAACCTGGTGACTTACTGAAGGTCGAGTTCCTTGATATGGGACCGTTGAACGATCGTTGGGAGTTCGGATTCACAGGAACGTTTTCACAACAGAACGGGGGTGGATTCCTCACAGATCATTTTCCCGATGCAGCGAAGTCGATCTGGGACCTTGACGGATATACGGTCTCATCCCGGCACGTTCCGGATGTCCGGTATCAAGGAAAGATCCATCCTGGATTAGCTGGATGCGCTCCGGATCAAGAACTCCTTGAAGAGTGGAACGAGCGCGAGCAGAAACTCATCGACAAACACGAGGAAGACCCCGAATCGATTCACGATCATCCGACCGGTGAAGCCGAGCCGTCAGTTGCGAATCCCCCGACGAAGGAAGGCGCTCTGATGGGAGAAATGGACGCCGATGACGCTGAAGCGGCCGCAGAGGAGGCAGCACGGACCGTCCCGCCCCGTGAACACGGGGGAAACCACGACATTAAGGACCTTTCTATCGGCTCCACGGTGTACTTCCCAGTTTACGTGGAGGGCGCAAAGTTTGGGATCGGGGATTTCCACGCGTCTCAGGGTGATGGGGAGATTACCTTCTGTGGCGCTATCGAAATGGCTGCATACATTGATGTCGAGTTTGATGTAATTAAAGATGGGATGAATAAATACGGCGTCGATCACCCCATATTCGAACCGGGGAACCGGGGACCGACGTTCGAAGACTACGTTACTTTCTGTGGGTACTCAGTCACAGAAGACGGAGAACAGCACTATATCGATCCGCACATCGCTTATCGGCGCGCCTCGCTTCAAGCGATCGATTATTTGAAGAAGTTCGGATACACCGGCCAGCAGGCCTACCACATCTTAGGCACGGTCCCCATCGAAGGACGACAGAGTGGAGTCGTTGATGTCCCCAACGCCTGTTCGACACTCGCGCTCCCGAAAGCAGTGTTCGATTTTGACATCGCTCCGGGACGGCTCAACGAGCACGAGGAGGATCGCGGCGACATCAGTATTACAGACGATCCGCTTGGATAACGCCGTCTGAACGACCAGGAGCAGAGACCGTATTCATCCTCGTCAAAAATACATTCTGGGGACATGAAACACACACCGCGAGATACCTTTCATGCGCAACGACAGAGTGACGCGAACGAGTACACAGGATGGAAACCAGTTGAGGAACGGAATTCTGATCGTACAAACCACCTCCGAGTTCTGGACGCGTGAATTGCGGTTCCGACAGCCGGGTTGCCCGAATACACGATTTTGTCGGGTTGCTTCTGAATTTTTGATAGGTTCAGGTGCTGTACTGCTGTTCGAACCGAGTAGTGGCATCGTCGGTACCGACGATGACGACTTCATCCCCCGTCTCGAAGGTGAATCTCGCTGTATCGAAGTCGGTGATCGTCTCACCGTTTCTGACGATCGCAACTACCGTACACCCTGTCCGGGTTCGAACGTCTTCATCGGCCAACGTACGTCCCTCAAGTTCGCCTACAGAGAGACGGACAACGTTGATTTGTGTGTTGTACGTCAACACCTCCTCGTCTTCGAAGACCGTTGAGGCGAGCATCCGGCCGCTGACCGTCGTCAACGATTGCACGTAGCTAGCACCCGCTCGATACAGTTTCTCGACGTCATTCTCCTCGCTGGCTCGGACGATAATGGGAAGATCCGAATTCAATTCATGAGCAATAAGTGTCGTGAAAATAGCTGTTGTATCGTCTGCAACTGTGAGTACTAGTGCGTCAGCGTTCACAATTCCGGCCTCTTTCAGGATGGCTGGTTCACGTGCGTCACCCATGACATCGGTGTGCTCTTTCTCCTCGATATCAAGGACAGTCAGCTGCGATTCCGATCGGGATAGGGCGTTGTACACCGCTTTGCCGGAGTCACCGTATCCGGCAAGAACGATCCGGTGGGATGTGAACGCTCGGACTGTCGAGGGAGTCGCGTCCTGCAGCGACTCCACTTGTTCTAGCTCGCCTGCCACGAGAAGCCGCGTTCCGGCCTCCAATACATCGTTCAAGTCGATAGGCGTTTTGAAGTCGCCATTGAACCACGCGCCGATCACCTTCACACCGAATCGTGCACGTAGCCCAACCTCGGCAAACGTTGCGCCACAGAGTTCGCTTCCCTCCGCAACCGTGAGCTTGACAAGTCCAAAATCCTCCCCAATGGCGATTTCGTCTCCGATCTCTGTGGTGACCGCTGTGGGAACGTGTGCGGCCAGACTCTCCCCCAGTAACTGCCGAGGAGAGAGCACCGCATCCACACCGGCTGCACGGTGATACTGCGCGAGATCTGGATCTTCGATGAGTGTTATTACACGCACCTCAGGACGCGCATCACGAGCGGAAAGCGCAATGCTTGCACTCGTATCATCCGCGGCATCAACGACCACAGCGATCGCGGATCCGAGTTGCGCGTTGGCAAGCGTCTCAATAGACTCGGGATCGCCTTCGATGACCTGATATCCGGCCTCATGAAGTTCCTTGGCAGTATCCTCGTCGGACTCAATGAGGACGTATCCTCGATCCCGGGCGTCGAGTTCTGTGACAAACGCCTCGATTCGAGGTGTGTACTCACAGACGATAATGTGGTCTGACACCTCAGAAATCGTCTTTGGAGCCGCCGTGGTGAGCACATCACGGAGCCAAGGAACGGCGAACACGTCTACCGCAGTGAGGATGAGTCCGATGCCAGCGAACTGCATCAGTATCACCAACACGTTCATCTGGGGTGTTTGCCACGGCGCGTCCGACCCATATCCTGTGGTCGTAAAACTCTGGACAACGAACTCCAGAGACCGATACAGGGACTGCGGGCGATTCTCCCAACTGGCCATTCCGGCGTTGTACGCACCGGTAAAGACCAGGGTGGTCACGATAACTAGTGTGAGATAATAAACCGTTCGACGGGACTGCATTGTCATATAAAGACATACGCCCTCCACTTCATTTATGATCACAGTCTCTGAGAACAGTCGACACACGATCCGACAGCACTGTCGTCATGGCGCAGTGTTCCTTGATATTTAGTAACACTACGTATCCAACAGGGCACGTTCAACTGGCATTTACACCCGGAACGCCAAGAACATATTTCCAACAGCACATCGTAGAGAGAGTGACCCATGTCGAGACTCCCCGGTTCAACGAACCGACCCGACCATCAACTCACCAGCTGACGAAACGTGATTCGACGAACAGAGCTCGGGTCGAAACAAAACAACATGAAAAGAGGTGTTCACCATGACATATACACTGCAAATCAGCGATGATCTCAAAGCACGGTTAGACGACCACCTAGAGGAAGACGAATCATACGAGGAGCTTATTACCGAACTAGTTTCCATGTACGAAACAGGCGGCACCTTCCACAGGGAAGGGTATTCGGAATGAGCTACTGTCGAAATCACGGTCATTATGGAAAAACACGCTTCTGGGTTCCACATGCATGCCCATAAGACGAAGTCATCCACGGAAAGAAGTCTAGCGAAGCCTAGCGGACACAGCGTATCCCTTAGCGAGACAAGTATACATTATTTGAGTGTTTCGGTAGGTCGATTTTTCATGTTCCTTTACAAACGTAGCGATGTAAAGGAGAACACGATTGGAGTAATCAGAGGTTATCGTAGGGACTGCGATATCGTATTGTGATGATTCACCTTGACCGCGACGATGGCTATCAAGGTGTGTCTATGTTACAGAAGTTGTATGGTGTGAAATATGTGATTCCTTGATTTTCCATTTCTGTTTTCCATCTAGTAACGACTTCCTTACACTGTGCGAAGACTATAGACTATTGCCGTATGATAATGGTACATGTCTGGTAGCTACACCGCGTTCGGATTCTATCGAGGGTCTATCTGTCGGGGGGTGAGTCGCGGATTGCTGTGGCGCAATCGGTACACAACCCAGTTTCCTTGTCATAATGGGCGGCGCACACAAGAGCACCACACCGTGTACACTGATACTCAGCAGGCGCTGATTCACAGATCTGGCAGAGAGTTTGGACGCTCATTGTAACTATCGATCAACACGTGATCGTTGTACGGTTCTTCGTTTGCTTGAGTGTGAGATCGCCCTCGGGCTCGGGCCGTTGGAGATCTGACACATATTCTCCAGAACTTGCACCTCTGCTGTCTGGTCTCGGGGCTTTTTCTGCGACACCGATACACTTCATTGATATCCACCAACCCGTTGGCACGTGGTGACTATGCAAAATAGTTACTCCCAACCAATTGCTCCGCGAATACCTTTATCGCTCATTTAATACAGTAAGTTGCAACTTAAACGTAACAGATTCCACGAAGTGTTCACGAGTAGTAGCCAGATCAGCCGAATTTGGAGATACGACGGTGGCACCCAAACCAGTTACTCACGTGCAATACAGTCACTGTGCGGTGTATCCACCATCCACCACGAGGTTGTGTCCAGTAACGTATGCAGCGTCGTCAGTTGCCAAGAAGAGTACTGCGCCAGCGACGTCTTCAGGTTGACCGTCGCGATGCAAGGGGATCTGTTCATCGAGTGTTCCTGCGACCGATGCGTCTTGGGTCGTCATTGCTGTCTCGATCACCCCCGGATTGACCGCATTGACCCGGATGCCGTCCCCACCAAGTTCGACTGCGAGTTCTCTCGAGAGATTCGTGATCCCACCTTTCGACGCACAGTACGCCGACGCGTCAGGATACCCAACGAGTCCAGCGATCGATGAGACATTGATGATCGATCCTCCGTCGTCTTGCTCGCGCATCACCTCCGCCGCGAATTTGCTCCCAAAATAGACGCCCTTGAGATTGATGTTCATCACCCAGTCGTAGTCCGCTTCGTCGACCGTCTCTACTGGTTGATTCCCGGGAAAGACCCCCGCGTTGTTCACCATAACATCGAGGCGACCGAACGCTTCAACCGCCTTCTCGATGGCATCATGAACCGCTGTCATGTCTGAAACATCGGTCTCAATAAATTTCGCCCCTGAAATCATCTCGTGTGTCGGTTTCCCACCCTCACGGGGCTCTTTTCGAACGTCGGCAACGACGATGTTGGCTCCCTCGTCAGCGAATCGGAGCGCAATAGCACGTCCGATTCCCGACGCTGCACCCGTGACTACCACCGATTTGTCGATGAGTTTTCGACCCATGGATGATCCCATCACGAGATAACGTGAGCGATCCTCAAATAATGAGACGCACATTGGTCTCTATTCACTGCCGATTGGTTGATTCAACACTGCAGTATGACATCCTCTTACCCAAGCGAGCACTGATTGGTTGCTCGCTGAGACAATACAGTCTGTTTGTGGAAGCGAAACACGCCGAACGTTACCAATCCAACTTCATCGTGATGCCAGTCGGTCGCTGATAATATTTCATTAATATTATAATAAATTAACAGATGCTACTACTTCTGGTTTCTGTTGGACACAGATTCAGCGTTCGAGCACGTCGACACCAACAAACGGTTCGCCAGTGAGTGCACGAACGTATGCCCCGCCAGCGATCGAGACGCGTGAGAAGTCATCTTCATCGAAGTCAAACAATTCGATCGAGCGGGATGTGTCTCCTCCGCCAATGACTGACAAACAGTCACTGTCAGCGATTGCTGAGAGACCCTCGACCGTACCGTCGGCAAACCGTTCGTCCTCGAAAACGCCGAGCGCGCCCTTAACGAAGACGGCCTCGGATGTAGAAACGAGATCGGCATAGTGCTTGGCTGTTTCGGAGCCGATGTCGAAATAGGTCGTTTCCTCAATATCGCAGCCGACGTTGTACCCGTCAGCCCGCAGAAAAAGTTCTCCGATGATCCCGCTGAGACAGAACTGATCGGCCGTATCGTCGGCTCGGTCGATTACCCGAATAGAATCTTCAGGTTTCACCCTGCCCAAAACCATCGTGACGGTGCCATCGAACTCTCTCGCTTGAAGGGCGGAGTTTGCCACATATTCGCGTTCCATCACGCGACCCGCGTAGGCGTCCGTGACGCACGGGAAGCCGACAATCGAGGCGTGAGAACGGTGGGCAGAAGAGTATGCGTCGTCGACGTAAGCGTCAAATTCCGGTGCAAGCGTTTGAACGAACTCTGTTTAAGCCGTGATATCCGGTTCCGCTTCAGGTAGTTCTCCATCACACATCCACACGTTCTCAAAAAGGAGTACGTCACCCGGTTCAAGGTTATTGATCGCTGCGAGTGCGGACTCACCGTAGGTGTCGGAAATGAAGTCAATCTCGCGCTCAGGGAGATTTGCGAGAATATCGGCATGTTGCATAAGAGATGTCAACGTGCTTTAACCCAGCCGTCCCTGATGAGCGATCAGAGCGATTGCGTGGTTGTCGTCAAGCAGTTCCAGTATAGCAACTGCTGTCGTTTTTCAGGATCGTCGATAGTTTGAAACATGGTCATGGGTTTCAGTGTTCAGGGGCCTGCCATCGTTCATCTGACAAGTTAGTTGGTGTTAGTGTGGACTGCTTCTTTTGATTCCATGACTCCGGTTTCGGTAGCGATATACGCCGCGAGATTTAGCATCTGAGTCGAATAGCCATATTCGTTGTCGTACCACGTCAGAACCTTCACGAGGTTGCCCGCTACGACCATCAAGGATTCGAGATCGATGTATGACGCAAGCGGTAGTCCGATGATGTCCTGTGAAACGATCTCCTCATCCGTATAGCCGAGAATGCCTGCAAGGTCGTTGTCAGCCGCGTCGCGGAAGGCATCAGCCACTTCACTTTTCGTAATATCGGTTTCGAGGCTGATAGTGAGATCGGTAATCGATCCGTCCGGAACCGGGACACGCATCGCCATCCCGTCGAGTTTACCCTTGAGTTCGGGCAGGATTTCTGTCGTGGCAACTGCGGCACCTGTCGTGGTCGGAACGATATTTTCGGCGGCTGCACGGCCACGACGGCGCTTTGCGAGCGGACCATCTACTAACCCTTGGCTACCGGTGTATGCGTGGACGGTTGTGAGTAAGCCAGATTCAATACCGAACGCCTCATTGAGCACCTTCACGACCGGTACGACGGAATTCGTGGTGCAGGAAGCGTTCGAGATGACATCTTCACCGTCGTACTCCGCATGATTGACGCCGTAGATGAACATCGGAACTGTCGTCTCGCCTTTTGGTGGAGCCGAGATGATGACCTTCTCGGCACCCGCTTGGAGGTGCTGTGCTGCCTCCTCGTGTGTCCGGAACAAGCCCGTTGCTTCGATGGCAACGTCGATACCAATCTCGTCCCATGGGAGCGCGGAGGGTTCGTGCTCCGAAAGCAATTGGATTTGCCGAGAGCCGACAGAAAGGATATCTCCGTTGCGTGAGACCCCTTCGAGTTGACCATGAACCGAGTCGTACCGGAGTAAATACTCCATGTCGTCGTCGTCCATCACGTCGTTGATGGCGACAATCTCGACGGTATCATCGGACAACGACGCGCGAAAGACGGCTCGACCGATCCGCCCGAAGCCGTTAAGCCCGATTCGGAGTGTGTCGTCTGACCTCATGCTGTCGCTGTTTGGATGTTCCCCCATGATCGAAATTTCGATTTCTACCAGTAAATTAATTGTGTCTGTCTCGGTGGGACAGGCTGTCCATAGTCGTACCACCCGCTAACACCTGAATATACTCCGCGAGTAAGAGGATCAGCTGTACTGTCCAAGTCCCGTTTGTTGCTGTCCTGTTTTGACTTCGTCCCATGAGATGCCGATAGCCTCAAGAATACGCTCGATGGGGTTTTTGAGTGTTTTGTCGAGCATTTCGTCCCACTCGACACTGAACTCATCGGGCAACTGATCGGCGTACTCGATGCAGATGACATCTTGTTCCCTCTTGAATTCGGTGTAGAGATCACGTTCACCATTCGAAATTCGACCCTCAGATTCGATCTGCGTAAAGAAGTCGGGGTGGACCCGATCAAGATAGATCCGTTTTGGTTTTGAGCCACGCGCGAAGTTCGTCCCGAGCATCGCGTTGGCGTATTTCGCTCCTCGAACGTGGGCTCGATCCACATCATAGTTGCTCAAACGTTTACCGATCCCCCCTGGGATCCCCACTTCTTCAACTGAAATCTCCCCGCTCTGGAATCCTTCGATTACGTCGTGCACGTAGTCGGCCACTGCGTCTTGATACTCCTTGCCGTCGCTCGTCACGATCAACTCGATGACTTCGCGCTGGACTTCCTTGGTGATCGGTGCGATGTCAGAGCGCTTGTATTCAAAGCCCGTGATATCGATATCATCGACATCTTTACCCTCTTTCCAGATGATGTGGCCGGCGTACCGCTTTTTCCGACCGGCCTGGAAAAAGCGACGGTACAGTTTCTCGAACTCGATCTCAAACCGATGCTCCTGGGCGTTCAACTCCTCACCAGCGAACGCTTCGTAGGCCTCGTTAATCTGCTCTGCCAACTCAAACGACTGATTGATGGCTTCAGCTTTCGACACTTCCTGTCCAAATTCAATCATGACAGAATCTGTGTCGCCATATACAACGTCTTTGTCGTGTTTATTGGCGGCTTCTTCAGTGTATTTAATGACTTCCCGTCCGGTTGCCGTCACTGCAGCACCCATCTCCATATCGTAGAGACGGAATCGCTCCCAGCCGAGGACGCCGTACAGCGAGTTCATCAAGACCTTCACAGCTGATTGTTGCCGATCGTAGGTCTCGTATGCCTCGCTGCCAGGATCGTGTTCGTCGCGACGGGTTTTCTTCTCGTCGCGCTCAGAGAGCAACTCATTAACCATTTCCCGGATAATGCCGTCAGGCTCTTTCCGGAACAGTGTTCCGTTGGGTGCCTCGTACACATCACCGTCATACTCCGGACTGACTTTGGTTTCGGGACTGGCGTTGATAGTAACCATCGCCATCGGATAGAGGCTCTTCAGGTCAAGCACGCTCACCATCTCCTTGACACCAGTGATCGGTTCGAACACCGCGCCACCCTCATAGTCTTCTGCGTCGACGGAACCTTTCGAGGGCAATACCAAGTCGCCGTGTACTTTGTGGAGAATGTACAGATCAACCGCGTCACCCGGGGTGATCGCGTCCTCAAGCTTGCAGCCGACGAACGTGGCGACTTCTTCCCAAAAAGGAATGATCCCCTGTTTCCGATCGAGTTCAACACACAGCTCAACATCCCGCAGGTTGTATTCAAGCAATCGCTCAGGATCGTCCTCCCAAAGATCACCGATGTCGCCCGGATAGCGTTCCTTGCCGATTCCAAGCTCAACCTCACCGACGGCGTCCAACCGGTAAGATTCGAGCTCTGTGAACTGCGTGCGCTTGTACCCGTCCAACAGATCGAACACCACCCGGCCTTTCACGTTTGGCCCGTACCAATCGTCGAGCCACACCTCGTTCACTCGTGAGAGCCGATCTGGGTCGAGTGCTCCGTCACCTCCGAGTTGTTTCAACCGGTCGACGAGATACGGCATATCGAAATCAGTGAAGTTCCACCCGGTCAACACGTCCGGGTCGGTCGCCTCGATGTAATCGATAAACGCGGCGAGCATCCCCTCTTCACTCTCGAACGATCGAACGTCCGCGTCGATCGGTCCGTTATGGGGGTCATACTCGGACAGTTCGTCGGGTCCCGACGTTCCAGTGGGAGACTCGTACAGCCAGACGGTGTACTGGTCGTCGTAGGAATCGTGGCTAGTGAGACAGACGATCGGCTCCTCACCGTCTTCGGGAAAGCCGTTGCGGTCATCGACCTCGATGTCGAACGTGTTGATTCGCAGGTCGGCGTCGACAGGGACAGTCTCAATCTCCTCGTGTGGGATCTCGATGGTACCGTTATCTTTGCGGCACTCAGGAACACGAATACCGCTCGTGATGTTTTTATCGATGAGAAGTCGGTTCGGAAAGAGGATATCGGCTTCGTAGTGGTCAAAATGGTCCCGCAACTCCCCGACATCCGGAGGTGTTCGACCGAACACTTTCGTCAGTGGTTGGCCCCGAATGCTTTCGTATCCATCTTCGCTGCCGGTCAGACGGTCATAGTCGTCTTCTGGGGGATGATCAAGCGATTCGGTTGGGGCGTAAAAATACGGTCGAAACTCCCGGACGCGCACATGTTCAGTTTCGTTGTCTGCTGTTCGTCCGAATACATGAAGGACCGGATGTTGGTCGTCACCTCTCCCCTCGATGGTGTAGTTCACCTGCATGACCGCGATGTCGATCGTGCCATCAGACGCAGGATAACGATACTCTGACTTATTGATTATCTCTGCGGCCTCGCTGTCAGTGGTGTTCCCAGCAATGGCTGCTGCTTCTTCTGGAGGTCGTTTACTTTCACCTTCATCTATAAAATTTGTGAGAGAAGCGTTTTCGGCCATGGGTATCAATATCTCTGCGTGAATAAAAAGGCGGCTTATTTTAAATTTCAGGTGCAAAACCCCTGTACTACAGTACGAGGAGACAGCACCGTTCTTAGTCTCAACCACCGAAAATTGGCGGCTTGAGTTACTAGTTCAGGCGCGTTATCCACATGAGACTGTCTTGAGAACAACACCGTTCCATTGCCGAAGCTTCTGTTACGCCCAGAACTTCGGCACCGTCGCGTTGATTTGATAGCCCTCACTTTGGGCGCTATCGGATACGACTGTGTGTCGAGGACCATCCATCGACAGCGGTCCGAAGACGTTGGTGAGCAGGATCTTTCGGGTCTCCGTCCGGTACAGCTCGTACCATTCGGCTCCGTTGACGCTGGCGAGCACGACTGAATCCGTTCCCGTGTCCATTGGAGAGTAGCCGAACGCCATCAAACAGAGTTCGCGTCCGTCGTCTTCCCGAATGTGCCAGCGCCCACGGGCGTACATTTCCATCGTGTCGTCCGTCGGATCCGTCTCTATCTTAACGTACGGACGAACGAGGTCATCCACTCCGTCCGGTTTGTCGGTGGGTTTCTCACGCTCCCAGCGGATGATTCCCTCCGGAGTGCCGTCAGTACCGAACGCGACGCAGTCTTTGAAGGCAGCGATCTGGGTCAGCATGGTAACCTCACCTTGTTCTGCGATCGTCTCCCACGAACTGCCGAGATCGTCGCTCCAGTACAGTTGTGTGTTACCATTGTCACCAACCACCACCCAGATCCGGTCGGCGTACGGATCGTATTCAACATCGTGAATGTGGAGGTTTGCTGCGTCTGTGGTCTTGAGAGGGGCTTTGAGAATGCGGTTGAACGATTGACCACCGTCGGTCGAGAGAATCACCTCGTTGGCATACTGCTCCGCCTCGAAATCCGAGAGCGCATAACACGAGAGAACGATGATGTCGTCGTAGACTGCGTGACCCATGCCGGGCATGGCGCGGCCGTATTCGAACTGATACAGCTTCTCTGCCCCGCTGAGATCATCACGAAGGCGATAGATTCGTCCTCCGGTGTCTCCCCGGCCCCCCACCGCCGTGATGATGTTCCCGCTCTCTGGAACAATGACCATTTGGACATGGTCGTCATCTATATCTTCGAACGAAAACAGCACCTCGGTAGTCTGATACCAGTCGTCGCTGACCGTCACGTCGGTGCCGGAGCGTCCGTACATCCGACCGTTCTGATCGATCCAGAGGGGGTATGTGTTCCAACGTTTGTCCTGAACGGCTAATTGGTAGTCCGTTCGTGGATGGCTCCCCGGCTCTACATCTACTTCGTGTTCTGCTGTAGTAGTTTTCTCCCGCTGAGTCGGAGGAGGCGTTTCAGTGTCGGTTTTCGCCTTGTCCTCATCCTCTATGGGTAATTGGTCAGCGCCACACCCCGCTAACGCCATACTCGTACTTGTCGTTGCCGTGAGCGTTACAAATCGTCGTCTTGTTAGTGATTTATTGGATGCCATTAACCTCCTCCTTAGTCATATCCTCCCAACTATTTTGACTATGATCACTAGTCTGGAGCTTTTGATATTGTTCTTGTAAAATATCAGACCGTCCCAACCGACTAACCATAACTATACATACTATACATGGATTGGATTATTATATATTTATCTCTTAAAATAGTAACAAACCGGTCGATATACGTACTTCTGGGTCTTCGTTTCGTACTTATTCGTATGCGTTGTGAGTTATTATAAGAAATATTATGGGTACTATGATAGATGCTAGAGCAGAACACGACGACTATTCCGGTTAAAAAATGGTGCCGGAGCAATCGAACAACGATACGCGCGTGTGGTTAGTTGAACGCACCTACTCCGACGACGAGCAGAACTTGATTATTCTCACCTACGCGACCACGGACGGCAAGCAGGACTACCGGAAGGAGCGAGCACTGCCCTCCTTTACCGAAATGCGCGACACCACAGCAGCAGTCAACGCTGCTCCTGAGAATCTCGGCTCCGTCGATGATTCCGACCTCCAAGAACGGTATGCTGCCGAAGCACAGCGGATGCAAGAGGCACACGCCCCTAACGACGCGATCTAACGCTAGTAGCCGCATTTGAATAACGTACTATTCCCTCAATGGCTATAATACTGGATTTCCCTAGGTGAGTTCGGTACGATTGAACCGCCACATTCCGAACGCAAGTGGAACAACTATCCAAAATGCGAGAACGATAAACCCGAACCAGCCTTCCTGCCAAAAGACATCACCCGATGTATTATTCAGCATTGAGAGGGATGAATAGGCAGAATTAAAGCCCCTTTGTGGGTTCAGCGCACGGATGAACGATACGATATCAGCCTGGAACGTCTGTGATCCAAGATCATAACGACGGAGAAGCATACCGATCAGACTGGTGAGCACCCCCCATAACATAGTAAAGAGAAGAACCAATCCAAATCCGATGAACACGATCAGGTCCTCTGACCGAATACTCGCAGAAAACCCGACACTGATGCTAACGAATGCGGCACCGAGCACAACTGATAGCACGATTAAAGACAGATAGTCAACAATTGGCAGTTCCGCTCCGAGAGCGACCGTAACGATCCCTCCAACGAGAAACCCAATAAGCGTTGCAGATCCGACGAGGGCCGTTCGACCAAGGAACTTGCCGAGAACAACGTCTGTACGTGAGTGCGGCAACGAGAGCAGAAGTTTCAAGCTCCCGGATTCTCGCTCACCAACAATAGATCTATAACCTGAAAAGATTCCGACTGCAGGGAGGAAAATTCCGAGAGGAATGGTCAGCGAGAGGATAGCAGGGGTCTCCGGAGACACGTTCCCTCCAAAAGTATTCATGACTTTGATAATGACGAAGGCTGCGCCGGCAAAAAAGAGAACGAATGTGACGATCAGAGCGAACAATCGTCGGGACCGGCTGGCGTCCCGCAGCTCTTTTTTTGCTATTACACTCCAACTCATGCGGATCCCTCCGTTTGCTCTGTCGTGTACGCTGTAAAGAGGTCTTCCAACGACGCCTCGCTTGTCGAGAAGTCCTGTAATTCGACAGCAGAGGATTCAATCGTGTTGATTACTGCCGCTTTCGATCCGTCTGCGATCGAAACTGATATCTGATCGTTCCCTGTCGTCACGTTTGAAACACCAGTACAGTTCTGAACTGCGTCAACGACTGCGGGAGTAACATCAGAAACAACAAGGGTGAGTGTTGTTTTGGTGTCCATCTGCTGTCTCAGTTCGTGAATCGAGTCCTCAGCGATGAGCGTGCCATTGGAAAGGATACCAACACGGTCACAGATTGCCTCAACCTGTTCCATGATATGACTGGAGAAGAAAATCGTTGCACCACGCTGATTTTGTTCCATGATGATCTCGCGCATTTCACGCGCTCCATTCGGATCAAGTCCAGTTGAGGGCTCGTCGAGAATAAGCAAATCAGGATCACCAACGAGGGCCATGCTGAGAACAAGGCGCTGTGTCATCCCTTTTGAGTAGCCGTCAGCGGTACGGTCTGCTGCTTCGGGAATACCGACTCGCTCGAGGAGTTCCATTGGATCGTCGGACGCACCTTTCGATTCGATGGTAAATTCGAGGTGTTGGCGGCCAGTAAGTCGATCGTAAGTATCGTACGCGTCAGGGAGAACACCGATTCGATCTCTTATTGCGGCTGAGTTTGTATGGACATCTTGTCCGAAAAGGGTTGCTTGACCGTTTGTTGGTTGGATAAAGTCAAGAAGGATGTTGATGGTGGTTGATTTGCCGGAACCGTTGGGACCGAGAAATCCATAGATCTCGCCTTTCTCTACAGTGAGGTCAAGATTATCGAGGGCTGTCACGGAACCGAATTTCTTTGTGATGCCATCTAATTTGATTACAGTCATTATTATATATTATTATAAGAGGCCACTGGCTCTCCTAAGGAATGCGATACCGACAGGAATGCCGACAGTGATGATTGCGTTGCGTCGGGAAACATCGTGGAGCTGACTCATTGCAGCAGTCCAAATAACACCACTCCACACCAAGAGGACAAGTCCGATAACGCCCGCGGCAAGGATGACTGGATCATTTTGTAACTCTTGGAGCGTTGTCTGCGCGGCTACGGTCGCGTTTGGTAACGTAACACCAGAGTAGACGTAGTATGCGGCAGCCGCACTGATGAGCTGATGAATGAGCATCGGGATGTACCCCCATCCGGTGAACGCAAACGTGTTTCCGAGTGAAGCGGACCCACCGAACGCGAACCGAGCGATAAGGTAAAACGCGATACTGTAGACGATCCAACCCAATAGGACGGACAGGAAGCTGAAGATGGTACTAAAGACACTTGTGAACGTACCGACTGCGTTAACAGTTGACTCGTTAAGTTGTTGGCCCTGAGATGCTAATCCCTCTGTTGCAAGTTGACTGGTAAGATCTGCTACCGGAGCACTGCCAACTGCTGCAATAACCCCTGTGGCTATGACGATCAAGGTCGGAATAAGAATACCGGGATTATCGACACGTTCCCTGAAAAACGATGGAGGGTCAGTAAGTAATCTGGAATCCATATTGAATAGAAACAGTAGAAATGTATTAATGTTTTCATCGATCATGTATTGAAGTTCATTATACATAGTATAGAATCCACATTATACCAAAGAAAAATACATTATACTAAACTAAGTGAGGATAATTACATTAGTGGTTATCATTCACATTCATTATATTCATCTGAGAGACACACTGGTTCACGCGACGCAGTGGACGATTTACAGGGGTATCGATCCGTGCGCACCGATGCGAGGAAAGGGCTATTCGAGTTGGTGGTAGTCCAATTCGTAGTCCGCGTCGAGTGCTTTGCTGACCACGTCTGAAGGTTCTCCCGGCGTTGTCGTGTCGAGTGTAATACCGTCCTCGGTCTGTCTGTACGTAATGTTCTTGCGCCACGCCTCGTTTTTCTCCGGGTAGTCCGACCGGAAGTGAGCACCGCGCGATTCAGTACGCTCGCGTGCACCGTTGAACAGCGCCTTGGCAACGGTTAGCGAGAACCCGAGATCGATCGCGTACTCAAACGATCGACTGGTCCGTTCACCGGCCACAAGGTTGTCCGCCCGATTGTTCAATGCTTCGAGGCGTTCAAGACCCTTTTTCGTACCCTCTTCGGTCCGAATAATGCCCGCAGTCTCCTCTAAGAGATCACCAAGTGCCTGAAGAACCGCTTGTGGATCCTCGCTTCCTCCGTTACTGAGGGCGCTGAGTTCTCGGAAGTGCTCGCTGGCCGCGCGCTGCTGTGACGCTGGCAGTTCCGGGGCACCGATGTAGGACTCGTCTGCAAGGTGGTCACCGACAACTTTTCCGAGCACGACAGTCTCTGAGAGTGAGTTACCGCCAAGGCGGTTCGCTCCATGGATCCCCGCGATAGTCTCACCCACAGCATAGAGATTCTCGACGGCGGTCGCGCCAGTCTCGAAGTCGACTTCGACGCCACCCATCGCGTAGTGAGCTGTCGGGGCGACTTCGACCGGTTCTTCCGCCATGTCGACGCCCAACTCTGCAAAGCGCTCGTACATCCGGGGCAGTCGGTCCTGTAGAAACGCCCGATCCTTATGAGAGATATCGAGATAGACGCCGCCGTTCTCGGTGTCCCTGCCCTCGCTGATCTCCTGAGAAATCGCCCGAGCAACCACGTCGCGGGCGTCAAGTTCCATTTGATCGGGTGAGTACTTTTTCATAAACCGTTCACCCTCGGCGTTGAATAGCCGTCCGCCCTCACCACGAACCGCTTCAGTGACGAGCCGACCGTCCCAGTCTTCGCCGTACCGATCACCTATCATGCCGGTCGGATGAAACTGAACGAATTCGATATCCATTAGACGCGCACCAGCGTCGTACGCAAGCGCTACGCCGTCGCCGTTGTTCTCGTCGATGCGCGAAGAGTGGCGGTTGTACAGTCCCGAGTAGCCACCCGCTGCGAGTACGACTGCGTGCGCTCCAAAGCGGAGAAAGTGACCATCGTCCATGTCGTAGCCGATGGCCCCATAGGCTCGCTCACCGTCCGAGAGGAGCTTCGTGATCATTACGTTCTCCCGATACGGAATTTCCAACGCCCGGGCTTTCGAGACCAGTGCCTCAAGCATGGCCTCGCCAGTTCGATCACCGACGAAACACGTTCGGCGGAACGACTGGGCACCGAAGTACCTCTGTTCGATCTTTCCGTCTTCTGTTCGGTTGAACGGCATCCCCCACTCTTCGAGTTCTCGAATCCGATCAGGCATCGCGTTCGCAACCGTTTCAACACCGTTTGCGTCGTTAATGAAGTGGCCTTCTTTCAGGGTATCTGCGGCATGTATTTGCCAGTCATCTTCAGGGTCGCGGTTCCCGAGAGCGGCGTTGATTCCGCCAGCGGCCAGCGTTGTGTGCGCATCGCCATGGTCTCGTTTTCCGATTACCAACGGTTCCACATCGTGCTCGGCCAGTTCGATGGCAGTCCTAACACCCGCCGCGCCGGCTCCGATGACCAACACCGGAACCGAGACGTGCTCGTAGTCGACAGATGAGGTCGCTTGTGTGTCGTCTTCAGTTGGCTGTGAGGAGTGGAGCTGCTCGACTGAACTCTCATCCTGAAACGAACTCGGCGGCTGTTCACTGGATCGGGTCATCTACATCTATTCGTCGGGGACATAGCATCATGAGATGAGGACCTCATTATGACGGGATCTCGGGACAACTGCGATCGAATCAGCCGACGGTACGGTTATGACTCGAACACGATCAGTGGAATTCGATCCCGGTGAGTAGCTCGCGTTCTGCCTTACGGAGGTGTTCGAGAAACGTCGTTCGTGAGACTCCGAACTCGTCTGCAAGCTCCTGTGCAGCAACATCTCGTGGATATTCGTAGTAACCGCGAGCCCGAGCGAGTTGAAATGCTTCTCGCTGACGAGGTGACAACCCGTCGCTGGGAAGATCGCGCATTCCACTCGGGGTGGGTGTAGTGGTGAACCGTTCGATATCCAGATCAGCGTCATAGGACGCTTCGATGTCTTCGAGCGCTTGGTATACCGTGTCTCGTTTGGAGATAGTGAGAAGGGATCGTCGTTCCCGACCGTTCTCATGCTGTGACGGACCATAATGCATGAATCCCCGGTCGGTGAAGGCGGTTCGCATCCCCGGTGCTGGGTCGAACTCAACAAGAATATCCTGCGTGACGGGTCCGAATGCCCGTGAATCAGACGCTGTCGACGGCGACAAGACGATTACATCTTTGGTCAAATCTGTGTCATCAGCAGCTTCGATGAGTCGCTCTACAGCGGCCCAAGAGTCGCCGTACGTCCGATAAAGCCGAAATCGATCGGCAAAGTCATCGTCTCGCATCGTCATTTCGTATCCGAGTAACCCAGCGTCAACCGCCTCTGTCACGTGAAGCGTCCAGCAGTCCGGATGCCACACATCAACAGTCAAATATATGAGCTCAGTATCGGCTGTGGTCATACTGTTTCCATTGGAGTTGTACGCTCTAACACCTGCCGCTTACTTCTCGACGACGCGCTGTGGACTCAGTCGCGTCGGCGCCGTTCGTACTGTTCGTAAAAAATCCCAGAGCAAGTGGTATCTGAAACTGATTGATTGTATACCATAAGATGAATTATGTACGATCGAATGGAATAAAGGTAAGTCACCTGTCCGGTAAACACCGTTATAAGCGGGGCACAGACGAAGCAGGACTACGATAACACCGTTTATTCACTGATATCAATCATTGAGTTACGTCCCAGAACAGTATATTCTCGAATGTCAATAATAATTCAATAGTTTTGGAGATTAGTTTTATTATACAGTAATATAGAAAAATAATATAGTTCAAAAGAACATTTTTCACTTCGGATCGATGCGACGATCAAGTCCCTCCAGTAGGAACTCGGCAGAGGAACGGGTCGTCGCAAGCGGCGTGTCGTGAACGTCACAGATGCGTAACAGTGCAGAGATATCGGGTTCGTGGGGTTGAGCAGCGAGGGGATCCCGGAGGAAGATGACTCCGTCAAGGCGATTCTCAGCGATTTCAGCACCGATCATTAGATCACCACCGACGGGTCCTGATTCTTTTCGTTCGATGGTCAGGTCGGTCTCATCAGCAATACGTTTCCCCGTCGTTCCCGTCCCCACAAGATCGATAGTTGCAAGTAAATCCTCGTACGCGTGCACAAGGTCGATAATCTCCGGTTTCTCTTCGTCGTGGGCGATCAACGCGAGACGTGTCATAGCAGGTTTTTTGATGGGGTGCTATTAAAAATATACTCTACTGTCGATCGCTGTAACCATGTCTCTCACTCTGTTGAACTGATAGTATTCTCCAGAACTAACTGTATAGACCACGAGTAAAAACCACCAATTTATCTTATTCCGTCGTAATCATAAAAATATTGTGATATCAAGAGACATACAATATGGTAAGTTACTACCTATCTCAAGTATCTTAAAATTAATATGATAGAAAAATAATAACTCCCATTCACGGTGAGAAGAGCGAGCGTGTGTCTCAGCCTCGTGAGATCAGGGGACTCCATTCTCGGCAGTACCGTCAGCTGTGATCCTCTGCGGGCGCTTCAATCGGGAGACGGAATCGCATCAGTCCCCGAGGAAACTAGTTTCGGTGTGTCGCCCTGTTCGACTCGCACAGCAAGGTCGAACGTGCCAAGGAGATCAACACTGGTTGCGACGTGCTCGGTTACGTCGGGGATCGAAACGCGACCTCCAGCGAGCGCCAGCGGAAGGACGAGCTGGTCGGCCATGTAGCGATCCACGGCGGCACGAGAGTCCCGGACGAGGATTGCGTCCTCAACCGCTTCGTTTGCGACTACCTCTGCCGGTTTCCCTCGTTCCCCCAGTGCGTCCGCGCCCGCAATCGCACGAGCAAAATCGAGACGGATAACGACTGAAGACCCCGGCGAGTCGGTCTCAGCATACTTGATAGCGCATTCGACCGTACCGAGACCGTGTTCTTCGAGTCGTTCGACCGCTGTCTCTGCCTGTCGTTGTGCAACCTCGTCGCCAGCGAGCGCCTCGCTTGCTAGCGAGTAGACGCGCGCTCCTTGGAACGGTCCCCGGTCAGTGAGTGCGATCGGGGTGAGCGAGGAGGGTGCGAGTCGGAGCGTCGACACGCCGCCGCCCGCCGGATAGAACCCTGGACGGTCGCGCTCGACAACCGCGTGGAGTCCGTGTTCTCGGAGCACTGGGAGTTTCACCCGGCTTTGATAGGCAATCGGAGGCGACCACCGCACGTCCGTACCGCCACGCCCCGAAACGGAAAGCGGTTCGTCGGTGGCAACAGCGAGAGGAAAGAGAGCATCGAACAGGAGCGGGACGGATCCAGCGGTTCCGATATCGATCCCGTACGTCCCAGGGGTGATCGAACCGGGACGGAATTCGAATTCATCGGATCCCACCGCTACTTCAGAAACTGCCGCGTCACACACGTCAGTCAGTATGTTGAGGACTGCGAGATGCTGCTGTCTGAGCCCGGGATTCGATCGGGCACCGCGAACGTTCTCCATCCTGATAGGTTCGCCGGTGATCGCAGCGAGCGAGAGCGCCGTGCGAACGAGCTGGCCGCCGCCGTCGGAACCGTCGATCTCGATCATGGGGATGGCTGTGGTTCCACCGATCGGGCGGTGTCCGCGCCCCGAATTAAGGATTCGAGACGCTCTCGATCGATCCCAGACAACGGATCCGGACGCTCGCGGAGGCGCTGGTTGAGTTGCCTGAGCGCCCAGTGGATTGTAAGCGGCTTCGTTCCGCTCTCGCCGTCGCGCGCAAAGACGTGATCCATCGGTCTCTTATACTGCAGTGAGGAAGTTGATCCTACCGGGGATTCGCCCGTGAGACCAACAAACTTTCAATCGCTCGGTCTATCACGTTGGCTGATTCAACTCTCGTTTCGGCGGTGATGAATACAGTGGAACGGCGGTTCACGAGACCACGTCCAGCACCAGTGTGACCACAGCCAGCAGAAGGTACGCGTGTTGCCCGCTGATCGAGTAGTCGCCAGCGCGTCTGTGGACGACAACGGCACCGACGAAGTATACAACGAGACCGACTGCAGCGGCCGTCCCGATCGGTGGCACTGGCACACCGATGCCGATCAGTAGCCCGAGCGCGCCCGCTGCCTTCAGGGTGCCCAGCATCGGCAGCCACGATTCCTCCACGTCTGTCTCGGCCATGGATTCAAGGATGACCTCTGGGGGGCGAAAGAAGGCTATAGCCGAGACGCCGACAGCGACAATTGTCAGAATAGTGATGGTGGTGTGGGCGGTAGATATGGTGAGTGCCATGATTTATTCTTGTGCGTTTTGCGCAGGCATTCGTTCATCATGTTCCATCCACGTCTTCGACTTTGCGATTACACACGGATGATCTAATTTGATTTCTATCTGAATATTAATGAGATTAATGTACTTTTGCGTCACATTCAGCCACGTGATTTCGACAATCTCTCGATCGTCGAAATGCGTTCGGAGTTCTTTGAACGTGGCGACGGAGACAGTCTTGCGCGTGGCTCCCTCCGCATACGCCAGCGCCACACGTTCCTGATCAGAAAAGAGCGGACTCGTCTGGTACCCCGTGAGCGCACTGAACGTCTTCGTGCCGAGGTCCCTGCGGATCGCCCCTGACTGCGCGAAGCCCACACAAAAGCCACGCCCGTTGCTCTCTGCGGTGAGCGTCCCCACCATGGGCTTGAGTTCAGGCTCAATCTGGATCCCATTCGCATGGAACGGGAGGGTAAGTCCCAGAGACTCCGGTAGACAGGCAGTCACGACCTTCACCGTTCCGGGCTTCCGTTGCACCATCCAGTAGCCGAACCGCATTTTGAGTCCATCGGACTTCTCGATTGACTCTGGTCGTAGAACCATAGATTCACGTACGAGAGCACGGAGGATGGATGTTCGCTGCAACATGTTTCATTCGACGGCCAGTCACACAACTTCGAGCGAAGATCTCTGTGTATCGAGCCAGTCGACGCAGAGGGATATTGGCGTACCCAAACGCCGGTGTTGTTGTGCACCGTAGATCGCCGTTAAACAGCCACCGATTTACTCAATTGGCTCTGCGAAGAACTCCTTGATAACCGTCTCTTCGGCGTTGTGGAGCACCCTGCTCGCCGTCGATTTGCTGACAGTAAGTGTGACCGCAAGATCGGTGAGCGAACACTCGCGGGGGCTGTCATAGTAGCCGCGCTGGAGAGCCTCGATCATGAATCGTCGTTGGCGGTCGGTCAACAGGTCCACCGGATCGGTCGTTTGTGTGACCGAGACGACCTCATACGTCAAGCCAGTGTCCTCGAACTCGGCTTTGAGCTTCGACAACCGCTCGTGTGAGGTCGTCAGGTCGAACGTTATCCATCCATCTCGGAGGGTGAGTGGGAATTGCACAAGATTTCCGGAAGCCAAGATTGCGCGAACTGGTGGTGGAATGGACGGCATCTCATACTGGATCAGAACGGATTGGTCGTCGGTGTGGAGCACGTCATAGGAGAGCGGAACGTCATCGAAATCCCGAAGGACGGCCTGACGGTGCTCCGTTGGTGCTTCGAACGCGACGAAGAGTCCACTGTCCACAGGGAAGGCAGCGAGTATCCGGAACTCCCTGTCAGGATGATCGGTTGAAAACTCGAACGCACCCCCCGGAAGTTTGAACTGCAATCGGGTGTGGGGCATCTACTGCCCTGTTCGATCCCTAACCACTTCTGCTTTAACGCGAACATGTATCGCTCCCGGACCGCATTTTTGTGGATTCGCAATACCGAAACACCGCTTTCTCTTTTTTCTTCGCTTCGATCATCACATCGGCACCGGTTTCATAGGTTCGGATCGGTCCCGCAACGTAATCACTGTGGTTCTGGGGTCGAATCGACGGATCGGCTTCGTGCAGTCGCCGGGATTCGCTGTAGTGGATGACCGGTGTCGTGTCCCACGTCGCTGTCGCGCGCGTGATCGCCTCCTGGCGGGTCAGCCCACGACTCGTGAATTGGTGGTGAAGCTCATCATAGGTGATCGGAACGTCGATGCGATCATGAACGGCCTCAATCAACTCAGGAATGCTCCAGAGTGATTCTGTGTCATCATTTTCGACAGTCAAACGGTGTCGAACAGATTGTGAGAGCCGCTGAAAGTGCTCACAGAATCGTTTTCCGGTGGTTTCCTTGTCACCATAATGTGCGCCGATGTGGATGTTGATCGCGTTGTAGGGTGTCCGCGACAGGTCCATCGCGTCACACAGCGCGCCGTGATTTTCCAGGTCGGTTAGCGATCGCTCGACGACGCCCTCGTCGGTACTCGCCAATTTCACAAAGTGACCTGGATGAAAGGTGAGCCGAAGGTCATGCTCGCGGGCAAGCGTGCCGATTTCCTCGAATAAACGATGGATCTCAGTCGCGTTCGGCAAGTCATCGAGTTCGTACTGGCTGAACCACGGAAGCAGATCCGAACCGATACGATAATAGTAGATACCGTGGTCGAGATTCCACTCGATGATGCGTTTGAGATCACGGCAATTCTGGACAGCGAGGGTACCAGCGTATTCAAGCCCGCGATCCTCGAAAGTCGCCTTGCGCATCCCACGATTCGTACGGATGTCCTCCTCACGAAGAGTCACATTCATTACAGCATAGCCATAGCGTGTCATGGGACCATTGTCTACAGCTACGCGCTGCTATCTGCTATCATCTTCGCTTTCGTTGCTGTCTGCAGCGGGTATTTCCAGTTCACGGGATCAACAGTCATTCATATCAAAAAACGGTGTAACAGCATTCAGTACATTGTCGTACCGACCACGGCCGTAGTAGTTGTCACCATACTCACATACTAAGCCAGCCAGTTATAACAACGACGATAAAACGAACATACATAATCACACTGTTAGTTGCAATGGTTCAACCGGGGTCCAGAGTGGACAGTGAACACGCGTACTGTCTGCGATCAAAATATTTCTCTAAAATAACCGTATAGATATTAATAACTCAACCCATCCAGTAGTTTAACGACACACGCGTTCTATTATGGGACTATGTGGTTTCACTGGCACCGGCGGGATTTGCGTGAACCGGACAACCGAGGACTCGCTGCTGCGGATGAACCAGTGCTCCCGCTTTTCGTTTTTGATCCGAACGTATTAAAGTATGGTGCGCCCCCTCGTGTTTCTTTTCTGCTTGACGCACTCGTGTCTCTTCGCAATTGGTATCGTAATCAGGGCAGCGGTCTCATCGTCAAGAAAGGTTCTCCAGAAGATGTGATTCCTTCACTCATCACAGAGTATGACGCCACCGGTGTCACATGGAACCACAACTACTCCGGACTCGCCCAGCGCCGAGACGAGCGAGTCGCCAAATCACTTGATACAATAGACGCTGCGTATGATACGTACCACGACGGCGTCCTCCACGAACCAGGCACTATTCGGACAAACGACGGCAAGCCATACTCCGTGTTTTCGTACTTCTGGAAGAAATGGACGGACCGAGAAAAGAGAGCGCCTATCTCTGCCCCTGATCCGGCGGACCTCGTTGATCAAGACGTCAACAATTCTGATGACACACACTCATTACCGACGCTTGACGATCTTGGATTCGATGAGCCAGTAGCTGAGATACCGAGCGCAGGAACAGAGGCAGCGCGCAATCGACTGGAGACGTTTTGCGACGGCCCGATCTATCGATACGACGAGGACCGCGATTATCCCACTCGTGACAGTATCTCGCGGCTCTCACAGGATCTGAAATACGGTACGATCGGTATCCGTGACGTGTATGCTCGGACTGAAGCGGCGATGGACGACGCCGACAACGAGGCAGAACGCGAGTCCGTCGAGGCGTATCAACGACAGTTAGCATGGCGAGAGTTCTACACGCAGATAGTGTACTTCAATCCGAATGTGGTTACAGAGAATTACAAGACATACGAAAACGAGATACAGTGGCGTGACGACGATGAGGAACTACAACTGTGGAAAGACGGTGAAACGGGGTATCCAATGGTGGATGCCGGAATGCGACAGCTGCGGGCAGAAGCGTTCATGCACAACCGAACGCGGCTGATCGTTGGCTCGTTTCTGACCAAAGATCTCATGCAAGACTGGCGGAACGGATACAACTGGTTTCGTGCACTGCTCGTCGATCACGATACGGCAAGCGAGAACGGCAATTGGCAGTGGGTCGGATCGACAGGGGCGGACGCACAGCCGTACTTTCGTGTGTTCAACCCGATGACACAAGGAGAACGGTACGATCCTGACGCCAAGTACATCAAGCAGTACGTGCCCGAACTCCGTGATGTGGCACCCGACAAGATCCACCAGTGGCACGAACTCAGCGACGACGAACGCAATGAGATCGCCCCTGACTATCCCGCCCCGATCGTCGATCACAAAGAACGGAGAGAGCGGGCGATCGAGATGTTCGAAGCGGCACGCGGAAAGGAGTAGCAGTATCGATCAAACGGTCTCAGCGAGACCATCACCCCTATCGAGATACGTACTGAAGGCCGATTCGCTCACCCCAACCGCTTCGGCATCGTTGTTTTCAGTGATATTGTTC
Source organism: Halocatena pleomorpha (assembly GCF_003862495.1). Lineage (GTDB taxonomy): Archaea > Halobacteriota > Halobacteria > Halobacteriales > Haloarculaceae > Halocatena > Halocatena pleomorpha. The sequence goes on along the minus strand of NZ_RRCH01000028.1, from coordinate 15,162 downwards.
GGTAGAAAGCGTGCGTGATCGACGCCAGCAAACGACAGTGGATCAAGCGACTCTCTCGTTCAACTGTCGGATTCGCGTGCTCCTCGTACCTGCACGATGTGAGTGAGCGTAACCAGACCAAGTCCGCCAACGACGTTGCCAGCCGTGATGACAACCGTCATTCGGGCGAGTGTTCCAACGCCAATGCTGGCGTCGAAGAGCATACCGAAAACGACGTGCAGTACGGTGACGATTACGTGGTCGAACGGGCCGAGCGCCAGCAGGAATCCGACGATGTACGCGAGAGTAATACGGTCTCTGACGCTGTCTGCGGCTTCCAAGAGAAAAGACAGCAGACTCACGAGGATGCCGCCCGCGATTGCGTCCGCGAACTTCGCCAGCGGCGCTCGGTGAACGAATTCATTCGCTGACGTGCGTAATGACGCCGCTGTCGCCGGTGTCAGCGCACCCTCGACCGAAAAGACGAGCGCCATGAGAACACCACCGATGAGGTTGACCACGAAGGTGACGCTCCACAGGCGAAGGAGCGGCACGACCATCCACGAATCTGGCTGATTGACCGCCTTCGCGACCGGGCTGAAGAAGTTCTCGTTGAATAGTTCCGTTCGCCCGATCACCAAAAATATGAGGCCAGGACCGAAGGCAAGTGCACCTGCAACCGAAGCGAGAGCACCGGACAGGGGCTTGACCGCTGCGTGGACGATACCGAGAGCGACGATGCCGAAAACGACTGTGAACCCCGCGATGAAGCTCGTCGCAACGAGTTCGAGCGCCGACTGGTCGAGTCGCCGTTCGCCCTCTTCGACTGCCCGGTCGAAGATCTCAGCCGGAGAAGGGGCTACAGTCACGTACTGGCTATCGGTTTGCTGAGTGATAAAGATTCAGTCTAACAAATGACAAGACTCAGCTGCCGCAGTGGCTCGCTGTCAACCCGATGCCCTATACGAAGGTGTCGGCCGTGGAGAGTGCCGAGTCGAGCTAAACAGCATTAGTGGGTACCGGCGCAAGGAACAAAGTCCTCTGGAGCCACCCCGAACGTATCAATATACCATTCATTAGGCGTCGCTCATTCGCAGGATGGGTTTGATAGTCTCGCCGTTCTCTACGTCTTCAACGGCGTTATCAATATCCTCAAACTCGTAGTACTCGACAAACTCGTCGAACGGGAATCGGCCTTGCTGATAGAGATCGATAAGCGTTGGAATAAATTCCTTGGGGTACGAGTCTCCTTCCGTTACGCCCCGTACCGAACGGCCAGTGGTGACAAAGCTGTTCACATCGAGACTGACCTCCGTTCCAAGCGGTGGTGCACCGGGAACACCAACAGTGCCGAGTTTGGCCAGCGAGTCGAACGCCTGCCGTAGGACATCGGTGACGCCCGTTGACTCAACGGCGTAATCCGCCCCGTTGTCGGTTGCTTTTCGGACCGTCTCAACAACGTCATCAACTGATTGAGGGTTCACCGTCATTGTTGCGCCGAGATCTGACGCAAGTTCAAGGCGACTGTCCACGAGATCCACAGCAATGATATCTGTCGCTCCGACAACCTGCCCAGCCATGATAGCACTGAGACCGACCGTTCCGGTGCCGAAGACGACGAGTGATGACCCTGGAGTAACAGTGAGAGAGTTCATTACTGCTCCTGCACCGGTCTGAACACCACAGCCAAGCGGTCCGGCCAGCTCTAGGGGGAGATCGTCCGTAACGGGAATAACGTTCTCTTCATGCGCAATAGCGTGTGTTGCAAACGATGACTGGCCAAAGAAGTTAGCGTTGATGGGGTCACCGGTATCGCTTATCGGCGAGGAGTCGTCTTCGAATCGAGCCCCGCCGAAGTTCTGTTCGAAAAACGACTCACAGTACGCGACAGCACCCTGACGACAGTTTGGACACGTCCCATCGTAGTTGAACGTCAATGCAACACGATCACCTGGTTCGACTGCTGCAACACGGTTTCCAACGGACTCAACAACGCCAGCCCCTTCGTGGCCAAGAACAACCGGCGGATCCGGTGGATAGTTACCGTCGCGAACGGTAAGGTCTGTGTGGCAGATGCCGGTGCCGACAATGCGGACAAGTACTTCCTTCTGGCGAGGGTCTTCGAGGGTGAGACTCTCGATCTCGAACGGTCCTTCTTGCTCTCTTACAACCGCTGCTTCGATCTCCATAGTTAATATTCTCTCCGCCCCTGTATTACTATTCTTCCCAACTGCATGAAAATACACCGCCGTGACCGACACAGCTAAAGTCGAGCGAGTACCCGCATATCTCAAGCGAACGACCACCCCGATCGGAGTCACCACGCTTTCACCGTTCTCAGCCGTTACGAGTGGTGTCTGTTCGTACTCGCCAGTCAACTCAACCTGCACGAGCAAATCAACAGCCCTCCAAATCGAGATAACAGACAGGCGAACGCGAAGTAAAAGAACCGTAGCACGAAATTTTTCGATGTCGTCGCCGCCATGAACCTCTTAATACTCTTGTAGCCGCTCTCGATCTCCCATCGCGAATTATAGAAGTGAATCGCTCCTGGGTGGCAGTTCGTCATGAAAACACTGTACTGCGTGTGATCGTCACTCTCAGCGTTTTCTCGTCGTCTGTAGATTAGGGTTGTCTCATGCCATTCGTTCTGCCCCAGGTGCAACTTCCGGTCAGTAACGTAGCGGTCTCGATCCCACCGGAGTAGACACTTTGCGTGAGCCCGTTCACTCGTATACATCCGCTTTGGAACAACATATCCGAGACCACGTTGGTCGATTTCTTCGAGAATGTGCCGACTGTCGAACGCCCGATCCATCAACACACGATCAACGTGGACAAGGTCTTGCGCTGAGTCTAACAGATCCATGACAATCTCACAGCGGTTCTCTCCCCTTCGAATCGGCCGAGCGTCTAAGACTAACGGAACGGCTTTCCCAACCAACTGTACCGTCGCCCACTGGTAAGCGTACTCGCCATCTTTCGTACCGAGTATCTCGTCCTCGTGGCCCGTTCGATCGCCTGTAAACGGCTCTGCCTCGGTTGTGTCGATTACAACGAGTCCAGCCCGATGGAAAACTTCCGTCTCCGACACTCGGTCGATGAGCCGCTGCAACGCCTCATGGTACATCTCACGGATCGACTCGATCGAGAGGCCACGGATATGATCTCGATGAGCATGCCCTAACGGAGTTCGCTCCCGCTGCGAGTCATAGAGGAAACTACGTGCTCCTTCGTTCGCTGCTAGGTTCTCCCGAAGCCCCAGATACGTCTGGAGATCCCAGAACGCATTCGGATGGATCTCACAGCTGTCCCCGCGATTAAGCGAGAACGCTGGATAGGCGATATGACTCACCTGTTCAGTAATTTCATCTGTATGGGTGAGCACTTCGTGATCGATGGGACTGGTCTCTTCATGGCTCGCCGTACTGATCATGCGGAGTCAGAACAACGTATCGCAGCGGGAGCTCGCAAATGAACTCGTCAACCGAATTGTGGGCTTCATGAGCAAACCAGGCCGATGCAACAGTTTGGATATCTTCTTCGAGTGCGCTAAGCGAGCTTTGCTCGTACAACCCTGTCGTGTCGTACGCTGGCCACTCTCGGTACGAATCCGTTGCAATCGTTCGAAAGACATCGCGTCGCGAAGCCTGCGTTGAGGCCATTGGGCGAACGCTGCTGACTCGACTGCAAGAGCCTATCTATCCTGCTCAGTACAGGGTATGTACGTAACAGAAATTGAGGGTATTTTTCGTTAGAGTTAATTATGTGATTTTAATAATATACAGCAATATCGGAAGTCAACCTCGTTCGTGCTCGTATTGAGGACGGGAAAACAGATCGGCTGCGTTCGTGGTTTAAGGAATTAGAAGAACGAGAGTCCGAAGTCATAGAGACACTCCAACACGAACGAGTCTATACAGAGACGGCATTCACCTTGTCATCTGATGATACAGCGTACCTTTATGTGTATATGGAAGCCGAAAACCTAGAGGAGGCAGTTGAAGCCGGTGATAAAGAGGAGTACGAGATTGACGAAGAACACCATGAGGTGTTGCGAGACTCTCTCACTGGTGATTGGGAGACACTAGAGACGATCGGGCATTTCACAAACCCCTCTCTACGCTAACTTGACTGAGAGTGAGTCGTACGCACATCTACGTAACGCGTGTTCGTCTACGAGCGCAACAGTACTCAAGAGTAACAGCCGCTATGTACAGGAGAAGCAGGTAACAGAGCGCCGTCGATTTCTCTGAGAACTGTCAAAATTGTCTGCTGAATACAGAAGGTGACTTCAGAAACTCAAGAATTGATGAGCCAGTAGACAAAACGATATCACTTAATAGGTAGTCGTGTTAGCTACGACGATGATTCAAGGTATCTATGAAACTCACCTCGAAGTGAGTAATCTCGCTCAGTCTATCGATTTCTTCGAATCCTTGGGTTTGGAACTTTCTAGAGTAGAAGAAGAACGCGGAATTGCATTCCTCCATATTGAAGCAAGCGAGAGGTCGATGATTGGGCTATGGGAAGCAGATAGCGTATCTAAGCGGCATTTTGCGTTTCGAGTGTTAGAAAGCCGTATTGATGAGGTACCATCGTTCCTTGCTGACCGTGGAATCGAACTCCGCTCGGCATTCGGTGTAGAGCCAGACGACCAGCCACTCATCTTTCCGTGGGCTACTCTTGCTTCGGTTTACTTCTACGATCCAGACGGAAACTCAATCGAAGTCACTGCAAATCTCTCGGATGAGGCTGATGAGGACTTAGATCCGATACCGCTGGACGAATGGCGACAACTCCACCAATAAGCTTGAGCGATTTGCGCTGTATTCAGCATGGCTCCCTCAACATCTCTATTAGCTGATGGAAGAGACGGCGTTAGGTGCGCACTTTCTCTGTATCAGCTCTTTCGGTGAAGACTCGTCGAAACGAAGTGACGAAACGGGTGACGATTCCATATGCATTGGAGAACGCAGTCTCAACTTCTGCAACGTATGCATATTCACTACAATGAGCAATACATCCCGTTACCGCCTCTTGCGTGTGCTGGTCCGGTTATGGGTTTCGGACTGCTCGCTCTCACTGGAGTCCTACATGCACACCGAGTTTCTTCCTTTGGCCCAGTGGAGTGACCGGTACTGGCCGATGCTTGTAGTCGGTCTGATCGGTCTGTATCTCGTGCGTCCCTTCTTCCTGTGGCCACTCAGCATATTCTCCGTCTTTATCGGCTATGCGTTCGGCTTTCCAGTCGGAGTTCCGTTGGCGTTGCTTGGAACACTCCTCACGTGTGCCCCACCGTTTCTCATCGCTACTTGGTTCAATGAGGGAATACCATACTTCGGACGGATTGTAGAACACGGAACGACACTCGTGGAGACGACAGGTGAACTTCGCGGGATGGTTGCAGCGCGACTCTCACCAGTCCCTGCAGACGCTGTTTCATACGGGGCCGGACTTGCCGGTGTCACAACACAGGCGTTCGTTGTGGGCACACTCATTGGTGAACTACCGTGGGCGATCTTTTATGTCCTCCTTGGCCGATCACTCCGGACGTTTTCAGCCGCAGCGATTCGACACACAGATAGTCGTCTGATTCTGGTGGTCGCCGTGATCTCGCTTCTTCTTATCGCTCGCCCGCTATACGAATTCGTTCAAGAACACACGGGCCGAGACGAGAAGACATCTACGGACCACTCTGGATAAATCGACGGTGTTCCACTCTCACCGTTCGAGTTGAGCGCAGCAATCGGAAGGGCAGTACAGGCACGTTCATGGGCGTCGTCGTGAGTACGGCCGCTGGCGTACGCCGGTCCGCTGCCACCACTGAATTCGACAAAATCCTCTCGAGACACCACAATGAGTGGTGTAGACGTTGTGTCGTTTTAATATTATTTTCTGATTTGGTTAGACGGTGTAGAGTTCACCGACAACGAGAGTGTGTTTACAACCAAACGCGACTACTGCAACAACCCTTCCTCAATCACCATTGTGAGTCCGTGCTGTCCATTGGTGGACACACTCGGGTCCACGGAATGGTATCTACGGCGACGGATAAGATCTCTGGATCACTATTTATTCCGTATCGAGTTTTGATCGGCGCTGCTCGTATTCCTCTTCAGAGATCTCTCCGCGAGCGTATGCCAGTCTAAGTTCTTCGAGTGCAGGATCGGATCCATGTCTCGCGGAGTTAGATAGCCACCGGTAGACGAGATATCCTCCACTGACGAGGATCACAAACCAGACCAGCATCATCCCAACGTTCCAGAGTGGAGAAACGAACCTACCCCCGTGCACCATTCCGCCCCACATGCCCATCATCGGAAATGCCAACAGCATCAGTAGTATCGGTCCGAGAACGATAACCGTGAGGACAATGAGAATGATCCGAAGAGTGTCGTCAGTCGTGCGCTGAGGGGGCATAGTTGCCTCTATCTTCGGTCTCTGCACACATAAATTTGTGTAATGTCCTTATTTTGAAATAGACAGTGTCGAACTGATAGTTACCAGCTCTCCTATCGCTTCCTCAAGCATCCACGGCTGCTTCCTCCTCTTCCTGTCATCTTGAAAAATAAAACTTACGACACGTATACCGATGGGATTCCCGAACGTACATCTCATTGGGAATCTTTCATTATTCTACTACTATCTAGTAATCATTTAAAGTGTCGCATTAGATTACGCTAGGGAGTTTTCCGTTTCGGGAGCGTACACGTGGTAGTAGAATGGTCAGTATCACATCCCAACTGTATGTAGATCCGACGATGAGTAGAAGAACTGTAGCCGGCGGTTACTCTCAGCATATCCGCCACTAAGGAGCGTAATGAAATGACTATCCTCTATCTCGTACTCGGTGTTCTCTTTCTCTTCGTTGTCATCACCGATTTTCTGTGGACGACACTCTGGGTGGAAGGCGGTGCCGGACCTCTCACGTCCCGGTTGATGGTGTGGACGTGGGGTCTGGTGCGACGCGCAGGCGATCGAAACTCACAGTTGCTCACGGTTTCAGGGCCGTTGATTCTGATTTTCGGTCTCGCTAGTTGGATCGTCTTTCTTTGGGCTGGGTGGACCCTACTCTTTGCGAGTGCCGAAAATGTTCTTATCGATACGGTTGACGCACGTCGAATCTCATGGTCCGAACTAATCTACTATACGGGATACACGATTTTCACATTGGGTAACGGCGATTTCATTCCACAAGACAGTCTCTGGCAGATCACTACGACACTCGCGTCTGCGACTGGCATGCTTTTTATTACGCTGAGTGTCACCTATGTTCTCTCTGTTCTTGGGGCTGTTACCCAGAAACGATCGTTCGCTGCGAACGTGAGTGGACTCGGTACGCAGAGCACAGAACTCCTCGGAACGAGCTGGGACGGCAGTACATTCCGGGGGCTTGAAACTCCTCTCAATACGATTGCGACACAGCTCAATACGCTTACAGCGAACCACAAGGCGTATCCGATTCTTCACTACTTCCACAGTAAACGAACAACGCAAGCGCCGACCACCAGTATTGCCACTCTCGATGAGGCGCTCACGCTGCTTCAATTCGGCGTTGCTGAACAGGACCGTCCCGATGAGTTACGTATAATGCAGGTCCGGTCAAGCATTCAAAATTATCTGAAGATAGTTGGCAGCACCTATGTTGAACCAGCGGATCGTTCCCCACCTCCACCAGAGATTGCCACGCTTCGCGAAATGGGTATTCCAACGGTGTCTGACGAAGAGTTTACCAGCTCAATAACAGAATTAGACGAGCGACGACGAACGCTACTGGGACTTATTGAATCAGACGAACGGCAATGGCCAGCCTCAGATCGTACATAGTGTGATAAATTCGACTCTAGTCACTGTATCCACCATTCTCTGGTTCGTACCGTCATCCAACGTCAATCCGTAACGACCCACGATCCACTGACAAGGGCGACTTATATATCTGAAACTATCACAGATATTTAACGTATGAATTGTCCTTAGAAAGTTCGATGTTCACTCGGCCGTCGACGGCTTGGAGTGAGATACTGTTATGTTGCCGTATACTGAACGTCTACATGTCCATCTGAGTCTTAGTGGCTATGCTATTTTTAGGAAATATTCGGTGTTCGATTCCTCTGAACAGTCGTCGAACTGTACTGGGACGTTGATCAGACGAACGTAGATCGAGCTAGACGTTGTCACACTGATTTCGCTGGCCCTAACGCGGATTGTCGGCTGGAGCTGCCATTTGGCCGGCTACCAGCAGATCAGGGAGGTCACGATTTTCACTCGTGATTGTGGTTTTGGGTGTCGTCGATCTCAGTGATTCGGGAAGAGACGTGTGTGTACTCAGAAGGATCGTTTTCGAATGTCTGCTTGCAGGTTATCGAGCAGAAATAATACGTGTCGCCATCGTAGGTGATACTCGGATCGTCATCGTTTGTTCGCATCCCACACACGGGGTCGCGGTACTGGCCCGGCGCTCCAAGTCCACGGTGATACACGTAGTAGAGGAATCCCGAGAGACTGAACGCGATCACGTTGAGGTAGAAGGTGTAGTTGAGTTCGAAATACGTCTGTTCGGTCGCCGTCTGTCCGCCAGCGAGGTCGGGAACAATGCCAAGGGCGGCAAACAGTTGCTCCATCAGCAACCCTGTAAAGGCCATCGTCACGAAGAACACGCCGAGGATGTAGAGCATCACGTGCCAGCCGTAGTACTTGCGATAGACGTTCAGAACAGGGATCGTGATGAGATCTGCGTAGACGAACGCGATGACGCCCGCGAAGCCGATTCCACCGCTCCAAAGCGCGACGGCGAACGGGACATTCCCGATGCTGCCAACGAAACTGATGACGGCGATCGTCACGCCCATGAGCGCGTTCTCGGCGCTCACGAGCACCCCTTGTCCTCGAAAGAACAGCGCGTTCCAAACCCACTGTGGCACGAATACGATGACGAAGCCGGAGATGAGGAAGCCGGCGACGATATCACTCCAGATCATCGTCCATTCTTTACGATACTGGTTCCCGAGTTTGTACCAGCCACCCCACGACAACAGCTCGTCCTGCCAGCTACCGTTACTGGCCACCGCTTGCTGGTAGGTCTCCATGCACCCCGCCGAGCAGAACTTCAGCGTCTCACCGCCATCGGCCACGAGCGAATACTCGTCGGTACCCTCCATGCCACAGGTTGGATCTTCGGTGATACCCTGCTCGGCCTCACCCTGATTGAGTTCCGTACGAACCTGTTCAAAGAGGGTCTCAGGAAGCGTTACGTGCACGATGAGCGCCATCACCGCGATCAGGATGAGTCCCCCGAGGAGTTCGGCAACGAGAAACTCCCAGCCGAGGAGGATTAGGATCATCAATCCGAGTTCAACAATGAGGTTCGTCGAAGCGAACATGAACGCGAGAACGTTCACCACGTGCGCGCCTTTCTTGAAGAGGCCCTTGCCAATGGCGACGGCACCGAAGCTACAGCCACTACTCGCGGCACCGAAGAGCGTTGCTTTCGTGAGTCCGCTCGGATCTGCCTTTCCGAGCACCTCCGCCATCCGCTCTTTCGAGACGTAGACCTGTACGAGACTTGTGATGATAAGTCCCATAACGATCGCCCACGCAGCGGTCCATAGGAATCCAACACCGATCCGTAACGATTCAAGGATCCCATTAGTGAGTGTGCCTTGCACAGAGAAGCTATAACTGCCTATTGGACCATTATTTTTATCAAAACTATTGATGGTTAAGCATTTTCACGAATTATTTAGGCTGATGGGGATGTCCGGTTACCGCGATTTCAAGAGAGATGACCAGATACTCAACGACAAAGCCGAAAGAGTGTGAGCCAGTTACCAAGAAAGAATAGATTCCAACCCTCGCCCACTCCATTGTCAACTGGTGACGTGAGGTGTTTCCCTTTTGGAACGCTACCCTGCTATCGACGGCACTGGTGGGGTGTCCCTTCTACTGAAACGCCGAAACTGAAGGGGGAATGAAGTTTCTTACTATCTCTTGCCAAAGACGATTTGCCTGATAGTCTCACCAGAAGTCCAGTACGTACGACGCGAGGCCCACAGCGCACTCGTCCGTGGTCAACGGTCCCCCGGCAACAACGCTCAGCATGGCGATAATCTATTTGGTATTTATTGCTGTGTGATGTCACATGTTCGTGTTGCATCCGCCGGACAGGAAATCCCGTTCACGACGACTACTCGTAGCCCTTTTTGAAACTCCGGAACTCGCTCCGGTGTGATTCTTCGTCGCTCAGGATATCGATCGCGAGGTCTTCGGTAACCGGATCGTCTGCGTCTTGGGCCGCCTGCATGAGCGAACGATAGGTCCCGATCGCGTCTTCTTCGTACTCAATCACCCCATCGATGACCGAGAGCACGTCGGCAGTGTCGTCGGGGGGTTGGAGGGTTTCCTGACCCGGTTCAAATTCGAACGACCCGAGCGGCTGTGCATCGAGTTCTTTCAGCCGGTTGGCGATGCGTTCGGCGTGGATGAGTTCCTCCTGTTTTGCATCGGTTCGGAGGCTGTCTTTGACTTCCTCGGCGCTGACACCGTCAAGGACGGTTGCATTGGTGAGATAGTTCATTACCGTCTCAATCTCGTCGTTGTACGCCTGTCTCAGGAGTTCGATGATCTCTTCGTTCGTCATGCACTAGCATTTGACTCAATAAGACCTTATAGATTGCTGCTGAAGCGACAGAATTACCAAATAGTGGTCGCTAAGTCGTTATCGAATCGGATACAGTCGAATCATTATTAGATCGACTGTTCGTTCCAGACATGTATTTGTTCATTTATCTATTTTTAAATACATAGTTGATCAGTCGCTCAGTCTACTACTTTCCGATGGGGGAGTGTAGCTGTCTAACAGATCCGAACTGAAGGTGAATTGCAATCTGACGTGTCGCAATCGTAGATGGCCGTAATCAATTTGAATTTACATACATATTTATACAATTAACAGATAGTATAGACCAGAGCTGAGACTGATGAAATTCGGCATTGGCACGTTTAGCTGTGACCGGCATCGTGACGACGACAGACCGCACGCGGCGCTGTATCAAGAGATGCTTGCTGTCGCGCAAGTCGCTGAGGAGAACAACTTCGACTCCGCGTGGGTGACAGAACACCACTTCACGCCCGGCGGTTACATGCCGTCAGTGACATCCGGACTTGCTGCGTTGGCAACGGCAACCGAGAAGATCGAGATTGGGACGAACATCGCCCTCGGACCGCAGTATCAACAACCGGTTCGCCTTGCGGAAGATCTCGCGGTAATCGACCACATCTCCGAGGGGCGGCTCAAATTCGGCGTGGGAAACGGGTATCGGGTCCAGGAGTTCGAAACGTTCGACATTCCGCTTGACCAGCGGGCGCTCAGACTGGAGAACCTCATCGAGATTCTTCGGAAAGCGTGGACGGACGACGAGCTCACGCACGAGGGTCATCCCATTCTTGGAAACGGATTCTCTTTCGACGGCGTTCCGATCACTCCGAAACCCTATCAGGAGGGCGGACCACCGATCATCGTCGGTGGGTTCGCTCCACCCGCGATCCGGCGGGCAGGACGGATGGGTGATGGCTTCTCGATGGGTTCGCTAGTCGGCGTCGACCAAGCGAAAGAGGCCGTCGATCTCTACTGGCAGTCGATCGACGATGTCGGGAAGAACCCGGACAATCAGGAGCTTGTGATTTGGAATTTCGCGTTCCTCCACGACAAGAAGGATCCGATGAACGTCATCGAAGCGGGCTGGGAACAAACACTCGACCAGTACGGCCGCTGGTATCACAACGCGGGAATGATCGAGAATCCGGACGACCTCCACGATGGGTTCAACGAGGCCGCGATGTTCTACGATTCCAGCGAGGAGATGATCGAGAAAATCGAGGAGTACCGAGAGATATTCGGTGAGGATACTCACTTCATTTATCAAGCGTCGCTGCCCGGTCTCGATGTTGAGGATTTGAAATATTCCGTGGAACTCTTCGGTCAGGAAGTCATCCCTGCGTTCACGTGACAGGCCGGCTGAGACGCCGAGAGCACGCTATCAGCCGCGATCATCGTATCAAACTCGTCTGCCCCCGACACCGGAGAGAATCTCCTGCGTCCCTTCCTCTCAGAAGAGGATGATTCGTACACCGTCGCCACTGATGGTGGTCTCGGTATATAATGTAAGATGAATTACTTTATTGTCTGAATATTTATAGAATTTTATTGGTTGAAATAAGATTTGATATCACAGTTCAATTTATTGAAAAGCATTCAAAAGCGTGTGAACTGATGACAGTTGCTGCAAAGCCGGACAGTAACACGTTGAACGGATAAACACTATCGGTGTGCCGATACTGTGGTTCGCTACTGTTCGGATCACCGATCAGCGATCAGTGATGCACGTCGATATACTGTGCTTCCCACTCAGTGCGGGCGTTAATCTCGCGCTGGCCACGCCGTGTCACCGAGTAGTAGTTCGTCCGGCGATCCTGTTGGCCCTTTTCGACCAGTCCCTTCTCCACAAGCGTGTCGAGGTTCGGGTACAGTCGACCCGCTTTGATCTCTTGTTCGTAATAGTCTTCGAGGTCGTCTTTGATTGCCAGCCCGTGGGGTGCGCCTTTCCCTGCAATCACATACAGCAGATCCCGCTGAAACCCAGTCAAATCATACATCGTTTCTGGCGATTCGATGGCTCGGGGTATATCCCTTGTGAGAGCGATATTCGTCACAGAATCAGTCGGGTGAGACCCCTGTCATGAGTACAGTTATCTTATATAATTCGTGTAAAAATAAGATATAATGTATTTTATATGTATACTAAATCAAATACATGGCGGTCTGCTTCTCCTGTCAGGGTCCACCCACTCGGAATGAGTATCACCTGTCATTCTGTGACACGATCAACCGCAACGACAACAGGGGGAACGATGTACAATCGAACGTCTCAGTCCTGCGTGAGTCCGTATAGGTATACAAACGAGACGCCACTGACGAAAACCAGACACAGCACGGCGACGGGGGTGCGATGCACGTTATCCCACACATCGTTCAGTTCAGCCATCGGCGTAGCGTCATTCGGGTCCGGTTGATATGATTGATTGTCGACAAACGTAACACGTGTCGCACGGTCGATATGATCGTCGGTTCCGTTAGCGTGCCACCGGACGGCAGTTCCGGATTCCGTTGCTGACGCGTAGTCGCCCGTGACCGTATAGTCGTTCGGGGCGCGGAGCACCACTGTGTCTGCACCGGGATACGGCGTCCCTTCGCCGCCTATAACGAACGGGGACTGAGGCTCGGTGGCATGAAACCGAGTGAACACGATAGTCTCACCATGCGTCTCAGCAGCACCGTGATCACGATATGAGACGGTAAGGGTCTGTTCTGAGAGGTGGCTGGTTACACGAGTTGGTTTGGCAACCGTTCGAGAACGATCGAAGACGTCCGAAACGATGGCTCTCCGCAGTGAATCGTTCTGAAGGGCACTGGCACCGTCTGTGAGTTGCACGGTCGCCGTCCACCGCGTTGAGGTGTTCTCATAAACCTGAATCACTAGCTTCGATTGTCCTCGGGCAAGCGTCACCCCGTGATCAGCACCCGCCTGATCGAGAGTGTCAGTACAGATCCCACACGCTGCTTGGGGAGGGGCACGTGCCAACCCTGGAGCAGTGCATCCGACGGCAAGGCTGAGGAGGATCCCAACAAGGATGGCTTTCTGTCGAAACATAGTATTTTCTCAGTCACCCACCAATAAAAAGACACAGTACATACCACATTGCTTTATGCCGGTGGATGGCCCTAGTGTGTGCCACGTCGGCAACTCCGCCATCTAGTGCTACGCATCAGGACCATCCCTGCAGTACCGATAGATCGTCTGGCGGGTAGTGTCAGTGTCGAGGATCTCTCCGGCAAGCGTAGCGACCTCGCTGTAACTCAGCCCCTTCTTGCGCTGTTGAACCAACTCAGACACGTGTTCACACCGAATGTGATCTGTTCGATATCCCTTTGCCCAGTCGCAGGCCTACTTAAACACCTTTTCCTAGATAGCATCACTCCTAACCCGCTCATGATCCTTATTACAGTTGATGACAACAGAGTTTGATTCAGAGCTAGATGGACACGTTGCGATCGTTACAGGGGCCTCTTCAGGAATTGGGGAAGCGACGGCCACCTCCTTAGTGTCAGAGGGAGCGAGCATCGTTCTCGCTGCACGCCGTGAAAGCGAACTCGAAGAACTCGCAGCCCAAATTGAAGACGAAGGCGGTGAGGCGCTCATTGTTCCGACTGATCTCACGGACGATACGGATATCGACGCCCTCGTGGATGCGACGATCGACGCACACGACCGAGTCGATATCCTCGTGAACAACGCTGGACTCATGCCTCTTGCTCATATCGCGGACGTGGACCGCGAGACGCTTCAGACCACTATCGATGTCAATCTCAGTGGGCTGATCAAACTCACTCATGCTGTTATCCCCACGATGGTAGAACAAGGAAGCGGACACATCGTCAATCTTTCTTCGGTCGTTGGACGCTTCTCTCAGCCTAACAGTTCACATTACGACGCGACGAAAGCCGGTGTTATCCAATTCGGTGAGTCGCTTCGACGCGATATTGCCGAAGCGGGAATCCGCGTCGCGACAATTGAGCCGGGAGCCGTCAATACGGAACTCATCGAACACATTCCTGATGAGGAAGTCCAGTCAGCCACCGAAGACCTTTTTGAATCGATGGAGCAGCTCGCGCCTGAAGACATCGCCCGAACAATCACGTTTGTCGTGACACAGCCACAACGCGTAGATATCAATGAAGTCCTGATTCGCCCGACGGACCAAGTTCAGCCGTAGCGGTGGTGTCCGTAACGATGGTACGCTCGTTTTTGAGTGATAGTGCTGAGATAAGAGCCCACAGTATTCAGACACGGTGGCTTCAAACCCCGAGCTCATCCGCAAGGTCATGGAACGTTTCGATCGTAGCGACAGGCGTGCCGTCGTATGGACTCCACGGTAATCCTTTCCGGTCGATACGAACACTCACCATTCCAGCGTGTAGTGCGCCGCGAACGTCCCACCACCCAGCAGCCACGTATGCAATCTCCTTGATCGGTGTTTCTGACCGGGTAGCAGCCTCACGGTATGGCTCGGGGGCAGGTTTGTGACATCCTCCCCGCCGTGAACGGCGGGGCTTCCCTCCCAGAG
>NZ_RRCH01000027.1 GCF_003862495.1 Halocatena pleomorpha | reverse complement strand
CCACTGACACACCAACAGATACGATAGAGGAAGAGACATCACCTAATTCGAATAGCTCGAACGATTCGGACGATGGTAACCGAACAGAAGAGAACTGCTAAGTAAAACCGCTGACTTCATAACCACATTTTTTGTCGGAACACGCGGTGCAGATACTTGTCTCTTAAACGACTTTGGGTTGTGAGCCCTCTATCCGGTCCTGTCTGGAAGTCACCGCCAACGCAGGCAAGCAACAAACATTCGACATCTGACTTCAGAAAGAAGAGATGTCAAATGTAACTGAATGTAACCAAACTATTTTTTAAGCATAGTAATGTAATTGAAAAATTTAGTTAGTTATTTTATTATATACATGCAATGTATTAACGTAATGTCCGATGATAGGATCACGACGCGCGTGGCAAAGCACCCGAAACTTGTCAGCGGTCTTCTGACAGTACTTCTCATACTCTCACAGGCCGGCATGGTCGCTGCCGACTGGCATCCGGCTGGACCGTAGTGGATCCCGCGAGCGTTCCGGTGTATCGATAATATTGTAATAGCTATTTTGCATTAAACAATGGCTGATGAACACGTGAATCAGTTATAGATCGTTCGTTATGACGGGAAACTACAGTTCAACCGAATCATCCCACTCCAGTGATCCGTCAATCCGAACAGGAAACCGATCTTCCTGCAAGAATTCTATGGCTGTCGACTCGGAAACTGTGAATTCAGTTATATTACTACTGCTGATATAATACATGTCGTTGTCCACGACGGAGGGTAGATAAAGCGATCCGATCCGTGATTGATTCGCTGCGTAGGTTTGGAGGTCTGCAGTGAAGGTGTCCGCGTCCGACGTCGAAGTAAGATCTACGAGTCGTGGAGAGTCCTGTGGATTCCAAACGACAGCCGTGCTAGGATCACCGACGATCATATACTGCTGCCCGATGAGAGACGCCTCGTTAATAAGTTCGAGTACACCACCTAGCGTGAATCCCGCGTTGAGGAGACGAGCTACAGTGCGCCCAATACGGGTGGCTGCCGTATTGGCGACGTTAGAGAGCGTACACATCCCACCGTTCGCACCAGCATCGACGAGGGCTCGACCCTGAACATAGGACCGACAACCGTTGAGCACGAACATACGTGTCGCAACCCACTCAAGCGTGTGAGCGTCCAACCACCCATCAGAACACAGAAGACCCTCCACATCGACGTGACCGATGTAGTGAACGAGATCGTAGCTCTTCGTAAATACGTCTCGAAGCTCCGAACGTGCTAACTCTTCGTACATAGTCACATCAAACGATATTTGTTCTCTCTGTCCGTACAGATCGGTGACATCTGACTCAGCACGCATCGCAGTGTCGTTGCTGACGACAGCTACTTCGTATTCATCAACGGTGGCCGTCTCGAACCTGCGTTTGAGCGCGTCGATTGTCGGCTTTGCCCCCTGAAGTGGATAGCCATCAGCGAGCCAGAGTTGGGTGACACTGTCGGTCTCTGGGGGAGTGTAAATGTCCGTTGGAATATCAGCGTCTTCTGACGACCGAGGAAAACCCCGCTCGACTGCCGACTCATCTTCCTCATTCTGTATAGAAGATTCATCTCTGTTTGGTGTTTGTCGACAGAACTCCTCGATTGCCGGCGAGACTGGGCTTGTCAATCGTTGACAACTCAACGGAAGACATCGTACTGTCCCGAGGCTCTGGACGACGAACGGTAAAAACGGAATGTGTTTCCCTAATGGGCGAACGTCGGCAGTAAGCGGCCAGCGGGGTACGAGATCCTCCAAGAGACCGAACGGAATCGAGATGTATTCGTTCACTCGTTCGACCAGCGTCTGCTCATAGAGAGCAGAGAAGTCGACTTCAATTCCGGCATCAAGCAATCGCTGTTCTAGTGTCACCCGCTCTCCGAGTGGGAACGGATAAAAACCTTCTGTTCGAGTGATACAATCGAGCGTGAAGGTGCGTTTGAGAAGTCGTGCCGCACCAGTTTCCAGTCCATCACCCCGGTCAAGTGGATAAGTGGTATCAGTAGTGACGATCCGGGGAGTATCACCAGGACGAACGACGGCGTTCAGATAGTAAGCAAGCGGCGCGATTGGGTAGATGGATTCAAGCGTCGGTGGGACTTCAATACGAATACTAGCCGTCTCTTCAGTCCGTTCGAGATTTGCAGGTGCCTGAAAACGACTACCACGCTCGAACAGCGGTGGATGACCACGCAGCGTTGGAAACGACCGTTCGCAGGAGGTGGTTTTGAGTGCTGAACCGAGACACGAGAACGCGCGCATCACATCGTAGGGCCGATCCGTCGTCGTTACTGTGGCAGTTGGTAACTCGTGAAAGGACCGTAAACCGAGCTGAACGGTCTTGGCTGCTGAACAGTCGATGATCCGCCCTCGATCTGATTCCGAACGGATCGCCACCGGACCGTCGACGAGCAGATACACCTTCATCTCTATCGACATTATATCGATCGTGTACCGTCCAGCTGGGAGAAAATCTGACTCGTCATCTTTGATCTCTGCGACTATCGATCCGTCAGAATCACGTACTGCAACTGGATGGAGCTTTCCGGTCCAGAGGACGAGCGGGACCAACTCATAGGCTACTTCCACTGGAAAAAGAAACATATCTGTTGAGCATTGTATAGGATTTGGAACGTGACTCGTTGGAAGCGTGGCAGAGACACCCTGAATATCGTCGGTCAGTTCGAGTGCTGGTGGGTTTCGAGACACATCAACGCGAATGTCACCACAGGAGGTGGGAAGACTCATGATCAAATCGAGAATCAATCAATCAGGAGTTCCGATGCGTTCGAGATCAACGAAAGCTCTTCACCAGTAATCAGTGGCCGGGATGTGACAGTATCCAAATGAAACACACCCGACCCAGAGAATCCGTTCAGAACGACGATTGTGGCGTATTCACCCACCATCGTTCTAAATTGAACCCCCAGTGTTACAGTGCCTCCTTCCTCTGCATATCAGAGCAGCGTCCCGATTGCTCCCATAGTCACCCAACCGATTTCGATCTCGTTTAAGATCAAGATGCATGAATTTAGCAAAGGACACTTGATCCTGAGACGATTCACAACCAGAGGAGCCCCAATCACATATCACGTCCCCCATACAATGCACGGATCCACTTACAGAAATATTAATCCATCGAAAATACGTTTCATATCACTCAGTTCAATTTCCTCGGTCATCCTGCGACTGAACGGCTATATTGATTCTATTTTTGAAATATATACTGTATCGATACTATAGCAGGTAGATGGCGTGACAATTGTCTGTGCATACCTGTCTATGAAGAAAAAATAACGCCAATGTTGATTAACTAGTGTCCATAGTATAGAAATATAATTTAATGTTGTATTTTACTTTTCTACATATATTACACCCATATCAGAAAAGCCACGGTGATCTGTCCTTTTCGGGTGTCCCGAAAGATAGACGGATGCGGTAAGTAATTATCTCGATGTTTGGAGTCTGATTTCATCGTCCGTCACGTCAGCAATTTCATCATCTTGGAGCGGAAACGTTTCTTCATCGATGTCTTTCCACCCCAACTGGGACATTACTTTATCAGTAAGGCTGGGATCCGGTTCAACGTATGCCGTTCCGTGCTCAACGGTGGCTACGATACCGACGGTGGTATCATCACGGACGACGGATTTTCCTTCGTCGGATTCTGTGATCATTGACATCGTACGATATTCATCGACAGGAATGAGCATATGGTTCTTGTCTGCAAATGCCGTGTTCAGTAGGAGAAAACAGCGTTTGAGTTATCTAGCGGAGAGAATCGGGTGATATCGGACGACATTGCGGTTGGTCGAGTCGACGAACCAGGTATGATTCTTTACTGTTACAGACATACGCTTGTAATGTAAACATTCGATAGCTGCCGTAATCCTGCTGTTTGACCACGTTTGAGGTCAATACGATTTACGCTGTCACAGGTGTCTCCTGATATGATCCGTACTGATCCTCGAAAACGCCCATGATTTCACCCATCGTGGCATAAGTTTTCACGGCGTCGATGATGTACGGCATTACGTTCTCATCCGATTCGATAGCGTCTGATAGGGCCGT
This sequence comes from Halocatena pleomorpha, assembly GCF_003862495.1. GTDB lineage: Archaea > Halobacteriota > Halobacteria > Halobacteriales > Haloarculaceae > Halocatena > Halocatena pleomorpha. Next base: position 45,556 of record NZ_RRCH01000027.1, on the reverse strand, counting down.
GAGGGAAATTGCAACTGCCTGGTCGTCCCGTTCGCGTTTGACTCGTTCGAGGCGTTCGAGTTGCGCTTGTTCAGCGCTCTCATCTACGGTGAGGATATCGACAGACGTGTCTTCCTCAATTTCATATTCATTGACACCGACGACCGTCTCCTCGCCTGCATCAACGCGCTGTTGATACTCATACGAGGAGTCCTGAATCTCTCGGTGAAAGTAGCCGTCGTCGATTCCGGAGAGAACACCTCTGCGAACGGAACCATCCCCTTTCGCTCTGATTTCCTCAATGTAATCCATGATTTCGGTTTCCAATTCGTCGGTGAGCGCTTCGACGGCGAAACTGCCCCCGAGCGGATCAACGATGTCGGCCGCGCCCGATTCCTCAGCGATGATCTGCTGGGTGCGCAACGCGACCCGAACGGCTTTCTCGGATGGAAGTGCAAGCGCCTCGTCAAAGGAATTGGTGTGTAGCGACTGGGTTCCACCAAGGACACCCGCGAGAGCTTGTATCGTTACCCGAGCGATGTTGTTCATTGGCTGTTGAGCGGTCAACGATTGTCCGGCCGTCTGAGTATGGAACTTTAGCCGCTTCGCTTCATCAGCTTGTGCGTCGTACCACTCGTCCATGATTCGTGCGTAAATGCGCCGGCTCGCACGAAACTTCGCTACCTCCTCGAAGAGAGAGTTGTGCGAATTAAAGAAAAACGAGAAGAGAGGCGCAAATGCGTCGATATCGAGGCCCCGGTCCAAGCAGTCTTCGACGTAGGCGAAGCCGTCAGCGAGGGTGAAAGCAGCCTCCTGAGCGGCCGTCGAGCCGGCTTCTCGGATGTGATAGCCTGAAATCGATACCGGATGGAATTTCGGTGTCTGATTGACCGCGAATTCTATGGTGTCAGTTACCACGTCCAACGACGGTTCGGGTGGAATCACCCATTCCTTCTGGGCGATAAACTCTTTGAGCATGTCGTTCTGAAGGGTGCCGTTGATCTGGTTGCGAGGGACATCCTGTTGATCGGCAAGCGCGACGTACATCGCGTAGATCACTGCAGCACTCGGATTGATTGTGAAAGAGGTAGACACCTCACCGATGTCGATACCATCGAACAACACTTCCATGTCTGCGAGTGTGTCGACGGCGACGCCCTCCGTACCCACTTCACCTTCACTCATTGGATGGTCAGAGTCAATTCCCATCAAGGAAGGCATATCAAAGGCGGTCGAAAGACCAGTTTGCCCTTCCTCGATAAGGTAGTGAAAGCGCTCGTTGGTTTCCTCGGCGGTTCCGAACCCAGCAAACTGGCGCATCGTCCACGTCCGGCCGCGGTACATCGTCGGATACGGTCCACGCGTGTACGGGGGCTCACCAGGCATACCGAGATCCTCTTCGTAGTCGAGATCGGCTACATCAGTCGGCGTGTACAGCCGGTTTACCTCGTGATTCGAGACGGTTGCGAATCGATCGTGGCGCTCGCCATAAGAATCGAGCACCGGATCGAGCGTATCCTCCTCCCACACGTCGTGAGCGTTGCGGATGGTCTCGAGGTCATCCTCGTCGTACATGTGTCTCTCGTTTGGCATCCGAAAGTAAAACAGTTCCTATTAGTAGTAAAATATACACGGAGGAATTAAGGGAGATTATATTCTTCGCCGTGTTCCGCAAGCGGTTTCGGGAGAAAGCCGGACCGGGACCCTCACCCCTGATCAAGAGTGAAAGTGCTCGCAGCCGTCTGTCAACCCCCTCCCCCGCCCCTCGTCAAGAGTGTAAGCACTCGTTGGAGGGGTTGAAGCAGTCATCCAAACCTATTCATTATCCTACCACTTCCACCCACCCACCCCTGATCAAGAGTGTATCTGTTCGGAGGGGGTCCTGCATTTCGCTACACATCCAGTGATTATCGGAGGCTTCACCCACCCACCCCTCGCCAAGAGTGTAAACCAGAGAGGAAGGCGTGAGGTTCCGAGCGAACTGTAGATGACGTTGACCGACTACCGATTGAGCCACTACTGACTACGCTGAAGCAGACATACCATGAATATCGCCAAATACAGTTAACACTCCACCGAAAATTAGAAAATAATTTATATCCATATACCTATATCCACATACCCATATTCACATACAACGTTATACACAGCACAAAACTATATACTACATTATATACAGCATAAAAAATCCGTACACTAGTTAATTGTTGTTCTAATGAAGTATCTATTCATAACCAATAGTCTAACACTCACATCTACATTATTAGCTATGTATTAATTATAATAATTAATAATTAATTATTATATAATTAGTAACTATTAAGTTAATAATCATTAGATAGTGGAACAGCTAGCTAGAACAGCTAGCAAACTAGCATAGTGAAACAACATCTAGACGAACGTCTAGTATGTAACAGCAGCAAGTAACAGCAGTAGAACAAAATATTTATAAACAGTAAACGAGAACAGTCCATTAAGTAAACCGTGAAAGAAGAGAACGGTTGATCCGTTCTCGTTCCTATCGAAACGCTACCGTCCAGTAAATATCTATTTCTACTATTATATCACTTCTAACCGAGTTCTATAGCAGTTTCGAGAACCACGTCCCCGTTCTCAACTGGAGCCACCCCCCCTATGAACACTTACACTCTTGATCAGGGGTGGGGGGGTTGGTGAGGTAGACCAAACGACGATACACTCTTGATCGGGGGTGGGTCTCTCTACGAGTAACGAGCTGCCATAGGAGTGATCCGATGGGGACACGCGATACATTCTGTTCTCGGTTCATCAGTCACAGATGTGATACGGCTCGTACGACGTTGTTACGTCAGCGTGAACCGGAGAGATACACTCTTTCTGGGGAGGGATAAACCTAAGTAAACTCCCTCCACTGCATTGGATATACATGGTCGACGATCCTCCTCGACTTTCCGACTTCGACGACCGGTTTGAAGACCCGTCTAAAGATCCCCTGTTCAATTTCGACGGTGATCCCTCTCACACTCATATCTTTAATCGAAAGGAACTTCTTAAGGTCGGCCACGTGCCAGAGAGTGCTCGTATCGTTGGTCGGGATGACGAGATCGAAGCGGTCGCTGCTGAACTCCGGCCTATCGTTCAGGATCAGCCACCGAACAACGTCATGATCTACGGGAAAACTGGGACCGGGAAATCCCTAGTCGCCCGCCATGTTACCGAACGAGCAAAGCGTGCTGCAGAAGCCCAAGGAGCGTCTGTCGGGATGGTGTACGTTGATTGTGCTCAGCATAACACCCAAACCCGCGTCGCTCGCTCGATCACCCGTGCGGTGAACGATCCGGACATAACTGGGTTCGATATTCCTCGATCTGGCATCGGAAGTGGAGAGTATTACGACTATCTGTGGGATATACTCGATCAGCGATACAATGCGGTCGTGATCATCCTTGACGAGGTCGACCGTCTCGAAAACGATGACGTACTAATGCAACTCTCCCGCGCCCGTGAATCCGGAAAAGCGGACTGCCATCTCGGGATCATTGCGATCAGCAACAAAATCGAATACCACAACGAGCTGAATGAACGCGTCAAAAGTAGTCTCCGCGAGGAGGAATTCGTTTTCCAACCCTACGACGCAAACCAGCTCCGTGAAATCATGAACCATCGTCGTGACGCTTTTCATGATAGCGTCATCACCGACGATGTGATCCCGCTCACCGCCGCGTTCGCAGCCCAAGAACACGGCGACGCTCGGAAGGCGATCGAAATTTTGCGCCATGCTGGAGAACTAGCCGAACGGCAGAACGCAGACAAGATCCGTGAAGAACACGTGAGAGACGCTCAAGAATGGGCAGAGATCGACCGCTTCGAAGAGTTGCTTCGAGGATCGACGACGCAAGTGAAATTCATCCTGTACGCACTGGCGCTCCTTACCGAGAATAACAAAGACGACGAGTTTTCGACGAGCCACATCTACGATCACTACACGGAGATCGCTGACACTCTCGGCACGAAAACGCTCAGCGAGCATCGTGTGTACGAACTCCTCAAAGAGCAGGCGTTTCTCGGTGTCGTTGAATCGACCCGAACAGGTGGCGGACGAGGACAAGGCAGCTATCTCGAGCATCGCCTCGTTCAGGATACGGATATCGTTCTGAAATCCGTCCTCCGCGATAGCCAACTCGAAAAACTGAAGTAATCCTGAACTCTCCTTTAGCGCCGAATCCGAAACGTACTCTATAACAAATACGTATCTGTATCGAAACCTTTGTGTGGGTGGGTTGTGTTTCCTTCATTTACGTCGAATGTATTCCTTGGTGATGGTACCATGAATGGAGACTTTCCTCGCTCTTCCGACACTGGTCTCAGAGTAATTCCCCTCCAGCGGCCGACTCGGTTGCGCATTGACTCTGCCCAGTCCCTCCCGACGGTTCCGCTGTCGTATAGCCCTCAATCATCGATAAGAGATAAAATCAATTAATTAGTGATGTTAATATGAATACTGAACACTGGTTGGTCCGACCATTCCTCCGTCGCTGGTTCAGTCGCATGTTCTTTTTCTCCCTTTCTGGTATTATATTTACCTTTGAACTATTCAGGGGCTTATCGATCATAACTATCCATCTCGATTTGATCGTTATCAGCCTCATCATCGTGACGTTACAGGCTAGTATCGCAGCAGTCTCATTCACCGGAATGGTGTCGTTGTCTGCATTGGTATTCATTGTACAGCTTTTCATCCATCGCATCGATTCAAGCGAAGCATCCGAACTGGCTGCGGGATCGATGACGGCTATCGTTCCTGTTTATAAGGATGCTGACGTGCTTGACCTGAGCGTCACGAGCCTCCTTGAGTCGACGGTCCCCGTCACCGTGTGTATCGTCTGTGAGCCTGACGATCAGCCGAGTATCGATCGTGCCACTACCCTTTCGGCTGATCATGAATCCGTCGAATATCTCATCAACACGCGCTATTCAGGATCGAAGGCCGGAGCCATCAACTACGCTGTCGAACAGACAGTGTCCGAGTATATCGCCGTTTTCGACGCCGATGAATCGATTCATCCTCAATTTCTATCGAGTGCAGTGACTGAACTTTCCGAGTGTGATATCGTCCAGGGTCGCACTGTCCCCCGTGCGAGTGGTCTCATCGAAGCGATCGCTTACTACGAATCCGTCCTATTGAACTACGTTACCAGCCGTTTACTCTCGATCTTCATCGGATTCCGCCTTGCGGCCAGTCGGGCCGTTGTCATGCGTCGAGAGACCTTCGAAACCGTCGGTGGATACAACCCGACGATGCTCACCGAAGATTATGACTTTGCGTACCGGTGTTACAAACACGGGTTTGACGTTCATGAACAGCTGTATTACTCTTCTACGATCGAAGCGGCACACACGGTACACGACTGGTGGGGCCAGAGAAAGCGCTGGATGAGTGGATACGCACAGGTGTTTCACCTACTGCTCCGTGAACGGTTTCCGCCGCGTACCCTCCGTGGTGTACTGAGTATGGGTATTTGTATGAGTTCGGTTTTCGGCAACCTGCTGCTTCTCTCTCTCACAGCAAAGTTCGTAGTCGTCGTTCTGTTCAGTGACACGATGATCTCGTTCGGTCCGTTTCTCACGGTGATCACGATCTCTGTTCTCATTCGGTGTATCGATTACGTTCACGGGAAAGTCGATCGGATCGGTTGGGAATGGATCGTAACGCCGGTCATCTTCCCCCTGTACGGTCTCGTCGCAACGAAAGCGATCACTGAGTACGTGATCGGCGGTGTTGATGACTGGTACCACGTGGAAAAGACCGGTCACTGATACTTAGCGATAGCCTTCCGCGTGTTCCCACTCCGGCGTGGTAGTGGGCGTGTCACTTCTGCCCTCATTGTGACTGTGGTCTTGATCCGCATCTTCGGGTTGGTAGACGTAGAGACAGTCGTTACTATACGAACGCCCGAATTGATCCGCGTCTTCACAACAGAGGACTCGTCCGTCGTCCATTACGTAGACGTTATCTACATTGACCAATGCGTCATCGGCACTGTCGGCAGGATCGCCAGCGTCCGGTCCGACGATGACGGGTTCGAGCGTCGACACGTCGTAATCGTGCTGAAGGGTAGCTCGGTAGACAACACCCCCATCGACCCGCTCAAACTGGAGATCGCCGTCCTCGGACATCCCATCGCTGAGCGCAGAAATAGCGAAATAAACGGGATCACCGGGTCTCGCGCCGTCGTGACTGTCGACGCCCTCGGCTTTGTTGAACTCGATCGTCGCCCCGACCTCCTTGGCAGCCGCACGCGTCTCCAAAAATGGTACTTTCCGGAGCTTTGCATCCACATCTCCGTCGTCGTACTGCTCTGCCCATTCGACGATCTCTTCGTTAGTAATATAATTTTGATTCCCATTTTCTACCACTTCCCGATCGGCTTCTTCGAGCACCGCGTCGGTGACTGGATCCTCTGCTGTCCACTCCTCGGTATGGGTAGCAAGATAGTCGACTTGAGTAATCTCATCGTACTCAGCAATCCAAGCTTCGACCTCCCTATTCGTAGCGTACCCCAGCTCAAGCCACTCGATCTCTAACGGAACGTCAGCAGGGGAGTGGTGTTTTGCAGCCGCCTCGTTAGTCACCTTCGGAGCGTACAGGGTGCCCGCGATGTCCATCGGATCGTGGTAGCTGGGAATCGGCCGATCCGCCACGAACTTGTAGATCCCCTTATTGCTGCCATCAGAGCAGCCGTACACTGTTCGCAGATCATTCTGAATGTCGGGGGCTTCCCACGAAGCCCGACCCATTACGTAGTATTTGACCGGTTGTGGGGGATCGGCTGTCGGCTCTCGGATGTCGAGGAAGTAGCCATAGCGGTACGGGTTCGGATACGGACCGCTGATCGGGGCAGCGGATTCAGTCGGCTGCGCGCCGAGATAGTACGCCAGAAATTCGATCCCTGATAGTGCCCACCACCCTTGTACTGTCCACGCGTCGTCGTAGTATTCCTCGATCGCAGATTGGATCTCGGAGGGTGCGGGTCGATTCCAAAATTGACACGCACCAATATATCCTTCACCGGTTCCGTTTGCGACGATCTCTCCGACAGTTGTTGGCCCAGAAACGCGGGGGTGGGCGTAGTTTTCCTCCGCGGAGATCATCGTGTTCCACGGAGTGCGATCGCCATAACAGTTGATCCGTGTCCCATCGATCCCACGGAACGGCTTTGTGTCAGCTAAATTGATGGCCCCATCGAGGTCGACGTTCCATCCTCCGTTCTCACCTTGACTAATCGGGATGCGTGACACGTTTCCGGGACTGTTCTCCCAGTTCGTAAACAGATAGCCAGTAGTCCCATCTGGATTCGTCGGGATGAACTGGTTACAGTCGGGGTTTGCAGCCGGATCGCCATACATCGTTCCGGAAAAATTCTCTCGCGTGATGTCCGTTCCGTCTGGTGTTTGAGTCACACCGAGTCGTTCGGTGTCAGAAATCGTCTCGCCCCCGTGTGCCAAGAATTCGTACTCTCCGCCCGCACTACGGATCCTCCCCTGTTGTTCGTTCGTTTGGGGCGTCGAAAGTTCGGTGAAATCATCGTTGCTGCCGTCCATTGAGAACCGGAACCCGGAGAAGTACCCGATCCCTGATCTGTTGTATGGCTCGGGGTTGTCTCCGCTCGGATGCTGGAGGCTGTACAGGAGCGTTCCGTCCTTGAATACGAACGGACCAGTGACTTCAGCACCGAGAGCAGTCGACGAAAACCGCTTGAGTTCTCCCCGGACAGACGGAGCCCGCCGGGTATTCGTATCGGTGGCTACAGCAGTCCCGACACCGGAGACGCTCGCTCCAAGCGCGGCTGCCATAGACGTTGCCATCAGTTGCCGTCGAGTGAACTCGACCATGCAACCGAACGATGACAATGTCTTCTGTTGTACGTTTATAATATCGATACGCGGATGTACAGTCGGGAAACGATCACTCCCAAGGGATATATACCGATCGGAACGGGTCCATGCCGGATCGTCAGCCGTCACTGATCACTTGCTGTGATCTCTCTCGCTCTTTTGCGCCCTCACGGATCTCTTCGGCGCGTGTTCTGACCGCTGCAACGTACTGTTCGATTGCTGGGGGCGTTTTTCCGTAGAACGACGCAACCCAGTTGATGTCTGTGTGTGGTTGGGTGAGAAGGTACGTGGCCAGCGTGTCTCGTCCGGCCTGTATGATCACTGGTGGAACGCCTCGTTCTCCCGTCCCTTCTTCCTCAAAACCATTGACATCGAAATAAACGTCAGCGTACAGTTCTGCAGACTCCGCCGCTCGAAAGACGGCGCCCCTGTGATTCGGCGCTTCGAATCGAAACCGAACACGGTCTTTGTTTCTCTGGGTAACGATGTTCACGCCCAGAATGTACTCTCGGTGCATTGATTCCGTCGTAGTGCCTGTCTTGTTCCCAGTTGTAACGGGTTGTGTTCCTGCTACGTTATCGGACGCGCTCTGAGTCGATGTCGGATCCACACGTTCGACCCACACCCCAGTAATTCTTAAACTGTTCTAATTCATGTATATATCAATATAAACGCCTGTAGTGTCTATGTGCGGCAATGTATAATGTCGTAGTGCGCGAGCGCAGTCTACCTGCACACAGCGCCACACCGACCAGAGACACAACGTTGTGAATAGATCCGACAGTGCCCAACAGCGGAACGGTCGTACGCTGTGAATCGTATTCGATCCACCCACAGCTTTTCTGGACGTTGCTAGCGGTTCGAGTACGAACGGAAGGCCAACCTATGCCACTCGCACTACAGACCCATGATCGACCCGGACGGAATGGTAGGTTTTAAAACATTAACCAGAAGGTAGAAACGTATGTATGAGTTGTTGTGTTTGTAATGGCGCCCATAAATACTATCGACTGGATCGGTATGGTCGGGCCGTACGTTGTGTTTTTCGGTATGTTGATCGTATACTACGTCTGGGAAGGCAAACGCGAGCAACGGCTTCGAAAGCGCTACACGGAGGAAAGACATGGCGAGTGACGCTATCGCTGGTTCTGCGAGCGTCTGGGTACTCGGAACGTTTGCCGTGTATCTGCTGGTGCTTATCGGGATCGGACTGTACACCTCGCGGTTCATGGATTCTGTCGGGGACTACGTTATCGGCGGTCGCCAGATCGGTCCCGTTGTGACGGGTTTTTCCGAGCGTGCTTCGGAGATGAGCGGTTGGCTCACGCTCGGTGTCCCCGCAGACGCCTACGGAACCGGTATCATGGCTTTTTTGAACGGGCTCGGGATGATTCCGGCAGATCTGTTCTCGTGGGCAGCGATCGCGAAACGGCTCCGGAAGTACACGGAGTTGGTCCGCTCAGTAACGCTGCCGACGTTCTTCGCTCACCGACTCGGTGACGACACCGGCCGTGTCAAAGGTGTTTCCGCAGTGGTGCTCATGCTGTTTGAAGGTGGCTACGTCGGTGCACAAATCGTCGCGGCGGGGACGTTGCTACAGATACTGACAGGCATCGAGCCGCTGGTTGGTATCGTCGTCGGCGGGGTCATCGTCATCGGTTACACGTTCCTCGGTGGCTATTTCGCTGTCGCGTGGTCCGATTACTTCCAAGGGACGATAATCCTCATGGCGTTCATCGTGCTGCCGATCATCGCGTTCATTGACATCGGTCTCCCGTTCGAGGCGCTGGCTCAAAACGGGAGCAGTCTCACGAGCATTACGGCCGGGGCGACCGGATGGGCGGCCGCGTTCGGAATCATCAGCTACGCCGCCATCGGACTGGGGGTCCCCGGCAACCCCCACATCATGGTGCGCTTTATGGGTATCGATCGAGTGAAAAACGTTCGCCTGGCAGCGCTCGTCGCACAACTGTTCATGTTCGTCGCGTACATCGGTGCGGCGTTCGTCGGCCTGTACGCTCTCGCCGTGTTCGGCGGAGGGACTATCGAGAACGGTGACGCCGTGATGCCAATGTTGACCCTCAATCTACTGCCGGATGTGCTCGCTGGAATCGTGCTTGCGGCTGCGCTCGCAGCGATGATGTCGAGTGCGGATTCACAGCTGCTTGTCGCTACCAGTGCCGTTGTGGAGGACGTTTACCACGGCTTTTTCGATCGGGACGCGACACAGGCACAACTCGTTCGGTACTCCCGATATGTGACACTTGGCTTGGGCGTGGCGTCCGTGGCGTTCGCAGTCCTCGCTAGAAACACGCCAATCTACACACTCGTGCTCGACTACGCGTGGGGCGGCCTAGGCGCGGCGATCGGCCCGACGATCATCGCCACGCTCTGGTGGAAACGCGTCACAGCTGAGGGATCGATCGCCAGCATGATCGTCGGAACGGTCACGATGATCCTGTGGACCCAACTCCCGACCGTTTTGGAAGCAGTCGGACTGATGCCCGCCGAGTCAGCCGGATTCTGGTACGGTCTCGTTACGGTGTACGGACTGTTCCCGGCGTTCGTCCTCTCAGTGCTCACGCTCGTGATCGTTTCGCTGTTTACGTCCCCGCCGGATGGCGTCGACGAACGGTTCGCAACGTTCGATAAGCCACTGTCCGCCGTACTTTCAGAAGACGATTCCCCCGAGTATGCTACTGATGGTGGCGCAGTCGCCGCCAGTACGGCCAGCGACCCGAAGGTCATAACCGAGGCTGATAACGTCCGTAATCACGTTGCCGCCGTCGCAGCGGAGAATACGACCGTCGACGCGGGACAGCCAGCGGTTACCGGAGAACACCACGAACACGCCGATCTCTCGGTGTTTCCGCCTGCAATCACGCGAGAGATGGTCACGAACGAGTCCACGGGCCGAGTCATCGCGGTCGCGTATCCACACCGTGTGTACGAAACCGAAACCGATGTCGATCGGCCCTTCATGTCGTCGTATACGGATGATCACGTCGTCAGCGTGGACTGCTCCCGGCGACTCGCAGTGAGAGCCGACATGATCCCTGAAACTGGCGGTCAAACGGTTTCGGACGTGATCGTTCTGCCCAGCGAGCTTGACCAACGACAAGCCGACGAGAAGGCCCGCAGTCAGGCGTTTAAGTGGACGCTTCGGACCTCAGTGCTCGCTGATGTCCCCGAGACCGAGATTACCCGCGTGGTTGACGCCTACAAACTCTACTGGGTGGTGGAACGCCCAAGCGGTGCCGTGATAATCGATTCGATTCAAGGAACAGAGCGCACGCTCGACGGTTGCGAGCTTCATTCTTAAAATTATCTAACAGTAATATGTCCTTATAGACTAAACGGTTATCTGGTGGGGGATACACGTTATCAAGAATGAGCGGTCGAGCAGAACCGAGTGCTGAGTGGTGGGAATCCGAACAAGAGTATGATGATGCGGTTATCGAAGCAGCGACAATGGGCCAGTCGTTCGAGAGGAGTGCCAGCGCCAACCGCGACCAGCCCGCACAGCGGTACAAAGGGGGAATATACGATCGGTCGCTCGTTTCAGCGGGTGTGATCGACGCCTCGGAAGCCGGGCAATACGCACAGTTGACTTACGACGAGATGCAACAGATCGTCCACACGCTCGCAGCCGGGATTCGCACACTTGGTATCGAACCGGGTGAACGGGTTGCCGTTTTCTCTGATACGCGTATGGAGTGGGCACAGGTTGATTTTGCACTGTTGATGGCTGGTGCAGTCGTGACAACCGTCTACACCGAGTCATCGACAAAACAGATGCAGTATCTTCTTTCCGATTCCGGCGCGGTCGGTCTGATCGTGGAAAACGAAGAGCTGTTGGAGCGTGTTCTCACGGTCGAAGGCGATCTCGATCTTCGGTTTCTCATCGTCATGGACGACTCCTCTCTGGCGGAGACCCGTGAGGACATCCTCACGCTCGGAGCGTTGTATCGCCGTGGAGAACAGAATTCACAGCCGTCCCAGCCCGAAACGTGGCTCAGCTCCCAGTCGACGGACGATTTAGCGACCATCATTTACACGTCGGGAACGACTGGACAGCCCAAGGGCGTCAAACTCACACATCAGAACCTCCAAGCCAACGTCAGCGGGATTCGAAAGCGAGGTGGGCCGCGACCGGACAAGCCCGATGATATGTTCGTCTTCGACGAGGACACAACGTCTCTCTCGTTTCTCCCACTCGCCCACGTGTTCGAACGGACTGTGGGACATTTCACCATGTTCGCATCGGGAGGGACAGTCGCCTACGCTGAGTCGCCGGAAACAGTAGCAGAAGACATCAGGAAGATCCGTCCGGACGGGCTGACGAGCGTTCCTCGGGTGTATGAACGCATTTACGATTCCATGCAGGAACAGGCACAGGGATCGCGACTCAAAGAGCACATCTTCGATTGGGCGCTCGGCGTCGCTAGGGAGCATTCACAGCGCTCGGAGTATAGCATCCTCCACCGACTCAAACACGCGCTCGCTGACCGATTGGTGTACAGCACCGTCCGGGAGGAGCTCGGTGGTGGCGTCGACGGATTCATCAGTGGCGGTGGGAGTCTCTCGATGGAACTCTCTCAACTGTTCGACGGGATGGGATTAACGATTTATGAAGGGTACGGTCTCACGGAGGCCGCTCCCGTCGTGAGCGTCAATCCGATCGAGGAGCCCAGACCGGGCACGCTCGGACCGCCACTCCCTGGCGTGGAGGTGTCTCTCGATGATTCACAGATCGATGAGAGCCGGAAACAGCACTCCACGAGCGAGATCGGTGAACTTCTCGTTCGTGGCGCAAACGTCACGGGCGGCTACTGGCAAGATCCTCATGCCACTGAAACCGCCTTCACCGAGGACGGCTGGTTTCGGACTGGCGACATCGTGGAGCTGACCGACGACGGATATCTCATCTTCCACGACCGACTCAAACAGCTACTCGTTCTTTCGACGGGCAAGAACGTCGCTCCCGAACCAATCGAAAACGCCTTTGCAACTAGTGACCGCGTCGAACAGATCATGATCATTGGCGACAACGAGAAGTTCATCAGCGCACTCATCGTTCCGAACTTCGAGGAAATCCGTCGATGGGCTGATCGAGAAGGAATCCGACTTCCCAGCCGTCGGGAGCGACTGTGTCACGATAAACGGGTCCAACGGTGGATCGTCGAAGAAGTGAACGCGGTCAATCGCCGGTTCCAGTCCGAAGAGCAGATCAAACTGTTCGAACTCGTCCCTGAACGATGGACACCGCAAAACGGTTTGCTCACGCCCTCGCTGAAGAAAAAACGCCGCGCGATCGTACAGCGCTACGAGGAACGAATCGCGGATCTCTATTCGGAAGGTTGATCACGCGTCCGAGACGCGAACCGTCGTTTGGTCGTACAATCCCCGTTGGACAGCATTATCGACGTTGAGTCCCGCGCCGATCGTGTACTCGCCCGGCTCAGCGGGCGTCCATTCTGACGCCGAGACACGAAACAGTTGTTTCCACCGTCGTTTGAACCGTTTGCGTTCGCCACGCTCGAACCGAAACTCTCCCGGTTCGTCGGGTGGCTCCCGAATCTGTGTGCGTGTTGCTTTGGTTTCGCCATCGATGTCCCACGTCCACAGGATCGGTGAGCGCGTTCGGAATGTGACCGGAACCGGCAGCGCGTTGGCCATCGTGACCCGAAACGGGATCGTCGTCCCCAGCGGGAACTCTTCGCGGGGTGTCGACACCGATACCGAGACGGCTCGATTGCGGAGCCAGTTGGGAAGCAACCGTCGGCTCAGCGCCGTGGTGTTCACCGACGGCATCGCTTGAAACGGCGTCTCGGAGCGTCGCTGGTTCGGAGTGAACTGCTCTTCGTCGTCCCGGTGGAGGGCCTCGGACTCGTAGATCCGACGCATACCCTTTCCAAGCGTTATGTCGACTAAAACGTTCGGAGCGGTTAGTTCTCGACGACGGCGTCGGTCCCACCGGCTGAGTCACCACTGCTATCGAACCCCTGTTCGTACAGCAAGCAGGCGATTCGGTGCGTATCGTCGGATCGATACTGTTCCGGTGAGTGGCGTTCACACGGAGAGACGAACGCCCCGAGCCGATCGGTTGCGGCCGCGATCTCGCCTGCATGAAGACGATCGATCGCTGCCGAGAGAATTGTTTCTGCCTCGGGATCGCTCAGCTCACCGGGCAGCGAGAACTCCGCACGGACCAGCCTGTCAAGTTGGTCGTTCGACACAGCCGAGAGGTCAATATCCACCGACCCCTCTTCCGTAGTGGTGAGTGATTTGACGCTCTTCGCGTCGCTCGCGTGCAGTTTGAGATCTACGATCGAGCGCCACTCAGTTTGCGTGAGATCGAACTCGTCCGGTTGTATGATCCGTGGGCACCGCGTGTGAAACCGGCAGCCAGACGGCGGATCGATCGGTGATGGCACGGTACCCGAGAGGGTGATCCGATCGCCTTCCCACAGTGGATCGGGTTCGGGGATCGCTGACAACAGGGCCTCTGTGTAGGGGTGGTGGGGTGGTGAGAACACCGCTTCGGTCGGTCCGACTTCTGCGATCTCCCCGAGATACATCACGGCGACCCGATCAGAAATGTGCTCCACGACACTCAGATCGTGCGCGATGAAGATGTACGACAGTCCGAATTCTTCTTGAAGGTCGTCTAATAGATTAAGGATCTGGGCTTGTACACTCACGTCAAGCGCGCTCACCGGCTCGTCACAGACGATGATCTCTGGATCGACGGCCAGCGCGCGGGCGATCCCGATGCGCTGGCGCTGCCCCCCCGAGAATTCGTGTGGGTAGCGCCGGGTGTAGTTCGCGCTCAACCCGACGGTTTCGAGCAGTTCGCCGATCCGATCGATGCGCTCTTCTCCCGTCGCAATTCCGTGGACATCGAGCGGTTCACCGATGATGTCGCCCACTGTCATCCGGGGATCCAAGCTGGCGAACGGATCTTGAAAGATGTACTGCAGATCCGTTTTAAGACGCCGGAGCCGCGTGCTCGAAACGTCCGTCAACTCCTCGCCACGGTAGTACACGTTTCCGTCGGTCGGCTCTATCAACCGAAGGATCGATCGACCGAGAGTCGTTTTGCCACACCCGCTTTCGCCCACGACCCCAAGCGTCTCGCCTTCGTGCAGCTTGAGAGCAACGTCGTCAACCGCTTTCACCGTCTGGCCCCGCCCGAGCAAGCTGTCAACGAAGCCGCTCGATGTATCGTAATACTTCTTCAGTCCCTCGATCCGCAGGATCGGGTCTGATGTATCAGACATTCTGATCATCTCCGAGCTGGTTGGGTTTTTCTACCGCATCCGTCTGTTCAACAACGACTTCGTAATCTAATTCTCCTGTGAGACCACCGGTGTATTCGAGACAGGCCGCGAGATGATCACCGTGGTCTGCCTGTCCGGTTTCGACGTTGGTCAGCGAGGGTTCTGTGCGCGAGCAGCTCTCTTCAGCGAACGGACACCGTGGATGGAAGCTACAGCCCGGCGGGAGTTCCACGAGATCCGGCATGGTTCCAGGAATCGTCTGGAGGCGATCACGGTTATCACCGACGCGTGGGATCGAACTCATCAGTCCGACCGTGTAGGGGTGTTTCGGATCGTAGTACAGCTCCTCGACGGGGGCTTTTTCCACGGGTTTGCCCGCGTACATCACCATTACTCGATCACAGATCTCTGCGATAACGCCCAAGTCGTGGGTGATCAACTGAACCGCGGTGTCGAACTCCTCGGCCAGTTCCTCGATCTCGGCTAAGATCTGAGCTTCGATGGTCACGTCAAGCGCGGTCGTTGGCTCGTCGCAGATGAGCAGCTCCGGATCGCACGAAAGCGCCATAGCGATCACGGCCCGCTGTTGCATCCCACCGGAAAACTCGTGCGGATAATCAGAGTACCGCGACTCCGCGTCCGGGATATTCACCGTATCGAGCAGTTGGATCGCTCGCTCTTTTGCCGCGTGGTCGTCGTAATCAAGGTGGTGACGGATCGCTTCCGAGATCTGTTCACCCACGGTGTACACCGGGTTGAGTGCGGTCTGGGCGTCTTGAAACACCATCGCAATCTCGCTGCCACGGATCGAACGGACCCCTGACTCGGTCATTTCGAGAATGTTCTGATCCTTAAACCGGATTTCGCCGCTCGTGATCCGTCCCGGACGCTCGATGAGTCGCATCAATGAGAGGGCAGTCACGCTCTTTCCCGCCCCGCTTTCACCGACGACGCCGAACATTTCTCCACGCTCGATGGAGTAGCTCAACCCGTCGACAGCGGTGACGACGCCCTCCTGGGTGTAGAACTCGACAGTCAGATCCTCGACTTCGAGTAGCGCCATCAGGCACCACCTTGGTCGTCCATCGTCGCTGCTTGGGCATCAAGCGCGTCGTTGATGCCGTCACCGATCATGTTCATCGCCATCACGAACAGGAAGATCGCCATTCCCGGATACACCGTTGCCCACCATGGGATCTGTCCGTCCGGTCCTTGGATGAGCGTCTCGCGGGTCGCATCCAGCATCGTTCCCCACTCGGCGGTGCCGGGCGGCATACCAAGCCCAAGAAAGCCGAGTGCCGCAACGCCGATCACGACGGTCCCGATGTTGAGTGAGGCGACCACGAGCAGTGGTGGGATCGCGTTCGGAATGATGTGTCGCAAGATCACCCACCGATCCCGTGCACCAAGGGCTTTCGCTGCCATCACGTACTCGTTTTCCTTGATCGACAGCACTTCACCCCGGACGAGGCGGCCGTAGCTCGCCCACCCGAACACGGTGAACGCGAGCACGAGCTGCCAGTACCCCCCGCCGAGGATCGTGACGATGATTAGTGCCAACACCAGTCCCGGAAACGCGTAGATCGTATCTACGATCCGCATCATGATCTCATCAACCCAACCACCATAGTACCCTGAAACAGCGCCGTAGATGGTTCCGAAACCCGCTGTGAGTACGACAACGACGAACCCGATCGAGATGCTGTACCGGCCGCCGTACAGGATCCGTGAAAACAGATCTCGTCCCGAGTCGTCGATTCCCATGGGATGAGACAGCGACGGCGGATCGTACACCTCGACGGTAGGGTCCTGTAAATAGAGGATCGTCGATGGTTCGTACGGCGCTAACGCGATCGGCTGAATCGGGACCCCCGCCACGGTGATCGGTCGGGCGAGCAGGGCGGCGATTGATAACACCGCCACGACCGCGACCCCGACCATCGCTGAGCGGTTGCGCTTGAACCGCTTCCAACCGCGACGCCATCGGCTCTCTGTCGTTACCTCGCTGTCCGCTGTCCAGTCTGATAACGGATCGCGTGATTCGACCTGATCCGCGTCGAATCCCGAAATCCGAATTCGGCCTCGTTTTGTAGACATGTGTTACTCGTATCTAATTCGTGGATCCAACGCCGCATAGAGGATGTCTGCGAGCAGATTCGCCAGAATGATGAACACGCCGGTGAACAAGGTGATCGCCATCAAGAGGTTGATCTCTCGGGCGTTGATCGCGTCGATGAATTCCTTGCCTAGTCCCGGCCAGTTGAACACGACTTCGACGACGACCGAACCGGCGACGATACTCGCTGTGAGGGTCGCTGCGAGCGTGACGACCGAGATCAACGAATTCCGTAGGACGTGTTTGAGCACCACCTGCCGTTCGGGGAGCCCCTTCGCCCGTGCGGCGGTCACGTACTCCTTGTTCATCTCTTCTGCCATCGAGGTGCGCATGACGCGCATGATCGACGCCGCCGACGCGGTGCCGATCGTCAATCCAGGGAGAATGAGGTACCACAGCATCTTCGGATGCCACAACGGGAGCCGCGAGGGCGCGAGCACCGGCCAGAGGTCCAACCAGAGCGCGCCGATCAGGATGAGCATCAATCCCAACCAGAAGTTCGGGATCGAGATGCCTGACAGCGCGACGAATCGACTCGCTGTGTCGCCAAGCTTGCCTTTGTTCACCGCCGCGTAGATCCCCGTCGGAATGGCGATAATGAGACCGAACGCCCAGCCGAACAGGCCGAGCGCGATTGTTTCTGGCAACCGAGCCATGACAACCGCCGAAACCTCGCGGTTGTTCTTGATGACTGTCCCGAAGTCGCCAGTCAGGACGTTGCCCATCCACGTCATGTACTGCTGGTACACCGGGCCGTCAAGTCCGTACTGTGCCCGTATCCGGGCCTCTTCGGCCGCTGTGATATCCGGATTCAGCGCGACCATCTGGCTGATGGGATCGCCCGGCGTGAGATGGAACAGTCCGAACGTGATCACCGAGACGCCGAACAGGATCGGGACGATCGAGAGAATCCGATGCAGTATGAACCGTCGGAGACTCATGCTACCGTATCACCCATCTGTGTGTTTTGTCGATCATTGTAAACGTAGTGGTTTGATCTGCGATGATACGGAATAATCAGTCCGATTTCTCCAACCAGATCGCCTGTGATTCCTCGGGGGCGTACAGCGCGAACGAGTAGAGGAACTCGGTGAATGGATTCGCTTTGAATCCGGTGACGTTCGTCCTCATCACAGCGGACGTGGTGCTGAAGTGGGTAATTGAACTGTAACGTTTCTTCGCGAGATATTTCCAAATTTCATCGTAGCGCTTGGCCCGCACCGAGGGGTCTTTCACGACCGTGGGATCATACCGGGCGTCGTTTATCATCTGGTCGAGTTTGGGATCATTGATCCCGTTCAGGTTACAGCACTGGCCGACGTTGTTGCTGTGGTGTAGCGCTTCACAGAAGCTCTCGGGATTGAACGTCCCTGACAGCCCGATAGCAGGGAGCAGCCCCTTGTTCTGATAGTCGGGGTTGATCACTCGGGCGGTGTAGGTGTTCCACTCGTAGGATTCGATTGACACCTTGAAGTAGTCGGTCTGCTCCATCGATTCAGCGATCAACTCGACCATACTGACCCGGTCTTTGTTGTTCGCATTGACTTCCATCTGGATCTCGATGGGATATTCGATGTCAAGCTCGTTGCCGACCTCATCCAGCAGCTCGGCTGCCTTTTCCGTGTCGTACTCGTTGGACGGGCGGATTTCTTTCTCTAATGCGTCAATATCAGCCGTTCCGTTTTTCTCAGCCAGCTTCGGGATCGATGTCCACGCTGGCCGTCCCCACCCGTTCAAGACGTTGTTCACGATGCTCTCTCGTGGTACGAGATGGTTGACGGCCCGCCGGAACCGCTCGTCGTTCCACGGCTCAGTGTTGACCGGATACTGGATGTAGTCATACGAGCCGCCTTCGACCGCGGCAACGCGGTAGCCGTCGTCGCTATGGAACTCATCGAGCGTGTTCGACGCCAGCCCGGAGGTGACGTCGATCTCATCGTTCTGGAGCGCGGCCGAGCGACTGGCGGCGTCCGGGATAATCTCGACCGCGAGCTTCTCGATCACCGGTCCGTCCGGGAACGCTGATGGCCCGTCGAACCAGTCGATCGAGTCGACGCCTTTGTTCTCAACCCAGTAGTTCCCGAACTTCGACAGCTCGTAATACTGTCCGTCCTCGAAGGTATCAAGCGTGTACGGCCCGGTGCCGATCGGTGTGTTGCCCTGTCGCGGATCGAGCGCGCCGTCGTCGAGACCGGCCTGCTCAGTCGCGTGGATGTACAATCCCGGCAGCTCGCGTTCTGCTTCGGCGTCGGGGACTTGGGCGAACAGATCGACCGTGTACTTATCGACCGCGCGGGCGTGTAATAGCGAGTCGAACGTTTGCGCAGAAACATCGGAGTTTTCGTAGCGCTCAGCGGTGCGGACGACGTTCTCGGCGGTCAACTCCTCACCGTTGTGGAATTTGACACCCTTCCGGAGCTGATACCGGAACTGCATCCCATACACACCGTCATCAACAGCATCGGCGGCTTCTTTGGGCGTGAGCACTCGCACCTCATCGCTCTTTGCCGGATCGTCCTCCGGATGCTGGACGATGATCTGCGCGTCGGTGTCGGGTGCGCCCTTATCAGTAGTGCCGACCGATGTCATATACTCCGTATAGGCGGTCCGGTCGATCTCCTGAATCTCTCGTTGCTCGTAGCTTTTCGCCAGCCACGGGTAGAGGTTCCCTTTCCGGTCGGCGGTGACGAGTTGCTCGAAGATGAAATCCTGCGCTTGGGTCGACTGGGCGTCAGTGCTGTACGGTGGGTCGAACGATTCGACGTTCGTCGTTGCCCCGATCCGCAGGGTCCCGCCCGTCTGTGCATTGGCGAAGTCGACGTTCGGCTCTTCTAACTGTTCCAGCTTGTTGGTGTTGTTTCCACCGTTGTCCTCGTTGTTATCGCCATTGAGACAGCCGGCAAGTCCAACCACGCTTGCGACTCCTATTCCTCGGAGTAACTGTCGTCGGTTGATCGGACTGCTCCGTGGGCCGGTATATCGTGCCATGCACCCGATTTAGAGTGCATCTATATAAATATATGATTAACTAAAATAGCGGTATTACGAACGGTTAACGCACAGGAATAGTATCCAATCGGATGGTGTCGTTCGCTATACTGTCGGTGAACAGAAACGTTCTGGTAGCGATCGATCGCGCTAGTGGCGTCAGTACTCCTCTCTGTGAAGCACTTCGTTGACGCTGCGACGGGGAAGCCGATCGGGTTCCTCGCCGCCGCTCGGACCGAGGGCGATCAACACAACCGGAACCGTGTCGTCTGGCAATCCGAGGAATTCAGCGATTCCCTCGGCGTCGAAGCCGATCATCGGCGTTGCTGCGAGCCCGCGCGCGTGGGCGGACAACAGAAGATTCTCCGCAGCGAGCGAAGCGTTCCGGATCGCATAATCTCGTCCCATCCGTTCGTCCGCGTACATCTCGACGGTCTGCTCCTTGGTTTGGGCGGCCGTCTCCGCGTCCATCTGTCCGGAGTCGGTCCACTCCTCGAACACGCGATCGGCCGTCTTCGGCGTGGTGTGTCCGGCGACCAACACGGCCGTCCCAGCGTCTCGAATGTGTTCTTGTCCGAACGCCAGTTCGACGACCGTATCCAGGCGCTCCTCGTCTTGGACGGCGACGAACTCCCACGGCTGAAGATTGTACGAAGACGGCGCGAGCGTCGCGTCCGTTATGACCTCTTCGAGCGTCGCGTCGTCGAGTTCCGCGTCCGACGCGAAATTGTGCTCCGAACGGCGCGTTCGCATCGCCGTGATGGCTTGTTCGAACGTCTCATCGTGCTCAATCTCGTTGTCTCGCGGCTCCGAAGTCGATTGCATCGTACCGATCTGTACTACCGCCGGAGATAAATCAATTCGCTATCATTGGTGTCGGGTAGTAACAGTGGTGTAACCGGGCGGATCGACACGTCTCCGTGCCGGATGCTGACTCGACTCTAAAAAATATATTCATATTTTCATTTATAGGCGTCGATTGATCATCTGGTCCCTCGGTCAGTAATGTAGGCATCGAAACTGGGATGTAACTGTTTACGCTATAACCGACACCATGGTTGCTATACTGCATCTGGGATTCGAGCATCCCAACCTCGTGTGGATCGCA
The DNA here is from genome assembly GCF_003862495.1 of Halocatena pleomorpha. Classification (GTDB taxonomy): domain Archaea; phylum Halobacteriota; class Halobacteria; order Halobacteriales; family Haloarculaceae; genus Halocatena; species Halocatena pleomorpha. Next base: position 24,207 of record NZ_RRCH01000027.1, on the reverse strand, counting down.
CTTTCCGGACTTCTCGCGTTCATCGCGGGGCTGGCCGTGAATCTGTATCGGTCGTCGAACTCTCTCGGACGCTCGTCCGAGGAAAACACCGAGTGACGCGCTTCTCATTCGGTGCCTCCGAGTGCGAGTCGAACGAGCTCCTCGCGGACGAGTTCGCGGATGCGTGCTTCCTGTTCGTCGGTGAACGCATTGCTCTCGCCGGTAAACTGCGAGAGTTCCTCCGAGCTGCGGAGCTTCTGGACAGCAGTGTCAGCCGCTGCTCCCGAGGACTGCGGTTCGGTCGCTCCGTTCGTCTCAGACGACGTGAGACCGCTTTTAGTCGTCGCCCAGTCGATGGGAACCGAGACGCCTTTGGTGGCTGCCGACACCATCGCGGTGGTGTTCTCCTGTAGATAGTTCCGGAAGGATTTGATCGTCTCCGGTTCGCCGTGGATGAGATGAATGCTCGCGGGATCGACTTCCCGAGCGAAATGCAACAGCCCTTGTCGGGCAGCGTGGGCGCTGAAGCCGTCGATCCGACCGACCCAGTTGCGGGGAACGGTGATCGATTTGCGGTGAATTCCATACCCGTTGCTCATGCGGTCGTCGGCCTGCTCGGGTTCCATGAGTCCGGTGATCTCGACTTCTACTGTGGGTTCGTCGGCTTCGAGCAACGCCCGTCCGGGCGTGTAGGCGGCTTGAAACCCCGTGATGAAGACGCGCGCCATCTCGCAGTGTTCGGTAAGCTGCCAGAGATACCACGGCGACCAGCCACCAGTGAACATCCCTGACGGCGCGACGATGATCGGTACCGTCTCCCCGTTCGCGGCGTCGGTGATGAGCCGCTCGCGTTCGGCGACTTGAGACGGCGTCCACGCCTGTTCCGGCAGGAACGGTTTGCTGTCGTTGTGATCGGTCTTGTAGGTGACGACGTTGTCGGCCAACCACTCGTTGCGCACGAAGGCGTGGTAGATCTGCATCGAATCCTCGATCATGCCGTCGTACACGATCTCCATCTTGTCGAGTATCTCCGGGGGAGCCTGCTGGGAGCGGATTCGTTGGGTGAACAGTTGGAGTAACTCTTGGGCGCGCCCGGTAGCGAACGTCGGCAACAGTACCGGTAGATCCCGCTTGACCGCAGCACAGATCTCCTCCCACAGGGTGGTTTGCGCGCCGCTGAACGAGGGATGGGTGTCTTGGTCGCCGTAGGTGCTTTCGAGGAACAACACGTCGGCCGACGGTGGCGTGTCGATCTCTCTCAGGTGGCCTGACCGCCCGCCGAGATCGCCAGAAAACACCACGCGTCGGCGGTCGTGTTCGAGCGCGAGCCACGCGCTTCCGAGTAGGTGGCCAGCGCTGCCAAACTGGTACTGGACGCTGTGGAACACTCCAGTGCCGTACTTGCGGGTGTCGAACCGATCCAAAACGGCTTCGAGGTCCTGCTCCCCGAATCGTTGGGTCCGTCCGTCTCGGTCACAGTTCGCCTTGTGGATTTCAAGTGAGTCCGAAAGTAAGGTGTTTGCCAACGTGGCAGTCGGCTGAGTGCAGATGATCGGCGCATCGTCAGCGAGATACCCCTCGCGTTCAAGGGCGGGCAATCCGCCGATGTGGTCGATGTGTGCGTGTGTGAGAAACACGGCGTCGATCGGGCCTGCAAGCGCCTCGAAGTCGGGGAACGTGGTCGGCGTCGACTGACGAAGTCCACAATCGATGAGAAACGTTCGATCACCGAGCGCGACGTGATAACACGAACGGCCAACTTCCTGTGCGCCACCGAGTGGAGTAACCGTAAACGAGTCTGGCTCTGTCATACTATTTGTGTGTAGCGAGTCGTGTCTCGGTCTTGGATGTTCTGATAGATGAAATATGGTGTAATTTGGACTATAATTGATCGAGACTGTTGACAACACATCGAAATCTCGGTGAGGTGCTCACGATTTCCGGTCTCGTGATCGAGACTGCATCCGGAACGTGTCAACTCGATCATGGTCGCCCATTAGTTACGTGTCCTTGTCGGATCGCCTCTCGTCGGGTGGCTGCCAGCATTTCTCGAAGATACGGAGCTAGTGGCGTCAGTTCCTGCAGTCGATCATCCGACCACTCCTCACGGAGTCGCGCGATCGCCCGGTCGATCTCCTGTTGAGAGTACATGTCTCGTTCGTCTCCCCCTTCGACTGGGATGTGTTCGTCAACGAACCTCGTGGCAGCTTCCCAGTCGTCGAGTTCCATGATTCGCACCGCAATCGTATCGAGTCCCGCCTTTCGGGCTGCATGAAACCGGCGGTGGCCCGCGACGATCTCATACGCGTGGTCGGACGCGCCGACGGGCCGAACGGTCGGATACGTCAGGAGGTGCCCTCGTTCGCGGGTAATCTTCACGAACTGTTGGTGATCCGGATCGTCTGTCCGACGAACGCTGTACGGTGACGGGGAAACGCTGTCGGTCGGAACTTCCGTGATCGCCGGGAGCGAATCGAGTCGCTCGACAGTTTCCGGATCAGTAATCGTGACTGCACCGACGTGTTCTCCGTCCTCCCGCTCGGCGTCGTAGACGAGAAACGCCTGATCATTGTAGTTCCAGCGTCCCCCCCACCCCTCGTACGTGTGTGACGCTGTCGTTACTCGCACGCGAGCGCCACGAAATATGTCATTTAGATCTTCAACGAACGGATTACCCATTCAAATATCACCTTAGAAGCTAGTGGAAGTTCGTCCCTCTTGTAGGTATTGGTCCTGTTTGAGACGTAACGTGACAATCAAATCGTAAGTTCTGTCGCTGATACGGGAGTGACGTACGATCCGACGCGTTCCCGCCGCCACCACTGTCCGGTTTCCGCGCGTTCTTCGGGTGTCGTGAACCGGTATCGATACCGGAGTATACGCACCTGTTTCGGTGGTTCATCCGGAAACGGGTTCTCTTTCAACAGTGAGAGCGTTGCGGCGTCGTTTTCGAGGAGTCTCTTGAGGAACACGAGGAGCCAGCGTTGGCGTGGCCCAGGCCGGGACCGCATCGCGGCGAACCACAGCTGCCAGTCTAACCGGAGGTGGTACGGTGCCCATTGGGGTGGCCGCCGGTCCGTCCGGACTGGCTGTCCGTTGAATTCGTAGGCTGTCCAGTCCGTTTCGTCCGGATTCGGTGTTTTGGTTCCTTCGATCACGAGTTGGTACCGGGTTTTCGTGATCGAACCGAACGCGCCGTACGTGTTGACAAGGTGAAGCGGATCGAACGAGGTGTTCATCACCTGTTTCGAAGAGAGCATGTTCCGGACCGGCTGCACACTCAAGACAACGACGACCACGGCTACGAGTAGCGCTCCCGCTTCGAGAAAGAACGGTGGCGGAGCACGTCTTGGAATCCCGATTGGGAGGATCGCTGTGAGCACGCTGTCGCTGAACGCTGCCACTCCTTGGACTGCCGACAAAGCGTTCAGCCACGAGAAGTTGCCGGTGAACATGAGCCACACCTGAAACAGGATCGTTGCCCCGCCCGCGACCGATCTGTACGGCTGTGGGGCAAACAGTATGAATGGAATCACCAATTCGACAATGTGGTTACAGAGCACCTCTGCGCGATGAAATCGGTCAGGAAGGTGGTGGACGAACCAACTCGCTGGATTCGGCATCGGCTGGGTTTCATAATGGTGATCGAGGCAGGTCAGATCTCGCCAACACTCATCACCACGGATCTTAATGAGACCTGCTCCGAACATGTTTCGAAACAGTACCCAGATAAGCAACCAAATGATTACGACTGGTGGTCTAGTCGTTCCGGCTCCGAGGAAAATCGTCAAAAATCCGGTTTCCAGGAGCATCGTCTCCCAGCCATAGCCATAAAAAAGCTGACCGGCGTTGACGAAAGAGAGATACAGTGCCCATAATACGCCCCAGAGAACCATCGACGCGGGAACAGAGTACGGTTCGGGCACCCAGTATGGTCCTCCGAGGAGAGCGAGAACCGAAAGCCCGACTCCGAGCGCGCCGACAGCACTGATAACACGATTGTCTGGAATCACATAGAAAAGACTTGGCCGCTCCCAGAGCGTCGCGTTTTCGACGTACTCCTTGATCGGTAATAGCCCCTCTTCGCCCGCAAGAGGCCGAAACTGCTTCAACGCAACGAGAAACGCAACGACGTAGATGATGGCGAGTGTTCGCTGGAACACGAACCGGACGAGCCAGTAGCTCTCACCACCCCACAGTTCCATACCGTATACACTCCGGGAAGAAGCAAAAAAACCACGTCGTATTGACGCCACGCACTCTCACTGATGTGTGGACCTTCTCGGGTGCCGATCGCAACCACTTCCTTCGCTGAAGAGCTGATCGGGCTTTGAACTGGTACGTTCCGTTTGAACCCCGGTCGAGAAACAGCGGTTTCTGTCACCTCGTCTCCGTCAGGTGTGGTTCACTGGATTACGAAGTAGTACCACGAGAGACGACTACGGGGTGCGGTCACGCGAGGTTTTGGGCCTGGATCGTCTCCCAGACATCGGCTCCTCGGTCGGTAATCCCGTAGATGCGTCCTTTTTTTCTGTCCTCTGGAACGAGCAGTTCGACGAGTGAATGGTCACGAAGCTCACGCAATGCCCGTGAAACGTGGGAAATCGGAAGCTGCGATTCCGAAGAGAGTTTCGACGGCGTTGTTGATCCGTCTGCGAGGTGATTGAGCACGTCGACGCGATACGTTGATGCAAGGACGAAGCTTACGTCATCCCATTGTGGAGTCATTGCATACCACGAGATGCGCGTTTGGGTACGAGGCACTTGAATACTCGGAGCATACACGTCGAAAATAGGTCGTACTCACAGGTTAGACCGCCCGGTTGTTCACTATTGACAACAGACGACGGTGCTTGATCGGATGGCTATTGATGTGTGCTTCAGTCGCACGCTCGATGGTAATCAGTCGATACGCGGTCCCACTGTTTCTACCGGTATCTGAGTGCCGTTTCGCCGTAAGTGTCTCGTACCGTGGAAGCTGTGGCGTATCGAGTTATTCGGAAATAGGCTTAGACTCCTCTTCGGCCGAGCGGGATGGCTCGTTTGTTTGTCCCCCTTTCCAACTGAACAACAACTCCCGCGAAGAGAGTACTCGGGTCTCCGGGTAGGTATGCTGTTCGACCTGAGCGAAGTTCACCAGACCAACAAGGAAAACACCGCCAACGGTGTTTCCGAGTAACACTGGAAACCAGAACTCATAAAAGATTCTTACCCCGCCTCCGCCGACGAATACGAAATAAAATACGTCACACACGGCCGTGATAACGTGAAAGAGATCAGCCACGGCGATCGTATAAAAGACGATGTAAATGAGCAACAGGCGCGCGATCGTATCGCGCGCGGCGTTTCCGAGCCACACCACTCCAGCAACGAGCCAACCGGCAAACAGTGATTTGAAAAAGACGTCCCACCATCCGGTTTCGAGCCCGTGTTTAGCGAACGTCGTTCCCGCCTCCATCGTTGCTGGGGACAAGACGTGTGTGTTGGCGAGGATGAACGCTCCGAGACCAGCCCCCAGAACGTTTCCGATCAGTACGACTGTCCACACACGAAACAACAACGGTACGCTGGCGAGTCGGGTCAACACCAACACGACCGGCGGAAGGGTGTTTTCAGTGTAGAGCTGATACCGACCGAGGATGATGTACATGAATCCCAGTGGATACAGAATAGAACTCAGAAAATTGTTATGAGGAAAATACGTTTTCCCGACAGAGTATCCGATGAATGATAGTACGATCGCAAACCCGGCAGCGAAGCCGCTGAAAATGAGTTCTTGTTTGCCGGTGGCGATCTCCTCGTCGGCGCTCGCAACCAACCGCTGGAAGATCTCGTCCGACGAAAACCGGTCACGGATCGCCCATCCGGCGGCGGGCGCGCCTGACGCGGCACGATCGATCACTTCTCGGGTTTCGCTGTCCTCGTTCTCGCGTGCTCTATCTGTCATGTATTATTAATATTTTCTAGCCTATCTGTGTGGATTAGGTCGTCCCGAACACTTGGTACTGACTCCTTGTATAGACTTCATACCTTATCTCAGAAGACGTTTTGCTGCGACTAGAACAGTTATTATATCAGTCCCGATGAATACCATGTTCAAGGTAGTAGTGAATCTGGTCTCGTGTTGCTTCGGCTACTTTCACGAATTCAACGGTCTGTTCGTCGTTTTCACGCGTGATCTCGTCGATTTCGAGTGTCAGTGATTGGTCGTACAGATGTTCGAGAAGGGCGTCGATTTGCTGAGGAGATCCACGCACAGTGAACCGTTCACCGATGGATTTGTCGTTTGCCGCGTCTCGAATGGTTTCGACCATCGGCAACAAGATCGCTTCGCCCAACCGGTGTGCGCGTTCTCGGAGTTGGTCGTCGTCCGCTTCGAATTCGGCTGCCTGAAACGCCTCACGAACGAGGCGCGAGAAGACGAATTCCCGGCCGCGATCGAACGGCAACGAGAACGCGTAGGCGAGTTCCTCGTGGTGTTGAGATTCTGTCGTGTATTTCGCCATCTTTTCTCCGTGTAACGTCTTCATGACGACGCCCTCTCGTGCCGCCGCGTCCAGCGTTTCGATGGCGTCGCGGACGCCATCGACTGCCTGCGGCGGGCGATATCGACCGAACAAGCGGGGTTGAGGAAACCCGTATTCGACACAGAGTCTGCGTCGATCCGAGACAGAAAGCGGCTTGCCGGACTCGCAATCGCGGATGTCGAACACACAGAACGTGTGGGAATCGATCTCCTCGTAGTCGTGTGTCGTGTACGGGGTTTCCGGGCCGACGAGTTCGGCACAGAGCATTTGCTCTGGATGGTCACAGAAGAATTCGTTTGGGGCAAGGAGTTCCTTCGCGCGCGCCGTCGTGTACGGACAGATGTATCCACTGCGAGTGAACGCAAGCGGTTCATTCACGTTTGCGATCCGTACGTTCACTCCATCGAGCTTCTCCTCAACCGCGAGCTTGTTCTCGAAAAACGTTGGAATGCCAGTGTCAAGCACGAGTATCCGAGGAATCTTTGGATACCCTCTGACGACGGTATCCTCAACGACGACGGTGCCGCGTTCGATGCCGTGTCGTGCGTTCGGGAGTGCGTGGTACGTACGATCGGCTGCGGTGCGCCGCTCGAAGTGCTCGAACAGATCCTCCGTGTCCGACGCTGTTGAGTCCAATCGATCGAAGCACTCCCGATCGTCCATACTATACCTGGGTGGTGCATCCTGAAAAGCACATGGGAGAGATTATCAAGCAGAGGAAAGGGAAGGGGTGTGGGGCAGTGAGAGCTTTGAGGCTCCCCCTCGAACTCAGAGGTATGGCTGGATCGCTTCCACGCCAGCGGTTCGTGCTCGACACGTCCCTGTTTATCACGGACGAGATACGCGAAGAGCGTTCACTCCAGGAAACACTCCTGCGTCTGCTTGATCTCGTAGCGACTGCTCGGCTTGAACTCAACATCTCTTGTTACATGCCGCCATCAATCCACGACGAACTCGGGACGATGTTGCGCGACCGAGAGGTGAGTGATGCGGTCCACTCGCGGCTCGACACGTGGGTTGTTAGAAAAAGTCCCGATCGGTACGGTGTTACGATTCCTGCGGACATCGTCTATGAGTTCATTGACGAGATGAGTGATCGCGTGAATCGTGGTCTCCGCGTCTCAGAGGAAGCGATCCGGGAGGTAGAGCAACTCGATCCGGCCGAACTCGCAAGTGATGACGATCGAGACGACTATATGACAGAAGCCGACCGTATCCTTTCGGACATGCGGGATAAGTATCGCCGGGCACTCCAACGGGGAGTCCTCGACTCGCGTGAGGATTTCGATCTACTCGTGCTTGCCCAAGAACTTGACGCTGGGGTTGTGACTGAAGACCGAGGCATCATCTCGTGGGCTGATGAGTTCGGCCTTCGATACGTTCGGGCAGGCCAGTTCCCGACGCTTCTTGAGGAGTATCACAGGGCTACTGGGGTCGAAAATCACGATAATGAGGAGTAAACGTCGACACTCTGTCTGCTCGCCACTATCTGAACGTTTTCATCACACCGATTCGTACCGTGTGCGTGGACTCCCTCCCCCCGTGTGCGAGACGAATTGTGTTTGAGGGGGGTTACCTATCACGTGACTTTGAAATCGAGGGAGTAACTTGAGATGAGCGGTTCGGTGACAAATACGTCCTGTGCGTTTCCGAGGCTGAGAAACAGGGGACACCGACGTTCCGTGATCTACTGATTCGCTGAAACCGAGTCAGTCTCTCGGTTCCTGTTTCGGCGCATACGACGCCTCATCGAGGACGATCCCGTCGCTGTTAGCGACAATCACTAGATCTGGTGAGCTGTTGTTCAAGACTGGATCATCGAATCCAGTGTAGCGTACCGAGGCAGTGTTTTCACCGGTACCGTTTCGGACGGTAGCCGTCTTTCCAGCGCCCAGCGTGAACGCATCGAACGTGTAGAACTGACTCTCCCAGCCTTCGAACCCGAGCCGGAATCCGGAACAGTCGACTGTTGCGTCACCCGTGTTTCGAAGAGTGACGTATTCGTCCTCCAAGGCGTCACCGTCCGGCAAATTTGGCTGAATTTCGGTGATTACTACTGACTCGTGCGTCGGTCGTTCGGAGGCGAGTTTCGCCCCCGGTTCTCGATCGCCTGTCACGAACGACGCGACCGTTTCCACCGGCGCGTTCGGCTTCTCGACAGTCGATACCACTCGGTAGTCGGTTCGCCACTGACCGGGTGTGATCGTACACCGAACGTAGCCCCGGTCATCGTTAGCGAACTGTTGCCACGGTTCGTTCAGTGAGGATCCGTATCGGGTCAGCCCGGTCCCGTCACCGAACGAGGAGATCGACGTACCGACGTATTCGGTGGCAACAGTCTCGGTGTCGGGATCGGTGGCGTCAGCTTTCACGTTGTACGCATAGTTGCGGTGAACATCACCAGTGATCACCACCGGATTTCGGACGGACTCTCGTTTTAGTACGGACAGTAACCGCTCTCGACTGGCCCGATAGCCGTCCCATTTGTCTCCGCCCCCGAACTCCTGTTTCTCGGGGCTACGGTTCTCGTCGGTTGGGGCCATCGGAATCTGATTGGCGAGAACATTCCAACGCGCGTTCGAATCGGTCAACCCCTCGATTAGCCACGCCTCTTGTTCGTCGCCAAGCAATGTCCGATCGGGATCGGCGGCAGCGTCGCCGGAGTACACTTGATCATCCCTGTATTGACGAGTATCTAATACGTTGAACTCGACCAACGGTCCGAACGTGAACCGCCGGTACAGGGGGAGGTTCGGACCGTCCGGTTGGCGGGCGGGACGCAGCGGTTGGTGTTCGAAGTACGCTTGGTAAGCGTTGGCCCGCCGTTTGAGGAACTCCGCAGGCGGATCGTCGTTCTCGGAAATCTCGTCGGCGTAGTTGTTCGCAACCTCGTGATCGTCCCACGTCACGATCCACGGACAGGCCGCGTGGGCGGCTTGGAGGTTCGGATCTGTCTTATACTGAGCGTACCGGATCCGATAATCGTCTTTCGATGTGATCTCTTTGGGTGGTTCGTGTCCACGGCCGAGCGATCCTTCTTTTTGTCCTTCATAAATGTAGTCGCCCAGATGAATAGCCACGTCTGGTTCGTCTTGGGCAATCTTTGCGTGTGCCGTATGATATCCGTAAGGATAGTTCTGGCATGAGGCGAATGCGAACGTGAACGAATCGATCTCCGTTCCGGCGTCTGGTGCTGTCTTCGCGCGTCCTACCGGACTTCGGTGTGGTCCAACGGTGAACTGGTAGAAGTATTCGGTGTTCGCCGCCAACCCCTGAACGTCGACGTGTACCGAATGCGCCGCCGTCGGTTTGGCACTCGCTGTGCCCATCGTGACGATGTCATTCATCCCGTCGTCGCGTGCCACTTGCCACCGCACCGGAACGGATCGATCTGGCATCCCACCGTCCCCCGATAACGGTTCTGGAGCGAGGCGCGTCCAGAGCACGACCGAGTCTGGAAGTGGATCGCCTGATGCGACACCCAACGTGAACGGATCGCTATCAAACAGTCTTCTGTTCCCTCCGGCCGCGCCCCCGACTGTTCTCCCAATGGTTGCAAAGCCGGTGGCCATCGCAGCCGTGCTTGCCCGACGGAGAAACGCCCGTCTGGCGCTCTCAAACTGATCTCCGTGCCCCATCTCTATACACAATACGACAGCACGAATAAAATAGGTTAAACCTATCTTGTGTATATTCTATATCTATATGTGATCCATAGAGTGGTCGGCAATTGGACTGCCTACTCTGTAGGGGGAACTATTGTACGTACTGTATCACTACTATATTATCAAATACAACCATATAATCGGTCATATATTTGACAGTCAACTTGGACGGACGGGACGACGATACAGCGTGGATTGAGCAGGTGGGGGGCCTTTGCCGAGTGGAGTTTTCGAAACTTTCGGGCAACCGGATCGTATTGTTTTGGGTGCTCGTTTTTCGGTGGGATGAAACGAAAGTTCGAACTCGCAATCACGCTGTCGATCGACGTGCCGGTGTATTTCCTCGATGAGCCAACTACAAGGTTGGATCTCTCAGCGATTCAGGCGGTCGTGTTGTCCTCCGCGAACACTGGGCAGCGGGCAGGACGACCGTCGCCACTGACACACACCGGCGGAGTTGCTGGCGGCACTCCCGCCAGTGATCACCACTGGGAGCACCGACACCGTTGACCGAGCACGTCCTCGGCGGCGAACTGTTCAGTGACGGAGGATCAGTGCGTGTGGTTCGTCCGTCCAAACCGTGTTTCCACCGTTACCACAGATCCGGACGTGCGAACCGCCGAACCGACGTACACAGACGTGTTCAATCACTGTACGGACGTTTTCAAAAGCAGTAACTAGTACTGAAGCAATCGAACGCCCCGGCCGATAGGTCCCCCCTGAGACGTTCACTATTCCATCCACTCTCGATACGTCGTGTTGATTTCTATCACGCCTGATACGTTTCTGATCTCCTGTGGAATGGTTTCATAGAACGTTTCGTTATCGATCCGATCGACTGAGCCACTCACGCTGATCGCCCCAAGAAGTTCATCGGTTTCTGTTGCGAGTGCCGTAGCGACACACCGGATACCGTCGAACTGCTCTTCGTTATCGAACGCGATTCCACGCGATCGTATCTCTTCGATCTCCGCGCGGAGCGTCTCCGGTTCGATAGTGGTGTTATCTGTGTGTCGTACCAGTTTCCGCTCAAGAATTTCGTCGACAGTACTGTCGTTCATCACCGACAACATCGCTTTGCCGGCGGCCGTGCTGTGGAGATCTTCTTGGATACCCAGATGCGTCGGGACCGCCTCCTGATCGTGGTTCGTTGACTGGTACAGCGTTACGGCGTAACCCTGCCGTTCAACGACGAGCCGTGCAGTCTCACCCGTGGTTGCTGCGAGCCGATCGACACCGTCCTTGCCGATCTGAAACACTCGTTCGCGCTCACGAGCAGCACCGCCGTACGACAGCGCTCGGAGACCAAGCTGATACGTATCGTCTGTCTTCTCGACGAAATTCTGCTTACGGAGCGTCGCAAGATAGTGATGAACGGTGCCTTTCGAAAGACTGATCCGATCGCTGAGCTCGGTCACACCGGCCTGACCCGTGCGTCGCAACTCTTCAAGAATGAGAATCGCGTTCTCGACTGATTTGATCGTTTTGCTCTCTTTTTCCCCCTTCTCCATATCTTCTACTGTAGCTGATGCCACAAGTATTTCTTTATGATAATATATACGACATTCAATGTCTACTGATGAATGTTCGCTTACTGTCCGGCGTGTGGGTTCGAGGCGGATAGGGACGCGAACGCGGCGTGGAACATCCTTTCTCGCGGCCTGCAAGCTGTAGGAGCGGGACGCTCCGAATCAACGTCACCAGAAATCTCAGATTTCTGGTTGGCAAACGAGACGTATCGCGTCTCGTCAACGCCTGTGGAGACTGCACTCCCTGTGGATACTCTTGTATCTGCAAAGCGCGTTCGCCAGAACTTATGGTTCTGGCTGGCTGCCAGACATAGTCTGGCAACGTCGTGGAAACAGGAAGGCCCACCCTCAAGCGCGAGCCGTCAGGCGATCGGTAGGTGGGGTAGTTCACGCTTCAGTTATCATTGTAGATCCGCTCTACGATCCGTTGGACAGCGAGTGCCTGTTCGACCGTGTTGATGGATGGCGGTTCGTCGGTGGCGACGGCGTCGATGAACGTCTCGATCTGTTCTTTGTACGGGTCGTTTCGATTTGTCGTTACTGAACTATCGAGATAATGATCGGTCCCGCCGGCTCGTGCTTCGAAGAGTTGCAACGACTGGTGAACGTCGGCGGTTGCGTTCAACACATCGGTGATGTCGAGTCGGGCACCGGCTTCCGTGCCGTGGATATGATAGGTGTGTGTGGATTCGGCGTTGACCGCCCACGCGACTTCGACGGCCGCCGTCGTGTCGCCTTCGAATTCCAAAAACGCCGACACCGAATCCTCTACGTCAAACATTTGTGTGTCGTCATCCTCTCCCCACATATCGAGATACGCGTACGACTCACGACTGCCAAAATCGCTTCGAGTCGTAGACATGATGTCGTCCACACCCGATTCATCCAAAAAATATAACAATAAATCGATTACGTGGATCCCGATGTCGATGAGTGCACCGCCCCCCGAGATCTCTTTGGAAGTGTACCACGATCCCCGGCCAGGAACGCCACGTCGTCGCATATAGGCCGACTGAACGTGCCTGATCGTACCGAAATAATCCTGATCGATGTACCATTTCAGAATCTTACAGACGTTCAGAAATCGGCTTTGATAGCCAACCATACAGATCCGATCGGTTTCGTCAGCAACGGTTGCGATCCGTTGGGCGTTTTTAAGCGTGTTCGCTAATGGTTTTTCGATAAACACGTCAACTCCCCGCTCCATCGCCTCGGTGGCGACTGGAGCGTGAAACTTGTTCGGTGTCGTGATGACGACCGCATCAAGGTCCTGTTCGAAGAGCGCTGTTGGCGTTTCGAAGTGATCGTCACCGAACCGTCGTTCGAAATCCTGTCGAGCGTCCGGGCTTGCGTCGGATCCGTACACCCGTTGTCCGAACTCCCGGAGGATCTCCGCCCGGTGTAACCCGTGGGTTCCAAGCCCCACCACCCCGATATCGAGACACGCGTTGGTGTTCATGTCCGTGTGTCAGAGTGGACACTAATACTGGTTTCGACCGGGGTGTCGGGTTGTGAATTTCAGTCATTCTCTTCGAGCGGTTCGCTGTCCCAGTATGGGCTAGTGGATTGCGCGCGAAAGCAACGAACGGACGATTCCTCAGCAGGAACTGGTTTTGGATCTGTCTGTCGACAGTGCTCGCGGGCCTCTGGACACCGGGTGTGAAACCGGCAGCCGCTTGGGGGATCTATTGGATCTGGAACGTCGATCTTTCGCATCGGTAACTCTTGCGGTGGCGTGTCGACTGCCGCGAGATCCGGCGTCGCCCAGCGCAACACTGAAGTGTATGGATGCTGTGGGTCCTCGATGAGTTGTTCTGCTGGCCCTACTTCTGCAAGTTGTCCGAGATACATCACACCGATCTTTCCGTCTCCGTGTTGCGTGAAGTATCTGGCGTTCGAGAGATCATGCGAAATGAAAATATACGATGTGTCGAATACGGCTTGTAGCTCGAGCATGAGATCCATCATTTCAACGCGCAACGACACGTCCAGCGCGCTGATCGCCTCATCAGCGAGGATGACATCCGGGTTCATCAACAGGGCGCGGCTGAGCACAACGCGCTGTTGTTCTCCCCCCGACAGCTGATGGGGATACCGATCAGCGAAATCTTGCGCCGGGCTCATTCCGACCCGTTCGAGCAGCGAATAGATGCGCTCGCGGCGTTCACTCGTTCCCAGTTCCGGATTGACCTGTCGGAGCGGTTCGGACAGGATCGAGAGGATGCGCCGGTTTGGGTTTAATGAACTGCCTGGATCCTGATGGATGATCTGCAACGATTGACGGATCTCTTGCCACGACAGGTCGGCGTCGCTTTCCCCGTCTCGTACTGACCAGATGTCGTGACCACGGTAGGTAACACGGCCTGCAGTCGGACGCTGGAGACCGATGGCGGTTTTCCCGAGCGTTGTTTTTCCGCAGCCGCTTTCGCCGACCAGAGAGACGACATCGTTTTCCTCGATTGAGAGTGACAGGCCGTCAACTGCCTGTACGACTTCCGACTCGTCCGTCAACAGACCGGCTTCGTTCTCGAAGTGGACTGCAACGTCTTCGAGACGTAACAGGGGGTCGGTGCTCATCGCCAATCACCATCGTTTGTCCCTGTTTCCGCGTAGTTCAACGAGATCTCCGTTCGTGCCTCCTCCCAGTGGAAACACGCAGCCGTGTGTTCAGGCGTCACTGGATCCGCTGGCGGGTGGTTCGTCCGACACTCCTCAGTATCGAGAGGACAGCGGGGGTGGTACGAACAGCCTGAGGGAACGTTAATCGGGGCTGGACTCTTGCCTTTGACCGGTCGCATCTCCGAAAGAGGCGCGTTGAGGTTCGGCGTCGCGTTCAACAGTGCGCGTGTGTAAGGATGGGTCGGGGTGTTGATCACCTCGCTGGCCGGTCCGAGCTCAACGAGTTCGAAGGCGTACATCACCGCGAGCCGATCGGCCAACGACGCGACCAACGGGAGATCGTGGGTGATGAACACCATCGTGAGATCGTATTTTTCCCGTAGCTCACGCAACAGCAGGAGGATCGACTGTTGCATCAACAGATCCAGCGCAGCGGTCGGCTCGTCCATCACCAACACGTCCGGTTCGAGCACGAGACTCAACGCGATCAATGCCCGCTGTTGCATGCCGCCCGACAGCTCGTGCGGATAGGAACCGAGTACACGCCCAGGCTTCAGATACAGGTCCTCCAGCAACTCGTGTGCCCGGTTGAGTCCCGTTTCAACGGGCGCGTTGTGAGCCTCAAGCGTTTCGATGAAGTGCTCTTTGATCTTCATCGTCGGATTGAACGAACTCATCGCCCCCTGGAACACCATCGAAATCTCCTCCCAACGTAGGGCACGGAGCTCCGAGTCTTCTAATGCCAACACTTCGACGTTCTGATCCTGCACAGGACGATACTCAACACTGCCCGACAACTGTCCGGGGTCGGGTACCGCGTCGAGTAACGACGACGCCAGCATCGACTTTCCGGAACCGCTCTCCCCGACGATCCCAATGATCTCGTTGCGCTCGATTGCCAACGATACGTCGTCGAGCACGTAGGAGTCACCGCTGTCATACGTAACTGATACATCATCCATTCGAATAATAGCGTCTCTGTCCTGCGGTTCGTTCAGAACATCACTACTAATTGACATCATATGTTCACCTCAGTGTTCGTTTCACGGTCCTCGTTTTCTGCAGTCGCTTCGGATTCGCCAGCCAGTCGAGTCCGGACGCGCGGATTAAACACTCGGTCGAGTCCCTGTGCCAGTAGGATGAGACCGAGCGCAATACCCATGATGGCGATCATCGGCGCAATCAACTGATAGAGCGCGTCGCCGCCGACGAGCGCGCCCTCTTGGGAGTAGGCGTTTTCTAATTGGATCCCCCAGTTGTCGACTGAACTGGGTAACACGCCGAGATAGTACAATCCAACGGAGGCAAACACCACATACCGGGCAGCGTTGGCGAAGTTGACCAACACGAACGGCATCAGGTTTGGGATCACGTCTTTGAGTAGGATCCGTGGCGTGCTGACGCCCATCGTTCGTGCGGCTTCCACGTATGACTCCTCTCGGAGCGTGAGCACTTGGGACCGGATCGATCGGCCGAGTCCGGCCCAGTAGTTGATCGTGAGCAACACCCCGATAAGGACGGGATCTCGTGGCCTGAAGACGACCGCGAGCACCATGACCAGCGGCAGTCCGGGGATCGACATCGCCACGTCCGAAAAGGAGGTTAATGCCCTGTCGACGGCACCGCCCTTGTAGCCGGCGACCGTGCCGATGAGAACCGCGACACTGGTGGCAAAGATCCCGCCTGAGACAACCATGATGAGCATCTCAGGGGTCGCGTGGATCACCATCCCGAGCACGTCTTCGCCCGATCCCGTTGATCCGAGCGGTGCGTCTAGCGTCTCGAACGGTCCCAATCCCCGTTTGACCTGGTTGGTCGACGGCGCAGGGTAGAACCACGCACCAGGGATACCCATGAGCAGATAGACGAACATGATGACTGCGCCGATGCGCGTTCGGCGGTCATCCCACGCGACGAGTCCGGGTTTGTAGATGAACTCCTCGTAGAAATCCTGAAGGCGATCGCTCCAAGTGACTTCCACGGTAGAACCACTCGTCTCGAAAGAGAACGTGTCTTCCGGTCCATCTGAGACGACGGTTGGCTGTCCTGTATCGGCGTCTGATGTGGAATCAGTAGGCTTCACGTGAATCACCAGATTTGACTCGTGGATCGATCAGCCCGTAGGTGAGATCAGCGATGTACACCGCCATCACGAGCGCGACGGTGATGATGAGGAAGATCCCCATCATCAACGGGTAATCACGGGCTTCGAGCGCTTGAAACATGTAGTAACCGATGCCGGGGTAGCTGAACACTTCTTCGAGGATGATCGATCCGCCGAGATTGAACCCGATCAACGTCAGAAAGCCGGTGTACATTGGGAGAATGGCGTTTCTGGCGACGTACCGCACTGAGATCCGACGATCTGACAGCCCTCGCAGCCGTGCGACACGGACGAAATCAGACCCTAACACCTGAATGGCGTTGCCGCGCATTGCGAGCACCTGTAACCCCGCGCCGGTGAGGACCATCGACGTGATCGGCAGGATGGCGTGATCGATGGCGTCCAGAACGAACAACAGCGATAGCCCTGGTTCGACCGTGGGGCTCAGTCGGTGACCCGTCGGCAACAGCTCCAACTGATAGCCGAACACGATGATCAGCACGATCCCCAACACGTAAAACGGGACCGCCGCGAACAAGATCGACGCGCTACTCGAAACCAGATCGAACGTGCTCCCTTCCCAGTAGGCCATGAGCGCGCCCCATCCGATGGCGATTACGAAGATGAGTAACGTCGACATTACCATGACGAACACCGTCCACGGGAGTGCGTCCCCGATGATCGCAGTGACTGGCTCCTTTTGGAGGAACGATTGCCCCAGATCCCCCGTCAGCAACGCAGTCATATACTCATAATACTGCTCAAGAATCGACTGGTTCGGCTGGACGTTCTGATACGACTCGATCATCGCGTTCACTCGGGAGGGCGAAACGCCTTGTCGAAGCAACTTTCCCCGGAGCTGTTCTAGCGGCCCGCCAGGGAGCAGTCGAATCATCCCGAACGTGATTGTGATGACGATCCACACCGTCAACACGGCCCGAACCGTCCGTTTGAGATAGTAACTGTTCATGCGCATTCTCGATGGCTATCGTATCCTTACGTTTATCATACTGTCTATTATCATACGTTCGATGGTGTTTCGATTCAGTTGCCGGTGTACTGCATCTCTCCTTGACGCGGGAGCCACGTGTTGGCCCATTGGACTTGCGCCACTTCGGCGTCCGGTTTCGGAATGTCCCACTCCTCGCCACCGGTGATGAACGTCTGTTCGACCTTTTCGAGCACGGGAAGCATGGGAAGATCCTGGTTGGTGACCCACGCTTGTTCGATGGTGATCTCATTGACAGTGCTCTCATCAGTGCTTCCGGCCAGTTCGGAGAGTCGCTCCGCCGGGTTGACCGTCATCGTCCCTGATCCCGACCGCGCTGGCACGGTCACGTCCGCTCGGTTCCCACCTCGTGAGCTGTCAGCTGCTGGGTAGTTGTACGTGACCGAGTCGTTGTTTTTGACCAACTGATGGTACAGGGAGAAGTAGGGGAACGAGCCTTGTGGTGCGCCGTACAGCCAGCCCGCCGCAACGATCACGAAGTTGCCGTTGGGGAAGACGTTGCCGAGCATGGCGTCGTAACTTCGGGTTTCTTTCGTTGCCTGAAAGCCGAACTGGGTGAGCTGATCAACGACCGTGTCGGTCGCCGTGTTCCAGTCCGACCAATCCGAGGGAACCATGATCGGTAACTCAACCGTTTTGCCGTCGCTGTCGACCCATGTGCCGTTTTGCTTCTGATAGCCGGCTTCTTCGAGCACCGTGGTGGCTTGCTTGGTCTTTGCGCTGTCCACACCGTACGTATCGAAGTCGTCGACTGCGTCGCCCAGCCACTCCGTTTGATTGTCCGAGGCGATTCCAACCGGATACTCCGGAGCGGTCTTGGAGTCTGGGGAAACGTTGTCCCGCACCTGTGCCCGATTGATAACGTACTGAATCGCTTGGCGTACGGCCCGGTCACCGAGGTGTGGATCGCTGTGATTCGGGTACAAACCGTAGCCCCAGTTCGAGGGCGTCTGGATCTGGGTGACTTTCTTCGGGAAGTTTTTGAGGATATCCGTCTGCACGAACAGGGAGAACACCGAATCGATCGCTCCGTTCTGGAGTGCCTGCTGGGCCTGCTGGTTGCTTTCTCGGTATTCGAACACGTACTCATCGAAGTTGATCTTCTCAGCGTCGGGGTGGTCATCGCGCAACGTGAGCCGCAGTTGCTCCTGTCCGACGCTGTCGTGTTCGAACGGGCCGCTAGCGATCGGTTCTTGATAGGCGAAATCTCCGAGCTGCTTGAGACCTTTCTGCTCGTCGTTTTGTAGCGTTTCCAGATACGTACCGAACTCGCTTTCCTTTTGATGGACGAACCGATCAGCGAGGATCTGAAACGTGACGATCTGCTCGTTGACGGTCGAATCGAACTGCAGCTTGACGGTCGAATCGTCGGGCGTTTTGATGCTCTCGGTGAAGTCGGCGTACGGCTCTCCCGTGTACAGTCCGATACGAAGCTGCGTGGCGATATCGCTGGCCGTAACGTCGTCGCCGTTCGACCACGTCAGCCCGTCTCGAACGGTCAGCTCGAACGTATCACCACCGAAGTTCCACTCCGAGATCGCATACGGAATGAACTTCCCTGTGCTGAAATTGTACTTCACGAACGGATCGAACAGCACCCGATTCGTGATCTGCGGCGTGTTCGCCGGATTACTGCTGTTCCACTGTATATCCGCTGGCACTTGGTTAACGTGACTGACGTGTCGTGGACTTTCATTGTCATCATTTCCGTTGCTAACGAGGTTCGCACACCCCGCAACGGTAACAGTACTCGCAGCACCGGCTAGTTGGAGGAATCGACGGCGGTCGAGTGACTCTCCGTTCCTGTCTCCGTATTCTACCATGTTCTACGTTAACTCGGAGAAGCACGAAGTAATAAGTATTGTGGTGTTGATACGCTGGACGGCGGTAGTGCTCTCGGTGGCAACCTTCATACTGCCGGCGACAAACCATCACGCATGTCGTGGATCGATGTGTTCTGGGCGCACGTGTACGATCATCGCCAGTATGGATGGTTGCTGTTCGTACTTCTCGTGTTTTTGTCGCTCCTGACGGTGCTCTCGCTCGTATTCGGCAAGTCCGGAACGACATCCTATACGATCTCGATCGTGAATCTCGGTCTCATCCTTTTTGTTGGACTCCTCGTCGGAACCCTCTTTGGCTACAGCCACTACCGTCGGCCGAACGAATAAGCCGCTCTTCTCCCTGTTTCGTCTGTGTAAACGATCGATCTGCGTGAGTCCATGATACGTCCTATGCTGTTTTAATATAACACTATATGAAATTTTATGTGTGCGTTTGTTATCTCCTCTCTATCGCCGTTCCGTCTCCGATACGGACATGTCTCTTTTCTCTGTCTCTCGACCGTCTTGTATCCCACTTCATAACATATTCATTTGATATAGGCAAACAACCGCCGTATGAAACTCTCATATTTGATATTATCCGGGTGCGTTTCGCAGGTGAGAACGACCTGTGTCGTTTCAGGGGGGAAAGCTCAAAAGGAGGATTACAAACGTACTCATGTAACGGTCGTACGCTTCCTTCTCCCGATCTATCCACCCGTTTCGTGATCGGGTCCGCTGTTTGATCTCATTACCGTCCTGCGGTTTTCTCGAACTTTCGTCTTCCCTCTGCTCTGTAGTTTCGTATTATCAAACGGCGCAACGGCGTTGTCGATCAGTCCGCCAGCAGCGCCGAGCCGTGTTCTAGGGAGCTTTGGGGGTCGTTCGGTTCGTCGTGTTCGTAGACGATCGTTGCAACGTTGCCGAGTGCGGCTTCAAGGCAGCTCGTAACGTCGACAGCGCCAGTTCCGACTTCAGTCGGGGTTCCGTCCTCCGAACAGTCAGTGAGGTGGAGCAGTTCGATGCGGTCGGCGTGGGTTTCGATGAACGCTTCGGGGGCTGCGCCGCCGGCTTCGATCCAGCCGATATCGAATTCGAAGCCGAGCGCGTCACCACTCTGTCGGATCAGCGCTTCGAGAGCAGTCTGTTCACCGAGGGAGACGAGTTCGTGATCATGGTTGTGGTACTGCAGCGTTCCTCCGGCGTCGGCTACTAGTTCGGCTAGTCGCGTCAATCGCTCTGCGGTCGTAGCCACACTGTCGGCGTCAGCGAACTGGTCCGGATCGAGCCACGGAACGACGAGGGTGTCACAGCCGATTTCGGCGTACGTCGCCACGGTTCCCGCAGGATCGGTCTCCAGTCGATCAATGTCAACGTGCGCCGAAACCGCATCAAGTCCGTTGCGTTCGAGTGCGTCGGCAACTTGTGCCGTCTCAGCGTCGGCAAACCGGTGTGCGAATTCGACACCGTCAAAGCTGGTTTGTCCCACTCGGTCAAGCAGCGACGGGAGCGGTTCGTCGATCTCACGAAGCGTGTACAGTTGTATCGCTGTAGTGCTCACAGTCGTGGTTTCGTCCCACGGACCAAATAACTACGGCTCCGATCATGGTGTCGGTCGCACTCTCGACAACGGAGCGAAATCTCTATCTGGGTGGTGGTGTAATCTGACTACCTGGGGATGAATCAGTATACAGTTGCGATCATCGGAACCGGTCCAGATCCGACGAACCCGACGGTCGAAGGGTTCGCTATGGGATACCGGCACGCGGAAGCGTATCGAGATAACGATCAGTGTCGACTCATCGCGTGTGCAGACATCGTCCGCGAGAACGCTGAGGCGTTCGCCACGGAGTTCGATCTCGATCCAGAAGGAGTGTATGTAGATTACGAGACGATGCTCTCAGACGTTGAGCCGGACATCGTCAGCGTGACCGTTCCACCCGACGTTCACGAGACGATCGTAGTCGACTGTGCCAACCACGACGCGGTGGCTGCGGTTCATTGTGAGAAACCGATGGCCCACACGTGGCCCAGTGCCCAGCGGATGGTCCAGACGTGTTGGAGAAACAATACACAGCTGACGTTCAACAGACAGCGTCGATTTGGTCGCCCGTTCACGGAAGCCGATCAGCTCTTACAGAACGGGGAGATCGGTGCGCTCCAACGCGTAGAGATCGGCTGGGGTGACTTCTTCGACACCGGTGCCCACACGATTGATCTCGCGGGGATGTTCGCCGGTGACTGTCCGCCGCGGTGGGTCATCGCGCAGTTGGATTACCGAGAGGAAGACATCAGGTTCGGTGCTCACCAGGAGAATCAGATGTGGGCGCAGTGGCAGTACGCAAACGGCGTCTACGGAACGCTGTCGACCGGGAAGGGAGCATCACTCGTTGAGGGCACACTCCTCTTGCGTGGCACGGATGGCACGATCCGCATCGATGTCGACGACGGGCCGATGCTCGAACTCGAACAGGATGGAACCCGGACCGCGATCGATGTCGGTGGTGAGACGCTCCACGGTACACCTGCCGACGGTGATCGTTTCGGTTCCCGACTGCACACACGCGCGATCGAGGCGGTCGTCGACGCCCTTCGGAACGATGAAGAATCACAACTCTGTGGGCGGATCGGGCTCAACACCGCTGAAATTATCTTTGCAGGGTATGAATCAGTTCGACGACGAAAGCGAGTTGATCTCCCGCTTGAAGTCGATGACAATCCGATCGAACAGATGATTGAATCCGGTGCACTCTCACCGGTTTCCGAATCGAACGAGTAACCGTCGAACCGACGAGCAGTGGTGATCGATCGACGATGCCACTGAGACGGCGCAGTCCGTAGCCCAATCGCCGGAACGACTGCGTACTCTTTTCCCGACAAACATCGCTTTCACGTCGTTGGGCAGAACTCTCCCCGATACAACCAAAAATATTCTATAATCTATTATATATTTATTGAAAGTCAATACTAGTGGAAAGTATTATTATGTTGGAGTTTATCATATATCGTTGTACCGCATTGACGCGTGTACCAAAGAATGGAGGCAACAGGAAGACTACAATGAGTGGCAACACGAAGCGAACTGAGCGAGATGAATCGACAGAGTCCCGGTCAGCGGCCGGCGGTTGGTCGGCCTCACGCCGGGATTTCCTGCGTGCAACGGCTGCGGCAGGTGGTCTTGCGGCATTCGGGCCGCTTGCCGTCACGGAGGCTTCAGCGGGAATTCCAACGCCGTGGCTCCACCGGGACGGCAATCTGATCAAAGACTCCAGCGGAAACACGGTCACACTCCGTGGGTTGAACATCGCGGACCCAAAGCGGATCGACATGACTGCTTCGGCACGGGGGATGAACGCCGTTCAGGTGATCGACAGCCTCACCAACGAGAGCAACGGCTGGTATCCACGGATGATTCGGGTCCCGGTACAGCCCGTCGACATCGGGGAGTACGAACCCGGCTCTGGTCCACCGATACCGGGATTCGATCGCAGCCAGTTGGAAAGCTATCTGACCAACCATCTCGACGCGGTTGTTCAGCGGTGTAGTGAGCGTGGGGTCTACTGCATCATCGATTACCACCGCCATCGGGATGTCCAGTGGGCAGAAGGCCAGTCGGGTCCCGTCAACACTGCTCTCCAAGACGAGGTCGACATGTTCTGGGATGTTGTTGCTCCCCGGTACGCCGATCAGTCCCACGTCCTGTATGAGGTGTACAACGAACCGCAGGAGCCGGGGATGTGGAACGATCCGACCACCACGGAGTGGGTCGCTGACATCTGGCGGCTCTGGCTGGAGATGGCACAGCCGTGGGTGGATACGATCCGCTCGCACGCCGACAACCTGATCTTGATGGGTTCTCCGAGTTGGAGCCAAAGCCCCGAGGGTGCACTGGTCGAGGAGTTCTCGGGCAGCGACATTGCGTACACCTACCACATCTATCCGGGGCATAACTCCAGTGCTGCCAACGACTGGGAGGACGCATCGAACAACGGTGAAGGCGTCGCGCACATGTACGAGGAAGCCCCCTTGTTCGTCACTGAATTCGGGTGGGAGGAAGGCGCTGGTCAGTACATCGGCGGCACGGACTCCGGTTTCGGGCAGCCGTTCCTCAACTGGCTCGAAGGCAGCGACGCAATCCACTGGACGGCGTGGTGTGGCGATCCCGTTTGGCAACCGGTGATGTTCGACCGGCCGTTTGCGGATGACGCCGACGACTCCGTCGGTGACCCGTACAACGGGACGGTTCCCGAAGACTGTCCGGAGTTGCCGTGTGAGTGGGAACTCACGACCGGCAGCGGATACATGGGCGACGATATCAAAAACACGTTGGCGGACCTGCGCAACGACGGGGTTCCGGGCGATGGTAACGGCGGTGGCGAGGACACGACGCCGCCAACCACGCCGTCGGATCTCTCGGTGACGGCGACGACAGGTTCCTCGGTGTCGATCGCGTGGGCGGCCGCCACAGACTCCGGTGGCTCAGGCGTGAGTCAGTACGTTATCACCGTCGACGGCAACCGTGATCACACCGTTGCAACCGGAACGACTGAGACGACCGTTGAAGAGTTGTCCCCCGATACGAGCTACGAGCTGGGCGTGTCGGCGGTCGACGGTGCGGGCAACCAATCCGAACCGGCAACGGTGTCAGCGACGACCGGCTCTGACGGCGGTGGGAGTCCGGGTGACGGGTTGGTAGTCAATGATTATGACGGCGATCCGTCGTGGTCGAGCAACACGAACGACCTCGGTCAGTGGTGCGGCGCTGGGTCGTTCGCCAACGGGAGCGGCACTGTCAGCAACGGGGCGCTCGTCCTCGAATACGACAACGGCGGGTGGTACCAAGAGCAGCTCAACCAGTCGGTCACCGACTACTCGACGCTGGTCTTGCGCGTGAGCGGGGCCAGCGGTGGCGAAGAGAGCGACATCACCTTCGAGATGGGTGGCGTGAGTGC
>NZ_RRCH01000026.1 GCF_003862495.1 Halocatena pleomorpha | reverse complement strand
CCCGCCCAGGAATCGCTCTGGGCGGACTTGCTCGACGGCGACGTCTCGGTCGGTGAGTTCCGACTGCAAGAACACCGAACAAACTGGGTCTTGCACGTCACCGTCGAGTACGAAGTCGCGGAACCAGACGAACCCGACGACGCGACGCCGGTCGGTTTCGACATCGGAGAATCTAAACTCCTGACGGGCTGTGCCCTGACGGACAATGGTACGCCAACCCAACCGTACATTTACGACGGCGGACGTGCGCGCCACCTCCGCAAGGAGATGCACACGACGCTCAAACGATTGCAGGAGTGTGACGCCGCACCGTGGCGCGGTGACGAACGCTTTGACCACTACCAAAATGCCTTGACGGATATTATCGAGAAAGCGTCTCGGGAGGCTGTCGAGTACGCTCGACAGTTCGACTCGCCGGTAATCGTTCTTGAAGATCTGTCGAACCTCCGTGAGGGACTGGATTACGGCAAGTGGATGAACCGGCGACTCCACAACTGGACGTTCGCCCGTCTCGCCGGACGCATCGAGGATAAAGCACGTGATGCTGGTATCCCGGTACGGTTCGTGAATCCAGCGTACACATCCCAAACGTGCCACGCCTGCGGCCACATCGGTTCTCGACGTTCACAGGCAGCATTTCGATGCACGAACGCGGAGTGTTGGGTCTCGGAATATCAAGCGGACATCAACGCCACGGCCAACATCGCCGGTCGCGTTAACCCGTGGGGAGAGAGTCTGCCTTGGAAATCGGCAGGGCGTCGCCAGAACTCGATGAGTTCTGGCTGCCAACCAGAAACGGCGTCCGTTTCTGGTGACGATGACTCACCACAGGATGGGAGTGCTTGTGACAGCACCACAGGACACCGCGAGAAGAGTCGGCAATCCCGACAGACGACGCTTGCGGCGTTTCAGTTCTGAAACCTCCTCGACGCGAGGCTTCCCTTGTAGGAAGCCCCGCCCTTCAGGGTGGGGAGGATGTCACGAAAGACGAACAGCGAGCACCGTCCGCCACGGAACCAACAGCGCGAGTCCCACGCCGATCGAGACGAACATGAACGTGATGGCGAAGTTTCCGTGGAAGACGGCAGTCGAGCGGAGTCC
This sequence comes from Halocatena pleomorpha, assembly GCF_003862495.1. Taxonomy (GTDB): domain Archaea; phylum Halobacteriota; class Halobacteria; order Halobacteriales; family Haloarculaceae; genus Halocatena; species Halocatena pleomorpha. The sequence goes on along the minus strand of NZ_RRCH01000026.1, from coordinate 29,776 downwards.
TTGTCCGATCAGCGCGGCGACGATCCACGCGCCACCGCCGATGAGTGCGGCCCGAAGCGGCGTCTCACGAGCACTCTGGCTGTACGCTCCGAGCACAGGCGCAGCGATCACCCACCCGATGTAAAAGGGGAGTGCGGTGCCAGTGACGCGGCCCGGATTGGCCAGCAGGAAATCGATGGTGTAGTGGCTGAGTTCGCCCGCGAGAACGAACAGCCCGATCAACACGATGTCACCGATCGCTGTGACGAGAGTCATCGACGATCGATCGATCCGACCGAGAACGTCGCCCGTGGTGGTGCTCATAGCTTCTGCTTTACACCCCCTCGACTTCACTCGTGCGTTCTGTCTTGTGCTGTTGAATCGAGCGTCTCGACAGCGATCACGACGCTTTGGAGCCGTTGTGGAACCGATGCCGCCGACAGACGCGTCAGCGGGCGGCGATACGGATGGGATGCGTAACACCCATTCCTGCCGGCGGTGGACTACTGGACATGGAAACCGAGACGCTCATCGAATGGCACGAGTGGGGACCGGCGCCGTTCGAGGAGGCCCGTGCCGCTGACCGGCCGGTGTTGCTTTCTCTCTCCACACCGTGGTGTGAATGGTGTGAAACGATGGACAACGGGGCGTTCTCCAACCCAGCAGTTGCGGCGAACGTTCACGACGATTTTGTCCCGATCCGCGTCGATGCGGATCGCCACCCTCGGGTGCGCGATCGCTACACCATGGGGGGATTCCCCTCGACAGTGTTTCTCACACCGGCGGGCGAAGTGCTCACCGGTGCGATGTACATGGACACCGAGACGCTCCGGTCGGTGCTTGAACGCGTCCGCGAATCGTGGACCGACGATGAAGCGGGCCGGATTCCCCGAGCACTCCGGGGCGCTGAACCGCCCCGTGGAGAACTCGACGAGCGTATCGAAGAGCAGATGAACGGGCAGATAGAGGCGGCCTACGACGAGGAGTTCGGTGGCTGGGGTGACAACGCGAAGTTTCCGCTTCCACGAACGGTGGAATTCGCGCTCAAACGCGACCGTCAGCGCGCACTCCGGACGCTCGAAGCAATCGCGACGCACCTGTATGACACCTACGACGGGGGGTTTTACCGCTACGCCGAAACTCGGGACTGGAGCGATCTCCACCGGGAGAAAGTGCTTGACACCAATGCGGCCGTCTGTCGAGCGTTCACGACCGCGTATCTGTACACCGGTGACGAGCAGTACCGCAAGCCGGCACAAGGAACGATCGACTATCTCACGACAACACTCCACACAGGAGACGCGTTCGCGGGCAGCCAAGCCGCGAGCGACTACTACACCCTTGACCCGAGCGACCGAGAGGCACGACAGCAGCCAGCTATCGACGAAACGGTGTTTGCAGGCCGCAACGCGCTAGCGATCGACGCGTTGTGTCAGTTCTACGCCGTCACCGACGACGAGGCAGCACACCGTTATGCCGAGCGGACGCTCTCATACGTGCTTGAGGAACTCCTCGAAGCGGGAGCGGTTCGTCACTACGAGAACGGAACGACGGGCCTGCTCTCCGATCAAGCCCGACTACTGGGCGCGCTGACGACCGCCGCCCAGACGCTCGATCCCACATACACCGAGCCAGCGAAAGCCGTCGCTGATTGGACAATCGAGCAGCGCCGAGCGTCGGACGGGCGCTTTCGAGATGGACCACAGGAGGGACCAGCACTGCTCGATCGACCGCTTTACCCACTCGATGCAACCGCTGAACTTGCCGACGCACTCGTCGATCTCGCCGTCCTCACCGAAACCGAGGAGTACCGCGATGTCGCCAGAACGGCGCTGGCTGCTGTCGCCGGCGCACACGATCGGATGGGAGTGGAAGTGGCGGGATATGCGACTGCTGTCAGCAGACTCATCACGCCGCCACTCGTAATCGAAGTCGCAGACACGCCCGGCAGTGATCTCCACCGGGCCGCACTCCGTGTCGCTGACCACGAGAAGGTCGTGCGTCTCACCGAGTCATCGGACGAAACAGCGACCGTCATCACCGACGGGGAGCGGTCCGATCCCGTCTCGTCTCCCGCGTCGCTCGTTTCACTCATTGAAGAGGAGTAAACTCCCGATGTGTTTTTATCGCAGCGGGAAGATGGAACTACGTAATGGCAAACCTTAGAGATTTGGGCCTCTCAGAATACGAAGCGCGTGCCTATCGAGCGCTCTTGCAGACCGGGCCGACAACTGCAAAGGAGTTGTCACAAGTTAGTGAAGTTCCGATGGGGCGCATCTACGACGTGTTAAACAGCATCGAACAGTACAACCTCGTCCGTTCACAGACCGCCTCCCGGCCGAAAAAGTACGTTGCGGTCGAACCATCGACCGCACTCGATCGGTTACTGGAAGACAAAAAGCGCGAACTTGCCGAAAAGGAAAACCAGTATGAGGAGATCGTTGACGAACTCACCGCGACGCTCGACAGCAACGAGCCACACGAAGAGACGTTCTGGACAGCCGCGGTCGGTCCCGAAGAGGTGGACGATCTGTTGGTCGAGCGCATCGCTGCCGCCGACGATCGGGTCGTGATGGTTGCCTCAACCGTCTCCGAACGGTTCGACATCGATTCGATCGGTGAACGGGTCGCTGCCGCGCTCGAAGAAGCACTCGACCGAGATGTCGAGGTGTCGTTACTCATGCGCCCGGCACTCGTCGACGACCTTCCATCGTCGGTCGGAAAGCGGTACCGCACCAGCCTATCACCACATCGGAACTTCGACTGTCGGACGAGTGACGACGTGAGCGGTACGTTCACCATCGTGGACGACACCGAAGTCTGTATCGAGGTTCCGCACCCACTCCGAGGATCGGATCGGTTTGCGATGATCAATCTCAAAGACCGGAGCTTTGCCGGTGACGTTCGTGCGGAGTTCGAACCCCGCTGGGAGGAAGCCGAACCACTCACGTTCTGAGTAGCACCGATACAGTCGGGTATCGATCGATACCGGCCTTCCCGTTGGGTCCTCAGTCCTGAGTCCCGTTCAGTTCGGCGCGCAGTTCATCCATGTCCGCAACGCGTTCGGCGTGGGCGTTGTGTTGGTGGATAGATTCGTCGTTGGACTGTTTCATCGTGATGACGGCGTCATCCGGAAGGTGGGAGAACCGCTCAGTAACGCCTTCAGCCATCGATCGGACGCAGTCCTCAACGAATTTCGCGTCCGCGTGGGCGTCGTAGGTCATGTGGTCTTCATCCGGTCGTTTTGCGAGGTTGTAGATCCGTGCGCTCATCGAATCACGCGCCACGTCGATGATGTCGATAACGTCGAGATCGGGTTCGCCTGACGATTCAACGGTGAGCGTCGCGTGTCCACGCTGGGAGTGACCGGGTTGCGGTACCGCATCGAGGAACTGCTCGATCGTCTCGTCGTCAACACCGAGATCGAGTAGCGTCTCTCGTGCGCGTGCGGCAGACATGCCCTGTGAGCAGGGACAGACGGTCATACCAGTAACGCGCGCACCGATCTCTTCGCGCGTCTCCTCGTCGGTTGCGGTAGCGCTGGCGATGATGTCAGCCGTAGATTGGGTGAGCCGATCGGACTCCGGCGTCTGATCGTGAACCACGTATCGCGCTTCCATCCGCACCTCTGCTTGTGTGGTGTAGTCGTGCTTTTCGAGAAGGCGCTCGGCCGCAGTCCCACAGACATCCTCGACACCGGAGGCGGTGTCATCGACAGCGATCTCAAGCGTTTCGTCGATGACCTCCATGTTGCGGCTCATATCGGCTCCTTTCCGCCATTTGGGAAGGTCAACGAACACCTCGAACTCGGCCATCAACACGATCGGCCGGTCGCCGTTGCGATCGATTTCGACGAGCTTTTCGACACCGGTCACGCCGACGCGGTTGAGTCCGATACTCACCGTCGGACTCGACGCCTGCACGTCCGGCAGCTGCTGGCTCATTATCTCATCTGAGGGGTTTGGACGGAATAGGGGTTGCGAAAGCAACATCGTGGCTGTCCAGTGGTTCCACTCAGTCGAGCTTGCCGAGTGCTGTGAAGAAATCGATCTCGGGACCAGCGATCCGTACCGGTGGCGCGTCCGCCGAGACGGTGATCACGGCTGGTGGATCGATTTCCTGATGGATCCGTCCGTCGCTGACGGCGATCACAGAGGACGCATCGTCAGCCCGGACCGACACCACTGCGTCCGGATCGATCACCAACGGTGGCATCCCGTCTCTAGCACACATCTCGTTGAGCACCATTCCAGAGACACCCGGATGAATCAACGGTCCGCCTTCACTGAGATTGTACGCGGTGCTGCCGGCGGGCGTGGCGACGAGCACGCCGTCGGCGTGACCGCCGGTGTACAGCGATCCATCGACCCGAACTTCGATCGTGAGTCCTCCATCAGGCCCGCGATGTGAACCCATGACCGCGATCTCGTTAAGCGCGGGCGGAAGCGTCCACCCGTCTCCAGTCGCGCTCAGCCGAGGAATGTCAAGTGTTCGAATGGTGCTGTCGCCCGATTCGTGGTTCTCGATCGCTCGTTTCACAGTCGACACGGCGTTTTCGGGTGCGGTGGCGTTGAGAAATCCCACTTCACCGAGATTCACACCCATGATGGGGGTCGAACCGATCCAGCGTGCGGCGTAGAGAAACGTGCCGTCGCCGCCAATACTCACAACGAGATCACACTGGGACATCTCCTCGACAGCGATACCTGTTGTATCGAGCGCCCCGGCTGTCGTCTCATCCACGATGACGGACACGTCCACGGCGTCCTGAATATCGCCCGCCAGCGACGCTGCCCGTGGATTGTCCTGCTGTGCGACAATACCGATCTGCATGGTCAACCGTTGGTCGCGGGCCGCAAAAACCCACGTAATCGAACTGATCCCAAAATTTCACCCCGGGACGAGGGTCGCGTCTGTGGAATCGTGTAACGAGCAACGGAGGTTCCCAGTCGATCAGTCGTTGTGAGTGATACATCTTGCAGATCGATAGATGTCTAGTGGAACAGTACCGTCGTTCGAACACGGCAGGAACGTCCGACCGAGCGTGTCGTTTATCGGAGTACAGATACTGAAAGAAGTATGACGGTCTACGAGGCAGAGGTACCAGGGGTAGGTCACAAATTCGAACTCGAACTTGGCGACGAGGAGCGACTCATCGTCATCATCCACCACGACGGGAAGCGAGAAATCTATCTTCGCCCCGGTGAGAACCAAGACAGTGAGAAACTGTTCAGTCTGACAGGAAAGCTGGCCCGGCAACTCGGTTCCATTCTCGAAGGCGCGTACTTCCAACCCGTCGAGATGGATGATATCCAAGTTCCCCTGGGAGAAGCCATCATCGAATGGATCGACGTTGACCCGTCAGCGCCGTTAGTGGGCCAGTCTCTCCAAGAGGCCACTATCCGCGAACGAACGGGCGTCTCCATCATGGCTATTCAGAGAGGTGAAGAAACGATCGCAAATCCCCAACCCGACACCACGATCGAAGCCAACGATGTCCTCGTGAGTCTTGGAACCCGAGACGAACAGCAGCAGTTTGCGGCGTTGGTCGACAGCGAATCGATCGATACCTAATACACAACCAATGTCGGAGACGTTGCTCCTCGAAATCGGTATCGCACTGACGGGTATCGCGGTCGCTGGCGCTGTTGCCAACCGTCTCAGCCTCTCTGTTATCCCGGCGTACATCGCTATGGGCATCCTCATCGGCCCGAACGAACCATCAACGATCGCGGGCATCTCATTAACACTCGTCGATCAGCGGGAATTCATCGATGTCGTCGCAGAACTCGGAATCGTGTTTTTGCTGTTCTTCCTCGGCGTCGAATTCAGTATTTCACAGTTGCTGAACGACCGCAGACGCATCGCAACGATCGGGACCGTCGACTTTCTCGTCAACTTCAGCCTCGGGATCGGTCTCGGGATCGCGTTTGGCTACTCGCTCCTCGAAACGTTCTTTCTCGCTGGAATCGTCTACATCTCTTCGAGCGCTGTGATTTCGAAATCGCTCATCGAGAGCGGCTGGGTCGCAAACGCCGAAAGCGGCCCTATCTTAGGAACACTCGTGTTTGAGGACATCCTGATCGCCATCTACCTCGCATTGTTGACGGCGGTTGCGGGCGGTGGCGGAACGGTGGTGGACGCCGCTGTTGCGATCGGTGGAGCGTTCGTGTTTCTCGGAGGACTCACACTCATCGCGTGGTACGGCTCTTCGGTCATCGAACAGGTGTTCGACGCCGACTCGGACGAGTTGTTTTTGTTGCGCATACTCGGGGTGACGACGCTCGTCGCTGGATTCGCGCTCACGATCGGACTGAGTGAGGCGGTCGCAGCCTTCTTCGTTGGCACCGCGTTCAGCGAGACAAACCACATCGAACGCATCGAAACCGTCGTCACGCCAGCACGGGATTTCTTTGCTGCCGTCTTTTTCTTCTCCATCGGTTTGACGACTGAAATAACCCTCCTTACCGATCTCGTCTGGTTGCTGCTCGCAGCAGTGCTCGTTACGACTGTCGGTAAAATGGTCAGCGGATCGCTGTCCGGACGGATCTATCGCCTTGATCGACGGCGGTCGATGCGTGTCGGCGTCGGCCTGGTGCCCCGTGGGGAGTTCTCCCTCGTGATCGCCACGCTCGCGGCGAGCGTCGGCACTGGCGCACTCGGCGGGGAAATCCCAGTGTTCACCGTCGGGTACGTACTCGTCATGAGTGTCGTCGGAACGTTGCTCATCCAGAACGCCGATCGGGTTTTCGAAGGAATCACTGCCGTCTCACGAGCCACACGCCGGACTGAGACGGGGTGAACTGTTCACCGAATACTGGAAAGAAACATCCTCAAAGAGCTTCGATCCGCCACGGTGGGGATGGGATTTGAACCCATGAGGCCGTAAGGCCACCTGTTTTCAAGACAGGCGCGTTAGTCCGCTCCGCCACCCCACCACGATCGCCTCATCTCCCTTTATCGTCGCCGGTGATTAAATACTAACGGTCGTCGGATCGCTGTAGGTTGGTTCCGTCAGTGGACAGTCCGACGGTCTCGATCGCTGTCGTGGTGTGTTCTGGGATGATCCGTCCTGCAGTACGCCGAGCGCGAAGCAGCGCCACGATGTCGACCAGATCAGAACCAGTCGCCAGAAACGGATTCATGTCGAGGAAATCCACCTCGTGGCCGGCGTCGATCGCGCGGTCGGTCAGCGTCTCGACAGCGGGCGTCTCGTAGGAATCGGCGTAATCGATCGTTGACGTGAACCCGGCGTAGTACACCCGACCGCCGGGTGCAGGACCGAGCACCACCGGAGATCGACGCAGCTTCATCGCGGCAGTGTCGATCTGTTGACGGGAGAGAAACGGCGTGTATGGCGTGACGATGGCGGCCGAATCTGCTTCTTCGCGTTCCAAGAGGTGAGTGGCCGTGTTTCCGGCTCGTCCGGAAAACGTCTGACCGACCTGTCGTTCAAACCGGACGGACTCCGGTTCTGAGAGGGCGCCCGCTATGGCCGTTTTGATCTCTTCTTTGGCGTTTCCACCGTCCGCCGCTCCCGATTCGTGGTCAGGAAGAGCGTCTTCCGGCCGGTAGTTGACGAGTAGGTCGCCGCCGCTGGCTTCGACAGCAGCGCAAACGTCTTTCAGCATCGCCGTGTAGAGCGTGGTCGCCTCACTCGCAGTAAGCGGTGACGTTGCCGGCAGCTCCGGCAACACGAGATCGTCTCGGGGAGGATCACACAGAACAGCAACCGTGGTCATAGAGATACTGCGTGTGACGAGACCTTTATACTCCCGGCTTCGAACGCAAACACATGAACTGGACACGACTGCTCGGCGCGGCCGTCGTACTCGTGGTCGGGATCACCACGGTCGGATCGCTGCTCACACTCGGTGGGAATGGACTCCAAACCGGACAGTACACTGGACCGACGACGCTTACAACGATACTCGTCGCTGCGATCGTTCTCGGATTGATCGGGCTGGGCGTGCGGTCCAGCCGATTCCTCTCAAACCCCTACTGGTGAGCGGCTCTACTTGTTTTCGGGGCTTCGTGGGTGATACGCGGTGTCGTACTCTCCTGGCTGGTCGTCGAGTCGGTCCGGATTGAGGCGACCACTCAACAGCAGGAAGTCCACGAGCGTGAGATTCACCATCGCCTCGACGACGGGTACCCCTCGGGGCGGGAGGACGGGGTCGTGGCGGCCGATTACCTGTATCTCCTTCTGTTCGCCGGTTTCCCAGTCGACGGTGGTTTGGGATTTGGGAATGGACGTGGGGGCGTGTAGTGTCACTTCGCCGTAGATGGGTTGGCCGGTCGTGATCCCGCCTTGGATGCCCCCATGGTCGTTGCCGACCGGAACGGGATCACCGTCGTCATTGGTAGTCCAATCCTCGTTGCGCTCGCTGCCGGTCCGTTCGCGCGCCGACCGGCCCAATCCGAACTCGAAGCCCGTGGCGGCGGGAACCGCCATCAGTGCTCGACCCAACCGTGCCGGCACCGAATCGAACCGCGGCGCGCCCAATCCTCGCGGAACACCGCGGGTCTCGAAGTAGATCGATCCCCCGATAGAGTCGCCTTCCGCTTGGTACTCCTCGATGCGCTCGCGCATCTGTTCGGCAGTTTCGGGATGAGCACACCGCACCGGATTCTCTTCTGTGTGTTCGAGCAACTGCTCGAAGGAGACTTTGGGCGCTCGAATCTCACCGATCTGGTTGACGTGGGCTTTCACCTCAATCCCCTCGCGTTCGAGTATCTTGCCGGCGATCGCGCCGGCAGCGACCCAGTTAACAGTCTCTCGGGCCGACGAACGCCCGCCACCGCCCCAGTTACGCGTGCCGAACTTCGCTGAATAGGTGAAATCCCCGTGGCTTGGTCGCGGTGCGGTGACGAACGGCTCGTACTTTCCCGACCGGGAATCTTTGTTCTGAATGGTCATCCCGATCGGCGTTCCCGTCGTGTAGCCGTCCTGGAGACCGCTATGAATCTCGACAGCGTCCGGTTCATTGCGGCTCGTGGTGATCATCGACTGGCCGGGCTTTCGCCGGTCAAGTTCGCGCTGCACGTCTTCCTCTGAGAGCGCAATCCCTGCTGGACAGCCTGACACCGTCACACCCATCGCCGGCCCGTGGCTCTCACCGTGGGTCGTCACCCGAAAGAGCCGACCAAACTCGTTTCCGTTCATTGTCCGGATATTGGACCCGCGCCATTTATGCGTTGCATCTGTGGCAAGCAGTGGTCGTACCGACCGGAGCAGCACGGTACGCGATCGAAGGCCCGTGAATAACAATATTGGTATGATCGTAATGGCGATCTCGCAATAACGAGGCTTCTTTGCTGAGACCTCCAACGGTTGTTTATGCGCACGAGCCTGAACATTCCAGAAGAAGATCTCGCAGCATTCGATTCGGTGTGGCAATCGGAGGGGTACGATTCCCGATCACGGGCGGTACGGGAAGCCATCCGAGAGTACACCGAAAATCACGAACGCCTGGAAGCGACGACGGGCACCGTTGTTGCGCTGCTCGCGTTCGATTACGAACACCAACGCGTCATCGAACCGCTTCACACCGTCCAGCACGAGTTTCAAGACGTTATCAGCGCGACGAGCCACGCACATCAGGGCGAGTGGTGTCTGGAGGCGGTGTTCTGTCGAGGGGAGGCCCGGCGGATCCGTGAACTCGTTTACGCCCTCAAGGATTTCGACGCGGTAGGCCGTGTCAAACTGATGGTGCTCGTGGCCCCCGACAGATAACCCGTGGTCGGGACTGTTGTGACACAGTGAGCGGCGATCGACGGTTCGGACACCTGAATACGGTATGAACTAGCATAGCGAAACGTGGCAAAAACCGCCAACACTCATTACCCCCCCAGACTGAGAGTACGGCATGAGTTTCGCTGAGATGGATGTCGACACGATCTGGATGGATGGGGAGTTCGTCGATTGGGACGACGCCAAGATCCACGTCCTTACCCACGGATTGCACTACGGAAGCGGCGTGTTTGAGGGCGTGCGGTGTTATGACACCGAGGACGGACCCGCAATCTTCCGGTGGGACGAACACCTCGACCGATTGTACGCGTCTGCAAAGCCGTACGATCTCGACATCGACTACAGCCGCGAGGAACTGACGGCTGCGACGACGGAACTCATCCGCCGCCAGGGATTGGAATCGTGTTACGTGCGACCGATCGCGTTTTATGGATATGACAGCCTCGGCGTGAGTCCGGCGGGCTGTCCGACCCAAGTCGCAATCGCCTGTTGGCCGTGGGGGACGTATCTCGGTGAGGAAGCCCTTGCGGAGGGCGTGGATGTGATGATCTCCTCGTGGCGAAAGCACGCCTCCAGTCAGATTCCGACAAACGCCAAAACGACCGGTCTGTACGTGAACAGCATGCTCGCTGGTGAGGAGGCCCGACGCAACGGCTACGTCGAGGCGATCGTCCTCAACAAGGAGGGCAACGTCGCTGAAGGGCCGGGCGAGAACGTCTTTCTCGTCCGCGACGGCGAGATCTACACGCCGGGGCTGGCCGAAAGCATTCTCGATGGGATCACCCGACAGACGGTCATCACGCTCGCACGCGAGCGGGGGTACACAGTCCACCACAACGCATCGATCAGCCGAGGCGAGCTGTACACCGCTGATGAACTGTTTTTCACCGGGAGCGCCGCGGAAGTCACCCCGATCCGGACGGTCGACGACACGAAGATCGGCAGGGGAACGCGGGGACCCGTTACCGAGGATCTCCAGTCGGCGTTTTTCGATCTGGTCGAACGCCGCGTGGACGACCACGACGAGTGGTTCCACTACGTGAACGAGTGAACACCGATTTCAGTCATTGTGGCGGGCGTCGTACTCCGCCTGACTGATTGAGAACCGGTGATGGTCGGCGGGTTCGTCGTACCGGCCAGCGTGGTTGCGCAACAGTCCTTCGTATCGTCCACCGCAACGTTCGACGTACGTCTCGACGGCTCGGTAGGAGTTCTCATTGTCGGCGTGCAGTGGGATCGCCACCACGCCGAGATCCAGTCGATCGAAGGCGAGTTTGAGAAGGGCGTCAGCACGCTCGCCGGAGTAGCCCCGTCCCCAGAACCGTTTCCGGAGCTAGATCGCCAGCAGTCCGAGATCCTGCTTTCACAGGCACAGCAACCCCGCGCTCCCGGCGATCTGACCTGCTCCATCCTCGCTGTCTTTCGGGCGCATTGCGTACTCTGCACGGGTCCCTTCGTTCCATTCTTCTTTCATGGAAGCGAGGTAGTCGTGGGTGTCTTTCACCAACGATCATATCGTACAGAGCGGGGTCTCAGAAGGGATTGCCGAGCGTCTTGAGACGGGTGAGATCTTCAATCGCGTCGAAATCGCCGTCGAACGAGTAGAGATATTCGATCTCTTCGCCTCCATGTACGCCGCGGTCGTCGCGTCCCCGAACGCAAGGCTATTCCGATGAGAACACCGGTATCCACGGCTGCAACTGCCATTACGCATCCTCAGAAAACGCAGTCTCCTCGTAACCAGCGAGATCGTGGGTCTCACCACCGCCGCCACCCATCGGAACCGGCTCGAAGTCGTCGAACGCACCGTACCGCTGCTTGACGACCGCGACCTCCAAGGATCCCTCCTCATCGATGTTCCAACGGAGCTTATCGCCGGGCTCGATGTCGGCCGTTGACGGAGTGACGCCGGGATCGTAACCATCCCACGATCGCTGACCGTCGTTTCTTCGGTTGACATACTCGACGGTACAAGCTTACTCGTGATACATGTCGCGCCACATGTGGCGCGAGCGGTCGAGCAAACAGTTCATTCGACAGCTACACGACCCGCAGATCCCTCGGGTACTCCGTCAGGTTCTCATACCCGTCGTCGGTCACGACGAGGAGATCCTCAATCCGGACGCCGCCCGTGCCTTGCTCGTACAGGCCTGGCTCAACTGTGACCACGTGCCCGGCTTCGAGTTTCTCGCCTTGCTGTGCGAGATGGGGCGCTTCGTGAACGTCGAGACCGACGCCGTGGCCGGTGCTGGAGGTGAAGCCGTCTTCGGTGGAGCCATCCGTTCGGAGCGTCGGATAGCCCTCTGCTTCGAAGACATCGCACACAGCACGGTCAACCGCTTCCCCAGAGACACCCGCCTGCAGGGTGGCAAGCGCCGCCTCGTACGCCTCGTGAGCGAGTTCGTACCACTCCTTAACCCGATCGCTGGGGTCGCCCTTCACGAACGTCCGCGTCATATCCGCGAAGTATCTCGTCCGTTTGTGTCGGGGGAAGATGTCGATGATGATCGGCGCGTTCGCTTCCAGCGGTCCGGACCCTGAATCGTGTCCCCGAGCTGCCGCTGCTCCGGCAGCGACGATGCAGTCGTTCATTCCACACTCCCGTTCCAGCAGCGTGATTTCGATCCGTTCGCGCACCGTTTCGCTGGTGAGTACCTCGTTGCCGAGATGTAGTACGCCGTCGTCGACCGTCGCGCGTTCGAGAAGCTCCTCAGCGACGGCCATCGCCGCTTCGTTCGCTCGTTGGGTTTCTCTGATGTGCGCTATCTCGCGCTCGCTTTTGACCGCACGGACTTCTGTGAGGACGTACTCCTCGTCCCACACCACATCGATGCCGTGCTCACGCAGTACGTCTGCGGTGCTGGTTGGAAACGAGTGAGGGACGGAAACCGATTCAATACCCGTGTCAGCGAGAAAGTCCGCCGTTGCGAGCTTTCCGGCGTTCCGTGGGTCCATCTCCGCGGCCTTTTCCCAGTAGCCGAACTCCGAAAGCTGTCTAACCACATCGGCGTCGCTGTCTGTCGTTGCCCGCGTGTATTCGAGGTTCGAAACGAGCAGCGAAACGTCGCCGTCGGCGTACAGCGTGACGAAAGAATCTGGTGCGTGGTACCCCGAGAGGTAGTACTGGTTGCTGTCGTCGCCGTCAGCGTCGATTAGATATCCGTCAGTGTCAGTTTGTTCGAGATGGGACGCTACCCGTGGATACGACAGTGCCATGATCTCGTTTATTGTTCAACAGTATTAATATGTTATCATACATGAACACCGTGGTAGGTGGCTCGCTCGACACTCCCATTAGGCACTTAGACACCCATATATATGTCACAATCAGGCCCTTATCGAAGAAGGGTTCAGATATTGATCATTCAGACAGATCGCGGGGACAATCTGCGAGCAGCGTTGGTTTCGCTCAGCAGCGTTACGGTCCGTTCCGCTCTCGTTCGATAACCCGCGTGACGATCGTGGCTTCTGCTTTCCGAAGAACGACCGACACCGTGCTTTCCGCACAGCCGAGTTCGGTTGCCAGATCAGCGAGCGACGCCTTTCGAGGCACCGCAAAGTAGCCGATATCAATCGCTGTTCGGAGCACCTCGAACTGTCGATCAGTGAGCGCGCTTGTGGCTCGTGCGTTCGGGCGGTCGTACTCACCGACTTTCTCGATCGTGACGTCGATCTGTCCGGGGAGGGAATCAACGAGCGTGCTGAGATCCTCGGCGTCGCCAATAAGGGTCATCTCCATCGCCGCCTCTTGGTCGTAGACAATCGGTGGAACGACGACGACTTCGAGGCGGGCGAACGCGCGCCGGAGTAGCACCTCTTCCTCTCGGGTCTCCTGACAGACGAACACGTACAACGAGCTGTCGTCGATCTGAGCGATACGGTGCCACCGAGTCGAGTCCACCCGTTCGATCGCCGCTACGTATCGGTCGACATCGGTCACTTCGACGTAGAACAGTTCATACTCCAGGGACGTGGTCGGTTGAACGTTCCACGTCACCACCTCCTCATACTGAACAACGTTTTTCTCTCGGATGAACTGCTGCATCGGATGGAGCATCCAGTCGGGTTGGTAGAGTCGTAAATCACAGTATTTCACTCTCGAACCAGTTCAATAAACGTGCTGATGGAACTACATTCATTCGGTGACATCCTCCCCGCGGTAAACGGCGGGGCTTCCCACACGGTGGGAATGCCAGTTAGTCGTCGTCACCAGAATCAGTGGTTCTGGTTGGCTCACGAGACGGAGTCTCGTGAACGCTGGCAGAGGGTTCCGACTCTCGAAACGATGTGAGTGTCATCTGCGAGGGTGTCTCACTCGGCTCACACTGAGTCGTGGCCGTGTCACCACGGCTCCCATCCCGAGGTGAGTCATTGCCTGCCTGTTTCCACGGTAGGCTCTCTCCCCACGGGTCTACGCGACGTGCAATATTCGCACTCGCGTTAATATCCGCTTGGAACGTCGATACGTGGCACTCTGAGTTCTTGCACTTGAACTCGGCTTGCCGAGGCCGATACCCGATGTGATTGCACGAGTGACACGTCTTCGAGGTGTACTGCGGGTGGACGTACCGGACTGGAATCCCTGCGTCCGTCGCCTTGTCCTCGATACGTCCCTGCAACCGAGCGAAGGCCCACGAATGCAGGCGTCGATTCATGTACTTCCCGTAGTCGAGTGACTCACGGATGTACGCCAAGTCCTCCATCACGATAATAGGGTTCTCGAACTGACAGGCGTACTCGACGGACTCACGAGACGCCTTCTCGATAATGTCTGTGAGGCGGTTCTGGTAGTACGAGAAGCGTCCACGTCTTTCGGTGTTTCTGCAAGCGAAGTTCGCCCACTTTGGTACTCGACTCGTCATCAAGCATTTCGTCCCACTGTTCCTCTTGCTCTGGATTCAGTCGGAGTGGTATCCAGAAGTTGGTTCCGCGACCGGGTTGCGGTACGTTCCAGCAGATCTCGTACTCGCGTGAGGAATCGCGGTCGAACTTCCCGGCTCGGTTCACGAAGCGGAGCGGGTGTTCGTCGTCTAACTCTTTGGCGTTGTACGTCTTGTGGAGTTTCGGGACATAGGATTTGAGGGCGTCTTTCGCTTGGTACGGCAGGTTGTACGGCGTCACCACGTCGTTCGTGGCGGTCATCGTCGTACAGTCTTGCTCGAAGGCGTCTTCGAGTGCGTCTCGGTATTCAGACAGCGTTTGCTGGAGGCGTTGCTCTTTGCACCGCGTAGGTGGTGCGAGCGTGGCTTCCAGCGTCTTATTCGCTGTCGGAGTCGTTGACATCGTAGCTTTCGGATTCGAGTGCTTTGCGGAGGAGTTCGGGGTACGCTCGTGAGTGGCGTATCCCGTTATCGCGGGCGTATTCTTTGACGGCTTCGTGAAGTGGCCCGTTTCGCTCCATATCGAAGTCGGCTCTCATCCACCCGAGTGTAAGTTTCTACGTAAGTTAAAGATAACGGTCGGCTTTCGGACGGAGTGAATCAGTGTGGTTAGTTCAGTAGTTGTCGGATTCCCTCCCGGCCTTCAGGCCGGGATTCCCTCCTTGCAGGAAGATGGGATAAACCCACTAGCCAGTTCGGCCGAACGCGTTTCTTCCGACGGGTCAAAGCGCGAGCATGGGCCCCTCCACAGACGGACGATCCGATGACCAGTCGAGCGGCGAGTTACCCCCGCAACTGGACGGTCTGCCACTGATCGGCAGTACACTCGATCTCGCTCGTGATCCAATCGCTTTCCTCGATCGAGTAGCCGAACAGGGCGACGTCGTCCGGTATGAGATTGGTGGATTACCGTTCACAGGGGTGTTGCATCCTGAGTACGTCGAACAGTTGTTAGTCACGGAGTCGGAGTCGGTCCGGAAACTCCGACTCGGTGACGTCAACAGTGCCGGCAACGAGTTCGCCCCGGAGGGCGTGCTGTTCACTGAGGGCGAGCAGTGGCGCAACCAGCGGATCGTGCTCCAAAACGTGTTCACGCCAGACCGGATCGAGCGCTACGGCACCACCATGACCAACGTGGCCGCCCGCCGCGTCGAATCATGGGATGATGGTGCGAAGCTGGCAATCAACCGCCGGTTTTCGGTGCTGACGCTTTCGATCCTCGCCAAAACGCTGTTCGATCTCACCATCGAGGATCGGGGATCGGTGATCACTGCAGTCGCCAGCGCACTCAACGAACAGGCGGACTCAAGTTCCTTTTCGACGTACCTCCCCGCGTGGATTCCGACCCCGGCACGGCGCCGCTACGACCGAGCCGTGTCCGAGTTCGAAACGACCATTCACGCGGTGATCGAGGAACGTCGATCGGACGACGCACAGTCGTTGTCGGACAGGGACGATCTGCTCTCGTTGTTGCTTGCCACGGAAACCCAGAACGGCTACCGTCATTCGGAGTCGGAGCTACAAGATCAGCTGCTAACGTTCCTGTTCGCTGGTCATGAAGCCACGTCGCTGGCCTTGACGTACACGGTGCTGTTGGTAGCCCAGCATCCAGCGGTCGCAAGCCGACTCCACAAGGAGTGGACCGACGTGCTGGGTGATAGCGATCCGACGGCGGGTGACGTAGCAGCCCTCGCGTACACCGACCACGTCGTGCGCGAATCGCTCCGGCTGTACCCTCCCGCATTCGCCGTCTTTCGTACGGCGACCGAGGACATCAGCCTCGGTGACTACGTGATCCCAGAAGAAACGAACGTCACGATCCCGCAGTTCCGTGTGCACCGGGATCCGCGCTGGTGGGACGACCCAGAGGCGTTTGATCCCGACCGGTGGGAAGAATCCTCTGAACGGCCGGAGTACGCCTACTTCCCCTTCGGTGGCGGGCCACGCCACTGCATCGGGATGCGGTTTGCGATGATGGAGCTGAAACTCCTTCTCCCGACGATACTCCGGCGCGTGGAATTCGAGTTGCTGTCGGATCCTGATCCTGCGCTCGCGCCACAGGCAACGCTGCAACCCGCCGAAGACGTTCGTACCCGCGTCCGAACGAGACCGTCACTCCGCTGATTCGGACAGCTCCGTGCGCACCTGTTGGGCGACATCGCTCACATCGATCCCGTTTCGGTGGGCGTACAGCACGGCGGCGGCGTCCGTACTGATCCCGAGCGACGCTTGTAGCCCGTTGATCGCGGCAACTGAGTCCTGTTTGGATTCATCGACAGTTCCGAGCGAGTCGAGAATCCGTTCGAACGTCGTTCGTTCTCGGAGGATCGACTCGTCCGGCGAGAATCCATCAGGGATCGTGATCGACTCTGGCGGGAACTCGACCACCAGCTCACCCTCATCACGCCGAAGGAGTCCCTCGACAACAGCGACATCGACGAGTCGCTTGGCCTGATCCGGCGAGAACCAGTCACGATCGAGCGACAACGCGACGACGAATTCACTTTCTTCGAGACGCGATCGGCCAGTCGTTCGAAACGGCGCACCCACGGCCACCTTCAAGCTCATCGCTCGTGTGCCCGACCGCCGGGAGCCTAACGTTGTCGATCGTCTCTTCGGGTCGGACCGAGGGTTTCAAGTGTGTCTCCGGGCTGGATAGCGGTATGAAAGATCAGGGACGTTCCCCGAAGAAGCGAACCGGTGGCCGTCGACGAACCGTCCGCAAAAAACGCCTACACCAACTCGGTCGGTCACCAACTGAAACCCGCGTCGGTGACCAGACGCTCAAGACGATCGACGCGCGTGGAGGCGAGACGAAGGTCCGCGCCATCTCGGCGGACACTGCAACCGTTGCGACCGATGACGGAACCGTTGGCGCGACGATCGAAACCGTCGTCGAGAACAACGCCAACCCCAACTACGTCCGGCGAAACATCATCACGAAAGGGGCGATCATCGAGACGGACGCTGGGCAAGCGCGTGTTACCTCTCGACCCGGACAGACCGGACAGGTCAACGCCGTCCTCGTAGACGAGTAATACACGAACGCGTCGCGCTACGGCTTCGGTGCCGCGTTTTGTAGCGCCGTTTCAGCAATGTTCCCCCCGTAGTCGGCGCTACGGGAGAGCGAATCGACGATCAGTCCGAGTAGTTGGGCGGGCTGGGGATCGAGATCTCGGATGATGTCATCAACCTGTCGGGCCAGCGAATCGATCTCCTGAACGTGTTCTCGGGCCTCATTGCCTAGTTCCGTCGCAGTTGTCGCGTCTTCCTCTAACAACGCCTCCATTGCCATTTCGATGGCGCTGGACGCTTCCGACCGGAGATCGAGCATTCCGTCGGCGGCGTTCTCGGGCACGTCGTCCAGTTCGAGCACAAACTCCGCGATTTTAGTTGCGTGATCCCCGACGCGTTCGAGTTGTCGAGCACTCGAATGGTAATCGAAACACGTCTCTCGGGGTAATCCGACTTCGGTGGCGGCGTTAGGATTCCGGAGAACCGATCGGAACACTCGTGACACCATATACCAGAGCCGATCAACGTCATCGTCCCGTTCGATGACGTCAGTCGCCAGATCGTCGTCGTTTTCGATCAGTGCTGTCACCGCATCCGACAGCATACTCAGAGAAACCAACCGCATCCGCGTGATCGCGTTCGATACCGACAGCTCCGACGAGTCGAGGAGATCTTGTAGTGACACCTTCTCGCTGGTCTCTCCGATCACTTCCAACCCGACTAACCGCTGGGCGGCCTGTCTGATCGCTCGCCGCTGTGCAGCCGTAATGCGTGTGGACGTGAGGGTGATGATATCGAAACCACTCACGTACATCGTTACGACCGACCGCATCAATTCTGCCTCCGCGAGATCCGTGATGTCGAGTTGACCCTCGGTTCGCTCTTCGTCCCCTTGGGGCGTCAACAACAACGAGTCGTCTTCCGGGTAAAACTCCACCACGCTCCCCGCTTCGATCTCGTTGTCTGTAGCCCACGATTTAGGCAGTGAAACCGTGTACGTTGACCCGCCAGTGACCTGAACCTTTCGTGTCTCCATACAAACTGTGGTGGACGAATAACAATAAATCATACCATTCCTATATACTTGCCTCCATGAAACGGTATCCTACCACAGTCCCACTGATGTTTCGGGATTGATACTGCTACACTCGGATCATAGCCGATAAATTGATAATCCACGTCCATTGTAACCACAGGAGGTCACGACAATGAACCTAGAGATGAAATTATCTATATAATGTACAGAGTGTTATATACAGGATATAGATCTATATCGATTGTGTGAGGTAAGCCGCATCCCGGAGGTATATGTTTCCCGATGAAGTGAACCCACTAATGGCACGCCAAGGGTATCAGGAGCAACTCGATCAGCTTCAAGAAGACGTATTGTACATGAGCGAAGTCGTCACGGAAGCACTCCGGCAGGGGTTGGACGCTCTCGAACAGAAAGACGAGGATCTCGCGTGGCAGGTTATCGATGGCGACGACGAGATCAACGAGCTGTACCTTGATCTCGAAGGAAGTTGTATCGATCTGTTCGCGCTCCAGCAGCCGGTTGCCGGTGATCTCCGATTTATCGCATCCTCGTTCAAGATCATCACTGATCTCGAACGCGTCGCGGATTTAGCAACCAACCTCGGTGAATACGCCCTTGAGGCGAAAAACGATGTGTATCCCGAAGTCGATATCCAAGCCATCGGCGATTTCACGCTTGGGATGGTTGAGACAGCCATGGCGGCCTACGACAGCACGGACGCCGAAGCGTGTTACGCCATCGCTGACCACGACGACGAACTCGACGACCTGTGTGAGCGTGCGAGTAGCATCGTCGTCCGAGACCTCATCGAAACGGAGTTTGATGGAAACCGAGACGAGGACGTTGAAGAGCTCATGCAGGACGTTTCACGCCTTCTGCTCACCATTCGTGATCTCGAACGAGTCGGTGATCACGCGGTCAACATCGCCGCACGGACTCTCTACATGGCCGAGAACAGCGACGAGCTGATTTATTAACGACACCGCTGTTCTCAGAGGCCGCCGGATTGTCGCCACCACTCGACCGCGCCGACTCCGATGAAGGCAGCGAACACGCTGCCGAACGCGAGCAGTGCACCCGTTCCAACATTGATCGCCGGGCGTTCCGTCGTCGACTGGTCCGGCCGGCCGGTCGACGATGTCGGTCGGTTCGGGGGCGTGATCGGCGCGGTAAGGGTGTCGTCTGGGGCAATCGTCGTCGAGTTCGTCGTCTCCGTGATGGTCGACGGCGTGATAGTCGTGGATTCTTCAGTGGAGACGTTGAGCACGCTGACGTCGTTCGAAACGGTGGTTGTCAGCTCATAGGAGACCGACTTGAAAAACGTCGGAGCACTCGACGCAGTGGGATGCGGGACGACTTTGAGCAAGTAGGTTCCTGTCTGGTTGGCGGTGAATGTGAGATTGGCACCACCAGGTGCGCCCGTGATAGTGGATCCGCCGAACGAGAGATCTCGACTGGCGGACTGACCGGTCGTGTTTGGTCCAGCCGCCCACAGCGCTGATTTGAATCCACCCGTGCTGGTCGATGCGGCGGTGAGAGTTTGCCCTGCTTGGAGATCAACCGCGTACACGTCCTGGTCGTATCCGGCCAGAACGCCCGCCGTCGTCGTATTAGCTTTGATGGCGGTCGCTGTCCCAGGCTGTTCGTTGGGGTCGTGCTTGTCCAGCTTACCGGTTTCAACAGACAGTGAATAGTTCGCCTTCGGCTCACCGGACACGCTGACGGTGTACGTTCCGGTCTGTTTGGCGACGGTCCCACCGACGGCGGTTGTCGTCCCCGGAGTGGTGCGGTAGGCCCCCCGCGAATCGGCAGGCATAACACCGACTGCGGCTCCGTTCGGATCCGAAATGGAAAACGACAACGAGTTACTGTGATCGGTCCGGTTTTCGTGCGTGAGTGCGACGCTGAGCCCTTGTCCCTTCGTGAGATCGATCGTGTGGGTGGTCCCTGTCGAGTCGGTCGTCCCGTGAACGGGGGTCTCCGGTGTGAGCCGTGAGTCGGTCGTGTTCGTCTGTTCTGTGTTCGTCATCGCCGTGAAACTGTAGTTGAGTGTTTCAGTGGGTTTGAGATTCGCGTCGAGATGAATGGTGTACTGGCCCGCACGTGGGAGCTGAACGCCGTTGACGGTTCCATCTGACGCCGTGTGAATCTGTTTGCCACCGGGACCGAGCACGGTCACTGTTCCAATGGAGCCACCATTGGCGGTGGTTTCGATCGAGAGCGTATCACCGGCGTTGGCATCCACGGCGAAATACTCCTGATCGTAGCCGGTCATTACACCAGTTACCGGCGATCCCGGCGTGATCGACACGGCCTGTGACCGGTGTTCGTTCGGGTCGTGTCGGTCGAGCTTCGTGGTGGAAACCGATAGCTCGTAGGACACGGGTCCGGACTGGGCGGAACCCGCTGTGACTTTCACGTAGTGTCTCCCAGATCGCTCGACGACCGCACCACTGGCCGCCCGCCCGTTCGAAGCGGTACCGTTTCCACTCCCAGCGGAGCGAACGGGGACGCCATTCGGACCGTACAGCGTTACGCTAGGTCCAGCGCCGGCGGAGTCAGAGCGTAGCTGTGCGGTGACTCCCATTCCGCTGTTGAGATCGACGGCGTACCAGTCGACCTCTTTGGGATCGATCTCATCGGAAACTGTACTGGATGTATCGATGACGGTTGTCTGTGAACGCGTGTCACCGGTGTCGGTCGATCCCCCTGTAGCGGTCGTCACTGCCGTAACGATGACACCACCAGCAGTGAGGGAAACGATGAGCAGGATGACGATCTCGATTCGTCCGAACGACGATATGTTAACCATATATTCACTACCCCCTTCAGATACCCAGGAGAGGATGGTTCGAAAAGTTGGGATCTACTCACAACATAAAAGGCACCGGATATATACATTATCATTGATCGACGGATATAAACGTGAAACTGGTAATAGAACGGAATAGTACTGGAAGCGGATCGTCGTTACTTCACTCCTCGAACCGCTGATCGATGCTCGCTGCGTGGGCTTCTAGCCCTTCAGTTTCTGCAAGCGTCGTGATCGTCGCCCGGAGATCGGAGAGGGCTGCTCGGTCGAGTCGCTGGACGGTCGTCGACCGGAGGAACGTTTCGACCGACAGTCCGCCAGTCACTCTCGCGCGACCGTTAGTTGGGAGCACGTGGTTCGTGCCAGTGGCGTAATCACCGGCTGCAACCGGTGTGTACGGACCGAGAAAGACGCTTCCTGCGCTGTCGATGCGTTCGAGTAATGCTTCCTCGTCGTCGGCTTGGATCGAGAGGTGTTCGGGCGCGTACTCTTCAGCGAACAGCACCGCCTCTGAAAGCGAGCGGGTGAGGAACACCCCGCTCGCGTCACCCGCGAACGACTCCCGAATGATCTCCTCGCGCGCCCGGTTACCCGTTTGCGCATCGATGGCGTCAGTGATAGCCGTTGCGAGCGCCGCGTCGTCGGTCACAGCGACAACGGCGGCGTCGGGATCGTGTTCGGCCTGCGCGATCATGTCCGCCGCGACGAGCGCGGGATCAGCTGTTTCATCTGCCACCACCACGAGTTCGCTCGGTCCAGCCAGAACATCGATCTCGACATCGCCTTGAACCTCGGCTTTTGCGGCGGTGACGAATCTGTTTCCGGGTCCGACGATCTTCTCGGTCGCGGACACTGTTTCCGTGCCGTAGGCGAGCGCCGCGATGGCCTGTGCCCCGCCGCTCTGGTACACCGAATCCGCACCAGCGATGTGGATCGCCGCGAGCGTTGTTGTGTCGAGTGTTTTAGCCGGTGGGGTCGCTACGGCGATGTGATCGACGCCAGCCACGTCGGCCGGGATGATCCCCATGAGCGCACTAGAGGGGTACGACGCCGTTCCACCAGGTGTGTAGACGCCGACGCGCTCGATCGGACGGAATCGTCGGCCCAACTCCCGCCCGTCGAACGATTGCCGCCAGTCCTCCGGAAGTTGAGTCTCGTGGAACGCCCGGATATTTTCGGCGGCAGTCTCGATGTGGGCTTTCAGCTCCGGATCGATCTCGTCCGCCGCGCGGGCGGCCTCAGCCGTGATCTCGATGTTGCCGATCTCACAGCCGTCGAACTCCGTGGCGTACGCACGGAGCGCGCTATCGCCCTCCTCGCGCACACGGTCGATGATCTCATGAGCGGTGCCACGGGCGTCCTCGACGCCGCCACTTCGATCGAACAGCGCGCGCCGGTCGGCTGGCGACAGTTCTGCTGTTTCCTGTACGTCCATACCTCAGGGTTGCCTCCCACCGAAAAAACGGTTCGCTCTCAGTGACGGGAGCAGGTACAGAGAGTCACACTGGAACAGTAAGCACTTCCCGGTTACTCCGGTAGATCGGGTATGCGAATCAGTGATCGGGCGCACGTGGAGGGTGAACGCGAGCAGATCACGGTGGTGCCCGAGAGCACGGACGACTTATGGCACCTTTCGAACGTGCTCGAACCCGGCGACGCGGTCGGAGGGGATACGCATCGGCGCGTCAGACGCAACGACGAACAGCTCCGAGACACGGGCGGCGAGCGCGAGCACATGTTCGCTACCATCGAAGTCGAATCCGTCGAGTTCGCGCGCTTTGCAAACCGGTTACGTGTTTCCGGCGTGATCGTTGATTGTTCTCGGGAGGACCAACTCGACTTTCACCACACGCTGAACGTCGAGGAAAACGAGGAAGTCGAGATCACGAAACGCTGGAAACCAGACCAGCTTGATCGGCTCACGGACGCCGTCGAGGCGAGCGAAAACCCCGATGTGGCTATCGCCACCGTCGAGGAGGGGGCTGCCCACGTCCACACCGTCGCCCAGTACGGTGCCGAGGAACGCGCGTCGCTCACTGGTCCGACGGGGAAAGGCGACTACGCCCGATCCCGAACGGAGCTGTTTGCGGAGCTGACGGCGGTGCTCTCCCGAATGGATGTCGACGCGATCATCCTCGCCGGACCGGGCTTTACGAAACAGGACGCTTACGCATACATCGAGGAGAACGCGCGCGATCTCGTCGACCTGATCACGCTGGTTGACACTAGCGCCGTCGGTGATCGCGGCGTCCACGAGGTGTTGAAACGGGGTGCCGTCGAGGACGTGCAAGCCGAAACCCGGATCGCCCGTGAAGCCGAGCTGATCGATCGCTTGATGACGGAGATCGCACAGGGCGCGAAGGCGACCTACGGGATCGACGGCGTCCGTGAGGCCGCCGAATACGGCGCCATTGAGACGTTGCTCGTTGTCGATGACCGACTACGCGAGGAACGCGGCAGGGATGGCGACTGGGATCAGAACGTCAATGAGCTTCTCGAAACGGTCGATCAGAAAGGCGGCGACATCGTCGTGTTCTCTGGGGAGTACGATCCTGGCGAGCAACTCAGCAATCTCGGTGGGATCGCGGCCATCCTCCGGTACCGGCTGGAGTGACCGCTCACAGCTCCACACACAGCCCATCTCGTGCGAACTCTACCGCACCGTCGTAGTGGTTCTGGATGGCTTCGAGCATCTCCTCGTGGTGACCGTCGGTGTGGGGATACAAGTGGGTGAGCAACACCTGTTCGATAGTCCGGCCGGCGAGGCTCTCCCCGAGCTGGGTGGGTGTCGGATGGTTCGACACGTCGATCTCATCAGGAAACGAGCAGTCGTGTGCCAACACGTCCGAACCGTCGGCAAACGCGCCCAGCGCGTCGAACGCCTCTGAATCTCCGCTGAACGTGAATGTCGCGTCGCCGTCCTCGAATCGGTAGGCGAGACAGTCCATCGAGTGGCGTGTCTCGATCGCTTCCACGTCGAACCCGCTGCACGCGAACGATCCCGGCTCGACTTCCCGAACGGATACATCGACTTTATCAGACATGTATTCGTGGGCGGAGAGAAGATCATCGAGTAGTTCCCTCGTTCCTGCGGGTCCGACGAGCGTCAACTGCTCGGTGCCCGCAAGCCACCGCGCTTTGAGCAACACGAGGAGATCCGACACGTGATCGAGGTGGTGATGAGTAAGCAACACGGTCGAGATCCCCTCGTATCCGACGCCGGTTCGAGCGAGAGCGTGGACCACACCGCTCCCGCAGTCGACCAGCAGCGGTCCGGACTGTCCGTCGTCAGGCCCAGAAGCTGTTGTCCGAGGGTCCCGGTCGTGTTCGAGCAATAGACCGGTTTGGAACCGTTCCCCGTCGGGCAACGCGCTCCCGGTGCCCAGAAACGTAACGCGCATAGATGGCGTTCAACTGGGAGACGAATCAACGTACCGCTGGCAGGTCGAGTCGTCATGATATCACCTATCGCGTGCAGTAGATCGGGGTGAGGACTGCTCCGCTTCAATGTCGGCCATCACTCGGTCCGCAATGATGTCGGTTCCGTTTTCGAAGTCCGGACACGTGGGCGGGTCAGCGACGCTCTCGGTGACTTCGCGGCTCGTTTCAACGACGGTGAATCCGTCCGTCCCGCTCAGTAGACGGGTGACACCGCGTTGTTCGTCGGTAAATGGACGGACGACGCACGGCGTCCCCGCGACAGCGGCTTCCATCACTGTTGAGTACCCCGAACAGACGACGATCGTGGCCGAAGCGATGTACGGAAACAACGACGCCACTGGCTCCCACGTCGGGCCGCCGACCCGTGTGACATCCCGGCCGGCCGCTCGGAGCCGCGAAGCGAGTGCGGAAACACCGCTTGAATACACGCTCGGTACGAGCAGCACGTCGATTTCCGGCGTATCGTCGTCGCCCTCCAGTGCAATCGGCGGAACACGGACGACCCCGCTCGGGTCGGCACTACACGACTCCCAGACGGCAGGATAAAAAAATGACCGCGAAATTAGTCGGTGATACCGCGTGAGAACGGTCGTCGCCGTGCGTTCGAGAAGTCGCGTGTACAGTCCCGGCGTGTTGTGTGTGAGATTATAGACGGGGGTTCGGGTGAGCGTTGCGGCCATCGTCGCGAACATGTCGTCAGTCACGAGCGCAACCGGTGATTCACGACGAAGCCACCTCACCAGATCGTACACCCGACGGACCGCGCTCGGAACGCTGTCAGTGATGACACCACCGGTATCGAACTGGCGGGTGTTGATGAAATCCACAGGTGTCGGAACGTACGGCTCGTATCCGTTCATTCGAATGAACCGCGTTCCTGGACCGCCGCCAGCAACTGTAACGGTCGCCCCGCGTTCTTCTACGGCCCAGGCAACGGCCAGCATCCGCGTCGCGTGACCGGCACCTTCGGGATAGTGTGCGACGGCAATTCGTGGCGTCATCGATTGAATTGTGTTACAGCAGGCTCAAGTAGACTTGGATATCGATGCAGTGAGTACTGTTTGTAATGATGTCTTCATTATATTTAAAAAATAAATATTCCTTGGCTGTCAATCTATCGCAGTCCAGCAGCCGATAGCCAGCAACATCTGACTGACACACGGGAGTTAAACCGCTGCCGAGGAAGATATCGTTATGGAACAGGAACGCCACCGATATGGGAAATCGACAGACCTTCCGAGCCACGAGGTGACGGAGGGTCCCGAACGTGCTCCCCACAGGGCAATGTTTCGAGCGATGGGATACGACGACGCGGATTTCTCCGAGCCGATGGTCGGGATTGCCAAC
This sequence comes from Halocatena pleomorpha, assembly GCF_003862495.1. Taxonomy (GTDB): domain Archaea; phylum Halobacteriota; class Halobacteria; order Halobacteriales; family Haloarculaceae; genus Halocatena; species Halocatena pleomorpha. The sequence goes on along the minus strand of NZ_RRCH01000026.1, from coordinate 3,512 downwards.
CCGGCGGCCGACATCACGCCGTGTAACGTCCATCTCGATGATGTCGCAGAGGCTGCCATTGCGGGCGTCGAACAGGCTGACGGGATGCCTATCGAGTTCGGTACCATCACGATTTCCGACGCTATTTCGATGGGGACCGAAGGGATGAAGGCCTCGCTCATTTCGCGGGAGGTGATCGCTGACTCGGTCGAACTCGTCGCGTTCGGTGAGCGCATGGACGCACTCGTGACTGTTGCTGGCTGTGATAAGAACCTGCCAGGGATGATGATGGCTGCCATCCGTACTGATCTCCCCAGCGTGTTTTTGTACGGTGGGTCGATCCTTCCGGGAGAACACGAGGGTCGGGAAGTGACCGTCCAGAACGTGTTTGAGGGTGTCGGTGCGGTGGCGTCGGACGACATGTCTGAGCCGGAGCTCGCTGAGCTCGAACACGACGCGTGTCCGGGAGCGGGATCCTGTGGCGGGATGTTCACCGCAAACACGATGGCGTCGATCAGCGAAGCGCTCGGTCTCGCCCCGTTGGGAAGCGCAAGCGCCCCTGCCGAATCCGATGGGCGATACGATATCGCACGACGGGCGGGCGAGATCGCCCTTGATGCCGTTCGCAACGACCGGACCCCCTCCTCGATTCTCTCGAAAGCGTCGTTCGAGAACGCGATCGCGGTGCAGGTAGCGATGGGTGGTTCGACGAACGCCGTGCTTCATCTTCTTGCGCTGGCGGCCGAGGCGGGCATCGATCTGTCGATCGAGGAGTTCGACGCCATTTCCCGCCGAACGCCCAAAATCGTCAACCTGCAGCCCGGCGGCACGCGCGTGATGAAGGATCTCCACGACATCGGCGGCGTTCCGGTCGTCGTTCGCCGGTTGCTCTCGGCCGGACTGCTCCACGGGGACGCGATGACCGTCACTGGTCGTACTGTCGCTGCGGAGATCGAACAGCTCGATCTGCCGGCAGAGGGATCGATCGACGCGGACTTTCTCCGTCCCGTTTCCGATCCGTTCACCGAAGAAGGTGCCATCAAGATCCTGAAGGGGAATCTCGCGCCCGACGGCGCGGTGTTGAAGGCTACCGGCGACGACGCGTTCCACCATCAGGGTCCCGCTCGGGTCTTCGAGACCGAAGAGGACGCGATGGCGTACGTCCAAGAGGGCGGTATTGAGAGCGGGGATACGATCGTTATCCGGAACGAAGGTCCTCGCGGCGGTCCGGGGATGCGCGAAATGCTCGGCGTGACGGCGGCGGTTGTCGGTCAGGGTCACGAAGACGACGTTGCGCTGCTCACGGACGGGCGTTTTTCCGGTGCGACTCGCGGACCGATGATCGGACACGTCGCGCCGGAAGCGTTCGTCGGCGGTCCCATCGCCGCCATCGAGGACGGCGACACCATCACGATCGACATCCCCGATCGGACGATCGACGTTGACTGTTCGGACGCGGAACTCGATCGTCGCCGTGACGCGATCGATACTCCGGAGCCGGCGTACGCCTCCGGTGTGCTTGCGAAGTACGGGATGGCGTTCGATTCGGCTGCCAACGGTGCGGTCACCAACCCTTGGGCGAAACGGGAGTGAGCGGTGTTCGCTCGGACTGCTACCGCTCGTTACTCATCCCCATCAAGTGCTGGGTCGGATCCGAGATCTCGTGCAGCCGTGGGTCGAGGTGTTACCGGCCCGCCACGGAGCAGATCGGTGACGACGAGCCGAATAGCTTGTAATGAGAACACGAGGATGATCGGTCCGAGAAACAGCCCGTACCAGCCGAAGAACAACCCGCCGAACACGTATGCGAAGATCATCAGTCCCACGTGGATTTTCCGACCGGCGATGTACGGTTGGATGAACGTCTGAGGGATAAAATCGAGGAACAGAAACGCGACTGCGACGAACAGAGCTGGATACACTAACAGGGCTTCGTTCGTTTGTCCCGCGAGGATCAACAGGTAGGCAGCGATCGGTACGTAGACGAGTTTGCCGACGACGATCGGGATGATGCTCGCTATTCCCGTCAACAGCGCCAACAGCGTGGGTACTGGGATCGTCACTCCGGCGGGTGCGATGGCGTTGTACAGATTGTACCACACGATGGAGCCGAACGTGATCAACACGATGGCGATCACGTTGGCGAAGTACACCGATTCGAGATCTCGATCGACGGCGCTCGCGTACGCGTACGCCGCGCTGTCCGTACCGACTTCCTCTCGAAACCATGCCTTGATGCGAGCGCCGTCCCGAAGCAGGTAGTAGACGATGGCGAGGATCATCGATAAGTGGATGAGCGCGTTCGAGATGGTCAGCACGACCTCGATGCTGGTCGATATGATCCCCTGAAGCGGTCTGGACCGTCGGAGTTGGTCGGTCAGCGAGAGCACTTTCTGGGGATCTTCGACCAGCCGAGAGACATCGATGTATGGATTGATTGCTTGCCTAACCTGATCTGTGAGTATCATGTTGAGGCCCTCAAGCCCGATGAGGAACGTGTAGGTGAGGAACGAAAGGATCGGGATGAACACGAGGATCAGGGTGATGATGGCTGCGAGCCGCCGGGCGTTCGTGAAGCGTCTGATGCGCCGGTTGATCGGCCGCATCGCGTAGTAGAAGAATATCCCGAATACGATCGTTCCGACGAAGGCGTGTGCGATGACGATCAGTGTCAAGGCGAGGACGATCACTAGCGCCCACCACGGGCGCAGGCTTGGATCGCCGTTGAGAAATCCGTTCACGGGGATCGCCTCCGTAGGCGAACTGCTGGTACCGTTGTTGATCGTTCCATACCGGGTTGTTGTCTGGGACCTACTTGAGTGTCTGTCCCTGTTGATACAGTTACGAGCGCATACCTGCGTCTTTAGGCGCAGGTCAAGCGGACCATAGCGTACACAACCACATTCGATAGCTCTACTGGATTTCCAACGTTCTTTCGGTGGTTTTATAGTCGCTCAGAGTATAGTGTGCAGTGCGATGAAGACCACACGGCACGCGACCTACAACCTCAACTACCACATAGTGTGGATACCGAAGTACCGCCAATCGGTACTTGTCGGTGAGGTTGCGCGCCATGTGGAAACCATTCTCCACGAAATAGCCGACGATAAGGGATTGGAGATTATCGACCTCACCATCCAACCCGACCACGTTCACCTGTTCGTCAGTAGCCCACCGAAACACGCTCCATCGCTCCTTGCCAACTGGTTCAAGGGGATCTCGTCGCGGAAGTACAACCACCATCACGTTACTCGTGACAGTGACAAAATACAGTGGGCACGAGGCTACTACGCAGGGACGGCAGGCCACGTCTCCAGCGAGACTGTCCAAGAGTACATCCAACGTCACGCGGTGAACAAACCGTGACGGAAGTCACTGAGACGTTGGAACTGAAACTTGTAGACCCGAATACCCACAAGCATCGTAAACTCTGCGAGACGAAAACTGCCTACCAGCGTGCGCTCAGTGCCGCATTCAACGCGAACTGTGCCACGCAGTCCGCGACGAACGACATCGTGGTTGACTACGACCTG
>NZ_RRCH01000025.1 GCF_003862495.1 Halocatena pleomorpha | reverse complement strand
AGCCACCCGAGCGGAAAAAAGGTGGGCTGGTATCGCCAGCGCGGCGATCTCGATGGCTTGCGCCAGCACTATCCCGACGTGGCGTGCGTTGTGGACAAAGCTCCCGTCGTCCACGCCGACGACTAAAAACAACAGAGTCGTCGGAGGCGGTTGCGGAAGCGGACAAGGTCACTCCCCGCGAGCGTCAGCGAGCGGCTTTTTTCCCCACGTTTTTTGCGTGAGGGTGCGCTCCGCGCACCCTCACGCAAAAAAGTGGAAGTAAGGTGAGTTGTTACTGCACAAGCTCAGCGACAGGCGTGACCCGGATCAACTGGGCGATCTCTTCAGGAAGGCTCTGGTGTCCGTTTTCGCCATCAACGGTTATCATCCCGAAGGGGGCGATCTCGCGGATTTCGACCTCGCTACCGGGGGTGACGCCAGCTTCGGAGAGATACCGGAGTTCCTCCTCAGTGCGGTGTCGCACCCGCTTGATAACGACGTGATCACCCACATCACAGTCGATGAGCCGTTGGCCGGCCTCGTCCTGCGGTGGAGAGAGATCAGCCGTCGGGATCGGATCGCCGTGTGGATCCACGCGCGGATCACCGAGAAGCTCAGCGATCCGCTTCTCGAACCGCTCGCTGATGTAATGTTCGAGACGATCGGCCTCCTCATGGACATCGGTCCAGTCATAATCGAGTTCACTAGCGAGGTACGCCTCGATAAGCCGGTGGTGTCTGAGCACCTCGATAGCGACCGTTTCCCCTTCTGGGGTGAGTTCGACGCCCTTGTACTTCTCCCGCTCGACCAGCCCCCGCTCTTCGAGCTTGTCGACCATGCTCGTAACAGTTGGTGACGTGACGTTCATCCGATCAGCAATAGCGGACGTGGCAACCTGAGAACCAGTCTTCTGGTGGAGCACGTAGATGGTTTTGAGATAATCCTCCATCACGTCACTGAGCATAGTCATACGAGGGGATGCCCGAATAAAAACCGTTCTATCTGTCTCTTTACATACAGAGCGAATGGGGATCTTCCCGGAGAATCGTGTGAATGGGTCGTTAGTCGTTTACTGGCGCTTCAGTTCGTGGGGAGCGTTGGTCATCGGAGCCAAACTCGATATCTTCGGTGAACCGATCCAGCGCAATCACTAACAGCGCACCACCGATTCCAGCGACGATGCTCGCTCCGATGAGCGTCGGAGAGAGTTCAGCGGCGTTTTCCGCTATATCACTGGTCGGAGCGCGCAACGACCCGACCATCAGGCTCACCAGAAACGTTAACGTTGCCTCTCGGTAGTGTTCGAGCGCGTATTTGACAGCGTGTGCGATCGTGAACAACCCGATGAGTGCACCGACGATGAACACCGCAATCGGAGTGCCAACCGCGATCAGCGCGCTCGGATCACCGCCTCCTACGAACGATGAGAGTTCAGAGATGAATTTCCCCGGCAGCCCACTCATGTACTCGTACAGCCCCAGCATGTAGAGGATGAACGCCCCGGAAACCCCCGGCAACACCATGGCGCTGATCGCAAGCGCGCCGCTCCCAAAGAGGATCACCAGCGAGGTAGACCCGCCACTGCCTTCAGTGAACCCCGCAACGTACACCGCGAGTCCGAATCCCACCAGCCCCACGGCGATCCGGTTCGGTGAGTCGACCGACACATACCGAAAGAGCACAACGGCAGCGGCCGCGATCAACCCGAAGAAGAACGCGGCGGTCGGCGTCGGAAACTGCTTCATCGCTGCGTGCATGATCCCGGACATGACGCCGAGCGCTGTTACCATTCCGCCCCCAAGCGCGATCAAGAACGGAACGTCCATGTCGATGAGGTCACGAACGAGCGCAGTGCGCCCAGCTTCGGTGTGCAGTCGGGGAACGTGTTGCAACACGCGTGGATCCAACCCCGCAATGGCGTCGATCAACCGCTCGTAGATCCCTGCGATGAGCGCGATCGTGCCGCCGGACACACCGGGCACTGAGTCTGCTGCGCCCATACACAGCCCTTTGAGATACACAATTGCCCATTCACGCAGACCGTTCGCTGCCATTAGGCCACCTTCGCTTTCGGCTCGTGTTCAGTTCCGAGTCGTGCGTCCTGTTTCGCCTGATCAATTCCAACGTCGTCTACAGTGCGCATCTCGGTGCTATCAACTGCTTGGCTCGTGTTGGCTGTTTCGTTTGTAGATTGATTCCCCGATTGTAACGTCACCTGCACCGGCTTGGAATTGTTTTCGATGACTTGGGTTTCGGTCACATTGGCCGTGGTGCTCGCGTTCGTCGCGTTCGTACTGAACGTGTACGGGCCAGTTGCCCGGACGCTCACGTTCGTGTGTCCGGATTTTGGTCCCCAGTTGTCGTATCCCGTTGTCGAATACGGAAGCGTCATTGTGAACTGCCCTTGTTCGTCGGTTTTGGCGTGCTGTTTGTAGGTGAACGTCTCACCCGTACTCGACATCCGCATCGTGACGTTGGCCGTCACTGTCGTGTTCGCCGGGCCGGTCCCGTTTACAGTCGCACCCGGAACGCGCTCGAACGTTTTCACCCACGGCTGGCCGTTGACTGACTGGGGACCGACATCTGAACTCGCGTGGACCATCCGGTAATGTTTCAACGCCGGAATCGGCTCCGACGGTGAGTTCAGTCCTCCCAGCCGCGAGGAGTTATCTTGTTCGACGAATTCACGAGCGGCACTCATGTTGTCGAACTGCTTGTACAGGTTCGAACTGTTCGATGGGAGCGTACGGATCGTCATGGATCCGCTTTCGGTCTGCACCGGCTGCTCATCCCAGTTGAGGACCACTGGCTTCGGATCGACGGCACTCCCGTTGAACGTGTACAGTCGCGTGCGCATACTGTCGAAATGGCGCTGTGTCGGGACCATGCTGATCAGTTGGTACCGTCCGTTCTGCTCCGCGAACAACCGGAACGCGAGATCACCCGCCGAAACCGTGTCGTTCGACTCGAAGTACGTCGGTGCCCTGTACTTCGAATTCTGACCCATGCTCACCATCTGCCAATCGACCATCACGTACCGTGTCGGTTCCTCGCCATCGATGAGGTCGGTTGCCTCGTTTTCGTTGGTTTCCAACAGGAAGTCAGCAGCTATCTGCGCTCCTTGTTGGAACGGGTTGGCGTTCGGAATGCGCTCACCCCGTACCGTGATCCAATGGCCATAATCCCACCACGCCATGACGCCGTAGGCACCGTCCGGATACTGGTAATTCTTTGTCTGATCGTATTTCCCGTAATACTCCATCGCCGTGCCGTTGGGATTGTCGTAGCGTCCTTCTTCGGGTGTGTTGTTCGCCATCCACTCAAGGCTCGACTGCCAGGGAAGCCCGTTGGGACCGTTGTTCGCCCCGACTTGCGTTGTTGAAAGGCTTATTCCCTGTGAACCGCCTTGCGTAGGCACAGTCGAGTTCCCGACGGCAATGAACGGACTGGTAATGAGGAAAATGACAGTGAGAACAGTCAACACCTGATGAATTTCGATATCGTCGACGGTTGCGACCGTATCGAGACCGAGAAAGTCGGTGATGGTTCCTGCGAAATAGCCCGTGAAAACGGCGACCGGTAGCGCGAAGTAGTAGTTGAACCGGACTTGGGTGAACACCGCCAGCGTCATGAACACTCCCCAAACGATCAACAGCATTTTTTCGGGGTGCGTGTCGTCGTCGGTTACGATCCGCGCGAGCGCGACGAACGCCCCAGCGACCGCCAGATAGAACGCGAGTCCGTAGGCGGAGTTCATGATCCTGACCCAGTAGTTGCGTGCGTTCGAATTCATGCTGAGCGGCTGGGCTTCGGTGACGGTGCGCTGTGCGGCGGTGGTCGACAACCCGATGAACCGCAGCGACTGGGACACCATATACGAGTACAGATCAGGGAACACGAGCGCGACAGTTCCTACCGTAAGGACGATCCCACCGAGAATGACGACTGGATACAGCCGTTGGTCTGTCCCTGTCCTATCAAACCACCGGGCAATCGCGGCCATCACGACGAGACCGAGCGCAACGAGCAGCAACAGCGCAGGCTGCAGCAAGGAGAAATCAGTCGCCGTGAACGAAAACGTCGAGATCCGGACTGCAACGAGCAGGGCAGCGATGACGAGCGCACCCGCGCCGACGAAGGCGGTGTGTTCCGGACTCTGTCCACGGCGGTAGTCGATCGACAGCTGTACGACGAAAAAGGCGCTGAAGACTGCGGCAATCATGATTCCCGGCGGCCACACCGAGATGTACAGCGCGGTCCCAACGCCCGCGATCAGCGCGGCGATGAGCGGCCGACGGAGCGCGTCGGTTTCCCGCGCTAAGAGCAACTCATACACGGGTTTTTCTTCCGTTGCCACCCTGATCCCGACCATCAGGCCGAGGATTGCGAGCGCTTGAAAGAACGCCTCCGCGGCGTGGTGGTCCGAAAAGCCGACGAGAGTCCGCTGAAGGAACCCTCCAGTTGCGAACGAAAGCACGAGTACCGCCGTCAATCCGCCCAGCCGTCCACTTACTCGGCGCGCGATAAGATACACCGGAATTGCTGTGAGTGTTCCGAACACAGCGGGCGCAAACAGGAGCGTGAGTTCGATCGTTCCCTGATCCGGACTGCCCAATCCGACGATGAGCGCCACGGTCGCAACGATCTGGTCGTAAAACGTTCCGAACTGCCCTGATGCGGTTCCGACCGGGAAATGCGTCCATGGATCGAACGGCATCGTCCACGGCCAGTTGTGGACAGTGTACGTCGTCTGTCGGACGTGATACCACGCGTCGTTTCCTGAGAAAAGCACGCCGCTGTCAGTTACGAACTGTCGCCACGTCCGCGCTCGATTCCAGAACATGAACGCGAGCAACCCAAGGAGTATCGGCACGTGATACCACTTCATCATCCACTCTAACAGCTGCTCCCGGTCCACTGCTGTCTGTTGCCCGGTTCGCTGATTCATTGGGTGAGTGGAACGCAAAAACGCGGATAAAACTTTGGAAACCATCTACACGTCTACTGAGACGAAACACCCCTATCTGTTGATCTCTGAACGGAGATATGCGAATTTCGGTCGTCGTCTGCACCCATACTGAAGACCGGTTGCCCGCCCTTCGAGACGCCATCGAGAGCGTGCTTGATCAAACGTATTCTGACCGCGAGCTCATCGTCGTCAGCGACGGGAATCCGACGGTCGCTCAACAGGTGCAAGCCGAGTTTGGGGAGCACCCGGACGTTCGGGTTCGTCTCCAAGCAACCAACCGGGGGTTACTCGCTACACGAAACACGGGTGCGTCGCTCGCACAGGGAGATGTCGTAGCGTTTCTCGACGACGACGCCGTCGCAGATCCCAAGTGGCTCGCTGAACTCGCACGGACGTACCAGGAACAAGACATCGATTCTGATCTCGACCACGACTATCCTCTCGCAGTCGGCGGGAAGATGACGCCGGAGTGGATCGCGGACGAACCCACGTTTCTCCCCGCCGAGTTTTACTGGCTGATCGGCGTCACGCATCGTGGCTTTGCCGACGGGCCGGGCGAGGTCCGCAATACGCCTGGCTCTAACTTCTCGATGCGACGGGCAGTGTTCGAGGAACTCGACGGCTTCGATACGGAGATCGGTGGACGTCAGGGAAACAAACAGCTCCAAGGCGGTGAGACGGAACTTTGTGCACGACTCCGAAACCGGTACGGCGTCGGTGTGTTCTACACCCCCGACGCGCGGGTCGCCCACAAAGTGTTCGAATACCGAACTGACATCCGATGGCTCGTGACCCGCGCGTTCTGGCAAGGCTACTCAAAGCGCGGAATGAAGGTGTTGCTTTCCGAGGAGACAACAGAGCAGAGTGAAGCCCCGCAGGCCGTCGGTCGCAGCCCGGTGATAGCCGAAGAGTCCGCGTTCTTGGGTCAGTTGGTCCGGGAGTTCATCCCCCAACGGCTGTTCGATGGGGTTCGACAGCCCTCTTTCGCCGCGTTTTCACAGCTGTTCATGGTGGTCGTCTTCACCACCGTGGTCGGGATCGGCTACGGCTACGGTGTGTTGGCGTGGTTCTCTTCGACTTCGTCGCTTTCGTGAGTCCATACCAACTCGAAGTACCGGCTCACGCCAGCAACAAACGAGCCGTTTTCGGTGATCGCAGCTTGTCGCATGTGGTTTGGCACTTCGTCTTCCTGCACGAGCAAGATTGCCGTTCCGCTGTTGTATTCCATACTCGGATCCGCGATCGTTCCCCGCCACGGCAGCGGTCGATCGCTGTACCGGATTCCGACGCTCGGATACGCGTCGGTAATGTGGGCGACTGTGTCCGCTTGCTGGGCTCGCGCTGGGGGTGCGAGTCGATCTGGCGACAACAACAGGATCCGCACGTCAAGCCCCCGTTCGACCGCGTTGGCGAACGCCGGCTCGATGCGGTCTAGATACTCGAAGGCCTTACTCAACACACGGACCGTCTCGGTCGCGGTGTGGTAGATGCGCCGCGTTCCGGACTCGCTCGGCTCGCCAACATCGACTACCCGAAACAGCTCCTCGGCTGGTCGGTCTCCTTCTGTCGCGTGTTCGTACCGCGGTTGGAACTCCGAGAGAAACGACTCCCGATTCCGTTCGATCTCCTGTTTGAACTGTTCGAACGACTGGCGCTCGTTCTCTGTAGCCCGGTCGAGCACCGTGTTAGGGGGTTTTGCGATGTACTCTTTCGGCCGACCTGGAATCACCTCCACGTATCCGTCACCGGCGAGTGAATCCAGCACGCCGTAGATGCGCGCCTTCGGAATCCCGGTTGCCGCAGCGAGATTCGGGGCCGTTGTGCGGCCGAGATCGAACAGATTGATCAGCGCGTCCTGCTCGTAATCAGTCAATCCGAGCCGATCGAACACGTCTCTGGCAGTCATAGGCGTTACAATCCGTGAGAGACGGATAAGTCAGTCGCCCGTCTGTGGACCGTTCTGTGGGCACCGTATGTTTTTCTTCATGCCCAACGAGACTGAGCGTACGATGACCCGCTTTGGTTATTTCGCGTCGCTCGAAGAGTTCTCTCCAACAGAGTGTCTCGAACAGGCCGTACTCGCAGAACAGACCGGGTTCGACAGCGTCTGGGTGAACGATCACTTTCATCCGTGGTTCGACCACCATTCGGATGGGACGCCCGCAAACGGCGGCAACTGCTGGTCATGGCTTCCAGCAGCTCTTGAGCGGACCGAGGAGATCGAGATCGGAACGGGGGTAACAGCGATCCTCAACCGGTATCACCCCGCGAACGTCGCCCACCGACTCGCCACACTGCTCGAATTGGCTCCTGATCGGGTGTTCCTCGGTATCGGCACGGGGGAGGCGCTGAATGAACGTCCGCTCGGGAATCCATGGCCTGACTACAGCGAGCGCGCGCGCCGAACCGCTGAAGCGATCCGGATCATCCGCGCGCTGTTCGAAGCGGAATTCGTCGATTACGACGGGCAGTTCTGGTCGTTGGACGGCGCGAATCTGTACACTGGTCCGGATGACGCCCCACCGATTCACGTCGCAGGTGGGGGATCGACGACCGCCCGAATGGCTGGCGATCTGGGTGACGGATTCGTCACCGTGTATGAAGACACGGAAACGGTCACCGAAGAGCTGTTTCCCGCTGTCGAACGCGGTGTTGAGAAATCTGACCGAAACGAATCACCCGCCGATGTCGAAAAGACGGTTCACATCCACTGTTCGTACGCTCAAACCAAACAGCAAGCCACTGAGCCGTGTCTCCCCTGGCGGCTCACACTGCTCCCGATGGTGTTCGAACAGGACATTGCCGATCCGCGCTACCTCCAAGCCCACGGTGATCTCCTTGGCACAGAAGCGTTAGAAGAGGCGTTCGTCATCACCACAGATCCCGAGGATCTCATCGCTGTCACCGAAGAGTACGTCGACTGTGGCTTCGATCACATCGTCTTCCAGAGTTCGAGTCCCGACCAAGCGGCGTTCTGTGACGTTGTCGCTGAGGAAGTGATGCCGTCCTTTTCCTGATCGACTTACTCTACCGGTTCGAACCGGTACCCGTCCCACGATTGGCTCTCGGGTTCACGGATACCTGCGCCGGGTTCGCGGAGCTGTTCGGTGTACACCGGTCGGACGGAATCACCGATCTCCACGCCGTCGCTCGTGAGCTGTCCGATCGCGCGAACCGACTGCCCATCGATCTCGAACTCGACGATCGCCAAATGATTCGGCTCGCGCACGCCGGGCGGCGTTGCGGTGCTAGTCGTCCACGTCACCACCGTCGCCGTCTGTTCGCTCAGATCGATGGTGTCGACCGGTTCGCTGCCGTTTGCCCCGACCGGATGGCCGGGATAGCTGATAGAACCATCCTCGTATCGCGTCGCTGTCAGTGCGTTCCGTTCGGTCATCGTTCGTCCTCCATGATCACAGTCGTCACACAGTTACCGAAGCCGCCGACGTTACAGGCTAGCCCGACATCCGCCTCAACCTGTCGAGGTCCTGCGTCGTCGGTGAGCTGTTGGTATATTTCGTACCCCTGTGCGACTCCCGTCGCACCAAGCGGGTGACCCTTCGATTTGAGACCGCCCGACGTGTTAATCGGGAGCTGCCCGTCACTAGCAGTCTCGCCGTTTTGGGTAGCCTTCCACGCCTGCCCCGGCTCGAAAAAGCCCAATCCCTCGGACTGAAGAAACTCAAGGATTGTAAACATATCGTGCAATTCGGCGACATCGATGTCCTCGGGGTAGTAGCCGCTCATCTCGTAGGCCTGTTGTCCGCTCTCGACGACGCCACCCATCGTCGTCGGATCCGTCCGCTCGTGAACGACGTGTGTGTCCGTCGCGCCACCGATGCCCGCGATGGAAACGTAGTTATCGGTGTACTGGGCCGCGTCTTCGAGCGGACAGAACAACAGCGCCGAACTCCCATCAGTTATTGGACAAAAGTCGTACAGACGGAGAGGATCAGCCACGATCGGTGATTCGAGGACGGTTTCTGTATCGACTTCTTTCTGGAACTGGGCGTGCGGATTGTTCACGCCGTTTCTGTGGTTTTTCACCGCCACCGTAGCGAGGCTTTCCCGTGGGGCGTCGTAGGTATCCAAGTACAACCGGGCGGTCAGGCCTGCGAAACTCGGCAACGTCACTCCGTGCTTGTACTCGGCGGGATGGGTAACCGAAGCGATGATGTCGGTTGTCTCCGGCGTCGAGCGATGGGTCATCTTCTCGCCGCCGACGAGTAACGTCATGTCGCTCGTTCCCGAGGCGATCGACTGCCAAGCGGTGTAGATGCCTGCTCCGCCCGAGGACGATGTCTGATCGACGCGCTGTGTGAACGCCGGGAGCACGCCGAGATCGTGTGCCAGCGCGTTCGACGCGCCCGTCTGCCCTTCGAACTCGCCGCTGGCCATGTTCGAGACGTACAGATGTTCGATCTCTTTTGGAGCGACGTTTCCGTCCTGAAGACAGTCGATTCCGGCCTGTGCGAGCAACTCCTGAAGCCACTCCTCGCGCTGACCAAACTTCGTCATCGACGCGCCAATAACGGCGACATCGCGCATTTCACCGCCACCTCCCGGTCCGACCGGCCATCTTCCATTCTTCGCCACGAGTCACTGATCGGGGCAAATCGGCGTACGTATCGCAGTCGTACCGACTCGCAAGCGACCAGCCATCAGCCAGCAAGTCGTCCTGTTGGCCGTCAGCGGCTGCGGCTGCGCGCTGTTCCCGGAGATACGCGCTCAAACACGCCGTTAGTGCTGCAGCCTCGCCGTCGGTCGCGCTCGATGGGATATCGATCAGTCGTCTGTGCCCGTCGTCTCGTTCACGATCGTTTTCTGTTTCCATGTCTGTTCTCACGGTTGTGGTCGTCGAACTGTGCTCCGACTCAAGATCGGAATCGGACGCCCCGTTCTCGGGGGCCTCCGTCGTTGATATATCTGTTTTTGACATAGTTTGTGCGCTGTTTGGAGTAGAATCTGTGTGCGTGTTGAGTGCCATTACAATGGAATATTACCGTGATCTTTGGGATGGGTTTCTCCACGTTTGGTATCGAGGAGATCTAGGTCGTCGATGAGTCGTCTGCGAGTCACCTGCGGTTCGATCACGTTGTCGATGTATCCCCGCTTGGCAGGTTTATAAGGGTTGGCGAATTCCTCGCGGTACTCATCGATCAGTGTGTCGCGTTTGGTGTCAGTGTCGTCCGCCGCTGCAAGTTCGTTCCGATAGAGGATGTTGACCGCGCCTTTGGGTCCGAGTACCGCCAGTTCAGCGGTCGGCCACGCGTAGGTCCGGTCGGCACCCAGTTCCTTCGATCCCATGACGATGTACGCGCCGCCGTAGGCTTTCCGAGTGATGACCGTGAGCAACGGAACGGTCGCTTCAGCGTACGCGTAAATCAGCTTTGCGCCATGGCGAATGATGCCGTTGTGTTCCTGATCGGTTCCGGGGAGGAAGCCGGGCGTGTCGACGAGGGTGACGATCGGGAGGTTGTACGAGTCACAGAACCGAACGAATCTGGCCGCCTTCGCACTGGCGTCGATATCGATGGTGCCCGCCATCGCACGCGGCTGATTAGCGACGACACCGACTGCCTGTCCGTCTAGGCGGGCAAAGCCCACAATCATACTCCGAGCAAACCGTTCGTGAACCTCAAAAAACGACCCGTCGTCGACAATCTCCTTGACCACGTCGTTCATGTCGTAGGGCTTTTTCGCGTCGGTTGGAACGATCTCGGTCAGTCGGTCACAGGTCCGGTCGGGATCGTCCCACGAATCGAGCACGGGGGGGTCTTCCATATTGTTTTGGGGCAGATACGACAGTAGCCGACGGATTCCGTCTAGCGCGTCGGTTTCAGTTCTGTATCCCATGTGTGCGACGCCGCTTTTGTTCGTGTGGGTCGTCGTGCCGCCGAGTTCGGCCATCGAGATCTGTTCACCAGTAACAGTTTCGATCACGTCTGGACCGGTGATCATCATATGACTGGTGTCACTGACCATGAACGTGAAATCCGTGAGTGCCGGTGAGTAGGTTGCCCCACCCGCACAGGGACCCATGATACAGGAAATCTGGGGAATCACGCCGCTGGCGTCGGTGTTGCGCTTGAAAATCCGGGCGAATCCCCCGAGCGAATCGACCCCTTCCTGGATGCGCGCACCACCAGAGTCGTTCAGTCCGATGACGGGGACGCCCGCATCGACCGCCTGATCCATCACCCGACAGATCTTGTCAGCGACGACTTCACCCACAGAGCCACCGAGTACAGTAAAATCGTGTGCGAACACGAACGTCTTGCGACCGTGAATCTCACCGTACCCCGTCACAACCGCGTCGCCGGGGAACTGCTTATCGTCCATCCCGAACTCCGTACACCGGTGCTCGGAAAACGGCGCGATCTCCCGGAACGTTCCGGGATCGAGTACGTACTCGATCCGCTCGTGGGCGGTCATCTTCCCTTTCTCGTGTTGGGATTTGATCCGATCTTCTCCGCCCCCTTCTCGTGACTGTTCACGACGACGACGCAACTCCTCGATTGCTTCCCACTCCGATGCGCTCACATCCGCTTTGTGGGGAGGCGTCAGTTCGTTGCTCATTCGATTCACCACTCCATGCCACCGGTGATCGGAATGATCTGTCCAGTCATGTAGCCGGAACGGGATCCTGCGAGATACCGGACGAGTCCAGCGATGTCTTCCGGTTCTGCGAACCGATTCAACGGAATCTGCTCCAGGATGGACTCTTGGATCTCTTCAGGAACATCTTCGAGCATATCAGTTTTAGTGAATCCAGGAGCAATGCAATTAACGGTTGTCCCTGATCCGGCCATCTCGAGGGCTAGCGTGCGAGTCAGTCCGAACAGGCCGCTTTTTGCGGCCGCGTAGTTCGCCTGTCCGTAGTTGCCTTTCAGCCCCACCATCGACGAGACGTTGATTACCCGCCCCGTATTGGCGCTGTACACGTCATCGAAATACGCTTTGATGCAGTTGAACGCACCGTCGAGATTGACCGAGACGACCGACTCCCATTCCCCGGAAGTCATGCTCTCGAACGTTTGATCGGCTGTGACTCCAGCGTTGTTTACCACCACCTCCGCCGGTCCGAACGCCCGGCGAGTTGTTTCGCTCATCGCCTCCATCTCTTCGAGTTCGGCAACGTTGCCCTGCACGGCGATCGCACTACCACCTGACTCTTCGATGGCGTCGACGACATCGTGTGCCTGTGCTTCGGACGTATGGTAGTTGACCACCACGTCCCCGCCAGCACGACCCAACTCCTCGGCGATTCCTCGTCCGATACCTCTGGAGGCACCGGTTACCACACACGTCTTCTCTTCTATCGACATAGTATCTAATTTTGTCTCGTTATAATTTTAATATTTTTTATATATGTGGTACTATCTGACTGAATGCATTGGATCTTGTTCCCTCTGCAAACACATTCAGTTGAATAAACTGTTTCATCGTTGTCTCGCATTTTCCCTTACGACATCGCCCATAATAAGCGTATGTTCTACACACACCCGGAGCTCGTAACACGACTATTCATTAGGATTATATTGTCCATGGGATGTAAGATAGGATCGAACCATCGATCGCAACCAACAGCTACTTTTGGATATCCTAGGTAGGGGTTGATACGGAATGACTGTAGACACGTGTGTTATTATCCCGACAATTAGGGAGTATGAATGCGTACGGGCATACATTGCGAACGCTCGCGAACACGGTTTCGATCTCGACCGCCTGTTTTTCTTGTTAGTTACAGAAGATTTCTGCGACACGGAGGAGATGGAGACAATGCTCGCCGAGGAGGGCGTTTCCGGCGCGGTGTTTGACGGTTCACGCCGTGAGTCGTGGTATGAGAGCCACGATGTCAGCGAGTACTCCCATCTCGTCCCCGCTGCGAGCCACGCCGAGACGAGTTTCGGTCTGCTGTACATGTGGGCGAATTCGGAGTACGAGTACGGCTTTTTCATCGACGATGACACGCTTCCTCACGAGGATTTCGACTTCTTCGGGCGTCATTTCGAAAACCTCGCGTTCGATGGGGAGATCGAGAGCGTCGCCTCCGAAGAGCAGTGGGTGAACGTACTCTATCAGAACTTCGACGATCACGGGCTGTATCCGCGTGGATATCCCTACAGCGCGATGAACGAATCGGTAGAAACGGACACCGAACACGTTGACAGCGTCGTCGCCTCCCAAGGCCTGTGGACGAACGTCCCCGATCTGGACGCGGTTCGCATCCTGATGGATGGAGATCTACAGGGGCAGGCCCAGACTCGCACGTCGACCGCTGACTTCGACGGGGATTTCGTGGCCGAATCGGGACAGTATCTCACCGTCTGTTCGATGAACCTCGCGTTTCGCCGCGAAGTCGTCCCCGCGTTCTACCAGCTGCCGATGGACGACAATCCGTGGGATGTCGGTCGGTTCGACGACATCTGGAGTGGTGTCTTCCTGAAGCGGGCGTGTGATATTCTTGGAAAACAGGTGTACAACGGCTATCCGTTGTGTGAACACAACAAGGCCGCACGCTCGACGTTCGACGATCTCAACAACGAGGTGCCTGCGCTTGAACTCAACGAACACGTCTGGGAGATCGTCGACGGTGTCGGTGACGACGCAGACACGTACGCTGAGGCGTTCGACGCCATGGCGTCCGCTCTCGTCCAGCACGATGGTGAGTACAACAACGACGACTTCCTCGTTTACGTCGGGGAGTACATGCACGAATGGCTCGACTGTCTCGATGAGTTGACCCCGCTCTCTGAGCACCCACGTGCGAGCGTCACCGCGACCGACGACTGATCGACTCGAACGTTGGACCCAACAGGGTCGTTCATCGCTTTCGATCCGAGCGGAGTCACGACTGTCATCATTTCAATGAATGAGTATCTGATACAAAACGATTCACTCGTACCTGCCGTCTTTGGTAGGACGGACAGCGCCAGCAGTGGACAGTCCAGCGGCGTGAGGGACGACAATGGACTCTAAGCGGGCGTTTCGCGTCGGGATCGCCGTTCTGTCCGTGCTTGGAGGGACCGTGGTGTTGCTTATCGCTCACGACGTGCTTCCGTATTTGTCTTCGAACCACGACGAAGGCGTCTATCTCCAACAGGCTGCAATGCTTCTCGAAGGGAATCTTTGGCTTAAGAGCGTGGTTCCCGACGCTGTCCGGCCATGGTTTTTCATCCAGGACGGACAGCGCCTCTATCCCAAGTACACGCCGGTCGCCGCCCTCATGTACGCTCCGGGCGTCATGGCCGGGGTTCCGCGGGTGATTCTCGGACTGATCGCGGCGGGCAACATCGCGCTCGTCGGAACGATCACCAGTGAGCTGTTCGATCGGCGGACGGGCGTTCTCGCCGCGGGATTCGCCCTTGCAACGCCGTTTTTCTTGTTTATCTCCGCTGCGTTTATGGCGTACGCACCAACGACGCTGCTGAACCTCCTGTTCGCACTCGGATACATTCGGATGTTCCGTCGTTCGAGCAAGCGGTACGCGGTGCTTGCAGGGGGCGCTATCGGAATTGCGTTTTTCTCTCGGTCGTATACGGCAGTGCTATTTGCCCTTCCGTTCGTCGTTCACGCCGCAACCGTTGTCGGACAGGATCTCTCCCAGCGCTCGTTTTGGACGCCGACGATCCAACGGGAAGCGATCGTCGGCGTCCTCGGGATTGCCGGCGTCGGAGTCACACTGGCGTACAACCACATACTGACCGGCGACGCGCTCGTATTCCCCTACCAAGCGTTCGCCCCGTTGGACGGACTGGGCTTTGGTCACCGGAAGCTGATCGACCGTAAGATCAACTACACGATCGGATTGGCGTGGCGGGCGAACAAACACCTCATCGCAGAGCTGTTCACACGGTGGACGGTTGCGCCGCCGATCGGCTCGCTTCTCGCGGCGGTCGGCGTGTTCGCGTTCGCGCTCGGCTATCGACAACGCCGGACAGCAAAACTGTCCGACCGCACGCTCGGGATCATACTGCTCGGAACCTGCCTGTCGATCCTGCTCGGCAACATCTACTTTTGGGGGACGCTTAACACGCTTGGGACCGTTGCTGCCCCCACTGACGGGTTTATGAGCCGGTTTGGCCCGTTCTATCACTTCGATCTCATTTTACCCCTGTCGGCGTTCGGGAGTGCTGGTGCGCTCTGGATCGGCGGAACGCTTCGATCGGTCCTCTCACAACGGTACTCCACACAGCAACTGCGCGTCCTGTTCCTCGCTCTGCTAGCCGTTTCTGCGGTAGTCGGTGGGAGCGCGGAGTACGACCGGCTCGATACAGCCATCGAAAAACACGCGTCGACGACCGAGCAGCAGAGATCAGTGGCTGAGCTGTTCGAGAACCGAACGTTCGAGAACGCGCTCGTCTTTATGCCGACTCCGTACGGGCCGTGGCTTTCTCACCCGTTCCAATCGCTCCGAAACGGTGGCTCTCTCGAAAAGGGATCGGTGTTGTACGCCCAGGACCGAGGGCCTGGCCTGAACTTCCTCACACTCGATGCCTATTCCAATCGGACGCCGTATCGATTCACGTACCGGGGGCAGTGGCCCGGTGTCGTTACCCCACATCTCCATCCGCTGACTGTCACCAACGATAGTTCCCACCGGTTCACGACGACGGTCACGTCGGTCGGAGCAGTGTCGTCCGTGCAAGTCAGAACTGGCACCGATCGGGTTATTCGGGAACCGCCGATCAACGGAACGGGACGGATGGCTAACGATTCGCTCAACGTTACGTGGTCGATCAACGAGACACACGCCACCCTGAATGCAATCAACGGGAAAGCAGTCCCGCAGCGATCGGACGAGTACGAACAGGAGCCGCCCCTGAGCGGTGCAGCTCCCACCCCTGCGACGCCACGGGGAGTGTCGTCTACTTCGATCGAACTCAACGGGTCTACCAGAGTGACGTTATCGATCACCTTCGATCGACCCAACGGCGACATCCTCACCTACTGGTATCAGGTGGACGTCGATCCGAACACCACGAGCACCCGCGTCCTGTGGCCTAACGAACGGAAAGTGTGTAACGACGCGCGCTACTGCGGCCACGAAGGAACGTACATTCCGGGAGAGAAATACCCCGGTGGCGCTGCTATGAACACGACCTACGCGGCGAGTGCTGAAGCGTGATCCGCGCGGATCGACTCACCGCGCGGACCGAACCTCAACGAGTCGTGTAGATACGGTCGCTCATCGCAGCCGCTCTTCTAAACACACCTTCACGATCGATTTGGCGATCGCCAACCCGCCTTCGATCGGGTCGAGTTTCGTCTCCCCCCGCCGTTCACGGTACGTGATCGGTCGTTCGCGGACATCGTACCCCCGCATCAGCGGCCGAATGAGAAGCTCTGCGGAAAGTCCGGTGTTTTCAGTCCATCTGATCTGCTGAACGACTTCCCGTCGGTAGGCGCGCATTCCCGTCGTCGTGTCGTGGACACGCTCGCCCATCAACCCACTGGCGAGCAGTGCAAACGCCGCGTTCCCAAAGCGATTGAACGCCGGCATCTTCTTGGCTCCGTGGTACAGGCGGTCACCGCTGACTACGTCGCATCCCTCGTTGATCAACGACAGGAAGTCACCGAGCGCCTCCATCGGATACGTATCGTCGCAGTCGGTCGTAACGATCACCGGTCGATCCGCGCTCAAAACAGCCTCACGAACGGCGACACCGTACCCTTGGGGCTTTTGTTCGATGACGGTCGCCCCGTGCTCCCGAGCGATTTCGGGTGTCCGATCGCTCGAACCATCGACACAGATGACCTCCGCATCGCCGTCAGTTACCCGCTCAATGTCTTCTAAGACAACACCGATCGATTCCTCTTCGTTGTACGTCCCCATTACGACGCTTAGATCTTCGAACGTGAACTGAGCCGATTCCGTTTCTTGTTGCATTAACCGCTACTCGGACGAGTGTACACTTCAGCGTTATCAAGCACGCTATCGTCAAAACCGTAAGGTGTGAGTGTTGATAACAATAGTACAGGGTGCTTGCTCCCTGACTCATTCTGGCCAAACACCTTTCTTAATTTCAATATTTATATAATTGTTAGAGTGAAAGATTATTTATCGTTGAATACAATTGTTATATGATGTCTGAAAATGTCAATAACACTTTCACTGAGCAAGAAGATTCACAGCAATCTACCAATTGGGTGGGCAATTTTCGATGACGAAGAATTTAGCCGTCCACACGGAATCACTCCGATCGCTGTCCGACGATACGGTAGTATTCGAATCAATCATAAATCTCCGCCGGCGAACGATAATTCGGTATATGGGACACCTTCCTGCGGACGCCGCCGTGGAAACGTCCGAGCTTGCGCGAGTATGTGCGGCCGTTGAGCAGGATCTTCCGTTGTATAAGGTGAACCACCAAACGTATCGTCACGCCTATCAGGCAGTACGCCAGCGGGACATCCCGCACCTTGCGACGGAGGAGGTTCTCGAACGATACGATCGGGATACCATCACCCGTGGTAAGCGGTTCCCCGTCTTCATCGAACTTCTCGACGCTATGGACAGCCAACTAAACTGATCGAGGGGAGACGACGAGGTTTTTGTGGACAAGCGTGTAGTACGGTATCGATGGCTCTCGATGACGTATGTGTGCTCATTCCAACGTTCAACGAGGCTCCGACGATCGGGTCGGTCGTTGACGGCTTTATCGATCAGGGATACACGAACGTGCTCGTGATCGACGGGGGATCGACCGACGACACTCAAGCGGTCGCGGCCGCTCACGGCGCACGCGTCATCGAGCAACGTCGCTCTGGGAAGGGGCAGGCTGTTCGGGAAGGTCTCGAATACATCGACACCGAATACATCGTGTTGGTCGATGGCGATTCGACCTACGATCCCGCCGACGCCGACCAACTCCTCGAGCCGCTGTTCGAGGGTCGCGCCGATCACGTCATCGGGAATCGGTTGGTCCAGTTAGACGATGAGGCGATGAGTCGACTCAACCGGTTTGGAAACCAGCTTATCAACAGTGCGTTCACGATGATTCACGGACGCGATTTCGGCGATATTCTCAGTGGGTACCGGGCGTTCGCCCGTGATTCACTCGACCAACTCCAGCTGTCTGCTGACGGATTCACTATCGAAACCGAATTAGCAGTCGCGTCAGTCAAACATCAGATCCCGACCGCTGTTGTTCCGATCGAATACACCCCTCGACCCTCAGAGTCGGAGACGAACCTCGATCCGATTCGGGATGGTGGCCGCATCATCCACGCGCTGTACAGCATGGCCCGTCGGAACAATCCCCTCTTTTACTTCGGGAGCGTCGGTGGGCTGAGCATCCTGTTCGGCATCAGTATCGGCGCGTTCGTGGGTTACGACTGGTTCATCCATCACGTTTCTCACGAAGCGCTCGCCGTGGTCTCAGCGTTTGCTATCCTTCTCGGCGTTCAACTGTTCATGTTCGGTGTGCTATCCGATATGGTGATCGCGGTGAATCGAGAGCACACGCGACAAGTCCAAGCACTGGCTACGCAACTCCAAGAAGAGTCATCCGACACCACAGAGGAAACGAGCGAAACGCCCGAAGGGACACAGACGATCGATGCCGGTAACTGATCACAACGGAAAGACCGACCGGAGTCGATCGAGGAGTGGATTGCCTTCTTCTTGACGGTATCGTTCGAACACTGGATGAAGCTCGTTCAACAGTTCCTGTTTGGTTTCGAACTGTCGGTTTGGCGTGTTATCGAGCGCCGTGGCTAGCTGTATCGTGTTTCCACTCGCGTTGTAGGGAACATCGATGTGGCCCAACGTCTCCCTGAGCGTCTCTTTCTCCGTAGGGAACGACACGTCGGCGTCCGAAAGATACGAATCCAGCGCAGCGATGCCGAACGCGATCATCTCCTCTCCGTTGCCAACACCGTCGTCTTGGGGTCGTCGAGCTTTCATTAGCTACGGTACGTTCCCCTGCGTTGAAAAGCTACTCCCTACTTCACGACGTTCGTCCACACGAAACGATCTGATGGTGATGCGACGCTCCAACGAGGGAGAGGGTATATCTGATTGGATCGATTCAACATACGTATGACGGATTACACAACGGTTTCCATCCCGAAAGATCTCGCTGATCGCGTTGAGGACACGATCGAAGGAACGAGTTTTTCGAGTACGAGCGATCTCGTTCGGTTTCTCCTTCGGAGCATCGTCATCCAACACCAGCGCTCGGGAAACCTCTCGGAAGCGGAGTTCGAGGAAATCGCCCGTCAGCTACAGGATCTCGGCTACCTACACGATTGATTCGGTCGGTGGTTCGGCGTCGAGAACGGTTACCGGTAGTGGGCTGCCACTCCGATCGAACGCGGTGATCTCGTGCCACGGGGGAACTGCTACAAACACCACTTCGTGGAGGTCGTCCTCTAAGGAGAGTTCGTGGCTGCCGTCCGGGTGAGAGACGAATCGGCCGTGTGAGCGAGGCATCCCGAGATCCATACCGAAAACGGCAGTTACCGATTCACCAGTGTTCGGGTGGTAGAAGTGTGTGAATACCGGCGTATCAGTCGAGAGTGATTCAGCGCCTGTAAGCGTTCCGGCGCGCGTCACTGTCAGACCTATCGATACTTGCTCGGGGTCTTGTTCATGGGCGAAATCGAGCAACACCGACACGAGTCCACGAGTGATGTAGCGCACAGTTATCGAGTAGACGCGCTGGCTGGATAACTTGCCGGATGCGATGGAACGCACCCCAACAACGCTATCAGCTGAGTCGCTCTCGGAGCAACTTCACACACAGCGATGGCGCGCGCGAACGCGAGCCACGGATCGCGTCACGGATCGCTTGCTGGGCGTCCTCGGTGACCCCGGAACCGTGCCCGACCAGTAGGCGTTCGACCGCTAACCCACCGAGACCGTTCGGTGGCGTCAATCGAAGCATCGGATGCACTCCGAGGCGCTCACCGGGTGCACAGAAATAGTCGACCGTGCCGAGTGATTCCGGAACAAGAAGACTTCCGTCGTTGGGGCGATACAGCACCGCCTCTTTCCAGATTGGTAGATCCAACCGCTTTCGCACGCGGTACTCCGTCCCACCGAGCGTCGTTCCGAGCGCCCGCACTGGCGCGTCGATCGCCTCGTCGATCGAATTCATCCACGTCGGCCGGTGCACTGCAACGTCGTGACGGCGAGCGATCGCTGCGGCGTCGCGTTTGTGTCGGTCGAGTAACACTACAACGCCAAGCACCTCACCGAATTCCCCGAGTAGTTCATCGAGATCGTCAGCGTCGACAGGATCGACCACCCAGACACCGCCTTGTCCGGTTTCGGTGTCGCCGTCGTCTCTCTCTCGGTCTACGAGTGCGTGACTCGCGCGTTGCATCTGCTCGTCTGGGTAAGCGATCCATCCAACACCGTCTTCCCATCTATCGATTTCCCGTAGCTCCGTCGAGTCGGACCCCTTCATCGGCATACTGTACCGTTTCGACCCTGAGAACATAATAGATCGGACGCAGTGACATCCTCCCCGCCCTTCAGGGCGGGGCTTCCTACAAGGGAAGCCTCGCGTCGAGGAGGTTTCAGAACTGAAACGCCGCAAGCGTCGTCTGTCGGGATTGCCGACTCTGCTCGCGGTGTCCTGTGGTGCTGTCACAAGCACTCCCATCCTGTGGCGAGTCATCGTCACCAGAAACGGACGCCGTTTCTGGTTGGCAGCCAGAACTCATCGAGTTCTGGCGACGCCCTGCCGATTTCCAAGGCAGACTCTCTCCCCACGGGTTAACGCGACCGGCGATGTTGGCCGCCGTCGCCAGATTCCACCGGAATCTGGCTGCCCGCCAGAACACCGTTCTGGCGACCGCGTTGATGTCCGCTTGATATTCCGAGACCCAACACTCCTCGTTCGTGCATCGAAATGCTGCCTGTGAACGTCGAGAACCGATGTGGCCGCAGGCGTGGCACGTTTGGGATGTGTACGCTGGATTCACGAACCGTACCGGGATACCAGCATCACGTGCTTTATCCTCGATGCGTCCAGTGATCCGGGCGAACGCCCAGTTGTGGAGTCGCCGGTTCATCCACTTGCCGTAATCCAGCCCCTCACGGAGGTTCGACAGATCTTCAAGAACGATTACCGGCGAGTCGAACTGTCGAGCGTACTCGACAGCCTCCCGAGACGCTTTCTCGATAATATCCGTCAAGGCATTCTGGTAGTGGTCAAAGCGTTCGTCACCGCGCCACGGTGCGGCGTCACACTCCTGCAATCGTTTGAGCGTCGTGTGCATCTCCTTGCGGAGGTGGCGCGCACGTCCGCCGTCGTAAATGTACGGTTGGGTTGGCGTACCATTATCCGTCAGGGCACAGCCCGTCAGGAGTTTAGATTCTCCGATGTCGAAACCGACCGGCGTCGCGTCGTCGGGTTCGTCTGGTTCCGCGACTTCGTACTCGACGGTGACGTGCAAGACCCAGTTTGTTCGGTGTTCTTGCAGTCGGAACTCACCGACCGATACGTCGCCGTCGAGCAAGTCCGCCCAGAGCGATTCCTGGGCGGG
>NZ_RRCH01000024.1 GCF_003862495.1 Halocatena pleomorpha | reverse complement strand
ACCAGCTCGTTCGATAATCGTTCGTTGCAACAGATCGCTCTCCGTCTCGAATGACGGATTCACGTGGAGCCGGTAGTCACGGTCGATCGTGAACAGGCCTCGATCGAAGGCAGCGTGATGGGTCTTACTGAGTGCCAACACGTTCGCCAGATCCGCTCTATGTTCTGGATAGTCACGCCACGACAACACATGTGCTACGTCCAGCAGCCCTGGCTGATCAACCCCGGAGAGCGGGCACGTTTGGTCGTATCGGGCGAGCACTGTCGCTCGGAACTCGGGATCAACCGTACGGGCATGCACTGTCGTTTCGTACGTGCCAGCGCGCAGTTCGGCGTTCGGTGGTGGTGATTCGTCTGTGTCAGCCCAGTCCACAACAGCATCCTCGACAAACTGTCGACCCTCATCCGTCAACACATACTCGTCGGTTCGTTGCGCGACGAGACCCATGCTCCGCAACCAATTCACCCGCTGTTTCGCCATGTCCGTCCGTTCCCGACTCCATCCTACTGCTGGATGGGTGTCTAACTGCTGTGCACTCACCTCACTGAGCGTCATCGGGCCAGCAGACAACGCATACAGGAGACTCCGAAGCCCCACGTTCCGAGTACACATGATCCGGAGCAACGTCGCCATATCACCATCAGAGACGTATTCACGGCCGGTTTGGCTCAGCTCCCAGCGGTCATTTTCCTGATGAAGAAAGCCGACCTGTTGCAGATAGTTCACCCGTCGCATGATCGAATCCCGACTCGAGACGTTCCGAAACCGCTCGCGATGCCAGTCAACGAGTGCGTCTGTCGATGGGTGATAGGCCTCAATGAACGTAAGAATTGCATCCAACGTCTCCACATACTGGGTCCCACCCCCGAACATCGGGACGATACTGCGGAGCCGATTCGACGGCATGGACACACAGTGACAGATCTACGGTATAAACGTTGCTCTGTGACAGCAGGTCCACTGAACACGAACCAGATGAAGCAGAATCGACCGAGGCTTGGACGGCCTCACTGGATCGATCTGACAGGTCACGTCGACAAGCCACTCAATCGTGGCTTCAGACGCCGAGAAATTCATAGTTGCGCAGTCTCAGAACGAGAATAGATAGGTCACGTTCGTCTACCACAGTATGAAGCCATAGTGGTTAGTAGTGGTCAAATTGATTGACCTTCCCCCGCCCACGACGATTCCGTTTTTGGAGGTACAATATCATGACGATTACTGCACCGATGATAGGTGGAATAAACATGCCTAGAAAGAACCCAACAGCCCACATATCGGCTGTTTGCATGTTGTGACTCTGACCGTCATAATAGATCCAAACAGCACCAAGGAGACCAATAAGAAGAGCGAGTTCTCCTGATATTTCGATACCAACCATTACCCAAGTATTTTTATTCTATCTATATACATTTGGTGGTGAAGTAGAGTAGAATTGGCTGCGTCACTGCGACGACCCCGGCGGTATTCGTCCTCAAGCCGAAAGACAAGATTGACCACAGCCTGTTTACGACGGACTGGATGCGCGTATCAGCCATCAGTGGCCTCGTGGAGCCGACGCATCGTTCACAGCGCGAGTTCATCAGCAAACGTATCGAATGGCTGCCCATGCGGCATCGGTCGCGTCGTACGCTGGAACATCACCGTCGCGGGCAGTCGGTGTGAGAAGATCTTCAGTAGCGTTGAGTAAACAGTCGATTCACACCTATCTCCAAGTAGTACCAAAGCATGTTGATCGAGGACTGGCTTAGATCGCCTTTGCCCAGCTGTCGATGTCTGTTGAGTAGTTCGATCGTCTGCTCGTGGGTCGTCATCCAATCGAAGTCCGCAGCGTGTTCGATGAGATACTAATATTCATAATTCATAAAGTTGATAATAATAGAGAGTATGATCGTACTGTCATCAATGTAGTTACCAACTTACCACCTCCCCTCCAGCGATCAATAGGATGATTTGTGCCGTATTGTCGGACAATCTCGGATGTTTTACAGGGATGGAATACATCTATGTACCTACTTACAGGACGAGGGGATATCGGTGCAGCGTCGGTTTCCCTCACTACTGACTGATAGCCACCCACTCATGACACATGATACATACCCAACTGACGAACCGGCTGTCGTAACGTGCGGGCTGCCGTATGCGAATGGTGATCTCCATATCGGTCACTTCCGGACCTACGTCGGTGGTGACGTGTACGCCCGCGCGCTCGAAACGCTCGGTCAGCAGACTGCCTTCGTCTGTGGCTCGGACATGCACGGAACGCCCGTCGCAGTGGATGCAAAGCAAAACGATGAGGACCCGGAAACCCTCGCACTCGACTATTATCGTGAGCACAAAGCACTGTTTCCGGAATTCAACGTCGAATTCGACGAATACGGCCATACGCGCCAACCGACGAACATCGAAATTACCACGCAAATCGTGCAGACGCTCGAAGAGCGGGGCTACATCGACGAACGAGAGGCAACGGTTGCGTACGATCCAGAGGCAGATCAAACGCTCCCCGATCGATACGTCGAGGGCACATGTCCCTACTGTGGCAGCAAAGCTCGCGGTGATGAGTGTGATGAGGGGTGTGGCCGGCACCTTGAACCCGGTGAGATTGAAAATCCGGTCTCCACGATCACGGGCAACGAAGCGGAGTACCGCGAACAGACACACAAGTTCTTCCGACTGTCTGATCTGCAGGAGTACCTCCAGGCACTTATCGAGCGGCTCGAAGGTACCGACAACGCGAAGCACCAACCCCGTGAATGGATTTTCGGTGAACTGGAAGATTGGTGTATCACCCGGGATATCGATTGGGGCGTCGACTACCCTGGAGAGTTGCCAGACGGTCAGGATAGGCTCGTTCTATACGTGTGGGTTGATGCTCACATCGAATACATCTCGGCGACTAAGCAGTATACAGAACGCGCTGGGGCTACTGAGTATGACTGGAAGTCAGCGTGGAAGGACGACGGTGAGATTATTCACATCATCGGTCGCGACATCATCCAACACCACACCGTTTTCTGGCCCTCAGTACTCCACGCAACGGACTACAACGAGCCGCGTGCAGTGCTAGCGAGTGGCTTCATGACGCTCCACGGCAAGGGGTTCTCGAAGTCCCGTGGCCGGGCAATCTGGGCCCGTGAGTATCTCGATGAAGGGTTCCATCCGGATCTCCTTCGCTACTACCTCATGACGACGGGGGGGTTCCAGCAGGACGTGGACTTCTCGTGGGAGAAGTTCAGCGAGAAGGTGAACAACGATCTCGTGGGGACTCTGGGGAACTTCCTCTATCGCTCGCTGCTGTTTGCCCACCGAAACTTCGGCGGCACACCCGAGGCCGATCCTTCCAAAACAGTAACGGCTCGGATTGAAGACGCTATCGTGGCGTTCAACACGGCCGTCAACGAGTACACTGTGCGGGAGATCGGCACGATAGCGGTGACACTAGCGCGCTTTGGCAACGAGTACATTCAGAACAATGAGCCGTGGGCGTTGACTGACTCCGACCCAGAGCGCGCGGCCAAAGTCATCCGCGACTGTGTGCAGCTCGTCAAAGCGATCGCGGTACTCCTCGAACCCGTCGCACCCGAGAAAAGCCAAGCGCTCTGGAAGCAACTGAACGAGGATGGATCGGTTCACGATCAGACGGTGCAGGCAGCGCTTGATCCTCCCTCCCAGGAGTTCGACGCCCCCACGGAACTCTTCGAGACACTCGAAGACGAGCGAGTCGAGCAGTTGAATGCCAAACTCGACAAACGGGTTCGAGAAATCAGTGGCGACGCTGCTGTTTCCTCTGAAGCTAACGGAAACGAACTAGCCGAGGTCGAACCGCTTACAGACGAACGCGTGAGTATGGAGACGTTCGAGACTATCGACCTCAGAACCGGAGAAGTACAATCTGCCGATCCGATTGCCGAATCGGACCACCTAGTGAAGTTGATGGTCGATATTGGACACGAGACACGCCAGATCGTGGCCGGGATCAAACAAAGCCACGACATAGAAGCACTCCCTGGCACTCAGGTCGTGATTGTCGCCAACCTCGAACCGGCCACAATTATGGACCATGAATCCAATGGGATGTTGCTCGCGGCGGGCGAACAGGTTGATCTCCTTACCACAACTGAAGACACCCAGCCTGGAACAAAGATCCGTTAATCTCAGTACTATCTGGAAAAGATTACTAAATTCTATTCTATTATCAAAAATACGGTGACTGGTGCCCGTACATTAACCGCACAGTTTCTATTCTATGTATTAGATGTTTTCTGTATTGTTCCGCCACATTCAGGACACTTAGTCTTCTTTCTCTTAGTACTATAATTGCAACTCTGATATTTATATATTGAATCTCTACTAGATACTAGTTCAATGTTGTAAACTACAATAACTAATAAATCTCTGTAAATATTTTTTGATAACACCCATGGTAAAAACGTACTACTAGATTGGGGGCAGATCATAAGACGGCAACTGGTTGATCAGATTAATACACAGGAATCGCGGCGTTTCATGCTACAGAGTTGATGTTCCGTAGTTGCCCACGGCAACTCCTAGCACGGCCTCGGCATCAAAGCAGATCTAGAAGAAGGATGGGCATCGAAATCCCGGTATCGATCGAAACCTGATCGAGAAGTAGTTTTACACCCGCACAATGCGCAGCAACCGCTTTCACAATTCGTGGGTGGGGAGTCGGCTGAGCGTCCGCCAGTGGCTTGCGCTGTTCGTTCATTACTACAATTTCAATGACCGCATCAAGCGCTTGATGGACGAACACTGGTTCAGGAGGTTATCTAGACAATCCCATCATAGCAATTCTATCGGGAGGATGCCGTTCAGGTGGTCGCTGTAGTCATCAGTCGGGGGGCTCTTCCTACGGCGTTTCCATAGAAGGGACACCCCACCAGTTCCGGCGTTGGGTGAGACAGATGAACTACCCTACGACCTCCGATGGTAACGAGGAGGGAGTACCCTATCAGCTCCGTCGATAGCGAGGAATTTAGCGTTCAAAGGGTAGGGGCGAGCATTGGAGCCGAGGAAGTAATCCGTCCCTGCTCGGTGTCTGGCCCCCACCCCTTCGGTTCCGTCGTTAGATGTGTGGGTCACCTATCTTAAGATCACGACGACTAAGCACACTCCACCAGTTCCGACGTTAGCGACTAAGAAGGGAGGAAATTAGTGTAATTGTACTGGGAGTACTGTTAGTCGTCCGTATTCTGTATCACAATAAGAAGTTATTAGAATTACGTCAGTATACCCATGTCTTTATTACGGTGGCGTTGTAACAACTCCGCAGGACAAAACTCTAGAGAAAAGAAGCAAAGCGATCTCTATATTCTAGATGAAACCTACCAACTAGATAACACAGCTAAATACTGTCTAGAACAGCGTTCTCCTTAGAACCGTGTGTCGTCCTATCTTTCCAGTGGAGGGCCCCGTCCATCAGTAACGACGGAACCGAAGGGGTGGGTGTGTTGGAACCGTAACTGTTCAGAAATTAAGGTGTTATCCTCAGTGGACCGTCGTTCGTAGTAGATTTACGTCGGAAGTCGTGGTGGGAATACTTTTAAGTAATCAGGTTTCGTCGATATCGTTATGTCAGACGGCACCTCGACTTCCGATGAAAGTCGAGATCAGGATTTTCGTGCTTCAGACGGTCAAAACACACAATTTCGTGGTCAAACGTCGGAACCGAAGGGGAGTCTGGATGAGACCGAAAAATCACAATCAAGCGACGAGAATGGCCAGCAATTCGAGGTTGACGACCCACTCTTCTCCCAACGGACGGGGATTTTCCGGAATAAGGAGATGGTCCGCGTCGGTTGGGTACCCGATGGCAATCGAATTGTCGGACGAGATGATTACATCTCAACTATCAGTAGCTGTCTGAACGATGCAGTCTATGGTGGCGCACCAAACCACATCTCAATTACCGGTAAGACAGGAACGGGAAAATCGCTCGTTTCCCGATACATCACCCGTCGAGCTGTCAATGCGTCAGTCGATGATGTCCGAATGGGTCATACGTATCTTGACTGCTCAAAGTCCTCAACCGAAGTCCAAGTCATCTCGACAATTGGGCAACAGCTGAACGACGAAAGTATCTATGACGAAGCTGAAGACATCGTGAAGATGCCCGATACTGGGCTTCCGACAGACAAGTTCTATAAGCGGCTCTGGCAGATCCTTGCTCACTACGATTCAGTTATCATCATCCTTGACGAAGTCGACCTTCTCAGAAGTGACCACGTTCTGATGAGTCTCGCGAAGGCCGTCGAGTCGAATGATACGTCATGCCAAATTGGTATCATCGCAATAAGCAATCAGATCAACTATTTCGACGAGCTGAACCCTCGAACCAAAAGTGCCTTCCAAGCCGTAGAACTCAACTTCGACCCATACAACGCGACTCAAATCCAAGATATTCTTCGAGGGCGGGAGGACGCGTTCCGCGATGGGGTTCTCACAGATGACGTTATTCCACTCGTCGCGGCGTTCTCTGCCCAGGAGCACGGAGACGCACGAAAGGCAATGCGATTGTTCAGGACAGCAGGAGAGCTTGCTGATCGTGAAGGATCGGGCGTAGTCGAGGAACACCACGTGCGACGATCTCAAGACACACTTGAGAAGGATCGATTCCGCGACTTCCTTCAGGGAACCCCGACGCAGATGAAAGCGGCATGTCTCTCGATCGCAGCTAAGTCACTCTACTCGCGCGACGATTACATCATCACAGGCGAACTCTACGATGCGTACCAGCAGATCACTAACGCAGTAGATATGGACACGATCGGGATACGGCGGTTCCGGGATATTCTCGATGAGATGCAGCTCAGTCAGGTCATCGAAACTAAAGAGGTAAATATGGGAAAAGGCGGCGGCCGCCATAATTCTCATCGATTACTCCACAATCCTGAAGTGATACTTGATATTGTGGTGGAGGATACTCGGTTCAGAGCCATCTCCAAAGCCTCGCTGAAACGCTTCGCCTAACCGGCTCGTTCGTAAACTGTCGTGCGACGGACGACCCGGATAACCACTTGTCGCGACAGGTCACAGGGCTCTTTCTCAGTTCTCTCAGTCAGTACTCAAGATGATCTCGATTCGGTTGAGCTTGAAGCAGCAACCAGAGAGCAGACGCCGGTATTGTCGTCGACGCCGTTTCTCGTTCCGCTGAAGTACATATATTATATGGGAGGCGAAAACTTTCTTGCGAAGAGATCTTTTGACTCAGTGTAGGCAGTTCAGTCAAAAAATACTGCTTGATATCGTGTTCTGGATAGCCGAGAAACATCCTGTTCAGCCGAGCAAGTGAATGAATGTTGGTTGTCGGCTATAGCGTACACGGAGGCACCTCCCAATGATAGCGATGCCCGTCGGCCTCTGGACATGCACAGGTACCGTCTGCAGAGAGTGTGTCCCGAGAGGGATCATCCCGAACAGCTGCCGTATCTCCCCAGCACACAACGGAGTTGATTACCCCCTCAATCGGATCGCGACGGCGACCACTTCCTTCCTCGGCACTGCAGTACGTGACACTGCCGGTGTCTTCTCGAACTAGCGCTGGATCGCTCGTAAGGATCCCATACATAGTTGTTGGTACATCATGGAAATATGATAAATGCCTGTTAGGGATGATCCGACACTCAACACACCCCACCATCAGCTACTACTACCAACGATCACAACCATACTATCTCGTAAGCCATTCGAAGCGAATGGCTATCCTCCGTTTTGGACATACTCATTGATCTCCTCTGCAGCTATAGACTGTGGTATCAACATGGTGCTACCCATGTGGAACCCAAAAGCATATACCTAATTACTGGGTTAAATCCGTACTCAAATGTCGACAGAGGATGAATCACTTGTTGATGTTCATTTCGAGTTGGAAGATTCCCCGCCTCTGCTTGATGAAATTACAACCAGGGAAGGGTCGGATCTATCCCAACATCTCCTCAATATCGAAGCAAACCGGCTGTCGATCGCCCAAAGCCAACAAGAACTCCAATCCATCGAAGAGATAACGGATACGATCCAACTATTAGAGCATCAGTTGGATGCGGCGCATCGGGCGCTCTTTCAGATGGACGGAAAAGCGTTGTTTGCTGATGAGGTCGGACTTGGAAAGACGATCGAAGTGGGAATGGTCCTCAAAGAGATGGTCTTTCGGGATGCCCATGATACGTTCTTAATCCTGACTCCGGCACAGCTAGCTACCCAATGGCAGAAGGAGATGGCCGACAAGTTCGGTCTGGACTTTGCCTGCAATTATGATGATACCTTTGCTGGCTTCGATGCCTACGACAAAATCATTGCCAGTATTGATACGGCCAAACGAGATCGATATGCCGAGGAAATCTACGCACGTGACTGGGACGCCCTAATTGTCGACGAAGCCCATTATCTACGGAACAGCGGGACTAATCGATACGACTTCGTCGCAGATATCGACTATCAATACGCCTTCTTTGCGACAGCCACACCTGTTCAAAACGACGTCACGGATCTATACAATATTATCAATCTTATCCGTCCAGGGCTCTTTGGAACGGAATCTGAATTTGAACGGCGCTATGTCCCTGATCACGATGATAGTGGAGTACTAAACGCTGATGAGCTGAATCGGCAACTTCGGTCAGTAATGATCCGTCACAAACGTGGAGACACCGCGATCGACTTCACTGACCGACAGGTTAGGACAAAAACATTCGAGCCAAATACTCAAGAGCAAAAGCTGTACGAAGCCGTCACAGAGTACGTTAAGAGCCATTATTCGATGCAGGATGGACGACACCTCGTCATGTTAATGCTCCAAAAAGAAGTGGTGAGTTCACCGTGGGCTGTCCTCAGTACCGTCGAGAAATGGCTCAACGGTGACGGGCGTGATGTTGTTGGGCAAGAGCGTGAAGAACTTCTCAAAGTCGCAAAACAGGCGAGAGCAATCGGCCGAACGACAAAGCAGGAAAAGCTCCTGAATATCATTGAAGGCGTCAATGAACGGATGGAGACTGGCCGGGCGATCGTCTTCACGCAATTCCACGCCACCCAAGATGCGATCGTGGACGCACTACGGGCCGACGATCGACAAGACGAGATCCCGATTCATACGGTCAGCGGATCGCTTTCGAGCGCGGACAAAGACCAACAAATCCAGCATTTCAGAGAGCGGGGCGGGGTCCTCGTCACCACCGACTCAATTAGTGAGGGAAGAAACATCCAGTTTTGTAATGTAATCGTGAACTATGACCTCCCGTGGAATCCGATGAGCGTCGAACAGCGCATCGGTCGAATCGACAGGATCGGTCAAGACCGCGACGTTTACGTATACAATCTAGCGCTGGAAGGAACGATTGAAGACTATGTCCTTGAGAAGTTGTATGGGAAGATCGATGTCTTCCATCAGACCGTCGGTGGACTGAAGGAAATTCTTTCGGAGCGAGAGCAGTCGACCGGCCAGTTCGAACAGGAGGTGCTCCAACAGATGATAGAGGCGGATTCTGAACGGGAATTAGAGAACAATTTTGAGGAGATGTCTGTTGATCTGGAAGGAGATATGAGATCTGCAAAGAAAGCACAGCGGTTCAATGAGGAAGTCTTTGAGGGCTTCGAGACTGGAGAAGGCCAAGCATGAATCCGACTCAGAATAGTAACACGGCATATCATAGACAGCTCTACTGTATAGGTCACCATGGAATCTGAAGTTGACACCTCCATTCTAAACAGCGTTAACATCAAGCGCTTCACCAAATCTGTCCTGGAGGAATACGGAGCCGAGATCGATCGGTCAAATAGTGCTAAGTGGGAGGTCACTTTCCCAGGCGAACTCTCGCGACGACTTGATCGTGACCACGGAACGTTGGTATTTGATGCTGCTGATCGTGAACTGGGATCCGGTGACCTTCTTGTCCAGCCGGGAACAACAGTATTCTCTACCCTACTAAATCTTGTACAGCAACCGGGGAGTATCGGTCGACTTCGATTAACAGAGGACACTCTCCAAGTAAATCCGCCCACCGTGCTTCAGGAGTCAGATCTGACGGTGGAGATTACTGACTTCAGCGAACGCACATCCGACGTTGCTCTGGCATTTCATTTTCGGGCACAATTCGAAACCCCCTCGTCGTTCCACAATGAAGAGATGTTTTCCGTAACTGTTGATCCAGTAACACAGGCGAGACTGCCAGAATTAACGAAACGGCTTGTATCTCATCTCCCACAGCTTCTTCAACAAAATAACGAGCATCCACCCCGCAACGTTTCGGACACACAGGTACAACAGGCCTTCGAAGAAGCCCAGCAAACTGTGATCGATCGGTCTCGCCCAATTATCTCTGAGTTGAAAGAGGAAGCAGATGATAGCGCCAGTGAACGGATTCAGGAAATTACAGATTGGTATGATCAGCGTCGAAGCGAACTCGATCAGCAACTAACGGAACAGCGCCAAGAGATCCACAAATGGGAGAACAAGCGTCGTAAAGCCCGTAAGGACAGCACCCGCCGCAAATACATCACAAACCGAAGAGAGGCAGAGCAGGAATTGACCCAACTGCAGAGAAAGATAGAAGAAAAGAAAGAAGAACTGAATGCCGAAGAGAGGACAGAAATTGATAAGGTTATCGATAGGAACGAGATTGATGTTGATGTATCACTCATAGGTGTGACAGAGGTAGCGTACGTTCGGGGAATCCTGGCATTGGAACTCAGCTCCAACCATACTGCTGCGACCGTTGAACTCTCCTACCTCCCAGCTACAGATGCCTTCCGAGGCTTGGATTGTAGCGTCTGTTCGCAAGATCTAACTGAAGGGGTTCTTCCAAAGCTGTGTACAAATGGACACTTGATCGGCGATCCGTGTGCTACAAGTTGCCGGAGTTGCGGGCTGACGTACTGTGAGGACTGTGATGGAACTGAACACTGTACACCGTGTGTGGTCTGTTGGGAGGATGTGTGTCAGGAGTGTCTACAGACGTGTGCCTCATGTGGAACAGCAGTCTGCGCTGATCACAGCGAATTCTGCGACAGTTGTGAATCAATAACCTGTCATCTCTGTGGTGAAGAGTGCGCTACAGGCGGGACGTTCCATTGTGATTCTCATCTCACGCACTGCTCAGACTGTGATGATCACCACTGTGATGTGCATACACGGCGATGTAGCGTTTGTGAATCACCTCGATGTGAAACAGATATTGAGCGGTGTTCAGCCTGTGATGACCTGATTTGTTCCGACCACAGTGCTATCTGCACCATGTGTGGTGAGACCCTCTGTGAAGAACATACCGAAGTCTGCGTGACATGTGCTGAGGGACAAGACAGTGAGGAGAAAACGTTCTGTCAAACTCATGCAACCCAGTGTTCGGTCGGTGAAGAGACCGTGTGCTCCAACCACCGTGTCTCTAGACCACTCGGCACTGGACATCTGTGTCAGAATCACCATGACACGTGTGACACCTGCGAGATTATATACAGTATACCCGTGTTGAACGACGGTCAGTGCACAGCATGCCGATCACTCGGTGACGTTGCCCAAACCCAGATACCGACTGAGATCGCATCGGACTTCCGCTCCGTGGAGGCCGGTAGTAATGATGCGTATATGGTGATCCTTGGCAAGAAATTGCTGGGACGTAACAAGGTCGTCATATATGATGTGCAAGCAGAACAAGAAGTTGATCGATATAGTGCGGGGATGCTGAAACAGCTCATGGGGGCGTACAAATGAGTAGACACACAGACGTTCAGACATGGGCGGAAGACGCTGATTCGCTCGCTGAGTTTATTGAAAAAGCAGAAAGCCATGATATTCCCGAACATGTCCAAGCGTCGCAGTTACTTGAACAGGTCTGGGAGCGGGAGATCCCGCAGGACAGGGTTCTCAAAATACTTCGACGTGAGCGCGAGCGACTAGCTGAGTATCAGAGCGTTTCATTCTCCGAAACGTCGCGAGCCCCCCGATACGTGGATCTCAACGACCTCGAGTTGGTGTCTGGCTATGAATTTGAGCATATTCTTGCTGAGATTCTCCGCCGAGTGGAGGGTGATGCCACAGTTACAGAAGGTTCCGGGGACCAAGGGGTCGACGTTGTGTGGGTTCGTGAAGCCACCACTGTTGGGATCCAAGCGAAGGCATACAACATCAATAATCCAGTTGGAAACAGTGCTGTGCAGGAGATTCATACGGGATCGGTCGTTCGACAATCAGAATTTGCAATCGATATCCCTGCAGTCGTTACAACATCTCGGTATACTGAAGGCGCAAAAGAGGCCGCCGAAAATTCGAATGTTACGCTCTACAACCGCACAGATCTAGAACAATGGTTATCACAGGCTGAACTCGATGCAGAAGCGATGGGCGAACTTCTCGATAGTGTCTAGTAGGCTCAACGATGAATACACCATTTACGTGGCATCGTGAGTCGAGCCCTCTGGATCAATCAAGTGCTGATAGGTTGTGGATCCGGTAATCTCGTGCCGAACGCAAGCAGATGAGTGAGACGACTGGTGCTAACTCACAGAACGCCATAGCATCAAGACGATGGTGAACATGATGTTTATTTCAAGAATAATAAGATATAGGGACACGGTGACTGTCCCTCTCAAAACAGGATGGTATGAAGACAAGTAGGGTGGATCACGAGAGTTGATGCTCATGCCTTTGGAGTCAGTGCATAGCTCGGTTGATGCGGTGGTAGCCACGCGATTCTCATAGCTTTTCGCACTTCAAGAATAATAGTGGTGTTGTATACCTACCACTTCAGTCCAAACGGTGAGGGAGATCTGTGGTCAGCGATACGACCATCTTCGTCGATTGTGAGGCAGTGGAGTTTGATAAATTCAGTCGCTTCTTTGAGTTCTGGTCGGTCTTTCAGTAACTTCTCATCGCTTGCGAGCTGCTGTGCTTCTTCGTCACTGGCTGGAAGAAAGAAGGGGACAACGATATCATATCCTTCCGCCTCTCGACGAAGATACGGCTTGAAACGTCTACTTGCTCCAATCCACCCTTTTGCGTTTCTGGGATTCATTTCGTCGGACAACCGTGCATCTTTGACGATATACTGGAGGATCTCCCGTGCTTTATCAACAATACGTTCTGCCTGTAACTGGGGCTCATCGAATCCATCCGCAAGCGCAGATGTTTGAGGGTTGTCAAATATGTCTTCGACCATCGACACATCTACCTCGGGATGGCAAATCTGACGATTCTGCAAGTCTGTGAATACATCTATCTCATGCTGCTCACCGATATGGTCACGCAGATAATCCCGGACTGCCTGTCGCAATCCCTCAGTCGAGAACTCATCACCTTCCGGGCTGATGAGAGCTACCTCACCGCTTCGCCCTGCAAAGCTGTACAAATCCGGCTCCGCAAGCGGTGCGATCATCCCGAGAGTGTCAGTTTCGAGATGGAAGCCGTATGAGAGTAGCCGTGAACGCGACCAGTTGTCTTTGAGGGGATTCGTGTTCCTCCCATAGTATTTGCTGTCGAGGATTGCAACCGTCCCTTCGTCCGATGTGATCACATGGTCAGGCTGGCTGGAGAAGGTGACATCGTCGTCTTCGAACAACCGGTAGAATTTCTTTTCGACGGTCAGCCCATCCAACCCACGTATCATCGGGTTTTGCTTCAGCTTGTTCAGTTCTTCTTCCAGAACGAGTGCACTATACTCTTCAAACAGCGATTCCATCCCCAGGATGTACTCCATGAGTAGTTCCTCACGACCCTGATCAAGAGGCTGACCGACAGACGAGGAGAGAATAGACTTCGAGATTTCTACGGCTTGCGTGTAGTAGTAACGCTGACGGGGAATGTCGCCGATCGTAATATCGGGGACGTCAGCTAGACGGATGCTCTCGCCTGTGACGCCTCGTTGTTCGAGTCGTTGTATAGCGCGTTCAAGGCGGGAGAATATCCGGGTATAATGGGAATTGCCGCTCCCACCAGCATACAGGTAGAAAAGGCGTTGGAGTTCCAGGCCAGCCTTGTAGATGAGATCGTTTACCGGGATGCTGTACCTGACGATTTTCTGTATGAATTCATGTTTTTGGATTCCATTCGGAACCCGGAAATTTCTCAAGCTGTTCCTGATATCAATACGGCCTCGCGCATCAAGCGCAGATACGCGTCGACGCTCAAAGGAGCGGATAAAACCGTGACGGAAGATTTCGTCGACGCTGTTCAGATAGTTGACCGCAACAACGATAAATACGTCCTCAATCCCGATATCGTCAGCTAGAAATTCGCGGATGGGAATTCCCTGATATTCGAGGGCGCGACGCTGCTCACCGACATCGAGAAACATATCGAGAATATCACTCCACCCGATTTTCGGATCGATCTGGAGCGTGGCAGTAGGGGTGAGGTTGACGATACCGACGATGTCTTCGACATCGATAACAAGAGAGTCATCCCGAACCTCAACCGTGACCACTTTCGGCTCGGGCGTGTTGTTCGAGGTGTGGATGCGCTTGATGTAAGTGTTCGCGGCCTCACCCTCGATGAACGCTGCCCGTTTCAGCTGTTCCACAATATCTGGCGGATACTGATCAACCGTCTCCTTGCTCTTCTCTTCAACCTGGATACGCGGCTCAAGTGCCCCCTCAACGTTTCGACCGTCACCCAGACGAGTACTCATCGCCCACTCAGTCGCTGTTCTTCGCTTTGATACCGCTGTTCGGCCAGATCAATCGCGGGCGCGAGATCGAAAACCTCGAACACCTCTTGTAAACGTTGGTAGTGATTTGGCAGCTGCTCAATCTGCGGGAACGTCGCATCGTTGAGGAGCCGTGGCAGGATATAGATCTTAAACGCTTCACCGACAGCGCGCGCTGGCTGGTCGCTGTAGACGCCGACACCTGGTTCGCTGGACGAATCACGATCGGTTGTGGTCACTGTTCCAAGGAAGTCAACCACGTCACGGTAGTGCATGGGACCGAACTCGTGGATCCCCTCCCCGGTGTCCTGTCCGTAGTTAAGACCTTCATAGTCAGCATGGAAGAGGTCAACCAATCGTGACGTGTCGATAGTGGGGCAGTCGATTGTATTACCAACCCACTTTCGGAAGAGGATATCTCGCTCATCTTTGTCATAGCCACCGACCTTGATCATCGCAAACCGTCGGGTGATCGCGTCATCAAGTTCGTTGACTGTACGGTCCGACACGTTCATCGTACAGATGATTTTCACACGCGGGTCAAGCGTGATTGTATTATCTTCGGTCTCGAACAGTGTCTGAGAACGGTTTTCGATTGCAGTGTAGAGGGGACCGAAGATTCGAGAGATGTCGGCTCGTGTTAGTTCGTCGATAATGAGTCCCCAGTTCTCATCGAACGATTGAGCTTTGAGAACGGCGCTAGAGACACAGCCCGGTTCTTTGACGTATTCAACGGTGTCATTGGAGTGGTCCGGTGCAATACGTCCGATGATGTCCTGATCGGTCCACGATGGAGCGGCGGTTTCGATATTGTATCCGACTGCGGTGTCCATCGCCAACTGCTTCGCTAATGTTGTCTTCCCGGTTCCTGTCGGTCCGTAGAGGACGACTGGTTTGCCGACGGCGAGTGCGCCAAGCGCATTCTTCCAGATTGAGTTTGGAACGGCAACGGTGAGATCTCGTGGATCGTCATCGCGGGTGACGATATCACGCTTCAGATCATGTGAGATAAGTCCAGAGCGTAGGATGGCTTCCCGAATGGAGCCGATACCACGTTCTTCGTCGTGGAGGATGTCGACAGGATCATCGCCAAACTTGTCATCAAGTTCGTTGAGAAGATAACGAATGACGTCGGGGTCGGCTGCTTCTCGAATAACGCGCTCGGCTTGTTCCTTGTTTCGTGTGATTTCCATATTTAACTGTTTAACATCTTCAAGCAAATATCCGGACGGCGACTCCTTGCGACTCATTATAGCTATTTATCGTCTTCACTGGTATAAGTCTCTGGGAAATTATTGTGTGATACCACACATCACGATATCTTTTGTTTTCGATTTTGCAGAACTCATTAACCGTGAAGACCGCTTGGCGATGGCGTCAAGCGGCTCGGGCCGGAACACTATTGCCTGCCATTCAACAACCTCCTGTAGCATCCCGCCGAAAGCCGTCCGTTGGAACATAACCAATAGCATACGACCGGATTCTGTAGTTCCTATACGACTGTTTCACCATATTCGGCAAGAACGACTTAAATTTTGTAATAGCAATAACTCACTCAAGGATATCGGCTATTGAATAATATTCGGGTGTCAAGTATGCTGATATATTTTTATTGCATCTTAATTTATCTAGAATAATACGGAATAAATGATGAGGGAAGAATAGCACTCGGAGGTATTATGATGTTCAGTCGTTTAGACAAAAGTACCGGAAGTCGTTAAATGGTCACAGGGTCAAGTGGCAGAGCTGAGGTTCAATTCCTCAGAGGCGTATGCCGCATATGACAGCTCCAGAGGACCCGACCCGGTAAATAAGGTTCTGACCATGATAGGAACAAGCACCCTTGCGTCGATAATCACGGGATCAGCTTTGACGACTTCCGCACCCGCGATGGCGGTTATCATCGTGGCGCTGTTTGCGTCCAGCGTTACACTGATGCGGACGCCTTCTTTTGGGGCAACCTCTGTGAGTCACATCTTCTTTCAGGTCCGGATACGATCGAGTTGAGACATCTAGAAGCGATCGATCGAGGACCAACGACGACCACCGATGACTCGGGTATCGTATCTGCAATCCGGCACTGGATCAATCGGATGAGTACGAGGTTATAGCGATGAATGTTGGTGTCATTCGAGTGCTGACAACGGTTGAGAAGGGATTATCCCGTTCGATACGAGAGAACCATCAGCTTTCGTCAATTCCACCTCAACTAATCGCTATTGTTACTCCGTGAGTGGCGGATCCTGCGACGGAATATAGATCCGCTTCAGCGGGACGGTGGCCTGATACTCGGCTTCGAGTTCGTCGTAGTGTTGAATCAGGAGATCAATGAACGCATCCCGGTCGATGAGCGTCACCCGCTGTTCAGCAGTGCGTGCCGCATCCCGTGCATTCTTCGTATATCCACCAGTCGAAACGAATAATCCTCGTTCGCCATTTCCAAGGGTTCCCGTAAACGCTCGCATCTCCGGCGATCCGACTGTCGACTGCTGGCGCTTAACCTGAACCTTGATGTAGGGTTCTTCGAATCCCAACGCGTTAGGATGTGCAATGACGTCAATTCCTCGATCCTGCCGGTCCCGAGTTTTCGTTGCATGATACCCCATCGCTCGTAGGACTGCTGCAACCAGTCCTTCAAAGACGAATGGGTCCATGTTCGCTAACATGTCGGAGATGAGTTCATCTGCTTGGTTTGCAACCTCGTCGACGAACGGGACACTCTCCTCCTCCTCCTCGTCACTTTCATCGGGGATATTCCCCGCTAAAACAGCCTCGATTTCGTCAAGGCGGTCGTCAAGCGAAAACACTGTCAACGTGCTTCCGAGCGTGTTCTTCGTTGCCGTAGTAAACGCATCCCGAGAGACGGAGTCCTTCCAGTCGACACGCCTGACGTGGGGATAGCCTGGTGGATGGTCGCCGGGCTCCCACTCGTAATCACTCGTGACTTGCCCAACGAGATACTCCCGTTCCGTTTTGTCGTAGCTCAACACCAGATGGCCCTCCTCCATCTCGACTGCAAATCGATATACCTGCCCAGCGCTTTGGGCGATGTGTCGGTCATTGTGTTGGGAATACGTATCGATCGCCAGGATGACGGACGTGATCATCGACTGGAGTCTATCGACACCTACCACGTTACCGACGAAGCCGAGAACTTCATGCACGACTTCTTCGCGCGGCTGCTTGGCCGTTCGGAGAACATGCATTCCGGCGCAAATTACTGGCTCTACGAAGCCGTTCCGATGCTCGATGACTCGCTGTTTGGCTCCTCTGAAGATGTGAAACGCTCCATTGACACGGCTATCGCAGAGGTTACTCCCGACGAGTTTGATCCGGACGAACTCGTTGTCCGGATCGAAGAGGCACAAGACGACCTGAGCACCTCCGATACGAAGACGGAATTACTGATCGGCCTCGACGAGGTGGCGTTATTTATCGGCGATGGTCGGAACCGCTACCGGGAGTTCCAAGAGACGATAGAGGCGCTGACGAAGTTGGGCATCGGGCCAATCCCCCGATCGTCGGAACGGGGCAATACCCGATCGAAAAGATCCATGGCGAGTTTGAGGATACTGATGTCACCAACCAGCCGTACGGAGAACAAGAACAGCTTGAAGGAGCCGACACGGAGATTATCGTCCGCAAACGCTGGCTGCAGAAGGACGACACTGGTCAGCGAACTGTCGCGTCGACCATCGATGATGCGCCCGACCTAACGCTTGACTCGTACGAAGCCATCGCCACACGCCGAGTGTAGAATCGTGCCTGTCTCACCCGTCAGTGATGTCGTGGTTATGGCGAGCGTTGTGACAGTTCACACAGAGCAGCTCTAAGTTCCAGAGTCGATTCGAGCCACCATCGGAGAGGGGCGTCGCGTGATGGACGTCCAGCACGTTCCCCTCGCCGGCTTCGATTCCACAATCCTAACACGTCGGGTGTTTTTCGAAGCAACAATCCCATCGAATGGAGGCGCCCCCGAGCGCTCGGGTGCTCTTGTCGCCTAACACTCAATTGAAGCTGGCTCTAAAACCGTGGTAAGTAGGTTTTGGAATTACATGGATACTAACCCCAAGACCTGCTCACACTTTGACTAGACGGTGTCTGCCAAATCTGTACTATTGAGAGCTAGCAGAATAGAATCCAACACATTTAATTCACAATATCATATAATAAATAAAAAGAAATTATTATATAGTATAGTTTCATATCTATAGATAGATGGATTCGTTAGATTTTTCCAATAATACTCTTCAAGCTGATAGCAACAAGAGTGATACGACGATCCACAGTACAACGCTAGCCGAGATTAACTACCTTGCACGATCGCATAATCGGTTTCGAATTCTCGAATTGATCTGTGCGTCGCCCCATAGTCAAGATGATCTCAAAAAACAACTCGATATTCATCGGACAACACTCCGGAAGAATCTCCGTGGGTTGGAAAAGAAAAACTGGATCGAGACCATCCCAACAGAGAACGTCTATCATGTGCTACCTGCGGGCCAGATTGTGATCCAGAGTCTCCGTGCGACGCTAGCTGATTTTCAAACTGCAGATTCTCTTGGCGACTTCCTCGCGCTGTTCCCTAAAGAACTCCCGATACAGATGCAGACACTTTGTGACTGTAATATAACATACTGTGACGCTCAGAACCCGTATGCACCGATGCAGCGATCTCTTACACTGGTCAGAGAAGCGGAAACCATTCGTGCCTTTACGCCGGTATTTAATCCGATCTACGTTGAGACGTTTGAACATCCGATTTCTGACGACCATGAGATCGAGATCATTGGATCACAGGATGTCTTTGAAACGATACAGTCTGATTATACTTCATCACTCGAAACGGCTCTACAGGCTGAATCCGTACAGTTGCTCGTTGCAGATGACGTTCCACGATTCGGGATAGCACTCCTTGATGATATCGCTGTCATCGCAGTCTATGATCGTGACATGAGAGTCCACTCATTGCTGGAAGCGAACACCGGGCAGCAACAAGTGATAGAGTGGACTAAACAACAGTATAACACACTAAGGAACACAGCCGATAAATATGAGAAACTGAGTGAGGAAGAGATTATACCTCGATAGACGAAGATTGGTCTAGTTGGCACTGTCTAGTTAAGCCGGATCGGCTGATTCCGGAGGTTTGAGGA
Organism: Halocatena pleomorpha; assembly: GCF_003862495.1. GTDB lineage: Archaea > Halobacteriota > Halobacteria > Halobacteriales > Haloarculaceae > Halocatena > Halocatena pleomorpha. Next base: position 56,693 of record NZ_RRCH01000024.1, on the reverse strand, counting down.
GTTGGGATGAGCGTGGAAAGGAGCCGAGAACTGATTCGACGACTGGTGAACCAGAGAGACGATCAGCCGTTCAATCGGGGATCTTCGTCTGACCTCAAAGCATTCCCCAGAGAGCTACACTAACTCGTTCGAAATCGCTTATCTAGACAGTGCCGTCTAGTTAATTGTTTAATTCAACAAATAGTAATTCCCCCATCCATTTGATTTCGAACAGTGTCATGTTGCACCCTTGGCAGGCTAACATAAGCACATCATACAATCGACAGCACGATTCGACCGACTCCTGATCGACACGAATCAGGCTACCACGTTGTGGACATGCTTCAATGAAGATTCGCAGGCTTGCCAACACACGAGCACATCCAGCAGGGCTTATAGCCGACCAGTTGGGATATCGCTCTCTAAGCGTCTTTCCGGCGGGACAGCCGTGAGCCGAGCCTCTGGAGAGAGTCACTTTATTTCACGCCATATAGGAGAGATTCAGAAATGACGAACTGATTTAAGTCGGAGTCAGCTTTCGTCGCCAAGAAAATAGCTGGAAGGAACGCCTGGATTATGTATTACTGAGCCATCTGTCCGACATCAGTGCATTATGGATACGTTTAATTCACATTTACAGTGTTTGGAACTATTTTTCGATCTTGTTGCGGTCGGTGTACTCAAGATCACCCCTCAAGTCGCACCTTGCTAACGCGGTTAAATAGCCGAATCCATTAACGAGAAACTCCGTTTTGGAGAGACCATGACGCACTTTTACTCAGAGAGGAATACCGCGGCGGGGAATGACCCCGCCGCGGCGACAGTTGAATGCCAAGTAACAGCTTCGAATCGAAATCAATGGCCGCATACAGCCAGTACCACTCAATGCCGACTTGGACAGCGGTTTCGTCAACTGCGACCCGCGTCGGCGCAGCCGACGGCGAGTCGGGTACGCTGTTGGCGAGCTGATACACCCACTGCCAGATCGCTGGATGAGACCACTAAATGCCGAATACTTCCAGGACAGCGGCTGTTTCCCGAAGTGACAACCCTATCGAGTGGAGCCGCATCCCGAACGCTCTGAGAGCGTTCGGGGGACTCATCGTCTCAACACTCAACTGAAGCTGGCTCTAAAACCGTAGTGAGTAGGTTTTGACGTTCCAGGGACACCAACCCCAAGACCTGCTCCCACTTTGACTAGACGGTGCCTGGACTAACAGAAGTTAATCTGAGTTCAGTGTATGGGTCGCTCACTGAGTGATTCGGACCCATTTAGCACACCACACTTATTGACTGTAAGATACTATTAATACGCAAAAAACACAACTCTGAATGTGGAACAAAATAATGCAAAGCAAGAAGGAAGCTTGTCTGACATTAATCGAAGGGAAGTTCTCAAAAGCATTGGTGTGACAGCGGCTGCTGGGACTGCTGGGATCAGTTTCAGTGTTCCCGCACTAGCAGCTGACGCTGGTATAGATATCGAACGGCAGGAAGTAACGGATCGAAAGTCTACAAGTAGTATTAGAAGCAGCCTCAACCAGAGAGTCGCGAATATCGTGTTAGAAGATGCTCCTGTCGACTCCTTCAACTGGAACGATCCCACAATATATGAAATAAGAGTGGATGCTGATGAAGAGTCTCATATATTTAGGGAAGTAGTTGTTCATTCCCAAGATGGTGACTCTACATTCAACTACGTGACTAACAATGAAGGTCTCGATCGTACAGCAACAGTTACAACAGGATCTGGAACAACTTATCGGGCAACCGTAGACGATGACGGACTTCGAACTGAACATATTCAACGTGGAGAGGATGTGACCAGAAAAGCGGTTAAAATGCTAGACCGTGGGAATAAAAAGAACAAGCTCACGAAGAATGGCGTTTCTGACCTAAATACTTCCCAGGCAAGTGCCTATACTGATCTCACATCAGGATCAACCCATCTGTACGTCTCAGGAACGATTGATTCTGGTAAGGAAGCTTTGATTATAATTGATATGAATGAAGGGGGCGATTTAGAGAAGGCTCAAGTGTTGGCACAGGGTCCTGTAGAGTGCTTTGCAACCTGCGTCGCAGGCTTATCTACCACGATCGGGTGGGCATGCTGGAACGCTGCGTGTGGAACATGTGTGGCCGCTCCAAACCCCGTCTCCTGTGGATCTTGCTTGGCCTGTGGGGGTGGAGTTGTAGGGGCCTGTGCAACAGGCTGCGGTGCGAGAGAAATTTTAACTTAGATCTTATTGCTGTTATAACTGCCTTAATATATTATATAATATATCAACATTTTTAATATACAATTTTGATTAGAAAATGTTGATTTCAGAACATCATTTTGACAGCATGTTTGGTGCTCTTGACCAGGTTTGCGGAACAATTCGTGAAGGTTTTGGGACACTTGGAGATCTATGTGAATTTATTCTTCGAGATGCCTCAATGCGGAAAAAGCCACGATCACAATAGCGACCTGGGGTTCTCTCAGGTCTGACGTGAACGTCTCCATTGACGTATTCGCCGTCGTCCTGAACGGCATACTCACATAAAATTCCTTGACGTTACCAATTAGGTCGTATGCTATAAATCCATCAGTATATACGGTCAGCGACTCCCCTTCGTGATCAATGAGAAGGAGTCGCACCGGCGATTGTCAGCGGATTTCACGAGGACGATATATCGATTTCATATTCCTCCTATTAACGTGGATGAAGAAGGAGGTTTATCCCCGCTTGAGCTACGTCAACACGTAGAGATCCCATGCAAGCGCGACGGGCATCGCGCTTGGGACCTTTTAATATAGCAAGACGTACATTTCATCAATTCAGGGGAATATACGAGATTGAGGAAAGGTGTATCAAGCGCCCTAATGAGACAATCGACACTCAGTACATCGTTTTCGTACATGACTTCGATTTCTCTCCGAAGTTCTGGAATACTGTGTCGAACCGGAGGAACGCATAGATTGAGAACAACCACTTGCGAAGCATGATCTTCGAATGAGCGAAGATCGCACCAATCTTATCATCGAATACGTAGTTATAATTCTAATGTAGAATAGTTAAAACAGAAATTATTTATATTGATTCTATTCACAATTGATCTGAAAATCTATCTTGATATTTTAAGTTTTGTAGGGAGTGTGTATAATAAATCTACCTAGCTAATCTCTAGTTAAAATAGTCCATAGCTGCAGAAAACACTGTCATGCCAGCAAGCCTGTTCCAGCAGATCCGCTGCGACCAATTCCGGCCCAAACACATCGAATGGGGTCATTCGTGTCGGCCACGGGTCTCGCGGTGCCCTTGTCTTCTTTTATCCTAACTCCACATCTAAATTAAACTATTACCTCTCACATCCGAGCGTTAAATGTATAATACAGCGCATATAATAAAGATTGTGACTATTCCTCTCTGGCTCCAGCGTTGTGTACGAATTTCCCAAATCGAACGGACACGGAACCAGCGACGGCTCAATCATTCGAGAGGATGGCGTATTCTTGTCCGTGTTGCAATGCTTTGTGCAACTGTTGCGATCGGCGTCAGCGCATACCTCTTCGGAACAGCTCTCAACCAAGGGCATCTCACTGGTTCACTCGATGTGCTGCCGGTAGCGACAACGATAGGATCGTTTTCGTTATTACTTATGTTCGAACGACGAACGTCCAAATACAGTAGCCACATCAATAGCGATCATCTACTGACAACAGTTCCCACGCGCGAAGTCGTTCTTGGAATAGTGTTGACGGTCCTCTATCCAGTTGCTATTCCTCTTTCTTTCGTGGTCGCCGGAGGTGCCATTGGATTCGCGATCGCCACTCAGTCACCACTGACTGTATTCACTCTCATCGTCGCAGTCAGCGGGCTACTCATACTCACTGCCCTGTTAGGTGTAGCTCTCAATCTTCTCGTTGAATTCATCACTACCCGATCGGCTCATTTTAATAAGTATAAAAAGGCGCTTGGTGTGGTAGCATTCGGTCTCTGTTTCGGTTTAGTCGCTATAGTGATCTCTGGTTTAATTTCGTCTTCATACTTGTTCAATTGGCTTAGTGTCGGACCGGCTGCATGGTTCGTGGATCTCGGATTCGCAGGGTCACCAGTGATTCAATCGGCCTCAGTTCGTAGCATGGGTGCGCTCATAGTCATTGTCAGCGGAGCTCCAGCGCTTGTGGTCGGTGCGACAGCGCTCGCCAATAGAGTGTGGAGAACTGAGCCAGTCAGTATCGCGACACTCCATCACTCCCGGACACTCATCGGTGCGGGAGTAACTGAGCGACTGTTCGCTGGTCACGTGTCGCGGCCCGTACTAACCGTTGCTCGAAAACGATGGCTCCAGGAACGACGCGTTCCGCTTGGTCTCATAATGCTATCGTGGTCGGCGCCTTTTCTTCTGGTTGTGATTGGTCCGATTCTTGCTGTAGACTCGGTTCCAGGCGTTTCGCTGGTGTTTTTTGCGTTCATTGGTGCAGTTGGGACTGGATTTTCATTCGGATTTTACCCGATCGGTACTGAGTATTTGTCGCTGCCCATGACGCTCACGACACTCACGGGAGAGCAATTCATACGTGGAGAACTCCTCGCAAGTAACACAATCGGTGCGACAGTCACAGCGGTGGGCACTGTAGTACTTGCGCTGGGAAGTTCCCTCCACATTCTCGAATCTCTGCTGATTGCTCTTGGCAGTGTTACACTGTGTGTGTGTAGTTCTTCACTCGCCCTTTCGCTCGGGATGAGAGTTTCGCATCGTGATTTGATGCCAATTCCATTACCCCTTACCTCAGCAACCATATATACTGAGATCGGACGAGCGAGCTTCGTAAGGATGGGTGTACTACTGGGGATGTTAGGAATCGTCTGTCTGCCAGCGTTCGGAGGCTATCTTCTCTCTTTTGTTTCTGTTTTCATCTCCATGCCACCGGCACTCGGAACTCAGCTCTCAATAGCGGTCGTTCGGATTAGCTCACTTCTCATGATGATCTGCCTCGCTGTCGGCGTCTCGATCCTTGCGTATCGGAAGGCGGTACACCGCTTCGATCGGTACACACTGTCGTGACCACGTGAACGAACGTAACACAATAAGACGAACGCAACAAGTGACAAACCCCAATACGACATCAATGACCGACTCACTCTCGATTAGTACGGACGCTCTCACGAAACAGTACGGTAGCACAACCGCCGTCAACGACCTCAATCTCGCAATCCCGAGTGGCGCGATCTATGGTTTCCTCGGCCCGAACGGCGCTGGCAAAACGACCACGATACGGATGCTCACGACCCTGATAACGCCGACCAGTGGCACGGCACATATCGTAGGCGAGTCGATCACCGACCGGCAGGCGGTGGTTTCACACATCGGCTATCTTCCCGAGGAGCCGCCGCTGTACGACGAACTCACTGCCCGTGAGCAACTCGAATATCACGGTGGCCTCCGCGACATGAACCCGTCAGAGATCGAGGAACGAATCGATTCGCTCCTTGACCGCTTCGACCTGACCACCGACGCCGACAATCGGATATCGACGTACTCGAAGGGGATGAAGCAGAAAACCGGGTTGATCCAAGCGTTGATGCACCAACCCAACGTGGTGATTCTCGACGAGCCGACATCGGGACTCGACCCGAGGGCTGCACGTACGGTCCGAGAAACCATTGCCGAACTCGCCGCCAGCGACACTACCGTGTTCCTCTCGACACACATCTTGCCAGTCGTCGAAGAACTCGCGACAGAGGTCGGCATCCTCTACGAGGGAGAGTTGGTCGCCGAAGGTTCGCCCGACGCACTGAAAGAACGCATGGAGACCGGCGAAGAAGGCACTCTTGAAGACGTCTTCCTCGATGTCACTACTGATGAGGCTCACGATGAACGCACGACTGAACCCGAACGCACGGGTCAACCGGAGTGAACCGATCGATGTCATGAATCTTTCCCTCATTGACTCACGCCGAACCTACTCTGGGTTGGGAATCTAAGGAGGGCTCTCCCAGCAGTGAAGGACGTAGTCTCTGGGGAGCCGAAACCAACTCTCTGAAGTGGGATTTAGCGTTCTTGTGCCAGATTCATCTTGCAGGTTTCACTCTTAGAGCCATAGAGAATCTGCAATATTTTCAAGGATTTCATCGGCGTATCCATCTTTCAGCATTTTCTCTAAATCGTCTTGATTAAATACGATTACGTACTTTCCCTGAGCAAAGAGTTCACGTACAAGTTGCTGACCAGGATCAGTCAGACCTTTCGAGAAAATATTACCGTCCCCGAGCATTCTGGGTGGAGCATATCCGCTTTTAAGGACATATTACGGATATCTTGAGATCCAATAGGCTTTGAAAACCATTTATAATCTGCAAATACAAATGGTCCCATTCCTCGCCACGGGTATTGCGACGAATTATTCGTCAGTATAAAATCGTATTCCCCGGTTGAGCCAAAACACCGGCTTTTTCGGATTCCAACATCAAGAATTGTCTTTTCAAATAAATCTTCAACGAGATCCCCAACAAGCGGCATAATCTGTTGAATATCGCTTTTTGTTCTGTATTTCCTCGTATTGCTGACGCAAGTTGTCTAAAACAAACTCCGATGTATCTACGTGGGCCCGGCCAGGATCTGTGTTCAGGTGCTCCTTAGCCAAATCATGATTTCGGTTGTTCCCTACCAATCGATTTCGAAGACGTTCAAAATCGTATATCTCCACTCTCCAACTATATTCGTCTCTGAATTCCTCTTCCACACGGTCTCGTTTGATACCGGCGGGATTCACAGTGGTCGCGAAAATGTAGAAGTCAATAGATTCTGGCCGGTCAGCAGAGCTTTCTGCATCGGCCCAACACTTACCCTCCCATTGATGGTTTATACTGCAGTGCAAAATACCAGTCTTCCCGTCTCGACGTAGTATAGAATCGCGTCCACCGTCTGGTCCTCTTGTACCGGTAGGGTCGACTTCATAGCCTTCACGTTGTAGTAGATCGACAGTCAGGCGTTCAAGTCTATGTCCTGTTTCGATGCGTTTGATGGCTCTTTCAGTTGGCGTGCCGGTCATAGATGTTATCGATAATTTGTAGTCCCTATTGTTAAGATTCAACCCATTATCGAGAGTACTACGATAGTGTAAAGAATGACACTTTGAAGACAGTTGATGGAAACATTTCTCCACCTGCCGATGAGATACCTGTCCCCCTCCGGCCGTAAAAGTAAACCCGTCAAAATCGACCGTCGTGATATCGACGTCCTCCAGTGACGGCGTTTCATCAGCGATGTCGACGTCTCACGATCAGGTATCGGCCGAAATGTCGCTGGTCGGGAGCCGCCACTCGTCACCCTCGAACTCTTCACGCAGGTACCGCGCGAACTCCTTGTAGTGATCGATCGCGATGTTCTTCCTCTCGGAGCCGGCAAGTAGCGCGATTGCAAGCTAGTCGATGCGGGCCTCATCGGCTCCGGTCCCCGGTTGAACCCACTAGGGGCGCGGCGCAGTAGGCTGACGCGCGCTTAGTGATCGCACGGCGTACTAAGCGTTCCCCCAGAATCCTTTGATCAGTTCGCCAAGATTGTCAGGAGAAAGTAGTGTGAATTCCTTGCGGACTGACGGCGGGAGATGTCCGCGTACGTCGTCCTGTCTGTGATCACTCGCCCACTGGCGGTCAACGAACACGCTAGAACTGCTGACCTCAACGGCATTGTGACTGGGCAACTGTCCTGCTCCGCTGTACTTATCGAGAAGAATGTTGTCCCTCCATCAACATCGTATAACCGCATGACTGCGTTCGGTTAAACCGTATAGATTAAACGCTTACACTAACCACATAGACTAAACAATTGGGATAACCAAGTAGCCTAATTGTATAGACTAAAGAATTAGTGATAACATTTCAATTAGATATTTATACTATCCGATTAATATAGGCGATAGGAATGATTACAACCACGGTGTACAGCGAAGCTGGTGGGACGTTCAAAACGACCACTGTCTCGAACACGGCTGTTGCTCTGTCACGACAAGGGTACGATGTCCTTGCCATCGACCTAGATCCCCAAGAAGGCTCACTTTCTTACGTCTTTGATGTAGCCGATTCGAGATCAGACGGAGAAGCTGATAATCTAGTCCTGCACATGATCGATCGGCCAAAGGGTGAGTTCGAAGACCTCATTCGCACCACAGAAGAAGGGATCAACGTCATTCCTGCCCATAATATGTTAGAAGATCTCACCTCCTTTTTGAATCGGGCAGCGGAAATCGAGGAAATGAGCAACCCTGGAAAGGAGTATGAACGATACGCACAATTGCATCGGGTACTCAGAGCGAATGACGTACAGAACGACTACGACGCAATCCTAATCGACCCCCAGGCAACGGCATCGGATGCCCTGTACAATGCGATCTACGCGACGCGCACACTCGTTAGTCCCGTTGAACTAAGCGGGAAGGGGAAACTAAGTCTCGATGGACTTGAAGATCTGGTGTTTAACTTGGAGGATCATCTCGACATCGGGGTGGGAGTGGTTGCGGTCGTTCCCGGAAATGTCGGCCGAACACGAGCCAACAAGCGGTACCAAGAACAGTTGAAAGCGCAAGAATGGCCAGTCCCGATCATGATTGGGGAGCGTGAAAGTCTCATGAATGAGATGTGGGACGCTCAAGGCTCGGCATTTAAGGTAGTTGAGCAAGGATACGTCGACGGAGTGCCCGGTGAACGACGAGACCGACCGCACGAACAGGAAACGCTTGAGAAGTACGAGGTGCTTGCTGAACATCTCGAAATGGAGTTCAACTAATGCCGGGAATGAAGACTGGCACAGGTGATGACCCGTTTGCCGACGATCCGGACCCAACCGAACAAGAAGAACAAGGCATCGACACAGAGGATACTGCGAACGATGACCAAGACAAGGAAACGTCAGATCAAAAGGAGGTCGTAAGCACGGACGAGAGTGAAGAAAACGAGACCGGCGAGGGACTCAAGCAAGACGATATCCCCTGGGTTCTCCGACGAGAGCGGGTTAAAGACGGACGACCAGAAATGATTCCAACGTATGTCCGTCAGGAAACAGCAGACGCAGAACCTGAATTCGTGCGAGACGTGGAGAAGATCGTTGGCCGGGATGTCTATAAGTTCGACGTTCGGGAGGCAGCTATGTTAGTGGCAATGGAGCATCCAGAAGAGGTTGCAGCCCAATTAAACGACTGGGGATACAAATATCTCGATTAGGCCACTTCTATCTCCGATTCAAAACCAATCCGGAGCTGTTGGTTCTGGATGAAGCGACCTCCCACGTCGATAACGGAACGGAAGTGCGTCACGCCGATACGATCCCGTTCTCGATGACGGGTCGATCGTCGAACGGGAGACACACGAGGAACTCCTAAAACAGAACGGACTGTATGCGAACCTCTGGTGGGTCCTAGTTGGAGAACTGGATGAACTCCCTAGGGCGTTCCTCGAACGAACTATCGACACTGATACGACACTCTCTGGCCAGTAACGTCACGGCATCCGAAGAGTGGTGTGCTACTGGGTTGTGGACGCGGATTCCCGAAGCACAGCGAACTGTTCGAGAACGGTCTCACTGCTGGTGTGGGTGTCGGCGTATGGATTCGTAACGGCCGCAAACGGTGGGGAGCCATCGAAGGCATCCGCTCGTTCAACGGCTCGGTCAAGGCGAACAAACGATTCAGATAGCCGGGTTGCTGCTGCCTCTGGTGTGAGCCATTCGTACGCATCGTGTTCGTCGTTCAGGGAGATCGCTCGCTCATCGGTCTCACAGCGATAGACGAGCGTCACCATCGGCTCACCTGTCGTTTCATCGATCCACCCGCCGTACATCGCCTCGACGAGTGGTCCAGCACGACTGTCGATAGCTAGCTCTTCCCGGAGTTCTCGACGAAGGCCGCCGACGAGCGTTTCTCCGTACTCGAACGTTCCACCGGGTGGTTCCCAGTGATCATCACATTTCGTAAGCAACACTTGGTCGTCCGGACCGAACAGGATCGCCTTCCGGGTGAGCTTGCCAACATAATGGTCGGATGGCTCTGACATCGTCACGTTGGCAGTGTTGAAACGGAGAGACAATATCAGTCGTGGAGCTAGCCATCCACGAATCGGAGAGCGGCTGGCCGAAGAGTGACTCTCCAAGTAGTCGATGTGAGCGTGCTCTCCTTCCGAAACGGATGTTAATTCAGATTTATGATAGGAGCGGGTCGCCGGTAACGACAAAGCCCATATAACGGACTCTCTAAGGATTGAATGGATATGTATGATGTGACTGGTTTTCAGCGCGATCTTCTTTACATCATTGCAGGGGGCGATGAACCACACGGATTGGCGATCAAAGACGAACTTGAGGACTACTACGAAACGGAGATCTCTGCCGGTCGGCTGTACCCGAACTTAGACACGCTCGTCGAGAAGGGACTCGTTGAGAAAGGCCACAAGGACCGGCGGACGAACTTCTACTCGGTGACACGGCGAGGCCAACGCGAGATCGACGCTCGGGCCGACTGGGAAGCGGAGTACGTCGATCACCCGATCTCTGTGAACGCGTAGGGGGACCTCCGTTGTGTCTATTGCTGTTACAAAACGTACCGACGGTTGTCGTCATCAACGTCACCACCATCCTTCGTCCTACATCAGTTCGTGGCTCAGTATGGGTGCGACTCGCAGGCCTGTCCGTTGCCATCGGCGTTGAGGCGATGAGGATCGTTCGCGGGGTCGTAGGTCTCAAAGAATTACTGTGCCTCTGCCCACGTCTCGAAGTCAGAACAGTTGCGATCGGCCCCAGTAATTGGTGTCGGTATGGTGTTGCTGATGTTCAGTCGAATGCCCAGATACCTTGCCTTTCGGCCTGTGCGGTTTGCGCGGCACTGCCGAACTGCTTACGATATGAAGATGAGTCTCTATTGAAGGCTCTTCTCAAAAGATTCATCTCGTGAAAAGAGCCCCTACTCTATGTAGAATTGGTTATGTCCGTCTGGTGAAGTCAATGTAGAAACTACTTTTGCGTCTCAATTTGATATTTAGTTTGTGGCAACTGAGTCTGGTCCCACTGCGATAGATTTCCGAGAATTACTCAGAGATGGCTGGAAAATAGCGGCGATCCTCCTCTTCTGGGGAGCGCTTGCCCTAATTGGGTTCGCTGGAGTCACAAACATCGGATTCTACAGACCTGGCAGCTTCTTCTGGTGGATCGGGAATATGCTTGGATGGATATTCGTAGTAACTGGGATTGGTAACATACTTATCTATACCATCGCTCGCGGGATCCACCTTTCCCGTCAATAACTGATGTAACTGAGAGAGGTTCTGAACTGAGCGAAGCGTAGCCCTAGTTCAACAGCCAGTCGCGGTCCTCAACTGTTTCTGGAACAGTAAACTCCGGCAGGTCTTCGTTCGCGGGATTTGTTTCGGGCGTATCCACCCGAGCAGTCGGATCGTATCGGTCGTCCTGTTCGTAGACTGCACCTCGATCGTGTCTCTGTCCACCACGCGTGTAACTGTCACCGTTTGCGTCTCACCTCCCGTTGGTGGTGCCTCTATCGATGGACCGGGACTCGCCGCACCGCCGGCCAACAGCAGCCGCGTCAGCGCGAGGGCAAGACGGTTCCAGTGCATCGTGATGGATAGCTAAATGGAGACAGTCCTAACGACCATTCGTGACTGCATCCGACGCGCCGACGGTGTTCGATTACACTCGATCGGATGGCCGCACCGCTACTCAGGAGCCCCAGTGCCCCCATTGCGGGACGAGGTTTCATAGCGAGCACAGAGACAGCGAGTCCGTCATCGATCGCCACGGGGAGTCATATCCCAGCATCGACGCCCCTGCTCACGACGGGCCGTTTTTCTGTCCGCCATGCTGGGCGGACTTGGAAACGAATCGACTGGCCCAAGATATCTGAGAGTCGTGGGACACGCAGGCGACTGAGCACAATCTCGACGGGTATGCGTCCCGTGCTGTGGGACGGAACTGCCTCGTCAGAGCCCGCTTGGCAGATAGCGGAATAGCCGTCGAGAGTGTGTCCGATGGGCAGGTCTGTCAGTGTAGTTCTATATACATTTCGTAACCAACGTTAATATATTATTATCTAAAAGGTATGGACGTGATGCGAACATCGCATATAGTAGTGGTGATGGCAGTGTTGGCCGTTGCGATTCCAGCGGGCGTCGTGGGCAGTCCTTCGACGACAAGCACTGAACTCACGGCGATGGTGACCGGTGTGACGGACGGGGATACTGTTGATATTGAATACTCGAATGGGACGACCGACACCGTGCGGTTGCTCGGGGTGGACACCCCTGAAGTGTATGGCGAAAACGACCCCACGGAATTCGAAGGCGTCCCAGATACGGAAGCAGGTGAGCAATGTCTCAGCGATGCAGGGGACGCCGCAAGTGCATATATGAAAGACGAGCTCCAGACGGGTGAGCAGGTGACACTTGAACTCGATGCTGAAAGCGATGGGCGGGGAGACTATGGTCGGTTGTTGGCGTACATCCACGATGACGGAGTGAATCTCAACTACAACCTCGTCGACACCGGCCACGCACGCGTCTACGACAGCCAATTCAGCCAGAGTGATCGCTTCTATGCGGCCGAATCAGATGCTCAAGCAGCTGAGCGCGGCCTGTGGCAATGTCGGAACGCAGGGAGTGAGAGCAGCCTTTCCGTCACAGAGATTCATGCCGACGCGGCTGGGAACGACAACGAGAATTTGAACGATGAATACGTGGTGTTCGAGAATACAGGTACTGACACGCTCGATCTCTCGGGCTGGTCGGTATCAGACGACGCGGGTCACACCTACACGTTCCCGAGTGGTGCGTCGCTCGCGGCCGGTGAGACTGTCACGCTCCACACAGGCAGCGGCTTGGACACAGCCAGTGATCGCTACTGGGGATCCTCAAGTGCGATCTGGAACAACGGTGGCGATACCGTGACGGTCAAAGACAGTGCTGGGACCGTCATAACAAGCAAATCCTACTGACGACGGCTCAACAGCGAATCCGTAGGTGTAATTATGGTTTCCTGAATGGGTTCTCATGTTGCAGATTGGGTGTCGCTGTTCTAGTTGGTCGGTTGTCAACTTCTCACAGATTCTAGAAACAGCAGTGAGACGTGCTATTCACTTAGAGTTCTTCAAAGTCGTCGAATGTTAGTTGGCACTCGTCCTGGTGTCCGCTGTCAATCTGTGGGTGGGAAAGATGATCAGTTGTAGAATATTCGTCGAAGGTTCCCTGATCCTCATCGGCTTTATGGCGTGAGTGCTCACACCTGTGCTTCGCGCGACTGTCACAGGGAAGGAGGTTTTCGGGGCGATTATCCCACTTGTGAGTGTTTTTGTGATGAACTACTGCCTCGGCTACAGCGTCAATCCCGTATTCAGCTACCGCTACGAGCCTGTGTACGAGGATAGTATGCCCATCACGAGCCAACAGTCATATCCGTCGGATCTTGCGGTATAGTAGCGGGGGAGTCAAGGGGATCAAGAATGCCAAACCGTCGTAGGTAGTTCCTCACAGTGGTAACAGAACAGTCCAATTCCTCGGCGATATCTGAGATAGTTTTCTCTTGTGTTTTGTACAGGTCGTAAAGCGGCGCTCGGTCTCGATAGGGTTCGGTGGGATTTCTTGCCAGCGTTGTCTGCTGGCTCTTCATCTACTATTTTGTTCTTATATTATATAGATAAATGTTTGTCATATGTGGATAATCGAATCTTGGCGGAAGTGCTAGTCAGTATATAATGGTGGGAAGAATATGTAGAGAGGGCATGAGTAGTTTACCAGCGGACGACCGAGAGGACGAACTGAACGACGAGGACATCCCCACAGTGGCAATTCCTGGATTTGATCCCGAGGATGAAGCCGATACCGACACACTGTTCGAAGGCCATCCGTTCCTCGAACTTCTCACGCCGAACTCGAGAGCTAAAATAATCTTGGCGATGCTCCGTGTACGAGGTGATAAACTCCGAGAAGCCGATATTTGCGACGCTGCGCGGATTAGTCACGACACGTGGAACAACCACAAGGACATTTTAGCTGACAAATATGGGGTTATCGAACATGTTTTGGATATTGAAAACTCGCCGCTGTACACCATCCCGGAAGACAGCGAACTTGCCGATCTCCTTGAAAAAGTCATTGGAACTGCCGCTCAGAAGGAACGCGAGTGGCTCATTGAGCAACGCGACAAGTAGCTCAATCTGGCACTGTCTAGTTAAGCCAGTTTGAGAAGCGAGCAGGTTGTTGAGTTCTTGGTCAGAATGCTCGCAGACCTGCTCAGCAAGTGCTTTGCAGTGGATTTAGAAGAAACTTAGGAGCGTGAGCAGACGGCGACGTTAACGAGACGCTTCGCGTCTCGTCCGCACCCAGAACGTGAAGCGTTCTGGGGACGCCCGTCAGGGCGTTCGCCGTCCGACTCCACGCAACCGGTTGTTCGCTCAGAGAGACAACTTCGATTCTGGCTGAATTCGGCGTTGAACGCTCTCACGGGGGTCTGGAACTGGGTGCATCGGATTGCTGACAGCGTTCCCGATCCGCCGACGCTTCGCCGTCGGCGGGTCGCGGTCGACGAAACCGCTGTCACGATCAACGGAGTGTGGTCTTGGTTGTACGCTGCAATAGACCTCGACACAAAGTTAATTCTCGATGTGACGTTGTTTGGACGGCACGGCACCGATCCAGCAGCTGCGTTTCTGTCTGGCCTCGACGAGAAACACGATCTTTCAGACACAGTGTTTCTCGTCGATCAGTTCGGCTATCGGACTGCCCTCTCTCGACTCGGGTTGAGCGGTCAGGTCGACTACACCGAGCGAAACCTCATTGAGAAATGGTTTCATACGCTTAAGATGCGGGTCGGCCGCTTCCATACTTCGTGGGTGGGCAGTCGGCGGAGCATTCGCCAGTGGCTTGCATTATTTGCGCATTACTACAACCATCTCAGACCGCACCAATCGCTCGACTGACGAACGCCGGTCGACGAGGTGCTAAACAGTGCCGAGTGAACCATCCACTTGTCTCCCGTCGGGGAGAGGAGCACGCCGACCCCAATGCCGATGAGCACTCCGTTGATGATATGTCCTCTCTTATCCACTGCGGTATTAATTGAATTATAGACAATAATGAATGTATGGGCGTCAGGGGGATGACCGACTCCGGTGGTTGCGTGCGTGGAACTACATCCACTATTATCACCAACCGACCGCCTTGCACGAGCTCGTCGAGTGAGCACTGCACTGTGCGCTCACCGCGTGAGGGAGAGACCGAGAAAAGAATCAGGAGAACTGCGAAAGAAGAGTCGAATTCGTTCGTGACTGTCGTGAGGAGTTCGCGGCCGTCACGCAAGCGGTTCAATATGCGAAACCGCTGCCTCGCTGAAGCCAATGCTGCCATGACTGTTCTCTGGCGAGACAGCCACGATCCCGTCAAATTCGGTAAAGATGTGCATCGCAGCGCGGTCTTTCCCTCGACCCCTTCAATCGCCACCTCGATGGGGTCGTGGAAATGCACGACATGTGTGACCTCCTCCTCGGGCGAACTACGATTGAGCCTGTTGTCTACCTCTTAGGCCCGTGAGAAGATTCTAACAGGATCGACCCACAGTTCCCAGATCAGAACGTTCACGACGTGAACTAGCAGGGGACCAATCGGTCCAAATCTGCTAGTAGTGACAGATACGTCTTTACAAGTCTTCCACAGTATACGTGATACCGGTCGTGTCAGGCACCGCTACGTAGCCCTCGAATCGGAACACGTCAACATTATCTGCATATATAGTCCCGTCCATTCCATAGTCATACCACGTTCCCTCATAATTGATGGCTTGAGGATATTCAAAGGGAGAATCCGTTCCTGGTGCATTGTTGTCCCCTCCCCAGATAGGTGTGGTCGAATAGATTATATAGTTGGTGAAGTCAGCTATTCCCCGTACGGTTATCCTGTTTGGAGCCTGCGTTTCTACATCATCGGCCGACTCGGTGGCACTGGCTACCTCAGTAGTAGCAGTGAGTCCGGTCAATCCTACAAGACTGGTCGCAGCTGCTTGCTTCAAGAACCCACGCCGACTGCGGGATGGAACTGATTTGTCGCCGGGGGCACTGTTTGATTCGATTGATCTGTCATCGTCTTTGTCAACCATCTATTTCACCTCAAATAAAAATTTATTTGAGAGGTAATAATGCCTCTGATGTAAGGAAAATACATGACTGAATCCCTCTATATACACGTTGTGGCTATGTAAATACCGTCAACATCGGTCGGTAGGTAAGCCACCCTGTCTGGCAACTTTACTCACTGTCGAGGAGAGTGATTCGTATCGATGCAATCGGCTTCGTCCTTGATACCACGAGCAGCTACAGCAGTCGATCAGCACCAAGGACTCCCTGTGACGTCCGTATCAACGATCGCCTACGGGAGAGTGGAGCAGGAAGAGAGAAAGCGAGAGCGATGAATCAATCGCAAGAGAATCCACGTGGGGACCTCAAGGATGGGGTACCTAATTTTAGCCTGTAAAACGACTCAGAGACTCACGGTGATGGATGTAGGTCACCTGCGACCTTTTCACATGATCTAAAACTATAGTTTTACGCCAGTCTGGCGTAAAGAGAGGTGATTTTAAGACAATAATGTACCTGGTACAAAGTGGACCGAATGGCAGGATCAACTGCACTCTGCACCCTACCAAATATCTGATCTAATTTATAATTTCCCACCGCATTCCGACACAACCTAAACTAGGAAGTTGGGAAAGCCTTTCTATAAACTTTATATCTCTCATACACTAGATACAGGCTATCTGATGATTGCCCTTCCTTACAACTTTCTTTATATTCTAAATACATATCCTCAAACTCACTGAATCCAAAATTGTGGATGAGAGCAACCTCTGCTACAGTCAAAGCTGTATAAGCGATCAACCGGAGAGCATGATCGAGTGCTTTTATATGAGTTTCACCATATAGGCGACTGAAAATTCCTCCTTGCTGGTATTGGGCCCACTCACGAAGTTCCTTTAGTAGGTCATAGAATGTAAAAATGACCTCTCCCTGTATATACGGGCTTTTTTGAGAAGATTCGTAAATGGACTCTAACTTATCTTGGGCGTATCCGTCTTGGCGCTCTTTCTGATCTTCATGAAAATCTTCGTGGATTGGGTATGGTACCTCCCAAGGGAATGCGTCTTTTTTTTTTCGAGGATTATTGGTCACGGAGAAGTACATAAATGGGAATGGATACAGTTTTGTTTGGAGTTCATCCATACACTTTCGTCGGTGCTTCTCCCATAGGCCATCGTGATTTCCTCTTCCGTCCTCCCTTATGTTCTCAAATTTTGACCGCATAATAGCACTTGTGGACTTGAACACGGCGTAGTACATCTGAATAATTCGCCATTCTGCGGTCTGAGCTCGTACTTCTTCAGAGTCGAATTGCGGATGATTGAGAGCATATTCATCTCTCCAACTATTAGTCAGATTTCGAAATGCTTCGGTGAAGTGCTCTTTTCTGTCCAATTCTCGATCTCGAAAAAAGTTCTGAAGTTCACCTCTATGCTTGATTGCTTGCGCTGTAACGTGATAGAGTACGTGTTTCCGAATGTGTTCAAGATTATTTCCCCAATACAGGTGTCCTCCTTTCTTAATCGGGTAAATTCTTGACAGGTCAATCCCCCATTTACTCCGAGTAGCGCCTTTACCGTCTTCCAAGTAAGGGTTGCCTTCACAGAAATCATGTCTATCATACTCATATGCTACTGAGTATCCATCATTGACAGCTTTTAACAAATCTACAATTGGTTCTGCCTCCTCCTTATATACTTTCCAGTCGTTGATTCTACCCATATAAATGATATTAATTGGATATAGTATTATAAATGTTGGTAATTTCGAATTTGTCTAATTTAAAGTGGGATTCATTGCTTTACACCTTGCTTTCAGTTCAGCCTCAATCTAGCAGTATGTATTATGAGACTATTCACGTATCGGAAGGACCTCCCGCCAGTTGATCCACACGACGACACAGCTCAATGACAGTGCTGCGATCCAGATGAGGCCAGCTTCCACGGTGTAGTAGATCGTCCCTCCTGTTCGGCCATCTATCATCGCCGGATTGAGAAGTGTCAGTCCGAAGAACACGAATATCATTGTGAAGGCAAACGCCCAGACCGTTCGTACTCGAACGTCGGGATACCACCACTGCACAATGTAGGTCGCACCAACTGCGACAAGCATACCGATCCCGCTTACTGGCTGATTGGTAAGGGCTACATCGAAGACCATTACAACCCCGTTTCCCAGCGAGTATTCGAACGCGAACCAGAGTGCGAGGACCCGGCCAAAGCCATTGAATTCGTTCCGCAGGCGGTTGAGCACACTCATTGAGCCGTAAGAGCGTAGAGTGTCTGGTCGGCTGCGAGATACACGGTTCCACCAGCGATGATCGGTGACGTACTTACTGTCCCCGAGTCGGATATCGTCACCCGGAACCGTTCGTTCCCAGTTGTACTGTCGAGCGCGGCGAGACCGTTTTCGAGCCCAACGTAGAGCGTTCCATCGGTGAGTGTCGGTCTACTCGCAACGCCGGGAAGATCGACACGCCACCGCAACTCGCCGCTCTCTGCATCGAGCGCACGGACGCTGTCATTGAGCACAAAATAGACTGTTGACCCATCGGATACCGGTTCAAGGTTGGCGTCACTGGTCCCAAGTGGGTACGACCAACGGGTGCTCCCGTCCGTAAGGTTCAGCGCATACAGCGGCCCGGTTCTGCAGTAGATGACCCCATTCACGATACACAGGCTGGGCTGATAGAAGGGATTACTGATCCCGATAGATCGTTTCCACTCTCTCGTTCCCGTGGAAACATCGACAGCACCGATCTGTCTCGTCGTGGGATTCCCAGACCGATCGCCAACAACAAACAGGGTTAGTTTCTTGCATCCACCAGCTGTGCGAGTCATCAAATCCCACATCGTCGGGGTGCAGTTCAAAGTCCCACCGATTCGCGGGTACCTCAGCCATCTTCTCAGTCATACTCCTGTTAAGAATTGAGTTTTAGATAAACATATGGAAGTGGATGTGTCTTGTAGTAGAGTGTAATGAGGTATCGTGGTTCGCTCGAACTATTCACAGCACAGCGGTGCGCCTTATGGTAATGAGTTCTCTTCGGTTGGAGTGGTTTTACCTCTAGTCTTAGTTAACGCTGCCGTCCTCATAATTGAGAACTGGTTGTGGTTATCGATCCTTATCAGTATGAGTCTCCTCTCGTGTCTCGTCCTGAGGAGCTGATCCTATCTTGATGGTTTATTCTCTGAAGAATGAGGCCACATTGGGCGAATGCATCAGACTGCTTGTTGTTCCATCTCTCTTATAAAAACGCCCATCAACTGAATGTGGGAGATCGCGGTATTGGGGTATTTTGACGACTACAATTTGTTTTTCATCAACAGTTGATATGGTGATATCGGCTTCAATGGATGGAGTGACATCGTAATCTAACGACATACGAATCAGTTTACTCACGTTATCGGGATTATCAACGCCAACAACCTCGCCGCTATCATCGATACCAATCAAGATGGCACCGCCTTCAGTATTTGCAAGAGCTGCGGCATCTCTTTCGGTTCCCTTGCGTGGTAGCTGACGTTTGAATTCGAGCTGATGGGATTCTCCTTGTTCTACTGCCGTAGCCACTTCCTGTCGGGTGACGAAGCCGGAGAACATATCATACAACTCTGACACCATAGAATTCTTTTTCACTCGGTCATCAACATTAATGACTGTGGAAAGGAGATCGCCTTGACTTTGGGAAAGCGGTATACGTTTCGCTGGAATTTGGACAGTTTCCTGTTGCTGCCATTTTTCCTCTGGTTTCTCGTATTCGTCTAAGATATACGTCTGCACAACCTTCCAGTATATTTCTTCTGACTGTTGTTCATAGAGTGCTAAAAGTACTGAGTTTCCAAGACGCATATAAAAATCAAGAGAATCAGTATCGAGTTGGTGCGTCACAGTATTCTCTCCTTCGAACGCTGCTGACGCTTTCAGCTGAATCGAAACGGATATCGGAAGGACTTCTTTTGTCTCAGGACATACCGGATACGCCTCAAAATCGATTCCGTAATCCTCCATAGTTTCGTTTAGTACCCAGTGGGAGAGCGCTCTGGTTAAGGCTCCCCGAGATTCGGCTTCCAGTTGATGCCCATCTGGTTTCTTCTTAACCATCCAATTATCACTTCTCTCCTATAGCAATATAACTATTAAAGTGCAGCAGTGCTCATTGAGTCGATGATGTTCTCCTCGGTCGGCGCAGCGAGGTAGGGCTCGATCGCGTCGTAGCTCGACCAGCCGCCCAGCGCCATCACGATGCGCGGGGAGATCCCTCCCTCGACGAGTAAGTGATTAGCCCAGCAGCGCCGGAGATCGTGGGACGTGACGCGTCGATAGTCCCCATCACCGGTCGTCTCAGCCGCCGCCTCGGCCGCATGCTCGACCCAGTACTGGAGTGTTCGCTTCGATCGGTCGATGAGTGGCTCGTTCCGATCGATGTCCTCGTGCTGGACGAAGCGGTTGATGGTTCGTTCAAGTTCGACGGGCAGCCACGTTTCCCGATGTTTTCCGTCTGTATGCTCGCCAGTGGTATCCTTTCCACCGACGACTTCCAGGGAGTGGTGAGTCCCGTCGCTCATGCGCGAGACATGCCGGGGCTCGACATCGAGTACCTCGGCGACCCGGAGGCCGCAGTCGCCCATCAGTCGGATCGCGATCTCCCGGTCCCACGAGCTGCACTCTCGTTGGAGCTGTTGGTATTCGTCGCGGCTCAGCCAGACGTTGAACGTGCCGTCTTTGTTACGTTCGGTTCTCATTCTTGCACACTTCTATTAAGCATTTCATGCAACTTAGAGCCATCGGACGCTAGAACGATTTGTTGAGTCGCCTGAAATCGGGCATCTGAGAGCGGAGTTGGGTGGTGAGTTGCACGTTAGTAGACAAACGTGAAACTAACTATAAACTCACCCTTGCGCTCGGGGAGTGGTTCGAAGGTTCATGCTTATCCTGCCAACCCTCCGGCCCTCTCAGGGCCGAGAGGCCTTGTGTAACGCCCAAAGGAATTAATCACTAGAGTGTGTACTGCCCCCGAAATGAACTTACTAAGCCGTCTGAAGCAATGGTTCGGAAGTCTCTCACCCATTTGGTAAGTAGTCCTTTTTGTAGTTCCGTTCCTTGCAGTTCGGCTGACTCTCATGATTCTGTTTCCGGAAGCTAGTCCGTCTCTGGTATCAATATTTATAGCATATATAATTCTCGGGGGAGTCACATGTCTCGGCCTTATAGCTATAACTTACCGGGCCGAACACACTGACGGCCCTCCTTATTAGAGTCTCGTCAAGCACAGTGCCCCTGTCAGTCGACACTCCGCTGCTGACAGAGTGAAACGGTCGTGTTGAACTGAGTTTCATTGTTTGGAAAAACACGCAACACGGATCAATGTCGACTGATCGATCGTGTTAGTAAGAGATTCGATGCGTTTCAGTATCGCAGTCGGTACAACGGGTGATGAATTCGTTCTGTTCTTCTAGCCGTTCGAAAACCTGTGTGGTACGTTCGCCGCACTCATCGCAGTCTATGAGATACTGGGTATTCTCCTCATATTCGCGGGGAGCACCAAGAGTGATCGCTGTAACCTGTTCATCTCCGTGGTTAATCCCGAACTGGAACGTGCCTGGTGGAATGTGGAGGATTTCGCCAGCGGTGACCGTTATCTTCCCAGTTTCTGTCTCGAACGTCACTGTTCCTGACTGAATGTAGAAGACTTCTTCCTGATTGCTGTGTCGATGGGATGAGTGGGCGAAGCTCTCTCCAGGGTCGAGTTCGTAGTAGTTAATTGCCAATCCAATGGTGCCAAGTGGCTCTGAAAGCAGACGGGCATCGCCTATTGAACTTGCCATCGCTCCATTCGGGATGTTTTCGTCTGGTGGCGACTGCGGTTCGATGTCCTTAATGGTTACTTTCTCCATACTCAAACCCTCATTATATATGATGCCCATAACACACTTCTAACTACTGTTTGATAGAGAAAAACAAGCGAGCTCCTATCTACACAATCCCGAGATTGTCGCCTTCTCCCATAAGGCGGCAGGGTCAGGGATTGCGTACTAATACAGATTCACGCAACTGAAGCTACAAGCAGAACTCTCTCGATAGTATGGACAGTTCGAATACCCGACTGTGGTACGTGGTGCTCGCTTCGCTAGCCGGCCGATTCGCTATGACGAACTGCGCTGTTGCACACACCGGGAGAGCTGGGATGCGCCAGATCACTACAGAGCACGGTGGGTGTCAGAGGTCGGCTAGGTAGATTCATCATGCATATCCCGCTACGAAATTTTGACCGCTGATATAGGTTTCACGCCCAGCCGTGCATAGAGCGTGTCATATAACCCATTTCGTGCCGTGAGCATCTCGCGTCTCAGGGTGTCTCCTCGTTCGTCGTTGGTGATTGTGACGATCACTCGATGCACAGAGTAGACATCTACCTGTACCGACGAGAGGTCCGGAGCAGTAACTGCTCGCTGGAAACCAAGCATTCGGAGTCCCCCTGAGCGAATCGGTTCGATCATTATCTGATGACAAGACGACCGTTATCCGACAGAAGCCGATGAGATAACACTCACCGCACTACGGTAGCCGCGTGTAAGCAGCGAGCCCTCCGCTCATGTATCGGAGGTACAACCGATCGGCGTCAGTCGTCAGGGTACATTGCCCACGATCGCTCGACAGTCGGATTTCACAGTCCCAATGAGAAGTCCTGATCCTGGGTGTGGGTCTGTTCTTCTGTTCGTTCGTGTTCTTTTGTTCGTTCCAGCAAGTCGTCGATGCCTTTTTCGGATTTGTTCTGCTCGTGAGCGTCAGGGGTGTCGATCGCATAGAGGAAGTCCTGGTGTGCACCAGGGGTGTCGCGAAGGTGTCGACACAGCTCGCGGGGTGTGTGAGCGTCGTCAACGGCGGTGTCGGCGGCGGTTTCGGCTCTCAGAAGCGAGCGCGACCAGTTGTTAACGAAGTCGCCCTCGACGCGGAGTTTGGCGGCGGGGTCGTTTCTGACCGCTTTCGGCACGTCCTCGATGTTTTTGGGGAGAGCATCCATCTCGTCCGACGAGGGTCCGTCGGTCAATGGGTGCTCGATCCCACCGAACCGAGAGGGGAGGTTTGCCCGTAGCCGCGTGTGCAGCGGGAGTCGTTCATAAGCCTGTTCTCGTTCGACGGCCTCGAAGTATGCTTCCTTGTTCCGCTTCACGTCTTGTTTGGTGGTGACGTGGGCCTCGCGGTCGGCCTGCACCGTCTCCCGGAGCTGGTCGTGAGCATCGGGCGTTGGGTCAAGCGTTTGTCGAAGGTCTTCGACCGTCTCGGCATTCGCAACCGCCTCGTCGATGAACTGTTCTTGGGTGTCTGCGATCATCGGCGCGGCGTCAATCGCCCACGCGGGCGTTTCCTCAGGAAAGTTGTCTGGCAGAAGCACGCCGACGGCTTCTGGGTCAATCTCGTGTTCTCGACAGTAGTACTTCAGGGCGGCCAGATCCGCCGCGTCGGTTGTCTCGAGATCGGTCGTTGGCTCTGGGCGGGCCGTCTCTGCATCCAGATTTGTGCGTGTCGTTCCGTGGCCTGCGGTCCAGTAGACATCGACATCTCGATCGTGAAGGCGCTTGAGGGTTGCATCGTGGGGGTGGGCGTCGTGCTGGTTCTCACTCGTGTGCTTATTATCCAGTCCGCTTGAAATTACTGCAACATCTGGATCGACCCGATCGAGAAATTCATCGCTGGTCGCATGGGTCGACCCATGATGACTAGCGAAGATGATATCTGCCTCAAGGTCGATCTCACTCTCAGGATTGTCGTGTTGTTGCATGAGCCAACTTTCAGCGTGATGGTGAGAGTCATCCTGTACATCCCCCATAAAGAGGGCCGAACGTTCACCTTCTAATTTGTACACTGCACCATTCTCGTTGGACTGTTCAGGTTTAAAATTGACAGTAGCCCCTGTTGCAGGACGGGTCACCTTCACAATTCCCTCGTCTGCGGGGGGAGCTAAGACGTTGATTTCCGCATCGGATGGATTTGAGAGTTGAACACCCTTCGACACCTGTGTGATATCATCCACATCAATATTATGAAATCCAAGATGGTTTCTATAGTTATTAATGACTTTTTCCGTCACACCATCCTTGTTGTCCTCGGTCTGTGGATCGACTATCTCAAATCGACTAATATCGGGTTGTGTTACGTGCTGTATTTCATAGCCATTCTCGTGTAATGATTTGAGCCCCCATACATGATCATAATCGATATGCGTCACATGGAAGTGGTCAATACGGACCTTCCCGTCATCGGTTCTTTTGAGTTCCCGATCTTCAAGCACCTCAGTCAGTTCCTCTGCTACGGCTTCCTTGTCTGCGTCAGTGAGAATCGTCTCTCCAGTAGGAGTAACAGTAAGCCGGGCATCTCCCTGTCCTACATCAAGAGTATATATCTCTAATTCACCATTGGCAAGCGGGGAACCGCCATCAGCCATCAGCTATCCTCCAATTTCTCCTTGAATCGCTTCACTCCCTCTTTCGCTTCCTCAC
This sequence comes from Halocatena pleomorpha, assembly GCF_003862495.1. Taxonomy (GTDB): domain Archaea; phylum Halobacteriota; class Halobacteria; order Halobacteriales; family Haloarculaceae; genus Halocatena; species Halocatena pleomorpha. The sequence continues at coordinate 32,105 of NZ_RRCH01000024.1, read as the reverse complement.
GCTTTCGTTCACTGAGTTCTTCGTCGTAGTGGAGCGCGGTAATGGTTCCTTCGTCATCAAATTCTGGTCTGAAGTCACCACCTAGGTGATTTCGCTCAGCCCCGTCTGGTAGCTCTTCGATGCGATAGCGAAGGTGTTCTTGAAATTCACCGTCTTTATAGAGAATGAGTTTTGCAACCTCATCCTCAATGGCATCAAACGAAACACGGTACTCCGTCATTATCTGTGACCAAAATCAGCATCGAACTTAATTGTACCGGGGCTGAACAGTGGCCAAGGACGACCCATATTCTGGGCACGGTTCGTAAGCTTGCTGTGCCGGACTTTCATTACCGCATTATAGCCGTTCGATCGCAAAACGTTGGATCTCTATGGTATGATGATTTCAAACTACATATATGCCAGCACTGACGAGCGAATCCTATCTGACCCGAGTTCTTGCAACGCTTCCACCGGTGATGGCGATGACAGTCTCTGATGCTTTGGCAGCCTCAAAGAATTCCTGGTGCGTCGAACCCAAGCAGGCTAATCTCGAAAATTCTCAGATGACGATTGTAGTCGTAGCGACCGGCGCGCATTGCGTCGATTAATTCGTCGAACTTGTCTCACAACTCAATAGCGGGTCCCTACCCGCAGTCCCAATTCTATATTCGGTCGTCCTCAAGAATCGTTTCACGACCGACCTAAGGATCTTCAATCAGTCGGTTCTGAAGATGAATTCCGCCTGCACTTCCCTTGTTGATCTTCTCGATTGTGATTCCTCAGTTGTGCTTGTCTCGACGAGTGTCGTTGAGGCCGGTGTCGATATCAGCTTCGAGACGGTGTTCCGCGACTACGCACCCATCCCCACCCTCGTGCAGTCAAACGGCCGCTGCAATCGAGGATTCAGTAGCGAGATCGGGGATGTAATCATCTGGCGACTGGTCGAGCCAGAAGAGGGAATGAGTCTACTCTCGCTCGTGATTCACGGTAGGGACGGTGGCGATACACTTTCGCTGTTGGGAGAGACCGGCCGTGTGCTGCAGCGACATGCACCCCAGACGGTCGCATCCACAAGTCAGTGATGATCTCGGATATCGTTGTAGAGTCCCATGAATCGTTGTTCGCGGGCCAACTGGAGCCTGGCGACGAACCTCTTGCCGCGGCTATCAGGTCGGCCTCTGTCAGAACTGAAGGAGACCCATATGATCGACGGGTTGGAGCCTACGAGGACGTGCTTGCGTGTCTCACTGAAGCGGAACGAGACGAACGGCTCGCTGGTGCTCACGAGCCTTAGTCAACAAAATCTCTCGATTATCCACCGATTGTTGACTAAGGACAAATCCCCTGCTTTCGTTCCATTGACAGCGAAATCCTCGCCCAACACACCAGTATATATAAATTTTCGATGTCAAACCACAATCGCGGGCTCTGGCCCCGTGGGACCTCCGTTCTCTTAGTCGCTTCATCGGTACTGACGGGAATCCATTCCTGTTGACAGAGGCCCCGTTATTCGTAGACATTTCGCTGATGTTCCACTTGCCGAACGAATAGTACCTCGGGTATCTCGCTGCGCTGCCGGTCGATGATTACGTGGTCATCTCCAACACGGAGAGAGTACCGATCAGCAGTACCGGGAGGCAGCTGGTGGATGCTTGTGCGGTCCGGTGGGCGCAGGTGTATGACTATTGAAGGCAGATTCCCCCTCACGACGACGGATAGCGATGTTCGAATGCGTAGTTAATCAAGGTTCTTATCGTGCTATCAATTGTTATGCACGAAGACGAGGAAGGCTCCTGTGTGGCCTTTTCTCGAAATCTTCGATGCGTTGGCTGTGGGTTCTCCATCGATGTCATTATACTTACTGCATAGAATGAAATGAATAGTATGCAGAGAAAAACGCTTCTCGCGCTCACGCTCGTGTTCATTCTCGTCGTCGCAGGGTGTACGAACGGCCCACTGGATGGCACACCGACCCCAGAGCAGCCATCTATTCCCGACGGGCTTTCGATTCACTACATCAACACGGGGCTTGGGACCAGCACACTCATTGAGGGAGCCAACGAGACAATCCTGATCGATTCGGGCGATTGGCAGGACGATGGGGACCACGTCCTCGACTATCTCCGAGCGAACGGCATCGCCCGAATCGATCATCTGGTGTCAACCCACCCTGATTCGGATCACATCGGTGGGCAGGCAGCTGTCATCGAGTACTTCGAAGAAGAAGCCGACGGCATCGGTGCGGTGTACGATCCTGGGGTACCGGCTACCACCCGGACCTACGACCGCTACCTTGATGCGATCGAGACATACGATGTCCAACTGTACCAGACCCGAGCTGGCGATGAACTTCCGTTCGCTGGGGCCGATGTCCGCGTTCTCAGTCCGCCCGAGCCGTATCTGGCCAACGAGGAGCCGAATGAGAACAGCATCGTCTTGCAGGTCGAACACGGTCAGGCTGGCTTTCTCTTTCCGGGTGATGCGGCCGAGGCTGGCGAGGAATATCTCGTCAACGAGTATGGGAACTCGATGAACGTCTCGGCCCTGTTAGCGGGCCATCACGGAAGCAAATCCAGTTCGAGTGCCGCGCTGCTCGATGTGACAACCCCAGCCGTCACGGTCATCTCCAGTCCGTATGACTCCCAATACGGCCACCCACACGAGGAGGTGTTAGCCCGGCTAGCTACGCGTGCCATCCCGACATACTGGACCGGAACGCACGGGGACATTGTGATGCGGAGCAACGGATCCGCGCTTACGATCGCCACCCAACGAGAGGCACCGACGGAGCCAGCTCGGCTCCGAGACGGCGAGCCGATCGACCCAGAGACGAACGAGCCCGTGCAACCCCGTACGGTCATTGCGCTCTCGACGGGTGAGGCGGAATCCCCTGCTGGACCCGATGGCGGACCCGAGACCGAGACTGGGAGCGAGACACTCTCGATCACAGAGATCAACGCCGATGCAGAGGGCACTGACCGGGAGAATCTTAACGACGAAACCATTACCTTCGAGCATACGGGGTCTGAGCCACTCGATCTGTCCGGGTGGACGGTCGCCGATGACGCAGGAGCGACATACACGTTCCCAGCCGGAACCGCGCTTGCTCCCGACCAAGAACTAACGCTCCATACGGGGAGTGGCTCAAATTCGGCAACCGACCTGTACTGGGGCTCGCCACAACCGGTGTGGAACAATGCCGGTGATACCGTGATCATGCGGGATGGGACTGGGACCGTGGTCCTGGAGGAGGATTACTCATGACACTCGACGATGGCACGTACACAGCGGTGATCGATCGCTTCGAGGCCGACCAGGCCGTCCTGCTTGTTGAGGACGAAGACGGCGCCCTCTGTGGCGAGGTCGTTGCTGATCGGGCTGAGCTGCCAGAGGCGGGCCAGCACGTCGATGCCGTGCTCACGATTGCAGTCGAAGCCGGTGAGCTGCGCACCGCGACGTATGAAGAGGCCGAAACTAAGCGGCGCACCGAGCAGGTCCGCGACCGCTTTGACCAGCTGTCCGAGCGCCTTTCGTCTGATAAGGGAGACGGAGACCGTACCGAGTAGCAGTCCAACCAGGGAGGCAGGCAGGTGCAACCTCAGTGCTGTCCGCGTGGTCAGGGAGCGAAAGTAGTGATCGACTGCCGGGTGACGTTCGGGGCTGTCCAGCAGGACCTCTCCATGTGGATCTATATACATTTCGTAACCAACGTTAATATGTTATTATTCAAAATGTATGAATGTGATACGAACGTCTCACATAGTGGTGGTGATGGCAGTGCTCGCCGTTGCGATTCCAGCGGGCGTCGTTGGCAGTCCCTCGACGACAAGTGATACGCTGAGTGCGACGGTCACGTCGGTGACCGATGGTGATACGGTTGACGTCGAGTATGCGAATGGGACGACCGACACCGTGCGGCTGCTCGGAGTTGACACGCCGGAGGTCTACAGCGAAAACGATCCGACTGAATATGAAGGGGTCCCGGACACAGAAGCTGGGATACAGTGTCTGGATGCGGCTGGTGAAGATGCGAGTCAGTATACCAAGGACAGGTTGCAGCAGGGCGAACAGATAACGCTTGAGTTGGATGCAGCAAGCGATGGGCGGGGCGACTACGGCCGGTTACTTGCGTATATCCATGATGATGGCCAGAATCTCAATTACGACCTCATCGATACGGGCAACGCGCGCGTGTACGACAGTGAATTCAGCCAGTCTGACCGGTTCTATGCCGCTGAATCGGATGCCCAAACGGCCGAACGCGGTCTGTGGCAGTGTCGTGAGCCGAGTAGCGGGAGTTCCCTTTCAATTACAGAGATCCACGCCGATGCGACTGGGAACGACAATGAGAATCTCAGTGACGAATATGTGACGTTCACAAATACAGGATCGGAGACGCTTGATTTGTCGGAGTGGACGGTCTCAGATGAGGCAAGACACGTATACACGTTCCCGAGTGGTGCGTCGCTCGCGGCCGGTGAGACTGTCACGCTCCATACCGGGAGCGGCTCGGATACGCAAACAGATCGCTACTGGGGATCGTCGAGTGCAATTTGGAATAACGGCGGTGATACCGTGACGGTCGAAGACGACACCGGTACACTCGTGACGAGCAAATCTTACTGAGCAGTCGTCTTTGTCCCTCTCGATCGGCTGGTGGCTGAATCGCTGTCGTCTCACGAGACGTCGATCGCTTTACCGTGCGGTTCGTCGACCAAGGACGAACACGAGAAGGGCGACGAGCAATGCACCAGTGATGGACTCGACGGCGACGATGGCCCGCGTCCCTATCCCGGCAGGGGCGAGCCCACCGTCCATGATCGTTGAGAACGTGGTGACGCTGAAGTAGATATTCATCAGGATGTCTTGCCAGCCAGTGACCGTCCGCAATTGACTGAGTGAGGTAATGGCGTAGTTGGTGCCAGTAGCGTCCTTCACCCCACCAAGTCCCGCGAATAGGAGGCCAGCGGTGAGGATGACGATCCCCCACCAGATGAGGACGCGCTTGACGCTTTCGCCGTGTTTCGTGAGATACCACATCAGGGTTTTGACGGCCCACGGACCGTATCTTCCACGATCCTTGTAGAGGGCGCGTTCGGCCTCCTCTTTGCTAATGTGGAACTCGCGGGCAACTTCGGAGAGGGCATTCTCTTCATGGAGGGATTCGAGCCGCCGGTATACCCAATGGGCCGCTTCGAGAGGAGAAATATCCTCGGGAAGCTTCTCAGCTGTGGTGGGATCTTTTTCGTAGATACAGATCGGGCGTGTTTCTGCGGGATCGTAAAACGTTGTTGTGGAGTTGATGCGCGTGTCCGCAAAGACGGTTTCATAGAGGAGCGCGTCGGTGAAATCTGCTCCCCGACAGTCCGCACGCATAAGCACCGCATCTTGAAGCGTTGCGTGCTGAAAGCTCACCTCCCTGGCGTTGGCCTCCGATAACTTAGCGCCCTGAAGGTCAGCATCGGTGAAATCAGCCGTTGCAAGGTCAGTGTCACGGAAATCAGTCCATCGGAGGTCAGCATTGGTGAAGGCGGCCCCGATCGGGGTAGCGTCGGTAAAATCAGCTCCGATGGATGTAGCGTCGGTGAAGTCAGCCCATCGAAGGTTCGCGTCGGTGAAGTCAACTCCCCTCATCTCTGACATCTCAAAGCTAGCCCCGTGGAGTGTGCACCTCCGAAACGACATCGCTTCGTCCTCTATATGGAGCTGACGGAGCTGCGCGCCATCGAATCGTTCCGGTGTGTTTGTCCGTGACGTGATGAGCTCTGTGAGCGGTTTCTCGTCCACATCTGCGTGCCAGATACATCGTGCTGTCTCGTCGTGGGACGCCCACACTGGCCGCAAGCAACAGACTGGGCTCATGACTGTATCCCACCTGGACTGCTTAAACACCCAGTCGACATTCTCACAGCGCAATTCGAATCCACACCGATCGTCTGGCACATCCATCATATAATTTGGCATAAGATTAACCATAGTATATTGTTTTAAAAGTGTAGAGATAGATGACGGTTTTGCAGGTGGTGTAACAGGGGGCCTCAGCCTCCGAGGAAGACATCTCATGTGATAGATGTGAGAATAACTGGATTTTTATAGTCTCCAGAGCGACATGGATTCTCGATCCGGCTACACGTTACAACGAGACTGTGCTCATAGCGTTGGCAATGTCTTCCTGAATCGGCGCCGCGAGGTGGGTTTGATCGCATCATGGGAACTCTCGCCGCCGAGGAACCATGGTGATGTACGGGGTAATGTCCTCCTTGACGGGTAAGTGAGGGACCCCCCTTTCGATCGTGGAGAGCAACGCGGATGCAGAGGGTGATGATTGAGAGAATTTGAACGACGAGTACGTTACCTTCGAGAATGGGGGTGAACAGACCCTCAATCTCGGTGATGAAATAACCTTACACACCGGCAGCGGATCAAATTCGGCGACCGATCTATACTGGGGGTCGTTGAGTGCGATCTGGAATAACGGCGGTGATACCGTGACGATCGAAGATGATGCTGGCACAGTCGTCGCCAGTCAGTCCTACTGACGAGCTGTCGATTCCTGCCGTTTGGTGTATATTCTTCTCCTGGCTTTCCCTGCCTCTCACGCTAAAGCGGTGTTTTTCACTGTGTCGTGGTTCGTCCCGACTGATCCAGAATCCGAGTGACGAATCATTCGTTTCAGACATCCATCTATTCATAACTAGGTTCATTCTGATACATATTCAATCATAAATATATGGGTATAATATTGTCTGCTCATAGGATATGGATCCGATCACGAGTGGTCTGGTGACGAATCTACTTGCGGCAGGACTGTTGAACAGGGTTGAGGCGGGCCGCCAGCAGCTTCACGCCGTGTTCCGGGAAGCGGAGTTCCACACAGAGCTCGATGCGATCGAGACGGAGTTCCACACGAGCCTTCGGGACGCGATCGCGGACGGGGCTACCGAGCAGGAACTGGATGAGTTTGCGGACATTGTCGAGCACTGGGATGCGGTCATCGAGCGTCTGGAAGCGACGTCAGAGGGTGGTGAGGAGGATATTACTGGACGCAACCGACTCATCTTCGAGAATGAAACGGAGGCTGTCGATCGACTCGCCCGAGAGATCGCGGCTGTTTGTGGCTATGAGCTAGGGACGAATCCTCAACTACAACAGGCCCTCAAGCGTGCAATTGCTGAGGCCTACAGGGAAACCGTTGGCTCGTTCGGCGAACGGCTCGTCGAGACGGGGTTAGACGCGCAATTCGTCGCCGAAGCGAACATCGAGGAGCTAGGAGCCCTTGATCAACTCCAAGATCGCTTAGCTGATCTCGAAGAACGGCTCACTCATCCTCGGTTTTACGAGCTGTACCGTGGAGACGAGGCTGGTCGTCGCCGGGCGAGTCGGATGGTCGACCCTCAAGCGCTGGAATTCGTCTCCCGACCGGAATTGGAGGGCAAACAGGCAGCCCAGCGTCTGTTAGTGCTCGGGTCGGGTGGCTCGGGCAAATCGCGGGTGCTGGCCGAACTCGTCGCCAACGCTGATCCGGCGATCGAACACATCATCCGACCGAAGGCAGCTCTGCAAAGTCCCCAGGATCTTCAGCCCCTTCGGAGCGAAGCGTTTCAGGGGGATGTGCTGCTCGTCTGGGACGATATCCATGCGATCAGTCCCGAGACGAACAATACCGTCTTCCGGAAGGCAGTCACCGAACTGGAGGAGTTTCTCGCCCCCGACCACGAACTGCACGTGCTTGCAGCGGCTCGATCCAATCGGGTGGACTCACTGCCAGGAGAGATCAGTCCTGACTCGTCGTTATGGTTGCCGTTCGAGGATGTGTGGTTGGAGGCGATTGAGGAGGAGGCGATCGCAACCTTGATCGAACCAGGCCTCACCCGTGAGTTTCGTCTCACTGTCATCCTCGGTGGTTGGACTGCGAAGGTCACCGATGATCGGTGGCTCCTCGATCCCGGCGTCGGAGACGGTCGCGATCCCATCCTCGTCGACGGGGTGATCGAGGGCGAGCGGGATGCGATCCCACGCTTTTTCGGACTCCCCAGGAAGGAGCTCTCGATAGGGACGGTCCCTGTTGGCCTGTGGGTACTGATAGACGCCCTCCTTTGCGAGGATGCCCGTCGCTTTCAGGTACTCGCCGTCATCTGTTTCGACGCGTTCGACGGTGTCGACCGACCGGAACGGCGCTGCACTGTTCGCTCTGGATCTGATTGTGTGTCTCATGATACTGTTATCGCTACTGGGAACGCCTAATCATATCCAACTGATAGGGATGATAAGACATCGACAATTAGCGTCTAATGGCGGACGCGGTGCTCGTCCATCAACGACTGCATCAAGCCGATAGACCCGTCCGTGGAGCGGTCGACAGAGTGCACAAACCCTGCTATCTCGGGCCGTTTTCCAGACGTCGTATCTGACCGATTCACGGGGCGATGTCTGTTCAGGCGTTGGCGATTCGACCGTGCCAGCACCAGGCACAACACGACTAACACCTCGGGCAGCCTCCGTCAGCGTTGGATTGCCGTCATCGGTGGTGTGGACGTGCTGTCGGCGGTGCTGTTGGGCCGCACTGGCCCGTTCTGGCGCACCACCAACGAACTCGACGCCGGCGTGGCGGTAGGTGTGGATGGCGAAGAGATTTACCACCGCGACGATCGCCGTGATCGCCTCCTCCCAGCGCTGGTCGAGATCGTCGACGAGGAGGCGGCCATCTTGCCGTCACCCACTCCGAGCTTACATCATCGGTGATGCCCACGCAAACACCTGCGAGAACCGCCACAGTTTCCTTCGCCAGTGGCTAGCGAAGTTCCGTGGCGTCTCGAAGCATCATCTCCAGAAATACCTCAGCTTTCTCGCACTGAAACTCAACTCACCAGACGACTGGTTCGAGAAACTGCTGTGTTACAGTATATCGGGATGAACGCTAAGTTATTCATTCACAACAATTTCATGTATTAGCTGGTATTCATAACATGATCCGCAGCAATAGAACTCCCCTTTACACACGCGACGGTACCGAGTCCCGGCCACGTCGTGTCTCCAGCCACGTAGAACCCATCAACACCAATGTCCTGCGGAACCGCATTTTGGTTCGTGTTTTCCAACGTTTGTCGGTATCCCCCAATTGCTCCTCTAGGTCTATTCGTAAATTCCTCGTACGTTTTGGGCGTTCCAACCTCGTACACTAGAGGATTCGTGGCGATATCGGGATACACCGTCCGCGCTCCTGCGACCAGTCGTTTCCCTATCTCGGCTTTCCTTCGCTCGTATATTTCCTCATCGAGATCCTGCCACGGCGGGAGTTCACAATGAGTGGATAGGATCACTGCTCGGTAGCCTTTCGGAGCGCTGATCGTGTCGTCCGGTGCCGAAACAGAGACAAACATATTGTTGCCGTCGCCCAGCGGTTCGTCGTAGTCCCGTAATATCTGGTGGTGTGTGATCTCTCGATCCGCGACGTTCTCTTCCGGTACCCCGAGGAAGACCACAGCCGCACCGCCCTCGTGCTCTTGCAACAGCGCGATATGGTCGTCGAGTCGCTCACCGACAATAGACGGAGCGATCTTTTTCGTCAGATCGATCGGAACCGCACTCACTACTTGGTTAGTTCGATATTGCTCCTGGTCGGTGACGAGCCGAAAATCTCCTTTCGAACCAGTTACGTCACTTACTTCTTCGCTCGTCTTTACCGTCCCACCCATACCGATGTATTGTCGTTCGAAGGTTTCCCAGAATCCATACATCCCGCCGTTGGCTCTCCCGATTCCTGCTTTCCTGATAGTGATTCCGAGTATCGAGTTGAGTAAGGGAGCCTCTTCGAGGGTTGAATGAACGGTATCCTCCACCAGCATGGCGATCATCGTGCGAAGGGGAACATCATCGAACACGCCAAACTTCAGGAGGGCGTCCTTCATCGTCCATCGAAGATATCTGGCCAGAGGAATGCTGTTCATCCCTACTGCTCTTGCGTTTCTCAGTACATCGCTGATCCCTTGAATCGGCAGTTTCACGTCATCTCTGGTGATCTCCCAGAGTGTATTGGACGTGCGTTCGAGGAAGCGATAGAACCGTTGATGGTTCTCATCGTCGCCGAACGTTTTCTCCAATTCATCCCTCCATCGGTGCTGATCGCGATAGAGGGTTACAGTCCGATCAGGTAGCCACACTTCGTAGGCATCTTGAACATCGATCAGCGGTGGTTCAAACCCAAGTTGCTTCAGCAATTGACCGCCGATACCTTCCGGCTGAAAATCGACGAGCGTCGTTGCACCGACATCAAACACAAACCCCTCCTGCTGGTAATACCCTGCACACCCTCCGATATGCTGGTGCTGTTCAAGTACTACCGTGGATAGTCCTTTCGACTGCACCAGTGCCGCAGTACACATCCCAGCGACGCCGCCACCGATAATCGCAACATCAAATCGTCGAGACATTATATTCAATAGTACGCGTGTCGGGATATGATTTTGTCACTTCACCCAGTCAGTAGTCACTAATGAGTGGGAGAATCTTTGAAAATGGCTGCCCATGACAGGTGATGGGTGGAGATCGTCGCAAAGAGATTAAGCACCACCTTCCAGAGGAGAGGATCGATGAGATGCATCGAGAAGCCGAAGACGACGACTGTCTTCGGCGCATTGGCTTCGTGAAGAATCTCTACCAAGGAGATACGCTCAGAGGCTGCCGATCGTGTGGGACGTTATCTAGCAACTGGAGGTCGGTGGGTAGAAGACTGGAATGAGGGCGGATTTGCTGAACTCATGCCTCTCTACTGGTACGTCGCTCGCTACCGTCACAGCACCCTAGAAACCCAACACGGGTTTGAAACAGAACGGACGACCACGGCTACGAATGTGAGGACTGCGAACGGCACAGACGAATCCGAGTCAGGTTGAAGCCCGTTCGCTATGGGCTATCGGTAATGTGGAGGTCCCCATCGACAGCATACAGATACCCTTTTGAGAGCAACCGATCGAGAACACTGTGGGCAACGGACGGTTCACAATCGAGCTCTGCAAGTGCGGTGACGGCCACCGCTCGTGAAAAACTGTCTGCAACCGGCTCGTAGTCTTCGTACAGTCGCTCAAGCGCGGCTTGTTCAGTATGACTCAGTGGTGTCCGCTGGTTCCGCATAGAGACGTGAACGGCCCCGATCACCGAGACTGTTCGGGTCCGTGCCAGTATCGACGACAGCGAGATATCGAAAGAGAGGGCTGCTCCGAACTGTCGTCTTAATTGTGCATCGCGCGTTCGTTCAGTTAGGGTCGCCTCATAAGTGAAGACTACGGAACATATCCATCGGCCGATCAGAACGACCCGGACCATCACTTCCAATTGGCCGTTCCTTTATATACCCCACTCCCCCCACTATTTCCAACTCAGCGTAGTAAGGGAGGGTTCTCAGGAAACAAAATGATATTAATGTATCATTTTGTTACCTTCTGTGTATAGTACGGATACTGTTTTACTCGGTATGTATTAAGCGTTTCCCTACTACATAGGCTATACTGGAGCACCATCAGATCTCAACGAGGAGTTGGAAATGAAGGGGGGAGTGGGGTATATAAAGAAACTCGTGATTGGAAGAGACGGTATGGGTGGTAGGGTTAGAAGCGGTGGTTTTATGGGTTCATCTTGTGGTGTTATAGCATGGGCTATTTCGACGATGATAGCTTCCTCGATGAATACATCATAAAGGACCGGAGCGTGCTGAAACCAGAACATCAGCCCAAGAAACTGGAGGAACGAGACGATGAAATCGAAGACTACGTCAAGCTTCTTCGTCCTCTATTGAAAGGTTGGGATCTCGATAATATCTTCCTCTACGGCCATTCGGGCGTCGGTAAGACCGTTGCTACGCGTATTTTACTTCCCGATTTACGAGAAACAGCTGAGAAACAGTCTATTGATGTTGATCTTCTTGAAATAAATTGCTCATCTGCAAACACATCATACCAATCAGCGATCGAACTCATCAATGAGGCTCGAAACCGTACGTATCCATTGACAACCCTTTCTATAAATAAGCCTGAGCTGAGTAAGACAGGATATCCTACTGAACAAGTCTATGATGAACTATTTGGTGATCTGAGTGAAGCTGCAGAGAATATTATACTTATCCTCGATGAGGTGAATACACTTGGGAATAATACCGAATTGCTCTACCAACTCACTCGAGCGCAAACAATGCACAAACTCGACGCTGAGCTATGTCTTATTGGGATCAGTAACGACTTCCAGTTCCGCGATGAACTTCCTGCCAGGGTAAAGGATACACTTTGCGAAACCGAGCTTCACTTTCCAGCATACGAGCGGAACGACCTTGTTTCGATACTCTCTCGTCGTGCTGATCAAGCATTCTACGACGGTGTAACTGAACCAGGCATTATCGATCTTTGTGCGGCACTCGCCTCACGCGATCGTGGATCTGCCCGTCAGGCTATCCGTCTACTACGAAAAGCTGCTGAACTCGCTGAAAACGAAGCAGTCGAGACTGGCGAGACTGAATGTATTAAAGAACAACATGTTCGAGCAGCTGAAGACGTGATCGAACGTAAACAGGTGACAACAGGAATTCGAAAGCTCCCAACACATCGAAAATATGTTCTTCTCGCTATCACAAATCTTGCCGCACAGAAAAAGACACCTGCTCAAACAAGAGAGATCTATGAATACTATAAAACAATAGCAAATGATTTTGGTCGAGATCCGCTTACTCGGCGTGGTGCTCACGAACATCTACTTGAAATGTGTGATAATGGCATTCTGAAGAACGTAACACCCGATCAGCGTGGTAGAGGTCGACCAAATAAATACGAACTTGATACACCACTTGAAACCGTTATTAATGCGTTAGAAAGTGAGGAAGATGACGAAATCGATGATTTAAGTAAACTGAGAGAGACTGTGCGTTGACGTGACTTTTTCAATAATAAGGTGGAAGTGGTGGGGGGATGCTGACTTAAAACTTGGAACAAATGGTTGGGGTAGAAGCTGAGGTCCGACACGCGTCAGACAGCTGTTGGAAATGAAGGGGTGCATCCATTTAAATAGTTAGAAGTAGTGGTACGGGGTGATATTGATCCGTTTAGTCTGGCATATATAACTGATGGATCGGCACATCACAAGATACTCCCTGAAATGGCTTGAGTCGGTGGACTTGTATGCCGCAGAGGTGGCCAACGGTTGGGATTCAACTGTTGTCGAGAAAGAAGTCGATGAAGAATCAAGAAGCGACTGCATCGGCAATGAGTTGACGTGTGATCAGGTCCGTTCTATGACCTCCCCGTCCCCGAGGGCTAGCTCCTCTTCAAGCGCCTCGATGAGTGCTGTGCCTTCCTCGTGGAGTTCTTTCGCTCGCTCGAGTGAGACTGCGCCATCCTCGAGCTTGTCGATGATGGCTTCGAGGCGCTGTTGTTTCTCAGCGATCGATGCGTCCGCGGATACGTTAGTTGGTGTGTCAGTCATTGGTTGGTGGTGTCTCGGTTGTACTCACGTTAGTATGATATAGCCAACGAGTAATATCACAAGCAGAAGCAAGGCAGCGAGAGCGATCTGTTGGCGATGGTGAGCGTGCGTCGTTTGGGCCTGTTCGCGCTCATGGCGCTTTTGCTGTTCAAGAACCTCATAGGCATGATCAAGTCGCTGGCTGGCGTTGTTCACCCGGTCAGACACAGTTTGGGTGTACGCTACATCGAGCCGGTTGTGCTGTTGCATGAGCTGTTCCCGGTCGCGGTGTCTCTGTCGTTTGAGGCTGCTGTAGGCGTGATTCAGTGTCGTTGCCCGATCGGTGAGCACACGTGTTAGGTGCCGCTCGTAGGCCTGCTCAAGCCGTTGGTGCTGACCGGTGAGCTTATTGGTTACCACCTGTCGGTAGGCGGCGGCAAGGTGGTCGTGTTGTCTGTCGAGTTGTTCGTGTTCGTAGCGTTTGCGGGAGGCGAGTGTCTCGTAGGTGTTGGTAAGGGTGGTTGTTAGGGCATCGAGTTCGCTCATCACGTGCTGCTCATAGCTCTGAGTCAGCCGCTGTTGCAGGGCGATGACGCGATCGTTCGCTAGCTGGGTGGAGGCCGTCGTGAGTTGCTCGTGTTGCTGGGTGAGTTGCTCAGTCAGTGTCTCATAGCGTGGCACGATTTGGCCGACCTCCGTGGGGGTCATCACGCGCTGGTCGGCGACATCCTCAGCAAGCGTGCGATCAGCCTCATGGCCCACGCCGACAGCGATCGGGGTCTGCGTATTGTGGACCACACGACAGAGCGCGGTATCGTTGAACACGCGGAGATGGGTGTCAGACCCGCCCCCGCGTGTCAAGACGATCACATCGACCCGCGCGTCCGTATCGAGGGTGCCGATTGCTTGCATCATCGATGGCCCTGCGCTCTCACCCTGAACGGTCGTGTCCTGAACGATGATTGCCACACCGGGATGGCGGCGGTGGATGCTCGTCACCGCATCGTCACGGGCGTCGCTCGCTGCACTGGTGACAAGACCAACACAGGAGGGATAGTCTGGCAGGGGTTGTTTCGTGGCGTCATCAAGGAGTCCGTCGTCGGCGAGCAGTTGCTTGTTGGCCTCGTAAGTCTGTTGGTAGGTGCCCTCCCCGACGGTGACGGCGTCCTCGACCATGATCGAACAGTAGTTGTCGACGGTATAAAACGAAAGCTCGCCAGTGACAGCAACTTGCACTCCGTCCTCGAGCTCTGTGGGAATGTCCTCCCGGCGGAAGTGGAGGACCACACAGTGGAGCTGACAGCCCTCGTGGACGAGATCGAAGTGCACGTGGTCGTTCGATGAGATGCCGTAGTTGGTAACCTCCCCGATCACGTACTCATAGCGGTGGAGCTCGCTGGCCGCTTCGAGCACTGTCTCGATCTCGGTAGCAACCGTATCGACGAACGCGATCTGGTCGCTCTCAAGTGTGTCCTGCAAGGATGTCAGTTCCTTGGTGGCCTGCGTCTCTGTCGACGGCTCGACACCCATTGATTCCACATGTAACGGCGATGTGTGAAAAATCTATGGGACCGGTCACCCGCGAGCAGTGTGGTGGTTGCTCTATCGAATCCTTGTGAGATAGTGATGAGTGGCTATTGTGCCGGTGGCTTCGCGTGTACGTCGCCAGGGCATCCCTCAATGAGACAACTGTGTTCATGTGTTGTGAACACGTGACTCCATGTGAACACACGTCACGAGAGCAGTCTGCCCTCCTGTTCCCATGTGTTACATGGTGTTAAATAGGCCCACTACCAATGTGGGAAATGGTTAAGGCAGCAGCGCGTCTACCGTCGTGTATGTCAGATGCGAATCGCGACGACAGTGGGAAGTATACGGCTCGGGTGTCCGATGAGGCAATCCTCACGGCACTTGAACAGGCCCCTGGTCACGTCGGAACGGCTGCCGAACTCGCGGCGGAACTGCCAATCGGTCGCCGTGCGGTGCGTGAGCGGTTGCTCGCGCTCCAAGAGCAGGGGACTGTCGACCGAAAGAAAGTCGGGGGACGGGCCGTCGTCTGGTGGGTGAGCGACGCCGGAGAGGACGAAGTGACCGCGATCCCGGCTGATGATCCGCTGTTTTCGGCTCCAACGTTCACTCTTGAAGAGCCGATTGACGAGGAGGCGATTGATGATGTGCTGTACGGTGAGGTTAACAGCTAAATGAGTCGGGCAGGAGCAACAGCGTTGTTTCTCGACACGGGTGCGTTGTTCGCGCGGTTTGTCGATAACGCCCCGCGTCATGAGCGAGCCCGAGCGGTGTTCGATGCGATTCAAACGGGCGAGCTCGCGTACCGGCCCCTCTACACCTCGACATATGTTCTCGATGAACTCACCACGCTGATTCGGCGCAAACACACCCATGAGCGAGCGTCGGCCACGTTAGATCGGCTTCGACAGTCCGATTCACTGACGCTCATCCATCCGAGTGAAGCGGACTTTGAGGCTGCCTGTGTACAGTTTGCCCGCTACGACGATCATGCCATCTCGTTCACCGATCACATGACTGGTGTTCTTGCTATCGATCGGGACAGTGAACATATTTTCGCGTTTGACGGGGATTTTCGCACCCTTGGATTGACGCTCGTCCCTGCTGACACTGGTGACGTGTGAGTGGTGTATTGAGACGGGTTGGTGAGCGATCACGCGTGTTGAGAGCA
The DNA here is from genome assembly GCF_003862495.1 of Halocatena pleomorpha. GTDB lineage: Archaea > Halobacteriota > Halobacteria > Halobacteriales > Haloarculaceae > Halocatena > Halocatena pleomorpha. The sequence continues at coordinate 15,982 of NZ_RRCH01000024.1, read as the reverse complement.
CACCGATCGGGACAGTGGACACGCTGCTCGCCGAGCTCGGCCACGTGTCTGTAGTCGGCTGAGAGGGCGCTGTTGACCGCCGTAAGGGGCCGTCGCTGTCTCAGAACGTCCAGTGTTCTCTTGGGCAGTCGGCGGGTGGCCTCTGGGTAGCTGGTGCTTTAGCTCGTCGACGGTGCGGCCGGTACTGGTAGCTCAGGAGCTATCGGTGCCACCAGTGATGTCCACTCGGCGGCGACTCGGAGTACTAGACTGGAGTCCGGTGGTACTCTGGTTGCCGTGTAGGCCGGCCGGAAATGTCGGTCACAGGTGATGCCCCGGTCCCCGAGCATCGATCGGTCGGCCTCGTAGTTGTCACCCAGCACCCTTACCAGTGCATGGAAGGTCGCACCCTCAGCCGGTCGTGGTGCGTGGACACCCGGGGGCCCACCGTGGGTTCATGAGCTCGTCGTTGCCGGTCAGTTCCCCGAGCAGGCTCGCGGTTTTTCTCGTGCAAACCGGTGTGTGTTCGAGGCCCCAGCGGAGTGCTCAGTTTCACTACCACACACCCCTGTGGTGCAGTATTGGACCCAATGCTGGTATGCGGATTTCATCGGAAACACGGTGTGATATTCGGTGAGGTATCCCCCCGTCGGTGCCGGCTGGCTGTCCGGGCACTTGTGGCCCGCAACTGAGACCCAAACTGGGCGTGGGATCGATCGGACAGAGGGACCGATGGTCGTCACGGAGCAATCCGCTGCTGGGCCAGTGTTCTCGCCAAGTGATCGGACCTGAGGCCCGACTGACTGGGGCCGTCCTGTGAGCAGTGAGTGCTGTCCAGCACTGCCATCGCCATCGTCGTTGGTCGCCCCGATGCTCTTAGCGGTTCAGTCCTGACCACTACTGGGAAATCCATCCCAGCATACAGCGTGGTTCGCTGGCAGGGCGCGCTAGCGCCAGTGACGCATCACTCGATCGCTGCCCGGCCACTGCCAGAGTGGCCGGCTGATACTGACACACCCCCCTGGTAGGTATCCTTCAGCCACCCTGCTGATCATAGTCAGATATCTAATGTATTAATTACTCTATAGGAAATATCCACGCTCGAAAACCAACGGCTTTGCCCCCCCTCTATATCAGTTGGTTTTTCGGGGGGACCCTTGACGAACCGACTGCCGTCTATCGATTCGACCCTTGACGCGCGCAAGCGAGAATCTTCGACCCTTGACCACGACCCTTGACTCGCCTTCCCGTCGTGTTATTTTCAGAGTTATTTGGGAGATAAATACGAGTGTCACCAGTGACCCTTGACCACACCCTTGACTCACCGCGCCGTCTCGCGATTATTGGATAGATGATTTCAATGAGTATGAAATAACAAATATATTTTATATAGGTGGTCACTCCCGTACTGCTGCCCCGGACCGGACGAACGGCGTTCCTGTGACCAGCACGTGGCAGCTCGTGTGCTGCTAGGTGTACGTCAGTTCTTATAGCGACGTACTACTGTGTAGATCGCCGCCCGTGACCGTACAGCCCGCTAGCGTTGAAGGGCCAAACGGACGAGTGCGACAGTCCCGTGAGTGACGTCGTCAGTGCGGCGCTCGAACTCGAAGGACAGCGCCAGCGTTGCGACGTTCCTCGAGCGGGGTGATGAACGCAGCCAGCGAGTCGGTGAGTTCCTCGAGACCGAGCGCGTCGTTGAGACGATCTGTAAAGATCGCGAGCGCCGCTCATGCCCGAGCCGGCGAACCAGTCCTCCGATCGAGACAGTTCTGATTGTGAGGCCGGTTGGATGGTTCTCTATGAGCATACAACGCACGAGTGCCTTCGCTGTCCTATCGACGAATGGGTGTCTCGAACATCGTCGTCTTGGTTCTCTTCGTTGATCGTGCCCTGCGGTCGTTCGTCTACGTATCGTTTCCCCTTTCGTGGTAGGCGGAGCCAGGGCTGTATTGGAGATGACACATCATAGGCCAAGGAGGCCCCCTTGAGCGGGAGATGCAACTACGCGCGCCGGGGAACCGTGTCATGCGTCTCTCTATGCGCCATTGTTCGGTACGAAAGTTCGTGACATCCATCAGGTCGGTGAGACGGTGGGTTTCAAAATCGTTGTCTGCGACGATGAGTTCATCCTCTAGACCGTATGGCGCCACGACCAGCAGGTTGCGGGCGGCCTTCCGTTGGCCATCAGCCAGCAACGTGTCCTGCATTCGGGTGCCTCCAGCGTGATCTACACATTCAGGATGAGCGCTTGCACGCCTCCAAACTGCTGGCGCACTGCCACGACGTCAGTCTGCCCGCTTCCAATCACTCCATTCACGACCTCGAACACACAGAGAGGCCGTCAGGTATAGCTGGCCGCAGTCCTCGACGGCTGTGACACTCGCCAGAATGCCTTCCAGCATATCGATGATGACGGAACTATCGAGAACCGTCACCGCTCGACACTCTCTCGGGAGCGTTTCTCGGCTGCCCGCACCCGATCGGCGTCTTTCTCACTCCATGCTCCAATGTCAATTGGCCGCTCACGCGTGGCGAGGCGTGCGAGGAGATCATCAAACGTTGCATCGTCCCTCCGCAGGCTGTCAAGCCTCCGTTGTGTGCTGTCGGAGACGCGGATGGACGTACTCGTGCATACAGACGGTCTACATACGCAGTTAGCGGTTGCGGTGCAGACCACTATGCCCTCTGATTGCCGTCCCGCTGAGCGGCATCACAAGGTATTCTAGAGGTGTACCCCGCCACTGGCCGTGTAACTTCACTCACCGTCGACGGTGTCTCTGGGCACTCGACACAATGGACGGATATCAAACATATTTCTGTGACCGAATAGTATTTCCCTATTCGAAAACCAACGGCTTTGCCCCCCCTCTATATCAGTTGGTTTTTCGGGGGGATCCCTGACCGGATCCCGTCCCGTCTGGCGATGAATCCCTGACCAGGCGTTCTCAGAGATGCCCTCCTTTCGGGCGATCCCTGACCACTCTCGCTGTATGGTGTTTTTGAATTTCTACATCAGAAATAAACTACGATATTCGCCGATCCCTGACCACGATCCCTGACCGGCTGCGCTGTCGGGCGATTTTTGGACGCATCGTTATCACATAATGGTATTAATTGATCTCTTATGAAACGGAGGACACTGGGAGATCGTCTCTCGTAATGAGACAAAGAATCCCTCTCGGCACTTTTCCCAACAGCTCCTCGCGGACCCACCGGCGATCGGTCGCTCGATACTGCAACCACGCTCCGTCCTCGAAGAACACCCGCGCGATGGGCTGGTCCGTCTCATCGGTGAGTATGGTGTGATCGACGATCGCTGGTGGACGCTCAATGTACTGCTCCGGTGGATGATGAATGATGGTGTCCCGGCACCCCGGACAGGTGTATTCAGCTATCTCTTCACCCCGGTAATCGATATACGGCGCTCGGTGCGCCGGAAAGGTTCGGTCGCAGTCCGGACACGAAATCTGGTGAGTGGTGTGTCCCTCGGTGGCTCTGTCTGTCATTGGATCACTCATCGTTGAGGAACTCTCTGTAGTGAGTCCGGATCGTCATGGTCGTGACGTTGGCCACGTCGCTGATCTCTTGTTGGGTGAGTGGATCGCCAGTGAGACACGAGCCAGCGTACAGTGCTGCTGCGGCCAATCCGACTGGGCTTTTCCCGCTGGTATAGTGCCTGCCAACGACGCCTTCGAGAAGTTCACGGGTCTTCCGGTGGGTTGCCTGCGAACAGTCCAACTCGGACGTGAACCGGGGGAGGTACGCTATCGGGTCGGTCGGTTCGATCGCTAGCTCTAACTCGGCGATGACCGCTCGATACGCCCGCGCGATTCGGTTGTACTCGACGCGCGCAACGGACGTCATTTCATCGAGCGTGCGAGGAATCCCTTCCGTTCGGGCAGCGGCGTACAACGTGGCAGTGGCGACACTCTCAATCGATCGTCCGAGTAGCAGGTTCGCAGACAACGCACGTCGGTAGATGACGCTCGCCGTCTCGCAGGCGGATTTGGGTAGTCCAAGCGCACTCGCCATCCGGTCGATCTCCGAAAACGCCTGCTTGAGATTGCGCTCTTTCCCGTCCCACGTCTGACAGCGCTTGTGCCACTTACGGAGCCGTCCCAGCTGCTTACGCTTGCGAGGCGACAGCGACTGTCCGTTGGCGTCCTTGTTTTGCCACCCGATCTGTGTCGACAGCCCCTTGTCGTGCATTGTCGGGGTTGTTGGCGCACCAACCCGTGCTTTCTGCTGGTGTTCCTGATGGGTGAACGCTCGCCACTCCGGACTGCGATCGAGACGATCTTCGGCAACGATAAGCCCGCATTCCTCACAGACGGTTTCATCAAGGGTTGTACCGGGAGAGATAGGACCATTACATTCGGGGCATTTAGCTACCTCCTGATCGGTAGAGTCACGGACGATCATCTGGATCTCCTCTCTGTCGCCCACCATTTCCACGACACTAGCCGCGTAGCCCTAGACTGATGGGACCGGTTGACTGGTTCTCGACTAACCATGTGCCTACCATGTCTGTGTTACCTACAAACATAAAAATGTTCTAGATAGGCCGATTCATACAGAACAGTGTTCCAAACGATGGAGACAACTCCCAAAGTTCTGGTTTTTGGAACGCCAACAGAAGGTGAGCCTCAGGGCGTGAAGAAGGAAGATATTATTAACTCTGCCACCTTTACAACGGAAACAGTTACAAGTGGAGGTAACATTTTTCGTGTATGCCACAGCAGAGTGTCACGGCAGGTCCGCCGACGGACGCGCTCGCTCAAGCCGGTGAGCTCCTACAGACGCTCACCCCACGGACGCTTGCGACGTTGCTCATCGTTGTCGACGACGATCCACAAACACAGGGAGAGATCGCCGAGACGATCGGAAGTGCACGATCAACCGTCTCGAAGTACTTGCTTTCGCTCGAAGAGCTGCCGCTCCCACTGGTCATGAAGGGCCGACAGCGCTACGCCGGGACGGACGCCGGTCGAACGGTTATCGGACTGTTCGATGGGATGACCGAACGGCTTGGCGTCGATCTGGCAACGATCGACTGGCAGACAGATACGGAGGTAGAGCAGGTCGCGGACTGTCTCACGCCACTCTGTGATTCTCGCAGCCTAACCCCTATTTTCGTGCTTGAAGCACTGCGGGGCCGGAGTGGCATTGTTGATCTCCTTGGTACCCCGCGTCCGGTTTCGGTCGAGGTAGTCGTCGACGCTGTTGACCGTCGACACCGTGAACGAGGAGAACACAGTACCACCGAACAGATTCGCACGATTCTGCGACGGTTCAAGGACGCCGATGCGATTAAGTTCGATGGCGACGACTGTATCCTCTCCGAGAAAGGACAGGAACACGCCTGTCTGTTGCACCGAATCGTGGAGTTGCTTGAGGAACAGGCTGGAAGGCAAGACGAGCGCGAGGCGCAACCCAGAAGCGGCCAGTCAGATGATTCGCCTCGAACGACAGAAGCACATCCATCGACTGCTCCGATCGCTGGTATCGACACTGGCAGGATCGCTAATCAGCTTGATCCGCGCCAGTTTACTGGTGGGGGTCCCCCTGACAACTCTGTGTCGACCGATGAGCAGAAGACACCCACTATCATCCCGGCGTACTGGCTGGTTCCCGACACAGCGGGAGAGAAAGAGAGAACACAAACGCAGCCAACAGCAGTGCTGCCACTCACTTCGATGACGCCTGAAGAGTTAGTAGACCGTTCCACGCACTTGCTCGAGGAGCATGGCACTGATGCGGCGTTGGTTCCGTATTGGACGTTACAGATGGGGAATGAACACCATCCACTAGAAAAAGCGGAGCTGTCTCTCGATGCAGTGAATCCATGGACCCTGCTCACTGGAGCACGCCATCCGACTGACGAACGATCAGAGGACGATCAATCGTAGGATTTTGTCGCCAGCAGACATGACAACTGACAATCGACAGAATTCCCAGACCATTACGATCGAATTAGGCCCAACATTCGGTTCGTCCCCTGCCGATGTCGCTCAGATTCGAAACAGTCAGGTCAGTTGGCTGGGTGAAATGGCCGAAGCCGAGGAGCCGATTTTCGCTATCGAGCGGCCGCTCGAGATAGCTGGTGTGGCTGCTAGTCAATCAACCCAACCTCATGCATCCTCCCAACCAGCTCCATCGATGCTGACGTTTGTCCCCGCTGGTGAACCGACCATCCGGGGGATCCCCCCCGATGTCCACGTTCGTAGTTCGCTGGGAATGCATGGACACATGGATATGAGTGTGGATTCGCTGTCCCGATCAGTGCTCCTCACTGATATTGACGAGCGGACACTTATTGATGAGATCCGAACCAAGGTCACTGTTGCTACCGATAGCCTCACCGCTCTTAACCGCGATCTTCTCGTGCCGGAATTGTACGAATCGTTCGATAAGACAGCCGCTACTCGGGCAACGGCACTCCTCAAAGAGAACATCAGACGGCACGAACGCGAGCACGTTCGGTGTCTGTTGGACCCAGACACAGCACTGTGGAAAGAATTCGAGCTATATGTGCGGTCGATTCTCATCGGTGCCGAGGAACACACATGGACCGATTTGGGATTCCTTGATCGATTGGCAACGTTGTACGCGACACCGAGTCGGTTCACCGTTGAGCTACTCGGAAGGCTAGCTGAAGACTATACGATGGCTGATCCAACCATCCAACGGGCAGTTGAGTCCCGTGTGGCCGCCCAACGGGGGTCTGAAGCGACACTCTGGCAGTTCATGAAGGACCACCATATTGATCTCGATCGGTTGGAAGCGATGCTCCGGTCACCGGTCGGTGAGCAGTACTGTGATCTCTGGCTTGCATACATTATTGACGAGCTACGAGCCGGGAACTCACTTGAAGAGATTACTGCAGCCAGCTTTTATCGCAACTGTACGCCGACTGCAACCCCGTACGACGCGATCGTTGCCGATAGCGAGACACGGTCAATGTATGTTGATCTCATGCGAGAGCGATTGCGGGGTCCCGTTATCGAAGTTGTTCGGCTCAAACGTGTCGAAGGAACGTTCACGCTTGAACGAGCCTGGTACTCGCTGAATCCGAACGTGGCAAACGACGACAGTCTGCTCGCTGTGCGACGGACCTTGTTCCGACGGCAGTTTCTGTCTACATTCAGCGCCGAAAGTGGACTCGGTAGCCTCCGTGCTGAACGAGAAGCCGGTGTTGAGCGGATCATTCAGGATGCCTCGCTTACTGACAGCTCGGTATTCGATATCTCTCTTCCTCCATCGAATCATATAGCCCAGTGTTTACCAGCGGCGTGTGAAACAGCCGCAACGACGCTCCTTGGGCCGACAGCATCGATAGAAGACCTTACTGCGTGGTTAAACGAGCCACAGTTTGAACTGACAGAATAACACGTTCGGACCATACTACAGATAGGATGATGGTCGAGGACCACTCTACGGGGACGAACACAGCGATAGGGGAGGAACAAGCCCAGACACGGTTAACCACAAATCGACAACGGTTCCTGAAATACACGGTGCTGAGTGGTGTCGTCGGATTGGTTGACAGATCGCTCATGGACCGGACAGCGAGTGCGACATCCTCTACTGACGCTGGGTCCACAGAACATCCTGCTTCCATCCATGATCATCGAGAACAGAGTGCTGACAAGACGTTGCGTGTGACTGGTGTGGGCGATCATATCAACCACTACCATATCGAAACAAGAGCGTCCGTCATCACAAACGAGGAGAGCGATGACTCTCCCACGATAGATGTGACCGTCATCGAGGGAGATGTCCATCGAGACGAAACCGACGGGCATCGGATCAAGGGTCGTGTGACAACCGTGCGTACGCAGGGGAGTATCATGTACTCTACCGAGTAATGCCGACGAGATGGTAAGTCGATGATCCAATCCGTTGCTACCGGCGACGCTCAGCTGTCTTGAGCCAATCAACAGTGTCTTTCTCTGTGATGCTCAGGCGTCCCTTTCGGAACGGAGATGTGTACGGTGAGCCGAATATTGGTTATGTTCCAAGAAGAGAGGACAGCTCCGCTATGGATCCGATTTGAATGACTGGTAGTGTTTCGTCGTCAGTTGATAGCGTCTCATCGAACACCCATACCGCATCGATCCTGACAGCGTCAGCGCCGCAGATATCCGACTCGAAATCATCTCCGACGTAAAGTGCCTCATCGGGGGAGGCGCCACTCACCCGTAACGCCTGTTGGAACAGCTCCGGATGAGGTTTGTATTCGGTATCATACCCAATGTAGACGATCGTCTCGAACAGAGAAGAGATACCGAGCTGGTCTAGTTTCGGTTGTTGTACTGCTTCTTTGGCGTTCATGATGAGATCCAGCTCATATCGACCGGTGAGTGCCGTCAACGTCTTCTCAGCCCCGTCAAGGGATGCAACCTGGCCGTATCTGTGACGATGGGAATAGACTTCACCGGGTTTGATCCCTGTGGAGCGATCATATCCATGCTCAAGGGCTGTATTTCACAACTTCTGCGACGGCAATCGGACTTTGTCGTTACTTCCTTGGCATCGTCGAAGGTCTCCATTGCAGCCTCAAACTCCTCAATGGCGAAAAACGGCTCTAACTTACATTCCTCGAATGCACGCTTAAGGACTCTTTCTTTGATTTACTGTATGTACAGATCGTCTGATCGAAATCGAGGATGACGAGTTATATCTCCGCTGAGTCGAGCATCCTACGAATACCAATTGGGTGACTCTATTAGATATATCCGATCGATGCTTGTAAACAGTGCTGATCAGCAGCACTTCAGTCGTCATGACTCGGTTATCTGTTACCGTTGAGTGCTAAGATCACCGATCACGGTCAAGAGTCTCAAACCAGTCCGTGTGTTCTTGCCAGGTCGCGTTTCCGCGCTCTTTGTGGACTGCTTCAAGCTCCCTCTCGTCAACTGCTGGTGGATCGAGACGAACCATCTGACGGACGCTCAGGTGATAAATATCGTTGTCATCGTACTGACGATGGGGATTTCGCGCGATATTCGCGCCAATCAGTGCGGCAGCTTGCGAGACAGTATTCCTGTCTATGAGTGTTCGTAATTCACGAGAGTAGGTTGAAAGAGTAGTCATATACCGGATCAGATCAACAGGCCCGCCCTTTTGCGTTCCACTGAAACCAGTCGGCAGATCAAATTGTTCGGCTACCCAGCCTGCATCGTACCGCATTTCATCTTGAGAGACACTTTCCATTCCATTATTTTCTAATACGTCAATAACTTTTTTCGTTTCTGTTATAAGTTCTTTCTTGTTAAGTTCTCTGTTGATCTGTCTATAAATATTTTCGAATCCGAACAGTTGCTGATATTGCGGCACCGCAAATGAAGGGCCAAGCAAGAACCAGTCAGTATGTTGGACCCCGGCTATTTCAGTAGCTATCGTACTAACTGTATCAAGTAGTGCTCTGGTTTGCGTAGCTTTGTTAGCATCGAATCCCGTGATTCTATACTTGGGTTTTAGGTGCTCTATGTCCGAAAGATCGGTCGTAAGTGTTCCTCTACGCGATTGTTCGAGAAAATCGTGGATCATCTCGAACCCTGTATGTGCTATAATCCCACGAACGTTCACATTTAACGTCTGGTTGACCTGGTGTGCAATCGAAAGTGCAGCAATTCCTTTGTTGAGGACTTTTTCGTTCCATTCGAGAGGATTGTGAGAGCCACATTTCAGTTTTCGGTGCTGTTTTTCATCTTGCCGTCGGAGATCATTGACTGCATCCTCAGTCTCGCCGAGGGTTCCACGAAACGATTCTTGATAGCTACCACGGCCATACTGAATCCAGCCTTCGGACGCCTTCAGAGCTGCTTGTCGAAGCATCCAGTCTGGAGCGTCTTGAAGCACCGCTTGATTTTGCCGGAGATATCTCTTCTGAATAGAGGGGGAGTAGAATTTCGCGTAGTCAATGAGACGAATTACTCCGCGGCGACGTAACTCCTCGTACGCCGTTAACAGATAGGGTGCTTTCTTCCCTTCTATCTCACCAGTTAGCAGCTCTGCACGCAACTGATCGTAATCATGCTGGTCCATAAGAATAAGTGGGGTAGACCTTGAAAAACGCATGATATCTGGCACATTGAGAAGAATCGTCGTAACTGATGGACCGGGAAGAGCGAGATACGCAGCTTGGGATGGCATAGTAATGTATCAAATCAGAGTATAATATAAATCCTTCCGCTCTTCATTTTATTATATATTATATACTACTATAATCATAGAATGGATAATACTGGTACTGCGATAATCAAAATGAGCTTTGGACTCGATCGGCGTGCTATATCTCTCCAAGTTCATCGATTGCTTCTCGGATATGTGAATCGTCGTCCGGGGTAGATCGGAGGATCTCTTTTGACGCCTGTAACTCCTCAAGCGTCCAGAATCGGGCATTTTCTGCATCAGTGCTGGGCACTGGCGATCCTCTTGTCTGATCGGATGTAACTGTATAGTAGAGACCGATATTGTGCCACCCCTCTGTTGCAGTGACAGAATACGTTCCAAGAAGCACCAAGTCAGTCGGATCGACCGTTACACCTGTTTCTTCATATAATTCCCGAGCTGCTGCGGCCTCCGGTGATTCACCAAACTCAGCAATGCCTCCAGGTAGTGCCCACTTCCCTTCGTGGGGCGGATTGGTTCGTTCGATGAGAAGCACTCGTGTTTCATCGATGACTGCAACGTCGACACATGGAATTGGTTGCTGATAGATGACTCGATCACACTCACGGCAGTACGTGCGTTCTTTCTCTTCTATCCATCGAGTGACCAATTCCGTTCCACAATATGGACAGAATTTAGCTTCGAAAACAGTCATGGGGCCAGTTACTCGATCAAAGGCTCTGTGACATTCTCGCTAAAGTCCACCGATACCACAGTTGCATCATCATGGGTCTTGGGCCGCGGATAGGTCGTACAGTCCATATCGTCTTGTTCGATGGCACGAAGCCGCCTAAACGCCTGCTCGATACCATGCTCATCCGTCCATCCGACGGACTGGTACCAGTCATTGAAGACACCGAACGTTGTGATAAGTCGGGTAAAGCCGTCACTACAGAGGAGTATCCGATCGACCGTCTCCCGATCGAATTGACTGTACTGTCCATCTGTGGCCGCCTCGGGAGACAGGCACAGTGTCCAGTGTTCATCTGACAGCCGGAGGTTCCGAATATCGTGTGCTGCCTTCGGTCTGAGGAGCGACCGGGCTTTGGCGTGTGATATGTCCCGTTCCTCCATGAGTTGAGACATTCCGTTAACAGTCTCGTTTTGTCGGCGAGCAAGGGTTGAGCGTGGATCCATCACGGGCCTGATGTCATCAGTCGACGTGATAATCACTAGCTCACAATCCCCTAAGACGTACGTTTCAACCGACTCCGACGTCCATCGCGCGATCACACAAACGGCCGATGGTCTCGATTCGGGTGTGATTTCATCGGGATCGATCATGTCCGTAAATTCGGTCGCCACCGACTCAATGCCTCGCCGAATGATCGTCTGGAGGTCTGTCGTATGATCGTCGACGTGCTGGCGGAGAAAATGATCGAACTGTTGGACGTACCACCGCGCATCGGTCGCACCAGATGTGAATCCACCTTCACCAACACCAGTTGCTCCATCGAGCACCCACGCAGCATGTGGCGTCGTTCCACCGATATCTTCGTTCACTGCACGGCCTGGATCGGTCAAGAGGTGATAGGACGGGTGAATCATGTCGTTCATAGGTATGATGTGTCTCATTGACCATGAGACGACAAGTGTTTTGGTCCGAACAGAAGGGGAACAAGGAGATAACTTTAGACCACACTGTCTGCTCGTCTCTCAATTGGTCGCTCATCTAGGGGCCCGCCCAATATGCACCGGGTCGTCATACATGTTCTCTAGTCCGTATAGTGAAGCAAACGAAGAATCATCCTCCGTGTGGATTTGGATACTTCGCTGTAGTCCCCCGTCATTCAATCCGACGAGCAGGTTGATTGTGTGATGGTCAAGAACAGGACACTATGATAGCATGCCTTGAGATGGCGAGCTATTAGGAACAGAACTGTATAGTACATGTATGGAAACGCACACGCTGGCTAGACAGACGGCTATCGTCACAGGCGCGTCTCGGGGGATCGGGAAAGTGATCGTCACCCTATTCGCCGCGGAAGGGGCCGCGACAGTGATGTGCTCGCGTTCGACCGACAGAATAGAGACCACCGCAGAGGAAATCGAAGAAACGCTCGGTGACGGTCCCAGTGAAGTTCATCCGATCGAGTGTGACGTGACGAACGAGTCAGACGTACAGACGTTGGTAGATGCCACGCTTGAGGAGTTCAATGGCATTGACATCCTCATCAACAACGCCGGGGGCTCGTTTGGGGGGACGGGAAAGTGCATGCGGTGGAGATATCGACGTGGGAGGAGAGCCTTGGCGTGAATCTCACTGGCCCGTACCTCTGCTCACGTGAAGTCATTCCGCCGACGGCAGAGGGTGGCAGCGGATCGATCGTCCATGTGAGCACAGCCAACGCACTCACTGGCATCAGCGCGAGTGTCTACTCCGCCGCAAAATCTGGGTTGTACGCTCTCTCACGCATGATCGCCGTCCACTATGGGTCGCATGATATCAGATCGAACGTCCTCTCGCTCGGGACGCTCATGACCGAACAGCGCCAAGACCGTATGGACAATCCACCTACGGAGACCCACCAAGAATTACTCGATGAGTATCCACTCGGTCGCTTTGGCTGGCCCGAAGAAGTCGCTGAAACCGTTCTGTTTCTCGCCTCTCCACGCAGCTCATTCATCACGGGCGTGGACGTTCCTGTTGACGGCGGACTCACAGCTGGTCTTAGTCAGCAATTCCATCGGCCAGTATCCAACGTCGACGAGCCGCCGCAACGCCGATCCCAGTAACGGCGACCTCCCGTAGTCATTGGATAATAGACACTCCTTTGAGGAAGACAGATATCACCGTATTCGATTAGTTATCTTGAGTCAGCAGAGTCTCCTCCGGAGAATGGTCCGGTGTGAGGGTAGTAATCGTCGCGGGTTCGACGTCGTTTTCACCGTGTACGTTAAAGCCACGAGATCCGCCGCGTCGATCGTGTCGCGATCGATCGTTGAGGTGGTGGTAAGGGCTTAATCCAAATTAGTGCGAAACGTCTCATACCCGACGGTCCAATAGACATCAACCTCGTACCCGTGTATGTTTTCTATCACTCATCATGGGGGATCGTGCTATCCATCAAAGTTATTCGAAATCACTGCTAGCTCCGGATTGACGCGATCGTTGTGACAGTCGGTTAGAGCATGAAGTACGATGACCAAAAATATAATAAATTATTCATGATCGCATGACTTTTGTGCCAAGTCTATATACTAGTTATTGTGGTTCGATAATGGGAGATAAAAAGAAAAGCAAGCACGACGCTGGAAGAGGAAAGACCAAAGAATACGACAAAGCTCCCGATAGAAGGAGTGTTGTCACCCTCACGAGACAGGCTGTCAAGAATAAACTGTTCAAGTAAGAACTGAATGAGAGTCTACGTGTGATAGTTACATCATCGACATGACTCTCTATTCAGGGACCACAGCCGAACAGTACTGGATTTATTAATAGTAGTGTATATGTTTGATGTCACATCATAGAGTAATGTACGAGCTTCATGGGTTTATCACCCATCACCAGGACAGGACCGATCGCTCCCGCTTTCAAGACCGATGGATCACCGATGTTTTCGATCGGGAGACAGTCCCGACAGCTACGGGGACGTTATACGTTGATCGATATACAGCGGCTCCGTCGACCAGTGAGCCGTATTTCAGCGGTGATGATGTGCTAGTGGCCGTTGAGGGCGATCTCCATGAGGTACGCCCTGCAGTGAAGCGAATAGAACCACTCTCGATCGGCACTGCCTCAGCCTCCGAAGTGGTTGCACGAGCCTATCGAACGTTCGGGTGGCAGTTCCCGCAATATCTGATCGGTGATTACTGCTTTCTCCTCATCGATCGCACAAAGCGTCGGCTGGTTGCCGGACGGGATCGTACGCTGACCGAGGCGATCTACTATACCGTTGCGAATGGGACGACGCTCGTGAGTACCGACCTCGTCGCTCTCGCTGCTGAAGTCAACGCCGACGTGAACAACGCGTATTTGGGAGAGTATCTTACTGGAGACATCGAATCACCGCAGGAGACGTTCTATGCGGACGTTTTCCGGATTCCACCGGGTTGTGTGTTGGTGTCGTCTGCCGACGCGGCGCACGTGAAACGGTATTATCATCCTCAGCCTGAGAACCGGAGTGGCTATCAACAGCTGTCGATCACCGAACTTGGCGAGATATTACGAGAACGGCTCGAAACGGCTATCGACTGTCGGCTTGCGGCAAGCGGTCCAACTGGCGTGTTCATGAGTGGCGGTGCTGATTCGACGGCAATCGCGGGCCTTGCGTCCCAGCGTGAACTTCCACAGCCACTCCACACGTACTCATACGTGTTTCCGAACACTGATGCAATCAATGAAACGGAAGGCATCACGGCGGCAGTCGAGACCTACGGGCTGGATCACAACGAGCAAATCACCGTCGACAATCACTGGGTATTGAAAGATAAAGCACTCTACGAGCAGGCATGGGCGTACAGCCCAGCCGTTGACTCACTCCTCCAGCCAAAAGTCAAATTATTACAGCGGGCCACAGCAGACGGAATGGAGACGATCCTTGTGGGAGATAATGGGAATGCGCTCGATGGGTCTCGGCTGGCGATCGCTGACACGCTTCGGGACGGGCAGTACCGCGAAGCGCTCAGGGCTGCACGTGTCGATCCTGTCTATACGACCATCATCTGTTTGCTTCTGTATGGCATCCTTCCAAACCTCGGCATTCATACGTCGTACGCGCTTCCCTCCACGTCTGTCGAACAGTCCTTCAGACGTATACTTACAGACGATATCTTGGAAGCAATCGAGGCACGTCGTCACGCGTCTCAGGTGGGAAACTGGCTACAGTACCACCATGATCAGGCGATCTATCGCGCGCTGATCGCACCGATTGCCGAGTATCGTAACGACATTTACTGTAAAATAGCGAAACAACACGGGATTCGCTTGACCGATCCGTATCAGGATGCTCGCCTCATGCAGTTCGTGTTTGACCTTCCCGGTACGACTAATTTACAGCACGGCTACGACAAGGCCGTCTTTCGGGATGGCTTGAGCGACGTCTTACCGGCTGCGATTCTCTCACGACAGAAAGATGACACCGTAGAGGGTGAAGAAGCGAAAGGATTGCAGCGAGAGGCGGACTATCTCACGCCACTTCTGGACATTTCCCCGCTAAAAGACATCGGTATCGTCCGCGAACAGTGGTCCGTTCCAGATACGGCAATAGCAATACAGAAGTTCAAAGATGGTGACGTCGGTATCTGGCGAGTGATAGCTGCACACGCGTGGGTCGAGAATCAATTATCAGGGAGAGCAAAGACGCGCCGAAAGCATTTATTGAGGTGATATTAGAATGGATATTATGGATGGATCGTTGTCTATTGATGAGCTTGGGAGTGTTCCTTCGTTTACCTGGCCAGCGGTGTCGCCGTCGGGGGCGTCGCTGGCAGTGTATCGAGAGCAGGACGAGCAGTGTACGTTGTTGGTGATAGATCTCGAAACAGGCACAACGTCATCGATTCCGAGCGACCTCTCACTCAAGCCGAACCACCGGATCGTCTGGGATCGAGCGGGAGAGCAGTTGTATGTCCATCACAGTGACGCCGGCGCGGAACGAACCGATATCTACACGCTTGGGCTTGATGGGACTGCTCAGCCTCTCATCACTCGGGAAGGGCGCTGTTGGCTGTGGGACGTCAGTCCCGATGATCGATCGCTGCTCTACTCTCACTGTCGTCCAGATGCCGATCTCTGGGAGAGTCCCCGTACCCTGTATCGCTACGATCGAGACGCCGATACCCATCACCAGCTCACACCCGATGATCAGTTCGTGATGGCCCG
>NZ_RRCH01000023.1 GCF_003862495.1 Halocatena pleomorpha | reverse complement strand
GTCGGTGTCGTGTGTTGTGGTGACTGTCGGTGTCTGTGTTGTAGTGACCGTCGTGGGTTGTGTTTCCGTCGGTGTCTGTGTTGTGGTGGCTGTCGGTGTCTGTGTTGGGACAACTGTCGTGGGTTGTGTTTCAGTCGGTGTCTGTGTTGTGGTGACTGTCGGTGTCTGTGTTTCCGTCGGTGTCTGTGTTGTAGTGACCGTCGTGGGTTGCGTTTCCGTCGGTGTCTGTGTGGGCTGATCGACACTCACAGTAAGAGTGTATTCCGTCTCTTCAGACGCAGCAACACTGACATAATACGTATCGGGAGCAATATCGAGTGTCAGCGGTTCCGCTTCAGAAGAAGCGATTGTCTCAAGATGGACACCCTCAAACGTGAGCACGTCAGCGAATACAGGTGTTTCATCGCTGTTCGGACCAGAAATATCGACGACCAGTTCGCTCTGTTCATCGACAGTAATCGAGTAGTAATCGATGTCTGTTTCCGCGTCGATCTCGCCCGATATTGGACTTCCAGACTCGATCGGAGTAGTAGGAGGAGGAAGGTCATTCGTATCGCCCGTCGCTACAGCACTAGCTTGATAGGGCACCCACATCCCCGTAATCACCGTTCCTGCTATTATGACAGCTGTGAGGACGGTCGGGATATTCATCTGATAGCGAGACATCAAAATATAGAACTAATGCCATCAACTTAACTATATCTATTCATTAATATATTATTACATCTTTGCCCGCCTATCTGTAAACGAGGTGATGCCCTGAAGAATATTCCGTTTTCACGTCCTTGCGATCGTACCCGTCGACCAGATCCGATACCCGAAACCGATGATCGTTGACGAGAAGAGAGGACTTATGTCTCCGCCGTTCATTTTTGACGTGTGGTCTCCTCGTTCGATATTCTCGGGATCGACCCGGATGCAAACGACGCTGAGATCGATCGTGCGTATCGACAGCGGGTGAAGGAAGTTCATCCGGACCACGGGGGATCAGCCAGCGAATTCCAGCGAGTTCGAACCGCGTACGAGCAGCTCAAAGCGGACGGCGAAACACCAGTGTACGACTCGGAACGTGTCGATGACCCGAACCATCATCATCCTAAATCCCGCGTCGAATACCTCAACTACGAGGTACTCGACGATTATGGTTGGTCTCTCGGTGATGACGATCTGTTTGAAAAGGCCGCCACCATACAGCTCGATGTGATCGATTACGGACGATTTCTGGTACGACCACACGAATCGTTACTAGAAGCCGCTGAAAACCGTGGCTTCGCGTGGCCGTTCGCTTGCCGGGGAGGAGCGTGTGCTAACTGTGCAGTGGCAGTCATCACGGGAAAACTAGCGATGCCTGTCAACCACATCCTTCCCACAGAGATGAGTGAACGAGGAATTCGTCTCTCCTGTAATGGGATGCCCATGACAGAAACAATGCAGGTCGTATACAATCTCAAACACCTGCCGGAACTCGACGATCTCCAGTTGCCTCCGCGACCATTCGAGCAAGCCCGTCGGAGGGAGTGACGAAAGACTACGCTCTTCTACGATCCAAGCCACCGTGCGAGGACACCAACGAACACTACGAGAGCTCCAATGACGAACGTTCCTGGAGCCGGAAGAACGAACAGAACGATACCGAGTGCGATGATGAGTGTCGAGAGACGCATGTAAGTTACTACGCTCCGAGAGCAGTTACCTGTTGCGTTCGTCCATAGATTACCATAATAAAATTACATACATGCGGTTGTGAACGTCCTGTTGGCCGAGATCAACTACTAATCGATTGATGAGGTCGCGACTGTACGAACCGATTACGAAACGACGTATCCCACAACTTCCTTGGTGTGGGCCGTTTCGTCGTCCCCGCTCTGTTCTTCCTGTATCCGAACATCAACCCCCGTCCGATTCAGATTCTGATACCGAATGCTACACGGATCCGATCCATTGAACATCTGCATATCCGCGAGAAACACAGGGGCATCGTTTCTGGCGGTTTGAAAGCGTATCTGTGACCACTCGTGTGTGACATCGTTCGGAGTTCGTCCGACTTCAAACGTTGTTCCAGCCAATTCGACCGTTCCTCGTTCGAGAGCAATGTATCCCACTGCTTCGAGAGCGTGACCACCGTCTTGTCCCTCTTCCTCCTGCAGACGAACCGCAAAGCCGTCGGAGTGCACGTCACTGTTGCGGGTGACGATCGCATCCGAACCGTTGTGGGTTTGTGATTGAGAAAGTACGACTGGAGAATCGCTGAAATCGGAATCGAACGAGACTGATTCGAACGTTGTATCGGTTCGAGTTCTTCCGACCACGACCTGCTTCCCCGTGCTCGCTCGATACGTGCCGCGTTCCAAAACAATAAAAGAAGCGTGTTCTACAACGTGTGCGTCATTAAGATACTCCCATTCTTCGAGCCGAACATCGAAGCTGTCTGATCCGACGTTTCGAAGACGAGTATGACACGGTTGCGTTCCGCGTTCGGTCACTGGTTTCATAAACACCACCGGATCTCGATACGTGTCATCGAGCGTGATAGTGCGCCACCTGTGATCGAGTTCGACTGTTCCGGTTTCTCCGGGAACCGTTGCCCGAGGTGCGCCAAAGCCCGTGTTCGGTCCACCAAACGCATTGTCATGAGCATCGAACTTCTCCCACGAATCACGCGCCTCTACACGGTAGGCGTCGTCTCGATCACCAGGTGCCACCGGGCGCGATGGGTGCCAGAAGTCACATCCCCACACTTCATCGCCTTCAACCGAGATGCCCCGCTGAACGATCCCCTCGACGCCGCCGCCCAGCATACTCCTCGTATTCATGAACGTACAATCTCGTACGTGGATATACTCGCCACCACAATCGCGTTCGTAGCCCTGCTTGTCGATCCACTCCGCTGATCGGTTCTGAATGAGACGGTGCATGTCCATCGCGTGGCTTATCCAATCCGGACCAATGACGGATTCCGTCAGCACCCACGATTCCGACGGATAACCGAATCCGGAGATGCCATGCCGGTTTCGATTGTAGAACGACCGATCACACCACAGGTGACCGTTGTACTGTTCGATACCGTACCCGTATCCCGCCATGAGATTCGAGTGAAACGTACATCGAATAACATCAGCGTCCGTCTCGCTGTTCGTGGCACCGAGTGCGATCCCGGCAAGAGTCCAACCCCAGAACTCACAGCCGATCGCCTCGAACGTTCCCGACGTATCGAGAGACCAGATCCCTGTCGACACTCGATCATTTAAATCGGCTGGCTTGAAGTATTCTTGATCCGTGTTCGGCCCGCGCATCGAAATTCCCCAAAGAGTGGGGGGGTTGTCATTGTACCGCGATATGAACGTCGGGTTCTCAGTCTTGTTTGAGGTGTTCTCATAGGTGTCTCGTTCAATAACGGGTCCCCGGCCAGGAACAGTCGGATCGCAGAAGCCACCGACCAGTTGAACTCCTGAGCCAATAGATATCGGCTTCGTCGTCTGCAACGTTATCGTGTCATCGATGTAGACTATGGCGTTATCGGTACCAACAGCGTCTTTCAATCCACTAGCTGTCGACACGATGTCTGTCGCGTCGTCTCTCGTCGGCATTCCCGCCGGCCGTTGGACCGCTGTACCACCGTGAGTCCCTTTCCCGGCACTTCCACCGATGTTTCGTGCGTAGCCCTCCAAGGGCTTCTCATGTGATAGTGACATTTTCTAAACTAGTTATTTGATGACATCTTTTGATGGTGGTTGGTATTCTGAACAAGGCTGGATAGCAACTGTTTAGTCCATTCACCGACGGGTAACACGAATGTGGTGATCTTGTGTCTTCCATATAAAATACTATTGTTGCATACATATTAATCTTTCGTATTATAAAATGAAAAATGTATTAGAATTAAATCTAGTATAATCATTTGGATAGTGGATGAGTATGAGATTATGTAATCTCCCAGTTTAGCATCAGTACGCCCGTATTGGAGTAAAACCACAGTGGCTACAGAAAAATAGAAATACAATTAATAATTTTTCTAAATACTTATTCAAAATATAATTAGGTATTAATTTAATAAATATATAAATGTAGACACTCAGAATAGTTAAACTATACATATTTCAAAAATATTTATAATTTCCTTACATTTCAGTTTTCTGAACCAGTAGTTATTTCATTGAAATGAACGGGAGCGACGCCTGTTGTTCAGTGGTGTAGTTGAGCGCCTCCGCTTGGGAGGTGTCGCCAGAGACAATCACGTCCATGACTCGTGGTGCCGTGTCGACCGCGCCGGACGCAGCACCACCAAAGACGTATTCGGCGTGCTGTTCCGCGACTGGACGTAACGTCCCCCGATCTTCACACTGCACCATCGGAACGACTTCGAGTTCCGTGGCGTCGACGCCGTCGAAAGCGGCACGGTCGAGGGTCAGCGTAACGGTGCCGGCCGATGTATCAACAGTTTCGTGCAGATCAACAGTGTTGCCCGCGTCACCGGTCACTTGAGTGCCCGTCGCGTCCACGACACTCTTTGTGAAACCGCTGATTTCGACGCGGTAATGCCATGGCTGTTCGAAGGAAACGGTGGCCTGCAGATCATCGAGGCTGTTTTTCGAGCCACCGTCTTTGATGGGATCGCGCACCCAGAGAACGAACATCTGCGGAGAGAATCCGCGGTCGCTTCCGAAAGCATTGTAGAGGTTCGTGACCCCGAACGTGAATTCGTAACGACTCGGTGTCTGTTCGACTGTGAACGATCGCAGATCGAACGCTCCGGATTCGAACGCATCGGCAGTTGGATAGGTGTAGTTGCCAGGCCCGTCGTCGTCATCTGCCGGATCAGAGAGCGATGCGACGACTTCCGGCGGTTTGACCCGTACGGTTTTCGTGGCCAGCGAGGTTCCATCGGCCGTTCGCACGGTTACGTCGTACGTCCCCGGCGTGTCGATGGTGTAGGTAGATGAATAGGTTCGATCAGAGGACTGCGGTGGATAGCGAACGTTCGCGCTTGCTTCCTGATCGCCGTCTACGATCAACTCGATGGTGGTCCCGCCGATGTACGCACCGCTGTTGGATCCCGTAGCCGTAACAAACGGTTCTTGAACAAACGTTTCGCTGGCGATGGAGACGGTGATGTCCTGAACCGGCTGTTCATAGACCGGCAACTCAGCAATGTCAGACCCTCGGGCCGGACGAAGACGGATAGCGGTACCGCCCGACTCGATCATCGACGCCACCACCGTTGTGCTCGGATCAACAATGGCCGTATCGACGCGGACATCCGAGTGGTTCGCACCAAACGCAGCGTCAATGCCGTCGGAGTAGATTTCGGCAACGTATTTTGGACCCGCAGCCGCCTCATCCGGCCCACCCGCGCTTTCCGTGGAGCCACGTGCACCGGGAGAAAGGAAATCAAGAGGTACATCAAGTGCGCGACCGTTTTCATCGGTCATCACACCGACGTACCACTCATCACCCTTCTGTCGGGCAGTTATCATATATTCCCCAATCGAGGCATCGAGTACGCGCGTATCGTCCCACCCCGCTGCCGGTACGTCCTCGATGAACTGGAATTCCGGAACCGTCGGACCGCGGATCGGATCCTGTGTTGGTTCCGGCATCGCTACGCCTGTTTCCGTGACTGCGATGGCGTCGAGGTTAAAGCCGCCGGTATCCTCTTCAGTTATCGTCACAGTGATCTCATTGTCGCCGGACTCCAGAGACACCGTCGTCGAAACCGTCTCCCAGACATCCCAGTAGTCGGTGGACGGAACACTGATCTGGGTACTGGCGGCTCCGTTGACCGTTACGGTCGCCGTCCGGTCGGTGTCTGCCGGAACAGCGTTGTTGTCTGCATCACTAGCGTACCGGAGATGAAGCTCGTAATCGCCGGCCCTGTCGACTGCCTCGACGGTCCAGGAGACTGTTGATCCGGCAGCGACGTTCGGATCGACAGGAACGTACGCCTCGCCCTGTGCGTTGCCCCATCGCGCGGCAGTCGAAAAGCCGTGACGGTCGCCGTGTTCCGCTTGTGTTACACTGCCGACACTCAGGGTAGCTGGCTGGTCAGCTAAATACGAACTCGGCAGATCCGCGACCATCTGGAGTCCGCTGAAGTACGTCGGATACATCGCCAATTGCTTTGCGCGTGTCGTTTCGATGCCGCCGGATCCCGATTCCATGTCGAAGATTCCCGGAGTAAACTCCACAGGACCGCCGAGCATCCGTGTGAAGGGGAATGTCACGTGATGTCCAGGGCTGATGGAGCCGAACGAGTCGTACTCTTGTCCTTTCACGCCTTCCCGAGTCATGAGATTCGGATACGTTCGTCGACGACCGGTCGGATGGATCGGCTCGTGCATATCGAGCAGTTGTCGATTCGCCGCCGCCGTTTCAGCGACGAGCGTATGATGGTTGACCAACATCTGGTTGTGATGGTTGTGGCCCTCACCAGCCAGATCTCCGCTGTCAGCGACGTATCCGTTTTTGATAGTCCGGACACCGAGGTCGTCGTACAAGCTGAACGCCGCGTCAAGTTGGGATTCGTAGGTCTGAAAGTCCCCGGCTGTTTCGTTGTGCATCGTCATCTGGGTCGGGGGATCGAGACGCGGCCCGTAGCTGGTTACCGCTTGGAGATCAAAGTCCGGATACGAGGAAGTGAAATCGAATTCACTTCCGTCGCCGGGATAACTTGACCATCCTTGGTTCCACCCTTCAATGAGTACGCCGGGAATGCCGTGTTCGCTGGCGAAATCCATGTACTGTTTTGCCCGGCCGGTCTGTGCACCGTGGTTACCGGTGTGTGATCCCTGATACTCCCAATCGGCGCGGCCGGTGATCATCAGCCACCAAACGCCAATGAATTTCTGTGGCTCGATCCAATCGGTTCCCGCAGAAAACACGCCGTCGCTGTACGCTTCATTGAGGTTGACGATCAGGTTCGACTCAATGAGAGCCCCTGGCCGAGTGCCGATCTGGATGGTTCGCCACGGCGTCATATGTGGTGCGGAGGCAGACACTTTCGTGCCGTCTGGCAGGGGTGCCAACGTGGATTCAAAGCCGGTCCCATCGGTCGGCGTGAGAGCAAGCGACGCGTAATCGTCGAGAGCCGCCTCGTGGACGCTGACGTAGCGGTCCTCGTTCATCCGCATCGTCATCGGAGTATGCACGCCGTCGAACTCCCCACCCCATTCCGTTTCGAGCGTCGAAGAAACGTCGCTCAGCGACGTCTGTTCATACTCCACCTCGAAGTTGTTGTAATCGTTTGGAATCCACCATGAGGTGTAATCACCAGCGAAATTGTACTCCGTGCGTTCGCTGGTGATGACGAAGGGGTCACCGAAGGTGTCACTAAAGACGAATCGGAACCCGAGTCCATCGTCGAACACACGCACCGCAAGCGTTCCGGCCCGTCCTGGTTGTTCGCGCTCTTCGAGTCCAATCCGAAGTTCGTTGTACTGCTCACGAATCTCGTCGTACCGGTCCCACACGGGCGTCCACGTTTTATCTACCGTTGAGCGTTCGCTCCCAGTAACGGTGAGTCCGTCACGAAATGGTGCTTGGTTTTGGAACTCGAACCCAAGCGCGGAATCCGCGACAACTGTGGTTTCGTCGTGTACAACACGGTAGTGCAACCCTCCCTCCGAAGCGTTGACTGTGACTGTTATACGGCCGTCTGGCGAGGTAACCGTCTGCGTAGCCGAATCGTCACCGTCCGTCACCTGTGCAGCGACGTCGTCCGGAACAGACAGGGAGTACGCCGACGCAGCGAGCGCGGCGACGCCACCCATGAAGGACCGGCGACTCATCATCGATGAATCTACCATTCGACAGGAATCATCCTCTACACCGTCTGTCATTCACTCGTTCATTTAGGAGAGAATAACTTAACGATTGTGGTGACTGATCCAAATTCGATATATATCTGGAAGTTGCCGTCCGGTACAACGAATCGCTGGTATCAGGTTCACGTGACACCGGTACGGTTGTAATGGAACAGTTACCTCGAATATCTTTCCAGTTTTTCGAGCGAAACGAGACGGCGAAAACAATCAGTGATCCGAGATGTGAAGTCGAAGGCTGTATTGACCTGCAGCGGTGTTGATATCCCGACATTTCGAAACCATAGAGAATGATGAAACAATACATCACACATTATTGCCTCTTCACAACGTTTCTACAGACGAATTCCTGCTGTTTGATGAAAATATAATTTTGCTATTCCTATCTTTAGTTATAAAATTAATACAACAATAACGAGTAGCCCTGATACGTACTACGTGTTTGAGTGGGATGGGAAACACAGCCGGAACTGGCACCGACGAACGTCCGAAGCGTTCCGAAGATGGCGTCAATCAGTGACGACAGCTTTTTACTGTCGCCTGCCGCCTGCCCGGTATGAACGCCATCACGAACAGCGGGTGGGTGGAGGTAATCACTGGTTGTATGTTCTCGGGGAAAACCGAGGAGCTACTCCGTCGGATACGACGGGCCGAAATCGCTGGACAGTCAGTCGCCGTCTTTACACCAGCCGTCGACGGTCGTTACGGCGAGACGACGATCGGAACTCACACGGGAGCGACGTGGAACGCGACAGTAGTCGATGAGGAACAGCCACAGCGAATCCTTGCCTCACTCGACGGCGAAGAAGTCGTCGCCCTCGACGAAGCGAACTTCTTTTCGAAAGAACTGGTTTCGATCTGCAAACGCCTCGCTGACGACGGTCGCCGTGTCATCGTCAGCGGGACAGACCAAACGTTCCGTGCCGAACCGTTTGAACCGCTTGCGCAACTCATGACGCTCGCGGAATACGTCGACAAACTCCAAGCGATCTGTACCCAATGTGGTGAACCCGCAACACGCAACCAACGACTCATCGACGGCAAACCCGCCCACTACGATGAGCCGACGATCATGGTTGCTGCAGAAGAGTCCTACGAGGCTCGGTGTCGAAACTGTCACGTCGTCCGTCGAGAGTAATAACAGAGGTGTTCTGTTCCTGCACTGAGAACGAACACGACCGGTCACAGTGTTTCTGCTCCCTGATATAATCTCGTCTGTCCGTCTAGAAAGCGTTCTGAGAGGCGTTTCAGGCGTCAGACGGGATCATCAGTTCGTTCTCGTATACTAAACAGTTGAAGCACAGTGTTCAACTGTGTTACCGACTCCGTTTTGTGTCTCGTTGGGGAGTGAATCATCGCATCAGGATAGCATTCCAGTGTTTTTTGATAGTATGGAAAAGTATTAATCTCATTGTAGTACAATACCATTCGCTAACGATAACCGTAAGGACAATGAGTGAGAACGAGACATCCACACCGGAGACGGATTACACGACGACGCGCAGACGGTTTCTTCAGATGACAGGGGGGACCGCACTTGTATCGACGGCGTGGGCCACGGAGACGGTGGCCGGAGCGGACAGTCCACTCGCACCATCGACGGAAACCGGCGGACCCGGTCGGATCACCAACCTCGCCGCGTACATCGAGACACCCTCGGTGTTCGAACAACACCGCGAGCCGACCCACGCCACGGCGACGATACCGTATGATTCCGTCGAGACGGCCCGCCGATCGGACGAGCGATTCACCTCGCTCGCTGATCGGTTCACCGAATCGGAGTACTGTACACTGTTGAACGGGGAGTGGCGCTTCTCCTTTTATGAGCGACCGGATCAGAGACCGGCGACACACACCGACACCGACTGGGAGACCACTACCGTCCCCCGTCCGTGGCAGATCGACGGTTACGACCAGCAGATCTACGCCAACTGGCGAGAGACGTGGACGCGGTATGAACCACAGCTGGAGGGTGATCTGGTTCCAAGCGATGGCAGCGTCGACATTCCCGACGTGAATCCGACAGGCACGTATCAGAGAGAGTTCCGTGTTCCGGCTGATTGGGACAATCGACGCGTATTCGTCCACTTTGCTGGCGTCAAACAGGCGTATTTCGTGTGGATAGACGATCAGTACGTGGGCTTCCAGCAGGGATCGATGACGCCGGGAGAGTTTGACATCACCGAGCACATCACCCCCGGCAGCGAACACGAGATCACGGTGCAGGTGTACCGATTTTCCGATGGAGAAGCGCTCGAAGCGATCGACATGTTCCGGTACGCCGGGATCTACCGGGATGTGTACCTGTTCTCGACACCGTCCGTCCACGTTCGAGATTTCGCCGTCGAGTCCGGACTGGACGACGAATACCGAGACGGACACTTACGGATCGACGCAGAGGTAGCGAACTACGCCGACGCTGTAGGAGACACGTATTCGATCCGTGCCTCGCTCCACGAGCCGGACGGCGACGGAACGAAAGCAGAGCTGGTCGGTCAGACAACGATAGACTCCGACGGCGGAGTCGTGAGTATGGAACGCACAATCAGCCGTCCAGAGCAGTGGTCCGCCGAGCAGCCGACCCTGTACACGCTCGTGCTCGAACTGATTTCTGAGCGCGGACAAACGATAGAAGTGTTGCTCGACAAGGTGGGGTTCCGAACGTACGAAGCCAGCCGTGGCGGTCCCGGTGGGCAGGTGTTGGTTAACGGCGAACCGGTGAATCTGCGCGGCACGAACCGCCACGAAACCGACCCCGAAACCGGTCGAACAATGCCCCTCGAAACGATGCGTGCCGACATCGAGCTGATGAAGCGGTTCAACGTCAACGCCGTTCGAACGTCCCATTATCCGAACGATCCGACGTTTCTCCGGCTCGCTGATGAGTACGGCATTTACGTGATGGATGAAGCCTGTTGTGAAACGCACTGGTGGGAGGGTATTCTCGCTGAAACCGACGCGTACCACGAACAGGCCGTTTCTCGGTTCCGGCGAATGGTGCTACGTGACCGCAATCACGCCTCGGTGTTCTCGTGGTCGACAGGTAACGAGGCCGGAACAGCGGCCGAACACATCAACATGGCCGCGCTGGCGATCGGTGCCGACGACCCGACGATTCCCGACAGCACCGCAGACGCAACTCGACTCGCCCCCGAACCAGTCGAATCATTCGACGGAACCGTCGAAGCGCCCGAGTTGGCACCGAATCGACTGCTGTATCACCAACCGAACAGTGGCGGCTGGGACATCGAATTTGCTGACATGCTCGGTCCCCGGTACATCGAACTCGACACGTTGTTAGGGTTAGCCGAAGGGGCTGATGTCAGCGACAGCCCGCGATTCGGAGACCGGTCCAGTGGCGACGGTTCGCCCGGTAACGGGAACCGACCGGTCGTGATGGGAGAGTACAACCACGCTATGGGAAGCAGTCTCGGACTGGTCCACCGAATGTGGGCAAATCACATCCAGCCGACGGTTAGACGCGCCCGCGATGGATCCGGGACCGGTCACGACGGCGTCCTTGTCGGATCGCCAACCGTCGACACCGGACGAACGGACGGGAGCATCACCGTTCGTGGCGACGATCACGTTGATGTCGAGGACACGGACGCACTCAGTTTTACCTCCCCGGGCTTTTCGATCGCTGTTTCGTTTGCAGAGATCCATCCGAAAACGAGCATCGATCTCGTTTCGAACGATGGACAGTACGCGCTGTCTCTCAAGCCCGGTCGTCGGCCAGCGTTCAGCGTCGGTGACCGTTCAGCCGTCGGATCACCGCTGACAGCGGCGAGCGAGGAAGGATGGCACACGCTCGTCGGTGTCTGTCAGGAAGATCGTCTTCAGTTGTACTTCAACGGCGAGCTGATTACCGAAACCGATCGATCACCGGAGCAGATCGACAACGGCGGAGCGGTTCGGATCGGAACGGCTGATCACGAGGGCCGATCCGAGCCGTCCGTAACGATCGATTCCGTTCGCGTGTTCGATCGCGCGCTATCAGTCGACGAGGTACAGACGGCCGATCCTGACGCGGCGATTCTCGATTACTCCTTTGGGACGCTGTTACGCGATAAAAGTCTCCACGGCGGCTTCATCTGGGACTGGGTAAACCAGGATCTCACACGCACGACCACCGATGATGGGGAACAGGTGCGCTACCAATTCTATGATGAGGATCCGTTCTGTCTCAACGGGATGGTCTGGTCCGATCGCGAACCACAACCCGAACTCTGGCAGCTCAAGCACAGCCATCAGCCGGTGAAAGCCGAGCCTCAAGATCTATCTACAGGGAAACTGTACGTCACCAATCACCACCAGTTCACGAACGTGAACGAACTCGACTGTCAGTGGACGCTGGTTGCTGACGAGACGGTCCAGTCGGGAGAGTTGGAGCTTGACATCGAGCCGGGAGAGACACAACCGGTTCGGGTGCCGTTCGAGCGACCGACCGATCCCGCGCCTGGAATGGAGTACTGGTTGCACCTTTCGTTTCAACAGCCCGAAGCGACCGACTACGCCGATGCGGGCCACGAGGTCGCTCGTGAACAGTTCGAGATACCGGTCGATCGTCCGGAGCGAGCGCCGCTCAGTGCCGGACAGCCGCCACGCGTGTCCGAAACAGAAGCGGCGGTAACCGTCACAGGAACGAACTTCGAATACGAGATCGACAAACCGGCGGGAACACTCACGTCGATGCGTTACGAGGGAACTGAAATCCTCGATCGGGGACCGTTGTTTAACGCGTGGCGTGCCCCGCTTATGAACGACGCCCAAGAGTGGAACGGCGAACAGGCGACGGCCTGGCGGACAGCCGGACTCAATACTCTCAATCACGAGATCGAATCCGTGGATGTCTCACGAACGAACGAGCACGCACAGATCGACATAGAGAGTTTCGCACGCGGAAATGAAGTGAACGGATCGTCTGCGGGGTTCGAGACGACCTACCAGTACCAGATCTTCGGCAACGGTGCCGTCACGATCGCCGTCGACGCCATCCCGAACGACGAACTGAAAGCCATCGTAACCGGGTATCTTCCCAAAGTTGGGGTGCAACTGGAGCTACCGAGTCGCTTTGCGGATATCGAGTGGTACGGCAGAGGGCCACAAGAAACGTTTCCTGATCGGAAAACCGGTGTCGACATCGGTCACTACGCTGGAACGGTTGCCGACCAGTATGTGCCCTACCTTCCGCCGACGGACAACGGCAACAAAACCGACACCCGATGGGTGGCGCTCACCGACGAAGAAAATGGACTACTCGCCCGCGGAGCGGAGCCGATAAACGTGAGCTGCAATCGCTTTTCGAACGTAGCAGCAGCTACCCACGAGTACGAACTCGAAGACAGAGGGTCGATCGCGGTCAACCTCGATCACCGCGTCTCCGGTGTCGGCGGAACGCCGATCGATCCGCATGAGGAACACCAGGTTCAACCGGTAGAAACGTCGTTCGAAGTCAGCCTTCTCCCCTTCGATGCGGAAACTGAGGACCCAATGACGCTCGTTCATCCGGACCGATAAGGTCCGTATTTTAGTCGACGATTCGTTCATCCATCCCCCCATTGATTCTAGAATTCACAATCGTTATAACTAACATTCCAAGATGGAGAACAGCGTTTTCTAAAACATCCCGATAGAAGAGTGCCTCACTACAATCGATATATTCTCAGGAATGAGGTGTGAATGACCGTTTTCAGCAGCGCTCTCGATCAGGGAAACCGTCATAGTTTATTACGGAAGTACGCTTGTAATCACATTGTCGTTCGTAGCGTCTATGATACGATAGTTGGGAACACGCTTCAATCAGTATTCTGCAAAATAGAACGGGGATGCACAACCGAACCAGTTACTCCTGCGGTATGTTTTTATTTATTCAATACCACTCATTGGTAGAGTTTCGAAAGATGATGGATACGACTCGTAGAAACTTGCTCGCAGCCATCGGTGTCGGAACGGGTCTGGCACTGACAGGGACTGTGAATGCAGCCCCTAAAGAGAGTACGGAAGCGCAACCATCTCGCGGCACAGAACAGAGAAACGAACGCGTCGATGCTCTGGTTGAGCGACTCTCTACCGAGGAGAAAGTGTCGTTATTACACCAGTACCAGCCGCCGATTCCGAGGGTCAACCTCGATTCGTTTCGGACCGGAACGGAGGCGCTGCACGGGGTTGCGTGGCTCGGAGAAGCGACTGTCTTTCCTCAAGCCATCGGTCTCGGGAGTACGTGGGATCCGGAACTGATTGAGCGCGTCGGCAGTGCGGTGGGTGATGAAGTCCGGGGAAAACACAATGCGAGTTCTGGTGGCGTCGGCCTCAACGTCTGGTCTCCGACGGTCGATCCGCTCCGAGATCCCCGGTGGGGCCGAAACGAAGAAGGGTATTCGGAAGATCCACTGGTAAGCGGGGAGATTGCGACAGCGTATACAAGCGGTCTCGCCGGAGACGATCCGGAGTATCTCAAAACAGCCCCGGTGCTCAAACACTTCATCGGATACAACAACGAGACGGACAGGACGACCACCAACGCCGAACTGCCGCCTCGACTGTTGCACGAGTACTATCTTCAGTTCTTCCGTCCACCGATCGAGGCGGGCAACGCTGTCGGAGTGATGGCGTCGTACAACCGTGTCAACGGGCGACCAATGACAGTGTCACCGTTGCTGAACCGATTCGTTCGGGAATGGGCACCCGACAGCGGATCGGTGTTGAACGTCAGTGACGCGTGGGCACCGATGAACCTGACCGGCGCTCAGGAGTACTTTGAATCGAAGGAGACAGCCCGTGCGCATGCACTGCGCGCGGGATTAGATAGCTTCACCGAGAACGGGTCTGACAGTTCGATCACGACTGACGCGATACTCGGCGCACTGGAAAACGGAGACCTGAACCACAGAGACCTCGATGAAGCAGTCAGACACGTCCTGCGGGTTCGGTCGCTGCTCGGGGAGTTCTTGCCGCCGTCGGAGGATCCCTACGCAGATCTCACCGAGGAAGTCATCGGACGGCCCGCGCATCAAGAACTCGCTCGGGAGGCAGCACGCAAACAGACCGTTCTCCTGAAAAATGATCCCGCAGTGCTTCCGGTCTCGGAGGATGACAGTGTTGCCGTTCTCGGTCCACTTTCAGATAGGGTGTTTGAGGACTGGTACAGCGGAACGATGCCGTACCGGAGCACCCCCGTAGACGGGTTGCGTGACCGGTTTGGGGCGGAGCAGATTCACACCGCCGTCGGTGCCGATCAGATCGCGCTTCGGGAACGCTCCTCGGATAAGTACGTCACAGCCGGCGTCGGCAAAGGCGGCGGCGTTCTCAGACTCAACGGTACCGACACCCCTAGCGTTCAACTGTTCGAAGCCGTACAATGGACGGAAACCGCGTGGACGCTCCAGGCGACGGCGAACGATCGGTACGTGACCGTCGATGACGATCAGCTCGTCAACTCTGCGGAGCGGCCCGCTGGGTGGGAAATGGTTCAAGAGACCTTCGAGTTCATTGATGTTGACGACGGGGTACTGCTTCGACACCGGAGTAGTGAGCAGTACGTGGCGATCATGGACGGGGCGCTTCACGCCAGCGCTGAACGACAGTCCGACGCCGCCCGATTCGTCCGCGAGGTGCGCCGCGACGGCGTCGAGACGGCGGTCGAAGCCGCGACCGACGAGGACATTGCCGTCGTAGTAGTCGGCACACATCCCCTGATAGGCGGCCGTGAAACGCGAGACCGCGAAACACTCGCCATTGCGCCGTCCCAACGGGACCTTCTTGAGCACGTGGTTGACGCCCAGCCACACACCGTGTTGGTCATCGAAAGCAGCTATCCCGTTCGCACTGGGGTGGAAAAACAGCTTCCTTCGATCCTATGGACAAGCCACGCTGGGCAGGAAACCGGTCGTGCAGTGGCCGATGTGTTGGTCGGAGACGTTTCTCCCGGCGGTCGGTTGCCCCAGACATGGCCGCGCTCAGTCGAGCAACTCCCGGACATAACAGAGTACAACATCGCCAAAGCGGGGATGACCTACCGCTACGGACAAGAGGATCCACTGTACGCGTTCGGTCACGGACGCTCATACAGCAGCTTCGAGTATGAGAATCTACGCGTTTCCCCACGGGGAACGCTCGATTCGGACGACAACGCGACCATCACGGTTCGGGTAACCAACACTGGATCGATGGCCGCCGACGAAGTGGTCCAGATCTACACCACACAGCGCCACTCCCGAACTCGACGGCCGGATCGTGTTCTCCGCGGATTCGAGCGGATTCACCTCGCTCCCGACGAGAGCACAACTGTCGAACACTCTATCGATCACAGCGCGTTCTCCTGTTGGGACGTGACGCGACGAAAACGGATCGTTGAACGGGCAACCCACGCGGTGCTCGTCGGCTCGGCCTCCGACGACATCCGGCTACGCGGATCACTCCGAGTCGATGGCGATCGGATTCCACCGCGCGATCTATCCAAGGAGACGCGGGCAGTCGACGCTGACGACTGGTCGTGGTCGAAAATCGAACTACTCGATCGGTCACGAGCGGAGGGAACGGTCGTTGGCATGTCCGATGGATCATGGGTGTCGTTCGTCGATGTCGATCTCCGAAGCAAACCGACCGAAGCAACCGTTTCGGTCGCTCGCCTGGAATCCGGAGAAGCGACGATCGAACTTCGTCATGGATCTCCATCCGGCCGGATGCTCGGCAGTACGTCCATACCGTCAACTGATGATAAGTACGAGTACGCGAGCCACTCAGTCCCGCTGAACGGAGCGAGCGGCAACAGACAGGACCTCTGTCTTGTGGTCCGTGACGGTGCCGTCCGCGTCAATATGATCCGCCTCAAATGATGTGTTTCAAATAGTATTACTCCTAATAACCAACACCTATTTATGATGTAATAGAGACTGTAAAACAGTATGGGATCGCTTCGTTTAGCAACAGTTACCAAACAGTACGACGATGTCGTCGCAGTTGAGAGGATCGACCTTGATATTGCTGACAGTGAGTTCATCTCGCTCGTTGGTCCCTCCGGCTGTGGGAAATCCACAACGCTTGAGATGATCGGAGGATTGACGATTCCCAGTGAGGGAAAGGTGTTCATCGACGATGAGGACGTGACCGATCTTCCGCCGAAGGACCGGGATCTTGCGATGGTCTTCCAAAACATCGCGCTGTTTCCTCATATGAACGTGTATAAGAACATCAGCTACGGACTCCGAATCCGGAACACAGACCCAGAAGAGATCGAGCGGCGGGTGAACGAAGCTGCCGAGACGCTCCAACTCGAAGGACTACTCACGCGCAGCCCAAGCGAGCTGTCCGGTGGGCAGCGCCAGCGGGTCGCTATCGGGCGTGCGATCGTTCGCAACCCATCGGTCTTTCTGATGGACGAGCCACTCGCCAACTTGGATGCGAAGCTGCGTGTGCACATGCGCACGGAACTCCAGCAGCTCCAGCGCAAACTGGACGTGACGACGATCTACGTCACCCACGACCAAGAGGAAGCGATGACGATGTCCGACCGCGTTGCGGTGATCAACGACGGAAAACTCCAACAGATCGCCCCGCCGCTGACCTGTTATAACGAACCAGCCAATCAGTTCGTCGCCGGCTTCATCGGGTCCCCGTCGATGAACTTCGTTGCGGGCTCGATCGACGGAGCACAGTTCGTCTCTGAGAACCTGCGTATTGATCTCAGCGACGCTGATTACGACGGCGTGACCGACGTTACTCTCGGAGTTCGTCCCGAAGACATCTACTTTGCCGACGCCGAACCGCTGGAGCGTACTGAACCGATCGACGCGACGGTCGACGTGCTCGAACCGATTGGAGAGAAGATCTTCGTCTATTTGGACGCCGGCCTCGAAGAAGCCACGAGTGGAGACTGGGCCGACGCCGATGAGACCGTGGGGCGGTCGCAATTCCTGATGAGCGCTCCCTCCGAGTCGGCGGTCGAAGAAGGAGAATCCGTCGAAATCGTCTTCGATCGGACGAGCGTGCACCTCTTTGAGACCGCAACGGGTGAGGCGATCGCACACGACATCGTCTCAGAGCCGACTACCCCAACACGATGAGCGAACGTTCACACCGGGGGGTCCGTTCGGTCGATCGGCGGGCGCTCCTCAGAACAGTCGGTGCAGGTGGAATCGTCAGTCTGGCTGGCTGTTTGGGGTGGGGAGAAACGTCGAACGGATCGAACGGGACAACGATCCAGATAACCGCACCCGACGAATGGCGTAACGCCGCTTCGAAGGTCACCCGAAACCTCCACGACGCGGGCATGTCCGAGAACATCCACATCGAGATGGCGAGTCCGGGCCAGACGACCGACGACTCACTCGCCCAGTATCAGCAGTGGCTGTCGGCTGGACTTTCTACCCCAGATCTGTTGGTTTGTGACGTGGGGTGGATCCGACCGTTCGTCGTTAGGGAACAGCTGTTGAGTTTGGACGACGTGCTCCCTGCTGAGACACTCGCCCGGATCCGAGAGCGGTACGTCACCCAGAGCGTCCAGTCGGCAACCGGTGACGACGGAAACCTCTATGCCGTACCGCTGTATCCCGATCTGCCGACGATCCAGTATCGGCGTGATCTCGTCGAAAGCGCTGGCTACGACTGGCAACAGCACGCGACCGATCCGCTCTCCTGGAAGCGGTTCGCGGCCGAAATAACGGACGTATACGAGCAATCCGACGTCGAGTACGGCTTCAACTGGCAGGCCGCCTCCGAACTGCAACTCGCTTGTTGTGTGTTCAACGAGTTTCTGAGTTCGTGGGGCGGTGCGTATTTCGGCAATCCTGAGGAAAACCTCTACACGATCGGTGATCGACCGGTAACGGTCACCGAAAAACCCGTACTCGACTCGCTCCGGATGGCTCGGACGTTCATCCACGGAACGGACGCACCCGACACCCTCGACGGATTCACGGGAGAAATCACCTCGACCGACGCCTTCCAATGGGGACTCTCGCCGTCGATGCGACCGTTCACGCAGGGCAACGCGGTCGCGCTGCGCAACTGGCCGTACTCGATCAACATCAACGGTGCCAGCGATGTCCTCGGCAAGTCGATGGGCGTGATGCCGATTCCGTACGGCGTTCCCGACGGCAACGGAACATATCCCGGCACCGGTGGATCGATCGCGGCACTCGGTGGCTGGAACTACGCAGTGAACCCCGAGACCGACCATCTCGACGCCTGTGTCGAGTTTCTCCAAGCACTCACGACCGAGTCGTTCCAGCTCGCAAACTTCTCGCTTATCGGTCATATCCCGCCAATCCCGGACGTGCTCGCCAGCGCGACCGACGTGTCGATCATGGGACGGTACGTGGAGACGCTCACGTACGCCAGCGAGCACTCGCTCGCCAGACCAGCAACGGCGATCTGGCCCGAGCAGTCACAGGTCGTTGCCCAAGAGGCAAACGGGGTCATCATGGGTGACACCACACCGGAGGCGGGAATGGAGCGGCTTGCGAACCGACTCGAACGGATTGAAGGATCAGTGTGAGCTATGACAATTGAAAACAGATCATCGATGGACACACGGCGACCGAGCTACCGGCTTGATCTCGTCGTTTTAGATCGTATCGAACGCCTGAGCGAAACCCAGTTCGTCTATCTCATGTTGCTCCCAGTGTTGCTCGTGTTGGGATCGATGGCGATCTGGCCGCTGTTGTACACGGCGAACCTCTCATTGCACGCCGACAACGTACTGAGTCCTGATCTCGTCGGGGGCTTCGTCGGGCTACAGAACTACATCGATCTACTAACTGGCAGAGCGAACCCGATTCTCAGACGGCCCTTCTTCGATCTGAGTCGGCCCTTTCGGAGTGCCGTACCCGTAACGCTCCTATTTACGCTCGGTGCGGTCGTGATGGAGACGATCTTGGGCTTTGCGATGGCGCTGGTACTCGATCAGCGCTTTCGCGGCCGGCGCTTTGCCCGCGTCGCCATGATCCTTCCGTGGGCCGTTCCGATCGTGATCCAGGGGATGATCTTCTATCTCATGTTCCAGCCCTCGATCGGCTTCGCAGTCGGTCCGCTGAACGATCTCGGACTCATTTCCGCCTCGCCGCTAGCGAACAGTCAGGACGCGCTGTTGATCAGTATCCTCGCTGACATCTGGAAGCAGTCGGCGTTCATGGCGTTGTTGATCCTCGCCGGACTCCAGAGCATCGATCGGTCGCTGTACGAGGTAGCCAAAGTCGAGGGAGCTTCACGATTGCAGCGCTTCCGGACGATCACGTTCCCCTTGGTGTTACCCGCGCTCCTCGTCGCCTTGCTCTTTCGGACGATCGCGGCGCTCAAAGTGTACGGCGTCGTCGAGACGGTCGCTAGCTGTAACACGGTGCCGACAGTGAGCTGTCTCGTCGTGACGACGTGGAACGCCCACCGCTACGGCTCGGCGGCAGCAATCGCGTTTCTCGTAGCGATCGCTATCGGGCTGCTGTTACTGATCTATCTCGTCCAGTTCCGTGGCGAGGAAGGTGGGGGGCTTGGTGTCTGATGCGAGAAGACAACGAAGACACGGAGCGAAACCTCATCCAGCAGTACGCACGGCGAGCCATCGAACGCCCAGAGTCGGCCTACCGCGTGCTCCTGTACGTCGTGACCGCATTCTTTCTGCTCGCGTCACTGTTTCCGTTCTACTGGCTGTTCGTGATCGCCGTGACACCGAACCGATCGATCGTAGATATGGGACTGCTCCCGAAGGGCTTTCATCCGAGCGTATTCGTCGAGGTGTTCGAGACGATCCCCTTCCACATCTACATGCTGAACAGCGCCATCATCGCCACGCTGACGACGATCGTCGTGCTCTTCGTCGGCAGCATCGCCGGCTACGTCTTCGGTCGATACGATTTTCCGGGACGCACGCCGTTGTTGTTAGTCGTGCTCGTGATCTCGTATTTCCCCGGTGTGGCGTTTTTGATCCCGATCTTCCAGCTGTTCACAGCGAACATCGAATTCCTCGGCGTCCAGTCACCGATGCTGTACAACACCCCATGGAGCATCGTCATGCCGCTCAGCGCGCTCACCATGCCGCTGATCATCTTTCTGCTGTCGACGTTTTATGCACAGATCCCCGACGGACTCGAAGACGCCGCGCGGATCGAAGGCTCAACCCGGCTCGGTGCGCTCGTTCGGATCATCATCCCGCTGTCGGCTCCCGGATTCGCCACTGCGGGAATCCTCTCATTCATTATTGTATATAACGAATTTTTCTTCTCGTATCTGATGGTGAGCGGAACCGGTGACTGGTCCCCGATTTTGCACGGAATTTTCCAGTTCCAAGGGAGTCAACAGGTGGCCTACGACTTGATGGCCGCTGCGAGCATCATCGGCGTCGTTCCGATGGCGATCCTCGTGATGGTTGCTCAGGACTACATCGTCAGCGGTCTCACACAGGGCGCGCTCAAGGAGTAGTCCTGCCACCGACCATACTTCCGGATTAGTAACAGTTATTGAATATCGCCGTCTCGACCGATCATACCCATGACCTATCGAATCATTCAGGTTGGAACAGGTGGGCAGGGTGCACAGTGGTGTTCGACGTATCTGCCGAAGAACGTCGAGGACGGTCTGATCGATGTCGTCGCTGCGGTCGACATCGATCCCGAACAACACGAGAACGCGATCGAACAGTTCGGACTAGAGTCGGACCAGTGTTACACAGATGTACGGACTGCCTTCGAGGCGGTCGAAGCCGACGCCTGCACGATCGTGGTACCCCCGTGGCTCCACGAAGACATCGTCGACGCGGCCATCGAGCACGATCTTCACATCCTGAGCGAGAAACCGATCGCTGACTCGCTTGCGGCGTCTGTCCGGATCGCTACGAAGGTGTCCCGAGCCGATCTGAAGATGGGTGTCACAATGAGCCACCGATTCGATCGGGACAAAACGACGTTCAGACGACAACTGCGGCGTGAGGACGCCGGCCCGCTCGATTACCTCGTCGGTCGATTCACGTGCAACGCCCGTTCCTACGGGACGTGGGGAGCGTTCCGCCACGAGATGGAGGACGTGCTCATGATCGAGGGGGCGGTTCACCAGCTCGATTTTATCGCTGACATGGCCGGTAGCCGCTGTGAAACAGTGTACGCCGACACGTGGTGCCCCGAATGGGCCGAATACGAGGGCGATGTCCAAGCGCTTGTCCAACTCCGGTTCGAGAACGGAGCGCGGGCAACCTGGGAGGGCGCGAAGGCGAACGCCGTCACCCTCAACGGGTGGAACAGCGATTACTTGCGTGCGGAGTGTCGAAACGAGACGCTCGTTCTCGATGACCGTGCGTTGGTTCGGTATCCGTACGATCCCGAACAGGAGGGCGTCGTCGGTGGACGAGCGACGGCGGGTTCTCCGGTTGTCCTCGACGACCGAGACAAATGGGGCAACACGTGGCTCATCGAACAGTTCGTTGACTGGCTGGACGGCGGCGAACCGATGGCGACGAACGTTCAGGATAACTTGCAGTCGATGGCGTTGATAGCGGCCGCGATGAAAAGCAGCCGAACCGGAACACCGGTCGACGTGCAGTCGTTGCTCGAAGAAACACGCCAATCGATTACGACCGAGTGAGCCAACGCGCTCAGATCGCCCGCTGACGTATCGGTAACGAGGTGTATGTCGTCACCTTCCCCGCCGTAAACGGCGGAAGTTCCCGCTTGTATCTTGATGATTCGCTCTCCTAGAAACGGGCTGTTTGAACAGTGAGAACTGTCTAAACAGTGCCCCCATCTAATACTGTATAAACAGTGGCTACATCAGCAGTCGCGGTCGAGCGGCACATCACTTCTCTCTGAGCACCAATTATTTTTCCGTGATTAACGAGAAGACTTAACACAGAACGGTAACGATGTGGAACGTACTGAGACCGATGAAACTTGATGAAGAACAACGGATGGTGCGTGATTCAGTGCGTGAGTTCTTAGAAAACGAGATCGCGCCGGAGTTGCCGGAGGCCGACCGGACACCCTTGACGAAAGCAGAAGCGATTGAGTACATGCAAACGATGGCCGAGATCGACGTTGGTCCGTACGCCCGAGATACCTTCGACGATCCGATCACGAACACGCTCGTCCGTGAGGAGGTGGCCCGTGTCTGGCCGAGTCTCCAAGTGACGATGGGAATGTCAATGGTGGTTGAAATGCTGGATCTCTTTTCGGAGCGGACCCGCGACGCCTACGCTACCGAACGGGAAAACGACGAACTCGTCGGCTGTTTTGCGATCACGGAACCGGATGGTGGCTCCGACACGAAAGTTCCGAATACGACGGCTGTCAAAGACGGCGATGAGTACGTTCTCAACGGTGAGAAGACGTGGGTCTCGAACGCACCCATCGCAGATGTGGCGCTCATCGTCGCGTGGGACGACGAACAGGACCGCCGAGATATGTTCCTCATTGATCAGAAAACCGCGCCGTTCGAAACCACACAGCTTGAGAAGCTCGGCTGGAAGGGATCGCCGACGGGGCAGATGTTTCTCGACGACTGTCGGATCCCACAAGATAACAAGCTGTCACGAGCGGTGATGAACGCCATGAGCGACGGTCGGATGGGGTCTGGTGATTCGTTCTTCGGGACGACAGCCACGAGCGCGAACCCGCTAAACACGATGTTCGCGTCAATGCGAAACGGGATGGCGACGATCTCCGTGGGGATCATGCAGGCCGCCTACGAGGCAGCGATAAACTACGCGACCGATCGGGAGGTGTTTGACAAACCGATCGGCCAACACCAGCTTATTCAGGAAAAGCTCTACACCATCCGGGCCGGTCTGGAAACCAGCCGGCTGTTGACCCGCCACACCGCTGAACGGATCGCTGCTGACGATCCAGAAGCCCGGATGCTGTCATCGCTCTCGAAAGGATGGGTGTGTGAAAAATCCATCGAAGTGACCAACGAAGCGTTGCAGATCTACGGGGGCAACGGGCTTTCGAAGGACTATCCCCTCGAACGGTACTACCGCGACGCCCGGACGATGACGATTCCGGACGGCACCACAGAGATCCAGAAGCTCGTAGTCGGCTACGAACTCACCGATATGCAGGCGTACAAATAAACTATCTGTCATCAAAAGCCAGAGCGGTCGTAACTGTCATAGCCGTCCAACGGGACATCGAACTATGGAAGCAGTACGGCTGGAAAACGCCGAGTTCGAAGGAGAGAACAGCGTGTATCTCCTTCAGGACGATGATGCAGTAGCGCTGATCGACACAGGGATTGCGACACCCGAGACCGAACGAGCGTTGCGAGCGCAGCTTGCCACTCACGACATCGGTTTCGAGCAGATCGACACCGTCGTTCTGACACACTGGCACGCGGATCACGCCGGACTCGCCGGGACGATCCAACGCGAAAGCGGGGCGACCGTCTACGTCCACGAGAACGACGCCCCCTTGGTCCGTCGAACGGAGCAGGCACTCGAAGACTTCCGGACTCGACAGCGTGAGCAGTTTGAGGCGTGGGGGATGCCGGCGTCCGAGCGCGAATCGTTACTTTCCGGTCTGGAGGTGAGCGACGACTTGATGGACGAACCGGAACGGGTCGAACCGATCACGGACGGTGACAGCATCGATGTCGCCGGACACCGGCTAGATGTGCTTCACGCACCGGGCCACACCGCCGGTCAGTGCTGTTTCGAGTTTCACGCTGATGACGGTCTGGCGGCGTTTGGCGGTGACGCACTGCTTCCGGTGTACACACCGAACGTCGGCGGAGCGGACGTTCGCGTCGATCGACCGCTCGAACGTTACCGGAACACCTTAGAGACGATCGCAACACGGGCGTTCGAACGGGTGTGGCCGGGACACCGCGGTGTCATCACGGACCCGACCGATCGCGCCCGGTCGATCATCGATCACCACCGCGAACGCGCAGAACGGGTCTGCACCGTGGTAGCTGACCACGGTCCGGCGACCGCGTGGGAGACGAGCGCGCACCTGTTCGGTGACCTCGAAGGCATCCACGTCATGCACGGTCCTGGTGAGGCGTACGCCCACCTCGACCATCTCCAGCGCCACGGAATCGTCACCGCAACCGATGACGGATACGCGCTGAACAACGACTCGGTATCAGCCGCCGCCGTGATCTGAAAGCCGAACGTCACCTTTGTTCGACGTAATCGAACGTAACAACACGGAAACCGCAGGCGAATCGCCGGGTCAGTGAACCACTGAAACGTTTCTCAGCCGGGGTTTACACAGGTACAGTTGTAACGATAAGCGATAACACTACTCTCGACCAGCGTATTTCGTTCACTATTATTGAACGGTACACTGTCAGTTGCGTCGATGTGTCCCACGGTAACAATTAAGTTGACGGTTCTGTCATACTGTCTATGGACTTTAGCGAGCCGTCCGAAGCGGTACAGATCAAAAGCGCCCTAGATGATTTCATCGAGCAGGAGGTCGCCCCGCTCGAACAGGAGCACGACCGGTTTCTGAGCAAAGATTACGAGCGCCACATCGTGGACGAGACCCACCGGCAGGTCGAGGAATACCGGGAGATACAGGAAACGATCCGGAAGCAGTCGGTCGAGGCGGGTTTTTATGGCATGGGGATGCCCGAGGAGGTGGGCGGTGGCGGCGTCGACGTGCTCACGCGGGCGTTGGTCGCCGAACACCTCGCCAACCGTCCGCCGGGGTTTCACGACGCGATCTTGGGCGGTGCGGGCGGTCCGACGCCGATTCTGTTGGCGTGCGACGAGCAACAGCGCGAGGAGTATCTCGAACCGCTGATGGCAGGGGAGGTTACGACGTGTTTCGCGCTGACCGAGCCCGCACACGGCAGCGATCCCCACTACATGGAGTCAACAGCCGAGAAAGACGGCGATGAGTGGGTGATCGACGGCAATAAATACTGGATCACGAACGGGCCGTACGCGGACTTTGCGATGGTGTTCGCGCGGACGAGCGGCGAGCCGGGCGATTATGAAGGAATCTCGGCGTTTCTGGTCGACGCGGACAATCCGGGGTGCAGCG
Source organism: Halocatena pleomorpha (assembly GCF_003862495.1). GTDB lineage: Archaea > Halobacteriota > Halobacteria > Halobacteriales > Haloarculaceae > Halocatena > Halocatena pleomorpha. The sequence goes on along the minus strand of NZ_RRCH01000023.1, from coordinate 105,795 downwards.
TCGAGCGCATCCACCGGACGATGGGGCTGACGCCCGGCGGGCAGTGTGAACTCCGGTTCGACAACTGTCGGGTCGGAGAGCATCAGGTGCTCGGCGAGATCGATCGTGGGTTCCAGACCGCGATGAACTGGATCGGAGGCGGCCGGATCAACATCGCCGCTTCGAGCGTCGGCAGAGCGCAGTTCCTGTTGGATCTGGCGGTCGACTACGCCCGCGATCGGGAGGTGTTCGGGAAGCCGATCGGCCACCGGCAAGGGATCTCCTTCCAGCTGGCAGATCTGGCGACCGAGATCGAGCAGGTGCGACAGCTCTACCGGTACGCGGCGTGGAAGATCGATCACGGTGAGCGTGCCCGCAAAGAGGAGTCGATGGCGAAACTCAAGGGGGCCGAGCTGTACAACGAGGCAGCCGACGTGGCGATGCAGGTCCACGGCGGTTCGGGATTCATGAAGGACCGCCCCATCGAGCGCGACTACCGGACTGCCCGTGTCTTCCGCATCTTCGAGGGGACCGATGAGATCCAGCGCCGAACCATCGCTCGCGAGCTCATCTAACGATCAGTTCGTATCGTTTCGGAGCTTGAACTTCTGCACTTTGCCAGAGGTCGTCCGCGGGAGTTCCTCGACAAACTCGACCTCCCGGGGATGTTTGTAGGGGGCAACGGTGTCGATGAAAAACTCCTTGATCCCCTCGGCCGTCACGTCGGTGGTGGCCTCAGCGTCGGGACGCGGGACGACGAACGCCTTGGGAACCTCGTTGCGTCGCTCGTCGGGCACACCGATGACGGCCCCTTCAGCCACCGCGTCGTGCTCGTCGAGCACCGCTTCGAGTTCACTCGGGTAGATGTTGTAGCCGGCGGACACGATCACGTGCTTTTTGCGGTCGACGATCTCATAGTAGTTGTCCGCATCACGGCGGGCGATGTCGCCGGTCCGGAAGTAGCCATCGTCGGTGAGCGCCGCCTCGGTGGCCTCGGGCATGTCGTGATACCCCTTCATCACTTGGGGGCCGCGAACGAGCAGTTCGCCCTCCTCGCCGGGGGGCACTTCTTCGCCCGTCTTGTCGACGATCTTGCAGTCGGTCATGCGAATGGGTTGTCCGATCGTGCCGTGGCGAAACCCGAACGTTGATCCTGACTGAGTGTGTGTCGCGCCGTGGGTCTCGGTCAGTCCGTATCCCTCACCCATCTCCACGCCGGCAGTCGTTTCGAACTCCTGTTGGACGGCGACAGACATCTTCGCGCCGCCCTCACTGGCTGTTTCGAGGCTCGTCAGATCGAACGCTCCAAACGCGTCAGCAGTCACCATATCGACGTACATCGCGGTGACGCCTACGAAATGAGTGATCCGTTTTTCCTCAATCAGTTCCATACAGGCGGTGGCGTCCCAGTCGGCGGCGCTCCGTACACAGACACTCCCGCCACGGATCAGCGGCTGCAACGCTGCGTGAGTGAACCCGGTGATGTGGTACAGCGGGAGCCAAACGAGGCTTCGAACCGCCTCAGCTTCGAGTTCGTGAGAGCGGGCGAGCACGGCGTTCAGTTGTGCCCGGACGTTTCGGTGGGTTAGCTGGACACCTTTCGGTGTACCCGTCGTGCCAGAGGTGTACGGCAACAGCGCCACGTCGTCGGCGTCGCGCTTAACAAACAGTTCCTCATTCCGAACGTCTGCGAAGGAATGGACGTGATCGGCACTACCCCCGACCACAATGACGATCGGGTCGGTGTCGAGCGCATCGAGCGCCGTTTCAACGTGTTCGAGCAACGCGGCGTGTGTGAGCACAGCCGTCGCCCCCGTGTCTGACAGTTGATGGGTGAGTTCGCGCCTACGATACTGAGGATTCACGGGCGAAACGACGGCACCGGCCATGAACGTGCCGAACGTAGCGATGAGATACGCCGGACAGTTCGGCAGATACACCAGCACGGTGTCGCCGGGCGCGACGCCGAGATCGGCCAGTCCGCCGGCAAAACGTGCGCTTTCGGTATGAAGCTCCTCGTGGGTTAGCGTTCGATCGTGACACTCAACCGCCTGAGCGTCGCCGTGGTGACGAGCCGTCTCGTGGTGAAGTCGTGCAACGTTTCCCTCTTTGGCACCGTCAGTAACATCCTCCAGATCCATAGAATCGGATGTGATGGTTTAGTATTAAATTTTTCCCAGATACAGATCTGTACCGAACGCAACCGCTCTCGGGATCGATCACTCAGTGATGACAGTCGCCGTACCGGTGAGCAGCGTTTTCCCATCGGCGGTGGCTTCCAATTCGACGGTCACGTCGGTACGGTTCGACCCGATATTGACGACTTCGCCAGTGCCGACAATCGTGTCACCAGGGAACACACGCGAGCGGAACCGCACGCTAAACGACGCGATCCGGTCGATCCCGAACCAGTCGGTGAGGACCCGCGACGCGACGCCTGCCGTGAACATACCCTGTCCGAAGACGCGCTCGTTGCCCGCCGCTGTGGCGTACGGTTCGTCGTAGTGAATCGGATTGAAATCACCGCTCGCGCCCGCGTACCTGACGAAATCCTGTCGATGTAGATCTTCAACGACAATCGTCGGACCGGTGTCACCGACTGCGAGCGCCGTGTCCGGATCGATTCGCTCCGCAGGAACGGTTTGACGCGGACGGATCGGTCGCGGCTCCATCATTCGGGCTGGCGGTTGCCGGTCGGTCGACGGACCATCCCCATCGATCGCTCCCGTGGTTTCGATGCTCGTCGTTCGCTCGGTCAGCACGCGGTCGCCGTCCTGATCGGTGTACGTCGTCTCGAAGACGGCGAACGTCATCGTACCACCACGCCCACCCTCACGCTGATAGCAGTCGGTCAGGGTGGTCGTGCCTTCCAACACGTCGCCGACGTACACGGGTCGGTCGTACTCATACGACTGTTCGCCGTGGATCACGTGCTCTGGCCGGAAGCCGAGATCAAACCCGCGTTCGTCCTCGACAGCGTAGCGGGGAAACGTTCCGACACGCGTGAACGTCAGCGGCGCAGGAATCCGGTCGTGACCGCGATCCCGGGCCGTCTGCGCGTCGAAAAACACGGGATTGGGATCTGTGATCGCCCGAGCGAACTCCGCCACTTTCCCAGCTTCAATCTCGAATCCCTTGACAGTGCGGTGAGACGTTCCGACCTGTGCTTCGAGCGTCGACAGCGGCTTAGTCGGCATCCATCACCACCATCCCGATAGCCGGTCGTTCCGATGCCGATCGCTCACGACTAGGCCATTAGTGCGTGTCATAGCAGAAATGGTTCTTCAAAGACAATAACTGTGACGACAACCGATACGGATCGCCTCCTCCATGCGGGCTGAGACGGCTCGGTGCGACACGAGTTCGCTGAACCGTCACGTCGTCGGGTGACTGTGGTCAGCGCCACCACCGCGTGGAGAACGTGGTGTGTATCTGAACCAATTATTTATAAAATATCAATGTAAATAGTTTGTAAAAATGGCGAAGTTTTATATAATTCCTCTAGACTGCTAGCAATGTGCAAATGATGTACGATCACGCATGACAAGAAACACCTGCAATAGACGGGAGATACTCACAGGAGCCGGTGTAGGAATTGCCGCATCGGTAGCGGGCTGTCTGGGTGGGGACAGCGATGGTGGTGGTGATGGGGCAGTCCACTTCATCACGGACTACCACACCGATTCCTGGGAGGAACTCTGGGAGGAGTTCAAGTCGGAGTTCGAATCGGAAACCGACATCTCCATGAACATCGAAGAGGGCGGGATGTCCGGCACCCAAGAGGGACGGCTCGCCCAGTTGATTCAGGCGGGCGAGCCGCCGGACGCCAACACCTCCACGTTCGACCAGGTGGCCGACATCTGGGAGAGCGGCCAGCTCGACACCGTTACCGACATCGTGGAGTCGATCGAGGCGGTCAACGGGGCGATCAACACCGACGCGTTCCTCGGGGAAGGAGACGAAATCTATCAGATCCCCCACGGGCTGTACGTCTCGAACTTCCAGTACCGAGCGGACATCTACGAGAAACTCGGCTTGGAGGTGCCCGAAACCTTCCAGGACGTGCTCGACAACGCCCGGGCCATCGACGAGTCCGATGTCGACGCCCGCGGGTACGGGGTGGCTGGAATGCCGACTGGCAAGAGTCAGGACGAGTTTCTGGTCCTGCTAGCGAGCGCAGGCGTCTCGGGCGTCGGCCTCCGCTGGAAGGATCCGGACACGCGCGCTGAGTTCGAGGTACACTTCCCCGAAAAAGAGGTGACGGCGGTGTTGCAGTACATGAAAGACCTCGCTGAGTACTCGCCCGACCCGACCAGCATCGGCTGGTCAGAGTCACTCAGCCAGTGGGTTCAGGGCCAGTACGCCCAGTGTTACCACCTCAACGCTTGGCCGGTGGGCATCGCAGCACAGACGGCCGAAGCCGAGGACAGCGACGCCTTGCGCGAGCTGGCCGAGGCGACCCAGATCAAGGCGTACCCGACCTGGTCGGAGATCGACGCGGACGAAAACTGGCTGAGCGCCCCAGCGCCCGACGGCTACCACATCTTCGCGAGCGGCACGAATCCGGACGGCGCCAAGGAGTGGTTCGAGTGGCTCTATGCCGACAGCATGGAGCGGACCGTGAGCTTCTACGAGACAGATCCGGGCCGGTTCCTCCCGACCTACGCCGACATACTGGGGTCCGACGCGTTCCGGAACCAAGACATCTTCGAGGCCCACCCACACCTGCTCAAGAAGCTCAAACAGTGCCAGAACGAGATCTGGGGCAACCACTACGGCAGCGTCGACGAAGCCAACATCTCCTCGCCGGAGTCGCTGTACATGCAACGCCAGTGGTTCTACGGCGAGATGGTCAACAACGTGGTCACCGACTCGATGAGCGTTCAGGAGACCTACGAGTGGGGTCTCAGTCAACTCGAAGACGCCTTCGCGGACGCCCAAGAGCAGTTTGGCTGATCGATGACGAATGTGGCAGCTCCTCGTGTGACCGCGTTCGGCGCAGATCGAAGACGGATAACAATGAGATCAACACACATGGACACAGAGGCTACCTAGATATGGCCGGTAAAACTGGAGAATCGACTCGAGCTCGGAAAACGTACGTTCCGTGGGAGAGCCTGCCCGCGAGCCGAGAGACGATCGTCGGGATCGGGACCGTTCTCCCCGTCGTCGCACTGTACGTACTCATCGCGGTGGTCCCAATCGCCTTCGCGTTCTGGGCATCGTTACACGATATCCACACACTCAACCCCGAATGGGAGTGGGTCGGTCTCGAGAACTACTCCGAGGTCATGGAGATCGCCACGTTCTGGGGCTCGCTGTGGCGGGGGGTCGTCTACATGGTCGGCAGTACCCTCATTCAGCTCGCTGTCGGTCTCTGGATGGCGATCGTGCTCAACCGCATCACCCGCGGTCAGAAGCTCCTCACCGCGGTGGTCTTCACGGCGTATCTGATCCCGACAATCATCGTCTCACTGGTGGCACTCCGGGTGTTCGATCCGGCCGGGGGCGTGTTTCAGGCGCTCGGTGCCGAGCAGTTTGGCCTATGGGGTGCCACCGAAGCCCCACTGGGGTCACGAGAGTGGGCCATGCCGCTGTTGATCCTCATCGGCAGCTGGAAGTTCTCCGTCTTCATCACCATCTTCACGCTCGCACAACTGCGTGCGATACCCGACCGGTTCTACGAGGCGGCGAAGGTGTGTGGCGCCAACCGGTGGCAGATGTTCCGTGACATCACGTTACCCCGTCTCACGGGAATCATTCTGGTCGTCGTCCTACTCCGGTCCATCTTTATGTTCAATAAGTTCGACATCATCTGGCAGCTCACGCAGGGTGGGCCTGGTGACGCCACGACCACGCTTCCCGTGCTGGCCTACAAAACCGTCTACACCGATCAGGCCTACGGGTTCGCCAACGCGATCGCTGTCGTCATGTTCCTCTTCTTGCTGGTGGCTGCAATCGCCTACTTCACGCTCTTCAATCCGAGCGAGGAGGTGGAGACGACCACATGAGCCGGAACGAACCACCGGGAGGCGTGTTTGGTCTCTCCTACGACGACGAAAGCCGGGTGTTTGAGGCGCTGAAGCTCCTCAGCACGGTGATAATCGTTGTCGTCGGCGTCTGGCCGATCTACTGGATGGCCCAGCTCGCCGTCACCGAGTACGAAACCGTCGAGGACGCCGTCACGGTCGTTCCCACGCCCGAGACATTCACGCTCGATAACTTCTCAGTCTTAGCGAACCCGGAGATGTACACCTACATGTTCAACACGGTCGTGGTAGCCATCGGCACCATCGTGACGGTCGTCGTCGTCTCGCTGATCGCCGGGTACGGTCTTGCGCGGTTGTCTTTCCCCCAAAAGGAGAACTTCGCGCGGATCCTCCTAATCGGGTATCTCTTCAGCCCCATCGTCATCGGGATCCCGCTCTACCAGATCTGGCAGTCCATCGGACTGCTGGGCACCCGTATCGGGCTCATCATTGCACTATCGGCCCTCTCGATGCCCTTCACGGTGTGGCTGATGTGGAAGTACATCATGACGATTCCGGAGGCTCACGAGGAGGCCGCGTGGGTGGACGGCGCCTCGCGCTGGCGGGGCTTTCGCGACGTCGTCGTTCCGCAGTGTCGACCGGCGATCATCGCCGCGGCACTGTTCGCCTTCGCACTCGCTTGGAACGACTTCACGTTCGCACAGATACTCCTCCCGTCGACCGAAACCACAACGTTCGCCCCCGGCGTGCTCCGGGCAATGAGCCAAGCACAGTTCCTGCCGGACGCACACCTGATGGCGATCTCGCTGGTCATGACGCTGCCACCACTGCTTTTCGCCTATTTCATGCAGAGCTACCTACTCAAGGGGTTTCAGGTCAGAGCCCTCTGAGAGTCGATCGAACGATAGCTTACACCAAACACAACATCCATGCCGGACATCACGATCGAGAACCTGACGAAAGTGTACGAGGAATCGGGCGACGAAATCGTCGCAGTGAATGACGTAACCCTGACAATCGCCAACGGCGAGTTCGTGACGCTAGTGGGTCCTTCGGGCTGTGGCAAGACCACGACGCTCAGGTGCGTCGCGGGGCTGAACACACCGACGAGCGGCACGATCCGATTTGGCGACCGAGACGTGACGGAGACGCCCGTTCAGGAGCGCAACATTGCGTTGCTCTTCCAGGACATCGCGTTGTACCCACACATGAGCGTTCAGGAGAACATTGCCTACGGCCTCAAGATCGCCGGGTTCTCCCGGCAAGAGCGCATCGCTCGCGTCGAGGAGGCCGCAGGGCTACTCCAAATCACCGACCAGCTCGAGAAGATGCCCTCGGAACTGTCCGGCGGTCAGCAACAGCGCGTCGCGCTCGGTCGGTCGCTCGTGCGCGACCCTGAGGTCTTCCTGTTCGACGAACCCATGTCGGACCTCGACGCCAAGCTCAAGGCTGAGCTGCGGCCGGTCATCGAGAAGGTGACCGACGAGATCGGCTGTCCGACGCTGTATGTGACCCACGACCAGGAGGAGGCGATGACGATGTCCGACCGCGTTGCGGTCATCAACGACGGCGAACTAGAACAGGTCGCCCCGCCAAAAGAGATCTACGACGAGCCGGACTCGGAGTTCGTCAGCCGGTTCATCGGCCAGCCGTCGACGCAGTTTTTCGACGGGCGGATCAGGGCCGTCAACGGAACAGGGGAGCTGGTGGTCGGTGACTACGAGTACGAGGTCGACGGTCTCGGAGGGTGGAACGGAGACGAGGTCCGCGTCGGTCTCCGGCCTCAGCACATCACCGTCAACAACGACACCGATGCTGGCATCCCGGCGACGCACCTGCTAGACGAACCCCTCGGCGATGCGACGCACAGCTTCTTCGAAACAGAGTTCGGAGAAGTGATCGTTGTCACCGGTCCGGACTTCGAGGGCGACGGCAAGGAGTACGGGCTCGTCTTCCAGTCCGATTCGATCTGTCTGTTCGACACCGACTCCGGCGTCCGGATCGCTTGAGTCCGCGCTGATCCGTCAGTTCTTGCGCGTCTCCGCCGCCCGACTGGCTGCACTCGTGTCTAGGTCGGCCGCGACCGCCCCATTGGGATCCGTCGGAGCCACTGAGCGAACGACGATCGTCCCGGCGGCAAGATCGCCGACGCGACGGCCGTCTGTCACAAGGGGCGATAGGAAGCCGATCACGAGCGGCGGGATGCCGAGCAGATCGACGTACAAAAAGAGGTTCCGGATGGCGCTCGCGCGGTAGGTACACGGGCGGCCATCGGCCGTGACGACCAGCAGATCGCGATTAACTTTCCCTGGCGTTCGGCCGTAGCGCCACTCAAAGAGGAAGGAGTAGGTGGCGTAAATCGGCAGGAGCGCAAGTAATGACAAGACGACGATGTATTCCCCGAGCGCCTCGTAGGGACCGATGAACGCCACGCTGAAAGCGTAGATGAACGGAAATTCGATCAGAACGTAGCAGACGAACAGGTCGATCATCGCCGCACCGCCCCGGGCGAGCAAAACACCGCGGTCGTCCGCAGTCTCCAGTGCTGGCACCGGTTGCCGCCCGGTCGGCAAAAATCCGTCTAGCGTCCAGTCGATCACGGTGACACATTCACCGGGATAGACGAAATACCTTCCCCTCGGTCGCGGAATCGGCCGCCATCACTCCGTGCCCACGTCCGATCGCAGCGTCACGAGGAAGTAGAGCAACAAGAGGAGGGTGATCCCGGCAAACACCTGTGTGTCGATCGATCGTCCTCCGTCCACGCGGAACAGCAGGACGCTGGTGACCGCCAGCACGGCGATGGCGCCCGCGGTTCGCCACCGTTCTCGAACGGTCTCGACGGTCACGGACATCGTGGACTGCTCCACCGAGTCCAAGGCCTCGTGAATATCTTCCAAGCCGACTCCCTCCGAATTCCGCTGTGGCGTATTTCCGCTTATACGTACCGATTATTCCCGTCTAGGTTCAAATAGCTACGGATGGCCCAAACTCGTCCCAGCAACACGAACGCGATTAGGGGCGGTCAACGATTTCCGATCGAATCCGATCGTTCTGAACGGATCCAGTCGCTTAGCCGTCGAACTCGTCGATCCACAGCTCCTCGTCGAACTGGGGCGTGTTCGGGATCTCGACCTCCTCGACAGCATCGAAGGCGTCGCGAGCGATCGATCGGCGGTGGACTTCGTCGGCACCGTCAACGATTCGAAACGCCCGGACGTGCTCGTAGAAATGCGCCAACGGGAGATCCTTCCCGATGCCAGCCCCACCACAACACTGGACAGCGAGATCGATGACATCGTTGGTGACGTTCGCGGTGAACAGCTTCGCCATTGCGACCTCGATGCGAGCCTCGCTGTGGTCGAGTTCGCGGGCCGCGTGGCGGACCATCGTTCGCGCGGCGTGGAGCCGCGTTTCCGCGTCAGCGATCCGGTGGCGCAACGCCTGCTTATCAGCGAGTGCGGAGCCAAACGCCTTGCGTTCGGTGAGATACGCCTTGGCGATGTCGAGCGCGCGTTCTGCCATCCCCGAATAGCGCATACAGTGAGTGAGCCGTCCGCCACCCAAGCGCATCTGGGCGATCTGGAATCCTTGATTTTCAGCCCCAAGCGTGTTTTCGAGTGGGACGCGGACGTTCTCGTATTTGATCTCCGCGTGACCGACCGACTGCTCGGTGATGCTGTGATCCCCGAGGTGCGGAATGTCGCGGACGACGGTCACGCCATCAGTGTCCGCCGGCACGAGAATGATCGACGTGCCTTCGTAGGGATGGGCGTCGGGATCGGTTCGGGCCATCACCAGCAGAATGTCGGCGTTCATGCCCCCAGTGGTCCACCACTTGTGACCGTTGAGCACCCACTCGTCGCCGTCTTTCCGGGCAGTGGTTTTGAGCATCTTTGGATCCGATCCCCCGCCCTGCATCGGCTCAGTCATCGAAAAGCCCGAAGAGATCTCACCGCTTACGAGCGGACGAAGCCACTTCTCTTTCTGTTCAGGGGTGCCAACCATTTCGAGCGTGTGCATGTTCCCTTCGTCCGGTGCGTTCGCCCGGATCGACCGCGCCCCGATCAGCGAGCGGCCGACCTGCTCGAATGAGGGCAGCATCTCCTGAAAGTCGAGTCCCTGACCGCCGTATTCCGTTGGCACCTGAGGCGCGAACAGATCGCGTTCTTTAGCCTGTTCCCAAAGCGATTCCATCTCCTCAGTGGTGATGGGTTCACCAGTTGCCAGCGCTTCCCGCTCACGGGGAAGCACGACTTCGTCCATGAACGTTCCCACCCGATTTGCCACGTCTTTCGCCGTCTCGGAGTCGTGATACTCCATGTGAGCTACTTCGTACACACCACCGTAAAACCACCCGACACGGGAAACACGCCGCGAAACGTTCATTGGTCGGCTCACACGCTCAGGTTGGGAACAGCTAAGTTCCCACCCGTGTACCGTCCATCCATGGCACAAGCAGTTGCAGTCATCGGTGGGGGCATCATGGGCAGTGGAATCGCGCAAATGCTCGCGCGTCACGGCTATGAAGTCCGCGTCCGTGAAGTCTCCGAAGAACTAGTCGAGAACGCGCGTGAGCGGTTGGTATCGGGCAGTTTTGGACTTGATGACGCCGTCGATGGCGGCCACCTCACACCGGAGGAACGCGACGCAACGCTCGACCGGCTCACGTTCACAACTGATCTCGACGCCGCAACGCAGGGAACGGAGTTCGTCATCGAAGCCGTCACAGAGGAGTTAGCGATCAAGGGGAAGGTGTTCCGGGAACTGGACGCCGTGACGGACGATCAGCCGCTGTACTCGAACACCAGCGGTTTCTCAGTGACGGCGATCGCAAACGCCGTTTCCGATCCGTCACGGGTCGCAGTGACGCACTTTTTCAATCCCGTTCCAGTGATGTCGCTCGTCGAGATCGTTCGCGCGCCCGAGACCGACGACGCGGTTGTCGAACGCGCACAGGAACTGGCCGACGAACTCGACAAGACCGCCGTCGTCATCAACGACGATCCGGGATCGTACGGCTTCATTGCCAACCGGTGTTACGGCGCGATGCGACGGGAGGCCCAGCGGATCGTCGACGACGGGATCGCTACGAAAGAACAGGTCGATACGGCGCTCGAAGAAGGGTACAACCTCCCGGTCGGTCCGTTTTCGCTGCGCGGGATCGGTGAGGAGTGGGACTGACGGTTCAGCGACCCTCGAACTCCGGCTCCCGGTCTTCACTGAACGCCGCCGCGCCCTCAGCGAAGTCATCAGTCGTGAGCAGTTCGTTGAACAGCCGCCGGTCGTACTGTCGACCCTCAGACCGTCCCGCATCGACGGCCATCCGCGCGGATTTCTTGATCGCGCGGATCGCAAGCGGTGCCTGACCGGCCAGTTGCGTCACGAAGGACTCGACTTCGCTCTCGAACTGATCTGTAGAATACACGTGGTTCACGAGACCCTCCTCGGCGGCCCACTCCGCCGAAACGTGCTCACCGCGCATTGCCAACTCCATTGCGGTAGCTGGTCCACACAGCTTCGTAACGAACTGGACGCCGCCAGCACCGGGCAACAGCCCGAGATTCACTTCGGGAAAACCGAATTCGCTGTCCGCACTCGCCAGCCGGAGGTCACACGCCAACGCGAGTTCGAAACCACCACCCAGACAGTAGCCGTCGATCTTTGCGACGACCGGCACCGGAAACTCCGAAACGAACGTGTGGACGGGCCGCTCGGAACGTTCGACCGACGACTCACTCGAAAAGCCACCGATGTCCGCTCCCGCACAGAACGCTTTGTCGCCCACACCTTCGATCACAGCGACGCGAAGCTCCTCCTCTTCGAGGCGTTGCAGGCCGGTAACAACATCCTGTGAAAGCTGATCGTTCAGTGCATTCAGCGATTCTGGGCGGTTCAGCGCGATCGTCCCGACGCCACTCGTTTCATCGAACTCGATCAGAACGGTCTCCAAGTCGTCCATGCGCTATCGTTGCGTTCGACCCACAAAATACGCCCGCTCTCCGTCCAGTCACGTCGCTCCCGTACTGGACCCGGTTGGCAGGATTGAAGCGACGAGCTCGGCCTCGATTCGACGGAGATGCTGTCCGACAGTGCTCGCACAACAGTCGAGCTCCGCAGCGAGATCCTCGTGTGTGGTTTCTCGTGGAACCCGATAGTAGCCGGTTCGGACCGCCGTTCGTAACACTTCCTGCTGACGATCTGTAAGCTGGGCGAACCACCGTGGCGTACTCGGGTGGTACGGATGGACGTGCTCAATGTAGACGGACGATAATTTTCGCGTCTCTCGGATGCGACTGTTGAGTTCCGTCCGTGGTCCGACTTCCACGATTTCGACGCTAGCGGGATCCTGCCGAACGTACCGGATCGGGAACCGGACTGAAACACCGAACGAGCGTTGCACTGAGAGTAGTTGCGTGAGTGTCTCGTCCGGATAGAACCGGATCTGAATCACAACCGGATCAGCGTCCCGAGCGACGGCGTAGTCGACGACCTTCTCGGGCGCGTTCTCCAAACACCGCCGAAGCGCATCAACCGAACCGTCGATCTCATACACGATCACGACCGACCCGTCCGCGACGAATTCCATCGATCGGATCGATTCGAGTCGCACTCCCGTCTCCCAAATGATCGTTTCTGCCCTGTCGAAATACCCCTGATTTGGGGTCATAACGTACGAAACCTCCCACATAGTTGTTCTCCAACGACGTTTGTGCTGATCCGAACCGCCGTGCGATCGGATCGATCTGTCGTTATGGTTCTAAATTAATAACTTCATGGGTGTGGTAACCACAGTCTTGGGTGTATCACTCCGCACTTAAAATTGCACTCATAGGCGTAAGAAATTTTTATTATAATAATTCCGATTTCTCATTCGTCCCATGCGAGACAACACACGTGGACAAGAGGAGAACAGTGAGACGATCGCCGTCGACAGACGGACTGTCCTCAAGGGAGTCGGGACCGCGGCACTCGCCGGGCCAATGGCTACCATTGGCGTCGCGTCCGCTCAAATCGTCGAAGTCATCGAGGTCGAGGAAACGCTCTTCGGCGGCTTCGAAGCCGACGGATCGCTGCCGGTCGTTGATGAGTTATTCGTGTTCGTTCACGGCTGGTTCGGTGACACGACAGTCAGGAGTCAGGCGAGCGACGTGTTGGGATCCGTCGAAGCGGGCGGCTACACGCCGGACGCAGCGATCGCCATCGAGTGGCCCGCGACCAACTTCTGGTACCTCGACGCCGAAGGCGACACGGAAGCCGTCGGAGCGGAGGTCGCCCGACTCATCGAGGAATTCAGTGACAGCGGTGGTGGCAACGTCCGGCTAACCGGACACTCGTTGGGTGGCCGGATCGTCTACTGGACGGCCACGTCGATCGGGTCCGGCTACACGATCGACACCATCGGTGGCATGGGTGCTGCTGCGGACGGATCGACCGTCTGTCTGGGCGGACAGTGGCACTCAGGGATCGCAGACAACGCGGGAACAGTCCGAAACTACCACTCCCAGAACGATACGACCGTCGGTTCAGCGTACGGCGGTATCGGTGACACGGCGCTTGGAACGGAAGGAGCACCGTGTGGCGGGGCATCGAACTACACGGATGTCGACGTTACCGCGTCGGTTGGTGGCCACCTAGAATACCTCGGTGATTCACAGGTCGGCAGCGACCTCGCTACCGTCATCCTGAACGACTAACCGGTCCACCAGCGATCCTCCGTCCTCCGAGACGACGCCACAACCGGAACGGATGGCCGCTACCGTCGGAAGCTATGTGTGAGCGCCCTGAATCGGGAGCGTAATGGATATCACGATCGACCTGATCGACCGTGGACATATTAGAACCGATCTGAACCACATCATCGAAGGAATGACGGTGGGGACCGCTGAGAATCCCGATCCCGAGACGATGATGGGCGAAGGCCCGGTGTACAACCTCGTTATCGACCATCCCGAGGCGACCATCCTCTGGGACACCGGGTCGCACCCAGCAGCGGGAGACGGACACTGGCCCGCACAGCTGTACGCGGCGTTCGAGCATTACGACGCCCATGAACACGTCCTCAGTGACGATCTCGCAGCGGCGGGCTACGCGGTCGATGAGATCGACGCCGTGATTCAATCCCACCTGCATCTGGACCACGCCGGTGGCTTGCACAACTTCGCGGGCACCGACGTGCCGATCTACGTTCACGAAACCGAGCTCAAACACGCCTACTACAGCGCAAACACTGATCGTGGCAGCGACGCCTACGTCGCAGCGGATTTCGACCACGATCTGAACTGGAAGATCATCCACCGGGAGAGCGAGACCCACTTTTCGGGGATCGAATTCCTACACCTCCCCGGACACACACCGGGACTGCTCGGACTCCAGATCGAACTGGAAGACGAGACGCTGCTCATTGCGGGAGACGTAGCGTACATGCGCCAGAACTACGACGAGGAGCTACCACTCGGTGCCGGCCTGCTCTGGGACAAACGGGCGTGGTTCGAGAGCCTTCGCTGGCTCAAAGACCGTGAACGGCGACACGACGCGCTGGTGGTGTGTGGACACGACGCTGGCGACGCCGAGCGACTCCGGACGCTGTGATCAGAGGATCGAATCGGAGATGATGTTCTTCTGAATCTCGCTCGTCCCTTCGTAGATCTTCGTGATCCGGGCATCGCGGTAGAACCGTTCGACAGGATGATCGGTTACGTAGCCAGCCCCGCCGTGAACCTGAATCGCTTCGTCCGCGACATCGACCGCGTGCTCGCTCGCGAACAACTTTGCCATGCTGGCGTACTTCGTGGCTTCCTGCTTTTCGCCGTCCATGACGTGGCTCGCAGCGCGGTAGGTGAGCGATCGGGCGGCTTCGACGTTCGTCGCCATCTCCGCGATCTTGTGCGAGATGGCCTGATACTCTTTGATCGGCTGACCGCCCTGCTCGCGTTCGTTCGCGTAGGCCACCGCTTCATCGAGCGCGGCCTGGGCAGCACCCAGCGCTTGAGCAGCCACGTTCGTCCGCCCGCCGGCAAAGAAGTCCATCAGCTGGTAGAACCCTTCGTTGACCGCTCCGATAACGTTGTCTGTCGGTACTCGAACGTCGGTGAGTGTGATCTCAGCGAGATCCGACGCTCGAATACCGAGTTTGTTGTCGATCTTTGTCGCCTCGAAGCCGTCGGTGTCGGTTGGCACGAGAAACGCCGTGATTCCGCGGTGTCCGGCACCGGGATCGGTTTTCGCCATCACGACCGCGACATCAGCAACAGTACCGTTAGTGATCCACATCTTGTTACCGTCGATCACCCATTCGTCGCCGTCGTTCTCGGCGCGCGTCTCGATCCCGGCGACGTTCGAACCGTGCGCTGGTTCTGAGATGCACGAGCAACTAGCGGACTCACCGGAGGCGATCTTCTCTAGCCACTCCGATTTCATCGCCGCGTCGCCGTAGGCCCGAATCATGCTGCTCCCGAACCCTCGTGAGCCGATAGCGCTCCCGATGCCGGGGTCAGCGCGCCACAGTTCCTCCGTGACGAGCACAGAGCTGAGCAGATCCATCCCTGCACCGCCGTACTCCTCCGGGATAGTTGGTGCGATCAGATCGTACTGTGCTGCTTGTTCAACGAGATCGTACGGATAGCTCCCCGATTCGTCGTGGTCTCTCGCTACCGGTCGGATCTCGTTTTCACCGAATTCTCGGACGACAGCACGGACTGCCTGCTGCTCGTCGGACAGATCGAACGCCATATCTCCGTGTCAGCGTCCGGCCTGAAGTATCTTCTCCAACAACGCGCTGTTCGCTACAAACGGTGCTGCGTCGCTACTGATCGGTGCCGTCGCGCAGTTCGAACTTCTGTACCTTTCCGGTGGTGGTGCGCGGTAGTTCCTCGACGAACTCGACCGTCCGGGGATGTTTATACTCCGCGAGATTGTCGAGACAGTACTGTTTGATCTCTTCTGGCGTCACGTCTCCGGCCGGAACGACGAAGGCCCCAACGGTCTCACCCCGGCGTTCGTCAGGGATACCGAGCACGGCGGCGTCTGCGACCGCAGGATGTTCAAAGAGGAGTTCTTCGACCTCTCGGGGATACACGTTGTAGCCGGCCGTGTTGATCATGTGCTTCTCCCGATCCACGACGTAGAAAAATCCGTCTTCGTCGTAGTATCCGATGTCACCCGTGTGGAACCACCGCTTCCCATCGCGTTCGGTGAACACTCCTTCGTTGGCCGCCGGCAAGTCGGCGTACCCGTTCATGACGTTCGGTCCGTGGACGAGAAGTTCTCCCGTCACGGAATCGAGGTCAGCGTCGTCCGCAACCGGACCGCGTTCGACGGGCGGCAGTTCCTCACCCGCGCCGTCAACGATTTTCGCCTCCACACCGTCGAGCGGTCGGCCGATACTGCCGGGGCGTCTGCTACCGGGTTGGTTCGCGTGCGTGACGGGACTCGTTTCAGTGAGACCGTACCCCTCGTACAGTTCGGCGTCGTACAGTTCCTCAAACTGCTCCAACACCTCGATCGGAAGGCTGCTCCCACCGGAGTTAACGAAGCGCAGCGAAGACAGATCAGCTTCGGTGGCGTTCTCCTGATTGATGAGGTCGTTGAACATCGCCGGTACGCCGTGCATCACCGTTAGTTGCTGGCGCTCGATCAGCGACAACGCCCGTTGTGCGTCCCACTCAGGGAGCGGGTAATACGATCCGCCCTCGAACAGCGTCGAGAGCATCGTGACCGTCATCCCGTAGATGTGAAACAGCGGTAGCGCCCCGAGGAACCGATCGTCAGAACGAACGCCGCCATCCATCAGCTTCGAAACCGCCCGTGCGTCCCACGCGAGGTTTCGGTGGGTGAGCAATACGCCCTTGGGTGTGCCAGTCGTCCCGCTCGTGTACGGCTGGACTGCGACATCGTCATCGGCCCGCTCGATGGGAGCCGAAACGTCGTCCGCCGAATCGAGGAACGCAGCAAACGGCTCTCCTGCGTCGTTGCCGCCGACGCTTACAACGTGTTCAACGTCCGTCTCGGCTTTCACTTGGTCGACGTACGGCACAAGATCAGCGAGCGTGAGGACAACCTGTGCCTCGCTGTCAGCCAGCAAGTGCTCGATCTCGCGGGCCTTGTACTGGGGATTCATCGGTACGACGACGCCGCCAGCGTGCAGCGTCCCGAAAAAGCCGACGACGTACTGCGGAAGGTTCGGTAGGTAGATCGCAACCCGATCGCCCGGTTCGATGTCTCGCGCCCTGAGCGCACCCGCGAACTGACGAACCTGCGACCAGAACGCCCGATAGCTGATGGCCTGGTTCTGATACCAGAGCGCCGTCTCCTCGGCGTGGGCGTCGACTGTAGAAATCACGTCACTGACCAAGTTTGTCACGGTTGATCACAGTTATCATGAACTGTGGGTTCTCAAAAACCTTTGCCTATCGATGAGCACCGCGGGGGCGAACAGACGGGAAGATCGTCGCTGACCGCCAGTGTGTTCTACAATATCGAACAAGCTTATACTGAGTTGGAACAAAAGAACAAATATGAGCACCGACGACACACCGAAAACGCTCACATCAATCGAAAAGACGCTTTCGATCATCGAAGCGCTGTGGAAGCTGGACGGCGCAGGCGTTACCGAACTGGCCGATCATCTCGATATGTCGAAAAGCACTGCGCACGCGCATTTGGCGACGTTGGCGCGAAACGGGTTCGTCGTCTCTGGGGATGATCAGTACGAACTCGGCCTTCGGTTCGTGAACTTCGGTGAATACGTTAAACGGTCACAGTCGCTGTACACGGTGACGCAGCCTGTCGTCGAGGAAGTAGCGGAAAAAACCGGTGAACGAGTGTTCTGCATGGTTGAACAGCACGGACTTGCGACGGCGCTCTGTGTCGCTGCGGGCGACCGATCGGTACAGACGGACATCAGGGTCGGAACGCACTCCTACATGCACTGTTCGTCATCCGGGAAGGCGATTCTCGCTCACTTACCCCACCCTCGCGTCGAGGAGATCCTCGATCGGTGGGGACTCAAACAGTTTACCGAGAACACGATCACGGACCGAGAGCGACTGTACGACGAACTCCGTGCGGGTCGTGATCGAGGATACTTCTTCAATCGAGAGGAGTATCGAACAGGTGTTACAGCAATCGGGGTTCCGATCGTAGACGACGGCGACGTTCGCGGCGCGGTCTCGCTTTCAGGCCCAGCGATGCGCCTAGAAGGTGACTGGCACCAGCGGGATCTCCCGAGTCGACTCCTGTCAGCCGCCAACGCGATCGAAGTCGATCTATCGTTTAACAGGTAGATAGCCATCGATATCAGCTACGTACTGTTACAGCAGTGTCCGCCCCAGTCGAAACACCGACCGCCCGGCGTTCACCATACACCAGAACGGAACCACCGGCGAAATACGGTTACAGCACCGACGCCGACGTTTTATCAGAGTAGATGATTTAAGTGAGCGTGCGCTGTATCTCTCTGCGCACGATGACGATTGATGACACGCCGGTGAAAGCCGAGGCACTAGATCCGGAGATCAAGACGGTCTTGGACGTGATGGACGAACAAGATGTGCCACCACTTCCGGCACTCACACCGCAGGCGGCTCGGGAACAGTTTGAAGCGATGAACGAGTTCACCGAGAGCGAATCAGTCCATTACACGCAGGACATCGAGATCGAAGGACCGGACGAACCGATTACGATCCGGCTGTACAAACCGACTCCGGCGGACGATCTCCCAGTTCTTCTCTTTTTACACGGTGGCGGGTTCGTGTTGGGTGATCTCGACAGCCACGACAACGTCTGCACCGCACTCGCCAACCGAGCGGAGGCGCTCGTTCTCAGCGTCGACTACCGGCTTGCTCCCGAACACCCGTTTCCGGCGGCTGTAAAGGACAGTTACGCGGCACTGGAGTGGGCAGAACGCTACGCCGACGATCTGGGTGGCGATCCCGAACGGCTCGCGGTCGGCGGCGACAGCGCTGGGGGCAATCTGACGGCCAGCCTCACGCTGTTGGCAAACGACCGTGATGGACCGGAGATCGACCGGCAGCTCCTGATCTATCCTGCTGTCGGAACGACCTCTGTCATCTCTCAGCCGGCGAGCTACGAGGAGAACGCCGAAGGGTATTTCCTCGAAGCTGATGAAATGGAGTGGTTCCAGCGGAACTACGTGCAAGATCCAATTCACGCCCGCAACGAGTACGCGGCCCCGCTGTTGGCGCGAGATCTGTCCGGCCTGCCACCAGCGTCGGTCGTCACCGCCGGGTTCGATCCCCTGCGTGACGACGGAATCGAGTACGCTCGCCGGCTGGCAGCGGACGGTGTCGACGTGACTCACCGCAACTACGAAACAATGATTCACGGCTTTCTCAGCATGACTGGCGTCGCTTCTAACGCCGAGGCGTGTCTTGAGGAGTTGGCCAGTGATCTCACGGACACGTTCGACAACTGATCAGAAGGGATACGATATCTCCGCTGTTGTCCGCCATCCCCGCACCTGTAGTATGAACGATTGGGTTCTCCGGATATACCACCAATCATTTGAAAGTATTTACTCAATCAGAATGAATGTCACTTCTAATGGCCAGTCGAAAAAGTTCAGAGATGTGGTCTAGATACACCCATATAGAATCTACACAGTTAAACGGTCATGTGAAATATAGATAATAATGATACAGAGTGGTAAAAATGAGAACTCCAAAAAGAGCAGTGCACAGAATACGGGAATCTATTTCTAATTCCTCTACACCTCGGCGTTGATCTACTCGGTTCACCGACCAGCTACTGGCTAATCACTGTACAGCGGGGAAATTCCTTTCGCCACGCTCAGCGGACGACAGCTATTAGGTACTGCGGTGCAGTGGTCCGAAACGAATGTCAGAGATACAAGCAGTTGTGATCGGCGGGAACCGCTTTCCGTTCCATCAGCTCGAACGGATCGGCCCATCGCTTCGCCGGGCGATCAACGCAGACGGGATCAGTGTTGAGCTGACGACCGACCGCGATGAGTTGTGTGATCCAACCGATTACGACGTTTTGATCGACTACACGACCGACAGCACGTTTACCGACGACCAACGTTCCGGACTGCTTTCGTTCGTCGAAAACGGTGGGGGGTACGTTGGGATCCACTGCGCCGCCGATCTCACGACCGTGGCCGACGGGACGCGCGAGGAGCCGTTCCCCGATCTCCGGGCGTTACTCGGCGGGCACTTTCTAACCCACCCTGAGCAAGGGACGTTCGACGTGAACATCGTCGACAGCCATCATCCGGTGTCGGCCGGACTCAGTGGGTTTACTGTTTGGGACGAGCCGTACGTCGTCGCTCATGATGACGTGCGGGTGCTGGCTCGGATGGACCACCCCGAAAACGGAGACATGCCGGTCGCGTGGGTAAAACCGTACGGAGACGGACGGGTGTTCTACTGTTCACTCGGACACGGACAGCCTGCGTTCGCCACCGACGGCGTCCGATCGCTGCTCGTCCGAGGGATCCGTTGGGCCGGGAGCAAGTAAGGGCCACCTACAGTTCTCAGGTGACTTCCCAACAGAGCTGCGCATCACGCTTCTCACCAGCGTTCATGACTATAAATTGATAACACCAGACGCATGCCGGGTGCCAACAGCTATATCTCTCTGCATTCCAATCACATGTGTATGCACGAGCTCGGGCTTCAGAATGGAGCGTCAGCCTCGGCGTCGGAGTTGAAAATCGGCTACGTTGGTGGAGGAAGTCAAGGATGGGCGCACACCCTCATCAATGATCTGGGGCAATGTTCGGACCTCAGCGGAGAGGTCGCCCTGTACGATGTCGACTACGAAGCGGCCACACGAAACGCCGAATTCGGGAACCGCGTGATGGAACGGGCGGACGCGGTCGGTGAATGGCGATTCGAGGCGTATCAAGAGATGGACGCCACGCTGTCGGCTGCGGATTTCGTCGTCTGCTCGATTCAGGACCCACCCGACGAGACGTTCAAACACGATCTCGACGTGCCCCAAGAGTACGGCGTCTATCAGACGGTGGGCGATACGGTCGGTCCCGGTGGCACGATACGGGCGCTGCGAGCCATCCCGCAGTACCGGGAGATCGCTGCCACAGTCCGCGAGGAATGTCCTGACGCGTGGGTAATCAACTACACCAATCCGATGACGGTCTGTACTCGCGCGCTGTACGCGGAGTTTCCCGACATCAACGCTATCGGCCTCTGTCATGAAGTTCACCCGTTTCAGGAACTGTTCGCAGAGATCGCTGAGCGGTACATCAAGACGGCCGAGGATATCGACCGCGAGGAGATTGACGTGACCGTCAAGGGGATCAACCACTTCACGTGGATCGACGCGGCCGACTGGGCCGGTCACGACCTGTACGGTTATCTCGATGCGGAACTCGAACGCCGCAAGCCCCTTCCCGGCTACGAACCCGGCGACATGGCGGATGAATCCTACTGGACTAATCAGTTCCAAATCGCGTTTGATCTGTACGACCGGTTCGGCGTACTCGGTGCGGCGGGCGACCGACACCTCGCGGAGTTCGTCCCGTGGTACCTCTCGATCGATGCGCCCGAAGAGATCCAGCGCTGGGGGATTCGGCTCACGCCCAGTTCTGCCCGCGTCGGCGGGGAGACGCCCGATAAGATGATGGCCGCGCGCGTAGACGAATTCGAGTTCACCGAGTCGGGCGAAGAAGCCATCGAGATCATGCGCGCATTGTTAGGCATCGAACCGTTCAAGACCCACCTCAACTATCCCAATCAAGGACAGATCAGCAACCTTCCGGAGGATATCATCGTCGAAACGAACGCCTTGCTCACTGGAAAAGGCGTTACACCGCTGTGTGCCGGCGATTTGCCCGGCGAGATCCACAGCATGGTCAAGCGCCACGTCACTAATCAGGAGACGCTCATCGAAGCTGGGATCGGGGGTGATCTCGATCTCGCGTTCCAAGCGTTCCTCAACGACCCACTCGTAACCCTCAAGCGGGAACACGCAGAAGAGCTGTTCACTCGGCTTGTGGAGATCGAGCGCGAGTACTTCACCGACTATGATCTCCAGAACGCGACAGTCTTAGAGTGAGCACCGCCACCGCTTAGGGACTGTTCGGGAAGTCGTCCGGAACGGCTGGCGGTCGTTCGAGCGTGCTTGAGAGTTCGACGTAGTCGTGTTCTGCCCCCGAATCGCGGATCCCCGTCATGATATCGAGCACGTGGAGCGCCAACGCCGCGCTGGTCCGGTGGTGCCAGTCGGTTGTGAGGGCGTACGCGAGATCCACTAACCCGAGTCCACGCTGCTGTCTCGACTGGTTGCGAGTCACCGAAACTTCCTGCGTCTCGTCCGCTCCTCGGACACGGACACGGGGTGCGCCGTCGAACCGATTCGGATTGGTGAGCTGAAGGGATCCCTCTGTTCCGTGGATCTCAAAGCCCGTTGTGGACGACTCCCAGACATCGAAGCTCATCAACACCGTTCCGACGCTTCCGTTTTCGAACGTGATCGTTCCGGTCTCGTGGGTCGGTACCGCCACGTCGATCGTTTCTCCCCACCTTGGTTCGCTGGTGATCGTCCGCTCGTCAGTCGCCGTGGTCGTGGTGCCTGCGACAGCACTCGCCGGACCGAGGAGCGCGATGAGTGCCGTGAGGTAGTACGGTCCCATGTCGAACAACGGACCGCCCCCCTCTTGGTAGTAGAAATCCGGATCCGGATGCCAATGTTCGTGTCCAGGACTGGCCCACGCTGCAACAGCACCGACCGGATCACCGATCCGCCCCGAATCAAGCACGTCACGACAGGTCTGTAGCCCGCTTCCGAGGACGGTGTCAGGGGCACTCCCCACGAGGAGATCCTTCTCTTGTGCTGTCCGGACGATCTCAGTTCCTTGGTGCATCGAAGTCGCTAACGGCTTCTCAGTGTACGCGTGCGTATCATTCTCTAGTGCTCGCATGAGGAGGTCACCGTGCGTCGAGGGCGGCGTCAGGATCACCGCGACATCGATTTCCGAATCAGCGAGCAGTGCATCAGTTGTGAGAACGCGACACCCATACTGCTCTGCCTTCGCCTCGGCCCGTTCGGTCGCCAGATCGGCACACGCCACGACCTCAAGCACGTCGAATTCGGTTGCAGTCTCGAAATACACGTCGCTGATCGTTCCACACCCGATGATCCCGAGCGTAATCCGTTCCATAACCGACACTGTGTGCAAACGATCAAATAGTTTTCGTCCGGGGGAATCGCGGCTCGGTGCCAATGGTTCCCTATGCGGGAACAATACAGGAGGATGTTGTTCCGTACTATCGCTACGGATTCCCGTCGCGGGCTGGTTCGATGTTCGGCATCGGCGGGTCATCCATGCCGGTCCCGAGATAGAAGCTCGGATGTGGTGGCTGATTGTATCCCGCGTTCTGCCACGCCACACTCGTTCGATACTGGGGATCATGCATCAGCGTGGGTATCCGGTGTTCGGTCGGGTGTGTCGTCGTATAGACCCGAAGCGCGCTGCTGTCTTCGGTCCGCCAGAGCACCTCCTCGCGCCAGTCACCGAGAATGTCCGCCGATAGACAGGGCGTTCCCTTCGTATAATTGTTCGAATACGTTCCCTCGAAGGTGAGCAGGGTCTCAAGCTCTGTTGTCTCGTGGTTCCACCGATCGATCTTCCCCACCCCGATTTCGGCGTCCCCATCCCAGTCGTGATCAAGGAGTTCCCGCTGGAGATCTCCCGTCCACCAGATGCCGAAATTGATCGACGGGATGGGGTCAGCGATCGACTCCCCAGCAACGGTGTGCGTGTCGACGCCCGAACCCCACGCTTCGGCTCCTTTGTGGGTCGGATCGACATCAGCGATCATTCCCCGGCCAGTGTCTTCGCCGGTGTGTTGCCCCCAGAGCAACTCGCCTGTCTCGGCGTCCCGGAATGACGCGCCGTACGGTGCAGTCGTCGGCTCGTGAACCTGAAAGACCTCCAGTCCCGACCGGTCGGGATCGAAGTCACCGACGTGGAGCGCGTCGCCGTGGCCCCAACCAGTCGAGTACAGTCCCGTTCCGTCGTGATCGACGACCATGGCACCGTAAACGATCTCGTCGTATCCATCGTTATCGACATCCGCGACGCTGAGTTGGTGATTGCCCTGCCCAGCGTACGCGCCGTTGCCGGGATCGTCGCTGTCGAACACCCACCGTTCGGTGAGTTCACCGTCTCGGAAGTCGAACGCCGCCAACATCGTTTTCTCGTAATACCCACGGGTCATCACGATGCTCGGCTGTTCGCCGTCCAGATACGCGACGCCCGCGAGGAACCGATCGACGCGGTTGCCGTAGCTGTCACCCCAATCCGAAACATCGCCTCGAGCCGGCCGATAGTCGACCGTCGCGCGTTCCGCCCCCGTCTCTCCGTCGAACACGGTGAGATACTCCGGTCCCGTCAGGATCCGTCCCGTTTCGTTGCGGTAATCGGCGTCCGGATCACCGATAGCCGTGCCAGTACCATCGATAGCGCCGTCCGACGTTCGCACGGCGATTTCCGCGACGCCATCGCCGTCGAAATCGTAGACGAGATACGGCGTGTAATGCGCCCCTGCGCGAATATTCCGACCGAGATCGATCCGCCACATGAACGTCCCGTCGAGTTGGTAGCCATCGAGATACACGTTCTCGGTGTAGCCATCGTGAGCGTTGTCCTTCGCGTTCGACGGCGTCCATTTGAGCACGATGTCGTAGCTCCCATCGCCGGTAAGATCGCCCACGCTGGCGTCGTTGGCGCTGTACGTCACCGTTTCCCCGTTGTGGCCGACCGTTTCGGCCGGTTTGTTCAGCGGGATCTCGCGGTAGTTCCGGTCCCAGACGGTCGTCGTCTGAGTGGACTCCGCAACACCAATGGGTTTCACCGAGTACGTCGAGGCTGTCGTTCCATCGTCATCAAGGTAGTTCGTGCGGTCGCGGATTGGTTCATTGTTCACTTTCGTCCCGTCACGAAACAGGTGGAACCCGATCCGATCGGGATCGGTTCCGAGAAGTCGCCAGCGGACCAACACCCCATCGTCCGTCGGCACCGCTACTAGCCCCCGATCGAGCGATTCCATCTGTCGTGGGGGACGCTCATCACGCACAGCACGCCCGCCCACAGTCCCGCTCGTTCCGACGAGACCAGCGGCCAACGCTGCTCCCGACGCACTGACGAACGAACGTCGACTCAGACTGCCGAATGCCGATCCTGCATCCGCCTCTCTGTCATTCATTGCTGTCAACGCCTCCAACGTCAGTTTATGGTGAATTATTAAAAACCTTTTGCCAGTCGAATAGAGGGAAAAACGAGTTTCGTAACCGGCGATGCCGGACGGATTGATCACTGAAACTTGAGACTGTCGTCGACATCGGTGTCACGCCAGAATCTATTACATGTGTACGTGTGTAATTCCCAGGTAGTAAACGTCTCGTAGGTCACCGAAAGCGTCCGGTACGACCGGACGCCGCAGGTGGACCGAACAGCGGGGACGCAGCCGGTGTACTAGTGATTAGAAACATGATTGGGAAACGAAACGATCCGGTGATGCGGGACGACCTACGTCCCGTCGAAGTCGAACAGGGGTTTGATGGTTTTCGAATCGAGGAACGCTTCGAAGGCGGTTGCCGGCTCCGACACCGAGAAAGACGTGTCAACGATGTCGTCTGGATCGATCGCACCGTTTTCCATCAGTCGGAGCGCTTGTTCGAAGTTCGTCCACGTCGATCCGTACGACGTATTCACCTCGATCTCCCCCCGAACAAGTGGCGTCATGAACAGGGAACTCGGATCACCGGGCAGTCCGACGACGACGACCTGACCTCCCTTTCGGGTGACTTCGACAGCGGTTTCGATCCCGCTCCGGTGGCCAGTCGTATCGAAGACGACATCGAACCCGAGTCCATCGGTTCGTTCGTCGACTCGTTCTTCGATCGATTCTGACTCCACGTCGATCGTATCGACGCCAATCGAGTCCAATCGTGGGAGTCGAGCCGTCGTATCCTGTCCGAGTCCGGAGACGAGCACGTTCGCACCCATCGAATCGGTGATACATGCGATCAGCGAGCCGATGGGACCAGGTCCCTCGACGAGCACCGTATCGCCAGGCGTCACGCTCGATTGATCGAACACCGCTCGGGCGGCAATGCTAGTCGGCTCCGTGATCGCCGCGGACCCGAGGCCCACGTCGTCGGGGATCGAATGCAGATGGTGAGGTTCGACAACCGTGTACTCGGCGTACGCGCCGTCCCGATGCATCCCGGTGATCGAGAAGTTTTGACAGACGTTTTCTTGACCGTTGTCACACTGGAAGCAATCACCACAGTGGTGGATCGGTTCCTCGACAACGCGCTGGCCGGTCGAAACGCTCGTCACCTCCTCACCGACCGACACGACTTCCCCGGAGTATTCGTGACCCATGATCCGAGGGATGGGAATCCACTCATACCCGCCGTCGTATCTGTAGGCGTGGGCGTCACTGCCACACAGTCCGGCTGTGTGAACGCGGACCAACACCTCGTTTGGATCGGGCGATGGACGGTTTCCTTGCTGTACTTCTACGGCTTCTGGACCGGTTTGGACGATCTGTTTCATACACGAGCAACTCCGTGACCGCTGTACACTGGGGTGGGGTTACCAGCTATAAAGGGATTTGGGAGTCCATTCGAAAATCGCCATGTGCGGTAAATATTTAGGATGAGAGGACACCCTGCTGATATGCGCTGCGATGAAATCGAGTTTCACAACGTGGGCGAGTGCCGGGCAGTCGAAGAGGGAGCGCGTCTCCAGCGTGTTCCCGAACGCGTCCGGTCGGCGTTGAACGAGGGAGCACAGACGAGGATGGTCCATCCTGCGGGTGTCGAACTCCGGTTTGTGCCTGATGACTCGGTCTCGGTGACGCTCTCAACGAGCCCAACAGACCGCGCCACTGAAAGCCTCATACGCGTGTTTTGGGGTCCGATACAGAGCACGGAGACGTTCGTGATCGGTCCTGAGCCGACAACCATCGAACTGGCTGTTCCGGAACAGCTCACGGATCTCCGTCCCGAAGAGCAGGAACCGCTCGCGTACGATCCCCGCGTCTGTCGGCTCATGTTGCCCGGTGAACACCGGGGAGCACACGTTCGCTATCACGGCGCCGAGGGCGACCGGCGGCCACCCACTGCGGAGGAACTCCCCGACCAGCGGTACCTAGCGTACGGAACCTCCATCACGGAAGGAGAAGCTGCAGTGGCTGAACACCTCACCTACGTCAACCAAACCGCCCGCCGCCTCGGTGTCGATCCGATCAATCTCGGCTCCTGTGGCACGGCGTACTGCGATCGGGCGATGGCCGACCATATCGCTACCCGCGACGACTGGGACATAGCGACGCTCGCGCTGTCGGTCAACATGGTTGATCGGTTTTCAGTCGCGGAGTTCCGCGAACGCGCGACGTACATGATCGATAGCATCGCTGCTGCCAACCCTGATGCGACGATTGCGTGTATCACCATCTATCCGAACGCACGAGACGTTCAGAGGAGCGTTGACGGAGAACGCTGTGAACAGTTCCGGGACGCACTCAGAGACACCGTTAGCCAGATTGACAACGTCTCCCTATTCGAAGGACCGGAGATCTTACCCGATATCGGCGGACTCACGACCGACCTCGTCCACCCGGGTGACAACGCGATGATCCGGATGGGCGAAAACCTCGCCCGAAAACTCGAAGCCGTTCGCTGATCCCCCGACGCTCTTTAGAGACAGCACACCCGGGAGCCGCGGCCGAGCTACCTTGAAAGAGATTTCCCCAATCTATTGTCACAAATATTAGATTAATTTTATTAATGTATAGAATATATGAATATTATATGGTAAGAGATGACATGCCATCTAGTACTGAGACCGATCATACGGCTGCCACCTCACGGCCGGTTACACGCCGCCGCGTTCTGCTCGGGAGCGCCGGACTGCTCACCGGAATCGGGGTTACCGGGACGGCGAGCGCGAGCAGCCACGACGCCGAAGTGTACCAAACGGGCAGTACGTGGTACGCCACGAACGGCGGAACGGTGTATGCAGGCGGGAGCTACCGGGACGCGATACAGGCCGCAGTCGACAGCCTCACCGACGGACGGACCACTAAGGAGAAAGTGCTCATCAAAAACTCCGGAACGTTCACCGCAACGGAGTCGCTCAAATCCGTCAGGCTCGACAGCTACACAGTCATTGATCACAACGGCACGATTTTCGTTGAGGACACGGGCGAGGACCTCATCGTTCCGTTCGAGGCCGAAAACGTCCAGTCGATCGAGATCCAGAACCTCCGTGTTGAAGGCAATCCACGGTACGGGCTTTGGATCAAAAGCTGTTCGGACGTGGCGCTTGGCACTATCGAGATGTCGCTGTACGATACAACTGACATCGGTCTCGGAATCCGCGTCGACGACAGCGGTGGCGGCGGTCGTACACAGGGGTTCAGCCTCGAATACGCGTCGATCGAAGGCGCTGCTCATCACGCGGTCGAGACGTACGGCGTCGACGGCGTCGACATTGGCACCGTAGAAACCGTCGATACCGACGGGTGTGGGTTGCTGTTAAACGACACAACGGACGCGACTGTGGACGCCGTCGATGCTACGCGCGCGGACCAAGGTGGGGGGTACGCCGGCTTTCGGTGTGCCAACGACTGCGGTCCGAACATCTACCTTGGAGAATTACGGGCCGTCGACTGTGGTCGCGGGCTGTTCACCGTTTCGGGGAGCCACGGCATCACCGTCTCGAACGTCTCTATCGAGAGCTGTGAATCTGGCGCACTCATCCAAGACACCCGAAACATGACTGTCGACGGCGGCACGATTACCAACAACGTGGGCGAAGGGATCCGTATCGACTCGCGCAGTTCCGACGCCCACCACTACACGCGGGACGTCACGGTCCAAAACCTCCAGATCGACAACAACGACTACGGCGTCTACGAAACTGGACCAGACACCGAAGAGAATAGAATCTTGAACAACAGTCTATGTAACAACGCCACTGGCATCGAAACGTACGCCGCTACTACCGAGGTCTCCGGTAACACGTTCTGTTGAGAGCGATCCCTACCGACGAAACAACCGGCTCGTGAACGGAACCGCTGGGTCGGCATCCGGTATGAACGGACGGCAGAAACCGTTTCGAGCGGGGGGAGTAGGAGGGCCGAACCGCGCTGTGAGTGCACCACACAGTTATAATCCGACACCGACGATACCGGACACACAGTCAGTCGGTGGTGATCCGGTAGGTGCCAGTGGTAACATCGACTACGACGGCGTCACCGGTGTCACGGACGGCGTCGACACCAGACAGGTTGACCTCTGTCGACCGGTTGACGGCAACGGTCGTATCGTTGATGCCGATTCGGTTCGACCTGGACGGAACCACGACGGACGCGGTGGTGTTCCACGGGATCGTCACGGTGAGATCGAGTCCGTCATTTCGCTCCCAGAAGACACGGACAGCACCGCATTCAGTCGGAACGCGGCCGGAAGCGGCGTCGAGTCCAGCGTCAGGTGGACGGACACGGAGCCGTCGGTCAGCGTGGTCCTCGAACCGAACACCGAGCAACACCTGCAAAACGTATGTGAACACCGTTGCACCCATGGCGTGGGATTCGCTCCGGTTTCGACGCGCCTGTTCAGAGAGGGTATCAGCGCCACAGTGCCACGACTCCCACGTGAACGTCCCGCCCTGTTCGAGGATGTTGGCCCAGCCGTCTGCCGTGGGATCGGTGAGCAACTCGACGAACGCCGCTGGTCTGTGGGTGGTTTGGAGCGCTTCAAGCAGCCACGGCACCATCATCGGTCCCATCTGCATTCCCGAATCGACGACGTGATCGGTCACGGTCTCGATCGACGATTCAGGAACGGTGCCGGTCGCGAGCGCGAGCGCGTTGGCGTGCTGAGAGGCGTGATCGCTGGACGCGTGGGCGTCACGGCCGTCAACGAACAGTTCGCCGTCGTGGAGATACTCGACAACAGCCGTTTCCAACTGCTGATGCTGTTTATGGAAGTACGCTCGTTCAGAGCGTGGTCGGTCCAGCGCAACGGCGATGTCCGCCGCTCGTTTGAACGCGTTCACGCCGAAGAGATTGACCGTCGTCAGCGCAGGCCAATCACGGTCGTAGCCGTATCGCATTTCGGGAGGCCAGTCCACAATGCCCGCCTCGTACGGTCCTCCCGCACCGCCGCTGATGTTCGTCACCAACCCGGTGTCAGAATCGATGTGGCGAACGAGATAATCAGCAACAGCGCGGACAACGGGATAGGCCGTTTCGAGCACGCGGCGGTCGTCTGTGACTTGGTAGTAATGCCACACCCACGCCGGAAACGCCGCGGTGAACTCCGGAATGTCCCGCTTGCCGTCGCCGTTCGGATACACGGCGTTGAGTCGACCGGTCGCTGCCCAGTACCGGTAGTGGGACCGAACGAATTCCCGAATGGCACCCCGGCTCAGCCGTCGTTCACCGAACGCGAGCGTCGTTACTCGGGACATGTTGAACGCGTCCATCAAAAACTGCCCTTTCTCGCGGGTCGGGGTGTCGACAAATCCTTCCTGACAGCCGTACAGCGCGGAGTGGCGGGCCAGCTCGACTACTTCATCGAGCACGGGGTTCGAGGAATCGAACGTCGCCGCGTTCCGGTCCGGAACCGCGTTGTACGAGACCGCGATCGACACCTGCTCACACGAGAGCGATTCGCCCGGATCGTCGATCTGTAGGTACCGGAAGCCGAGGTAGTTGAACGAACGGAACTCCTGTCGGCCGGCTCGTTGGACGTACGCATACCGCATGTCAGTCGCCTGTGTGCCGGCCGTGTCGGCCACCCCGCTATCCGTGCGATGGTATCCGGCGCGCATCTCGACACGGTGACCGTCCGTTCCCGATTCGAAGCGAACGACCGGCCGACCTGGGTATACACGTCCAAAATCGAACACGACCGCTCCGGAATCGAGCCGGTCGACCGATTCGGGATGGACTGTCTCGTGAGTGACTTCGCGGTGTTGGGCCACCAGTCGCTCCCACGGATCAGTCGGGTGAGTGCCGACGACTTCGGCCGATTCCCAATCAGCGTCACAGCCCGGTTCGTCCCAGCCGGGCGACAGCCGCCGTCCGTCGATGATCTCGACCGGCTCAGCGATCTCCTCGTTGCGAAGCGGCGCGTCGAGCCACGGCCCGGCGGTCGTCTCCCAGTTCTCATCGGTCACCACAACCGTCGATCGCCCATCCGCAAAGTCGATCTGCAGTTGAAGGATGAGTCCCGGCTTGCTCGCGGGCCGGCCTTGTCCCGCGCCGTGGTAGGCGTGTACGACGCCCAGAACGTTCTCACCGGAGCCGAGGTGATCCGTCACGTCGAGGGTTTTGTAGTACTGGTTATCGGGATACGCGAACGCCTGCCCCCGGTCGACCGATTCACCGTTAATCGACAGCGCGTACTGGTGGCTCGCGGAGACGAAGACGCGAGCGCGCTCGATCGCACCAGTTACCGCGACCGACCGCCTGAAACAGGAGAACGGACTGCTCTGGTCAGTTCCAGCCCGTCGGATCCACGACGCCTCCCAGTCCGCCTCAGAGAGTCCCATCTCCCACGTTGCTGGCTGGCTCCACTCGCTGGGTCGATCGGCTTCGTTCCACACCCGAACCGTCCAGTAGTACCGACAGCCAGCGGCGAGCGGTGGACCGTCGTACTCGATAGCGGGGCGTGCCGAGCATTGTTTTCCCGAATCCCAGACATCCGCTGCTCTGGGACTGAGCCGAACGGGAGCGGACGCGACAAGGACGCGGGCAGCCGACTGGCAAGCTCCCCGTCGATCAGTTGCGACACGCCACCGGAAGGTTGGATTCGGTTCGTCGACGCCGATCGGATCCTGCGCGTACTCCGTGCTGAGATCTGTCGGTCGGTCTCGATCGCTCATCGATGTCCCGTTGAACGGGGAGCGATAAAACGTTCCCCGTTGGCGTGGATCGGTCATCATCGACTGCGGCAACGTTTATGGTTGTCCCGGCGAACACGAAGCCATGTCGATCGGTGTGTGTTACTATCCGGAGCAGTGGTCTCAGGAGCGATGGGAAACAGACGTACGAGAGATGGCTGCGGCAGGCTTCGAGTACGTCCGACTGGCCGAGTTCTCGTGGGGACGACTCGAACCCGAGCGCAACACGTTCGACTTCGAGTGGCTAGACGAGATCGTCGCGCTCGTCGGTGACCACGGGATGAACGTCGTCCTCTGTACGCCGACAGCCTCACCGCCACGGTGGCTCCTCGACGAGCATCCTGAGATCCGACAGACCGACCGTGACGGAACGGTCAGAGCGGGCGGAAGCCGCCGAGAGTACTGCGTCAACTCGTCGAGATACCGGGTGGAAACCGAGCGTGTTGTCCGCGAACTGGCGAACCGCTACGCTGACACCTCCCACGTCGTGGGCTGGCAGATCGATAACGAGTACGGCTGTCACGACACCGCACGCTGTTACTGTGCGGACTGCGACGGGGCGTTTCGCGACTGGCTGGCGGAGCGGTACGGTGATGCAGACGGACTCAACGACGCGTGGGGAACGACATTCTGGAGCCAACAGTACGACAGTGTCGAGCAAGCGTCGGTGCCCGCTCCGACACCAGCACAGGACCACCCATCGCTGGTGCTCGACTACTGCCGGTTCTGTTCGGATAGTATCGTCGCGTACAACCGCCTCCAAGCGGAGTTGCTCCGCGAGTACGGTGACTGGTTCGTCACGCATAATTTCATGGATCGGTTTCCGGCGATCGACCTGTACAATATCGCTGACGATCTTGATCTGCTCTCGTGGGACTCCTACCCCACCGGACACGTTCAGGCGACCGATGGGCAACCCACGCCAGATCAACTCAAGGCCGGCGATCCGGATCTGATCTCGTTCAACCACGATCTGCACCGAGGCGTTCTAGAACGACCGTTCTGGGTAATGGAACAGCAGCCAGGTGACATCAACTGGCCGCCACACTCACCCCAACCCGCAGAGGGCGCGATGCGGCTGTGGGCACACCACGCCGTCGCTCACGGTGCCGACGCCGTCGTCTACTTCCGGTGGCGGCGGTGTCTCCACGGCCAAGAGCAGTACCACGCCGGACTCCGCAAGCGCGATGGGTCGCCCGACCGCGGGTATCACGACGCCGCCCGGGCTGCTGAGGAGCTGTTCGATGTCGGGAATGTCGACGCGTCGGTTGCGTTGCTACACGATTATGAGAACGTGTGGGCACTCTCCGAGCAGCCCCACGCGCCCGATTTCGACTACTGGGCGCTCGTCCAGTCGTTTTACCGGGCGCTTCGGGCGCGAGGGGTTCAGGTTGCTGTCGTGCATCCAACCACGGATCTTTCGGAATACGGCGCTGTCGTCGCGCCGACACTGCACATCGCAACTGAGGATCTTACCGATCACCTGACTGAGTACGTCGCTTCAGGCGGTGAGTTGCTCCTCGGCCCGCGGACAGGCGTCAAAGACGAGGGGAACAAGCTCCGACCAGCGTCCCCGCCGGGACCGCTGTCGTCTCTCGTCGGCGCAACGGTCACGCACTACGAGACGGTTCCGGATCAGTTCGACCGTACCGTTGTCGTCAACGGAACCAGATACGCCGTTCGGACGTGGGCCGAGCGGCTCGACGCCGACGCCGCCGTTCCGGTCGTGGAGTACACCGGTAACGAACTCAACGGCTCCACGGCGGGCGTTCGCAACGCTGTCGGTGACGGACACGTCGTCTACTGTGGCGTCTGGCCCGAACAGGAACTTGCGGACGATCTGGTAGACACACTGCTCACGCGCAGTGGCGTCGATCACGCCGACCGGTTGCCCAACGGCGTTCGCGCCGCCGTGCGCGATAACCACACGTGGGTGCTGAACTTCACGAGCGATCGGATCGATGTCGAAACTGACGCCGAGTGGTCCATCGGAAGCGCAAGGATCGACCCGTTCGATCTCGCGGTTGCCGACCGGGATCTGCTCGACGGACTCACGGTCAACAAGCGAGCGTGAGCACACCGACGCGTGGCTACCCGGTGCCATCGAACACGGGCACCGTCGTGGGATCGTCAGGAACCGAGACGAGATACACGTCGCTCGTTCCGCCACGAGAGCTGTCGAACACCACCCGCTCGCTCTCAGGAGACAGTCGAGAATGGGGATGAACATCGTCGTCGCCGCTCCAGCCGTGAGTGGCGAGTTTCCGCGGCGTCTCGTACGCGGCGGCGTTCGGGTTCCACTCCCAGAGCAGAACGGAGGGTGCGCCACGATACGTTCCGTCACCGACGACGAGTGCTCGGCTGTTGCTGTGAAAGTGGGTGTAAATATCGGGCGCAGAAGCTTCGCGGACGTTTTCCCCGTCATACCGCACGTGGCCGAAAAATGCGTCAGGGTCCGCGCGTGTCCCTCGCCAGCCGTGGTATCCGATCTGTTCGCCGTCAGCCAGCCAGTACTCGTGACCGACGGCTTCATCCGGGCCAGTCGACCGAATCCGCCACGTTTCGTTCGTCGCCAGATCCAGCCCCCAGATCCGATCGACAGCCTCCCACGGCCCCTCCTCGCAGTAGGTCACCAGCTCCGGTCTAGTCGGTGAGGCGTTGACGTGACCGAGCCAACAGTTCGCGTCGACGTGGACGGTCCCATTGCCGCCATCGAATGGAACAGAAAGCACTTGGGAGCGTGGCGCGGCAGCGCTCCGGGCAGCGATCCATGCGTCCCGATCACCGTCGTGGTCGACATCAACACGTTCCGAAATTGCCACCACTGCCCGCTCGCCGTCGGCCGTGCCGGCCGCGATGCTCCCCTCGTAGCCCGCCGGACAGTTGTACAGCGCGGTCACCGTGAGTGATTCGAGATCAAGCGCAAGAAGGCTGTCGTCGTGCCAGAACACGGCCGTCGCTTCGTGTTCGACCCTTGTGACGCCGCTGACAGCGCGTGGCAGGTCGGTCAGCTGCGTGATCATCCCATCGTCAAGAGCAACGGCGTACAGATCATCAGTGCCGCTCCGATCCGAACGGACGAGGAGTTGGTCGTCGTACCAGCCGTTCTCGGTGAAATAGAGGTGTCGACTGTGGGTCTCAGGATCGCTCGTCAGTCGCGTTATGCGGGCGTTCGTCTGTGGATCGTCGTAGAACTCCCGTTCCGGAGCCAGCACGCGCCCGGCGTCGGGACCCTGGTGGTGATCGCTTCCCATCGACACGAAAGTCATGACGAGTTGATAAAAAGCCACCCATGAAACGACCGGCGTTTAGCTCCAACGGACACAGATCAGTAACGCGGTCCCTGTAAGAGCGAACAGTCCCGCGAACGTAACCAGTTGCACCATTGTGATGACGTGCGTCGCTGAGCCGGGAGTGACGACACGGAGGGAGGCGAGCAACACGCCGATTGAAACGAGAGAGACGACGAACAGGAGTTGCAATCCGCGTGCGGATCGACAGAGCGACGCAATTGCCCGGTCGCGGTTCATACGCGAGTGTTCACTGCCGTGGTTGCAAAGCTTTCGGTTAGTCAATCGATCGTGTCCGGGATGTGTCCAATGAAAGGATTTATGGTGGCATCAACATGAGCATTGATGGACGATAGTCTATGACATTCCAACACCGGAACGCAGGGGGCAAAGAGAGGCTTTGCCGACGAGAGTTCATGGCTGCGGCAGGCGCAGCCAGCATCGCAGGATTTGCAGGCTGTTTAGGCGGCAGCGGGAACGACAGCGAGGCGTTCGTGTACGCCTTCGGTCGATCACCGACTGAAGTCCAGTTCAACATCTTCCGACAGTCGAATTTCGCCCACAGTCTTCAGGACCAAACCCACCACTACATCGCCAAAGGAGACGTCGCGGGGAACGTCTGGCCGGATCTGCCGAAATCCCTTTCGACGGACGGGAACACGCTCGTGATCAAGTTCCCCGAGGACTACTCGTGGTGGAGCGGTGATGATCTCACGGCGGAGGACTACTGGACGTATCTGGAGATCAGACGGCTACAGGATCCTAAGACATCACACATCAAGGAAAACGTGCTTGTCGATGATTACACGATCGAACGGACGTTCAAAGGAAACGTCTCGTCGGACCTGATGCGGGCGGATCTCACGGATCAGACGTTCGGAAAGCTGACCACCCCGCGCTGGATCTACAAGGAATACCTCGAACGACTCCAAGACGCGACGACACAGAAAGAACGGGACGGTGTCTTCGACGATCTCCGGAACATGCAGATCCCGATCGACCAACTCTCTAAAGAGGGACTCGGCAACGGTCCGTACAAGGTGGTCGATTGGAGCGACAGCGACACCGCCTTCGAGTTGTACGAGGATCACCCGCTCGCGGAGCAAACGAACGTCAAGCAAGTGCGTCTGATTTCGGAAATAGCGACGGAAAACCTTCGCGCTATGGAGGTCAACAACGAACTCGACATGTATCCGGAGGGGCTGATCGGTGAAGTCGACCGAGCTGACTACCCGGACAACCTCCAGAACTGGAAAGAGATAGATTGGTTCAGGATGCAGAAAATAACGTTCAACTGGAAGAACAAGCATCTGGCCAAGCGTCCGGTTCGGCGGGCGATCGCCCACGCGCTGGATCTGCGCCCGATGGTCGACGCCGCTGTAGAATCTGGACTCGTCGGGAAACCGCCCGCAGTGCAGACCGGTATCCGGTCGTCAATCCACGAGAAGTTCCTCGGCAAGGGATGGGCCGACCAGTTGATCAACTACCCCATCGAAGCCGACGAAACAGGGGCCGTAACGCAACTGGAAAAGGCCGGCTACACGCGCGAAAACGGGACAGTGCTCGACGGGGACGGAAATCCTGTCGAATTCACCTTCCTGACAAACGACGGCCAGTTCCAGTCCTCGACGGGCGTCGTGGTCAGCGACCAACTCGAATCGTTCGGCTTCGGAATGGACGTAACGACCGTCGGGTCGAACGACTACTACCAGAGGTTGGAACAGTACGACCACGATATGTGGTGGATCTGGCACGTCGCGGCCGCCCTGTGGCATCCGACATCGTATTTCTCGAACGATTTCTACGGCGTCGAAGTCGGTGACCCGACCAGCGACGCGGAGACGGGTGTCACAGGGATTCCATTTGAACTGAAGATTCCCTCCGAAGTCGGTGCTAAAGAACTCGGCGGCGACAGCGTCACCATCAAACCAGCACAGCTCATGACCGATCTCCCGGTCGCAAGCTCCACCGAGGAAGTGAAGAAAATGACGCGGACGCTCGTCCAGTGGTTCAACTTCGATCTGCCGAATCTGACTTGGATCGAGGAGCGCAGCGGTTCGTGGGGCGATGTTGAGGCGTACGACTTCCCATCAGGGGATGAGAAGAACGTCAAACTCGATATGGACCGCCCCGGTGAAACCGCACTCATGCACGGCTGGATCAATCGCGCCGAGTGACCATCCATGCATCCACGATACGTTCTGAAACGCACGGGCCAGATGGTCCTCACGTTCTTCGTGACCGTGACGTTCACGTTCGCGCTGTACCAAGCGATGCCAGGTGGGCCAGCCGAGGCGATGCGCGCGATGATCCTCGCTGAGTCCGGACAGGTCGGGGGATCGGTGAATCTCGATCTCCTCAATCAGATGGTCGAACATTACGCGAACGTCAACCCGGATAAACCGCTGCACGTTCAGTACTACAACTACCTCCACTCGCTGCTCATACAGGGAGACATGGGCACCTCGATCTATCAGGGAGAACCGGTGTTGGACCTGATACTCCAAAGCGTTCCCTGGACCATGTTCATCGGCGTGTACGCGCTCGCTCTGGGTTATACGGTGAGTCTGTTTCTCGGAGCGGTGATGGCGTACAAGGAACGCTCGCTGTTCGATTCGGTCGCTTCGATCGGCGTGATCTTCCTCAACTCGGTGCCCTACTACATCTTTGCGATCATCCTCGTGTACGTGTTGGGCATCGAATACTCGGTGTTCCCGATCAACGGCCGGTATGGGACGTTCGTCGATCCCGGATTCACGCTGGAGTACATGAGTAGCGTCGTCCGGCACGCCACACTTCCAGTGGTGTCGATGGGAATCCTTGCCACGGGCGGCGCGCTTACCATGCGGGGCAACGCGATCCGGGTGCTCGGTGACGACTACGTCCGAGTCGCAGAGCTTCGAGGGTTGCGGCGCTCTCGCGTTGCGATGCAGTACGTCGGACGGAACTCGGTGCTGCCGTTGTACACCCAGTTCATGATTGGGATCGCCGGTGTGCTGTCGAGTACGGTCGTTGTTGAGGAGATCTTCGCGTACAACGGGATGGGAAAGCTGCTGTACGACGCCGTTCTCTTACACGACTATCCCGTGTTGATGGGGACCTTGCTCGTGTTCACGACGATCACGCTGCTCGCCATCTACATTGCTGATCTCACATACGGCTACATCGACCCACGCATCTCAACGGGTGATTCGAATGAGTGAGGCTGACGAACTCGACTTCGAAGAGCTGTTCGACGACACCGACCGAGAGCCACCGTCTCGGTCGGCTCGACTGAAACGCACGCTCGATCTGACGGTGCTCGCTCCGCTCCGGATCGCCATCCACGACTGGCGCGCCGTCGTAGCCGGAACGATCCTCCTGTTGTACGGTCTGATGGGGACGGTCGGCGTCTGGCTGGCTACGAAACCGTCCTCGGGAGATCATCCAAAACTGCAAGGACCGTTCCAGGAACTGGCCTATCCGCTGGGCACCGACCTCTACGGACGATCGATCCTTGACCAGATCATCTACGCGACGCCGGACATGTTCAGGATGATCTTCGCAGGAGCCATCGTCGCCGTCGGTGTAGCGGCAGTCGTCGGTCTGCTATCGGGCTTCATGCGTGGAACCCCGGTCGACGCAGTGCTCATGATGCTGGCGGACATCATCATCACGATCCCGGGACTGCCGCTCATCATCGTCATCACGGCGATCTTCCAGCCGACGAATCCCTACATTGTTGGCGTCTTCCTCG
The DNA here is from genome assembly GCF_003862495.1 of Halocatena pleomorpha. Taxonomy (GTDB): domain Archaea; phylum Halobacteriota; class Halobacteria; order Halobacteriales; family Haloarculaceae; genus Halocatena; species Halocatena pleomorpha. Next base: position 66,870 of record NZ_RRCH01000023.1, on the reverse strand, counting down.
GTATCGACATGTGGCCCGGTCTCGCCCGGACGGTCCGATCGCAGGTGCTCAGCATCCGCGAAGAGAGCTACGTCGAGGCGTCACAGATCATGGGACTCCCGACGTCATCAATACTCCGCCGGGACGTGGCCGGCCAGCTCATGCCGTTCATCCTCGTCAACGCGTCACTGACGTCTCGACGCGTCATCTTTGAGTCAGTGTCGCTGTACTTTCTGGGCATTCTCCCGTTCACGACGTACAACTGGGGTGTACTCATGAACCTCGCATATCAGGAAAACGCGCTAACCAGATCCGAACTGCTTCCGTGGCTCGTGTTCCCGATGATTACCATCATATTGATGTCGTTCGCGTTCGTTCTGCTTTCACAAGCGATGGACGCTATCTTCAACGTGCGGCTGCAGGCGCGCCACGCGGAGACGATCGACGACAAGGAGATGACAGAATGAGCACTGAATCAGGAGGTGATCGACAATGACCGACGACGTTGCCATCGAAATCCGCGATCTCGCTGTCACGTTCGGCGTCGACCGTGGGGAGTCAAACGTCGTCAGAAACGTCGATCTCGACGTGTATCGAGAGGAGACGCTGGGTATCGTCGGAGAGAGTGGCAGCGGCAAATCGATGGTTGCACTGTCGTTGCTCGACGCGGTTCCGGAACCCGGAACGGTGTCCGGAGAGGTGACGTACTACCCCGAGGATGGTGATCCGATTTCGGTGCTCGATCTCGATCCCGAGGAACTGCGACGATTTCGCTGGGAGCAGGTTGCGATGGTGTTCCAAGGGGCGATGACCTCGTTCAACCCCGTGATGTCAATCAGAGATCACTTCCGGGAGACGCTGCAAGACCACGGGTACGACGTTCCGGCGGGCATGGAACGAGGCAAAGAGATCCTCGAACAGTTGTATCTGGATCCTGATCGAGTGTTGGACTCTCACCCACACGAGCTGTCCGGTGGAATGCAACAGCGCACGCTCATCGCGTTGAGCCTCCTTCTCGAACCGGAAGTGTTGCTGCTTGACGAACCGACGGCGGCGCTGGATCTGCTCATGCAACGATCAATCATTGATCTTCTGCGCGGGATCCGAGAGACGTTCGACCTCACGCTGGTGTTCATCACCCACGACCTGCCGTTGCTGACAAAGATTGCGGACAGGATGGCGGTGATGTACGCCTTCGACTTCGTGGAGATCACCGAGACCGACCAACTACTGTACCACAGCGCCCATCCCTACACACGGGCGCTCCTCTCGACAACACCGGATCTCACGACGCCACCCGATGAGATCCGAACGATCGAAGGGAACAAACCCGATCCGGTCGAGTACATCTCGGGCTGTTCGTACCATCCGCGCTGTCCGATGGCCGAAGAGAAATGCCACTCGATTGAACCCGAACTGATGACTGTCGAGACCGAACACGAGGCATCCTGTCATTACCACGCGGAGGTTCCTGAAACCGTTCCGATCCGAAACAACCCACGAGGTGTCGCTGATGAGTGAGCCACTCCTTTCGATGGAGGATGTAACCGTCGAGTTCAACAGTCAGGACGGGCGACTCGACGTTTTATCGAACGAGAATCCCGTCCGCGCAGTCGACGGTGTCTCATTGGACATCGAAGAGAACGACGTTGTCGCGCTGATCGGTGAAAGCGGCTGTGGAAAGTCCACACTCGGAAAGACTGCGATCGGTGCCCAGCGTCCGACCAGCGGGTCGGTGACCTACCGCGGACAGGACATCTGGGACGCCCGTGAGAGCCGTGGAGAAATCCAACTGCCGTTCGAGGAGATCCGCCGCTCGCTACAGATCATCCATCAAGACCCAGGCAGCGCACTCAATCCGAACCAGCGCGTTCTCACCTCGTTGATGTTGCCGCTCAAACGGTGGCAACCGGAGCTAAGCTACGAGGAACGCCAAGAGCGGATTCTCACGCTGCTCGAACACGTCGGGATGTCACCGGCCGAAGATTTCGTCAACCGGTATCCCCACCAACTCTCGGGCGGCGAACAACAGCGGGTCGTGTTGGTCAGATCGCTGCTGGTGAACCCAGACGTGGTTCTCGCTGACGAAGCGATCAGCGCGCTCGACGTGTCGCTGCGCGTCGAGATGATGGACATCATGCTCGAACTCCAGTCGGTGTTTGACACGTCGTATCTGTTCATCTCACACGACCTCTCGAACGCCCGGTATATCGCCCAGCAGGCTGACGGCCGGATTGCCGTGATGTATCTCGGTCAGATCGTAGAGATCGGACCGGTCAACGAGATCCTCAAGAACCCTCAACACCCTTATACGAAGGTGTTGAAGTGGGCGACGCCGGAACTGTACGAGGATGTCGAAACGGAAGTTCCGATCAGGGAGATCGACGTTCCCGATCCGACGAATCCACCATCCGGCTGTCGGTTCCATACGCGGTGTCCACGAGCACGAGCAGCGTGCCGAGCGACCCAACCGGAATCGTACGATGTCGGTCCCAACCACGAGAGCCACTGCTTTCGGAGCGACGAGACGCATGACTACTGGGAGAGTGAGCCGCTGCATGAGTGAGCCACACACAGACAGATACGGCGCGGGAGCGCCGTACGGAGGAAATAGCTGATGAGTGAGACGAGCGAACGCGACGCCGGTTTGACGGCGTTGATCCCAGGCCGGCCGCTGTCATGGACCGTCCTCGGGATCGGCGTCGTACTGATCGCCCTCGGGGGGTTCGTCACGACAGGAGAGATCAGTGGGCTGCTCGGTCTGTGGGGACTCTCACTAATCGTCGTCACGCTCGGGGTGTACGCCGTCGCCGCGCTCTGGTCAGCGCTCGGTAGTGAGTGACGCACCACGTCCAAATCCGACATGACCGGACGAACGCTGTCGTGGGACGGTTGTGCGACGCGGTACGGATACACCGATCGGATCGGCCGGTACCGCGATCCGGTTGTAGCGGATGATTCTCGAAGACGCTGAAGCGTGTCCGGTCAGGGTGGGCTGGCGTTCGGATCCTCGACGGCGCGCGCCCACGCTCGAAGCCACTCACGACGTCCGCTACCGGGGACCGAGAGTGAATGCGTGTTGTTCGAGAGCGATGGGTACCCGCCGACCTCATCGGGGTGGCCGACCCAGTAGTCGTACGGACTGTCGAGGCGGTCGTTACCCGCCCGGTCAGTGATCTCACCAACGATCCGCTCGTCGTTAGCGGTCCGATCAGCAGGCCGTGCGCCGGCCGTCCCGAGATTGTGGCTCTCGACGGTATCGGACGAAAGGGCAGTCAATCCGTCTGGCCAGAGCGGTTTCGAGCTGGTGGTGTCGCCCTCGACGAACGAGACATCCGAGTCGATGGGCGGATCGGCCGTGACGTTGTCTTCGCTGTACACCGTGCCACTGCCTTCGACGATTGATTCACCTGTAGCCGTCACACCGGTGTACTTGTTGCCGACCCACGTCGTTTCAGCCGAGCTGTCGGTGTTCGACGCCTCGTCGAAGAAATAACAGAAGTTATTGACGACGACGGTTCGTGTGTCGCTTTTGAGCCGTGGAATCCGGTTGCGGGCTTTGGCCCAGACGTTGCCGAGCAACGTGACGTGGTCGGCTCCATCACCGATCAGTGTACAGTAGTTGTGATCGGAGCCGTCTCCGTACGGATCATACAATCCTTCGTAGATCAGGTTGTTCGAGTACGTCGTTCTGTCGGTGTCATAGCCGACGGACATGCATTCGTCGACGCCCCACGAGGCCGTGCAGTGATCGATGACGTTGTTCTGGGTGTCGTCTTGGGTGTTGATCGCGTCGTTGCCCTGAATGTTCCCGTCAGAACCCGGTCCGATCCGTGAGCGGATGTGCTGAACAACGCAGTTGTTGGCACCGATCTGTACCATCCCCTTGATGAAGGTGATACCTGGCGAGGGGGCGGTCTGGCCCGCTACCCAACAGTTGTCCTCCGTGATCACCAACGGCTCGCCGCCGAGGTCGATCGTCCCGCTGGTCTCGAAGACGACCACGCGTGACCCGCTCGCGGTGAACGCCGCCTCCACGGCCTCCCGCGTCGGTTCGGTGATCGTGTACACCTCGGCACCCTCTTCGAGCCACGGTCCCATCGTGGCAAAGCCGTCTCCCCCCTGAAAGGACGACTGGCTGAACGTTTCATATCCCCGGCGCTCGGTGGTCGGGACCGCCGTGGCGGTTCCACCGAGGACAGAGGTTCCGATACTCCCAACCGCGATCGCACGTAGAAACGTGCGTCTGTTGTGTGCCATTAATAGACACCATTACAGTAATATACGACACAGATAATAAACTTATCTCAATAAAAATTACTATTATACAGTTAGGAAAAGGATATGGAGACAGATGGTGATCGGAACACAGCTGGTTCCCATCTACCGAACAGTTACAGACGTACTATTGTAATGACTAGACGACCACCGACCATTATTCACTTCCGTCTCATTGAATTTTTCATTCTGCAAGATACAGCACGCACGGCCCCGCTATGGGTTCACACCGATCGATTCGCTACGGACAAACGATAGCTGCGTTCGGAGTGTCGTTTCCTTCCGGAGATCAGGCGTGTGACGCCGCATCCGGACGGTTATGGGATAGTCGTTCCCATAGTAGGAACGGTCACAGGGGACACCACGGCTCACAGTGGAAAGCGCGGATCAGTCGAACGCGGGGATGACTTCCTCACCGAACAGTCGGAGTTGGTCTTCGACCAGTTCGGGCGGCATCCCGGAATGATGGAAGCGAAGCGCGAGCTGGTTCAACGAGAATCGATCTTGCATCGCCTCGATCTGCTCGATGATCTGCTCGGGCGTGCCGTAGATGAATCGATCGTCTGCGAGCTCGGAGAAATCCGCGACGGAGTCGGCAGTCATCAACGGATGGGAGAATTCGCCCCCGTACTCGTCGCGGTAGGTGCGGTGGAGATACTCTTTCCGTTCTAGTACTTCAGCTTCGGTCTCCCCGATAACGGCTTCACGCATCAGGGGATGATCCATCGAGGACCACGCCTGCTCGGTCGATTCGATGTGATCGCGTTGTTTGTCTTTGCGTTGTTCGACCGCGTCGAGATCGGCAACGACACCGGGCACCCACGCGTCGCTGAACGACACCGAACGAGCGAGCTGCTTGTCACCCCAGCCGCCGACCCACAACGAGGGCCGAGGCTCTTGAACGGTCCGGGGAAGGGGCTGCCAGTCATCGACCTCGAAGAACGGACATGAAAAGGAGATCGGTTCCTCAGTGGTGAGGAATTCGTCCAGAAACCGTAATCCCTCGATCATCCGTCCGGCACGATCGGACATCGGAACGCCGAACGCCTCGAACTCCTTTTCCACGTAGCCAAGTCCCACACCGAGTGTGAGTCGACCGTTCGAGATGTTGTCCACCATTGCCGCCCGCTGGGCGACGTGCAACGGATGGTACAGCGGCAGGATGAGCACAGACGTGACGAGTTCGAGCGAGTCGGTGCCCTCGGCAATGCTCGTCAACCGCACCAACGGGGACGGCCAGTAGTTGTCACCCTCTGTCGCTTGGTGGTCGTTGACCCAGCACGCTTGGAAACCGAGCTCTTCGGCTAACTGGCACTGCTCGACGACACCGTCCCAGGTGTCGCCACCTTCGATTGGGAAAAAACCGAACTTCATAGCGATCGATGTGATCTCAGTTTGACGCCTACTTACGTCTTGTGCTCACAGCCTTGGAGACGACGCACCGATAAATAATCTTCCCTAGAGGGGAACAGCATTATATAGATGGAGTACATGTGAGATATCATGACGGTACGGAAAGACGACTATTCAGGACGAAGAATCCGGTCGGTAACGATCGCGTTCAACATCATCGAGGTGCTGCAGGAACGAAATCACGTCGGAGTGACGGAGCTTGCCGACGAACTCGATCATTCAAAGAGCACGATTTACAGTCATCTCCAGACGCTTCGTGAGCGGAGTATCCTCGTTCAAGAGGACAACGGCTACCGGTTGAGCCTCCGACTCCTCGATATGGCCAACAGCGTTCGAGAACAGATCGGCAACTACGATGTCATCTCAAGTGAAGTCGACAAGCTCGCTGAAGAAACCGGTGAGATCGCTCAGTTCGGGATCGAAGAACACGGGAGGACCAGTTACCTCTACAAGGCAACCGGGGAGCAGGCGGTCGAGACGCGATCACGGGTCGGGATCCAACAGCCGATGTATTCGACTTCGCTGGGCAAAACGATCTTAGCGTTCATGCCGTCCTCCAGAACAGAGGAAATCGTCGAGTCGATAGAATACACTTCCTTCACGTCACAGACAGTCACTGGCCCACAGGAGTTGTATGCAGAACTCGACGTGATCGCAAAGCGAGGCTACGGGATCGATGACGAGGAGAACATTGAGGGGTTGCGGTGTGTGGCCGCGCCCGTCAAACGGGAGGACACTGTGTTGGGGGCCATCAGCATCACCGGACCGTCGAGTCGGTTCACCGACGAGCGCATCGAAGAACTGTCTGAGCACGTCAAACGAGCCGCGAACGTCATTGAACTCAACACCAAGTTCTCGTAGGCTCTGTGCTCGCTGTTGCTCATCACCATGTGAGTTGCAGCTACCCATTGATTTAATAGTTGATCGGTAGAGAAACCGGTATGGACGTGTTGATGACCGGAGCGTACGGTCGTTGTGGAACCGCCGTTATCGATCACCTCCACGACGGAGCGGGATACGACTTCACGTATCTCAATCGATCGGATCGATCCGACGATCATCCGTACGGTGGGTACGAAACAGTGGTTGCCGATGTTGCTGACCGGGACGCGATCGAGACAGCTACGCGAGAAACGGACGCGATGGTCCACATGGCGGCCTATCCCTCACCCAGTGGGGAGTGGAAAGACGTGTTCGAGCCGAACATCCTCGGCGTGTACAACACGCTGGAGGCTGCCAGAACACACCAACTCGAATCGTTCGTGTTCATCTCCTCTAACCACGCCGTCGGCATGTACGAACAGGAGTTCGCCCCAGAGATCTACACGGCTGACTTCGATCTCCTCGTCGATCACACTGATCCGGTCAGACCGGATTCATTCTACGGCGTCTCGAAGTGTTTTGGCGAGGCGCTGGGACGCTACTACGTGGAAAACTACGAGTATCCACGGCAATTTTACGCGCTTCGCGTCGGAACGGTCAACATGCCACCGTACGATCATCCGTACGGCGACGCCGAACAGGGCGTTGACGAGGGAACGTTCGAACGGGACGGCGTCGAGTACGATCGCGCAGTCACCCGAATGAAAGCGCTCTGGCAGTCCAGACAGGATTTCGCCCACCAGGTGGACTGCTGCCTCCGGAACGAGACTGTCGAGTACGGAATCTTCTATGGGGTCAGCGACAACCGGCGTCGGTGGTTCGACATCGACCACGCACGGACCCGGATCGGATACGAGCCACAAGACGACGGCGAACAGTGGGACGGTCCCCCGGCGTGATCACTCGACTGCACGGGCCTTCGCGCGGAGCCACGCCCAAGTGCCGCTCTGGGGGACCGTCAGGCTCCGGGTAACGACATCGAGAGCAGGATACCCTCCGACTTCCGTTTGGCTGTCGATGTATGAACCTCCTCCTGTCTTGAGCTGTTCGAGCACGCGCTCGTCAGCGACAGCCCGGTCGGCTGGCCGTGCACCGGCATTCGTGAGGTTGTGCTCGACGACCTTGGCTGAGCCAACGGTGTCGAGTTCCGTCGGCCATAGGGGCCGGTCGTCGAGTTGGGTGATTCCATCACCGGCCGTCGGAGTGGTGGTGACGTTGTCTGCAAGTGCGGCCGCACCCGCTCCGAAGACGGTGGGCTGGTCGCTAACGGGTCGACGGAAGACGTTGCTCTCGACGCTCGCCTCGGTGTCCGGATCCATCCAGACGCCATCATTGTAATGATAGATCACGTTGTTCGCTACAACGGTCCGGGTGCCTTCCTTGAGACGTGGATTGCGGTCGTAGTTGTGTGCCCAGACGTTACCAGCGAGGGTGACGTTTTCGGCTCCGTTCCCGATCAACGATCCGTATCCGTGGTCGCCTTTGTGGTGGGTGGCGTCCTGAAGTGGTTCGGCAACCAGGCAGTTCGACACCGTTGTGTTCGCCGTGTCATATCCCACCGAGAGGTTCTCATCAACCGCCCATGTCGTCGTGCAGTGGTCGATGACGTTGTTTTCGGTGCCGTCACCGGTTCTGATCCCATCAGGCTCCCAATCGCTTTCCGCTGGCAGATTCGCGTCCCCTGGCCGAACCCGGAGGTGTTGGATCACACAGTCGTTCGCGTCAATCCAAAGATCTCCGCGAACGAGCGTGATTCCCGGTGACGGGGCCGTCTGTCCGGCGAGATACAGCTCATCGTTAGTGACGGTCAGGCGTTGTGCACCGAGATCGACAGTGCCACTAGTTTCGAAAACGATGAGTCGCGGCCCATCGATCCCGACAGCAGCCGCCAACTGCCGCCGGGTCGGTTCGGTCACCGGGATAATGGGTGTGTCATCGTCCAACCACGGGGCCGGATCAGCGAATCCGTCGGCAAAGTCGATACGGGAAGTGCTGTCCGGGCCGTTGCCCCCTGCTCTCCCGTTCGACCGGCTGGGCGTACCAATCGTTTCGGACGCCCCGACCGCGCGGTCGCCGTCCTCGGTCTCGACAACCGCCCGATACTCGTAGTACCGTCTGCTCGTGAGATCCTCAAGGTGGATGGCAAACGTCCCTGCCTCCCTAAGCGTCCGGACAGGCGTCGCCGTCCACGCCGCGCTCGGTACTGCCCGGTATTCGATGTAACAGCTCGCCGTCTCGGCCCCACCTAAATCCGTCAGTTCGCCACGAAGCGTGGCCGCCGTGGCCGTGACATCGGTCGCGTCGCCCGTCGTGACAAATGGGACACCCGCCTCGGTTCCGACGCTACCTGTCACTGAAACGTCACCGATATCCCGGTTAGTGTCGGGATCGATCCCTGAAAGATGCCGTAACTGAGCCGTACAGCGCACACCGACGTTGTGGCTTGTGACCGGTAGTCCGACGAGAGCGGCGTCGCTCAGTCCGATGGCGTCCGCACCGAGAGTCGCAATCATCGTCCAATTCACTCCGTCGGCTGAGCCGTATGCTTCGAAAACGTCACCACGGCGACGCAGACGCAGCCAGTCCGCCTGAAGACTTCCACCATCGATTTCGCTCTCGTCGCTCCCGTTTGACGTTGTGCTGATCGTCTCTTCACCGGTGCCCGAGCGCCACTGTACGGACGCCGTACCGTCGGGAGTCCGCCTGAGCATCACGTTCTTCGCCTTGGGAGCCGACGATTCTCGAACCATAATGCCGGTCTTCGCGTAGGGATCCGTGTGTTCGAGCGCCGTGTTGCGCACTCGAACATCGAAATCCCCGCTCACTGTCTCGTAGTAGAAGTGAAACGCGTCTTCCGTGTTCCAAATGTCGGCACCACCGCCGCGGATCGTGACCACCGTCGCTGCCGTGGCCGTTCCGTCAAACAGTCCGACTGCAGGAGCGACTGCTCCTGCACCGACCGCTCGCAGAAACGCCCGTCTATCGAATCTCATCGTTGCGTACCGTCCGCGATATTAGGACGGTCATTGATAAGTGTTTCTCTGCTACAGAAGCAGCCGCCGGACGGCTTGGGGACACAACGTTTATTTCTATTCCCCGAAATAGCCGGACGATGACAGTACCCGACACGGACCGGTTCGACATCCGTGAGTACGGCGCGACGGGCGACGGAGACGATCCAGAGACGGGCGCAATCCAGGCGGCGCTCGACGCGTGTGCCGAGACGGGCGGGACGGTGTACGTGCCATCAGAGACGTACGTGACCGGCCCGCTGCGGGTCGGTGGCGACACGACGCTGTATCTGGCTCCGGGGGCGACGTTGCGCTTTGTGGGTGACTACAGCGCGTATCCGACCGTCGAGAGCCGCTGGGAAGGTTGGGATCAGGCCGGCTTTCATCCGTGTCTATTCGTCGAGAACGCTGAGAACGTGACGATCACCGGTCGAGGCACGATCGACGGCAACGGCGCGTACTGGTGGGAATTGTATGAAACACCGACGGCAGAACGGCCCACGGGACTTCAGGAACGCTTGGCCGAATTCGAGCGTCGTAACGAGAAAGGGGATGATGTCAGCAGTTTCACTCACCGGCCACCGTTGTGCCAGATCGCAAACTCGGACAACGTCACAGTGTCCGGGATCAGGCTGTGCAACTCGCCGTTCTGGAACACCCACATCGTCTACTCCGAGAACGTCACGATCCACGACGTTGCCATCGAGAACCCGGCGGACGCGCCCAACGGAGACGGAATCGACATTGATTCTTCGCGGTGTGTACGGATCAGCGACACGTACATCAACGCGGGCGACGACGCGATCTGTATCAAGTCCGGCAAAAACGCCGAAGGCCGTGCAGTCGGTGAGTCAGCCTCGGAGATCACGGTCACAAACTGCACTGTCGAGTCAGGTCACGGTGGCGTCGTCATCGGCAGCGAGATGTCCGGCGACGTTCGAGACGTGGCGGTTTCGAACTGCACGTTCACAGACACCGATCGTGGCGTGCGAATCAAAACCCAGCGGGACCGCGGCGGCGTCATCGAGGATCTCCGATTCGACAACATACTCATGCGACGGATCGCGTGTCCGTTCGTCATCAACGGCTACTACTTCACCCCGCTGGACAGCGATCCACAGCCAGTCACCGAGGGAACGCCGATGGTTCGGAACGTCTCATTTCGATCGATCACTGCGCGCAGCGTCGAAACGGCCGGCTTTCTCGCCGGACTGCCCGAACAGCATTTCGAGGGCGTCTCCTTTTCCGACGTTCGGATCGACGCCACCCGCGATCTCGACGCGACGGAACTCGATCCCGCGATGGCTGCGGGCTACGAGCAACGCCACGGGTTGTTCTGTAAATCGATCGCCGACATCTCCTTTCGTGACGTGCGGATCCGAGCGGCAGACGGTCCCGCAATGCGGTTCGAAGCGACCGACGATGTGAGGATCGATGGGATGGAGACCGAAACAGAGGATGCGCCTGCCGTCTCGGTACACGATGTCACGAGGACTCGAATCCGTGGCTGTCTCGACTCGGCGGAGACGCCGTTTCTGCGAGCGTCTGGCTCAAACACGCAGACGATCTCGATAGCGGAGTGCCACGGGCCGGTTGCTGACGCCGTCGAGGTGACACCCGACAGCGACGCAACGGTCGAACGTTTCTGATGGCAGTTTGAATCGTGGGATCTGATCAAGGGGAAACAATTATAGGTTATTTGCATGTATGCGTGAGTACGGCATGGATGACTCAGCCAATGATCTGCGCGTCGGACTCGTCGGACTCGGTAGCCTCGGCATGCGACTCGGGCGTCAGTTCGAAGACGTATCGGACGCCGAACTGGTCGCAGTGGCCGACATCAACGAAGAGAACCTCACCGTGGCAGCCGCCGAATTCGACGCGGTGACCGGTCAGTACACCAGCTACCAGACGATGGTCGAGGAGGCGTCACTCGACGCGGTAGCGATCGCCACGCCCAATGGACTCCACTACGAGCAGACGGTCGCCGCACTGGAGCGTGATCTCCACGTGCTGTGTGAAAAGCCACTCGCAACGACCGTCGAGGACGCCCGAGATCTCTACCAGCGCGAGCAACGGACCGACCGAGTAGTGATGCTCGGTTACCAGCGCCACCTGAATCCCGCGTTCATCAGCGCCCACGAACGGTGGGCAGCAGGCGACGCTGAGCCGACGTTCATTACCGGCGAGATCACCCACGACTGGCGGTCGTACTACGAAACCATGGACGACTGGCGGATGGATCCTGAACTCAGCGGCGGCGGCCATCTTCTGAACGTCGGTTCGCACATCATCGACGCGATCCTCTGGGTGACCGGTCTCGAACCGACGCACGTCGACGCTGCCGTCGTGTTCCACGACGATAATCAGGTGTTTGACACCCAGTCATCGATCACCATCGAGTTCGACAACAACGCGGTTGCCAGCGTTTCCGATACTGGTGTTGTGGCGTGTACCCGTGAGCACATCCATATTTGGGATGACAACGGAGCGGTGTATCTCGACGGCCGTGAGTGGAACGAACGCACTGGCTACACGATCGACGCCGAGGGAACCGAGCACGATCGCGCACTGGACTACCACGGCCGACAGACCAAAGCAGAGGCGTTCACCGAGGCGGTGCAAGAGGGAACGACGCCCCCTATCACGGTTCGGGACGCCTTTGAGACGACAGTTGTCACGATGGCAGCCTACGAATCGGGCCGCACTGGAGAACGGATCGGTCTCACTGGACGGTTTTCACTGCCTGATGCGCACTGACCAGTCCGACTGGACCACAAAGGTTTATTTCGATGGCCACTCACCGTAGAACAGATGGAATCGTTCGAATCCGACGACGGACACGTAATTGTCCGTCTCGATCGCGGTGACATGGTGCTGGAATCGATCGAGCGCGCCTGTACGGAACACGCCATCGACACCGGTGCCGTTGTCACCGGCATTGGAACGGTGAGCACGCTACACATCCACTACGTCGACCGAACGGAACTGCCCGATGATCGGGCAGACCGCAACGTTGCTCTCGAACTACAGGGGGCGTGGGAAGTCACCGACATCAACGGCGTCATCGCGGACGGCGAGCCACACCTCCACGTAACCGCTTTCGACGGCGACCGAACCGTCGGAGGACACCTCGAAACGGGCTGTGAGATCAACGTTCTTGGTGAGGTGACGATTCGGAAGCTCTCAGGGCTATCACTCGAACGGCGGCCCAACGAACGCGAGGTTTCGCGGCTGCAACAGTGACAGTTATCGTCGCCACCAGATGGCTCCGTAGCTGCCTACTCCGGCGAGCATCAATCCGATTCCCCAAGCGGCGAAAATCGCTGCCCAAACACCTTCGTTGAATCCCACATCGAGGAGCCAGCCGGTGACGAACAGCAGTACGCCCCCTGTCGCAACGTTCAACAGCACGGAATCGGGAAGGTGATTGATCACTGCCGCTCGAAGCTGGGACATCGCTCCGTGATTACCTGTGTCTTGCGTGGAACTCATTACCATGTTTATTTCTTTTCATAATATAAATCTGTTGGGGTTCATCGACAGTGAATCGAAGCACGGGCTAACCGTGTTCGGAGTCCACACCCTGTGGATACGACAGAAGCCGTCAGCAGGTTCCAGATCCTGAGGAGCGCAGACGTTCACACGAGTAGTCTGTGGCCGGATCCAGCTACGCCCGATGCACCCTCACGTCTCGTACTGAAATTCGGTCCACGGTCCGTCGATGAACGGATACGATTCGAGAACATCGAGATCAACATTGACGCCGAGCCCAGGCGCGTCGGTGACAGTCATGCGTCCGTCAGCAACGGACGGCTGTCCCTCAATGATGTCAAACGCGAGTTCGAACGGGTACATGCCGGGATCAGTCGTCGTCTCGCCCAACACCGGATCGTTCTCGAACACCGGATACTCAAGCAGCCGTACCTCTGGCGCGGCAGCGACGAGGTGGGCGTTAGCCTGCAGTCCAAGCCACGTGCCGAAGTTGTGCGGAACGAACTCGACCTCGCGGCCCGCGCAGAACTCGATCGCCTGCTGACAGCCGGTAAAGCCCCGGTGGTGGCGAACGTCACCCTGTAGGAAATCGATCCCGGTTCGACCGAGCGCAACCAATCCCGACGGCGATGTTTCGCTTTCACCACCGGCCAGCGGCGCGCCAGTGTCGGCCAGCTCGACGTACCCCGCGTGGTCATCGGGGGCGACTGGTTCCTCGATCCAGTAGACGCCCTGATCAGCGGCGTGTTCGACCAGCGACCGAACGGTATCACGCCCGTAGGAATCCCGAAGTTTCCACCACGTATGGACATCGAGCATGAGTTCGATGTCATCAACGGTTCTGGCCAGCAGCTCGACTGTCCGACGGTCGCCGTCGGGACCGATTCCCGGTCGATACTTGTAGCCGAAAAACCCGAGCTCTTCGAGCACAGCAGCCTGTTCGGCGTATCCGTCCGGCTCCATGTACATCCCAGCGCTCGCGTACAGCGGCAGTTCAGTCGTCGGCTCTGTGTCCCACGCCGTGGCAAGCAGTTCGTAAATCGGCGCGCGACTTCCTTGCCGCGTAGATCGTACAGCGCAACGTCGACGGCTGAAATCGCTTTCGTCCGGAGATGATCGGGGAGATTGGTCGACGCAAGTAGTTCGTGGGCATCGCTGATCTCCTCGATCGATTGCCCTTCGAGCGCGTCAGCAACGGTCGTTTCAACGATATCAGCGAACGTTCCGTGGGAATCACCCTCGAAATACTCGCGCATTGCGGAGCTTGACGCACCCGCCGTCGAAACGCCACGATTGCCGTCGCTCGTCTCTACGACGACAAGTACGACATCCCGCTTGCGGAGCCGTCGCACGCCGCCGAAAAACGGCCGTTCCTGTACTGGATCGATCGGAGAGGACAACGCGTATCCGTGCACGCTAACAATGTCCATATTCGAATCGATTGCTCCAGAAGTATAAAACATCGAGTGCTCGTAGCGAAACGTCACCGCGATTCGCCCACAACGGTCCCGGCGTTCCCGAGTGGAGAACACCCAACACTACCCAGAGAACAGACGGAGTGGCCACTTCCGGAAGCGATACGGCAGTTGCTATCACGTCGGAAGTTCTCAAGACAGGAACAAACAGCCGAACTCCGTCCACTGATCCGAACAGATCCCGCCTCCGTTCTTGCGTTGTCGTCACAGCGAACGGAAAACGCTCGTTTCTGTCCTACCGTTACAATCGTAACGATGTAATGCTAAACTCGTTCGTGTCGCTGGAAGGTTCCCCGTGGCGGAACAGAATGAAGAACAGAACGTCGCGATAGATGTGAGGCGAACCGAACGTTTTTACTGGCTGGTCGTGTCCTTTCGATAGAGATGCTGAAAGACGAGTTCCGAGGACTCAAAGAGCAGATAGCAGATGGAATCATTCCCGCGACGGCGAACCCGTGGACGCCCGAGTACGAACTCGTTGTGGACGATCTCACTCGCCACGTCGAGCGACTCGTCTCCGTTGATGGCATCACGGCGGTCGTCGCCAACGCTCACACGGGCGAAACGAAAATGCAAGACGAAGAGACGTACCGGCAGGTCGTCGAAACCCACGTCGAGGCAGCAGGTGACACGCCCGTGTTTGCGGGTGTGTACGGAGAAAGCTCAATCGAGGCCGCCAAACTGGCTCAGGCGGCGAAAGAAGCCGGTGCTGACGGCGTCATGTTACTTCCACTCGACGTTTACTCCCACCAGATTCCACAGGAGGCGATCAATCACTTCGAGCATGTGGCAGAAACCGTCGACATGCCGCTGATCAACTTCCAGTTCCCGACGTGGGGAAGCCCAGGGCTGCCAATCAGCGCGCACGTCGAAATCTGCAAGCTTCCACACGTCATTGGATTCAAGGAAGCCTCCTTCGATCCAATCCGGTACGATCGAACGGTCCGCGCAGTCAACCATCTTCGGGACGACTGTACGATGATGACGGGCAACGACACGTTCCTTATGCATGCCTACCAGCTCGGGGCCGAAACCGGTCTGATCGGCTACGCGAACCTCGTGCCCGATCTCCACGTCGAGAAGATCCGAGCCGTCCACAACGACGACATGGAACGCGCTCGCGAAATTCGCAAACGACTACTCCCGCTGACCAATCACGTCTTCGGTGAACCGGAGGGGCGCTACCGTGCCCGAACGAAAGCCGCCCTGAAGATGCAAGGCGTGTTTGAGTACGACACCGTGTTGCCACCCCAAGAACAGATCGATCCCGACGAGCGCGAGCAACTTCGGCAGATCCTCGCTGATCTCGATCGGCTGTAGGTCAGAGCACCGGTTCGCAACCTATCGCCGTCCACGACTTCTTAGAGATAACCGGTGAGGTTCTGGTAACAGTCTCAGACGAGAACGTCCGCGAACCGGACACGCCGGTTGTAGGGTGACACCCGACGGAATTCACGGCGCGATCGCGGCAACACTGGACACTGACGGTCGCGCGGTCGAGAACGATTACCCTGCAGCGCACCTGATATAGTCATATACTACCGTGTGCAATACAGTATAAAATTATTCTATAGTAGAAAATAATTTATGTATGTGTGTCATTGGTATAGATGTGGTACTATGAGACAAACACGGCGAAGCTATCTGAAGGGAACGGCAGCATCAGTACTGATCGGCATGGGAGTGCTCGGTGGAGGTTCAGGATCGACCACCGCACAGGTCGGATCAGCGAGCAGTTCGCAGTTCGGTCTCAACGACGGGTTCGCAGACACATCGTGGCTCGAAGAGGGTGTCGAGGTGTACACGATTACCGAACCGACGCGGGAGGCCGTGGAGGCGGCGTTCACCGCGAGCGGGTCACGCGTAGTCGTCTTCGAGACCAGCGGGACGATCGACCTCGGCAACGAGACACTGGCGATCACGGAAGACAACTGTTGGGTAGCGGGTCAGACCGCCCCCTCGCCGGGTATCACCTTCATCAAGGGGATGGTGCAGGTGGATGCCGACAACTGTGTTGTTCAGCACGTCCGTTCACGGATCGGACCGGGCGACGGGTCGATCCAAGGTAACGAC
This sequence comes from Halocatena pleomorpha, assembly GCF_003862495.1. Classification (GTDB taxonomy): domain Archaea; phylum Halobacteriota; class Halobacteria; order Halobacteriales; family Haloarculaceae; genus Halocatena; species Halocatena pleomorpha. The sequence goes on along the minus strand of NZ_RRCH01000023.1, from coordinate 50,264 downwards.
GCGGTCAACACCCAAGACGACACCCAGAACAACGTCATCGATCACTGCACGGCCTCGTGGGGCGTCGATGAATGTCTCTCGGTGGGCTATGACACGGAGGACACGACCGTCACCAACTGCCTGATTTATGAAGGACTGTGGGACCCCTACGGCAACAGTGCGGATCACAACTACGGATCGCTCATCGGTGACGGCGCGTCGAACGTCACGTTCGCCGGCAACGTCTGGGCCAAGATCCGCGGACGGGTCCCGCGGCTCAAAAGCGACACCGAAACGGTCATCGTCAACAACTTCGCGTACTTCTTCGATTATGCGGCCACCGCCGACAGCTCTGCCGTGATGAGCTTCGTTGGCAACGGCTACACCGGACCCCTCGACACCGGCAACCCGGTCTTCGAAGGCAGTCCCACAGCCTACCATACTGACAACTACGCCGCCGATCCGTCGCTTGACAGCGATACTGACTTCGCCGAACCAGACAGCGAGGGCTCGCCACCGCTGTGGCCTAGTGGTCTCACCGAAATGCCCGCCGCTGATGTCGAGAGCCACAACCTCGGGACGGCTGGCGCACGCCCTGCTGAGCGAACCGCCAACGACGAGCGGATCGTCGGAGAAATCGCTAACCGGGCGGGCAACGACCGCCTTGACAGTCCGTACGACTACTGGATCGGACACCACGACGAGGTTGGTGGGTATCCCGACCTGCCGGTGAACACTCATTCGCTCGATGTCCCCGACAGCGGGCTTCGCGCGTGGCTCGACGGATGGGCACAAGCCGTCGAAGAGGATGGTTCTCCGCCCGACAACGGTGGCGGCGGCGGGCCGATCTCGACGGGAACCTACGAGATCACGAACGCCAACAGCGGTCAGTTGCTTGAGGTTGCTAACGCTTCGACCGAGGACGGCGCGAACGTCCAGCAGTGGCCCGCGAACGGACATCAGACACAGCAGTGGTACGTGGAGGAAGTCACAAACGGCGAGTACCGGCTGGTGAACGAGAACAGCGGTCAGTTGCTCGAAGTTGCCACTGCTTCGACTGCAGACGGCGCGAACGTTCGCCAATACTCGGATACTGGCTGTGCCTGTCAGCGGTGGTATATAAACGACGAGGGCAGCGTCTACACGCTTGAGGCCGTGCACAGCAACAAGCTCGCCGATGTCGAGGGCGCTTCGACCGAAGACGGTGCGAACGTCCTCCAGTGGCCGGACACCGGTAGCGAAAACCAGCGATGGACGTTCGAGTCGGTATGACATACACGAGCTAACATAGACGGCGAATCTGTTCCGGTCAGAGGCGCGGTAAGGCGTCGGCTCGCCGGACAGATTGCTGCCAACGTTGCACGCCGGTCGACGTGGGTAACAAGTAAGTCAGTCGAACAGATGTATGGAGACAGGGCAATGACAGCACACCCAGCGTTTCAACAGCGTCTTGCGCGACTCATTCGCACTGCCTCACGCGAGCACGGATACGATGGAGAGACAGGGGAAGCGTTCACGTCTTGGCAAGAGACGGTACGGCAGAAACTGACGCAAGTGCTTGGCTTTCCCGCGATTCGAGCGGCGGGAGCCTGCGAGCTTGAGCCGGAACGCCAAGGAACCATCACTCACGACGGATATGAGCGCCAGCGGTGGCAGGTCCAAACAGAGCCGGGAGTTCGCGTTCCGTTCTGTCTGCTCGTGCCAGACGACGAAGAGCCACCGTATCCCGTGGTTCTCACGATTCACGGGCACTGCGAAGAGGGGAAAGCACTGACCGTCGGTGCTGTTGACGACGAGCGGGTCGAGATTGCTGAGGAACGGCGGGATTTCGCTCGCCAAGCCGTCCGGCGGGGATACGCAGCCCTTGCTCCCGACATGCGAGCGTTCGGTGAGCTGGCAGGTCCCGAACCGGAGCCGGAGGGCTATCGGTCGTGCACACGGCTACAAAAGACCGCCCAACTGTTCGGTCGGACGCTGGCGGGCGAACGGACGTGGGACGTGCTGCGCCTCATCGAGTGCATCGAAAGTGAGCCGACGCTGGATGGCGATCGGATAGCGATCACGGGACACTCAGGGGGAGCGGCGGTCTCCTTGTTCGCAGCGGCCGTAGACGACCGGCTGGCTCCCGCCGTGTTGAACGCGTATTTCTGTACGTTCGCGGACTCGATCGTCGCCATCGACCACTGTGACTGTAACTACGTCCCCGGACTGCTTCGCCTCGGTGAAATGTGGGATATCGCTGGTGCGATCGCTCCTCGACCGGTGACCGTCGTCACCGGTGACGGCGATCCGATCTTTCCGGTCAACGGAACGAGACGCGCCTTCTCCCGGCTACAGGAGATCTACCGGAACGTCGGTGTGGAGAACGCGTGTGGGCTGTCCGTCGGCTCCGGCGCACACCGATACTACCCGGATCACGTGTGGCCGGCGATCGGTGCTCACTTGTGATGAGTGATGTCGAATACGATCGAGGGTGACCGACGACCATCTTCATCCTCATCCTTTGTATCGAAGCGTGCCCTCTTCGAGTTTCAGCGAGATGTACGCCGCGTCGTCGACGCCGGAGACGATCGCGTCTGGGACGTTATTGAACTCGAAGTTCGCTGTGTTGAGGGCACCAGCGTCTACTTCATACAGCGCCTCATATTCGGGGAGCGTCTGGTTCCACCACCACGTCAGCTCCTTGTGGTACTTCTGATCGTCAGTCGTCATCCACTGATTGATGTGGTCAGCGACATTGATCGTCTTCGTGCCGCTGGATCCGTTGGGATCACCGACAGGCATCGGAATCTCGGCCTCGGGTTTGTAGTTCGTGAGTGACTGGATCCAATCGACGACGAGACCGGGAGACCACATAGCGAAAGCGCCATTCGCTGAGGAACCGTCAGGGATGATGTCGTACTCGCCGTTCTGTCGACGGGCGTCAAGCGTCGCGGTGTCAACGTTCTCGGCGTTGACCGCGATGCCGAAGTCCTTGAGATTCTGGATGAGTACCTGAAAGTGCTTCTGCTCAGCAGGATTCAGAATACTGATCTCGAAACGTTCGCCGTCCGGTGTCAACCACTCGCCGTTGGCACGCTCGTATCCTGCCTGACGGAGCAGTTGTGTCGCGCGCTTGGTGTCGTTTTGGCCGTAGCGGGGGAAGTCCTTGATCCACTCGGTCGCCGGGTGCTTTCCCTCTTTGATCATCGGTCCCGGAACCCGACACGGCGGCCCATCGAACAGCTGTTGGACGCCTTGAAGTAGCCCCTTCGTCTGTTGTTTATCAAAGACGTGGCAGATCGCCTTTCGGACATTGGCGTTTTGGACTGCGGAGTCGTATCCTTCAACGCCATGGCCGTTGTTGAAACAGAACAGCGAGTTCGCCGTCCGCTTTTGCCGGTACAACGAGTGGGACTCGGGGAGCTTGTTCCGTTTGTTCTTCTGGATCGGATAGCCGCCGGGAACGGCGTCGACAATACCGTTCGCGTACGGTTGGACGCGTTCGGAAACGTCGCCTGGGACCCACAGCTCGAACTCGTCGAAATTGATGTCCCCGGCACGGGGGTGGTCCTCGTATTTCTTCATGAGAACAGTGTCGTCACCAACTTCCGAGATCTGGAACGGACCCTGACCGATCCCTTTATCGAGGCTCGGGTAGCTCGTGGTCGTCACCTCCTCGATGACACTGGTCAACTCGTCGCCCTCCGAGTTTAACAAGCGGTCATGCCACTCGCTCCACTGATCGTCGTCGTGTTTGGTGAAGATCCCGCGACCGATATCCCCGTGGTAGTAGGCGATCGTGTTCTGAACGGCGTAGATCTCCGACAGTTCCGTGTTCAGTTGGATCCGCAGGAAGTGATCGTCGACGACCTCAATCGATTTCATTGGAGTGGTACTGCTGCCGTCGCCGGACGACGTGATCGCCATCTCCATCTCCCACTGCATCGCCCAGTCTTGGGCAACCACGGGATCACCGTTGTGCCACGTCCACTGATCGCTGAGTTCAGTTTCCAGCGTCGTCTTGTCGGGCATCGTCCAGTTATTAGCGATGATGGGAAACGACTCGTTCGAAGCCGGCGAGTGGACCGCAAGGCGATCGAAAACGTTCGCTCCCGGATGCCACGCGGCGCTCTGAGAGGGATTCCATGGATTGAAATGACGCTGTGACGGCGGATCACCCACCGGATCAAAGTAGGTGAACCGCGACGTGTTACCACCGTTCGCGTTGTTGTTGCTGCTACTACACCCCGCGACTAAGGCCACTCCACCGGCCACACCAGCTTTGAGAACGTCTCGTCTGGTCGGTACGCTGTTGTGCCTGTCGGTAGAATTTGGCATACACCCAATTGATAATGGATCTATATATAATTAATCATCAATTGCAAGATATAGAATGGGAAACAAACGTGATGGGCAGTCGACTCGGTCAGTCGGTATCAGTGGTGATCGGGTCGCTGTCCCAGTAATCGTGGTTGTCGAGAGCGCGATAACACGTTACCTCGTGTTCCTCGTCGGCTGTGGGGAAGACAGTCGGGCGGTCGGTCCGACAGATCTCTCGGGCTTCCGGACAGCGTGTGTGATACCGACAACCCGATGGGGGATTCGTGGGATCAGGCACGTCGATCGTTCGAATAGGTGCCTCCGCAGCTTTTTCTTCGGCAGAATCGAGTTCCGGCGTTGCCCACCGTAATGCTTGGGTGTAGGGATGTTGGGGATCGTGGATGATCCGCTCGGGCGGTCCGATCTCAACGAGTTCACCGAGGTAGACGACGCCGATCCGACCACCGGTTTTCTCAGCGATATACCGGGCGTTCGAGAGATCGTGGGAGACGAACAGATACGACGTGTCGAAGGTGTCCTGTAGCCCAATCATGAGGTCCATCATTTCGACCCGAAGGGACACATCGAGCGCGCTTACTGGTTCCGCGAGGATGAGCTCAGGATTCATCAACATCGCCCGGATGAGGGCAACGCGCTGTTGCTCACCGCCGGACAGCTGGTGTGGATATCGTTCGATGTAGTCCTTGGGCGGCGTCATTCCGACGTGTTCAAGGAGGCCTAAAATACGTTGGTGGCGATCGTTCCCGTCCAGCTCATCGTTCCACCGCTTGAGCGGTTCTTCGAGTGATTGGCGGATCCGGCGGTGGGGATTCAACGCGCTTCCCGGATCTTGGTGAACGATCTGGAGCGACCGCCGGATCTCCTCCCACGTCACCTCCTCGTTACCGTTCGCTTTCACGTCCCAGATGTCGTGTCCACGATACTGGACGCTGCCACCAGTCGGCTCTTGCAACCCGACCGCAGCCTTGCCGAGCGTCGTCTTGCCACAGCCGGATTCACCGACGAGAACGACCACGTCGTTCTCATAGATGTCCAGAGAGATTCCATCGACAGCCTTGACGACTTCCGGATCGGAGAAGATGTCGAGGAATCCGCCTTCCGTCTCGAAATGGATTTCGATGTCATCGAGCGACACGACCGGCGCGTCGGACCGGTCGGAGGACGAACGATCGGACGCACTCGGCGCGGCCATTCCGATCATATCCTCCGATCCCGGCTCGGCGTCGGTTTCCATCGTGATCGTGTCGATCGCGTCCTCCCAGTAGTGACAATGAACGTGATGCTCTCCAGTGACGGTGTACGGACCCGGTGTGTCGGTCTCACACCGTTCGTCACCGACCGGACAACGAGGATGGAACGAACACCCCGACGGAACGTTTACTGGATCTGGGGCACTCCCGTCGATCGGTCGCATGGATTCGATCGGTGACGTGAGATGTGGCGTGGATTTGAGGAGTAATCGCGTATAGGGGTGCGATGGATCCGTGAGGATTTCATCCGTCGGCCCGATCTCGACAAACTCGAAGGCATACAACACCCCGACCCGGTCTGCGATGTCGGCCACCAACGGGAGATCGTGCGTGATGAAGACGATCGTCAGGTCGTATTGCTCTTTGATATCCTGTAACAGCCCGATAATCGACCGCTGCATCAACAGATCAAGCGCGGCCGTGGGTTCGTCCATCACCAACACTTCCGGTTCGAGGACAAGGCTGAGCGCGATCAGTGCGCGCTGTTTCATGCCGCCGGAGAGTTCGTGTGGATACGAATCGAGCACTCGATCCGGATCGAGATAGAGATTCTTGAGAATCCCCCGCGTTCGTTCCATTCCGTCCTCGACATCGTACCCGTGTGCGTTCAGCGTTTCGACGAAGTGCGTGCGGAGTTCCCTGACGGGGTTGAACGAACTCATCGCCCCCTGAAACACCATCGAAATCTCCGCCCAGCGAAACGCCTGCAGCTCATCCTTATCGAGTTCGAGCACATCGACCGGAGCGCCGTCCTCAGGGTAGTATGTGATCTCCCCTGTGAGTACTCCCGGATCGACGACCGCGTCCAACAGCGCGGAGGCGAGCATCGACTTGCCGCTGCCGCTCTCCCCAACGATGCTCACGACCTCGTTGCGCTCGATATCGATGTCGACATCGTCGAGGACGCGCGACTGGCCGCGATCCATGTCGAACGTGACGGACGCGTTTCGTACTTCTACGATCGTTTCTCCTGTCTCGATATTCCGTTCGTGATCAGTTTCTGAAACAGTCATATATTAGACAACTTCATTGATGTTCATGTCGTCGTCGTTCGCTTTCGATTCGGGTCCACCGTCTTCGGTCGCCGTCCGCTCGTGGCGTGCACGGACACGGGGGTTGAACACGCGGTCAAGTGACTGGCCGAGTAGGATCAGACCGACCGAGAGGCCCACAATCGCAGCCATCGGCACCAAAAACCAGTGGAGTGCACCCCCCGTGTAGTGTGCGCCTCGTTGATAGGCCTGATTTAGTATGACGCCCCAGTTCAAACTGGAAGATTTGAACGGGAGAATAGCGAGGTAGTACAGCGCCACCGCCTCGAAAATGACCCGCCGTGCGGCGTTCGTGAGGTTGATCACGACGTACGGCATCAGATGCGGGATGATTTCCTTGAACACGATCCGGTGTGTGGGAATCCCCATCCCACGGGCCGCTTCAACGAACGCCTCGTGACGGATGGTGAGCACTTGCGACCGAATTGCCCTTGCAAGACCACCCCACGCACCAACGCTCAATAAGATACCGACCATATACGGGTTCCCGCCGATCGGCAACAGCGCAGCCAGAATCATCACGAGCGGAAACCCGGGCAGGTTGATGAACACGTCAGTGATCGAACTCAGTATCGTATCGACGACGCCACCCTTGTACCCCGCAATCGAACCGACGATCGTTCCGATCCCAACGGTGAACAGCGCACCCGACGTTATCATCTTGAGGATGGTCGTGGTGGAGTAAACCGTCTGAGAAAGCATATCGCGCCCCATGTTGTCGGTACCAAGCGGATACGCCCAGTTCTGGAACGGTTGAACCAGCGCATCACCCTCAGTGACTCCCGTCGGTTCGATAAACAGTGGACCGACAAGTCCCATCAGGATATAAAACAACACGAGTGTGAAGCCGATCCGCGCCCGCCAGTCGCGCCACACGATGGCAACCGGGGCGTAGATGTAGGCGTCGTAGAGTTTGCGGTACCGGTCCCACCGTGATTCCTCGTACTCCGAAACGATCTCGAACGGTGAATTCACGTTGCCGCCGTCGGATCTCGCGTCTTGATCGGTCGTCCGTGAGTCGGTATCGTCCGTCATCGGTTCTCCTCCGATCCGGTCCAGATCGAGTCGTCCGATCGAATACGGTCCATGGTCTGATCCATTGTCATTTGATTCTGCTGTACTGCTCGGGAACGATTAGTATGCTTCACTCTTCTGCCCTCCAGCTCGTGGGTCAACGAGCGAATACGTCAGATCAGCTATTAGCAGGGCAAGGACGACCGCGATTGTGAGGACCGTGAACATCCCCATCATTAGTGGATAATCACGCTGATACGTCGCTGATAACATGTACCAACCGAGTCCCCGGTAGGAAAACACCTGCTCTAGGACGACTGAGCCGCCGAACATTTCACCGAGGCTGATCAAAAACGCCGTGTACATAGGGAGCACAGCGTTGCGAGCGACGTACTGGGTCGAGATCGTCACATCGGAGAGACCACGGAGTCGTGCGACGCGGAGGTAGTTCTCACCCAAAACACGAATACTGTTCCCACGCATGCCGAGCGAGGCGACGCCGGACGCAACCAACATGGATAAAACTGGTAACGCGGCGTGGCGAAGGATGCCTGTGACGTACGCCACACTGAATCCGGGCGGAACGCCCGTCGGCTGTCGGCCACTCGTCGGAAAGATGCCCCACCGGTAGGCGAAAAAGATCAACAGCAGGAGGGCTAGCACGTAGTACGGCGTCGATCCCATCAGAATTGCCCACGAAGTGAGTCCAACGTCGAGCTTGCTTCCTTCCCAGTACGCCATCAACGCACCGATGATGACACCCATGAAGAAGCTGATGAAAAGCGACCAACTCAGCACGAACAACGTCCAGGGCAACGATCGCGCGATGATATCGACGACGGGTTCTGAATAGTACATCGAGGTTCCGAGATTCCCCTGGAGCATGTTAACCATGTAGTCGACATAGGCGTACGGAATCGGCTTCGTCGGATCGACGCTCAATCGAAGCTCGACGAGATGCCGTGCACGAGCAGGATTAACACCTTGCTGTATCAACTGCTGGACCATCGCACCCATCGGATTGCCCGGCAACAACCGCACCAGAACGAACGTCAGGGTGAGAACCACCCACAATGTAAACACTGTTTGTCCTATACGTCGTATTCGCCATCCTATATTCACCATAGTATCGTTACACATATCCGTTGCGTTTTGTCTACTTAAATCCAGCGAGAATTTTCACGTACGACATAATGATGGATAATAAACATTATCGGCCGTAGACGCGCTCGATAGAGAATCAGGTGTCGCTTAGATTACTCGAACGGCTCCCAGCCCGTGTAGAGCACCGCTGCGCTCATCACGAGTGTAAGAGCGGTCGGAACGAGCGTTAGGAGCGCGACGACGTACGGCCCAGAGCCCGGTTTGACGTGCAGAAGCGAGAATCCGAGTAACAACAGAAACAGTACATCGATCCCGAAAACGACCCTCGAAATGGACTGCGCTAATCCCATGGTGAGAGGCACAGCCACGCCGTAATAAGCGTTTATCTGCCGGTCACGGCAGCTATCAGGAACCTTCCTCGACGCGGCGTGCCCACGACCGGAGCCACGCGCGCGTCCCGCCGTTGGGAACGGTTAGCTCGTGGGTGACAACTGCCAGATCGGGATAGCCTCCGACTTCCGTTTGGCTGTCGATGAACGAGCCGGTCCGATTACGGACTTGATCAATGACGCGCTCATCGTGTTCAGTCCGGTCAGCGGGCCGTGCACCTGCGTTTTCCAAGTTGTGCGTTTCGAGTTCCTCGGACGGCAGCGCCGCCAATCCGTCGGGCCACAGCGGTGGCGCGTTGAGTTCAGTGACGTTTTCGGTCATCGGTGTTTCCGGGTCGGCAGAGTAGTTATCATCGAGATAGGCGTTCCCGCCGTCGATGTTCGTGTCCCCGTTGTCGCCGCGCAGGTAGCCGTTGCCGACGACACTAGAGTACACCGTTCCCGTCTCACCGAGGTTCGTCGCTTCGTCGTAGTGGTACATGACGTTGTTGACGACGACGCTTGTCGTCTCGGCCTTGAGGCGCGGAAGACGGTTGGTGTTGTGCGCCCAAACGTTGCCCACGAGGGTGACGTTCTCGGAGCCGTCACCGACGAGCGTCCCGTAGTGAACGTCCTTGTCCGGGTAGGGAAACCGAAGCGCCTCAGCGATCAAGCAGTTCGACACCGTCGTGTTCTCGGTATCGTACCCCACCGAGAACGTCTCGTCGATTCCCCACGTCGCTGTACAGTGATCGATAACGTTGTTTCGGGTCCCGTCGCCCGTCTGAACCGCATCAGAGGGACCCTCGCCCGTTGGACCCGTATCGCCCTTCCGAATCCGGATGTGCTGGATTACACAATCGTTCGCGTCGAGGAAGAATCGACCGCCGATGAGCGTGATACCCGGCGAGGGTGCGGTCTGGCCAGCGAGATACAGCTCGTCGTTCGTGACCGTCAGTTGCGTGCCATCCAAGTCGACGGTACCACTGGTCTCAAAGACGATCAGCCGCTCCCCGTCGACCGTGACGGCGCGATCGAGTTGATCGCGCGTCGGTTCCGTGATCGTAATGATCGGCGTCTCGTCGTCGAGCCAAGGTGCCGCTCGGGCGAATCCATCATCCGGATCGAACTGTGAACTACTCGACGGTCCGGCGTCGCTGTTCGGCTGACTGTTCGATCGATTGGGTGTGCTGAACTGGACGACCGCGCCCGTGGCGGTGTCACCGTCGTCGGTGTCCGCGACCGCCCGGACCTCGTAGTAGCGTCTATCGGTTAGACCATCGGCGTCGACTGCGAACGAGCCAGCGGCGGTGAGCGTCTGCGTCTGGGTCGTCGTCCACGATTCGTGGGGGACCTCGCGGTACTCAAAGTAGCACTCCGCAGCGTCGGCACCACCGAGGTCGGTCAGTTCACCCCGTAACGTCGCACCAGTCGCAGTCACATCCGTCGGCTCTGTGCTCGACACGAGCGGAACACCAGTCTGGGCGTTGACGCCGCCCGAGACCGCCACGTCACCGATGTCACCGTTACTATCGGGTTCGATCCCGGTGAGTCCCTGAAACGTCGCCGTACAGGAGGTGCCGACGGAGTGGCTCGTGACCGCCAGTCCCACGGAGACGCTCTCGCTCAGGGCGATATCAGCGTCGGTCAGGACACCGATCGTGGTCCAGCTTTCGCCATCGGTCGACCGGTAGGCTTCAAGAGTGTCGCCGCTGCGGACGAATCGCAACCAGTCAGCTTCTGCTCCACCGGCGCTCGTGGTTTCGCCACCGCTCTCTGGACGCCACTGAAGTGAAACCTCGCCGTTCGGCCGCCGCCGAACCATTGCGTTCGACGCGTTGGCTTCGAGTGAATCACGGACCATGAGACCGGCCTTCGCCCAGATGTCGGTGTTCTCGACAGCGATGCTCCGAACCGCGACATCGAAGTCGCCGCTGACCGGCGTGTAGTAGTACTGAAACGCGTCTTCAGTTCCCCAGATGTCGGCGCCGCCGCCCTCGATCGTGACGACCGTTGCGGCATCAGCGGTGGCACCGAACGTCGCTCCAATCGAGAGACCAATACTCCCCGCTCCGATCGCACGCAAAAACGTGCGCCTGTCGTGTGGCATTTGTCACACACCGATACGAACCATACGTTTGAAATGCTTAAATTTATCGCAGAATCATATCTATCAGTAATAGACATCCTGTTTTGCTTCGATCTGCAGAGAACAGCGAGCACGATTGCCTCTGCGAGCGGGGTTCCTTCCGGCGAAACACACGTCGAGTACCGTCAGCGGGATTCTCTTCACGCAGGCGCTCCATGGAATCCAGTTCGGAACCGGCATCTCTGGTCAAGTTCGCAACTTCGTGGTAGCCGTCCGAAACGGTCGTGGTCCGATGGTTCCGTCCGAAGACGGCACGCAAGGAACTTGATATCACGTTCGCAGCCCAAAAAGCCGCCACCCACGAGAGATGGGCCGATATCGACCACGAGTAGCGATCAGCCCCGCGACTGCCGCCAGTTGGACGACAATGATTAGACTTCAGCGATCGGAATGGGAGATTGCTAGAACCACTGTCTGGCGAAGCTAGACGATACATTTATACTATGCGCGACACATCAGGAAGCTATGTCCCTGTCAGACCAGCAGGTACGGAGTCGTCTCCGGGGTGTAGCTGTAGGATTGTTGACACCATTTACCGATGAAAACGAGATTCAACACGATGATCTTGCAGAAAACGCACGAGAGCTGTACGACGCGGGGATTCGAACGTTTTTAGCGGCCGCGAACATCAGCGAGTATCACTCGTTGGCCGAGAACGAACGCGCGGCTGTGGTCGAAACAAGCGTGAAAGCGCTACCGTCTGATGCCTGCGTGCTGGCCGGCGTTGGAGGAAGCACGGCCGGCGCAAAAGAACTGATCCGAGCGTACGATCGGCTTGACGCGGACGCGATGATGATCATGCCGCCCGATCACACGTATATGCACGAACAAGGATTGTTGGAGTACTACCGGGAACTCGGGGCAGTAACGGAGACGCCGCTCGTTCCGTACGTTCGGGGATTCGATCCATCCGTCGAGTATCTCGCTCGCCTCACCCACATCGATAGCGTCGTCGGGATCAAATACGCACTGAAAGACCCGGTAAAGCTCGGTGCCGGCATCGGTGCCGGTGCAGACGACGTTGTCTGGGTCGACGGACTCGCTGAGCCGTTTGCCGTCTCCTTTTGGGCCGAAGGCGCAGAAGGGTTTTCAGCAGGAGTCAGCAATTTCCGACCCGAAATCGGTCTCGAACTGTACGATGCGCTCTCTGCGGGAGACTGGGAACGGGCGTGCCAACTCCGGAACATCTGCCTGCCGTACCAGAACTTTCGTGATGAGACCGGTCAGGAAAACGAGATCGAGGGGGCGATCAGCGTCTCAGCCGTCAAGAAAGGACTCGAACTCGCCGGTCTCAACGGTGGTTCCGTTCGAGAACCGATTCGACCACTGGCCGAGGAAGAAGAGCGCAGAGCCGAGCGGCTGTACGACCAACTTGACGACGACATCGAATCCCTCATCGGGTGATCGCACCGCTGCTGGAACGGTACGCGGGGGAACCGCCTACCGTAGTGTGGCGTTCCGTCAGTGGGAACAGATATGATTTGGCTGACTAGTATGAGGAGTCGGTGTGACCGATATGGAAGCACTGTTTCGAATGAGAGGCAGTGTCTCCGATTCGCTTCGGCACGGATGACAGCTGTGCTGAGTCATCGTTCCCGAAAGGGGAATGTACAGCGTTCGAATCGGACACAAAGCAACATCTACTTGGCGTCATATTTTTGCTACCTCTCTTCAAATGATCAGACGGATCATGCACGCGACTGGATGAACTGAGTTCACAGCACGAAACGGGACATCCCGGGCATTACAAGCGTACAAGCGTAATATTCCAGTCCCGTAATTCTCGCGCGTACGGTCCCGTCGTGGGGTCACTGACCCGGTGAGTTTGACGACGCCGAGCACACCCGAAACGGTCGAAGGTCAGACGACCTGATTTTTGAGACCCGAATACTCGCCGGTCTCGACCACGTGATCGACGTTTCGAGCGACGATGTCAGCGACGCGGGCGTAGTAGTTGGGGGTGTAGCCGGCGTTGTGTGGCGTGATGTGGACGTTCGGAAACGCCCAGAGGTCGTGGTCGGCAGGGAGTGGCTCGGGATCGGTCACGTCCAGCGCCGCCCCACGGATGGCGTTGCGCTGTACTGCGTTGGTGAGCGCGTCGGTGTCGACGGTCGGGCCGCGTCCGATATTGACTATCACCGATTTGGGAGGGAGCGTCTCGAACGCCGCGCGATCGACCAGTCCGCGCGTCGTTTCTGTCAGTGGACAGGCCAAAACGAGGTAGTCGGTACGCGCGAGCGCGTCGTGGAAATCGGTTTCAGTGAAGCCGACTACCTCATCCGTGGAGCCGCCTTTCGAGGGCGTGTAGCGAACGCCGATGGTATGGGGACCGAACGGTTCGAGGCGTTCGACGATCGCCTGCCCGATCGCACCGAGACCGACGACAGTAACTGTGCTGTCTCCGAGTTCCTTCTGAAATCCTTGGTAGTGACGCCACTCGCCCTTTCGCCCGCGCTCCCAACCGATGTGGAGGTTGCGCACGAAGACGAGAATGTTGCCGATGACCTGCTCAGCGATCGGTGGACCGTGGACGCCAGAGGCGTTCGTGACAGCTACTCCGCGGGCCTGCAGTTCCTCAAGCGGGAGATGGCCGACGCCGGCCGCAGCACAAGCGAACAACCGTAGTCCCTCGGCGTGATCGAGTAGCGCCTCTCGGAACCAGTGGCCGACCACGACCGAGGTGTCGGAGAGGAGTTCACGCTCAGCGCTCGGTGTCGCCGCTCGCACAACTTCACAGTCCGGGAGTCGTTCGCGGAGCTGCTGTGTCAGGGCGTCGGTGGACTGCCCGTGGGCACCACTCCGAAGCACGCCCACAGCCGGTCGTTCAGTCATCAATACCACCTGAGACAGGCATTTTGATCGACATTCGATTCTTGATTATCCCGCAAGGCTCTTAATTCGTGGTCTCCCGGCCGATCGTGCGACGGGACTCCGGAGTGGGCGGATCGGATTGTGTTGTCAATGTCGTCAGGTCGTTCCGCCGTCCCAAACGGACGGTATCGATCGAATGCGTTGGTCACAGCCTTAATCGACGGGAATCTCGTACGTGGGGTCGTTCACGAATCGATCGAGCTCGGCGTCGAGAGACAGCTTCGTGGCGCTTGGAAGCACGATACGAACGGTGTTTGCGTCGGGGACGACTGTCGCTCCATCGTGTTCGACACGCGCGAACCGGTGTTCTCCGTAAGCACCAGCCTGCACGACTAGTTCCTGTCGTGTGCCGCCGCTGTTGAGCAGCGTCAGCTCGATACCGTTGTCGTTCACGTCGGTGACGAGCGCAGCCACGCCCGGCGGGAGTCCCGGTCGACCACGTTCGGCGTCGAAATGACGGAGTTGGGCCATCACCAACCCGCCGTAGTAGACGGGCTGGGGCGCACCCATGGTGAGCTGAAGCAATCCTCGGTGGAACACAGGATTTCGGTCACGGAGGTAATCCTCATCGATCTCGGTCGGTTCGTCTTCCTCGCGCATCCGAGCGAGGCGTCGGTAGACGCGGGCGTGTGTAGCCGCCAGCAATCGCTCTGGATACTGAGGAAACTCGCCGTCGAGATACGCGAGCCACGCGTACTCCTCTCCAGCGCCGTGTTTCGTCGACGGTGTTGGATCGACCGATGTCCACGGCCGTGCGTCCCAATCCCGGAGTTGGCGTACCCGCTCGCGGTCCGCCGTTGTCATCGACAGGTACCAGAGATGAACGGCGTACGGATCATCGCGGTGGGGACGGAACTCATACCAGCCGTCGCGCCACAGTACCTCGCCGTTGTCGTCGGTCAGTACACCCGAGGCGTCATACTGATAATCACCAGGATCACCGTACTTGTGAGGAATGTACAACGTTTCGTGACCCTCCCCATCGCTCACTGGAACGCCTTCATCCAGCAGAACGTCTAGCTGCGAACGAGGAAACGAGAGGTGCTCCCGATCGCCAGTGAGCAACACGGCGTTCTCGGCGCTGACGACCGGGCCGATCCCGACGTAATGCCAGCCACCCCACGACCAACCGTAGTAGCCGCCGTACCACGAGCCGTCGGTGTACTCCCCAATCGCTCCCGATCGACCGACGTTGTCCGGGATGAGTCCGCCGTTGGCGTCTGTCCGTTCGCGCCATGCCGCGAGATACGAAAGCACCCACTCGCGGTACCGGTCGTCACCAGTGTGGAGATACGCGTTGGTCATCAGGCTCGTTACATTGAGGTTGAGCGGAATATCGCCCTTCGAGCACCGTTCGTCAAGCACCTCGAACAGGCGCGCTTCGTTGGCGGGATCAAGCAGATCGGTGGCGCTGTCGAACTCCAGATCACGCCATGGCAGTCCGTGGCGTGCCCATCGATAATCAGCGCCGTACGGATGGTGTTCGTATGCCGAGAAATCGCAGTAGTCCGGTCCCATCGAGCCGTTCATCGGTCCTCGGACGAGACGCTTGTCGGCGTCGTAGTTGTTGGTGTCGCTCTCACCCAAATACAGCTGTGCGAACCGCTCTGCTCGTTTGGTGACCGTGTCATCGCCGGGGGCCGCAAGACCCATGTTGTACGTGTACTGGTTTCCTTCGCCAAGATGGAACCAGTCACGACAGTGTTCGAAATCCTCGACCACCATCGGATGGCCGAACGGTGTTTCCGTTCGTCGCCCGCGACGGAGTGCGCCCGCATAGACGGTACGGGCGTTGGTGAGCACGCGCTCGTGCCCCCCCATTGCGTACACCAGCGGCCAGTTGTAAAACCCCTCCACCACGTCATCAAACCCATCGCATCCGACGTGGTCCTGTGGTGGCCAGAACGGCTCACCGTTCGCCTCGAAGTACTGCTCAACGAACTGATCGACGGCGTCCGCGAGCAGATCGAAGAGGTTGCGCTGGAGCAACGCCCATTGTGGTGGCTGCTCGATCGACGTTCGGGCCGTTATCTCGACCATGCATCGTTCCGGTCGCCTGCCACAATCAAAGTTCGGGTCACTGTTCAGTCCCGTCGATCGACTCGATGGGATCGACGGAACCTTCCCTTGTAGTGGCTCCCGCGGTGGGTGTCGCCCACGCCACAGCGTTGCTCACCACCCGCTTGATCTCCGACTGGTGGAAGATCGGATACGCTTCGTGCCCCGGCCGAAACGCGAAGATCCGTCCCCGTCCGCGCCGATAGCAGACGCCCGACCGGAACACCTCACCGCCCTCGAACCACGACGTGAAAACGGTCCGTTCGGGTTCGGGTACGTCGTACGGCTCACCGTACATCTCAGTAGCAGGGATCTCGAAATATTCGTCCAATCCGTCTGTGATCGGATGTCCGGGATCAACGACCCAAACGCGCTCTAGCTCCCCACCGTGACGGTATTTGATCCCACACGACGTTCCCATCAGCTGTTTGAACGGTTTGGAGTTCTTCCCTGAGTGCAACGCGATGAATCCCATTCCATCCTGTACGTGTTCAACAACGCGGTCAGCCACAGCGTCGCTAACCGCGTCGTTGGCACAGTGAGACCACCAGACCAACACGTCGGTCTCCGTGAGTGTTGACCGATCAAGTCCGTGCTCGGCGTCGTGGAGCGTCGCCGTGGTGACGGCGTAGTTGTCGGCTGTGAGTCCGTCCGCGATCGCGCCGTGGATGCCCTCCGGGTAGATCGCAGCAACTGACTCGTCTTCCTGTTCGTGAACGTGTTCGTTCCAAACGGTGACCTGTGTGGTCATATACGTGTACCTGCTGGCGATCGTCATAAATCCTCCGTCCACGGCGTTCAGGGGGATCAATCAATGAAACGAAACGTATATGCGGTGTCCCGCCGCCCGTCTGTGCATGGACATAACTGACATTCGAGTGATCGGACTCACCCACTCACTGCCCGAAGGGAAAGGGGTGGGTGATGCGCGTGGATTCGGCCGGACGCGATCAACGACGCTGCTTCGACTGACAACATCGGATGGTACTGTGGGGTGGGGAGAGGCGTTCGTCCCCGGATCGATCGCCCAAGCCACTGTCGACGAACTGTTTCGGGACGACGTGATCGGCATGGATCCGTTCACTGTTGAATCGCTAGCGGAAGGGACCTACACGGATCCGTACCACTTCGGTGGGAGCGTGTTCGTCCAGAGCGTCCTCAGCGCAGTCGATACTGCCTGTTGGGACATCATCGGCAAGACTGTCGGGCAGCCGATCCACCGACTGCTCGGCGGCACTGAACGCACGTCGCTCACGCCCTACGCCTCCACGATGTATTTCACCGAAGAAAACCGGCCAATCGAACAGCCGATCGAAACAGCTCACAAAACGGGATTCACCGCCGCGAAGATCAAGATCGGCAGCGGTGTCGCTGCCGATATCGAGCGAGTACGTACCGCGCGGGAAATTCTCGGTGAGGATGCGCACCTGATGGTCGACATGAACGGGAACTATCGGCCCGATCAAGCGATCAAAAGCACCCGTGCGCTCGCGGAATTCGATCTCACGTGGATTGAAGAGCCAGTGCCACCGGAGAACTACTCCGGTTACCGAGAGGTCGGACGAGCGATCGACACCCCGATTGCCGCTGGTGAGGCCCACTACGGACGGTTCGCGTTCAAGCGACTCATCGACGACCGGCTTGTCGACATCGTCCAGCCGAACCTCGCTCGGTGTGGTGGTCTCTCAGAAGCCCGACGCATTGCCGATCTGGCTACGACCGAAAACGTCGGCGTCACGCCCCATGTCTGGAACAGCGCGGTCGGACTCGCTGCTGCCGTCCAGTTCGCCGCGAGCCTGCCGGCGTATCCTCATAGCCGGACCGAACCGGAACCGAGGTTTCTCGAATTCGACCGCAGCCACAACCCCCTCCGCTCGGAAATCCTCCGAACGCCCTTCGATCCGACTGATGGAGTTCTTAACGTGCCACAGGAACCAGGACTTGGGATCACTGTCGACACGACAGCAATCGAACAATACAACTAACGGGGAGTGGAATTCAGTCCACGGGGTTTTGATCACAGTCGTCTGAAATAGTTCGTATATCATAGTATTCGACTACCATACACACAAAGTATAAAAAAGCTTGTATATTTAAAAAGTATTGAACGTATTCTTATGTAAATTTTCATACTTGGAATACCATCTATACCGCTTGGACGGCGTTAGAGTAGGTACTATCGCACACTATTTAGTACTGTTATCTGATAAATATCAGAAAAGGCGCCGTCAATGCTAGTATCGCTAAATATCACGCCGTTTGAATATAGTCTGACTACTAAGTAACAAGACAACGGTAATCGTGAGTAAGACGCCACTGTCAGTGAGGGCGTACGTTCCATCAACGAGTATCTCACTCGGATCGTAATACTGTGTGGGACTCAGATTCCCGACCCAACCGAGACGCTCGGCGTTCGCGGTAACAGAGTCAAGCAAAAAGAGGGCAAAGACCAGTCCGACCGCCCCTCGTTTTGCGGTGTCCGCTCGGTCGAGAAGCACGGTGAAGACGGTCCCGATCGCCGCGCACGCGAGTAAGTACGGAATTGACAGGGCGTGAACCAACAGGAGATGGATCGGATCGATCGATTCACCGATCGCAGCCACACTACCGTACACGACTAGGCCGACGGCAACGTTGAACACGACGATCGGAGGGAGCAACGAACCGTACTTATCAAACAGGAGTCGTGACCGAGAGACGGGAAACGACGCCAGCAGATCCATCCGATTCCGTTCGATGTCACCGGCAATCAACCCGCCTGCAGTGTATGCGAAATACAGCCCGAGACCAAGCACCCAAAGGAAATTGTACACTTCAACGGCGAGAAATCCTTCGATGGTAGCGATCGTCTCGATACCGAACGCCTCAAGCATCGCTGGCGGGAGCGATGTGGCCATCCGTTGCAAGCTTTCCGTGTCGAGAACTGAGAAATACCAGACGAAAAACCCGGTGAGAATAGTCATTCCGACAGCGATAACGACGGTCCCCCGGAACCGGCGCTCCCACTCATACCGGGCGGTCTCAAACATCAGCGGTCTCCGTGGGTGGGTTCGTTTCGTGCTCGGTACCGTAGTAGTGCATGAACACGTCTTCGAGCGCTGGCTCACTGATCTCGATATCGCGCACGTCGTGGCCCGCGAGTTCGTCGAGCAACGTGTTGTACTCACCAGTGTAGGTGAACTGGATTTCCTCACCGACCGTCGTAACGTCGACGGCGCCATCGAGATCAGCAACTCCCAAACTGTCGCCGTCGGATGGAACGACGTGGACTCGTTTGCCACCGCGATCGAGGAGCGCCCCGATCTCCTCTAGCCCGACGAGGCGGCCCGCTCTGAGGATCCCGACGCGATCGCAAACACGGCGGACTTCGCTTAACACGTGCGAAGAGAAGAAGATCGTCGTTCCACGCCTCCGTTCTGCTCGAATGAACTCGTTGAATTCCTCCTGCTTCAACGGATCGAGTCCGGCGGTCGGTTCGTCCATAATCACCAAATCGGGATCGTGCATGAACGTCTGGATGATGCCCAACATCCGTGTGTTTCCCGTTGAATACTCCCGAATCGGTCGGTCCAGCGGTGGAGTGAACGTTTCGAGAAGTTCGTCGCGTCGGTAATCTCCTTTGAGAGACGCGTGGTAATCGAGGACTCGACGCCCCGTTACCGCTTCGTCAAAGCCGAGAGTCGCCGGGAGGTAGCCGATGTGGCGTTTGGCTTCGATCAGCGCGGCCTCCTCGCGAACGTCGGCCCCGAGCACCCTCGCAGTTCCTGATGTCGGCGTGAGCAACCCCAACAGCGCACGGATCGTCGTGGTTTTCCCAGCACCGTTCGGCCCGAGATAGCCGAAGATCTCACCCTCAGACACGGTGAACGACAGCGAATCGACGGCGCGAACGCTCCCGTACTCCTTGGTTAGCTCGGTTACTTCGATCGCGTCCATGCCATGCTCATTAACTCTATAACCAAATATCTTTTTCGTTTATGAAGCCATGACTGATGACCAATTTGGTTATGTAGTAAGGAAGCAAACAACGATCATGGCCGGTTTCACTGACGAAGAACGGGAACGCATCAGAGAACAGCTCATCGAAATCGGACACGAACTACTGTTGCAGTACGGTCCAAAGAAAACGACCGTTGCGGACATCACTGAACCGACCAGGATTGCCAAACCGACGTTTTACCAATTTTTTGATTCGAAATCGGATCTGTATCTCGTTATTCTTCAGCGGGAACTGGAGGAGTACATGACTAACGTCCGGTCAGAGTTGCTTGAAGTAGACAATCCTCAGGAGGGACTCGAACGGTTTTTCCGGTGTTACGCCGAATTCGGTGAGGAAAACCCATTTATCCAACAAACTATCATTAAAGGCAACTACCAAGACATCCTCCGCAACGTCTCTCAAGATCAACTTGCGGAGCTTCAACGTCAAGAATTAGCCGAGTTTGTTCCGATCATCGAGGACCTCCAGAAACAAAGTGAGGGACCAATTTCGGAGATGGAGCCACTCACCGTACTCGGGATCATGGGTGGATCGGTCGGTCTCCTTATATTACATAAAGACGAGTACGAACGGTACGAAAGAGAACTCGATGGGATCAAGCACGGATATTACGAACACGTTCGGAATGCGTTGATCGAAACTCTTGCAAAAGGATTGACAGCCGACTGATGGCTGTTTGATTCCTACCAGATAGTATACAGATAAATAGAAATGGTTTAATGTCTGTTGTGTATGTCTCAAACTATGCCAGAGCCGGCACCGGCCCTAGAACGGATTCGTCAGATCGGGTTCGGATTTCTAGCATCGAAAACGTTTCTGAGTGCCGTCGAGCTCGGTGTATTCACGGAACTAGCGGAGAACCCCGCGTCGTGGACGGCGCTTACAGACCGTCTTGATATTCATCCTGAGATTGCAGCCGATTTTCTCGATGCGTTGGTCGCTTTGGGCCTACTCGAACGAAACGACGGCGTGTATCGGAACGCACCCGACGCAGACAGATTCCTCGACCGGAACAAAGCAACGTACATCGGCAGTCACTTCGAGTGGGCGAACGCACGGATGTATCCGTTGTTCGGGAATCTCACGGAGACACTTCGGACGGGAGAGCCACAGACAGCCCACAGCGAGGACAAAGACGTGTTTGACGAACTGTACGGAGACGACGCCCTCTTCGAGCGCTTCGTAAACGGGATGGCGGGGATGAGCTCCCGCGTTGCTGAGATTCTCGCTGAATCTTTCGAATGGGAAGAGTACGAGACGATGTGTGACGTGGGTGCTTCGAAAGGTATCGTTCCCGTAATCGTGGCTGAAAAGAACGATCACATCGAGGCAACAGCGTTCGATCTTCCACGACTCGAACCGATTGCAACGGAGTTCATCGCAAACAGTGGCGTCGCAGACCGGGTGTCGTTCCACGCAGGAGACATCTTCGAGGACGGACTGCCTGAACACGATGTCTTCGTGATGGGACGACTGTTACACGACTTCGATCTTGCTCATAAGAGAGAACTCATTCAACGCGCTCACGACGCACTGCCGGAAGAAGGGGCGCTTCTCGTGTACGGAACGATGATCGATGACGAACGCCGCGAAAACGACGACGCGTTATTGATGAATCTGTACATCCAAGTCGAAACAAACGGATTTGATTACACACACGAACAGTGTCAATCATGGCTTCAGGAAGCTGGTTTTTCAAGGACGATGGCGTGTGACCTCCCAGGCCGAGGATCGATCGTAGTCGGAAAGAAGTAGTCGATAATTGTGAGTACTTCTGTAGCAAATCGAGTGTGAGTGTTCCACCACCCCGGTAGTATTCATCAAGAATCACTGCTGTGTTTTACACGATATTCCGGGCACACAGCCCGACCAACCCGCCGGCTAGTGCAACGTCTGTTACGCGCGTAGATTCGTGAACTGCTTCGAAACGTAATTGTACATGAATTCATGGCTACTCGTTCGTCTATCACTCGGAACGCTTTGATCGACGCGTCATGGGAACGAAGGCGTTCACACCGGAGCGGTGTCTTCGGTGAACAAGATTTTATACGACGCATCATCATACCCGAGGTGGTATGATACTATCGGGGGTAATCGTCGTCGATTCGTCGACAGTCATCCACGACGGGAGCGTCGTTGTACGTGATTCACAGATCGAAGCGGTCGGTGACCGCGAGGAGATCGTTGACCGGTACCCCGATCACCGTGAAGAGAAGTATGACATCCTCATGCCGGGACTGGTCGGCGGACACATCCATTCCGTCCAGAGCCTCGGTCGAGGGATTGCAGACGACACCGAGCTACTCGATTGGCTGTTCGATTACATTCTTCCGATGGAGGAGTCGCTCACGGGCGAGGAGATGGAGATCGCAGCCAAACTTGGCTATCTCGAACTGATCGAGAGCGGCACCACAACCGCCATCGATCACTTGTCGGTCACCCATTCGAACCGTGCGTTCGAGGCGGCCGGAGAGATGGGTGTCCGTGCCGTGCTCGGAAAGGTCATGATGGATCAGCGATCGCCCGATGGACTCCTTGAAGCGACTGACCGGGCGTTAGACGAGAGCGAACGGCTCATCCGGAAGTATCACCGATCGTTCGACGACCGCATCCGGTACGCCGTCACGCCACGATTCGCAGTGTCCTGTACTGAGGCGTGCCTTCGTGGCGCGCGCGAACTCGCTGACGCCTACGACGGCGTCCGCATCCACACCCACGCTAGCGAAAACAGAAACGAGATCGAAACCGTCGAGAGCGACACCGGGATGCGCAACATCCATTGGCTCGATGAGGTTGGCCTTACTGGCGAGGATGTCGTGCTCGCCCACTGCGTGTGGACCGACGACTCAGAACGCGAGGTGCTCGCAGAAACCGGAACGCACGTCACACACTGTCCGTCCTCGAACATGAAACTCGCTTCGGGCATCGCGCCGGTGTGGGACTATCTCGATCGTGGTATCAACGTCGCGCTCGGTAACGACGGACCACCGTGTAACAACACGCTTGACCCGTTCACCGAGATGCGTCAAGCGAGCCTACTCCAGAAGGTCGGTCAGCTCGATCCGACCGCGACACCCGCCCGCACCATCTTCGAGATGGCGACGATCAATGGGGCCAACGCTGCGGGCTTCGAGCGACTCGGGGCGCTGCGAGAAGGGTGGCGTGCGGACATCATCGGTATCACGACGGAGCGCACCCGTGCAACGCCACTGCACGACGTGTTTTCCCATCTGGTGTTCGGCGCCCACGGTGACGATGTCGAGTTCTCGATGGTTGACGGGAACATCCTCATGCGCGACGGTGAACTCACGACCGCAGACGCCGAGGAGATCAGAACACGAGCGAACGCTATCGATCTCGATCTCGAAGCAACTCAGCGGGCGGCCTAATAACAATCATAAGCGCCGCTTGAGCCGTGTGTCGCTTCGAGACACCCCCAGTCACGAGTGAAGCGATCGATGCGTTGGACCCAGGGAACACGGCTACTGGAACCGAACGCCGAGATCGTGCATTCCTTCGTTGTTCATCGCGAGATTGATCAACAGCGGCGTGACGCTCTCGACGAGTGCTGTTACCGCGAGCGGTCCGCCTTCGAGCGCTCGCAACCCCTCGATCGCGTCAGCGAGCGATCGCACGAGCGCCGTGGCCTCGGGATCGTCACCGGTCACCACGGTGTCTGTTCGAAGCTCGGTATCCAAGTCACTGAGCGCACCAGCAGCGAGGCTTTGGAACGCGCCAACGACCGGAACGTCCTCGGGTGCAACCGCCGCAATGGCTTGTGCGACTGAGCCGTCCTCTGGTGGCGTTGCGTGAAATCCGGCTCCATCGCGGTCCATACTCACTGCGGGGCTGACGAGCACATCGTCGCTGGTGAGTCCGTCTGAAACCGTCTCGACGGTCGAGATGGCGTACTCCGGCGGAACGCTGAGAACAACCACATCGGCGCGCGCAGTGGCTGCCTCGTTGCCCATCCCAACAACATTGTGTTCGACGCCACGCTCCCCGAGCAACGTGCCGTAGTCGTCTGCTCTCCGGGTTGCTTTCTCGGAATCACGAGAGCCGACAACGACAGTGTGGTCTGTATCTTGGGCCCACCGCAACGCGAGTCCTTCACCGATGTCACCTGTTCCGCCAAGGAGTGCGATATCCATATCCGACGTGAGACCCGCTCCCCCAAAGACGTATCCCTCCGACGACAGCCGTCACTCAGTACACTGCATTCCGGACCGCCACAGGTCCTCGGTGGTCGTCGCTCTCAGTCGATCGTTGCGATGGCTTCGATTTCCACGGCTGCGCCTTTCGGAACGTTTGCCACTTCGACAGCGCTCCTGGCGGGTGGCTCCTCCTCGAAGAACGTGGTGTAGGTGTCGTTCATCTCATCGAAATCCTCGATGTCGTCGAGGAAGACGGTTACCTTGAGAACGTTAGTCATGTCGAGATCCGCTTCTTCGAGAATCGCCGCGACGTTCGACAGCGATTGTTCAGTCTGAGCAGCGACAGATTCGTCGTCAAGCAATTCACCATCAGCGGTCATCGGCAACTGTCCTGCGGTAAACAGAACGTTACCGTCCGTCGTTGCCTGACTGTACGCGCCGACTGCGGCGGGTGCTGATTCCGTGCTGATCACGCGTTTCATACCTTGTTTATACCAGGTGCGGTGATAAAACCCGCTGTCCCCGATGACACCGATCGGGAGTCGTGGAGAAGTAGTGCTATGACGGAAGACGACGAATTGTCAGAAGTTATGATTATTCCGGTTCGAGCGCGTACCGAGTGTGACAGAGACGGTCTCACGCGTTCCATTTCTGATCACAGAGATCTGGACGGTGTCACCGGGGGAGGTTTGGAGCGCGAGAAACGACGCCAGTTCCTGACGACTGTTAATTGGTGTGTCCTCGATACGGATGATAACGTCCTCCTGCTGGAGCACCTCCACAGCGGAACTCTGGACGCTTCTGATGACTACGCCTCGGGGCTGATCGAGACCGAGCCGTTGTGCGACAGTGGGTGTAACCGACTGCACCGTAACGCCGAGGGCAGCGTGTTCGTACGTCCCGTCCTCGATAAGTGCCGGGACGACCCGCTCGATAAGCGCCGCAGAGATTGCAAAAGCAAGGTTATCGCCACCACCACTGGAGACGACGCCAACAACTCGTCCAGCGAGATCCATGAGTGGGCCACCCGAATTCCCTGGATTAACCGGGGCACTGGTCTGGATCGCGTCGGGAATCGTGTAATCGTTCGGGGCAGGAATCAATCGATCCACGCCACTTACGAGACCGGCTGTCATGGATCCTTCAAGACCAAAGGGGGTTCCGATGGCGACCACCTCGGTGCCGACCGGCGGTTGGTCGGCACGCAACGAGAGCGGCGTCGGGTAGTCGGGAAGTTGTTGTACCGTGACGACAGCGAGATCACTCGATGGATCGACACCCGTGATCGAGGCTGATCGCCACTCGTCGTTCGAAAACCGCACGTGGACCTCGCTCATATCACTGACCACGTGCGCGTTCGTGATGATGTGACGGCCTCGGAATAGGAACCCCGACCCCTGACCGTTTCGACCGGTTGAATCGGTGACAGACAGCTGCATGACTGAGTTGATCGTGTCCTGATATACACGCGTGTACTCCGTGTCCGTCCCACTAGGTGTGGATGTTGTCGGAGTGGGCGTGGGAGTCGGTGCCGATTCATTTGAATTATTAGAATTCAACCCGCCGAACACGTCTGAACAGCCTGCAAGCCCGGTCATAACTCCTGCGACCGCACCGAGGCACTGCCGGCGTGACAGGGGTTCATCACTCATTGAGCAGTAATATGGTTCTCCAACCGAATAAACACCATGCGTGAATACCCCGAATTCACAGGCAATCTTTAACCAGCGGGAGAGTCCCGCCCTTTAAGGTGGGCGTGAATCGCGTCACTCGACTACGCAATCCACAGTTTATAGCAGCCCGAATACCAAACGGAACCTATGATTTCACTGTTTCTTGCATAAAACCAATATCGGTCGAGTCCTCAACTATCGAGTATCCGTATCGATGTACCACCAGCGTCGACACCCGAAGACTGATCCGGGGATGCACACGAAAGTAATGAGACACCCCCTGTCGGTTAGTATGTGTTGCAAGGAATGATTCGCCATCATATACGTTGTATGTTATATACTCGTTACAACCATTAGTGAATAAGAATATCTGTCGACCGATAGCCGTCTCTTCGACGGTGGAAATCGGTTCGTACTCCGCGTGTTTAATAAACACATCTGTTAGTTCTTTCTCACACATGGTACAGTAGTGGTATCTACACGAACATAGATAGTCATTTTGAAAAGTATCTTAATTATCATATAATTTCTGTAGAATACCCTAAAGACTGTGGATACTGCGGTAGCGTTGCGTACAGTATAAACTGTCTGTACTGCACTCATTGCGGTCTATCTTCCATTATCGATACTGTCACGCAAAGCCAGTTGTCCGCTCAAGAGTGGATTAGTCATCATTTTACCAACATTCATGGCACTACTTTAAGCCGCTCGTTGTTAATCAGAGAGTATGCGAGGGATCCGAGTGGGATCGGTGTTCACCATCCCGATCAGACTCAACTGGACGTTTCTGATCGTACTTCCCCTGTTCGCGGCGTTCATCGCATGGGACATCGCTCAGTTGGTGCAGTTGCTCAATCAGGTGTTCGCCACGACGATCACTGCCCGACAGTTGACGACCGGCTTGATGCCGTGGGCGTTGGGGTTTGCGTCAGCAATCGGACTGTTTGCTGGTGTGCTGTTACACGAGCTTGGTCATTCGATTGTAGCGATGCGGTATGGATATGAGATTGAGTCGATCACGCTCTGGTTGCTGGGAGGGGTAGCCAACTTCGCGGAGTTTCCCGAAGACTGGCGTCACGAGTTGTTGATCGCAGTGGCAGGACCGATCGTGAGTATCGGGCTCGGCGTCGGATCGTACGTGTTGTTCCTCACCACTCCCGTCTCGTTAGAAGCGGTCCGGTTCGTCTTTGGCTACCTCGCGGTACTGAACGTCGTGCTGGCCGTTTTTAACCTTCTTCCCGGCTTTCCGATGGATGGAGGACGGATTCTTCGGGCACTTCTCGCTCGAAATCAGCCCCACGCGCAGGCGACACAGCAAGCCGCCGAAGTCGGCAAGTTCTTCGCGTTCCTGTTGGGCATCATCGGCGTCTTCACCAACTGGTTTCTCATCCTCCTGGCGTTTTTCATCTACATCGCCGCCTCCGGAGAAGCACAACAGACATCGATCAAAGCATCGTTCGAAGGCATTACTGTTCGTGACGTGATGACCCCCGAAGAAAATCTCAAAACCGTCTCCGCAGACACGAGTGTCGCTGAACTCATGGATCGGATGTTTGAAGACGGTCACATCGGCTATCCCGTTGTCCGCGACGAGGAACTCGTCGGCGTGATCACCCTAGGCGACGCGGCGGATATTCGGGCCGTTGAGCAGGACGCTTACCGCGTGCGAGAGGTGATGTCATCGCCGGTCGAAACGATCGATCCCAGTGCTGACGCGATGGAGGCGTTCGAACGGATTCAAGAGCACGATGTCGGGCGGCTTCCGGTTGTCGATGCCGATGAACAACTGGTCGGCATTATCTCTCGAACGGACCTCTTACGAGCGTTTAACGTCATCCAAACTGGTGGCCGTCCGCCGACGATCCGTCGACCGGACTCCGGTGAGGAGTTTGCCTGACGCCCCCGGACGCCACGGCCATCGTGGTCGGATTACCTGTCAGGAACTGATCACCACGGAGCCACCTTTATATGATAACTGGATGATGTATACGCACAGAGATGCCGAAGACCCACTACGAGATTCTCGACATCAGTCCGGATGCCACCGAAGATGAGATCAAACGGGCATACCGACAGAAGATACACGAACACCAGCCCGGTGGAAATGACGACGAACCGGACGCGCACGAGAGGGTCCTTCGGATACGAGCGGCCAAAGAAACGCTGTTAGATCCACGAGCACGCCGACGATACGACCGGGTTCATGACATTCAAACGGGTTCCGAAGAGCCGTCGGATGAGACGGCCAGCCACGACGACAGTAACATGATCAATCTGATAACTGGCGGTGTTGCTCAGTTGCGAACGGTTCCCGGCGAGGGCAAGCGATGGGTAGCCACCCATCGACCCCACACGATCACTCTGGATGTGGTGTATTCGCCAACGGCCGTCCGGCTCGCTATCACGGTCGTTCTCAGTCTTGCGGTAACGGAGGCGATTCGAGCGATCAACACAGTAACGGCGGCTACCGAGCTCGGCGTCGTCTTGGTGAGTCTCTGTACGTGCTATGTCGGATACGGCGTTCTCTCTCCACTTCCCTTCGAGGAGCCACGCTCTCGCGAACAGTTCACCCGTACGTCGATCACGATCTGGCCCGTGTTGGTGTTCTACAGTGGTGGACTCGGACTCCTTTGGACTTCGATACTGATCGATCCATCCAGCAGTGGGATTGAGTATGCTGTCATGACCCTCCTGTACGTACCTATTGTTTGTATCGGCTGTCTCATCGTCGGGATTCCGGGAGGAATACTGCTTGGGCGGGCGATGCCCCTGTGGACGACGAAACCGTTTCAGGAACTACAAAGCGGCATTGCGCTCGGGGTGCTCGGTAGTGGTATCGTTCTGTTCACGACAGTCGGGCAGGACGGTACCCTCTCTTCGTTCGTCGAAACAGTCGGATCGAATCAGGGAACGCCGTGGCTGCCGATGCTACGCGTCGGTCCGCTGCATCTCGGAAGTGTGTTGAATTTCGGTCTCGCTGTCGGACTGTTCCTCTCGCTGACCGTTGGGGTCGCGGGTGCACTGTGGGCGCTCACGACGGTTCCGTGGCGGGATCGGTACGAGCACGGCTACCGTGTTCGGCCCACCGTCTGGAACCTCCTTGTCGTCGTGCCGTTGGTCATCGTCATGTGGATGTGGATCCGTAGTGTGACCGTTCTGTCAATTCCGATCGGACTGATCACGATTGAACTCTCGCGGTCGGTCATCGGGGGCGGACTGCTCGTTGCTCTCCCGCTATTCGTGAGTGCGTATCTCCTCCGACGACGACTCGAACGACTGCTCGACCACGAGTGACAGTGCCTCATTGAGTAAGACAGTGACACACGGGTGAGGCGATTACCAGAGGCGGGAACTCTGTAACTGCTCGTTGGACCCAGTGGATCACCTGATCTGTGAAATCGCTTCGTCTCTGCAGATATGCGACTGTTGGCGATCGATACTCCGTCAAGAATATATAGCGTATATCTGTATCATACCTATGTCCGATCGAACGGTCGCACCACCAGAAATGGGTGATCGAGTCCGCACGCTACGGATCGGTACCGAACGGCCGATCCGCATCAGTTCCGGCCATCGTCTTCTCCACCACGATGGCAAATGTAGCCGTCCACACGGCCACAACTACACGATTTCTGTCGAGATCACGGGATCACTCACGGACGGCTGGGTGGTCGACAAGGGTGACGTGACGTCTGTTATCCACGAGTGGGATCACCGGTTCTTACTCGAAGAAGGCGATCCCCTGATCGATGCGTTCGAACAGAGCGGAGACGGAGACGCCGTCATCGTATTCGATCATCCACCGACAGCGGAAGTGATGGCGGCGTATCTCGAAGCCCGGCTTTATGAGACGCTCCCCGACACCGTGAGCACCGTTTCGGTTCAGGTCCGCGAAACGTCCGAACTGTGCGCCGGATCGATCGAGTAACCATGCCTGTCAACGATTCGATTCCTACTACCGATCAATCCGATAGCGAGGCGTTACCGATCAACGAGCTGTTTTACTCCTTGCAAGGAGAGGGTCAGTTGGCTGGAACGCCGAGCGTATTCGTCCGAACGAGCGGCTGTAACCTCCGGTGTTGGTTCTGTGATTCCTACCATACGTCGTGGGAGCCAGTCCACGCCCAGTGGTCGCTCGAAACAATCGTCTCGGAGATCCAGTCCCACCCCGCAGACCACGTCGTGCTGACGGGTGGCGAACCGCTTATTCACACCGAGACAGTCCCACTGATGGAACGACTCACGGAGTTGGGCTACCACATCACGGTCGAAACGAACGGCACGATCTATCAGGAAGCACCGATTGATCTCCTCAGCATCAGTCCGAAACTCTCCTCAAGCACGCCGGTAGCGGCGCGGGATCCGGCAGGCAACGGGGAATGGGCCGATCGCCATGAAACACAGCGCATCGACATCGATACGCTGGCAACTCTCCTCGACGCCTACGAGTTTCAGCTCAAATTTGTCGTGACTGACGCCGACGATCTGCCTGAAATCGAGCGGATCGTTGACCGAGTGCGACGCGCGACACAAACCACGGTCACCGATACGGACGTGCTGTTGATGCCGGAAGGAACAACCCGAGAATCGATCGATGAACGACGGAATGAGGTGGCGCAACTGGCGATGGACAACGGATATCGATACACCCCTCGGCTCCACGTCGACCTCTGGAACGACGCCCCAGGAACATGAGTTCAGCTGAACGACTGCTAGATGACGGACGAACGACGCACCGTTTCCGAACACGAGGAGCCAATACGGTGATCGCTGATGAATGATCGGGCTGTCGTGCTCGCCTCCGGTGGAATGGACAGCGCAACGGCTGCCGCAGTCGCACAGGAACAGGGATACGAGTTGTACATGCTCCACACCTCCTACGGACAACGAACCGAAGCGAAAGAACACGAGTGCGCGATGGCCCAAGCCGACCGGTTCGGAGCGACGGACTTCCTAACGTTGACAACGAATCACCTCTCGAAAATCGGTGCGTCGAGTCTTACGGATGAGTCGATGACCGTCTCTGCTGCCGATCTCGATAGCGAGGAAGTTCCGGACTCGTACGTTCCCTTCCGAAACGCAAACCTCCTCTCGATGGCGGTCGCATACGCTGAAGCAAACGACTGTGACGCGGTGTTTATTGGGGCACATTCAGAGGATTTCTCGGGCTATCCAGACTGTCGCCCGGCGTTTTTCGAAGCGTTTCAACGCGTCGTCGACACTGGTACGAAAGACGAGACAGCGATCACCATTGAAGCACCGTTTTCCGATCGGTCAAAAACGGATATCGCGGCCTACGGCGTCGAACACGGTGTTCCCTACGAACTGACGTGGAGCTGTTACCGAAATGACGAACCGGCGTGTGGAACGTGCGATGCGTGTGCCTACCGGCTCCAAGCGTTCCAGCGAATCGGAGTCCGAGACCCGATTCAGTACGAGCAACGGCCAGAGTACGCCTGAGATCAACCACGGCCGAACGTCTATGAGTGTGGCAAACGTATGCACGGTTGCCATGTCGGGGACCACCGAATCAACACCGGCGATTGGCGTCGACGCGGAGTGGAACCGGCTCTTTCTCGATGGTGAGCGCGAACCGGACGGCCGGGACTCGCTTGCAGTCGAGAACCCAGCGACTCGCGAGCAGATCGCGGCGGTCCCAAAGGGCACGCCACAGGACATCGACGACGCCTATGATGTTGCGGCGACGGCACAGTCGGAGTGGGCAACACAGACGCCAGCGAAACGAGCAGCAGTGCTTTCTCGCGCGGTCAGCGTGCTTCGGGATCAGGAGGACGAGATTCTCGAACTGTTGACTGTTGAGGCCGGTTCCAGTCGACTCAAAGGACGAAACGAGATCAGGGCCGCGAGCGCTATCACCCAACAAGCGGCCGGCTTTCCTACTCGGGTGTCTGGAGACCATCGTGAATCAAATATTGCTGGGAAGGAGCATCTCGTCAAACGCGAGCCGGTCGGTGTCGTTGGAGTCATCTCGCCGTGGAACTATCCACTCCATCTTTCGATCCGGGCGGTTGCACCGGCGTTAGCAGTCGGCAACGGTGTCGTCCTCAAGCCGTCCTCAGAAACGCCGATCACCGGTGGACTGCTCATTGCACGGATCTTCGAAGCCGCTGGTCTTCCTGACGGGCTATTAAACGTCGTCCCGGGACGGGGATCGGAGATCGGGGATCCGATGGCAGGCCATCCAGACGCCGGCGTCATCGCATTCACTGGTTCGACGACCGTTGGGCGTCAGGTCGCAAAGCAGGCCGTCGACCACCTCGCGTATCCGGCGATGGAACTCGGTGGAAACGGACCGCACGTCGTTCTCGAATCGGCCGATGTTGAGACAGCCGTCGACGCCGGTGTGTTCGGATCGTTCCTCCATCAAGGCCAACTCTGTATCTCCATTAACCGCCATCTCGTTCACGAATCTCTGTATGGTGACTATGTCGAGCAGTTCACCACTAGGGCCGAGGCGCTCCCGGTCGGTGATCCGGCCGTCGAGGAAACGGTCATCGGTCCGGTTATCAACGAGAGCCAACGGGAGCAGATGCTCAACTACGTGGAACAGACGGTCGACGCCGGGGCAACGCTCGAAACGGGCGGTGCAGCCGTCTCGAATGCAGCCATCGAGGAAACGACGCCGGCCGGTCAGCTCTCTGCTGACCACTCGCTGGGGGATTCAAACGGGTTGTTCGTTCTCCCCACGGTGTTATCAGACGCGACGAACGCCATGAGTGCGGCCTGTAACGAACATTTTGGACCGATTGCACCAGTAATCCCGTTTGACAGCGAGGACACCGCGATCGAACTGGCGAATGACACCGACTACGGTCTCGCTGCCTCGGTGTGTGGCAGCGTGAACCGTGCTGAACGGGTGGCCAGCGAGATCGACGCTGGGATGGTCCACGTCAACGACCAGCCGATAAACGATGAACCCCACGTTCCATTCGGTGGCTACAAGGGATCGGGAATCGGTCGGTTTAACGGCGAATACGTCCGTGAAGAGTTTACGCAACCGAAGTGGATCTCGATCCAACACGAATCCCGAGAGTATCCGTTCTAGCAGACCGAACCGGACATCGTCTCAGCCGTGTACGAACCACGAATCGAACGCACATTCAAAATCGTCCGTCGGTCAAGCCATCGACCGACGAACAGCCGTTTGCGGAGTACGATCAACGAAGCGCCGGTGAGCAACTCAAACAGTATTTACAGGAGACGATCGACTACATCGGTGCTGATCGATTCGACTAGGTCATTGGCTACCACCGACGGATCAATACGACTTCCCGCCGAACCACGGTTCCGTGCTGTTCTTGAAACGTTGCTA
Organism: Halocatena pleomorpha; assembly: GCF_003862495.1. GTDB lineage: Archaea > Halobacteriota > Halobacteria > Halobacteriales > Haloarculaceae > Halocatena > Halocatena pleomorpha. The sequence goes on along the minus strand of NZ_RRCH01000023.1, from coordinate 16,936 downwards.
CGCTTTGGACGTTGCTTAATGTTTGAAAAGTCTATACGGTGTACGCAGTGCGTGATGTACACACGTTATGGACAGCTGATGATGTAAGTACAGCTATAGCAGTGGTAACTGTGTGAACTGTTTGACTAGATCGATCTGCGGAGACAAACGGACAACAGATAATAGTACACTGCGTGTACAGTATTAGCTGTTCTCTCAGTAGTCACGGTTTAGACTGTGTGAAACGTGAGCACTGTAACAACAGTATGGAAACGCTTTGAATCCGGTTACACACAGTGAATACAGTGCAAACGTTCTCTACTGTACCACTCTGATCGATACCGCGTTATGCCGCTTCAACTGTGTATCTGTACCAGCTATGGCTGCCACCACACAGCGAATACGGTGAACACAGTGTACACTGTACTCACAGTATAAGCAGTGGTTACCGTATCAGGAACCGCAGTGGGAGATATGATCTAAACGTTCCACACCGTGAATACAGTGAATACCGTTTCGACAGTGGTCACTGGTAAGATCCTCGGAAGAAGTAATCGGATGGTCCAATTCAAAGCCTATACAGTATGGACAGTATAGAATTCCATTGGTGGGCGTATCCATTCGACCCGGGTGACGACCACAGAGATACAGTAAGAACTGTGTATGCTGTTACCACTGTTTGTACAGTACTAACAAGCGTAGTAAACCGGGATTATTATGATGTGTTAACGTCATAGACCGTCTGTACAGTATTGCGGGAACTCTCATACAGTACAGACAGTTCACACAGTTTTTGAGACATATGGAACCACAAACATCACAGAACGGCGTCGTTGCAGTATGTATTTTGAAAGGGGGAATGGGGAAATCGACAATCGCAATCAATCTCGCACACCGTCTTCAGAAGAATCATGGGAAAACGGTGTATGTCGATGTCGATAAGAACGGACACGGAACGGAGTTTCTCGGGTTCGGAGAGGCGTACAATAAAAACGGACAGCTCGAAAACGTCATTTTCCGAGACACACATCCATCCGAACTCCTCATCGAGACGGAATGGGGATTCAGCGTCGTCCCCAGTTCTACAGAGATGTCGACCATCAATGACCGGATGAAAAACCAGATGAACGCCGACGTTATTCTCAAAAACGAGATTGTCGATCCGCTGCGTGGGGAGGGGTATGAGTACGTCGTTTTAGATACACCCGGAGATCCCTCGAAAGTGGCCGACAACGCGCTCGTCGCTGCTCAGAGTTTCATCGTGCCGGTCATCCCCGGTCAGGGAAGCATCAGCGGTCTCGAACGTATCATGGAATCGCAACTACTACCGATCATCGAAGCGACCGACGGCGCAGCCGATATCCTCGCGATCACGCCAAACATGTTGAGTGAATCGATCCGACCGAGGAAACCGGACCGCCGTCTACTCGAAGATCTCAACGAAAACTGGGTCGACTACCTGCCGCAGTACGCGCGTATCACTGATGAGCAATGGGAACAGATCGACGACCAGGGACGGGGTGATATCCCACTTCCGGGTATCCGTGAACGTGACGCCCTGTCAGATTCGTTCACCGAGAACAAGCCGGTGGCGGAGTACGATTCATCGTGCGATCAGATCAAACATTTCGATACCTTAGCGGGGATCGTCGCGGAGCGTGCATAATATGGACAGCAGCAATCTACGAAACCAACTGGATCAAGTGAAAGAGGGAGCAAGTGAACAGGACGAAGCTGACGAGGATCTTGGAAACGAAACCGAAACCACAACGGACGAATCAGCAACTGATTCAAAAACAGAAACAGCAGATCCAAGCGAGACCACAGGGCCGGCGTTTGCCGCTCAAACGAGCAAGAAACTCTCGATCTATCCGAATGAGGAGACCGCACGACTCATCAAGGTGTTGTGCAACAGTGTCGAGAACAACTTGATTGCGCTGGGCCACGACGATTTCGAGGTTCGGGAAGCCCACGACGCGATGGTCCGTTTCGCCCACGAACACCCACAAAAAGTAACGGAGCTCGTCCTCGAAGCACGCGACCTGGACCCAGACGCTGTGGACGACCTCCCCTAATTCTACCGTCTACACTGTTTGGACAGTACTAACTTCGAACACCGTTAGTACCGTTCGAACAGTCTCAGATTCGTTGTACAGTGTGAACTGTGTAAAGCGTATACACAGTTTGGAATTCACATACTGTCGTAAACGTATTCACAGCGCGACACCCTGCTGCGTCAGAGGAGGACTCATTCGGGGGAAACAGTATCGGCTGTGATGGTCGACACCAGCCGTTCTGAGGCCCTCGTTCTGCAGCTCCATGAGTTGCTCAAGATCCGCGAGGGTGATCACGGTGCGTCGATGTTGCGGGCGATCTCAGGAGCAACGGTGTTCGTCGGGGCGAAGTTTCCGCCGTGGGTCAGAACGAGAACGATGTACTCGAAGCTGTGTTCGTTCAACGACTGACAGTGGGCACATATCAGTTCCATCAACGTCGACGCCAGAATCGTGATCGTTCCGAGACACTCCATGTGGTGGCCCGAGCAGTCGGAGCGTACAGTGGGAGCAGCTAGCGCGTCACCGAGCCTCTTGGCAATGCGTCGGGAAAGCGCGTCGCCTGCAAGCGTATCCGTCACCTTCTCCGCCCTAAAGGGCCGAGGGGTCCCGCTTGTATCTTGATGATCAGCGGGAGGTGTGGTCCATGTTGTTCGACCGACCCGATCGCACGATCGCTGTCCCTGTTCCGTCTTCAAGGGCCGTTCAAGCTCTGTCTACGTGTGCTCAGCAAGGCGCACTGACGTGTGAGAAGACATACAAAATAAGTTGGTGGCTCAGCTCTCATCCATGTTGGAGAGGCGAACGCGCAAATCTAGGCTGCACTGTTCAGGAGGGATGTTGATGCCTGATCTGTTCAGCGGTCTGTCCGGGAACCGGCGTCCCACAGTCCTTGCATTTCCACGTGGGTCGGATCGCACCCTCCTTCGTGAGATCCTGTTTGAATCGAAGCGTGGCACCACAAGGACATCGGTAGTCGACGGGAGCCATTGATGGAGCTAGTCACTCTCTGCGTAAAAAGTCCCGCTCACACCCACACAAATTATATGACGTGATTTTTTGAATGTGAAGGTATTTATCATGAAACTAGATCACACAGACAGCTATACATCGATGTATTACATGCCAACGTCGCCTTTTTGGCGCTGTTGGTTCTCGGAGCGATGATACCCACAGGAGCACTCGCCCAAAGCCAGAGTGAAAACAAGCCGAACGACGGTCAGGAGGCTGACAGCGATCAACGGGACTACCGTCAGTGGTGAGCTCACACAACAAGGGGACATCGATTGGTTCTCCAAGGAGTTCAACGCCAGTGGAACGGCTTCGTTCACAGTTACGCGGTGAACTTCCGGATCGTCATTTCGTGAGTGTCGAGATCAAGGATCGGAGCGTAGCCAACGTCAGGATCGATTCCCTGTGAGCGTTGGTATGACGTTTGCTTCTGCCAACAGCCCGAATTGACGGCCAATACGTTGTTGTAGGATCCACAACCGAACTTGTGGAGATGGCCAGTATGGAACACATCAGGAATCTCGTCGATCACGAGATAATCCCGCTCTTCAGGCGCGAGTCGGAGTTGGCCGCCGTACTGAGGCGCGACGTGGCGTTTCTTGAGGAGGTTGCACATCGCCTCATGGGGATGCTCTAGATCCAAGTCAGGCGTGTCGATGATCACCTCATAGAGAGAAACGCCGTGATACAACAGTACGGATACACCCTCAATTGTGACCGTGGAGGGGTTACCTGTGATACGGGCGTCGTGGGCGCGCATGATGTCCCGGAGTTCCTCGTCAAACGCCGGTTGTGGTTCGGCCAACCGGACGGCGTCGTGATTGCCAGGGATCATGACGATCTCCATATCACCAGGAACCGCTTTCAGCAACTCCGAGAACCGTTCGTACTGATCGTAGATGTCGACGATCGACAGCTCCTCGTCCTGCTCGGGATAGACGCCGACGCCTTCGACCATATCACCAGCGATGAGCAGATACTCAACGCGTTCGGCCTCCTCGGTGTGGAGCCAATCGGTGAACTGCTCCCAGGCCGCCGCATGAAACTCCTGACTGCCGACGTGAACGTCAGAGATGAGCGCGGCTTGGACGTGTCGGTCGGCCGTCGACGGCCGATACGTGTGGGGAATGTCTGGAAAGTGAATGTCGTCCACGAACAGGATCTCACCGTCGTTCGACAGCGTTCCCGCCACGCCGATGCACTCATCGAAACACAGCTCGTTTACAGCGTCTGCGATCTCCCGGTCTTTCATCACGAGACAGCTGAACGTTCCGGTAGTGTCTTCGAGTTCGATCAGCCAGTGACCGTTTTTTGTCGACTGGATATCGTTTACCAAGCCGATCATCGCAGCCTCGTTCTGGCCCGGCATCTCCGCTAAGGTTTCTGCTGGCCGGTGGTTCAATCGACCCCGCAACTGCTCGGAGAGACGCTGATACCGGTCCCGAAACGTCTGGACGAACGTCTCGTACGTTCCAGTGCCGGTGCTCTCACCAGTAACGTCTCCAGAGATGATTACGGAACCACGGTCATCGCGCGTCGAACGGTCACGGTTAGCCGGGTCGGAATGTCGTTCGGCGTCGGCCACACCGTTTTGGTCGGTCTCGTCCGTGGTGGCCGATCCCTGAGATGTCGGTACGTTGGCTGGATCGACAGTGACCGAAGCGGTCGTATCGATCTCTCTCCCCAACTGATTGAGTGCCTCCCGTACGTTGTCAGCCGTGACGCGAAGCGTGTCCTCCGGGAGATGGTCAGCCATCGTTTCGATCACGTGCGACGGTGACTCCGACGACGTAAGGAGCGTTACAGCCTCTCGGTCGGCGTTGTACCCCTGTCTTGCTAGTGTCCTTACAACCTGGATTCGGCGATTCAAGGTTATCGACCAAAATGCGCAAACGGCTGAAAAGGATTGGGATCACACGCTATGATCGTTCGATATGCGAATCAGTCGTATCCATCAGATCGAGTTGGTTCGTGAAATCCAACGGATACGGAACCGCTAGTGACACGATCGCCAGTCGATTCTGGTTCGTAGGCGAGTCCCCTAAAGAGCGTCGACACAGTTTCGGCGCGTGATCGCGTCGGTGCGTGATCGCGTCAACTCGATCAGATCCACAACGGTCTGGATGTCAAACGCTACCTGAATCGACAGCGGTCCGTGTGGGGAGGAACACGTACAACCCGGTTGCGACGGCACTGAGTGCAGCAAGACCGATGATCGCGGCGTTCGCCAACTGCGCGTCGAACAGCGCTCCGACAACAGTTGAACCGGTTGCGGCGAGAAGGAAAAAGCTCGTGCGGAGAAATCCCCACGCCGTTCCTTGAACGGCGTCGGGAACTACGGCGATGATGTAGGCGTTACTGACAGGATTGATCGCTAATCGAGAGCCGAGAAGCACGGTCAACACGCCCAACGGGACGAGTTCCTCGACGAACGGCAACGCGAGCAACGGCACGACACTCACGCCAGCAACAGTCATCAGCACCGTCGGACTGCCGAACCGATCGGCTGCGTTGCCCGCGAGCGACTGACAGGCCGCACCGCTCAGAAAGAACAGCGAGAACAGTCCAGCAGCAGTCGTCTGTTCGAGTCCCTTTATCATGACAAAGTATGTCGGGAGAAAGGCTGTCAATCCTTGTGCCACGAACAACATGAGCGTGACAGCGGTTGTAGCAATTGCAACTGCACGCCGTGTAACGGCCGTTTGGACTGTTCGGAGGAATTCTGGGGACAATCCGCTTCCGTCCGGATCGATCGGAGGCTGTGATACGACGACCCAAACACCGATGCCGACGAGCAGAAACGGAACGATGAGCATCCCAACAGTTGGTTGCCAGCCGATCGAACCGACGAATCGGCTGGCAATCAACGGAATCGTCGCTGAACCGATCGATCCGGTGGCGAGCACAACGCCGATTGCGGTCCCATCGTGTTCACCGAACGTTCTGGAAATGACGATCCCACGAGCGGGACCGTACAGTCCGGTCCCAAGACCGAACAGTCCACAGCCGACGACGAACAGCCAGAACGTCGGCGCGAAACAGATTGCTACGATCGCTGTCGCTCCGGTCAGGAGACTCCCAGCGAGAAGTCGCCGTTCGCCAAACCGATCGGTTAACGCGCCGGCGGGGAACTGCATCAGGGCATACCCAGCCCAGAGCACCGTGATCGCTGTGCCAGCAGCGGCGTTGCTAACCTCAAAAAATCGTCTGACCTGCGGAAGCACCACCGGAAAGAGGTATCGACCACCGAGGATAGAAAGCCATCCGGCTGCCACGACGAACAACGTCCATCCTCGCCCGTTGCTCAACAGCCGCCCGGTTCTCGCAAGTTGCTGCCTGAGCACATCACCGACAGACTGCATCCGTTTCGACGATGGAACGAGCATCGTATGAACGTGGCGAACCCGAGATCATCTGACCGAATCCAGTAGCATCATAAGAAAATAAAGTTTTGCGACAGTATAGCTACTGCTCCAGTCGGCTTTCGAGTGAAAGCGTACGAGGAGAACGACTGACGCGTTGGTCCAGTCGTCGACATTCCTCAATCGGACAGTGCGAGAACGACTTATATGTCACTAATAACTAACTACATTCGCAAGCCACAATACAGTAGTATGACCGTTCCATACGACATCTATGGATCCGGTACAAGTGCCGGTCGTCAGCACCCCCGCTAACAGTTTCGGCCTTCTTCTCATTGGCGTCGGGTTGCTTTGTCTCGGTTTGGGAGTTGGATGGTGGTGGATGCGAACTACTCACAAGGACGAAGAGAGTCGAGGGGATGGTACCGACAGCAGCACAAACAATGAGGACGAGATCCCTGGTGATACAGGAGCGTTCGTATTTGGCACGGGAGGAGGAGATTCGGAGTCAGTCGATAAAAGGACAGATGGGAGTAACAGCACCGACACCGTTGATCACCAGGAGTGAGAAGTCAGATCGGCGGTGAGACAATGATTGACGCACAGTAGTACAGGCGTTCGAATATGACTACTTCTGCTTTGGAATGCAAACATTACCCAGCTATAAGTCTCGGATATCGGCATGAGATCGCGACTGAAGCCGGATATCACAGTAGAAAGGCCATTGAAAGGGGAGCCCCTATACAGAGATAATGGCACCACAGACCGCACAGTTCGGTATACAGGGAATGAGCTGTGCAAACTGTTCTCAAACAATAACAGAAGCGTTAGAAGAGGTAGACGGAGTGTCGGAAGCGACCGTCAACGCCGCTACTGACGAGGGACGGGTCGAATACGATCCCACAAAGACATCACTCACAGAACTCTACGAGACGATTGACGATTCGGGATACAGCGCCGTAAAGAACTCAATTTCGATCGAGATCACCGACATGTCGTGTGCAAACTGCGCGACGACCAATGAAAACGCGCTCACAGACGTGTCCGGGGTGATCGCAGCGGATGTCAACTACGCAACCGGGGAAGCGACCGTCGAATACAATCCGGCGGAGACCACGCCCGATCGGCTTTACGACGCCATCGAGACAGCCGGTTACTCACCTGTGCGTGAGGACGACGACACTGAACGGAACGCGGCCCAGCGCGAGGAGATCCGTCGTCAGTGGCGTCTGACGTTGTTCGGCGCGGCGTTTTCTGTTCCACTGCTTGCGTTTCTCGTAGAAACGTTCCTCTTCGGCGGCGGGATACTCCCTGAGACGGTGTTCGGGATCGAATTCGGTTGGGTCGAATTCCTGCTAGCGACTCCGATACAACTGGTGTTGGGTTGGCCGTTCTACAAAAACTCCTACAACGCGCTGATCAACAACCGGACCGCCAACATGGACGTGTTGATCGCACTCGGTTCCTCAACCGCGTACCTCTACTCGGTCGCGGTGTTGTTAGAACTAGTCGCCGGGAGTCTGTACTTCGACACCGCGGCGCTGATCCTCGTGTTCATCACGCTGGGCAACTATCTCGAAGCTCGCTCGAAAGGACAAGCCGGCGAGGCACTCCAGCAGCTCCTTGAGATGGAAGCCGACACGGCGACCATCGTTGACGAGGACGGTACGGAGCAGGAAATACCGTTGGAGGAAGTCGCTGTCGGTGATCGAATGAAAGTTCGACCGGGAGAGAAGATCCCGACGGACGGCGTCGTGATCAATGGGCAAAGCGCGGTCGATGAATCGATGGTTACCGGTGAAAGCGTTCCGGTTGAAAAGACCGTTGGAGATGAAGTCGTTGGTTCGACTATCAACGAGAACGGTGTATTGACCGTCGAGGCGACGAATGTCGGCAGTGACACGGCGCTCCAGCAGATCGTTCAGACGGTTAAGGAAGCCCAATCCCGCCAACCGGACATCCAAACCCTCGCTGACCGTATCTCGGCGTACTTTGTTCCGATCGTGATCGCCAACGCCATAGTATGGGGGCTCGCGTGGTACCTCGTTCCGGAGTTGCTTGCAACTGTCGTCAGTGCACTCCCGCTATGGGGACTCGTCGCCGGTGGACCCGCGCTCGTGGGAGGAAGCATCTCGCTGTTCGAGTTTGCGGTAGTGGTGTTCGCGTCAGCCGTGTTGATCGCCTGTCCGTGTGCGCTCGGACTCGCAACGCCGGCCGCAACGATGGTCGGCACCTCGATCGGTGCACGAAACGGCGTGCTGTTCAAAGGCGGTGACGTTCTCGAACGCACGAAAGACATCGATACGGTCGTGTTCGACAAAACGGGAACGCTGACGAAAGGCGAAATGGAACTCACTGATGTCCGTGCCGTAGATCGAACAGAAACCGAATTGGTTTCAGACGGAGGGGCAATGCTCGAAGACCAACAGAGACTCGACGAAGAGACGATACTCCGTGTTGCTGCGAGCGCCGAACGAGGGTCTGAGCACCCGCTTGCCCAGGCGATCGTTGAGAAAGCGAACGAGCAGGGCATTGAACCGAGTGAACCGACCGGATTCGAGAACGTTCCCGGCCACGGTGTCCGGGCGACTGTCGACGGCATGGCGGTGCTCGTCGGCAATCGCAAACTCATGCGTGAGTACGGTATCGATCCGTCACCAATAGAAGACGCCCTGACACGCCTCGAAGCGGACGGAAAAACCGCGATGCTCGTCGCGCGCGCGTCTAGTGACACGACCAGCGGTGAACTCATCGGTATCGTCGCTGTCGCTGATACGATCAAAGAGAACGCGAGACACGCCGTCTCTACGCTCAGGGACCGCGGAATTGAGGTTCGCATGATCACCGGCGACAACGAGCAGACTGCCCATGCGGTCGCAGAGCGTATCGGAATCGACCCGGAAAACGTTCGTGCTGGAGTCCTGCCGGAAGACAAGGCCGACGCGGTCAACGCCGTACAGTCGAACGACAACCGGGCGATGATGGTCGGTGATGGCGTCAACGACGCACCCGCACTTGCGGCCGCTGCCGTCGGTACCGCGATCGGTTCGGGCACCGATGTCGCAATCGAGGCTGCAGACGTGACGCTGATGCGCGACGATCCGCTCGACGTGGTGAAAGCGATCCGGATCTCGGACGGGTCGCTCCAGAAAATCAAACAGAACCTGTTCTGGGCGCTGGGATACAACACGGCAATGATCCCGCTTGCCTCGCTCGGACTGCTTCAGCCGGCGCTTGCTGCAGGAGCCATGGCGCTCTCCTCCGTGTCGGTGCTCACGAACAGCCTGCTGTTCCGGCGGTACACACCCGATCACGACTACAAACTACTCGGCGCGCTCCGGTGAACCGTGTTCGCTGTCGTATGGCTGACCGCTCATAACAAAATTCACCACGAAACCACAGAAACCGGTGAAGAGTCGATACCACTAATTTCAGTCCGAGAACGCTATTACAGATCCTCGATATTGTAGGAGATGCCTTCAGCAGACGGAATCGCTACGTATCCGTAGAACCTGTACACGTCAGCGTTATTGGCGTATATCGCTCCGTCAATCAGGTAGTAATACGTTCGTCCATTGTAATCGAAGCCATTAGGGTAGTGAAGAATATAATCTACACCGTTACCACTACTATCTCCACCGTAGACATCTCCAGTGGTATAAAGCGTGTAGTACGTGAAGTCAGCTATCCCTTCGATAGTCACCCTGTTTCGAGTAGCTTGCGTTCCGAGGTCGTTGGTTGGTTCGGATGTTTCGGTGACACGTATTCGTTCTCCATCCGGGAAGGAACGAGCTCGATCCTCCCGGACAGAGGAATCTGTCGTCTCTGTAGCGCTCACTGCCTCGGTTACCGCGGTCATCGCTGTCATTCCGAAGAAACCTGTGGCACCCACTTTGCGCAAGAACCCACGTCGACTGCGCGAAGTGTCAGGAGCGTCCAGTACGGTCGATTGAGCCGTTTCGTCGTTTGGCATGTGGTTTAGTTCACCACAAGTGTTCCTACACCTAGGCGGATAGTTACCTAATCGATTGGAAAATTAACCACATATTGTCTCTAGTATATAAATATTTATAAAAGTATAAATACAATACACACATGAATGTGATTTATTGTCTACAGTAGAGGACGTAGCCATAAACCTCGCAACGCTTCTTGGGCAGCGTAATAACGTGCTGTTACGAGTGGTCAAGGGGCCGACAGACACATCCATACTCTCTGAGTGAGTATCGGTTTCCCACTCAACGATCGAGGCGACTCTTTTCGCCCGCCTCGTCGGAAAGGGTCTACACCCATTTCGAGACAGAAGTCAGGTCCGCAGCGGGACATCCACCCGATCCTCTTAGAGCGCAGATAGCCGAACCAATGATACAAAAACGATTATAAATCCTCGATATTGTAAGAGATACCCGCAGCAGACGGAATCGCTACGTATCCAAAGAACTCGTACACGTCAGTATTGTTAGCGTATATCGATCCGTGAACCTCGAAGTGATACGTTCGTCCGTTATAATTGAATCCTTTAGAATTGTAAAAAATGTAATCGACTCCGTCGCCGGTCTCCTCTCCGCCGTGGACGTGGCCGGTGGTATAAAGTGTGTACTCAGTAAAGTCAGCTATCCCTTCGATAGTTACCCTGTTTTGAGCTGCCTGAGTCCCAACGTCGCCGGACGGGTCGGATGTCTCAGTGACGCGTATTCGCTCTTCGTCCCGGAGAGAGTGAAACCGATCCTCCCGAACAGAGAGACTCTCTGTCGTCTCTGTAGCGCTCGCTGTCTCGGTCACCGCGGTTACTGCGGTCATACCGAACAGACCAGTAGTCCCCACTTTGCGGAGGAAGCCACGTCGACTGCGTGAAGCGCCAGCGTGAGTTTCTTTATCCGGTGCAATCGATTGAGCCGTTTCGTCGTTTGGCATGTGGTTTAGTTCACCACAAAAGCATTAATCACAGACGGATAGTTACCTAACCGATCGTGAAACTAGTCACCCATTATCATTAGTATATAAATTCTTAGAAAAATATAAACGTAGTACATCCATATCATATGCCAACTCGTTCGATCCTCCAATGAAACACACAGCCACGAACCTCGTGAGACTCTTGGGTCAGCGTAATAACGTGCTATCACGAGTGATTGAGGGGCCAACAGACGCGTCCACCCTCACCCAGACAGTATCGGTTTCCCGCTCAACGATCGATCGAGCACTCTCAGCATTCAAAGAGTGGGGGCTGATCGTTTCCGATTCGGATCGGATCGAGCCGACTCTGTTCGCTCGTCTCGTTGGAAAGGTCTACACCGATTTCGAGACGGAGGTCGGAGCTGTAGGGCGAAACCTTCCCCCTGACAGTCCCTCTTGGAGCGCAGTAGGTACAGGAGCCGATGCCGTAAAGCTAGTTACAACCCGAATCGATCTCCTCGAATACGCTGAAACTGCACGGACAAAACGCACGCTCGTCACGGAATTACCGTACGCGCGCTCCACCGTCGATCGGGCTGTCCGTGAGCTAGAACAGGCAGGACTTATCCAGCGAACTGCCGCCGGGTACGCGACGACTGACGTTGGACAGTGGATCACCGCTCGATATCATGTGGCACACGAGGCGATCGCAGACGTACTCGCTGTACGTGATTTGCTTCGCTACCTTCCGACGGATGAAATGTTTCCTCCAGCGCTGTTCGGTGGAATTGATATCGAACGAGCAGAGCGGACAGTGCCGTATCATCTCCTCAAAGGACTACGCGAGCACCTCGTTGCTGCCGAGCGGATCAGGGCTGTACTCCCGACGCTTCCGACACCCCAGTTTCTTAGTGTCTGTCACCGACAGGTCATACAGCGCGGAACGACGTTCGAACTCATCACTACCCCGGCGTTAGCCGATACGCTCACGGACGAGTTTCCGAGACTCCTCGCGGAAATGACCGACGCCACTACTGGCTCGATCACTACATCCACGGGAACGACGCCGCCGTTCGGTCTCATACTGAGCACGACCGACGCCGGACTGGGTGGTTCAGTTCTCGTCTACGACGACCACCAGTCGGTCATCGGTGCGTTTCATGCTGACAGTGACGCAGCACTCACATGGATCAAGGATTACTACGAACATCTCCACGAACAGGCCACAAAAATAACACCTGAATGGTTAGATGCAATCACCACAGAAGCGTCGAACAGACCACCGTTGTCCACTACTCTCGACCACGCCAGACGCGAAGATGAATCGTCAGACCGATGCAGTTACGATTTTATATATAGGAATTGATAATTCTCGCAATGGAGGCGAGAAACGTGGGTCAAGAGACGTGTTCGTTAAGGAATGAAATAATGCGCTGATAAGCAGTGATGCGGTTTTCGAGCTTGCTGATCCCGTGGCCTTCATCCTCGAAGATGAGCGTTTCAGTCGGGACGTGTTCACTCGCCTCGGTGGCGATCTGTTCGGCTTCACCCACCGGAACGCGAGGATCGTTCTCGCCGTGAAGAACGAAGAGGGGAGCGCTAATATTCTCGATCGAATTGATCGGGGAGATGGATTCGAGAAACTCTTGCTCCTGTAGCGATCCGTACTCGGCTTCGCGGTGCCGGCGACGCCACGGTCCGGTGTTTTCGAGGAACGTAACGAGGTTGGCAATGCCAACGATATCAACGCCAGCGGCCCACAACTCCGGATGTTCGGTCAGGGATGCGAGCACCATGAAGCCGCCGTAGGAACCTCCAAGGGCGACCACCCGCGAACCGTCGATTTCCTCGCGGTCAGTTAGCCACTCGACGCCGGCTTTGATGTCCGTGACGGCGTCCATTCGCTGTTCTGCGTTGTCGAGATCCACGTACGTCCGTCCGTATCCCGAAGAGCCCCGAACGTTCGGCTCGAACACCGCGTATCCGTTGTCCACGAAATACTGGCGGAGCGCGCGAAACGATGGACGGCGTTGGGCTTCGGGTCCGCCGTGAATGTCGACGACGGCCGGATACGGTCCGTCGTCGGTTCCGGGGAGTGTGAGAAACGCAGGGATCTCTAACCCGTCGAAAGAGTCGAATCGGACGAGTTCGGGCGTACGAAACGTCTCTGGTGGGATACCCGCTGTTGCGGCGTCTGTCCACTGAGTGTGTGACCCACTCCAGTCGAAGACGAAAACGTTCGTATTCACTGTCGGTGCTGAGACGGCAACCGCGAGTCGTTCGCCATCGGGACCGAACGACGGCCCCGAGAGCACACCATCAGAACGGTCGAGAGTAACAAGCGGCTGTAGCTCCCGATCGGAATCGAGTTCGAACAACGAGAGATCAGTGTATCCTTCGACGTTGCGGGCGAGGGCGAGCGTTCGTGAGTCGTGGTCGACGTGAACACTAGAAACGTTCCAATTCCCTCCCTCATACACCACGGTTACGTTGCCAGTTTCGGGATCAAGCGTGGCGAGTTCGAGTGTGTCAGTAGCCCAATCGGTCGTGACGTATATACTCTCGCCGTCAGGTCCCCACGCAGCCGACGGATATCGAACCTCTCTGTCCTGATCGGTGAGCCGTGTTATCGTACTGGAGGAACGATCGAAACAGTAGAGATCGTGGTTCCGGTTCGAATGAACTTCACGGGCAAGAAGACGCTCGTCATCTGGACTCCAGCCCACAATGGAGAGGAGTTCCTTATCCGATCCATCGATGACGAGATTGGCGTCCGTGTCATCGCGGTGTTGAACGTAGCCGTCGAAACGATCTTGCGAACGGCGGTTAGCCGTGTATGCGATGTACTCGCCGTCGTGACTCCAGCCACCCCAGTGGTGGATTGCATCGGGTTGATGGGTGAGATTCACCACCTCGCTGCCGTCGTCTGAAAGTCGAAACAACTGCCAACGTTCGTTGCCACCGTCGTCCATGCCGTAGACGAGTTCATCGCGCGTCGGTGAGAACGACGCAAACGTGACTGGTTCTGGGTGAAACGTGAGCTGTTGGGGCCATTCCTGAGCACCGGTGAGACACCACACCTGTGAAACGCCGGTCGTGTCCATGAGAAAAGCGATCTGTCCGTTCGGACCGAACGACGGCCTGCCAGCACTCTGGATAGCAAGATACCGTTCGATATCGTACGCCATGGATCGGGTTCTCGCCGTACCCGGTTAGTGTTACCGGCGCTGTCGGCCCATGGAAATGCAGGAAAAAGTCCAAAGAGGGATCACGTCCAGATTCCGGGAATTATCTCACTGATCGTACGGACGGCGTCACCGAGCGGAGTGGTGAGGAGTGAAACCACAAGGAGCGACAGCCAACCGAGCAAAAAGAACCCGATGTTTGCCGTCCTGTTGTCGGCGTACAGCGATGAGAGAGAGATCGTTCTTCCAGAGAACGGAAGCAACGGTTGAATTCCCGACACCGTGATGATATCGCCAGCAAGGTGTAACAATACACCACCGGTACCGATCCACACACCCACGAGCGCGAGCGTCGGGGCATCCAACAGTCCCAACTGGGCGGCGATCCACGCTAGGGTAGTGTCATCACTGGCAGCGATCGACAGCAACCAGTCGGCTACCGGTACGGTCACGTGCGATCCGCCCATCCACCCGAGACCCGCACACACACCGCCGATAATACCAGCAGTCAACAACGAATGGCTCGTTTTCCGGTGTTCGAACCACTCGATTCGCTGGTCGTAATCCGGCAACGGTTCGACAACGAACACACCGAGCGACAGGAGGGAAAGAAATGGTCGGTCAGGCAGTAGGAGATACAGCACTGGGGAAACACCTAACAATGTGATCCCGACGTGTCCGCGACGGTGCATTATCCCCCACCCCGATGACTATTTCTGAGCTGATTCGATGATCGACATTCAGAGCCCATATAATTCAGATATCGACCATTGTAAAAATAATTTTCGAATTAATGTGTAGTTAATGATGCGATAAGAAGTTCCATCAAGAGCCGGATAAGTGACATCCTAAAGTGTTACTGATAAGTATTGGATTCTTCATAGCCATATGTGATCTGATATAAGTTGATCTACTACCACTGGTAGAAGGTGCTCATGGTACTAGCGGAGAAGGAAGGGGGCAATCGATGGTGATTCGTGTGTCGCCCACAAACACTCCGTTGAGACTAAAATGGGCAACGAGTATCGCCCACCTGCACAGCGAATCGAATCACTACTTGAGGAACGAGAACAGTACATCGACCAACAAGAGCGAATCCGACAGAAACGGACGGAGACCGAGCTCCGCCTCCTGTTATTAATGATTGACGAGCGATCCGCTGAAGATCCCCACCTCGTCCGCGAGATTAGGGACGAACACGTTTCGGACGGATTGCCTTCATTCGACACGCTATACGAAGAGTGGAAGACATTTGGGCACGAGTTAGACCGACTGTACAGCCATCAGCAGCGCGTCGAAATCGATCTTGCTACGCACGTTCTCGACACTGATGAAACTGTCCTCGCGGATCTCGACGAGGCGATCGAAACGGTGTACACGATGCGGGCGGCGCGTGATAACGAGGATGACACGACACCGGACAAACAGTGAGGACACGACCTTGTCGGTTCGTCCATGTGATATGGAGACAGGTCGAGAATAGAGTGTCTAATTATTAATAAATAATTCAGGGAGACACAACGAGCTCGCAGTTGCCGGAGTGATTCCCCAGAAAGCAACGCACGAAGAGAGATCTGAGAAGTCGCAGGCGCACGACCGCAAAAACGCGTCGCAAAGACGTTAATCCAAAGACTCCGAAGTTCCAGCCATCACCGCAACCCACCGTCGCTCCCCTAGTGATTATAATGGGATCATTGTTTCCCGTGACCAGACCCGTGATGAAATATATTTGATACAATAATAACGATAGACTAGATAGCGATTTGCTCGTTCGCAAAAAGTTATTATTAAGTTGTTCGGATTGTATTTGTGATTTGATGTCCTCGCATCAATTAGAGATACCATCCGCTGCTGCGCTCGTTATAGTAGCTGGACTGGTAGTTGCGACAGTGTGGACTGTTCCACACCAAGTTGTTGGACAAGAGAACATCGAAACGAAGTCACACATTGACGGGAAACTCGTCGAGCCGGGGAACTCCGTCAATGGCGAGGTAGAGGACATTCGAGGCACCGACCACTACAAGGTAGACATCGAACAGCCCGGAAAGCTAACGGTAAACGTCTCTAAATCGGAAGGAAACGAATCAAAGCTTTTTGCTAGTGTTCATCGGATGGAAACGCACCGTCTCATCAACTACACTACGTTAGAACGCGGTGGGAAACTGACAGCCGAGATCACGAATCCCGGTATGCACTACGTCGAAATCAAAGGAGATGGATACACTAACTATTCATTCACAGTGAACTTTGATCCCTCGGAAACGAACGAATCGACTACTGACACACCGACCGAAACCACTGACACACCGACCGAAACCACTGACACACCGATCGGAACCACCGATACACCGACCAAAACTACTGACACACCAACTGAAACCACTGACACGCCAACCAAAACCACTGACACGCCAACCAAAACTACTGGTACACCAACTGAAACCACTGA
>NZ_RRCH01000022.1 GCF_003862495.1 Halocatena pleomorpha | reverse complement strand
AGACATGTTCCAGAGAAGACACGAATAGCGATGACTCGGCTGAGGATGGGGAGCCTTTGACCGCTCCACAAGACAGCCAAGACGATGCTGCCACCTAGCAGATGACGCTTGGAACGTATGCGTCTTGAAACCTTAGGGTTGGTTCGACTGGCCCGAAATCCTATGGTGGGATTCACGCGACTTTAGGCGCGGGAGGAGGTCAATGGCTCGTATGGTTCGTCGCTGTTGCTGGCAACGCTGTGTTTCGGGACTGTTCGCGGCTCGGTGAGCGCCGCGGCGGTGGATACTCATTCGTCGCTGCTCGACGCGTCGGCTTTACCGACGGCGTTGATCCGGTCGCAAGCATGTCGATGATTTCCGATGGATTGCCGGTTCGCGCTGGCCTGCTCGGTCTTGTTGAAATCCCGGTACGGTGGATATGACAGCAGTGCGTCTCGTCCGGCTCGTAGGCTGTCTCTTCGGGCCGTGTTTCCAGTGTCTGATATCTGAACGTGTGGGCTCGTTTATCGGGTGTGATCGGCAAATCTCGATGCCTCGGTCGCCGCTGGCGCAATTGAACAAGACCAAACACGACGCCGGAACAGATTTGAGGATAGTTTCAATGCCTTCTTGGCCGCTGGCACAGTTGAAAGATCCGCTGAGGGAATCCAACAATGAGAGAAAAACTGTTTCAATGCCTTCGTCGCCGCTGGCACAGTTGAAAGCGCTTCGGCCATCTATGTTCTCTATATCCTTCCGAAGTTTCAATGCCTTCGTCGCCGCTGGCACAGTTGAAAGAGGGGGTGAAAATCCGTGGAGAACTCCAATAAAGCTTTCTCCATCGGTCTCAGCACCACCTATCTTCGTGGACCCCCCCTGTACACAGATCATAAAAAGGTCCACGAAGGGACCCAGCAACACTGTCCGGATCCGGTCAGATGAGGTCGAACTCCACACCGTCGGTGACCGCCGTGAGTACGGCGTCACACAACTGGCAGTCTGGAGCACTCACGATCTCCTCACCCTCTGTTTCGACGCCGACGCGAAGCGGGGTCTCACAGCCACACGCCGGGCATTCGTCGGTTTTCGTCCAGCAGTAGCGCAGGATCGTCTCTTCGATGTCATCGACGGCCGTTGGCCGTCTGCTTGCGGAACGTCGTTCCTCTCTGTCTGTGAGCACGTCGGTACCTTCAAGGTCGTTTGGATCAGAATCGAACATGGTCTTCTGGTCGTTATGGAGACCTTTGCCGGGTGGGATCAGCACCCGGACCCACACGATCCGTGTGGGACTGTAACGCGGTCGGCCTCCGATCACATCGTTGCCCCGTTATGATATAAAACTCTAGGCTATGGTGTCGGTCGTGTCGTTGGATTGGTCCGTGTACTCCGCGTTGGAGCGACGGCCACCAGTGGCAATGGATACGTGAGTAATCAGGTTCGCCGGGTAGGCTGTGTCGTGACCGCGTGTTGATGGGATTGGCGATCATTGTGAGTCGAAATGCCCCGCGAGAAATGCTATTGCTGGTTTCGATGCCTCCGTCGCCACTGGCACAGTTGAAAGGATTTTATAACAGTCCACGAAGAGACCAACGCCCTGACACACCAACGGACTACTACTCGTTTCGAGCCACAGAAAATGGGACCGCTGAGATTCGAACTCAGGTCCAACGCACCCCATGCGCAGAGGATACCACTACCCCACGGTCCCGCGCCGTACATGGATAAATGATCCATCGGGGATTAAGCCCTTCGCTTTGCTTCCGTTGTGGGCCAGTTTCTCCGCGCCATTCATACTGTTAGACGAGCACGCGCTCAGTGTCGACCACCGTTCCCGACCCCGCGTCGGGATCACCGACCAGCCGACCGAGACAGACAGCCGACCCGTTGGGCGTGTAGCACGCGATGAGTGCGCCCTGTTCGGCGTCCGCGGCGTCGATCACGCCGGGGGCGTACACCGGCGCGCCGTTTGCGACCTCGCGGGCGGCGTTCGGAGCAATCGTCACGCTCGGCAGGTGAGTCAACGCTCGCTCAGCGGGGGCGACGACCTCCCGTATCGGGTCCTCGTCACCGTCTTCGTAGAACGCCATCGCGTCGGTGAGATCGTGCATCGTCACCAGATCGGTGTCGTCGAACGGCACCGTCTCTGCCCGGCGAAGATCGCCCATGTGCGCGCCCGTGCCGACAGCCAACCCGAGATCGTGACAGAGCTTTCTAACGTATGTCCCGCTCTCGCACTCGACCCGAAGTAATGCGCGCCGTTCATCGCGTTCGAGCACGTCCAACCGGTGGATCGTTCTCGTTCGGAGCCGACGTTTGACAGCGCTCTTTCGCGGCGGTTTCTGAAGAATCGGGCCCTCGAACGCCGACAGCACATCAAGATCCTCGGCGTGTCCGTGGAGTTCAAGCACCGCAATGTAGGCTTTATCGCTCGCGTCGAACACCTGTGCCATCCGCGTCGCATCTCCAGTCAACACCGGCAGACAGCCCGTCACCTTCGGATCGAGCGTCCCCGCGTGGGCGGCCCGACCGACGCCCAACCGATCACGAAGCCACGCCACCACCTGATGGGCGGAGGGACCGGGCGGCTTGTCGAGGTTCACGACGCCGAACGAGAGGAGTTCGTCGACATCGCGGTTCTGGGGTGCTGTGCGCATCGGTTCAGAAATCGTACGTGACGCCCTCAATCGGGGCTTTGCCCTCGTCTCCGGCGGGACTGTACGTTTCGATGAACGTCACGATGGTCTCGACGATCCCCGATGGCTCCAGCCGTGCAGTGTTGATCGAGAGATCGTAGATCGAGCGATCTTCGATATCGATGCCGTAAATCTCCTGATACCGGAGCGCCTCGCTTTCCGCTCGGGTTTGGGTCTCGGAGCGAGCCTGTTCGACGCTCTTTCCCTCTCGGTCAGCGATCCGAGCCGCACGGACGGTGGAGGGGGCATCGAGCCACACCCGGAGGTCGGCGTGTTCTCCTGCCATCCAGCCGGCGAGTCGGGATTCGATCACGAGGGCATCGCGGTCGCGTGCGAGTTCACGGAGTCGACGATCGAGATCCCGGTCGATCTGATCGTCTTCTTCTGCGAGTTGGTTGAATTCAAGCAGACTCACCCCTCGTTCATCGGCAAGCGATCGAAAAATATCCCCACCACTTACGTGATCGTACTCAAGGGCGTCTGCGAGTGCGGTGGCAGTCGTGCTTTTACCGACACCAGCAGGGCCGGAAACCGTGATCAACATGCTCTATCTCCGGCAGTAGCCCTAAAAGAGGTTGTCTTATTAGTTCGTGGACGGTGTCATCTGGAGATCGAGACCTTTCATGATGACCTGCGTGGAACCGAACGAGCAGATCATATACCACATGATCCACGCGGGCATGATGAGGACGGTGTCGTTCCAGCCGACTTCTCCGACGAACGGCATGATCACACGAGCCGTTCCTGGCAGCGGTCCGGCTCCAGTCATCCAGCGCAGCCAGAGGAACACCGGGATCGTGAGCAGCATGACCCACACCATCGGTCGGAACTGTTCTTTGAACATTCCCAACTGATCGCCCATGGCTTCCATCTGTTCCTGTTGGAGTTGCTGGAGTGCTTCGTCGTCACCGCGTTCTCTGGCCTTCTTCTGGCGATCCTGAAGATCACGCATCTGTTGTTGATACTCCCCCATTTTCTCGGTGTCGACGAGCTTCGACCGGAGCACCGTCGAGTACAGGCCGGTGAGCACTGCCAAGAGGAGAACAATGATATAAAACGGGAGGAACTGGTAGAGCGGAGCGATCGCGGTGTGGAGCGTGGATCCGATCGTGTTAAGGACGGGTGGGAACCAGTAGCCGACCATCAGTCCGAGTGCCCCGATGCCGGCTAGCTTGTCATACGTCGTCCAACTGGATTCGTCATCGTCATCTACTTGGCCGGTAATGGACTCCGATTCCGATCCCGATTTCGCTCCACCGTTGAGCGCGGCACGTACCGTTTCGGGGTTTTGGACGGCGAACCCGTTTCCGTTGGCGCTTTGTAGCAACCCTTTTTCAATGATGCGCCCCCACTGACCGCTCGTTAACTCCCCATTGACATCAGACCACTCCACCGTACCGCCGTTCGCATCAGCCTGAGCGAGAACGGCGGAGAGTGCATCGCTCATGCTGGAATCTTCCGCGAGGAGATCGTTCACCTTCTGTTCTGCACGTGCCATTACCGGCCTTAGGATATCCCGCATTATCAACCCTGCTTTCTACGGGAGCGTGTGGCGCATCAACACGGAGGGAATTCACGTCGGCCGATGTGGGGATGAACCGTTATTCCGAGACGACCGTCTCGACCTGGCGGTGAAGGTTCTCCCAAACGTCTTCTGGTGACCCTTCGCCATCAACCTCGATCAGATCGCCTCGATCCCGATAGAACTCCACGACCGGTTCTGTGTTCTCTTCGTACACGTCGAGACGTTCGCTCACGACGGCTTCGGTGTCGTCGTCGCGTTGGGTCAATTCGGATCCACAATCGTCGCAGACGCCCTCCGTCTCGGGGGGATTGAACTCCACGTGGTACGTCTTATTACACCCCGGACAGACACGCCGGCCCGTCAACCGACGGAGTAGCTCATCGCGGTCGACGGCGAGAAACAACACGCAGTCGAGATCGGTAATGTCGTCGAGATACTCCGCTTGTGAGAGGTTTCGGGGATAGCCGTCCAGCACGAACCCTTCGGCGTTCGACACCGCCTCCGCGACGATCTCGTTGACGACCGGATCGGGAACGAGTTCGCCGGCGTCCATGAACTCTCGTGGGGTGCCGTATTCGGTCTCCATATCCTTGTTCGCGCGCAACGCGTCGCCCGTCGTGACGTGCTCAATGTCATACGCGTCGACGAGATGCTCGCTCTGTGTACCCTTACCGGCTCCCGGCGGACCCAGCAGCAGGATTCGCGGATGTTCGTCCATACATGCGATGCTGACGCGCGCGCCTAAAAGCTTGAAGAAACAGCTTTCAAACGTGTGGTACGTCAGTGGAGTATGGACGAGTCGATCGCGTCGACGATCGCCACCTACGGGTCCGTTGCCGAGCAGTACTGTGAGCGCCACGCCGATCGAACCACGATCCGGCCGCTGCTGGATCGGTTTCTCGATGCGGTTACCGGTGCCCGCGTGCTCGATGTCGGTTGTGGGCCGGGCTGGGAGACCGAGACGTTCGCACAGCGGGGCTACGATCCGATCGGTGTCGATCTCACACCGGCGTTTCTCCGACTGGCGAACGAACAGACGGCGACCGGACGGTTTGCCCGGATGGACATGCGACAGTTGGGTGTCATGGACGGCTCGATCGATGGACTGTGGGCGTGTGCGTCGTTTCTCCACATCCCACGGTCGGACGCGCCCGCGACGCTCGCGGAGTTCCACCGAGCCCTGCGATCGGGACCGCTCGCGCTGGCCGTCAAGCGAGGCGAGGGAACAATGGTTGGCACCACCTACGTGGACGACACCAGACGATTCACCCTCTACACTCGCGAGGAAATCACCGACCGCGTGACCGAAGCCGGATTCACGATCGAATACATGACTGTCGACGACAACTGGATTCAGTGCGTCGCGCTCGCCTGACTATTTCCGCCAGACGGAGGACGCCAGCTTTTCACCATGGCCACCATCGATCAGATCATGTCCAGCGAGGCACACACCGGACGCGACCGGCTCGCGCTTATCACCGAGACGATCGCGGCTCACCGCAAGCGCGACAGCGACCGCGTCGTGTTCAAAACCGACACCGCACGGGTGGAGTACGCCGATCGAACGATCACGCTCGATGTCAGCGACGGGGCACAGGACCGACTCAACGACGTGCTGGCGTCGTTTCCAGTGTTCAAGATTGAGCAACCGGCTACCCGGAAAGCACCGACAGGAACCGTTCACGTCGCTGCAATCGCGGATCCCAAACACATTGCTGACTTCATCGAACGGATCTTTCGAGAAGTGTACCAGCACGGGCCGGGGTATGAGCTTCGTGCGTAGAACGACAAGCTTTCCTCCGATTTTGTCGTAGTGTTTCCATGTATCTCATCGTCGTTGGTGCAGGGGACATCGGAACACAACTCATCGATATCGCTACCCAATCCGGTAATGAGGTCGTCGTGGTGGAACGCGATCGGAAACGGGCCGAGACCGCCGCCAACGCGTTCGACTGTCTCGTTCTCAACGACGACGCGACCGTGCAGGACACCCTGATCGATGCCGGAGTCGAGCGCGCAGACGCGGTCATTTCGACGACCGACAGGGACGCGACCAACGTCATGGTCTGTTTGCTTGCTGAGGAGTTCGACGTTCCGAACATCGTCTCGGTTGTCCACGATCCCGATCACATGAACGTCTTCGAGCGCGTCGGTGCGAACACGCTGCAAAACCCCCAACGGCTAATCGCTGAAAACCTGTTTCGGTCGGTCGAACGCCCGTCCGTGGTCGATTACATGCACGTCGGAGACACCGCCGAAGTGTTCGAGATCCGCGTCGGTGAAGAGGCGTCGGTCGCCGGCAAAACGCTGTCGACAGCAGCCAACGAAGGGATCATCCCCGACGATACGCTCGTCGTTGCGATCGAACGAGAGGACGGTGACAACCCCATCACGCCACGTGGTGATACCCACATCGAATCCGGGGATCTCGTGACCGTCTACTCCGAACGGGGTGCGACACCAGAAATCACCGACCTGTTCGGTCATTTCGGTGACCACGATCGAGCGAACAATCGGCCGTAATCACTCGCCCCGCTTCTGGCCTGCTTCCGCCCCGCCCCGGTGTCGACAACCGAGCAGGAGAAACACGAGATATTTGGTCCCGTCGGGGATACCGGGGTAATAGATGACTTCTCGGTTACGCACCGTCGTTTCAGATCTGGGCCGCATGTTACAGGCGCTGTCCGGAATGATGCTTCTTTCCGTTGTCATACCGATCGTCTGGGAAGAATATTACGTCATTCCGGGTATCTTACTTTCTGGCGGACTGTCACTCGGTGTTGGGCTGTTGTTCACTCGCGTTGGCGAGCGAGCGGAACTGGGCAAACTCCACGGGATGATGATCGCCGCGCTGGGATGGTTTCTCGTGGCGCTGTTCGGATCGGTCCCGTTTCTATCCGTTGCGTGGACGGTACAGCTCGCGCCGTCGTGGGTAGTTCCGGCAACCGTTGATACGGCGACGCTGGCAGCATTCCGGAATCCGATCAACAGCGTCTTTGAGAGTATGAGCGGATTCACAGGAACCGGACTTACCATGACTGCCCACGAGAACAAACTTCCACACACGCTCCAATGGTGGCGTTCGTTTACCGAATGGATCGGCGGTGTCGGGGTGATCGTTCTCACAACGGCGATCCTTTCCCGACCGGGCAGCGGCTCACTCACCCTCTATGAGAGTGAAGCGCGCTCGAAGAAGATCCACCCCAGCGTCGTCTCAACCGTTCGAACGATCTGGTGGATCTTCCTGTTGTTCACGTTTCTCTCGATCTCGTTGCTTTGGCTGGCTGGCATGCCCATCTGGGACGCCATCAACCACGCCATGACCGGGCTGTCGACGGGCGGGTTCTCCGTCACGGACAACAGTATCGCAACCTACCAAAGCCCCGTCATCGAATTCGCGCTCATTCCCGTCATGATCTTAGGCAGCATCGCGTTTCCGATCCACTACCTCATGTTACGGGGTGACCTACACAACGTTTATCGAGATCTCCAAACCCGGTGGGTGTTCATCTATTTCACAGTCGGAAGCGTCGGTCTTATCGGCCTGTTGCAGCAGTACGGCACGTACGATTCTCTCTTTCAGTCAGTTCGGTTCGGCCTGTTTCAGTTCGTTTCGGCGGCTTCTTGCACTGGCTTCCAGACCGCAGGGATCGGTGAGACGTGGTCACCGCTGTCCCAGTTGACCGTCGCGTTCGGGATGTTTGTCGGAGCGTCAGCAGGATCGACTGTCGGGGGAATCAAGCTCATCCGGTTGCTCACCATCGGAAAAGGGATGGCACACCGGATCAGTGATGTCTTCTATCCGTCGTCTGCAATCCGTCGATTCGAGATCGACGGCCGGATCCTCTCGGATATCGAGCTTACCCGTGAATTCGAGGAAGCAGGCATCATTACGCTCCTCTGGCTCGTCTTCCTCGCCGTCGGCATCATATCCTTGTTGTTACTCATTCCACCGGCGGAAGGATTTACCCTCGCAAACGTCGTGTTCGAGGTTGCAAGCGCTCAAGGGAACGTTGGGCTTTCGACCGGTATCACTAGTGCGACAATGCCCGTTCTGGCGAAGATCCTCCTCATCTTCAACATGTGGATCGGTCGCCTAGAGATCATTCCCGTGCTCGTGTTGCTCCGTGCCGCCCTCGTGCGGGGTGACCGACCATGAGTCAACTCCCTTCGACTGTGCCACTCGTTCGGGCGTTGTCGGGAGACGGCGACCGTGGCTACGAGTTGCTCATCCTGAGTGGTCCGGTGGTGATCGGCGTGATTGCCCTGTTAGGTCGCTCAATGGTGACGACCGCATTGGCTATGGGCTATATCCTCGCGTTTGTGCTGTATCTCGTGTGGATCGGAGTCACATCCTGAGTCGCGTTCTCGTCTCGGTATCTCTGGTGCGGTGGTAGCTCTCTCCGGTGTCGAAACCCGCATGGTCGCGCCTCGACAGGAACGGATATGGCGACGGTACGAACCGGAGCGCGGCTCCATATTGGTTTTCAGAACCTCTCGTTGGCTCATGAACGCCTTTACGGCGGCGTCGGTGTGGCGCTCGAAGAGCCACGTGTCGTCCTTACGGCCCATCGTGCCGACACCATTGACGCCGATCCAGTCGTTCAGACCGCAACGGAGCGGGCCGTGTCGTTGCTCGGTGTGTCCGGTGCTCGCGTGCGGCTACGACGCGCACTACCGCGCCACGTCGGTCTCGGCAGCGGCACGCAGCACGCTCTCGCCACGTTTGGGGCCATCGCTCGCGCGTACGAGATCGATGCTCCTGTTCGAGAGCACGCTCCAGTGCTCGGACGGGGCGGACGGAGTGGCGTCGGTGTCGGGACGTTCGAGACCGGTGGGTTCGTTGTCGACACAGGTCACCCAACCGAACTGTTCACCACCGCACCGCCCGAGCCGGGGGAGTGGACCGTTCCATCCATTCTCGCACGGTATTCCCTCCCGGAAAACTGGCGGTTCGTCCTCGTGATTCCGGCGGGGATCACGGGTGAGCACGGCGAGCGCGAGGATCGACAGATGCGATCGGTCGTTGAACGAGCCGATCCGACTATCGGAGCGGAACTCGCTGTCGTCCTCACTCACCAGTTGCTCCCCGCCGTTGCCGAGGAGAACATCGAACAGTTCGGTCGTGCAATCGACACCGTTGGACGGCTCAACGGCGCATGGTACGCCGACGAACAGGGTGGCGTGTACCGACCACCCGCCGGCGATCTCATTGAACGACTGCGCGACGCATCCGCCGTCACTGGCGTTGGACAGTCGTCGTGGGGACCCGTCGTGTATGGACTCACAGACAGTGATCGGATCGATGCGGCCCGCACGGCAGCCACTGATGCGTTGGCGGCGATCGACACCGACGGTGAGGTGCTCGTGAGCAAGCCCAGAAACCACGGCGCACGATACGAGTGACCGGCAGGGAGCCGCTTTTAGGCGTCGAGTGGATACGTTGTGTATGCAGTTCTGTGAGGAGTGCGGTTCGTTGATGCACACAGATCCAGACACTGACGACATGGTCTGTTCGAGTTGTGGCGCGCGCACCACCAAAGACGAAGAACGCGCGGCCGAATTCGTCAGCACCGAAAGCCAGACGTTCGACGACGTGATCGAAACCGAAGAGGGCGACGCCGACGAGGGCAAGCCCACCGCCGATGTCACCTGCGAGGAGTGTGGCAACGATACGGCGTGGTACACGATCAAACAGACCGGCGCTGCCGACGAGCCACCGACGCGCTTTTTCAAATGCACTGAGTGTGGCCACCGCTGGCGAGGATACAGTTGAATTCGATCGAACGCCTCTGACGAAGGACGTATGCCACCACGAACCCTGAGTCACTATCGTGATCGAACCCACCCGAATCGAAGTTCATCCTGACTGTGAGGCGGTCGTGGAGTTCGATCCGGAGCTCACGTTCGAATGCGTTCCTGACTGTACGTGGTGTTGTCACCACGGGGTGCTCCTCTACGGTGAGGATCTCCGCGAACTCGCCCAGCGAGAGCCGCTCAACGACGCCGTCAAGCAGCTCCGGAGTCGGGATTTCGTCCGGCGTGAGGAGAAAGACCGCGATGAACACGTCGACATCGACGATCGCGCCTGCTATTTCCTCCGCGACGACGGTCTCTGTGCGCTGCACGCCGAACACGACTGGAAACCGACCCGGTGTTCCGTGTTTCCGCTCGAAGTCCACGTTGAGCACGACGACATCCACGTGAGCATCCGAGAGGAAGCACACGCGCACTGTGAGGGACTGGATGTCTCTGAACGCCGTCTCGTTGATCACCTCAACGCGTTTCTTCCGCGCCTCCTCTGGGAACTCGACGACCCGACAACCAAAATCGAACTGTAACCGCACGCACGACTCGACACCGGTCGATGAAAATGACGGATCACCGGGCGAGTACTGTCCACGCGAGCACGACCGCTCCCGAGCCGAGGACTGTACTCACGACGGCGTGAACCCGGAGCCGGTCGAGTTCGGCATGAACGGCGGCGCTCTCATCGTGGCCGACCGCTTGCCCGATTTCGCTTCCAGTATCACACTGCGGCAGAAAGTCCATCGCGATGTGGAGGAAAATACCAGTGGCAATGCCGGAGATGACGGCGTTTCCTGCCATCGAAACGGGAAGATTTAGCATGGACGCAGGCAGCGCAGCCACCCCGACCGCAGCGGCCGGAACGAGCAACACGGACGGGTCGTGACCGCGACGAGAGAGACGGCGCGCAGCGGCATACCCCGCCGGTCCCTTGTGCGAAACGATACTGAGTCCGAGCAACAGGCCTAGATCCGGAAGCGCCGCGTACACGAGACCGATGATCGCTCCCCCAGCGAGAGAGTGCGCGCTGAGCTGGACGGCGACCGTGCCGAACGATTCGACGTGCGAAAGCCGGTGACCGATCGTGTGTGCCCCATATCCGAGAAGAACTCCGATAGCGATCCCGATTCCACCGGCTGTAGCGGAAAACCCGATGGCTTGAGGGATGAGAAAGATCGAAGCACTCGCTATCATCGCACCGCTGGCAAGCCCATATCCCCACACCAACTGACCTGCGTTCGTCGCCTCCGCACGCGATCCCGGAATGGCTGCCCCCGCCATCGCTGCGAACCCGATCCAAGAGATGATGAACACCTTCCACTGATCGTTTGCGATCCCGATCCCAGACAGACAGACAAGCGCGATGACCGCAACGATCCCACCCTGTGACGATCGTCTGAGCTGGTTGTCGAACTCCATCGAATCCGTGATTCCCATCTTATTAATAAAATACGCTCAAATGTTATTAATCTGGCGCTCCGATCAGTTCGATACCAGACGCTTCGCGGACAGCGAAACGGACGTCAGAAACGAGGGCCAGTTACTGGCTATCGAGGATCGTATCCGCGAGCATCGGGACGAAGGTGCCGATATCAGTGACCATCCCGACGGCTTGAGCGCTGCCCCGATCCAACAGTTGGGTGACGGTCGCGGGATTGATATCGACACAGACGACGCGGGTTGTCGATGGAAGGCAGTTACCGACGGCAACGGAGTGGAGCAGCGTCGAGAGCATGAGAACCATGTCGGCTTCGTGTGCCTGTTCGCGGATGGCGTTCTGGGCTTCGATAGTATCGGTGATCGTGTCGGGGAGTGGTCCGTCGTCTCGGATCGATCCCGCAAGAACGAAGGGAACGTCGTTGGCCACGCATTCGTACATTACGCCGGAGGTGATGAGATCGTCTTCGACGGCGTTCTCGATGCTGCCCGCGCGGATCACTTCGCTCAGCGCGTAGATGTGGTGTTTGTGTCCTCGGCGTGGGTGATCGAGCGTCTCGGTGTTCATACCCAGCGAGGTACCGTACAGATCCCGCTCGATGTCGTGGACGGCAAACCCGTTACCGGCTGACAACATGTCGATGTATCCCTCTCGAACGAGTCGGGCGAGGTCCTCGCGTGCCCCAGAATGGATGAGTGCTGGACCACACACCGCGAGTATGGACCCGTCCTCAGCCTTCGTCTGTGTGATCGCCTCCGCGATCTTCTCGATCGTTGATTCGGACGGACGCTCACTCGAAACGCCGCCCTGCATGAACCCGAACGCTCCTGAACGCTCACGGGGACGTTCAGGTGGACGGACCCGGATCCCCCGCTCACCAGTGACGACGAGATCATCCTCCTCGATGGCGTTTAACACCTTCGCCTGAGCGTGGGCTGGCTGACCGTTGCCGTTTCGCTCGACGACGACTGCACAGTCCATCTCGATCTGTTCGACAGACAACCAATCCCCTTCGATCTTGATGTCCGTGGGGTGGTTGGTCGTCGAATAAAATCCGGGCGGGACGACGTGATCGGCTGGCGCGGGTTCGACCGTTGCGTCCCGTGGATCGGTGGGGGTTGCACCGTTCTGATGGAGTTCGTGAATGATCGTTTGAAGGTCGTCGTCGGTGTCGGCGCTCACGACCAGTCGGGCGTAGGACTCTTGCGTTTTCGACCGTCCGATATCGAACTCCTCGAC
This sequence comes from Halocatena pleomorpha, assembly GCF_003862495.1. Lineage (GTDB taxonomy): Archaea > Halobacteriota > Halobacteria > Halobacteriales > Haloarculaceae > Halocatena > Halocatena pleomorpha. The sequence continues at coordinate 149,083 of NZ_RRCH01000022.1, read as the reverse complement.
TTCGAACGATCCGCCTAAATCCATTATCACGCCGAAACACGACTGCAACATCCCCGAGTCAATGATGTGACCCGCTAGTTCGACCGAGCGAGAGACTGTCATACCTCCCGATTGACGAGGCGGCCAATATCGGTTGCGTCTCGGGTCGTGTCAAGCGTAGTGGATCTGTCCGTCGGCTAGGGTGTCACACGTCTACGCGTCGATCCACAGTCCACCGGCATGTGCTCTTCTGGACGAGGCGGTCGTAGATCGCTCGGAGTCCAGCCGGCGTCGTGTCAGGGAGAACGTGGAGTCTGACTGCGCCGTCACGGATCGACACGCGGAACGTGTCGCTGGTCTCCTCGTCGTGGACGAGGAACACCGCTATCGGGAGATCGAACCAGTCACCGTATCGATACGGACCGGTGTCGAGTACGTCGGTGAGCAACGGCTCTAGCCGTCCGGCTCGTCCGTCCATCGGTGTGAGCATGAACGCAACGTCGCCCTCATAGTACACCGTTCGGTTGGTGTACCGCCGCTCGGGATGAGCTGGAATCTCGAACATCGGATCGTCAGCCACGAATAGGCGTTGTTCGCCACACAATTTAAATTATTGCATATTCGTTGATGTATTATTTTCTCAGCCATAGATATTCGATACATCGTGGTGGCTTTATGCCGTGCGGCGGTTTATCAAGCGTATGTGTGGTCGATACAGCCTGTTCGTCGATCCAGAGACGATCGAGGAACGATTCGGTGCGCGGGTGGCATTTGATTTCGAGCCGCGATACAACGCCGCTCCCGGACAGCAGCTTCCGATCGTCCGCGATGACACCCGTACGTCGGTCACGCGAGCACAATGGGGATTAGTGCCCTCGTGGGCGGACGAACCGAGCACGGAGTTGATCAACGCCCGGTCCGAGACGGTCACCCAAACGCAAGCGTTTCAGGACGCGTACTGGAACCGTCGGTGTCTCGTCCCGATCGACGGGTTTTATGAGTGGGTCGACACGAACGATGGGCAAAAACAGCCCCACCGGATCACGAGCACGGACGATCGACCGTTTGCGCTGGCGGGCCTGTGGGAGACGTGGAATCCTCCCAATTCCCAAGCGGCGTTGGGCGACTTTTCGAACGGTGGCGATGGGGTGGACGCCTCAGAGCCGCTGGTGTCGTTTACCGTCTTGACACGGGAACCGAACGACACCGTGAGTGAATACCACGATCGGATGCCGGTCATCCTCTCCGAACGCGAAGAGACGGGATGGTTGGACGGCGTCGGAATCGATGCGCTCGATCCGACGCCCGAGGACGCGCTCCGGGGCTACCCGGTGTCGTCGGCCGTGAACAATCCCTCGAACGATTCTCCGGTCGTCGTCGAACCGATCGAGCTTTCTGGTTCGTAGCTGTGTTCCGGTGGGAAGTGCTGGCTTTCTTCGGTACCAGTAGTAGGCCAGACGGTAAAACTGCTCGATATAGCGACATCCTGTTTATGACACGTGTTTTTCGACTGTTCAGGAACCGACTCAATCGCGACTCCGTACCCCCAAGCGCGCATGTTGCTGCTACCGTCGCAGAAAACCCGACGAACAGTCCCACCGATCCGAGTTGCACCATAGCGAGCAACAGGACCTACTGTTTATGCGATCGGTCGCAGTCGATCGTTTTCCCGGTGTTTCGTTCCATTAGTATATGTTCTTTCAATACATACACCAACTATGTCGTGGTCATTACGGTGGCTCGCGCTCGAAGTCAAGCGTCTCGACCGATCAGCGGCGTTCTACCAGCGTTATCTAGATCTTCCCGTTCACAGCGAACACGAGGATGAGATCATTCTCGGGGCAGGAACGACCGATCTCGTTTTTCGACGGCCAACAGACATCCCCAGAGGCGGACTGCACACGCATTTCGCCGTCTCAACGCCGGCCACCGAGTACAACGACTGGTGGGAGCGGCTCTCTGCACAGTTCGATCTCACAGAAGCCGAATTCCCGACCGGGAAGTCGTTGTACTTCTATGATCCTGATGGAAACTGCGTTGAAATCGGACAATCGACCGACGACACCGGTGACGGGATCACCGGTGTGTTCGAGATTGTGCTAGAAGTCGAAGAGCTAGATCGCGCTGAATCCTTTTATGAAGCAATCGGATTTACAGTCGTCGACCGCGGGGACGATCGACAGCGGACCCGTCTTTCCGTGGGGACGTTCGATATCGAACTCTGGGAGCCACAACTCGGGATCGCTGACGCACGCGGAGGCGTCCACGTGGATTTCGGGATCGAAAGCGACGACCAGTCACCGACGGCGGTGCTCAACCGAGTGGATTCCGTTGTCGACACTGAACAACTTGAGAACGGCGTTCGCGTGACTGACCCGGACGGACACCGCCTCACACTCCTGTGAGCTACCGATTGAAACGAGAGGACCATCTCCACTGAGAGCCGAGGGATTGGGTGAAGAAAGCGGAAGCGTCACACCGAGGGGACGCAGGCGACGCGACTCACAGCCGGTCAGTGTCTACATGAATCCCCGGCGGAGTGATGATGAGAAACTCGCGGAAATGGACGAGATGACCACCCATGTCTTTGATCGTGCGAGCGAAATCGGCAGCGAGTTCGTTTAGATCGCCATCGATGGCGAGGATGAGAACGTATCCGTCCCGAACGGAACCGATCCACTCGCTCGGCGGAGTTGTTCCATCGAGTATTCCGAGAATGATCCGCTTTTCGGCGTTCTCATCATCCAACTGATCCTCAGCGGCCAACAGATCGAGATCAAATGTGTCCATACCCATCGCTCACGATTCCGAGGTAAAAAACACACCCCCTTGTTCACCGGCCAGCGCAACGCACGGGTCACGCAGATTGAGTGCTCCCGACAGGAAATCCTCGATCTCATACCGGTGGTTGAATAATAAACAAGCAATGCCCCGGAGTGCTTAGTTGCTCAACTACAGGATATACCCTTATACTCCTTTGATGTGTTAGTAGAGAGTTCGTTACGGACCAGGTACTCTCTGATCTGACATGAAAGAGCCAGCCTACGATCCGACCGAGGAACGCCCGTATGAGTGCTTCGAGTGTGGAAACATCGTCACGTCGATCGCTCATCCCGGTTTATGTCCGGACTGCGGCGGGCAGTTGCGGAATCGCCGGTATCCGATCGAGTAACCATGAGTTCCCACCAGATCACGGGAGACAGTGACGACACTCCACCGGCAAACAGTACTGAATCGGCGCTTCAGACGGCACGCCGCCAACTTCGCCACGCAGCTGAACAGCTTGCGATCGATCCGAACATTGTTCGGCGGTTACGACACCCGGCGAAAGTCCACGAAGTGACACTCCCAATCGAACGGGACGATGGGACAGTCGAGGTTTTCACCGGGTATCGTGCCCAGCACGATAGCGTCAGGGGACCGTACAAAGGTGGACTGCGGTACCATCCCGACGTGAGCAGAGACGAATGCGTCGGGCTTTCCATGTGGATGACGTGGAAATGTGCGGTTATGGATCTCCCGTTCGGTGGTGCCAAAGGGGGCGTTGCAGTCAATCCCAAGGAGTTGAGCGCGAACGAAAAGGAGCGGCTGACGCGTCGGTTCACGCAGGAGATGCGCGACGTGATCGGGCCGATGCAGGACATTCCAGCCCCTGATATGGGGACAGATCCCCAAACCATGGCGTGGCTGATGGACGCGTATTCGATGCAGGAAGGCGAAACGATACCGGGTGTCGTCACCGGGAAGCCACCGGTTATCGGTGGAAGTCAGGGCCGGCAGGAAGCCCCCGGCCGCAGTGTCGCCGTCATTGCCCAAGCCGTCTGTGAGTATTACGATCGTGTACTCGAAGACACGGCGGTCGCGATTCAGGGATACGGTAGCGTCGGTGCGAACGCAGCCCGGTTACTCGATGACCGGGGAGCGAACATTGTCGCTGTCAGCGATGTGAACGGAGCGATGTACGATCCGACTGGGATCGATACGCATTCAGTTCCATCCCACGACGAAGAACCGGAAGCCGTCACGAGATATGCTGACGAGACGATCACGAACGAAGAGCTTCTCACACTCGACGTGGATGTGCTCATCCCTGCAGCACTGGGCAACGTCATCACGGAAACGAACGCGAACGCCGTTCGTGCGGACATCGTAGTGGAGGGAGCAAACGGTCCAACGACCTCAACTGCTGATTCAATTCTCAACGAGCGTGATATTCCGGTAATCCCGGATATTCTCGCGAACGCAGGCGGTGTTACCGTGAGCTACTTCGAATGGCTGCAAGACATCAACCGCCAATCATGGGCCCGCAAACGGGTCAACGAGGAACTCGAACGGGAGATGCAAACTGCGTGGACGGCCGTCCGTGACGAATTCGAGTCTCGATCTGTTTCGTGGCGGGACGCCGCATACATCGTAGCCCTCTCACGGATTGCGGAGGCGCACAACGTGCGCGGACTGTGGCCGTAGCTCGCTGTTACAGTTTTCGTTCCACCCCCTACGGGAGAGTCCAACATCAAGCAGGGATCACTTCTCTTCGACCTCTAGGACCTTACCTGCGGCGATGGTCTGACCCATGTCGCGGACAGCGAAGCTCCCGAGTTCGGGGATCTCTGAGGACGGTTCGAGTGACAGTGGTTTTTGTGGACGAAGCGTTACGACCGCTGCGTCCCCACTTTGAATGTAATCTGGGGCGTCTTCTTGGACGTCACCGCTCGCCGGATCGAGTTTCGTGTCGAGCGATTCGAACGTACACGCGACCTGTGCCGTGTGGGCGTGGATAACCGGTGTGTATCCAGGCGTGATCACGCTGGGGTGTTGCATGACGACGACCTGTGCCTGGAAGGTGTCAGCGACGGATGGAGGATCGTCGGCTGGGCCACAAACGTCGCCGCGGCGGATGTCGTCTTTGCCGATGCCCCGAACGTTGAACCCGACGTTGTCGCCAGGTTCGGCCCTGGGCACCTCTTCGTGGTGCATTTCGACGGTTTTTACCTCACCACCTGCGTCGCTGGGCTGGAACGTGACGTTCGTGTCAGGTTCGAGAACACCGGTTTCGACGCGGCCGACCGGCACCGTTCCGATCCCCGAAATCGTGTACACGTCCTGTACGGGGAGCCGAAGCGGGGCGTCCGTCGGCGGTTCGACTTCCGGTAGGTCGTTGAGCGCCTCCAGAATCGTCTGTCCGTCGTACCACGGGGTGTTGTCCGACAGTTCCGCCACGTTGTCACCCTCGAACGCGGAAATCGGAATAAAACTCGTATCAGCAGCGGCGAACTGGACCTGTTCGAGGAGCTGTTTTACCTCTTCGATCACGGTTTGGTACCGGGATTCCTCATAATCCACGAGGTCCATTTTGTTGATGGCGATGACGAGTTCGCCAATACCGAGTGTCCGTGAGAGGAAGACGTGCTCTTGTGTCTGTGGCTGAACACCGTCGTCAGCGGCGACGACGAGCACGGCGTTGTCGGCTTGGCTCGCGCCCGTGATCATGTTCTTCACGAAATCCCGGTGACCCGGCGTGTCCACGATCGTGAAGTAGTACTCGTCCGTGTCGAACTCCTGGTGAGCGATGTCGATCGTCAGTCCTCGCTCGCGCTCTTCGGCAAGGTTGTCCATCACGTACGCAAATTCGAAGCCACCTTTGCCTTTCTCCTCTGCCTCGTCCCGATACTGTTCGATCACGTGTTCGGGAACACTCCCTGTCTCGAACAGCAACCGACCGACGAGCGTGCTTTTGCCGTGGTCGACGTGACCGATGATCGCTAAGTTCTGGTGTGGTTTGTCTGCCATGTGTGTTTCCTCCCTTCGGTCGCCGTTCGTTTGCCGATACAGGTGTGTTAATAGGTACCTATTGACTAAAACAGTTATGCCAGCGAGATAAGCAAGATCAGAGACACAGACGGGACAGGTGCGAGCGAGTTTTCCACGTCCGGACGGTACGAAACGTATGTCACAGTTCACGCGGTCGGAAGCCGTCGACCGCCTCGAACGCCTCATCGAGACGGTCGAACGGGAGCCGACGCCTGTGCCAATACGGGAGGTATGGGTGTATGGAGATCTCGCGCTCGGTGTCGATCCCATTGAACGGCTCAACGTCTATCTGACTAAAGATCTCTTACTCGGTGGAGATGAGAGCCGCGAGGCGGAGTTCGTCGAATCACACGGGATTGAAGGCGTCGGCAAAACCGTCAGCGCCGAGTGGGCTGAGACCCACCCCGAAGCTCTCCGCGCGAACGCGAACGGCTACGCTGCCCCCGAACGATGTTTGGCTGCCCACCTCATTGATTCGGAGCCGATCCACCTCGAAGTGTGTAACACCGGCTTCGAGCAGAACGTTACCCAACGGTTGAAAGGAGCGATCGCGCGCGAGAATTATGAACAGATCCTCGATCCCCGAGGCGTCTGTCTCTGGGTCGCGGGCACGCGCAGCGATACCGCGTTCGAGAAGCTCCGAAACGGAGAGTTAGTGTTTCCGACGCTTTCGGACGCTCTTGAAACACTCGGAATGGAGCCCGAAGCCGCCCCCGAAGCAGCCGACGCGGTGACCCGCTACCGCGAGCACCAAACTGGCACGACGGTTCGGGGCGACATCGTGTGAGTACACCCACAGCCATGCTCAAACGACTGCCTTACAGCAGAGCGGAGAGTGGCAGGTTTACGCCCTGCCCTGTTCGATGGGCGCGTCAACAAGGTTGCCCCATTCCGTCCACGAGCCGTCGTAGTTGACGGCCTCATCGTAGCCGAGCAGCTCATGGAGCGCGAACCACGCGATCGAGGACCGCTCACCGATCCGGCAGTAGGCGATGATCTCCTCGTCTTCGATGTCTTCTTCAGCGTACAGTTCACGCAGTTCCTCGGCGCTTTTGAACCGGCCGTCGTCTTGCACTACAGCCGCCCACGAAACGTTACTCGCACCGGGGATGTGACCCCCGCGCTGGGCGGTCTCCTGCAGCCCGGCCGGGGCGAGGATCTCACCGCTGAACTCCTCGGGGGAGCGAACGTCGACCAGCGGAACGCTGTCGTCGAGTGCTGCCTCAACATCGGATCTGTACGCACGAATCGATTCGTCCGGCTCGCTCGCAGTGTAGTCCTGTTCTGGGAAGTCCGGTTCGTCCTCGGTCAAGGGGTAATCGTTGTCGAGCCAGAAGTCCCGACCGCCGTCGAGCAAGCGGACATCGTCGTGACCGTAGTATTTGAACTGCCAGTACGTGTACGCCGCAAACCAGTTGGAGTTATCGCCGTACAGAACGACCGTCGAATCGTTGCTGATCCCGTGGTTACCGAGCAACGACTCGAAATCCTCCGTCGACAGTAAATCTCGGCGCGTCTGATCTTGCAGTTGGGTCTCCCAGTTGAACCCGATCGCGCCCGGCGCGTGACCGCCGCTGTAGGCCTCGGTGTCTACGTCCACTTCGACGAGCCGATACGCCGGGTCGTCGTCCTGAAACGCAGCTAGATTATCTTCCACCCAATCAGCAGAAACAAGCACGTCCTTCGCGTAGTCGCTCATGGTACAGTTCTACTCAACGCTCAATCGATATATCCGTATTACTGTCGGCTCGTTTCGCCGCTCATTGCCTTTACCGGAAAATTTTTCCCATTGAATGATGAATATATATTGCTAACATCTCAGGTGGCCACAGATCGAGTAGAAGTACGCCCTTAGAGGATATATTGCGGTTATATTTGCCCGAAGCTCCGAGCACCTCTGATAGTGAAGATTTCAAGTCAGGGCCACATAGCGCCCGGCATGGATGTGCTCGTAAAGCCGGAGTGGGTCGCTGCTCGCTTGGATGGGGAACGCTCGACTGGAGCTGAGACAGGCAATGCTGAGGGTGCACTCCGGATCGTTGACGTTCGGGACGCCTGGGAGTTCGACGGGATCGGGCATCTACCGGGCGCAGTGAACGTTCCGTTTGATTCGTTCCGTTCCGAAGACGCGGGCGAAACCGGGATGCTCCCGGGCGCGGATGTGTTTTCGTCGCTCCTGAGCGAGGTCGGGATCGAAGCGACCGATCAGATCGTTGCATACGACGACATGCACGGCGTGTTCGCTGCACGGTTTTTAGTCACCTGTGAGCTGTACGGTCATCCGCGCGATCGGTTACAGCTGTTGAACGGAGACTACAGCGCGTGGAGCCGCCAGCACTCGGTGAGCAACGACGAGCCGAATCCGACACCGACGGAGTATGAAGGGACATTCGTCGAGTCGGGACCGCTTGTCGGGTTGGAAACGGTCGAGCAGGCGATGGACGATTCTGAGGCGGTGCTCGTTGACACGCGAGAGCAATCGGAATTCGAAGCGGGCCACATCCCCGGATCGGTCCGACTCGACTGGATGGAACTCGTCGATGAAACGGAGCGGGGGGTACAGCCTGAGTCAGAACTCCGATCGACGCTTCAAACGCGCGGAATCACGCCCGATCAGTCCATCGTGTTGTACTGTAACACTGCTCGACGCATCAGCCATACGTACACCGTACTCCGCCATCTTGGATACGAGCAGCTCGCGTTTTACGAAGGGAGCCTCACCGAATGGAAACGAGAGGGCGGACCGCTCGCCACCGGTTCGGAGTGATCACCGACCGTCAACGTCGGCCCCGTCTTTCGTTCGCCGGGTGTCAGCGAGCAACGCTGTGAGCGAGAAACACGAGATCGCGCCGAGCACGGCGATTTCGGTGGACAACGATGGAGCGACGAGGATCCCATAGCCGAGCGCGTACAGCCCGAACGTGAGCGCGTCGATCGGCGTCCCACAGCCGGCAGCTGCAATCCCGAGTACGAGCAGCCCGGAGACGACATACCCGTCCAAGAACTGGTCGAGCGGGAAATCAGCGATGAACGCCGGCTGCCACAGCAGGATGGCACACGCGCCGAGGGCGAACACCACCAGCCCGCCACGGATCACGCGACGCTGGTGACACCACTCCTGTGGATCGTACCGCTCGCGGAGTTCGTTGCCGACTCGGCCGAGACGGCGGAGTCGCTGTCGGTGAGAATCCATATCGAGGCTTTTTGACCCATCACAAAGCCAGTGTCGTCTCGTGTCGTTGCTACTACTCTCATGGGGTCTCGGAGTAGTAGCTGCGCCACGGCAATTCAGCGTGAGCCTGATATTCAGTCGTCGGCCGGTGTCGCCGATGACGCGTTATCTGACGCGGCAACGGCCGAGTCGGTGGTGACGGCTTCTGCGAGCAGTTCGGAAAGACCGACGATCTCGATTTCCGCTTCGAAGCCGCCAGTTTTCCGGCCGTCCTCATACATCGTCATGCACATCGGGCAGGCGACGACGAACTTCTCGACGGCACTGCCAGCGTCGGTGTCCTCAAGCGCCTCTCGCAGGCGTTCCTCGCTGGGTTTCGTTTCCTCTTCGAGATCCATCCAGAGACCGCCGCCACCGCCGCCACAGCAGAAGGAATTGGCACGGTTGCGGGGCATCTCGTGCAGGTCACAGCCCGTTTCGCGCACGAGCGCACGGGGTGCCTCATACTCGTCGTTAAACCGACCGAGATGACACGGGTCGTGGTAGGTGACCGTGTAATCGAGTTCAGTGCCGGACAGCCCGAGTCGAGGGACGAGTTCTTGAACGACCTGCGTGTAGTGAGACACGTCGATCTCGCCGTTCTCGTTCCAGCCGAACTCCGGATACTCGTTTTTGAACGTGTTGTAGCTGTGCGGATCGGTACAGACGATGTGGTCGAATTCACACTCTTCGAACAGCGCCACGTTGTCCTCGACCAACATCTCGTACAGCCCTTCTTCACCGACGCGTCGGACATCGTTGCCGTCGTTTTGCTCATCGTCGTACAGAATCCCGTAGCTCACGTCGGCGTGGTGGAACAGCGTTGCGAGTGATTTGGCGATCTGCTGGTTGCGCTCGTCGTAGCTGGGGTAATCACCGACGTACCAGAGGTACTCGACGGACTCCTCGCGGGCGTCGGGCACCTCGAAATCGAGGTCGTCAACCCAGTCGGGTCGTTTGCGCTCAGGATCACCGAACGTGTTGCCGTTCTGGAACACGTTCATCATCGCTTCCTGAACGGTCTCTTCCATCTGGCCGGATTCAGTCAGCCGCCGGTTCATCTCCGTGAACTGGGTCACGTGTTCGATGTCGACCGGACAGGCGTCCATGCAGGCCATGCACGCCATACACGAATCCATCGTTTCGCTGTCGATGACGCTCGTCCCGCCGTCCGCGATGATCGGCTGTTCCTCAGTGCGTCCAGCGTCGAGATCCATTCGGTACTGCTTGAGATCAAGGATGACGTTGCGCGGATCAAGCGGCCGTCCGGAGGCTTTCGCCGGACAGACCGATGAACAGCGCCCACATTTCGTACAGGCGTCGTGATCAAGCAACTGTTTCCACGAGAAATCGTCGATGTCGCTCGCACCGATCTCGTCCGGTGAGGCGTCGTCCGGAACGCGTGGCAGCCTGACGCCCGCTTTCTCGTCGCGCGTAACGACGTTTGCGAAGCTGGAGATCATGTGGAACGGTTTGCCGAGCGGGATCGAAGCGATGAACACGAACGCGAGCAGCGCGTGGGACCACCACGCCACAGGATACACGGAGCGCGCCATCGATTCGGTCACGCCAGCGATTTCGAACACGTCTGCAACGAACCAGCCGACGAAGCTCACCGTCTCGAACGCCGGAAAGCCCGTTCCGAGGATGCGGATCCCTTCAACGAGGTAGCCGCCGACGCCCAGCAAAAACAGCATCCAGACCAGATAGGCGTCTTCAACTCCCGTGTGGCGATCCCAGAGGCGTTCGTTGCGCGTGACGTATCGCCGGTAGAGCGCGACGCCAAGTCCGACAACGAACAACAGCCCCATCGCGTCCATCACCAAGGAGTACGATAGGTAGAACGCGCCTTCGAAGAACGACTGTTTGGTTCCGAACGCTGCTGTCACCTTCTGATAGATGTCCATGTCGATCGCCAGGATCGTCGTTCCGATGAACAGCGTCAGAAAGCCCCAGAAGATGAAGGCGTGCATGAGTCCACCGACGAAATCCCGGTTGAACTGCTGTTCGTTCGATCCGACGATTTTCGCCGCACGAACGACGCGCGTTCCCAACTCGTCGAGGCGCGCGAACGAGTCTTCGCTCCCTTGGGCGTACCGCGCGAACCGACGATACGCGAGCGCTCCGAACACGAGGAGGGTGACAACCGCGAGGTAGTAAAACACCGCCTCGCCGATCGGCCCGATGAGCCAGAACGTTTCCCGTGTCGGGGTATCTGCCTGCAGCAGGTGTATCATGGATTATGAGCGTAGAAGCAGAAGGTTAAGTCTTATCAACAGTGTATGCGGAGTATAGAGTTGTTTCCGGCGATTTGGAGACAATATTACCACTTACCGGGTGGTGTGAGCCACGAACCGTTCGATGATCTTCCGTTCGGCTTTCCGGATGTGTTCTGAGGCTGTGGCAGTCGAGCAGTCCATTTTATCAGCGATCTCTGCGATCGAGCCCTGACGAGGCAACTCGTAGTAGCCGGTTTCGAACGCCGTTAGGAGCGCATTATACTGGCGGTCAGTGAGGTTCGGATCGAACACTCCTTCGTACCGATCGTACTCACCGATCCGGTCGATATCGACGTGTACGCCGTCCGGAACCGCATCGAGCGCGCTCGAAAGCGCGGTAGATCCCCCGACAACGGTGAGCCGGGCCGATCCGTCCGCAAGAAACTCGACCGGCGACGCGGTGATGACGCCGTCGCGCGTGAACGCACCGAACAGTCGTTCGTCGGTTTCATTCGGTCCTTGCTTGACGTAGGCGTAGAACGTCTCTACATCCGATTCAGTGGTACTGATCGGTGTCACCTCGTAATCCCTGATCTGTGGCACGCGATCGAGTGCGCTCGCGTACGCGTCCATTTTCCCCTCCCCGTAGAACAGAAACGAGTCCACTGCGTTCGTCCTGTTTCCGTACAGCAGCTGGTCTTTCACCATTGCGTCATGGTCTTCGATAAACCGATGGATTGGATGGATCATCGACTCTGAAAATCGCAGCGCACAACGGACGTACTTCATCGTTGGAACGTTCTGTTCGAATAAGTATAAGTGACGTAGCACACTCACCAGCAGTCGCGTCTTTGAACGGAACGCACCTGGCACGAGGACGCGAGTCCGTTACAGGAGCCCGCCGTGAGGAGACAGACACCGATGTTCACAATGCCAGCCACTACGTTCCAGAGAGCGGCCGCGGCGGGGCGGTGAGCTTTCTCACCCAAGCGAAAAAAGTGGGACATAAACACAGGCAAGATCAGAGAGCGGTCGCGGAGCGGTAAGTGTACTCCCCGCGAACGGAACGGAGAGGAGTGAGCGGCTTTTTGCCCCATCTTTTTTGCGTGAGGGTGAGCGAAGCTCACCCGAGCGGAAAAAAGGTGGGGGGACAGATTCAAATAGTCGTGTGCTCTGTGAATACTCTTAATGAACGAAAAAACCGCCGAACTCCGAGACATCTTCATCGATGTGACCGACGACGACACGATAACTGAAGAGCAAGCGGAGACCAGGGGATCGCTCACCGAAGACGACAGGGAGATCCGAACGAAACTACGGGACGCGATCGGGCGAATGAGCGATCGGCTGACGTTCGAGACGGACCTTTCCGTCGATACCTACGAAACGATCGTTCGTGGATTCTACGACGGAGCGGGTGATACCGCGCTCGCTGATCGCATTGACCGCGATCGGGAGACCGTGGTCCGGGCGCGCTCCGATCTCCATCTCCTCCGCGATCAGGAAACCGATGTAGCGTTCGACACGGACGCGTTTCGGAGATTGCTGACCGAGGGACACACTGACGAGGAGATCGCTGACCGACTCGACGTGACAGCAGCAACCGTCGCGGACTACCGGCGCGTCGTCGAGATCGAAGACGAGCGACGCCGGGTCAACAGCCGATACACTGACGAGTTCGAGGAGTTACTCACCGACGCCGATCTCCGGGAGCGTACGGAGGATGTGACCGAAACCGGCCTCGACGAGGCGACCGAGGGGATGGAAACCGACGTTTCGATGTGATCGTCCGTCCGCTTCGGCCGTGAGCCGACTACTGTCGTGTGAAAACAACTATTGTAGTCGACTTTCGAACGTGTAGTATGAAGAAAAAAGGATACGTTTCGTGGCACGATTACGAGAATCATCAGGCCATGAACCTCATGGGGGCGATGGCGTTTGTAGGCGGGGTGGTGTACGTGGTCTGGGGGGTCAATGATGTCCGCACCGACTGGATCGTAGGAGGACTGTTGCTCGTTTGTGGTGGTTGTATGGGTATTCCTCGGTTGCGGCGGTGGACCACACGCGGCCGGCTATCGAACGTTTCCGTCTGGGATCGAGTTATCGGCCGTACGCTGTTCATGCTGTCATCGGGGATCGGGATACTGGTCGCGTCGTGACTGCGATCAATGGTCTCGTCCGAACGTTCAAATACGGAAAGACAACCACCCCGCCCATATGCACGCGTTCACGGATGTCGCACTAGCGGCGTACTGCCCACGAAAATTGTACTATCGTCGACGTGAGGATGCGTATGCCCCGCCCGAGCACGCTGGTTTCGAACTCGCCTTTCGGTATCCGTCGTTGCTCGATCCAGAAACTGCGTTGGACACCGAACCCATCGCGGTCACGCCAGTGACGTATCGCCAGAACCTGAACTGTTCGCGGGCACGCCTGAGGGCGTTCGAGGCGCTGTGTGAGCCGACGAAGCGGGAGGCGTTTCTCACAGGTCGTCAGACCCGAGGAATCGCTCACAAGGTGCTTGTGGAGCCACTCGCGCCATCGATCGTTTCCGTGGGTGAACCACCGGATACTGGTGTGTGGGAGCCACACGCGGTACGCGCCGTCGCGGCGGCGAAAGCGCTCGCGTGGGAACGCAAAACGAGCGTGCAACAGGCGTTCGTGGAGTACGCGACTCACGGCGTGATTCGAAAGATCGAACTGACGCCACGCCGCGTCGGACAGTATCGTCGTGCGCTGCGGACGGCGGCGAGCATCGACGGACCGCCGCCTCGAACGCGAAACACAGACAAATGCGAATCGTGTGAGTATCGCGCGGAGTGTGGGGTCCGAACGCGGTCGTTGCGATCGCTACTCGGCGGCCGCTAGCCACGCTTCGATCTCCTCGGCAAGCGCTCCGCGACGGTGAATCGTCCCCGCTGTGACATCGACCACAGTGCTTTCGGTACCCGGAGTGGTTCCCTCATCCAAGACGAAGTCGGCGGCGTCCCGAACGCTCGCGGCAACTGCCTCGACGCGGCGAGCGCTCCCCGCCCCGCTACGGTTCGCGCTCGTGGCCGTCAGGGGTGCGACTCGGTCGAGGAGAGCGAGCGCAGTGGGATGGTCCGGAATTCGGATGCCGACCCGATCGGCACCAGCTGTCAACACGTCAGGAACCACGTCTCTGCGTTCGACCACGACGGTAACCGGGCCAGGGAGGAACTCCGCCATGAACGCGCGTTCCCGGTCGGTCGGCCGGGCGTACTCATCGACGGCATCGAGATTCGGAACCGCGAGCGAGATGGGTCGGTCGCGTGCCCGACCTTTCAGCTCGAACACCCGTTCGACGGCGGCGGGAGTGAGTGCGTCGGCTGCGAGACCGTAGACGGTTTCAGTCGGATAGATGACGCACGCCGTTGTGCGGTCACGGAGAATCTGGGCAGCCTGAGCAACAGTCATAGTGCTTCGATCGCCGCTTCGATTTCGTCGTAATCGGGAAATGATGGCCACTCCGACCCGACCCACGCGTGCCGGATGACACCGGCTTCGTCAATGAGAAACGTCGCGGGTCGAGGCTCCGAAATTCCGGCCATGCCGTCGAGATCGTGAGCAATCCCGTACTGTTCAGCTACTTCATTCGAGGGATCGGAGAACAACCGCGCGTCGATGTCTCGGGACTCAATGAGCTGTTTGTGCGCGTACGGCGTTGAGATCGAGAGACCAACCGTCTGAATCCGATCGCGGTCGTCGATATCACGCTCTCGGAGTTCGTTCCAGAGATACGTTGCCGGAAACGCGCCGTCCATCGGATGAAACAACAGTAAAACGGGGGCGTCCTCGTACAACGTCGAGAGGGATACGTTCTCCCAAAACTCCGTGTTCACAAGCGGTCGGGTGAAATCCGGTGCGTGATCGCCGTCAGTAGGGTGGTCGGCCGGCCCGAGATCGACGACATCGAATTCCACCATATCTACTGCCCTCCGTGGTCGCCGTACGTTTGTTCAAGATACTCGACGATGTTTGCGCTTTCGGCCATCGTGACGCCCGTGTTCCGATCGACGATGGCTGGTACAGTGCGCACGCCAGTCACGCGCTTGACGACGTTGCGCTCAGAATGCATCGGTTCGATATACCGAGAACGGTAATCGATATCCAGTTCGGTGAGCGTCCGGACAACACGCTCACAGAACGGACACGCTTGCAACCGATAGATCGTGATCGGCGGTTCCGATTCGCTCATACCTCAAATTCGGACGACCCGGACTAAACGCTTCGCCTTCCATGACAACGCTTAATTTTCCAGACCGTGAAGGGTTGCCGGGAATGGGCCATATTCCAGCAGCCGTGCATGCCGCTACCGTGCCGCCAGACGCCGATATCGTCGGAGCACAGCTAAACCTCCTCGGTGGGTTCACACTCGGACCTGACCTCATGGCCATACTTGGTGCCGTGAGCATCCTCATTCTCCTCGGAGTGTCAGCGTTTTTCTCCTCTTCCGAAATCGCCATGTTCTCGCTCGCCTCCCACCGGATCGAAGCACTCGCTCAAGAGCACGCCGCAGGCCGAACGCTACAGCAGCTCAAAACGGACCCTCACCGACTCCTTGTGACGATTCTCGTTGGGAACAACCTCGTAAACATCGCGATGTCATCGCTTGCGACGGGACTGCTCGCTCAGTACGTCTCTCAGAGCGTCGCCGTCACCGTTGCCACGATTGGAATTACCGCGCTCGTGCTCCTGTTCGGTGAAAGCGCACCCAAATCGTACGCCATTGAAAACACCGAATCGTGGGCCTTGCGCGTGTCGAGGCCGCTAAAACTAGCGGAATACGTGTTGTTACCCCTCGTCATCACATTCGATTTCCTTACCCGACTGGTGAACAGGGTAACAGGGGGACGTGCTGCCATCGAAACGTCCTACGTCACCCGACAGGAAATCATCGACATCATCGAAACCGGCGAGCGTGAAGGAGTGCTCGACGAAGAAGAGCGAGACATCCTCCAACGAACGCTTCGGTTCAACGACACTATCGCAAAAGAAGTGATGACGCCGCGCCTCGATATGACCGCGCTGTCGAAAGACGCCAGCGTCGAGGAGGGGATCGAGCGGTGTATCCAGAGCGGTCACGCTCGGCTTCCCGTGTACGAAGGTGGACTCGACAACATCATCGGCGTGGTTCACATCCGTGATCTCGTCCGTGATCGCAACTATGGAGCGTCGGATGATCTCGAACTGGACGACCTCATCCAGCCCGTACTGCACGTCCCCGAATCAAAAAACGTCGACGAACTCCTGGGCGAGATGCGCGAAAACCGAATGCACATGGTCGTCGTTATCGACGAGTTCGGCACCACGGAGGGACTTCTCACCATGGAGGATGCGGTCGAGGAGATCGTGGGCGAAATCCTCGAAGGCGAAGAAGACGAGCCAGTCGAGTTCATCGACGACGACACGGCGCTTGTCCGAGGTGAGGTGAACATCGAGATGGTGAACGAGGAACTCGACATCGATCTTCCCGAAGGTGAAGAGTTCGAAACCATCGCTGGATTCGTTTTCAACCGAGCGGGACGGCTTGTCGAACCCGGAGAATCGATCGAGTACGACGGTATCACGATTCACGTCGAACAAGTCGACAACACACGCATCATAAAAGCCCGGATCGTTCGTGATCCAAACCACGCCAAAACGGCGGCATCTGATCCCCATCAAACAGAATGAGATAAATAACACCATAGTGATGGTATTCTGGCGTGCAGGCGATGGTGTTGTAGTGACGGGACGATGCTGCCGTGACGGGGCTGGTAGGTATCAAGCGTTCGGTTGGCAAACACGCGATCGATCGGTGTTGGTCTCGAAATATTGATGGATCCTGAGCAAGTAGCGCTTCCAATGAGTTCGCGGGCTACGGAGGATGGATCGGTTCGGGTCGTGGGCACAGCCCACGTTTCCGAACGAAGCGTTGCGGAGGTCGAAGAGGTCATTGAGGAGGAACGCCCGGATGTCGTCGCCGTGGAGCTAGACGAAGGACGGTATCGACAGATGAAAGGCGAACAGCCCGACGACCTCAATGCGGGCGATCTGCTCCACGGGAACACAGTTTTCCAGTTTCTAGCGTATTGGATGTTGTCGTACGTTCAGACCCAACTCGGAGACGAGTTCGACATCGATCCCGGTGCGGAGATGATGGCCGCCGTCGATACTGCAGAAGAACTCGGACTCGGCGTCGCGCTCGTCGACCGGGACATTCAGGTCACGATCCAACGGTTTTGGGCGCGGCTGTCAGTACGTGAAAAGCTCCAACTGGTCGTCGAGTTGGGGTACAGTTTGGCCGGTGGACCAGTCATCGGCCTGTATATCGGCCTTTCGCTCGGCCTGCTCGGTTCCGTCATCGCGGAATCGTTGGCTGGTCCGTTCGTTCTCACCCCGCTCGGGACAGGATCTCTCGTGAGCGTGTTCGACACGATTATCGTCACGCTTGCCACGGGGTCAGTGATCGGACTGGCGATTACCCTACTGCTCAGCGCGTGGGGCGATCCGGACGACGCCGAAGCGATCGAGGAGTTCGATCTGGCAGAGCTAACCGATGGGGATGTCGTGACCGCCATGATGGAGGAGTTCCGTCGGTTTTCTCCGGGCGGTGCTGAGGCGCTCATCGACGAGCGTGATGCGTACATCGCTCATAAGCTGGTGGCGCTTCAGGCGTCAGGCAAAGACGTGGTCGCGGTCGTGGGTGCTGGGCACCGAGCCGGAATCGAAGGGTATCTCAACGCGCCGAAAACCCTCCCACCAATGGAATCGCTCGCCGGAGAACAACAGGGATCGCGCTTTTCGTGGTACAAACTCGTAGGGTATCTCTTCACGCTCGTGTTTCTGGCCTTTTTCGTCCTGATAGCGATGGCGGGCGTCAGGAGCGAGTTCTTTCTCAAGCTCGTCGGCGCGTGGTTTCTGTTCAACGGAGTATGGACGTTCGCGCTCTCGCGGCTGGGTGGTGCTCACTGGTCGAGTGCGGCCGTCGGCGGTGCGCTGGCGTGGCTGACCTCGCTCAATCCGATGCTCGCGCCCGGCTGGTTCGCGGGCTACGTGGAGTTGCGGTACACGTCGGTGAACGTCACCGATATCGCCACGTTGAACGAGATCCTCGACGATGAAGAAAGTCCACTGATGGACCTCTTCGCCCGGATGCGAGATGTACCGCTGTTCAAACTCATCCTCGTGGTCGGCCTGACGAACGTCGGAAGCATCATCGGAACCTGGCTGTTCGTGGTAGCGGTTCCCTACATCGTTGGAGACGTGTCGGTCGTACAACTGATGGTCGAGGGGGCCCAACGGAGTTTTGAGATACTCATGAACGGAGTAGGGGGTGTGCTGTGATGTATCAACAACAGAAAAGCGGAGAGATACGGTTCAGCGGGCGTGAAATCCGTGATCTCGGTGCTGCGTGGCTCGCGCTCGGTGTCGCGTTCACGTTCTTCTTCCGGCGTGATGTGGCGTTCGGGTTGCTTGGTGCCACCGGCCAGTTCCCGCTCGACACCGCAATTGTAACGCTGTTGATGAGCATGGGCACCGTCGGCGTCGGGTTCCTGCTCCATGAACTCGCTCACAAGGTCGTTGCAATCCGGTTCGGTCGCGTTGCGGAGTTCCGCGCGGATTACACGATGCTCGCGCTCGCTATCGGGTTGGGGCTTGCGGGCTTTCTGTTCGCCGCCCCCGGTGCAGTTTACCACATGGGCCGGGAGGTGACATCCCGACAGAACGGGTTGATCGCCGTCGCTGGACCAGTCACGAACCTCCTGCTGGCGGCCGTCTTCTTCCCCCTCGTCGTGGTGGCTCCTGATGGGTTGTTGTTACAAGCTGGACAGCTCGGTGTCTCTGTCAACCTGATCCTGGCGGCGTTCAACATGCTACCGTTCGGTCCGCTCGACGGCCGAACGGTGATCGGTTGGAGTATCATCGTGTTCGCGCTGGTGTTCACCGTTTCCGCCGCCCTTGCGGTCTGGGCGGTGCTGTTCGTCGGCTTCGGACTGTGAGACCATCGTTCTGATCGATCGCCGTTCATGAAGTTGGGTGCCGCTGACCGCCCCCTTCCTTCTTTTGGACAAGGGGCATTCGGTCGGAAAAATGAAGATCACAGTGTTTTTCTCGGTGCTCCTCTCTCACTCAGCCATATGACTGAGGACGAGGGGATGACGTATTCGGACGCCGGCGTGGACATCGCTGACAGCGAAGCGGCCACAGCAGCGTTGCTCGGTGCAGTCGGAGAGACCGATGGTCAGACAGAAGACAGCGATTACGCGGGGCTGATCGACATCGGAGACCAGTATCTCGCGCTGGCGACCGACGGCGTCGGGACGAAACTCCTCGTGGCGGAGGCGCTAGGCGATTATTCGACGGTCGGCATCGACTGTATCGCAATGAACGCGAACGATCTCGTGGCGGCGGGCGTCGAACCGGTCGCGTTCGTGGATTATCTCGCTATCGATGAACCCGACGACGCGACAGCCGAACAGCTCGGGACAGGGCTGGCTGATGGAGCACGAACGGCGGGTGTCGCACTTGTTGGTGGAGAAACCGCAGTAATGCCCGAGGTTGTCAGCGGACTCGATCTCGCAGGCACCTGTGCTGGTCTCGCACCCAAAGACACGGTGTTCTCCGGCAACGCGGCGGCTGGTGACGCACTCGTCGGCTTTCCGTCCGACGGGATTCACTCGAACGGGTTGACGCTCGCCCGAAAAGCCCTCACGAAGCGACACGACTACACAGATCCGTTCCCCGGTAGTGACGACTCGCGCACGATCGGAGAGGAATTATTAGAGCCGACACGGATCTACACCGATCTACTCGAACCGTTGTGGAGCCACGACACCCACGCGGCTGCACACGTTACCGGCGGCGGCTGGACGAATCTCCTCCGGATGGGAGCGTTCCGATACGTCATCACTGCTCCCTTCGAGTGCCAGCCGATCTTCGAACTCATCCAAACGGAAGGCAACGTCACCGACGAGGAGATGCACCGCACGTTCAACATGGGCACCGGGTTCGTCGCCGCGCTCCCTTCCGACGACGCCGAGTCGATTGTCGAGAACACCGACGGACGGATCATTGGCCACATCGAGGAAGACAATACGGAAACTGGCAGTGTTGAGATTCGTGGGCTGACGATAGAAGAAAACAACTCCTGATTCGTCCACAGCTGAACGGTAGTGGTACGCAAACCGACTACGACATGTGAACGGCGATGTCGGCTTCGGTAATGATACCGGCCATCTCGCCGTTATCGATGACGATGATCGCGTCGTGATGATTGAGGTGCGTGTCGATCTCGTTGAGCGTCGCGTCGGTCGTGACGGTCGTGATCGACTCGCGCATCACGTCCGCGATTGGGAGATCACCGGGTGAGGCGTCATCACCGATGCGCCGAATATCGGTGTTGCTGACGATGCCAACCGGGTAGCCGTCGCGGATCACGGGGAGCTGTGAATAACCCTCCTCGCTCATCCGCTCGATCGACTCTCGGACACTGTCGTCGGGCGCGATCCCCACGACCGGGCTGTGCATGATGTCTTCTGCCCGGCGGAGCGATCCCCCTGCCTCGTTGAGAGCCGTAACGATCCGCCCGAGCGTCGAGAGCCGCGGATCGACATCACCCCCCTCGATGCGGGCGATGAGCGGCTGGGACACCTCTGCCATGTCAGCGAGTTCACTCTGGGTGAGATCCAAGTCGTTGCGGTATTCTCGGAGGTCCTCCGGCGTCGGAAGTTCCATACCCGAGATAACCACTAGTTATTCAAAAGTGTTGTCGATGGGATGTTGTCGTCTCATTGGGTGTTTTCATCGGAGTCGGATTCTAACTCGACGGTGTGGATTACTTTGAGCGGGACGTTCCTGAGCGCACCGCCGATCTCGCTCTTTGCGACGCGCTGTGCGTGCTGTTTGCTGTCGACGTTGAACACGTCCATTTCGAGGACCAACCCCACGAGCGCAGTGTCGGCAGCGATGTACGCCGAGTCGAACGGTTCACCGCACACCGGACACTCCGTTGCGCCGATCTCCACTTCCACGTAATCCATATCGGTCTCGTTGAGACGCTTCCCAGCTTCACTGACTGCCACACCGATCGCGTCGTCGATACTTTCCACGTCTCGCACGAGCCACGCTGCCTCGACAGCGACGAGATAGTTGCTCATGCCCCCGCTTAGAATTCGACCGTATCCATCTTTGTGGTTCGACATTGTGATTTGATTCTGACTTGATTGAGGATATTGGATATCATTCCATCCGGGTATATATGTAAACAATACTGATATGGTAATGATATAGTAGATATCTATCTGTAATATCATGCGTTTGGTTAGTAACTGATAGTAACCAGTGCGTATCCCGTAATAGCAGACGGGAGCGCGCACGTCACACCGATGGGGTGCATACGTTATTTCGATCAGTTCTATCGCTCTCGTGATTCATCCACGATTGATTCGGTCACGCTGGAGCAACTGGATCACCGTCCCGGTTGGCGGTATTCAACAGAAAACCGCATGACGGAAGCCTGATCGTGAATGCAGAGACGACGAAACGCATATATACGTGCGATCGGCTTGCGAGCAATAAGGACATGTTTGAACGGCTTCGGTCGAAAGTCCTATTCGCGCTGTATCAGGTGCTCATCGTTGCGGGAATCCTGCTGTTACCAGTCGGGATGCTCGCGCAGGCGGTCGGGATTCCGTTTCCGTTCCACCGGGCGCTCGGTCGGGTTGCTCCCTCCCATGAGGAGTAGCGGTGTTCGAAGGGGTGCTTTTATCAGCACACGGCGGGTACCTCGTGGTAATGCGCGAACAACAGTTCACACAGGGCGTGGGGCGTGGATCGGTCCATGACCGGCGCGATTACGAACCACCGATCTACGAGCCGGAGCTCGGATCGTTGCCGGACGTGTCGGAGGCCGACGTAGAGCAGGTCAACAAGACGGGGACGACCACGATCGGCATCACGGCCGAGGACGGCGTCGTCATCGCGACGGATATGCGTGCGAGTCTCGGTGGCCGGTTCGTGTCGAACAAGAACGTTCAGAAGGTCGAACAGATCCACCCACGAGCCGCTATGACGCTCGTCGGCAGCGTCGGCGGCGCCCAGTCGTTCATCCGCAACATTCGCGCGGAAGTGAACCTGTACGAAGTGCGCCGTGACGAAGAGATGTCGATTCACGCGCTCTCGACCATCGCGGGTAACTACGCCCGCGGCGGTCCGTTTTTCGCTATCAATCCCGTTCTCGGCGGCATCGACGAAGAGGGCACACACGTCTACTCCATCGACCCCGCCGGTGGCGTGATGGAAGACGACTACACGGTTACTGGCTCGGGACTCACCGTGGCGTACGGCACGCTCGAACGGGAGTACAGCGACGATCTCTCGATCGAAGAGGCCAAATCCGTCGCTGCGAGCGGCATCAAGGCTGCTGTCGAGCGTGATACTGGCTCGGGCAACGGCGTGTTCCTCGCTGAGATCTCCGAGGACGGCGTTGCGATCCAAGGCCACAAAGAGTTCGACGACGTTCTGTAACCTGCTCCGGACTGTTTTCTGTTGCTCGATCGTGGGGCTAATTGTGTGGTCACAAGGCTCGTTCACTCGGTCTCGGATGACCGACGCTCAAGCGCTTTCGAGTCGCGTCAGTATTTGGCATGATCGCTCGCATGGTTGTCGCTCTGAGGAACTCATCGTCAGTATCGAGCAGCGGAACGAGCTGCTCAACCGCGTCTGCGACCGCGTTCGGTGCGGCCTCAGCGACCGCAGCGATAGCAGCCACGGCGTTCTTTTGGATGATCTGATCGCCGGTTTCGAGCAACGAAACGAGCGGATCGACGGCCGACACCGCCGCATTGGGCGCGTGTTTCGTGATCTCCATGATCGTCCGGACTGCAAGCTCCTGTGTGGTTCGGTCGGCGTCGAGATGCCCCACGAGCACGTCAACCGCGGGGGCGGCAGTTCCCGGTTGGGTCGTTGCGATCGCGGCGGTTGCGCGCGCAGCCTGTTTCTGGATAGCGTGATCGGTGTCGTCAACGAGTGCCGCCAGCGAACAGATCGGTGGCATCGTGTCACCGGCGGGAGCGAGCGCGATCGATTCGAGTGCTCCGACAGCGTGCGTGCGGACGTACGAATCGTCCGCAGTAAGACAGTGTTCCAGCGCGTCTGTGGCTGGCAGTGCCGCCTCCGGATCGTTGTCTGCAATCTGTGCGATCGCGTACACCGCGGTCTTCCGGACGAGTTTCTCGTGACTGTACAGAAAGGAAACGAGGGCGTCAGTAGCCGGAACTGCTGCCGCTGGCGAGCCTTTGGCGATCCAGCCGATACCGATCACCGCCCCGTGCTGGAGATAGACGTTGTCGTCTTCAAGCAGGGTGATCAGTTCGTCCACGGCAGGCATGGCTGACGCGGGCGAACCGTACGCGATCAGCACAGTCGCTTGCACTGCCAGCTCTTTGGCGTACGGATCGTCGTCATTCAACAGGGGAACGAGCGAGTCGATCGCGGTCCCAGCAGCCGTGGGCGCACTCTCAGCGATCACTGCCAACGCAGTCACCGCGAACTTCCGTCCGAGCGTGTCACCGGTCTCAAGCAACCGACCAAGGGTAGCGACGGCGTTCTCACGCTCGGTCTCGACGCGCTGGTCCTCGTTCTCCGGCGGAATCGAGGCGATCGCAGTGAGTGCCTCCACGGTCGTCCGCTGGTCACGGATCTCATCGGCCCCAAAACGGGGAAGCAGCGAGTCGATACCCGGAACCATCGTCGGCGGAAGGTGTTTTGCAACTAACACGACCGATCGGATCGCGGCTTTTTGAACAGGAACCGTTTCGGCGGTGAGGTGAGGGAGGAGCGAGTCGACGACCGGAACCACGGATTCAGGCATGGAGGTGGCGATCTCGGCGGTTGCGTACAGCGCGTTCTCTTTGAGTGTGACCGAGTCGGCGTCGTACAGATCGGCCAACGTGTCGATCGCCGGTACTACTTCCCTCGGTGTCGTCGTGGCGATCTCTGCGAGTGCCTGCACTGCACACTCCTGGACGTACTGTTGGTCTGTCTCTCCGGCGAGTTGGGCCACCAACCGATCCACTGCGGGGGTTGCCCTCTCGGGGTGCTCGCTCGCTAACTCCGCGAGCGCACACGCCCCGTACCGTCGGATCGCCGCCTCGTCTGCGTCCAAGCACATCGAAAGCGGTTCCACGGCAGGAGCCACTGCGGACGGTGAAACGCGAGCGACCTCAGCGGCGATGCTAACGGTTTTCTTCCGGAGAGACGTCCACTCGCTGTCGAGCAGCGGCGTGAGTGCTTCGATCGCGGGGGCGACCGCTCGCGGGGATTCGAGGGCAACATCACAAAGCGCACACGCCGCTTTCCACCGGATGAGACGCTCATCGCTGTCGAGCAGTCGACTGAGCGAGTCGACTGCCGGTACCACGGCGGTCGGGTCCACTTCAGCGACGCTAGCGAGCACGCGCACCGCATTCGTTCGGACGGACATCCGTTCGGCGTCGAGCAACGGAATCATCGCTTGGGCGGCAGGGACCACCGCATCGGGATCATCGACGCTTATTTCAGCGAGCGAGCGCGCGACGAGACCGTCAACGTCGTTGTCCTGCCCGAGCAACGAAATGAGAGGCCTGACTGCGGGTGCTGCTGCCTGTGGAGAGGAAGCAGCGACGACCATGATCGCTGCCGCCACGTACTTTTGAACTACTGGTTGATCCGAATCGAGAAGAAACAACAATGGATCGACTGCCGGCACAGCGGTGTCGGGAACGTCGGACGCGATCTCGACGATCGAGCGCACTGCCAGCTTTCGCCCCACGGATTCGTCGGCGTTCAAAAGCGTCGTGAGCGCGTCGACAGCGGGAACGGCCGGCTGTGTCTCACCTTGGGTGAGCGCTGCAATCGTGCGCGCAGCCTGTTCGCGGACGAACGATTCATCGGTATCGAGGGGGGAAAGCAACGACTCGATGACGGGACCGACTGTTTCCGGGACGTTGCTCGTGATAACGATAATAGCGTGGATGGCAGCCTTCTGTACATTCGTCTCTTTGGCGTTAAGAAGGGAAAACAGCGAATCGTACGCCTCGGTGACATCCGACGGTGACTCCTCTGCGATGGCGACGATGGTATGCACCGCCGCGCTTTTGACGATCTGATCCTCAGCATCGAGCAGCGGAACGATGTCATCGACAGCAGGAACGACCGCCGCCGGCGACGCTTCAGCGATCTCACAGAGCGTACACACCGCGATCTTTTGCTGATAGGTGTCTCCAGTGAGAAACGGTGTGATCTCCTCGACCACGGACGCCACGGATTCCGGAGTAGTGAGCGTGATTCCGGCGAGTACCTCCAGTGCGGCGTTTTGAGCGAACGAACTGTCGCTGTCGAGCAGTGGAATGAGGTGGTCGACGGCTGTTTCGGGCGCTGATGGTGCGTTTTCGATGAGGAGCTTGATCGCGTACTCGGCTCGCACCCGAGTCGTCTGCGTGTCGGCTTCAAGGAGTGACATGAGTGGACCGATGGCAGGGACAGCGGCCGTCGGTGAACTCTCCGCGATCGCAGTGAGTGCCGCTACGATCCTCTGATCGAGATCGGACGACCCCTCGTCCAACAGCGGGATGAGCGCGTCTACGGCGGGAGCGGCGGATCCCGGCGACTGTTTTGCGACCGCTGCGATCGCGTACACTGCTGCCCGACGAACACGCGGAAGATCAGCCTCCAGAAGTTCGATGAGTGCGTCTGTGTGTTCGATGAACTCGTTCGACACCGGTGAAATGTCCACGCGCTCGTCCGCAAAGATCGTGATCACGATGTGGGCGGCCTGTTGTCGGAGGGAAACACTGTTGCTGTCCGCAGTCATCCCGGCGATGATCGTCTCCGCGTGCGTCGCAACGGCGTCCCGGTAACCAGCACTGACGAACAGTCGCAAGCGCGAAGCAGCAATAAGCCGCTCGGGATCCGTTTCTTCAGGATCGGTGTCGAGCAGCTGTGCTGTGTGTCCGGTCTCACTCACGGGCCGTTCCATCTCCGTTTCGCCGTCGAGAACCGAGACGAGGGAGGGAATTTCCGTATCTGCAATATCGTCTGGGTCGGCGTAAATCTGATCGAGGGAGATGTCGAATTCACCGGAGTGGGATTCCGGATCCATACATCCTACTATTAGAGACATGTGATAACCGTTTGGGAAACGGCCCGAACGGAGTAAGCATTGTCGGGAGATGCGTCCATCCGATAACATTTCATGACGCATACTAGAGATGATGTTATCAATATTTTGTCTATATACCAGAAGGCACTTACTGTCATCCATCGTAGTGCAAACGGGGGAGCGGCTGACGTATCACACTCGCATACCCACACTGATATCCCCGGCGCTGTCGTACAGACCGGAGATGGTGTATCCCACCACGTGCTGTTCCCCCATTTTTATCACAGTTTGTCGTGGAGCGTCGTGATCCTATCGAGCAGCGTCTCTGGATCGCGGGCGAGGAGTTTCACGATCGGCTCTTTGCCGTGCGCACCGCCATCAACGACGGCGACGGGTGTCCCAGCGACGGAGTTGAACGCCTGCTGTGCGCCCCACCCCATAGTCGAGTCCTCCACGTCGGCAGTGGGTTCCTCGCTCCGATCGTACGCACCGACAGGCCACTGAAGCGTGTCGAGCGCGGCGTCGGTGTCGTCTCCGAGCCGACAGTTCACACCGAAACGGACGGTGGGATCGTGTTCGCGCAACGAGAGCAGGAATCGGGCCATGTGACTCGACGCACCGAAGCGCACGCCTCGGTTCGGTTGCATCCCATCGATCGTTTTCGTGATCCGACCTTCGACAGCAGCGATTTCGTCGGTCGTCTCTGCGTAGGGCGTGGCTCCGACGACGTTCATCCCGACTTCCGGAACCAATGCCCGAACGTTTTCCGCAGTGAGCGAGTCGACAAGCGCCGCGATTGCTTCTTGTACGGGCTGTCTGGCTGCGCGTTCGCGCAGTGAGACCGCGTGGTGGACGGCTCCCGGTCCTGCCCCCACGTCGTGGTGGTACCGGATCGCCCGTTCGAGGAACGCGGTGGACGCCTCGACTGCTGTGCGGAGATCTCCATCGTCGCCGTCGGACTGCCGTCCGAGGTAGGCAGTGATAGCACTGGAGAGCGTACAGCCCGCACCGTGTGTCGCCACCGTGTCGATCCGCGAGTGGGTGACAGTGTGAACGTGTTCAAGCGTAACAAGCACGTCGCGCACGTCGTCTGTCGGGAGATGGCCTCCAGTGAGGAGGGCAGCGTCACATCCACGGTCAAGCAGTCGCTCGCCAGCGTCGCGCATGTCGCGCTCGTTCTCCGGCTCGATTCCCGTGAGCATCGCCACCTCGTCGGTGTTGGGCGTGACGAGCGTTGCGTGCGCAATAAGAT
This sequence comes from Halocatena pleomorpha, assembly GCF_003862495.1. GTDB lineage: Archaea > Halobacteriota > Halobacteria > Halobacteriales > Haloarculaceae > Halocatena > Halocatena pleomorpha. Next base: position 121,466 of record NZ_RRCH01000022.1, on the reverse strand, counting down.
CGTCGTAGGCGTCCATCGCGTTCTCGGCCAGCAGGCGGTCGCCCGACGTTGCGACCATCACCGGATCGACGACGAGCGGGCAGTCGAACGAACGCGCGTGTTCGGCGACGAGGTCGACGGTCTCGGCCGTCGCCAACATCCCTGTTTTGATAGCAGCGATATCGAAATCCGAGCGGATGGCCCGGAGCTGGGCGTCGATTTCCGCTGTGGGGACGGCGAAGGAGGAGTTGACTCCCTGGGTGTTCTGGGCGGTCACCGCCGTGAGGACCGAGGTCCCGAACGTCCCACACGCGGCCATCGTCTTGAGATCGGCTTGAATCCCTGCCCCACCACCGGAATCGCTTCCGGCGATCGTCAGCGTGACTGGCAGGGTAGTCGGCGCGTCCGTTCGGCTCATTCGTTGCTCGCCTCCTCTTTCGCGGCGTACTCCGCCATCGCCGCCCAGAACGGATCCTTTCCGGGGTGGTCGATCGGCTCGCCGTCCACGACGACGCCGCTGTCCTCGACGACGCTGCCGACGACAGCGGCCGGAATACCGTCGGCTTCGAGCGCGCCGAGCACGTCGTCGACGCCGTCGGGGCGCACCGACGCGATGAGTGTGCCCTCACTGATCGCTGACCACGGATCGATATCGAAGAAGGCACACGTCTCCTCGACGCCCGGAGCCACCGGAATAGCGCTCCGATCGACATCGAGTCCGACGCCCGCTGCACGCGCGAATTCGTACAGTCCGCCGTACACGCCGCACTCGGTCGCGTCGTGCATCGCGGTCACCGGTCCCGCGTCAGCCGCCGTCAGCGCGTCACGGACGGGACTCATGTCGTAAAACCGCTCGTTCGCCTTGTCAACGGTCGTTTCGTCCAGCTCCGCGCGCATCCGCGACTCGAACTGGACCGATAGCAGTCCCGTCGCTTCGATAGCGGGACCGTTGGTGATCACGACGCGGTCACCGACCTGCGCGCCGTCAGGGCGGATCACGTCGTCGTGATCACCGACTGCGACAGTCGTTCCGCCGCCGATCATCGGGTAGTTACAGCCCTCATACCGAGCGGTGTGACCGGTGACGACGCTCACTCCCAACTCGGTCGCCTCGGCGTCCATCGTCGTCCATACCGTCTCAAACGCCTCATCAGTGATGTCGGACGGGAGGTTAAAATCGATGCTCAGATGGCTCGGTGGGAGTCCCGAGACCGCTACGTCGCTCATGAGGATGTGAAACGCGAACCACGCCGCGCGCTCCATGCCCAGCGACGGCATGATGAAGACGGGATCAGTCGCCATGACGACAGCCGTCCCATCAACGTCGATCACTCCGAAATCCACCCCGTGGTCGGGCCAGAGCGTCACGTCCTCGCGCTCAGCTCCGAGGTTCGGCTGGATGTACGCGTCGAAAAACGACCGATCGATCTTTCCAAACTCGGCCATACCCGGTTGTATGACCGAGTGGTATTAGGTGGGACGGTTTGACGGGTGGCTCAGCTCCGGAGCCGACTCACGAGTTGTTTGAACACGCCGAGATTCAGATCGAACCGTTCTTCGAAGTCCAACAGGAGTTCGACCTCTTGTGGTTCGATCGCAACACGGACGACGACGATGAGGTACACCAGACCGAACACGACGACCGTTCCGAGGAAGACGGACACTGTCACCGTAAACAGGGTTTGGACGATCCCGTACAGAACTGCAATCGTCGTCGTGCCGAGGAGTGCGGTTCGGAGGAGTGCCGGTGTGAGCGGCTGAATGCCGGTTTCGAAGTACAGTTGGAGACTGTACAGGACGTTCATCAGGACGTACGCGATCGTGGTTGCGATCGCCGCGCCGAGAAATGAATACCGGGGGATCAACAGGAGATTGAGACCGACGTTAAGAAGCGCGACGAACGTGTCATCGTACATGATGAGCCGCGTTCGGCCGATCGACGTGAGCAGATCGAAGTTGGGACCGGCGATCGCGTGCGTGAAAAACGCGCCGGCAAGCACGACGAGTGCGAGTGAGCCGTCCGCGTACGCCGGACCGAACGTGAGGCTGATTGCGTGTGTTGGAAAGAGCACGATGACGGCGAACACTGGAAACGACGCGAGGAAGATCCACTTCGAAGTGGTCTGGTAGAGCTGTCGCACGGTGCCGTGCTCGCCGCGTTCGTGGAGTTTGGAGACGACGGGCATCACGATGAATCCGAACGAACTCATCGGAACGGCGAGCAGATGGGCGAGCGGATACACCGTGTTGTAGATACCGACGTCGCCTGTCGAAGAGAAGTACCCGAGCATGAACGTGTCAATATCAGAGAACACGAACGTCATCGCTGTGGAGATCACTAACGGCGCGGAGAACGCCAACAGTTCCCGACGCACAGGCGTGGCCGGAGATCCCCACGCGAACAGATCGGTGTCTCGCCACAGGAAGTAGAGACCGACACCCATCGCTCCCGTATAGGCGATCGCGTAGGCCCACGCCACCCCGAGCGCGTCGAACCCGAGCCACAGAACGACGATCACCGCCGTGAACCGCACGACTGGCAGCACGATGTTCCGGATGGACACCTTCGGAAACACCTGCTGTAGTCCGCGACTGGTTCCGATGGCGAGTTTCATCACGGCAGCGAGCGGGATCACCAGCCCGAACACGCGGAGAACCGGCGTCACTGCGGGATCACTGAATCCGGCAGTGGCGATTACCGGTGCGAACACATAGACAAGGCCACCGGCAGCGACGGCAAGGGGCACCGCAGTCTGGAACGCCGATACCACCACCCCCCTACGGTCGGCGGTACCCTCGAACCGGGGGAGATACCGACCAACCCCCGTGTGCAACCCGAGCAACACGAGCGTCGAGACGACGACCATCGTGGTGACGCCCAGCGAAACCACGCCGTAGTTGACCGGACCGAGGACGCGGGCGATGAGGAGTTTGGCGAGAAAGGAGATCCCAAGCTCCAGAACCACACCGAGTAGTACGATCCCCCCACCAGAAGCCACCCGTGTGAGCGCATCGTCCGAATCCGAAGACACGACCGTCGATAGGCACCACCCTGTGGTAGTCGTTGTGGATCCGTTGCGATCAGGTGAACCGGTGGTCGTTTCACGACGAACAGCCCATACCCGAGCAATGCCACGGATCGCCTTGCTCCACGCCCAACAGGATTTTGCGGCGGCGCTCGCGGCGACCGCCGAGCGACTCGATCCCGCCTACGAGATTGATGTGCTCTCACAATCACGATCGGTTCCGAGCCGCGTGGCCCGGACGCTGTCTGGTCGGTACGATCTGCTCCAAGCCGACGAGACGGTACGGAACGGACTGCTGGGCCTGCTCACGAAACGAGTGTACGGAACGCCGTTGGTGGTCTGCATCCGAGGGTGGGATGATTACACGAACGCACACGGCCAGCACAGCTGGATCGAACACCAGTCGATCAAACACCGCACGAGGCAGGTGATTGGCAATGCGGACTGTACCTTGTTTGTGAGCCGGACCTGTCGGGAAGCGATGCGTCGGCACTACGCCATCGGTCCGAATCGGGTGGTCGATCGACCGTTCGACGTAGCGCGATTTCGTAACACCACGTCCGCAGACGATTCGGAGACGACGATACTGACAGTTACGAATCTTAGATATCCACAGAAAGCTAGGGGCGTTACGACGATTCTAGCAGGGTTGCGCGCCGTCTTTGAGACGATCGACGATCTCCGGTACGTGATCGCTGGCGACGGACAGGAGTTCGACACGGTCGCTGATTTCGTCGCGTCGTACCCTCACCGCGATCGTGTCGAGCTGCTGGGACACCGGGACGACGTTCCGCAACTGCTCGGGAGCGCCGATCTGTTCGTCTACGTCAGCTACCTCGACGCGCTGCCGATGGCCGTCCTCGAAGCAGAGGCCGCTGGGTTACCGGTCGTCTGTGGGGCGACAGGCGGTCCCGCCGAGGCGGTCGGAACCGCGGGACAGCTCTGTCCGCCGACGCCGGCCGGAATCGAAGACGCTGTGAGTGAACTGCTCTCAGAGCCACGCCACCGAGCCGCCCGTTCGATCGCGAGTAGGGAGCGGATGACTGACTACACCGAGCGTGCGGCCCAGCAGTATCTCGACGCGTGGGACGATCTCCTGAACCGATGAATCGGTCGACATTACGCCGTGATCACCGTTTCGAGTGCGTTCGCGTAGTCGTCAGCGACGGTCTCCACGTCGAACTGTCGGACGAACGTCTGCAGCGCCCCTGATCGGGGAGTATCAGCGGCGGACTGAACAGCGCGCGCGATGTCCGCCGGCGTGGGTTCACAGAAGGTAACCAGCCCATCCAGACGCGACTCCGCTCGTCCAGCAAGCTGGACGACTGGCAGGCCAGCAGCCCCGTATTCGAGCACCTTCAGCGTGTGTGGATCGTCGACCAGACAGACGCCGACATCGGCGGCGTGGAGATAGCCCGGTACGTCTTCGTGGGGAACGGTGCCGAGATACACGACGTTCGACCGTTCGGTTGCCGCGCGTCGAACCTCGGGTTCGAGCGAACCGGTTCCGAGCACGACGAGCGTCCATGCCGGCAGCGACGACATCGCGTCGAGTAACGCAGAGATGTGGTAGATGGGTTCGAGACCACCGACGTAGATGAGGGTTCGCTCCGCGTCGAGCGACGAAAGCCGCTCATGAGCGACTGCGACGCGCTCTTGGGACGGATCAGCAAAGCGATCGTAATCGACCGGAAGATCGGTGTTCGAAACCGATTCAGACGATCGACGCACCCGCTCGCGCTCCTCGCTGTACACGTACAGCACATGGGCGGCGACGGCGAACGCAACCCGTTCGAGCCACCGTACGGGAACGGCTACCCACCACGGATGGGTGGTCTCAAACTGTTCGATCGGATCAACGTGGTCGACGACGAGTGGCGGCCCACCGAGAGCCGACAGAAACATCCCTGCCACGGCACCCGCTCGCGTCGTTCCGATCACCGCGTCGTACCGCTTCCGGTGGCCTACTGCCGACCGCACTGTCCCGAGCGTCGTCCCACACACCGTTACCCGGTAGCCATCCGCTTCGAGACGCTGCGCGATCCGACGACGACCGACACTGATATGTTCGGGCTTGTCTGGAGTGAACCAAAGCACTCGTGCCCTACTTTCGTCCCCCATCATCACTCGCGTCGAGCGCAGGTAAGGAAAACCCGCCGATAGCTCGAAGCCGTTTCACACCCGCAGTGATAGCATCAATCCCGCTCTAGAAGGGTCGTAAAATTCTACCAACGGACATGGAATAGGAGTTAATAGGTTGGAGAGCTATCGAATAATGAAACGCATGGCCACACCAGGGGTACTTCGTCTGTTGGAGACGTTGGCAGACGGGACAGTCGAGGAGTTTTCACCAGTAATCAACGAGGAGGGGGAGGTGAGCTATCCGGACGTGGAGCAACACCTCGACGCGAATGATCCAGATGCCTATTCAGTGTTAGAATCGCTGGCGCGACGAGACATACTGTATCGAGAGTTTCGAGAGAAAGCCTACGTCTGCCCCGAGTGTGGGCGCGACGGGATGCGGTATACGACCGTCTGCGCAGAGTGCGGTTCACAGAACACGATCGAGCAGGAACTGTACAAACACGTCGAGTGCGGTTGTCTTGCGCCAGAAGAGCAGTTTCGGGTGGGCGAGGGCGAATACGCCTGTCCGGACTGTCAGCTCGCCGTCCGTCCGGAACAGATGGAAGTGTTACAGCAACACGTTTGTCAGACGTGTGGCGAGTCTGCGGCCGGTTCAGTGGGAGCGCTCCGGTGTCGGGAGTGTCTGTCGGTGTGCGAGCCACACAAAGCGATCGAGTGGGTGCTTTACAGCTACGGCTTCGAACAGTACGGACGGCAATGGCTCACGACACAACTGTCGGCACGTCAGGCACTGGCGGAGATGCTCGACGAGCGAGGATTCACGGTGGAAGTGGACGCGTACATTCGAAACGACAGCACGGAGACGCCGGTCCATCTGTACGGAGAGGACGACCTGTTGGGCGACCGCGTCATTGGTGCCGTTCACGAACGACCGGAGCAAGAAGACGTTGAGCGGCTCCACACGGCCGCAGCGGCGGTAGATGCCAGATCCGTACTCGTCTCGACATCTGGAACGGTCACCAAACAAGCCGAAGAACTCGCCCAGAACCACGACATCGGACTGTTGAGCTACCAACAGGATGGCTCTCTGGAGCGGGAGTACACCACGGCGACGCGCACCGAACACTCATCTTCTATGCTTCAGCGTCTCACATCCAGCGTCCGACGGCAGCTCAACTGATCGCTCACCGACTTGCGATCGCAGCCGTGATACCGCCGCCGACGATCGTCGGAAACAGATAGACCGCAGCCCGGTGGATGAGAACCGCAGCCACAATAGTCGGTTGGTTGATTGTAACGAGCGCGCTAATGACTCCGATGAGCACGAGGTCAACACCACCGAGTCCGCCGGGAAGGGGTGTGACGCCAGCGATCGCGCCGAGCGGGACAGCGATGAGCACAACGCTCAGAGAAACGGAGTGGTCGAGTGCGAACAGCGACAGCCACAGACAGGCGGCTTGGGCAAGCCAGCCGAGTGCGGACAGGCCGAGTGCGAGCGCCAGTTTCCGGGGGGTCGAGCCGACGCGCTCGATGGCGGTGAAAAACCCCTCGATGCGGCGCTCGATCGCCGCTTGTCCGAGCGGTTCGCGCCGTAGCAGCGTGTGCCGGACGAACCGCACGACCGGCGTGAGAGCGCCGACAGTAGCGCGTTCGAGTCGATATCGATGCTGCCACCCCAGATAGAACCCCATCGGAACCAGCAGCGCCAGCACGACTACCGTGCCTGCGGCGTACCGGAGATCTCCGACGAACGTCGTGGTCACGAAGAAATAGCCCACGCCACACACCGCAAGGACGATCGACGGAATGAAATTGAGCGCATCAACGCTTGCAATGGCCGCAAGCCCCGTTTCGTAGCGTCGATCAGTGGCTCGCGAGATCAACAGCCCGCTGATCGGTTCTCCACCCGCCTGCCCGAACGGCGTTACGTTGTTCGCAAACAGGACGCCCGAGAAGATCGCTGTCGCCTTCAATGGCGAAATCGTCGAGCCGAGCACTCCGAGCACGGTTCGGAGCGCTAACCCCCACGAAACGATCCAACAGACCGCACCCACAAACACGAGCACAAGAACCCCGGTGTCGGCCATCGAGAGCTTCGAGACGGTCTGGTTGATACCGACGAACCAGTATATCGCTGCGAGCACAAGCAGTGAACCAACGAATCCAGCGATGATCGACCGGGCGTTCTCCCTGAGCATACGACTATACAGATCCAGACCACACCAATGAACATCTCGGTCTCTAGTCCCTCTTCACGCCTCGCTCGAACAAGTGAGGATCCAGTGTAATAGTACCACACTTTACGTTTCTCTGTCTCTACCGTCGAAATAAGGAAGGTGCTGACACTGGTCGATCTCTGGTATGGAGCCGAAACGTTTGTTGCCCAGTCGCGGACGCCCCGATCCGTCGTCGGAGCCCGTTGACCGCCGCCCGCGCATGGTTTTACTCGGAACGATCATTCTCCTCTGTGCGGTCGTCGTCGTTCTCGGAGCTGTTAGTGGTGAGCGATCACCCTCACCGCCGGGAGAGGCGAACGCGTCCCTTGGCAACACCGACACTGACATCGGCTACGCCTTTGACAACGACACGACCGGGATACTGTCGCCTGGAAACACGCTGATCACTATCCAGACACACGACTGGTTCGGTTCGAACAGCGGCGCGGCGCGGATCGTCGCTCCGAACGGGACGACGGTGTGGACGTACGATCAGCCGAATTCCCGGGTGTTCGACGGGGAGGTGACGGACAACGATACGGTGCTCATGTCGGTTGCGACAGAAGTGACCGGTGATGACTGTCCAGAAGCCTACCGATCCGGTGCCGAGGAAAGCTGTGTTCACAACCGCGTCGTCGAGTTGGATCCAGCGGACAACACCGTCGTGTGGGAGTACGACTGGTACGACGCGTTCATCGCTCATCACGAAGTCCACGACGCGGATCGACTCGACGACGGCCAGACAGCGATCATCGATATGGGGAACAGTCGTGCGTTCACGGTCGATCAGGACGGTGACATCACGTGGTCGTGGAACGCAACTGATCATCTCAGTGCTGGAAGCGCGTTCCAAGAACAGTATGGGGGACCGCCTCAGGAGCATCCGGAGGCGGATTGGACCCACATGAACGACATCGACAAGCGTCCGAACGGCAATTTCCAACTCTCGATACGGAACTTCGACGCAGTACTCGAAGTCGATCCCCGAACGAACGACATCGTAGATGTTATCGGCAAGCCCGGCAACACCGATCTTCTCAACCAGCAACACAATCCCCAGCGCCTCGACAACGATACGATGCTCGTCGCTGACAGCGAGAACAACCGCGTGATTGAACTCGATACTGACACCGAAGAGATTCACTGGCTGTACGACGGACCGGCCGATCGCGGACTCCAATGGCCACGGGACGCAGATCGGCTCCCGAACGGAAACACCCTCGTCACTGATTCTCGGAACTTCCGCGTCCTCGAAATCAACCCCAACGGAACGATCGTGTGGCGATATTCACTCCGCGACAGCCGTGGGATCGTATACGAGGCCGATCGGCTCGGCGTTCCGGAAGAATCGGTCAGGGATCTCACGCACCGAAACAACACCACTATCGATCGGACACACCCGCTCATCAACCGGATCCAGTCGCTCGAATCGTGGGCAGGCTTCGTCTTTCCGGGGTGGGTACGGCTGGAGGAACTGATCGCAATCCTGTGTGGCAGTCTCGCCAGTCTCGGGTTGCTCTGGCAGTTCGTTATCGGGTGGCTCCGGGGCGATCGGCTGTATTAGAAACGAGCAGTGGAAGGTGATCGTCGTTCGACGCGTTCAGGCGTCCGGATCGGACGCCGCTCGTTGGGTCCGAACGGCGGCAACGTTCTCTTTCACGTCGTGAACGCGGACGATGTCTGCGCCGCGTTCGGCCGCGATGGCGGTCGCGGCAACGGTCGCATGGAGTCGCTCCCCGGCAGCGCGGTCGACGCGGTCGTACATCGATTTGTGGGAGTGGCCGACGAGCACGGGACAGCCGAGCGCGTGGAATTCCCCGACGCGACCGAGGAGTTCGAAGCTTTCTGTTGCCGATGTCCCGAACCCGATCCCGGGATCGACGATAATCTGGTCACGGTCAAGCCCGGCTTTTTCCGCGAGCAGTACGCGCTCAGCGAGTTCGTCGATCGTGTCCGAGACCACGTCGTCGTACGTCACATCGGTTTCAGGATCGACCGGTGCCTCGATACTGTGCATAACGACAGTCGGCACGTTGTAGTCGGCCGCCACATGACGCATATCGGGATCGGCCAGTCCCGAAACGTCGTTGAGTATGTCCGCGCCGGCTTCGAGTGCTGCACGCGCCACCGCTGCCTTGCGCGTGTCAACCGACACCAGTGCGTTGCGATCAGCGAGTCGCTCAATCACCGGAACGACGCGTTCGATTTCGGTCTCAGTCGGAACGGGATCCGCGCCGGGGCGAGTGCTCTCCCCACCGATATCAAGGATATCCGCCCCGTCCTCGATTAGCTCCTCAGCACGGGCGACAGCAGCCTCGACTGTGTCGTACGCACCACCGTCGTGGAAGCTGTCTGGAGTGACGTTGACGATTCCCATCACCGCCACTCGGTCATCCCACGGATACCCATGTTTCTCGGGGGCGGTCCCGATGTCGAGCGTCTGTTTGAGATCGTCCCCGACTACTGCCAGTCCGTGGGGCTGTCCGTCGAGTTTCTCGATGAGTCGCTTGAACTGCGCGAGCGTCCCCATCGCAACCACGTCCAAATACCGTGGTTCGTGCGTGTGCGAGGAACAGCCCGAGATCGCACACTCACCGCCGAGACTGAGTAACTCCTCTTTGAGAAACCGGGCCTGACGCGGCTGCAGCCGTAGCTTCACGACTCGGTGGACGCCTTTGCCTCGCATTCGCCAGACGCCGGCCTGTGTGACATCCGCTTCGGTGAGCGCAGCGCGTGCGTCTGCGATGCTGGAGACGCGCTTTGGCGTTTGGGTTCCCACCCACCGCTGGCGGGCTTCCGATACGGTGTACAGCGATCCCACCACGAGTACGCAGTCCTCGGGAGCAGCGGCGTCAAGCGCGGATTCAACCGCGGAAACGACCGATCGAACAACGCGGGTGCTATCGGTATCAAACGCACGGACGAGCGCGTCGGCGTCCTCCGCGCGATCGATCGACGGCTCGCAGGCGTACACCGTCGCCGCCTCCGGGAGCGTCTCGGCCATTCCCCTGTGGTCCTTATCACTCAGCGCCCCGAACACGAGATGAAGCTCGTCGTAGTCGAACGAGTCGAGCGTCTCGGCCGTCGTCGCACAGCTCCCGGGATTGTGCGCCCCGTCTAACACGAGGAGTGGCTCCTGACTCATGATCTCGAACCGTCCCGGCCAGTACGCTGTTTCCAGTCCGCGAACGATCGCCTGCTCGGTGACGTCGGCCACCTGCCGACACAGTGCTGCGGCAATCCCGGCGTTCACTGCCTGATGCGCGCCAAGCTGGGGCAACGACGCCGCAACCGACCAGTCTGATCCGGTGAGCGTCACGGTTCCGGTCAGTCCATCCCGTCCCTCATACCGCGCCTGAACATCGGTGTCGCTTCCTGAGCCGACGGTGTGGACCTCGCCCGCGACCGACCGTATCGCCGCTAGTGTTTCCTCCGATTCACCGGTTACGAGGGGCAACTCACCAGCGACGTGGGCCTTGTCACGGGCGATTTCCGCCCGCGTGTCACCGAGCAGCGCTGTGTGTTCGAGCGTCACCGACGTGACGGCACTGGTCAGGGGATCGACGACGCTCGTCGCGTCGTGGTGGCCACCGATACCAACCTCCAATACGGCGATGTCCACGTCTTGGCGGGCGAATTCCCATAACGCCAGCGCCGTCTGTGTCTCAAAAAACGTCGGTGCCGCTCCTTGGCTTGAAGCATCGAGGACGTATTCGCGGATCTCCGAAACGAACGCCGTAACCGCCTGTTTTCTGATCTTGCGACCGTTCACCCGGACCCGCTCTCGCACGTCGGTGAGGTGCGGCGACGTGAACAGACCGACCGAAAGACCGGCTTCCCGGAGCACTCGCTCGACCATCCGTGCGGTGCTCCCCTTCCCGTTCGATCCCGCGATCTGTACGCACGTGAGTTCCTCGTGGGGATCGTCCATCGCGGCCAACAGCGCCCGGGTCGCCTCCGTACCCTTGCGTGATGGGTATCGCTTGAGGTCGAACAGGAAGTTCGCGGCCTCGTAATACTCCATACAGATCGTTTCCAGACCGGCCGCTTTACGTTGTCGAACTCTTCAGCGATCTCAGAACGGTCGGAACGGTTGTGTGATCCATTTTCCATAGATTGAAACCGACAACCACCCAAATCGCCACTACGTGTATGCTGCAGGTTTTACGTGATCATATCATCGAGGATATGACGACGATACTCGAAGAGTGGGGGTGTGCAGCGGCGACGACGACCGACCCGATCGAAATCAACGAGTACACCGACGCGGGAAAGGGACTTTTGGCGACGCCCATCGCGTTCCAGTTGGCGTCTGAACTCGGTCGACCGCCAGCCGATATTGCGGCGGATCTCGCTGACGCGTTCCGAGACCGAGGACCGATCGAGGGAATCGACACCATCGAGACCGCTGGCGGGTACATCAATTTCCACATCGACGAGACGTTCACGACGCAGACGCTCGAACGGATCCTTGACGAAGGCTCCGAATACGGTGTTGTTGAGGGCACGGGCACGTCGGCTCTGTTTGAATTTTCCTCTCCGAACATCGCCAAGCCGTTACACATCGGACATCTCCGGAACACGGTACTTGGTGACGTACTTGGGAACGTGCTCGCGGCGCGGGGCTACGATCTCGTCCGGGACAACCACATCGGTGACTGGGGCGTGCAGTTCGGACATCTCCTCTATGAATTCGAACAGGCAGAGGACACCGAGCGGTTCGAAGCGGAACCGATCGACTACCTTTTGGAACTGTACCAGCGGTACGGCCGGCACGAAACTGAACTCGAAGAATCGGGCCGCGAAGCGGACGTAGAACAGTTGCGTGATACGGGCCGGGAGTATTTCGCAGCACTCGAATCGGGGGACGCGGAACTACGTGCGTTGTGGGAGCGGTTTTCTGACGCGAGTCGGAGTCGGTTCGACGCCACGTACGATCGACTCGGTGTCGATTTTGACACGTGGCACGGCGAGAGCTTCTACGTGACTGAGAGCTGGACGAGCCAGATCAGAGAGACTGCGATCGACAATGGGATCGCCATCGAGACCGATGACGGTGCGTACGTCGTTCCGATCTACGACGACGACCTCACGAACGTCGAGGATCCCGAACAGGCCGACGTTCGTACCGATGCGGACATCGATCTCGACGAAGACGATGGTGACTACGAGGCGTTCGTGATCACCAAACGCGACGGCACGACGACGTACGGCACGCGGGATCTCGCCACGATCGCGTACCGCGTCGAGCAGGGGTACGACGAGCTGTTGTACGTGGTCGGCAGCGAGCAGCGCGAGTATTTCCAGCAGCTGTTCGCTGCGGCCAGGAAGCTCGGCTACACCGATATTCAGTTCACGCACGTCGACTACGGCCTGATCGACCTGCCCGAGGGGAGCATGTCGACCCGCGCGGGACGGCTCATTACTGCCGAAGACGTGCTCGACCGGGTGCGCGAGAACGCGCGGTCGGTGGTCGAGGAGAACGATCTCACGCTCGATGAGGAAACGGCCGACGAGATCGCCGACGGCGTTGCGCTTGGCACCGTTCGGTTCGAGAACATCGCCAAACGCCGGACGAAAAACACGACGTTCGACACCGAGCAGGCGACGTCGCTCGAAGGTGATACCGGCCCGTACGTCCAGTATGCGGCGACGCGCGCGTGGAACATCTTACATGAAGCCGATACCGACGTGTCCGAACCCAGCGCGGTCGCAGACCAGCCGTTTAACGAGTTCGACCACCAGCTCGCTGTCCGGTTGGCGCGCTATCCCCTCGTTTTGGAACGCTGTGAGGAACGGTACGATCCCGCACCGCTGGCACAGTATCTACTGGATCTAGCGCGGACGTTCAACAAGTTCTACCACGAGAACCGAGTGCTCGACGCAGAACAGTCCCGAGAACGCCGGCTCGTGCTTGTGGCGGCCACCGTCGAGATGTTCGAAACCGCGTTCGAAATCACCGGAATTCCAATGTTGAAGCGGATGTGATCGTAGCTTTGTCGGCGATCGGTTCGTGTCGGCAAACGGGAACAAATCAGTCGCGGAGACATCCACCGAGAACCCACGCCTGAAACGATGATGACACGTCACCGCTTGATGACTGATCTCAGACAGTGTCATCTCGAACGACCATCTCGATCGGGGCAGTCGGTCTCGTCGTGACAGACGCGGTGAAGTCCAACGGAGCGTCCGACACCAACTCTAAGGAAACCCGTTGTGCGATCGTTGCGAGCACGAGCTTCATCTCCATTAGAGCGAACTGATCGCCAATACAGTGGCGTGGGCCGCCGCCGAACGGAAAGTATGCGAATTCGGGCCGTTCGCTGTCCCGCTCAGCCGACCACCGAGCGGGCCGAAACGCGTCCGGGTCGTCGTAGAATCGGCCGTCGTGATGGACGACCCACTGGGGGATCGTTATCGTTGCGCCCGCCGGAACGGTGTAACCGCCGATCGTCACGTCCGTCACTGGCTCACGAGCGATCCCGTATATCGGCGGATAGAGACGCATCGATTCAAGCAGGACCTGCTCGGTGTATTCGAGTTCGGGCAACTGATCGGCCGTCGGTGCTGTGCCGTCCAATACGTCGGCAATTTCGGTGTGGAGCTGCCGTCGAGCGGCGGGATTCTTCGAGAGGAGATACCACGTGTACGTCAGTGCCAATGCAGATGTCTCGTGGCCCGCCAGCAGCAAGCCGACAATGTTGTCGCGCAGTTCCGTCCCCGAGAGGCCTCCGTCTGCGTCCGTCGTATCGTCGGTGCCGACAAGCAGTGACAGTAGATCGTCGCCGTCCGTGTCCGTGTGCCGCCGCTCGCGGATGAGATCTTCAATGAGAGAGTGGAGGTCGTTCGTCGCCTGCTGAAAACGACGATTGGCAGGCGTCGGTATCCAGTTTGGAATGATCGTTCCGATCTCGGAATAATCGGTCTGTTGTATCAGTGTATCGACAGCAGTGCGCACGACAGCCTGATTCTCATGCATCTCGTGATCGAACAGCGTCGTCGTGAGAATTGCCAGCGTGAGACGATCCATTTCCCGCATGACATCTATCGTTGTTCCAATTGGCCATCTATCGACTGTTTGTTCAACGTGTTTCACCATCGTTTCAGCGTTGGACGTGATTCGCTTGCGGTAGAACCCCGGCTGGAGTTGCTGGCGCTGGCGCTGCCACGTCTGACCCTCACTCACCGCGAGTGATTCGTCTTCGATGCCACTGAACGCGTCTCGTCTGAGATCGCCAGTGGTGAACGTGTGACTTTCGGTGACGAGCACCCGCTCGATGTGCTCTGGATCGGTGAGCAAATACGTCGATCGTCCCGGAAACCGAAGATACGCGATATCGCCGTACTCGTTCGCCCACCGCTGGAGCGCAGCGAGTGGATCACGGACGAACGCGAACGTGTTTCCGAAGAGGGGGAGTCCCGACGGGCCAGGCGGCCGCTCGATTGCATTCCGGGCCATTAGCGTGGCCCTCCAGACGATCGCTCTGTTCGAGTGCGCTCTTCACTCCACACCCAGACGGTCGGTGGATACATCAGTTAGAGAAACGTCAGCTCGCTCGAAGGATCTACTGTATCGTATGCGAATTCGTTTAATATCCCCGATCGAGTTGACGAACATCTATGGTCTCCAAACAGCCGTCGATGCGGTACGTAACGATCACGATGCGACCGACGAGCGGATATTTCCATCCCGTCGGACGACAACTCGCCGAAGCACCGGACATCACGCGTGAGGCGATCGATCATTTCGAACTGCTTGACGACGGCACGCTCGCAATGTTGTCCCGTGTGCGAGGGAATTTGGAGCGGTATCGAAACATCCTGACTCGGTCCCCGGCCGTGATCGAGTGTGCCGTCGTTGGAACGGAGGCCGGATTTGGCTACAGTCAAGTCGAACCGAACGATCTGAACCGCCATCTCATCGAACATCAGCGTTCCTCGGAGTTCATCGTGCAGATGCCCGTCGAATACACGGCAGACGGTGCCCAGCGAATCACCATGATCGGGACAGCAGACTCGTTCGCTGCGGCGAGCACCGACTCACCGGACGGTGTCGACGTAGAGATTGAAGAGATTGGTGAGTACCATCCGACGATAAACCACCTGTTCTCCAACCTTACGTCCCGTCAACGAGAGGTGTTAGAGCGAGCCGTTGCAATGGGATACTACGAGAATCCGCGACAAACGACCCACGGAGAGATTGCAGAACGCCTCGACATCACAGCAGGCTCGATCGGTCAGCACCTGCGTAACATCGAAGCCACGGTGTTCGGTCATTATTCGAGGTGATCACACACCGACGCGTATCGATGAACACTGTCGTTGTGGGATAGCGATCGACACCGGTTTTTCGGACTCACCTCCAGATTTTTGACGGAGCCACGCCTACCGCCCGTATGCAGGCCGCCATCGTCACGGTCGGGGACGAACTCCTTGCGGGAGAGACAACTGACACCAACGCCACGTGGTTGGCCCAACAGCTCGTGGGTCGGGGGGTCGACATCCAACGGATCACGACCGTTCCTGATCGCGTCGCTGATATCGCTCGTGTCGTCAACGAGCACCACGCCGAGTACGATGTGGTTCTCATCACGGGGGGGCTGGGACCAACTCACGACGACCGCACGATGGCCGGCGTCGCCGCTGCGTTCGGACGCTCGCTCAAACTGAACGACGACGCGCAGTCGTGGCTTGAAACCCACGGAGGGTACGCCAGAGACGACCTCGCGGCGGGAACCACCGATCTCCCAGCCGGGGCACAGCCGTTGCACAACGATGTCGGTGTCGCACCGGGTTGTGTCCTTGAGTCGGTGTACGTTCTGCCGGGCGTGCCTGCGGAGATGAAAGCGATGTTCGAACGGATCGAAGCGGATTTTTCCGGGCCACAGACGCACGTCGCAACCGTGACCGCCGACGAACCGGAAAGCGCGCTGCTCAATCGGTTCGAAGAACTCAGAGACCGGTTCGACGTGACGGTTGGAAGCTACCCCGGTGAGTACGTCCGCGTTAAGATCCGGGGACAAAACGAGAACACGGTGAACGAAGCCGCCCGATGGCTCACTGAACGGGTTGAGACCGCGTGAGCAACGACAGCCACGCGGCGATGAGGAGGAGTCCACCGAAGAACAACAGGTAACCAGCACCGTTGACGAGTCCAGGATACGTCGTGGACTGTAATACGAGATTCATAGTCACGTCCGTAGACGAACCCAGAAAACATAAAACGACGGGATTACTCCCGGCCACAGCCGACGATCCGCCGGTTCGAGGCGTTTTTCAGCTATCGTGACGTACATACTGCTGTGAGACACATCGGCGTGGTGGTGAATCCGATCGCGGGGATGGGTGGTCGAGTTGGATTGAAAGGAACCGACGGCAAGGTCGAACAAGCCCGCGAGCGGGGAGCCGAACCTCGTGCACCCGAGCGAGCGCGGACTGCCCTCGAATCACTCGGATCGCACGCATCGGATCTTCGCATCACGACCGTTGGCGGTGAGATGGGTGCGGCGGCGGTCCGAGCGGCACTCGACGATATTGCTCCGACCGTCGTCGCTCATCCACCGGATGCGACGACCGCCAAGGACACACGACAAGCGGTTGCGGCGTTTCTCGACCGTGGTGTCGACCTCGTGTTGTTCGTCGGTGGTGACGGCACCGCTGTCGACGTGGCCGAAACGATCACAGCTGCCGGGAACGACACACCAATGCTCGGGGTGCCAGCGGGCGTGAAGATTTACTCCTCAGTGTTTGCGGTCACGCCGCGTGCTGCCGGTCGGATCGGGGCCACCTACGACCGGACCGAACAGCGCGAAGTGAACGACATCAACGAGGAGCGCTACCGCTCCGGTGAGGTCCATCCCGAACTCAGGGCGGTCGTTTCGGTTCCGGTCGGGGAGGACGTCCAACCGAGCAAACAGCAGGGAGGTGGCAGCGTCGACAATCTCGCTGCCGGCTTCATGGCCGATGTCGATCCCAAAACAACGTACGTGTTTGGTCCAGGCAGCACCGTCGGGACAATTGAAGGCCGGCTTGGTATCGATGGCTCGCCGCTCGGCGTCGACGTATGGCGAGCGGGTGAGTCATCCGATGAGCTGCTCGTGCGCGATGGCAGTGAAGCTGAAATCCTCGACGCACTAGGCGAGCACAACGCCGTCGTTGTCTCGCCGATCGGAGGACAAGGGTTCGTGTTCGGGCGCGGCAATCAGCAACTCTCTCCGGCGGTGATCCGCCGCTCCGAAGTCATTGTCGTCGCTTCGAACGCCAAGCTCAATGATCTTGGCGTGCTCCGAGTCGACACCGACGATCCCGATCTCGACGCGGAGCTCCGCGGCTGGCAGAAGGTCCGCGTCGGCCGGTTCGAACATCGATTGCTTGAGATCGTGTGAATTAGTATCGGTAATATCAATGGGAGGATTCGGGGGGACAGTATACACGCCCATGAGGCATTCACTGACATTGAGACATCCTTAAGGGCATGGAGAGACGAACCGCCGTATGGAAACACGAAAGGTCCAACGCCTTGGTCCGTCCACGCTGGCGATGACGCTGCCCGCCGAGTGGGCCAAGGAGTACAACGTGAACAAGGGCGATGAAGTCTCCCTTCGCATGGGTGGCAAAGGGATGTTAGCGGTGATGCCCGAGTCAGTCCAGCAGGAAGAATCGGAGGCGATCATTCACGCTGACAGCCTCGAAGCGGACGCCGTCGAACGTGCAATCCTTGCGCAGTACGTGCTCGGACGACGGATCATTCAAGTCGAATCCGACGGCGACGAAACGTTAGAAAGCACGACGATCAACGCCGTATACAACGCCGAGACCCAACTCATGGGACTAGGCGTCATTGAGGAGACGCCCGAACGCATCACGATCCGGTGTTCGGTCGATCCGGAGGATTTCACCCTCGCGGATCTCCTTGAACGGTTGGAATCGACGGGGCGTACGATGCGAAACGAGGCGATCCGGGCGTTGGCTCACGGCAATCCCGATCTCGCACAGCGCGCGCTGAACCGCGAGCGACAGGCGAACAAGATCTTCGTTCTTTTGCTCCGACTCATCTTCACCGCTCACCAGAACCCGAATCTGACGCGTGCACTGGAACTCGATGACGGGTTTGCGCTCATCGGGCACCGCTCGATCGCGAAGAACCTCGAACTGACGGCGGATAACGCCGAGGACATCGCGGAGATCGCGCTCGACGCCGACGATCACACGCTCGGTATCGACGATACTACGATGCGTCGCATCCGTGAGTTCACTGATCAAGTGAACGAGATCACCGAAAAGGGAGTGACGTGTGCGGTCGCACGCGACTACGACATGGCCCTCGACGTGCGACGACTGTTCACCGAGATCAAAGACCGCGAACAGGAGATCTTGAACGACATCGACGAGATCCCCAACCGCGATCTGCTCCGGGTACGAGAAGTGCTGGTGAGTCTCCAGCAAACTGCCCAGTACGCGGTCCGAAACGCAGAAATTGCGACGAACCTCGCGCTTAACGAGGAATCGGAGTACGCCACGATCAAGTGAATCGCGTCACGTGATTTCGCAACCGCCGCTAATCGGCTAGAACTGGATTCCATCAGCCAACACTCTCATACACTGTTTCGAGTTGATCGAGGGAGCTGTCGACGCCGATTTTCGTTCGTCGAGCAAGACAGGTGTCGACGAGCGTTTCGTTCTCCGCTAACGCCCGCTGGATCGCCTGCCGGAAGCCCGCAATGTCTTCGGGTTCGAAGTGGTATCCGGTTTTGCCCGCGGTGATCGTCTCAGCGAGTGCACCGGCGTTGATGCCGACGACCGGTGTGCCACACGCATTAGCTTCGAGCGCGACGAGACCCTCCGTTTCGACCGGACTCGGAAACGCGAACACATCAAGCGTTGAGTAAAACGCTGGAAGATCCTCGCGGTCAAGAAACCCTAGAAACCGAACATCGGTGTCGACGGTTGCCGCTCGTGCTTCGAGCTTCGACCGGGCAGGACCGTCGCCGCCGAACACGACAGTGACATCGAGCTCTTCCGTCGCGTCGAGAATGTCACACAACCGTTTTTCGTAGCCGTGGCGACCGGTGTATCCGACCAGTGGCCCATCGGGAAGCCCGAACCGATCGCGGAACTCCTCGGTATCGACCGGCGCAAACCGGTCAGTGTCGATCCCATTGGGAATGACCGTGATCGGTCCATCAACACGGCTTTCGAGGCGATCACGGGTGCTCTTGCTGGGCGTGATGATGTGATCCGCCCGGTCGAGGAACCATTCCTCATACGCAGCCGCTGCGTTGACGAGTCGCTTGGAGAGCGCGCCGGTAAGGTACGTGGCGTACTCCTCGGCTGGCGTGTGATACGACATGACGACCGGAAGATCCGCCCGGTTTGCTACTCGAAGCCCGCTGAGACCCACACCGAACGGAGTGTGTGCGTGAACGATGTCGATATCCGCTTCATGAACCGCGTCGGGGATCCGTGGAAATCCCATTCGAAATCCTTCGTAAAATGGGAACGGAAGGCTCGAAACGGGATGTTCACCCTGCTGGGGCGTGTGCTTGCTTTTTGGATAGACAATCTCCATTCGACCACCGCGATTGTGCCAGTGGTCGCGCCACGCTTTGACTGTATACGTCACTCCATTGACTGTTGGGAGATACGTATCTGTGAACGCTGCGACCGTTGGGCGCATCTGGTCGTTCAGAATCGGGGGAATGGCTAAACGGTTGTGACTTCCTGGTAGGCATCGAGTAACTCTTCGGAGACTCGATCGAGACTGTGCTCACGGGCGGTCTCTTTTGCGTTCTCACCGAGTCGTTCTCGGAGTTGTGGATCCGACGCGAGTTCCGTGAGCGCGTCCTGAAATTCATCGAGCGTGTTACACATGAGACAGTCCTCGCCGTGGGTGTAATACTCCTCGAAAACGGGGATGTCCCGTACGACGACCGGCTTGCCACACGCCATCGCTTCGAGTACCACGAGTCCTTGGTTTTCGACCTTTGCGGGGAACAGATACACGTCGCCAGCAGCGAACGCGCCACGTTTGTCGTCAATCCAACCGGTGAACGTAACGTTTTCGGGCGGGTCATTCGTCCACTGACGCACCGTTGTTGAGGCCTGTGGTCCCGTGTCGTAGGTGCCAAACCACGCGAATTCATGCTCCGTCGCTTGGGCGAGTTCACAGAACGTCGTCACCCCTTTCCGTTCGAACACGCTGCCGAGTGCGAACACGACCAGTCCGTCGAGATCGTACCGCTGTCGGTACTCAGAGCGGAGCGACGAAACCCCCGAAAGGGAATCGATATCGATCCCATTGGTGATCGGACGGATCGGTGCGTCTACCGGGTAGGATTCAAGCACCTCCTTCGTATACTGGCTCGGACAGAGGACGAGATCGGCCTGTGAATAGAACCACCGGAGATACCGTTCGAGCGCCGGTCCGACTGCCGTCGATCCGCGAAAACTCTCAGCGAAATCCTCGCGCGTGACGTGGGCATGGAGAACCAACGGTATGTCCTTACGGCGAGCGTACTGCGCGATCGCCACCGAACTCGGGCCGATCATGTTGCAGTGTGCCAGATCGATCGACGCGATCGGCCCATCACCGTCAACTGCGCGTTCGAGTGCTCGTTGGGTCGAACCTCCGTTCCACGGCGACGTGACGACTGACACGTCCGTTCGTTCGAGTGCGGCGCGTTGGTGACTGACGGACGTTTCGATACCGCTCCGATCGAGACGGGATTCCAGTTCGAGGTGGTTGAGAACGCGCACGATCCCAGCAACGCGATCCCAAATAAAAATGGCTACCGACTCGTAACTGGTGACCGATACGGCTCCAGTAGATTGACCCTTACGGAGGGGTAAATGTCGAACAGATGGCGTCCTCGACGACCACGCTACCGACAACAGACGTGGTAGTGGTTGGAACAGCTGAGTGGATGGATGATCTCGCGGAAACGCTCACTGCGGTCACTGACGCGTCAGTGCGGCGGCTGCGGACGGTCGAAGCGACGGTAGAACACCCCGCGTCCGCCGTCGACTGCGTTTTGACCGGATACGAACTCGCTGACGGAACGGGGATCGACCTGCTCCAGGCAGTGACGACGACCACGCCGATCCTCCTGTGCACTGCGTCAGGAAACGAGCGGATCGCTAGCGACGCGATGGCGGCGGGTGCCGTTGATTATATCGCTCTCTCTGATCCCTCGTCGCTGCCGTCCGAGGAGATCATCGACCGGCTGTCGGGGGCGGTGCGTGACGCGTGGCGAACGGAGACGCGACGGGAACGCTCCAGACAGTTCGAGGCGGTGTTTCAAAACAGCCAAACCGCGACATGGGTACTCGATTCTACGGGCCAGCTACAGCGAGCAAACAGGACTGCGCTTGCGATGATCGATCCCGACGTATCGTCCCTCACCGGTGAGCAGTTCTGGGATCTTCCGTGGTGGACGGAACGGTCCCCGATCGAGCGGTTTATTCGCTCGGTTATCGACGACCAGGCGACCGACCGCCTCGTCACCACCGTTGGCGGCGATGAACAGATTATCGAACTCTCCGCGCTCCCGGTGCAGGCTCCGGGGGACGAGCTGGCTGGCATCGTCATTGAGGGAGATGACATCACCGAACGAGTCTCACTCTACCGGGAGCTTCGTTCTTCCGAGGAGCTGCACCGGGTAACGCTCAACAACATGACAGATACGGTGTTGGTGACCGATGACGACGGATCATTCACGTACATCTGTCCGAACGTCCATTTCATCTTCGGCTACACCGCCTCGGAGATCCGAGAGTTCAGCACGATCGACGAACTCCTCGGAGATGATCTGTTCGATCCGGACGAACTCTCGGACGCGGGCGTGTTAAAAAACATCGAGTGTACGACCACGGACAAAACCGGTCAGGAGCACACACTGTTGGTTAACGTTCGCTCCGTTTCGATTCAGGACGGCACCCGGTTGTACAGCTGTCGGGACATCACGAAACGGAAACAGCGTGAAGAGGCGTTAGCGACGCTTCAGGAGACGACAAGGGACTTCCTGTACGCTGAAACACCCCAAGAGATCGCCAACCACATCGTTGATGACGTTTCCAGTGTGCTCGACGTTACCGCGAGCGCGGTGTATCAGTTCGATCCCGACCGAAACGTGCTCGAACCAGTCGCTCAGTCGTCTCCGATGGAACGCTTACACGGTCCGCTTCCGGCAGTGCCAGCCGACGCTGCAACGCTCCCGAGCTACAGCTTTGTCGAGGACGACGCGCTCTTTTTCGCGGACGTACACGACTCGCCCCGCCTCGAAAATCAAGCAACCGACGTTCGAAGCGGGGCCTACATTCCACTGGGCGATCATGGTGTGTTCGTCGCTGGCTCGTCCGCTGTTGGACAGTTCGACGCCGTTACTCGTGAACTTGCCGACCTCCTCGCTGCGACGGCCGAAGCTGCACTCGACCGCATCAGACGGGAGCGGCGCTTGCGCGAGCAAGAGCGCGAGCTTCAACACCGAAACACCGAACTCACAGCACTTAACCAGATCAACGAGATCATTCGAGACATCGACCAGGCGCTCGTTCAGGCGGAGACGCGCGAAGAGATCGAGCACGCCGTCTGTCGACGGCTCACCGCAGAGGACAGATTCGCGTTCGCGTGGATCGGCGTCGAGGACGCCGCCACCGACTCGATAGCGCCTCGGGCGTGGGCAGGTACAGAACAGGGGTATCTCGACAGTCTCTCCTTTCCGATCGGTGTGTCGGACACTGAACCGGCGGGACGGACAGGAACCACACAGACGGTGACGCGAATCACAAACGTCGCCAACAGATTCCGACAGGAGTCATGGAGAAAAGAAGCATTGTCGCGGAACTTTCTTTCGATTCTCAGCGTTCCGATCGCGTACGACGACTTCACCTACGGGGTGTTGAGCGTGTACGCTGAGACACAGAACGCCTTCGATGAGACCGCCCAAGCGGTGCTCGCAGAGCTCGGTGAAACGATCGCGTCCGCGGTGAGCGCCATTGAACGAAAAAACGCGCTGCTTACCACGTCGATCACGCGGGTTCGGTTCATCGTCGACGATCCGCTGTTCGTCCTGAGTCGGATCGCACGGACGGCTGACTGTACACTCACGTATCACGGCGGCGTTAGACAGACCACAGACGGCAGCTACCTCTTCGTCGCCGTCGAGGGCGCGCCGATGGACGCCGTCGAGCGCGCTGCAAGGGAGTTGGTTGCCGTCGATGATGTTCAACCGATCAGTACAGACAACACCGAAGGCGTGCTTCGGATCCGCCTCCCTGAGCAGTTTCTCGCCTTGGAGTTGGCCGATCACGGTGCTGTCCTCCGGCGCGCATCGGTCGATTCGAAGACGACGACGCTCGTCATCGACATCCCTGAAACGGTTGACAGCCGCCACATCACCCACCTCGTGACGGACGCGTTCGAGAACGTGGAGTTGCGATCGAAGCGGACGATCGACCAGTCCGCGGCCCAAAACGTCTATTCCCGATTTCTCGACCGCGTTACCGATCGGCAGTTCGAGGTGCTTCAGACCGCATACTACAGCGGCTTCTTCGAATCTCCCCGCGAACAAACGGGTGAAGAGATCGCGAAGACGCTGGATATCTCTCCACCAGCGTTCTATCAGCACATTCGAACTGTCCAGCGAAAACTGTTCACGACCGTGTTCGATGATCACGGGCTCGCGTCGCTCCCCTCGTGAACCAGCCCAAGACTGGCTTAGAGAAGCATCACGATACTGAGTACCACATGTCACCTTCCCCGCCGTAAACGGCGGGGGGTCCCGCTTGTATGTTGATGATCGCGTTGATGTGGGTCGGTCGTGTCGAGATCATCCCCGTTCTGGCGCTGTTCACCCGGGCGTTCTGGCGGTCGTGATGGTGTTCAATCGTCGCTTACGGCCGCCCGAACCGTCTCCGTTCTCGGGCCGTCGAGTTCTACGTCAGGCAGGAGATCGCGCAGGTAGCGTCCAGTATGGGAGTCGTCGGTCCGTGCGACGGTTTCGGGGGTTCCTGTCGCCACGAGATCGCCGCCGTGTTCTCCGCCCTCGGGACCGAGATCGATGATGTGGTCGGCGTTTTTCACGAGATCCAGTTCGTGCTCGACGACGACCGCCGTGTTGCCGTCATCCACGAGGCGCTGGAGCACGTCGATGAGCTTGCGCTCGTCTGCAGGATGTAAGCCGGTGGTCGGCTCGTCCAAGAGATACAACGTGTCGCCGCTGTTCCGTTTGCCGAGTTCCTCAGCAAGCTTGACGCGTTGGGCTTCCCCGCCAGACAGCGTTGTGGAGGGCTGCCCGAGCTTCATGTAGTCGAGTCCCACATCCCGGAGCAACTGGAGGCGACGCCCAATGCGTGGATCGTGTTCGAAGAAGTCGTATGCCTCTTCGACGCTCATATCGAGTACGTCAGCGATGGTCCGATCTTTGTACGTCACGTCGAGGGTTTCGTCGTTGTACCGCGCCCCCCCACACTCCTCACAGGGGACGTACACGTCCGAGAGGAAATTCATCTCGATTTTGACGGTCCCCTGTCCGCCACACGTCTCACACCGACCGCCTTTGACGTTGAAGGAAAACCGACCCTTCTCGTAGCCACGCTGTTTGGCTAGTGACGTGTCCGCGAACAGCTCACGGATGTAATCGAAGACACCGGTGTACGTCGCCGGATTCGACCGAGGGGTGCGCCCGATCGGACTCTGGTCGATGAGCCGCACCGTCTCGATGTCGTCAACGTTCTCGATGTCGTCGTGATCCCCTGGGTGAACATCGGTGTCGTTCATCCGCCGGACGAGACCATTGTACAACACGTCGTGTAACAGCGTGGATTTTCCCGAACCGGACACGCCCGTGATCGTCGTGAGCGTCCCGAGTGGTATCGACACGTCGAGATCTCGAAGGTTGTGCTGGCGGGCACCGCGAACGGTTAGCTGCCCACTCGGCTCGCGCCGTGTGTCGGGAACAGGGATCTGTCGGTGACCCGCGAGATACTCACCGGTGATGCTCTCTTCGGTCGCCATCACCTCCTCGATGTCGCCGTTGGCTACGACTTCACCGCCGCGTTTTCCGGGTCCCGGTCCCATGTCGATGATGTTGTCCGCTCGGCGCATCGTCTCAGTGTCGTGCTCGACGACGAGCAGCGTGTTGCCCAGATCTCGCAGCTCTTCGAGCGTATTGAGGAGACGGTCGTTGTCGCGCTGGTGCAGTCCAATGGACGGTTCATCGAGTACGTACAGCACACCCACCAGCCCGGAACCGATCTGGGTCGCCAGCCGGATGCGCTGGCTCTCCCCACCCGAGAGCGTCGAGGCCTCCCGATTGAGCGTGAGATAGTCGAGACCGACCTCACACATGAACCCCAACCGGGCACGAATTTCCTTTAAGATCTCTTCGGCAATGATGCGATCGCGCTCGGTCAGCTGCGACTCCCACCCGTCGAACTGATCAAGCGCGTCACCGATGCTCATCCGGTTGATCTCCGTGATCGCTGTGTCGTTGACGAGCACCGCCCGGCTCGCGGGTTTGAGCCGTGTACCCTCACACGCTGGGCACGTCGTGGTCGCCATATACTCCTCGATGTGCTCGCGCGTGCTCTGGGAATCAGTTTCGACGTACCGGCGTTCGAGATTCGGAATGATGCCCTCGAACGGCTGTTCTTTCCGCCGGGTGCCGTTTTTCGTCCGGCGTTTGAAGACGACATCTTCGGTGGTGCCGTACAGAAACGCCTGTTGGATCTCTGAGTCGACCGCCGCAAACGGCGTGCCGAGGCTCACATCGAAATGCGCCGCGACCGAATCGAGCCGGGTCTGATAGTACGAACGGTTGTAGCTCCATGGCTCGAAGACATCCCGCAGCGGCTTGGAGGGATCCCGTATTACGAGTTCTTCGTCGATCTCTTTGGTCTCACCGATGCCCTCACACTCCGGACACGCACCGTGGGGGCTATTGAAAGAGAAGCTCCGCGTTTCGATTTCGGGAAGATCGATCCCACACCGCGTACACGCGAGTTCCTCGGAGAACTCCACGACGAGGCGATCCCCCTCGGAGGAGGCAGTGTCGGCGTCCGCGTTCGAAAGATCGCCCGTTGAGCGCGCTGTCGCGCCCAGCTCGACATTCTCGGGTGGATCCGGCAGGATCACCTTCAACACACCATCAGCTTCAGCGAGCGCCGTCTCGACGCTGTCAGTGACGCGCGAGCGGGCGTCATCTGTGATCGTGACGCGATCAACAACGACATCGATCGTGTGATCGAAGTTCTCGTCGAGGTCGGGCGTTTCGACAGTGAGATCGTACTCGACACCATCAACTTCGACGCGAGCGTATCCCGCCGAAACGAGTTCCTCGAACAGATCCGCGAACGCGCCTTTCTGGTCGCGCACCACCGGCGCAGCGATCTTGGCGCGTGTCCGCTCAGGAAGATCGAACAGCCGACGCACCATCGTTTGGGCGCTCTGCTCACCCACTTCTTGGCCGCATTCCGGACAGTGTGGCGTCCCGACACGGGCGTACAGCAGTCGGAGGTAGTCGTGTAGCTCCGTCACCGTTCCGACAGTCGATCGTGGGTTGTTGGCGGCGTTTTTCTGGTCGATCGAGATCGCAGGAGAGAGACCCTCGACCGTTTCGACCTGCGGCTTGTCCATCTGCCCGAGGAAGTTCCGGGCGTACGCCGACAGGCTTTCGATATACCGGCGCTGGCCCTCTGCGTACACCGTCTCGAACGCTAGCGACGACTTCCCCGAGCCGGAGACCCCCGTCACCACTGTGAACGACTCGCGGGGGATGGACACATCGATGTCCTTGAGATTGTGCTCTTCAGCTCCTCGGACCTCGATGAACTCACTCATTGTCCTTTGAACGGCTCGATACCGGGAAACGCTGTCGATCTCGGTTGCAACGTGTGATCATACTCACCACGCACACCCCGCCGTATTGAACGATGCGCTACCAGAGTGAAAGTGAAGGTGGGTGGCGGTGGTGTCACACACCGCCATCCGACCGTTCACTACCCAACCCCGCTAATAGTTACACATAACACATCAGTTCATGATTATTCTTGTGGTGACTGCGTGTGTCAGTAAATGCTGATGACATTATCCAAGGGGTTGAGCTGCAGGATTCTGAGTACACGGTCGTTCAGTCGTTGATTCGGAACAAGTACAAGGCGTACGACGCGAACGACGATCTCGTCCTACAGGGCAAACAGAAGATGTTCAAGCTCAAAGAGGAGTTCCCGTTTCTCGACAAGGACGGTGAGCCGGCGTTTACCGTCCAAGCGGGCGGTGTTTTCGATGTCGCTGGGAACTATACGCTCACCGACGACGTGACGGACGAACCAGTGATCGTTCTCGATAAAAACTGGACCGTGTTTACCCATGAGTGGAAGCTTCGTGATCCCGATACCGAGACGGTCATTGCCACGATCGACTCCACGAGTACGGTCATTGATGTGCTTCGCCACCTCCCATATATCGGTATTCTGTTCCATCTCATCCCCCACGAGTACGAGATCACCGACGCAAACGGAGATCACATCGGTTCTGTTCACGGGGAATTCTCGATCAAGGACCGATACACGGTTACGATCGAGGACGCGAGCGGTGTCCCACGGGAGGCGATCGTCGCGGCTGCGATGGTCATCGACGCGATCGAAGGGAACTGAGCCGACATCGAACGGGGCTGCAGTCGAGTGCGTTCCATAGACACTTAACGCATAGCTGCTAACAGCATTAACAGGATGCCAAACGGGATCATTGACACCATAACGCTTGCAATCACGGTCGCGTTTGCCCTCCCGGTCGGGATGTTCGGGGCGCAGTTTCTGCTGTCGGGGCAATACGTGCTTGGCGGGGTGTTCGTCGGGATCGCCGCGTTGATGGTCGCCGCAGAGGAGTACATCACGACACCAGGCGATCTACCGGCGATCGCCGCCCAGCGAGTCGTCGGCTCCATCACGACCACCGACAACGGACAGACAGACAAGAAAAACGAGTCCTGATCCGTCATTTAGCCGTGACGGGCGGTTCCTGTGCGTCAGCGATGAGTTCTTCGAGCGTGTGGTCTGACGGCCGGTTGTTAAGTAGCACGTCGATGGGAAGCGTCGGAGCGCCGTCAACGAGGTTTTCGAGCAGGACGAGTCGCTTGCGCGCCCGAGACATCCCAACGTAGAAGACGCGTCGCTCATTGTCGGTCAGGGTGGGAACGGGATCGGTGTGTTTCGTGAACTCCTCGACAGTCGGCACCGCCGTGGGATCCTCGACGGTCGCAACCATCTGCTCGACGACCTTCTCAGTCAGATCGGTGGCGACGAACACGTGATCGGCTTCGCGGCCTTTCGCGCTGTGGATGGTCCCGATCCGGACGCGCCCCCGATCGACGTTCTGGTACGGACCGCCGAAGTACGCCCCCATCGAACGCGTCTGGTAGTTCGTCACCTTGTGCGCCATATCTGCCGCACTCGATCGAGTTGGGGCGAAGGGAGCGTACTCTTTGATGAACGATGGCTCGATCTCCAGCTCGGTGAGATCGTCGACACCGCGCGCTTCCTGTCGGTCCTCGATCGCCGTAAACATCTCGTCGCGGGATCCGGTGCCGAACGCGGCCGAATCGAGCATCGCAGCCAAGCGGCGCGCTTGGAGACCGGTGAGCGGTTCATCGTCGTCGAGCGCCTCGACCGCCTGCACGTAGTCGGTAAGCCGGTCGGTCCACATTCGCTGGTCGGTCATCGTCCGGAACGGAATGCCCTGATCGATGAACTCATCCATGAACTGAAACATCTGGTAGCGTGCCCGAAAGAGCACCATGACACTTCCATCGCTCTCTTCGACCGTCGCGCGGACGTTGCGCATCAGATCGTACATGGAGGGGTCACGCACGGCTTCGACCCGTCCGCCCTCTGTGCGCGGCTGAAAATCCTTTTCCTGTCGTTCCTCGACGTGATCGATCTCACGGTTCACGACGTTGAGGATCCGGGACGGCAGCCGATACGACGTGTCGAGAACGACGTTCTCTCCGTTCTCTTCGAGGAGCAGCGTCGGATCAGCACCCTGCCACGCGTACACCACCTGATCGTCGTCGCCCGCAATGAGTGCTTGCTCCATATGTGGCTTCCACTCCTCGTACACCGAATACTGGAGCGTTGTGATGTCCTGGAACTCGTCGATCACGAGATAATCGACAGACGGAACGAGTGAGCGTTGTCGGACTCGTTCGAGCATATCAGCAAACCCGACGAGATCGTTCTCACCCTTGTAGCCTCGCCACGCTCGAATCGTCTGTGGAACGTCGATACGGTCGTCGTCAGTCGGCCACGTCGGCGTGTACTTGTTCCCCGTCTGAGCGTTGGGGTCGGTCTCTGGGGGAAGACGAACCGTCTCGACATCCCACTGGAACGGAACGTCGTGCCACTGTGCGACATCGCGGCTGGTTCGCTGGAGCCACTGGCTCGTCGCAATAATCTTGTTGCCGATCGTCGTCGATCTAGACGAGCGCCGCCGGGAGGAATCGTACTCGTCTTCGTAATCCAGACCGTACTCCTCACAGAACTCCTGTTTATCGGATTCGCCAACCACGTCGTTGCGAGAGAGGTTCAGCAGTTCGTAGGCTTTGGCGTGCATCGTACAGACGTTCCCCTTGAGCGACCGGGGACTGCAGTCGAGGCGCTCCGCTAACCGCTCTCGCACCTCCGCCGCTGCCGCACGAGTGTACGAAACGATGAGGATATCGTCGACCCGCACGCCGGAATCCAGCATTTCGTCAACCCGATCGAGAAGCGCTGTCGTTTTCCCACAGCCCGGTCCGCCGAACAACCGAGTCACGCGCGTTTGAGTCATTGAGGGTGACAAGGCACCCAACAGTATAAGTGACCTGACTCCGTGTCGGACGCGGTGCCGTTCACTGCTGGGCGTCCGCCGACTGGACCCAGACTGTTTTCTCGTTGACGAACGATTTAATGCCCTGTTCGGACAGCTCCCGGCCGTATCCGGACTGCTTGACGCCACCAAACGGAAGTCTCGGGTCTGACTTCGTGAGTTCATTGACGAACACACAGCCGGATTCGACCCGGCGTGCGAGTTCCTCACCACGATCGAGATCCGCCGTCCAGATCGATCCACCCAACCCGTACGCGGAGTCGTTGGCGACCTCAACGGCTGTCTCTTCGTCCGGCACGGAGAACACCGCCGCTGCAGGACCGAACACCTCCTCACGACCCATCGGGGAATCGTGGGGCACGTCGGTCACGACTGTGGGCGGATAGAAATAACCCTCACGATCGAGTGGCTCGCCGCCTGTTTCGAGCGTGCCACCCGCCTCGACGGTCCGTTGGATCTGCTCGTGAACGTCGTCCATGAGATCTTTTCGGGCCTGCGGACCGATGTCGGTCGCTTCGTCCGTCGGGTCACCGATAGATAACGATTCCATCTGCGTGATGAACGCGTCGACGAACGCGTCGTACACCGCTTCGTGGACGATGAACCGCTTTGCGGCGATACAGGACTGACCGGAGTTGAGCGTGCGCGCTCGCGTACCGACGCGGGCCGCCGTCTCGACATCGGCGTCGTCGAGGACGATGAACGGATCGCTGCCGCCGAGTTCGAGCACCGACGGAAGTAACTCCTGCCCAGCAGCCGCGCCGACAGCTCGGCCAGCGCGTTCGCTGCCGGTGAGCGTTACGCCACGGATCCGATCGTCCTCGATGATGCCCGAAATGGCGTCGGAACCGACGATCAGGCTCTGAAACACGCCTCGAGGATAGCCCGCACGCTCGAACACCCGTTCGATGGCTTTCGCACAGCCCGGAACGTTCGAGGCGTGTTTCAACAGCCCCGTGTTGCCGGCGGTCAACGCGGGTGCGGCGAACCGAAACACCTGCCAAAACGGGTAGTTCCACGGCATGATCGCAAGCACCGGCCCGATCGGCTCGTGAGAGACAAACGTTTTGGCGTGCGATTCACTCCGGATCACCTCATCAGCGAGATACGCGTCCGCCTGCTCGGCGTAATGATCACACACCCACGCACACTTCTCGATCTCCGCGATCGCGTCTGTGATCGGCTTTCCCATCTCTCGGGTTGCGATCTCAGCGTACTCAGTCGTGTTCTCTCTGAGTTCCGCCCCGGCAGCCGCCAACAGCGTCCTGCGCTGGGACAACGATCGATCGCGCCACGTTTCGTACGCAGCAACGGATCGCTCGATCGCCGCCTCGGTTGCCGCGTCGGTGTGTTCGTCGATGGGATCCAGCACGGTTTCGGTTGCAGGGTTGACGCGCTCCATGATCCTCGTCACTGTCCGCATTCACTAATGTATTCTCGTCATCTCTTGTATATAATCTCGTTGTATCGTCAATAGATGATCAAGAACCACCGCCACAGCTCCGCAGGCAGCGAAATAGATAAGTATCTATGAAATAATCATGATCCGTGCCATCGATGTCCCTGATGCATGGACTCACTACTCAAATGGTGACAGTGAACAATCAACACGTACACCTTGTTCTCCAGACGAACGGTCGGACGATGAACGACGTTTTCTCGATGCTCTTTGGTGTGTTCCTCATTCTAGGGACGGCCGTCGGTGCCGTCGTGATCTCTTATATGGTGTACAACGCGTACAAGTACCGCGATCGAGAGGGTCGGGACGGCACGATGACCGATCCGCTCCAGCTCGGTGAGTTGCCACAGGGTGGCGGAGATGGGAAGAAACTGGCTATCTCCCTCGCAATCAGTGCGATCATCGTTATCGCACTCATTGGGTGGGCGTACGTGCTGCTCGTCGACGTAGAGGCGGGCGCTCCCGCGTCCGAAAATCCCATCGAGATTAAGGTTGAAGGTATTCAGTTTTCCTGGCAGTACGAGTATCCTAACGGTCACACGACTAGCACGCTGCGGGTCCCTGAGGATCGGCCAGTGACACTCACTGTCACGTCGGGAGACGTGTTCCACACCTTTGGAATCCCGGCGTTCGATCTGAAGGCGGACGCGATTCCCGGCCAAACAACACAACGGTGGTTCCGTCCCAACGAGACCGGCACGTACCGAGCGCAGTGTTTCGAACTGTGTGGGTCGGGTCACTCCGTGATGGAATCGGACGTGATCGTGATGGAGCCAAACGAATACGAGCAGTGGTATGCGAACACGGGGGCTGACGCACCAGCGATGAACAACTCGGCGGCTGCCGTGTCGACCACTAAGACCAGGATCGAAAACGGGGGTGCAGAAGCGTCGTCACAACGCGTCGCTATCACGTTCTGACAATGACTGAGGACCAACAGACACACGACGATCGTGCGGTACAGTCCGGCGGTGGGCCGCCAGACGGGTCGGCTACTGAAAACGCCCTAGTGTTCAGGCTCCGACGGTTTTTCACGCGGGACGAACTCCCGCCACTCGGAACGGTACGACACTGGCTGCTCACGACGAACCACAAGGACGTGGGGATCCTCTATCTCGTCACGTCACTGTTCTTTCTCGTGTTTGGCGGCGTTCTGGCGCTGTTAATGCGGGTTGAGCTGTTGACGCCAGTTGGGGATATACTGAGCGCGACGGGATACAATCAGGCGGTTTCGACACACGGCCTGATAATGATCTTCTGGTTTCTCTCGCCGTTCGCGTTCGGCTTCGCCAACTACGTGGTTCCCCTCCAGATCGGCGCAAAAGATCTCGCGTTTCCACGGCTCAACTCCTTGAGCTACTGGTTGTACCTCTTTTCGGGGATACTGCTCGGAATTTCGTACTTTCAGGGTGGAAGCTTCGAGGGCGGGTGGACGATGTACGCCCCGCTTAACGTCCCAACCTACATGCCGAACATCGGATCGACAACCACTGTGTTGGCGCTGGTGTTGTTCGTGATCTCCGTGACAGTGTCGTCGGTGAACTTCATCACCACACTCCACCGGATGCGTGCAGAGGGGTTGACGCTGTTTCGAATGCCGTTGTTCACATGGTCGATCCTGCTGACAGTGTGGATGATGCTGTTCGCGTTCGCAGCGCTGCTGGCGGCGCTGTTGATTTTGAGCTCCGATCGGATCCTCGGAACGACGTACTTCACAGCCGAAGGGACACCCGGATCGCTGCTCTGGACGCATCTGTTCTGGTTTTTCGGCCATCCTGAAGTGTACATCGTGTTCTTCCCCGCCCTCGGAGCGATGGCCGAAACGTTCCAGACGTTCACCGGTCGGCGGCTCGTCGGCCGTAAATGGTTCATCATCGCAATGGTGTTAGTGGCGCTCCAGAGCTTCCTCGTCTGGATGCACCACATGTTTCTCACGAGCATCAACCTCCAGATCAAAACGCTGTTCATGGTGACCACGATCGGGATCTCGCTGCCGTTCGATCTGATGGTGTTCTCGCTCATCTACACGATGGTGAAAGGACGGATCCGGTTCACGACGCCGTTCCTGTTCACGTTCGGAGCGCTGTTGGTGTTCATCATCGGCGGGATCACCGGCGTCTTCCTCGGTGCTGTCGTACTTGATTACCAACTGCGAGGAACGTACTGGGTCGTCGCACACTTCCACTACGTGATGGTGGCCGGAGTGATGGCGCTCGTGGGTGGCATATTCTACTGGTACCCTAAATTCACGGGGCGAATGTACAACAAACGGCTCGGAAAGGCCACATTCTGGCTGTTTTTCGTCGGGTTCAACCTGCTGTACTTCCCGCTGTTCGTTGCGTGGGAAACGCCACGTCGGGTGTTCGAGTATCCGGCGGCGCTCACCCCGTGGCACCAGCTCGCTACAGTCGGTGGGTTCTTACTTGGAATCTCCTTTCTGCTCGTGATCTGGAACTGCTACTGGAGTCTCTGGCGCGGCGAACCGGTCGACGGCAACCCATGGGAGTATTCGACCACGGCTGAATGGGCCGTTCCCTCACCGCCGCCGCTTGAGAACTTCCCCGGCGTTCCGAGCTACGAAAGCGGCTCGTTGGCGTTTCGTGACGATGACACACCGGAAACGTCGACCGATGGCGGAACCACAGTGAGCAACGACGAATCCGGAAGCACAGCCCACGACCACCACGACAGCCACGCGAGTCCGTGGCCCTTCTTCATCGGCATCGCGTCGTTGGTGTTCTTCCTCGGATTGTCGGGCATCACAACCGGCGGGATCTACCCCGTTCTCACAGCACTCGGCGTCGTGTTCGGCGCGGTGTCATTGATCGGGTTCGGGTTGGAATCGTTCTCCGTAACGGAACCAGAACGGGGAGAACGGTGGCCGTTCGAAGGGATCGAAAACGGGAAGCTCGGCGTCTGGGTCTTCCTCGCCTCGGATATCGTCTTGTTCGGGGCGTTCATCGGGTCGTACGTCTTTCTCCGAGTCGGATACGGCTGGACCGACTGGACGCTCGTCCCCCACGACCCGATTCCAGGGCTAATCAACACGTACATTCTGTTGACAAGCAGTTTCTGCATCGTGTTGGCGCTGGTCGCGGCGGAGAAAAACAGCAGGTGGGGACTCATCGCCGGACTGAGCACGACGCTGTTACTCGGCATCGGCTTTCTCATCAACAAGGGGATCGAGTGGGTCGAGCTGTTCCATGAAGGCGTTTGGCTGTCGAGTAACGTCCAAGCCTCGACGTTCTTCCTCACCACGGGCCTGCACGCGTTACACGTGATCCTTGGGCTGTTGATCCTGCTGTATCTCATCCCGAGAGCCATCAACGGCTCGTATCTGAACGACGAGCGCCCAATCGAATACTTCGGACTGTACTGGCACTTCGTGGACATCGTCTGGCTGTTCCTCTTTCCCCTGTTCTACATCATATAAAAACAATGACATCAACGAAATTGTACACCGTGATATACGTCGTGTTGTTCGCGTTCGCAACCGTTCAGGTAGTGATCGAGGGACTCAGTGGGATCGGCTACGAGATCGCCGTAGCGGGGATTTTGCTGTTATCAGTGATCAAGGCGGTGTTGGTGGCTGGATACTACCAACACCTGTTGTACGAGCCGCGGTCAGTGGCGTACGTCGTGGCGTCCGGTCTCGTGACGGCCATTGCGCTGACCTTCGCGGCGTCGTACTCGATCACTTGACGGCCCACGAATTCGATCGGATGTTGTCGGATCAGAACGCGACTACCGACGTATCATCACGCGTTTTATGATCCATCCGGCGTCTCATTCGATCGATGACGGCATCGGGATCGATCGAACCGACTGATATCTCTCCGCTCGCGTGGCGTTTGCTTCGGATAGCCGCTGGATACGAACAGCGGGCTGTCGAACGCGAACTGGACGACATTCTACAGGCGCATATTTCGATGCTCGAAAGCGGCTCCCGAGCACTGTCGAATCGCCGCCGACAGACGCTCCTCGAACTGTACGCGGCTGAACTCTCACCGGAACAGGTCACTGCTATCGCTGAACATTTCTGATCGGAGCCGTGGTGATGGACCATCAACAGATCGAAATTGTTAACTCCATATCTCAATATGAGATCATGTATCAATGATACGCGGTCGGATCTCGGACGTTCACGGACGGCTAGGGGTGTTCGCCATCGCCCTGATCGGGGCCATGGTCATCGCGGGGCTACCGACGCCGTCCGGTTTGCCAGTACGGGGACAGTACGCGCTAGCAACGATGTACTTCGCTGGCGTTCTGTGGGTGACGGGCGTGCTTCCACTCGCCGTAACGGCGGTGTCGATACCGGTCCTTCTGACTGGGTTCGGTGTGTATCCGAGTTTGGACGAAGCACTCACCGGGTTTGCTGACCACGTTATTTTCCTGTTCATTGCGGGGTTCATGCTCGCAAACGCGTTGCAAAAGTACAACATCGATCGCCGGATCGCGCTGTATCTGATGGTTCGGATGGGAACCTCTCCACGGTGGCTGGTTCTGGCCGTCATGATCGCGACCGCGTTCCTCTCAATGTGGGTGTCGAACACGGCAACGGCAGCGATGATGACGCCGATCGCGCTCGGGGTACTCACCCAGATCATCGGTCGTGAGGAGATCGCGTCAAGAGACGGCCACCGAGAGGAAGAGCCGGAACTCGCCACAGACGGGGGGCTTGCGGCGGTCGGTGATGGATTTACCAACATCCAGATCGCGATGTTGCTCGGGACGGCCTACGCCGCGAGTGTTGGTGGTGTTGGAACGCTGATCGGGACGCCACCGAACGCCATACTCGCCTCACAGCTCGATGCGCTTCTCGGCTACGAGATCGGCTTCGCCCAGTGGCTGGTCATCGGTCTCCCGATCGTTGTCGTAACCTTGCCGCTCGTGTGGTATCTCCTCACGTATTGGCTGTATCCGCCCGAGATCGACGATGTCGAGGCTGCCCGGGAGCAAGCCCGTGAATATCTCCGCGAAGAAGGCGAACTCAGCACTCGTGGCTACCGCGTCGTGGGCATCTTCACGATCACCGCGTTATTGTGGGTGATCGGTGGACTCGATCGGTTCGTCACGCCGTATCTCCCCGACGTGTGGGCAACGGTGCTGTACGGTGGTGAGGGAGCAACCTTCCTCGGCGTCAGCGGGCACCAAGGACTCCTGTATTATGTGATGGTCGGTCTGTACGCCATCCCTGCGCTCGTTCTCGCAGACACGATGGAGTGGGAGGAACTCGTCGATATTGACTGGGGTGTTATCTTGCTGTTCGGCGGCGGGATCGCGCTCGCAAACGCCCTTGCGGACAGTGGTGCGACGGAGTGGATCGCAGAAACCGTGTTCAACGGACTGACCGGCGCACCGATTGTCGTCGTTGTCGGTGCAGTTGTGTTGTTGATCATCTTCCTCACCGAAA
Source organism: Halocatena pleomorpha (assembly GCF_003862495.1). Classification (GTDB taxonomy): domain Archaea; phylum Halobacteriota; class Halobacteria; order Halobacteriales; family Haloarculaceae; genus Halocatena; species Halocatena pleomorpha. The sequence continues at coordinate 84,424 of NZ_RRCH01000022.1, read as the reverse complement.
TGACCTCAAACACCGCGACGGCAACCATCATCATTCCCTTGCTCATCAGCATCGGCGGAGCCTTTGCCGCCACGCTCGGACTGTCACAACTGGCCGCTGGGATCTTCCTCGCTGTCAGCGGCGCGATCGCAGCGAGTTACGCGTTCGCGCTGCCGGTTGCCACACCACCCAACGCCATCGTTTTCGGCAGCGGCTACCTCGAACAGCGACATATGATGCGAGCCGGTATCATTCTCAACCTCCTCATGACGATTGTTCTCACGGGTCTCATCTGGGTGTTGTTCACGTTCGTCTGGCCGGTCATACTGTGGTGAACTGCGCCCGAGTCAGCTCCACACGAACGCGTAAGTGTATGTGAACGCGAAGAAGACGCCCACGAGCGCACTGATCACTTTCAAATGGAAGATGAACAGCTCGTTTGATTCGTCGTCGTAGGCGCTTTCATAGCGGTCGCGCTGGTTCGCAGTCCACTCATCCCGGTGGCGGTCACCGAGGTGAAGCGCACACAGTCGCTCAGTAGCGAACGGACGGGCACAGTGAGGACACCAAGCGGCCGGTGTCTCGTCGTCAGGAACTGCCGTCGGCACTCGTTCTGTCGGTCGCGTGTTTGCGGTGATCGATTGCCGGCTATGCTCGTCGGCTTCGGTCGATCCGTCGGGGACGTATTCGGTTGGCATGGTTATAGGACGAACGGTGGTTGAGCGGACGGGTGGAGAACGATCCACATACCAATCATGGTGTAGGCGATCATCATGAGGATGAAGGGGTATTGGCTCCGTATCGATTGAAATCGGCCGGTAAAGAGGTCGAACGCGGTGGTGTGGGCCACCCAGACCGCGAGTAGATGCCCACAGAGAATGGACAGCAGTTGTGCGTGCCCGAACCACGACGGCCGTGACGGCACAGGGATCGGACCACCGAACAGTTGTGAGAGGATCCCTGTGAGCAACGCCACCACGCCCAGAACGGAGCCGAGATAATGCGCGAAGTGGTAGCTCGCGGCGATCGGGAGCAACGAGCGGGCAAACCGGAGTTCAATGGTCTGGGCGGTGATGTACGTGCGCCCGATTCGCCGGGCATGCTGTGTGCCAGTCCGGTACGCCAACAGAAACGCCCCGAAGCCGCCTCCCATTCCGAGGGCGTACACCATCGCCACGGGGACGCCGACGGCACCGATTGTCTCCACTAACTCGCGCCATAACGGTGTCGAGACGAGTCCGTCGTAGGTCGTCACCCACAGCACAGCAATGATGAACGTCGGCTCCCCTCTTGCCTCACCCTCGGTGAGTTCGCTTCCGGGGACGGTGAGTGTGAGTCCGGACGACGTGCGTCGAAACGGGGCTACACGCCCGTACGCACGGAAGAGGCGCGAGATCGGATCAACGTGCCGGAACCACGGTGCTCCGTACACCACGCCACCGGCAACAGTGAACAACGAGTACGCGACGGTCACGACCGCGAGCAGTCGTGGCGATGTTCGCAGTGGAGTAACCATCGTCAGCCACACCAATCCAAGCAGTCCACCGACGCTTGGCCATACGTCCAGCCAGTTGGGGAGCGACCGGTCGACCGAGACCCACCCGGCGATGACCGAAGCGATCGTCCGCCACGGGTTGAGCGTCGGCCACGTGTTGCCGACAAGGTACACTGACATTGTGTACCCCGCCCACCACCCACTCCATACCAACAAAAGAGCGAACGCAGAGATCGCAGACGACGTTCCAACGGTTCCGCCCACGACGACGCCGAGCACTACGACGCTCGATAGCCGAATGGCGCTGCCCACTGGAGGAGACAGCAGCCACGCAGGAACGGACCACTGCGGAGCAGTAACCGATCGAATCGTCTCGCGGTCAGTAACGAACGAGGTGATGAGAAACGACGCGCCGATGACACCCCCACCCGTTGAGACCACCAGCCACCGCGGCACTGGGGCAGGCTCGCTCGACAGATCCACTGATCCGGTGGCGGCCACGGCGGAACCAACGAACAGCCAGACACTACACAACCAGAGCACGACGCAAATGAGATACCGAGTGCCCTCCGGGCGAACGGGACGGTCCGTCACCATCGGTCACGCGAGAAACACGAGCCGCGCGGCGATTACGCTGACCACGAGCAGTCCCAACAGCCACAGCGCCACACCGGTCGCTTCTGCGCTTTTGCGGCCGTGGCTCCGCAATGATAGGTAGACGCCGGAGAAGAGGTAGCTACAGAGCAATCCTCCGAGGACGACGACGAGCACCGCACCAATCATCTGCGGCCCGATGCCTGACGGCGCGTTTCCAGCGACGAACGCGACTGCACTGCCACCAGCGACCACAACTAATCCTAAAAACCCGATGACCCACCCGATCGGCGTCGCGGACGAGCCGCCACCGGGTCCGGTCTCGGCGGTCGAACGAGGCGTTCCTGCGGCAGTCTGTGGCAGATCTGCCGCCGTGGATTGACGCGTTGGCCCGCTGCGACTGGCTCGAAGACGGATCACGACACCGACGACTGCCACCAGGAACACCCCCATCAGAATAGCGCTCGCTAGATTGGTAGTCACGATCATGGTACTACATCTCGTTGTGAGTCGATCCTTATATTTCTACTGCCGATAAACATTCGTTTCCGGTTCCGCGACAGAAATTAACCGGATGGTGTCACCGACGGGTGAAAAAACAGCTCTGGTGGAGTTCGGTGAGCGCCGCTTTGGCTGCCCGTAGTGGCTCCGAGAGCGATACGCCAGCGGTCACGAGCGAGATTGCCTGATTGATCACTGTCGGAACGTGATCCGAGGTCAGCACGGTCGTGGCTCTGACGGTCAACTGAAGTCCCGGCGCATCGCAATCTCAAACCACGGACAGAGCCGGAGCTGGCGGTACAGTCGGGGATTGTCGTGAAGGTGGTCGTAGGGAACCCAGAGATAGCCACCAACCTCTTCGGGATCGGGATCGAGAGCGGTCGCATCGAGCGTGCATTTGAGAACGGAACACACCTCGTGTTCGATGCCGTCGTTGAGGTAATACCGCTTGTACTCGAACTTGTCCGTTACCCGAAGATCCTCGTACTGGCTGGGTACGATCCCGAGTTCCTCCTCAAGTCGTTGTTCTGTGGCGTCGACCTGTGTCTGTCCCTGTTCGGGATGGGAGGCAACGGTGCCGTCCCAATGCGTGTCCCACAGACGTTTGTCGGGACTGCGCTGTGCGAGCAAGATGTGGCCGTCACCGTCGAACACGAGGACAGTGAATGCCCGATGGCGGATTCCATCACCGGTGTGCGCCACTAACCGGTTGACAACTTCTTGTTCGTTGTCGTCGGCGTCGACGGCAACGACATCCTGCGCCGCGTTTTCATGGTCGGGACTGTCCCCTGATGAGGGCAGATCGTCGGTGTGCATACTCAGTCCTCGGTAGTGGTTCATAAGGACTCTTCGACTCGCCGCGATCCTCAACCGAGTCGCTCTTCGAGTATCAAGCGAGTCTTGGTGCTTTTGACTTCTTCCAAGCCCCGCGCTTTCGTAATGAGATCGTTGACGCCTCGCGTGTCTGCGGCGTCGACGACGAGCACGATGTCCTCCTCTCCGCTGACCTGCCAGACGAAATCGACCTCATCCCAGTCGGCCATGCACTCCGACACCGCCGTCGTGTTCACGTCGACTGCGACGCTGATTTCGACCATCGCCTTTACGTTTCCGGTGCGCGTCGATACGGTGAATCGTTCGATTACGCCCGTGTCTTCCAACCGGTCAACCCGGTTGCGGACCGTCCCCTCGGAGGTATCGACCATCGCTGCGATCTTCGTGTATGGCGTCCGGGCATCGCGTCGGAGGATATTGAGTATCTCTCGATCGAGCGTATCCATTTCCATTGAGGATCATGACTATCGTTCCCACTCACTTGGTGATTACGAAAATCGTAAGCTCATTTCGAATGGCAATGGTTAAGGCGTTGGTCGAATACGTTCTTCGTAATGACGGATGCCTACGTGGCGCTGGAGGGTGAACGCGTTGTTTCTGCACGCGCTCGTGCCCCCGGCCGTACGCGCGGCGAACTGGTGTTCACGACGGCTTACACTGGATACGAGGAGAGTCTTACCGATCCTTCGTACGAGGAGCAGGTGCTCACATTCTCGTATCCGCTTATCGGGAACTACGGCGTCCGATCCGAACGATTCGAATCGGATCGGGTACATCCCCGTGCCGTCGTGGCTCGTGAACTCACCGACGATGTAGCGTCGTGGCTGACCGAGGAGGATGTCCCTGCTGTCGATCACCTTGATACGCGTGAGTTGGTCATTGGCATCCGGGAGGAGGGCGCGATGCGGTGTGGCGTTGTCGCTGGCGACGACGTTACCCCGGACGACGCACTCGACGAACTCGCACAGTGTACGGCGATGAGCGATCACACTGACATCGGGGCACAGGTGTCGGTTGACGACCCGGTGACGTACAACCGTGACGGAACGGGACCGTCGGTCGCACTCATCGACTGTGGGGCGAAAGATTCGATCGCCACGTCGTTGATCGACCGCGGTGCCACCGTCCACGTGCTTCCCTACGACACGACCGAAGCGGCAATTGAGGAGTTGTCGCCTGATCTCCTGTTCGTCTCGAACGGTCCGGGCGATCCGAAGAACTTCGACGCCACTAGCAAGCTTGTCGAAACGTACGCGGGCGAGATCCCGATGGCTGGCATCTGCCTCGGCCAGCAGGTCATCGCTGACACGCTGGGTGGCGACACGGAGAAGATGACCTTTGGCCACCGTGGTGTCAACCAACCGGTACGAGACCTCGAAACCGGACAGGTCCTGATGACGACCCAGAATCACGGTTACACCGTCTCCGATCCTGGTGAGCTAAATGTCACGCAGATCAACGTCAACGACGACACACCTGAAGGGTTAGACAGCGACGAACTCGACATCAAAACCCGCCAGTACCATCCCGAGGCGAATCCCGGGCCACACGACACGCTCGGCTTTTTCGATGAGGTGCTGGGGATGGTCGAATCGAAATCGACCGTCTCGGCGGACTGAATCCCCACCTTTTACTCCCACTTTTTTGCGTTCGGGTGAGCGAAGCTCATCCGAACGCAAAAAACATGGGGAAAAAGCCGCTCGCTCCGCTCGCGGTGACTACACCTGCATCTCCCGCCGCCGCGACCGCTACCGCCACTGCTCCGCCGCCGTATACAGCTTCGACGACTGACAAACTGACGTGACCGCTGGACAGAAATCAACTGCTACTAGCGCAATCCCGACAGCAACGCCCGATTCCAGTGGCTCGTTAGCACCCTCCGAGCAATTGCTGGCAGAGCGAGTTATTGATAGAATATTTCGATTACACCAGTGTTTTCATATATGGTGAGACAGCTAGCGATAGGCCGCTTACTTGACGAGCCGGTCGCTCACTCCGTTCGCTGGGAGAGAAAGATGACGCTGCCAGTGTTTCAGTTCCGGGATCGGGAGGTAGTCTCGAAAGCCGAACTGTGCCGCGTGATTACGTAGCTGGTGGGACCTAGTACAGACCGTGCCGATCCGCCAGTTGTGTCCACGCCGCCCAGATTGAGTAAGTGCCAGCGGCCGCTGGGTTTGCCACCACAACGAGCTGCCGGGAATTGCGTGGTTCACGCGCTACTGCGCTGTGAGCGAGACGACCGTGGAATGCTGGTTCGACAACGGCACACGGCTACGCGTTCATGAGCAGCGCGACGGCGGAGCGGTAGCGGTGCGGAAAGCGGAGAAGACGCAGTACCGCGACGCAGCGAGCGGCTTTTTTAGTCTTCCCGCGAGCGCAGCGAGTGGGAGCCAGCGAGAGCTTGCTCTCGCGTTGCAGGTTTTTTACGTGAGGGTGGCCCCCGGCCACCCTCACGTAAAAAAAGTGGTTGGTCAACCGAACATGTCCCGCATCACGGGATGCATCTCCATCAACTGTTCTTCTGCGATCTCTTCGTACAGCTTGTAGGTGATCGAGACCGTCAACAGCAGCCCGGTCCCTGAAACACCGCCGATCGTTCCGAGCATGTTCGCACCGACGGCGAGCAGACCGACGAGCGCCCCGCCGATCACCGTCACTTGGGGAATGTACCGTTCAAGTACCTTCTCCATCACGCCGGGATTACGCCGGAAGCCGGGGATCTGCATCCCCGAATCCTGAATCTGCTTTGCGGTGGCTTCCGGACCCATGTCCGTCGTTTCGACCCAGAACATGGCGAACAACGCACCGCCGAGCACCATGAACGAGAGATCAACCCCGATCCGGAGCAGGATCTCTCCGGGCTGGGTGGATAGCGCCGAGATCCAGTCTTGAGACCGAATCGGAGCGAAATAGTAAAACAGTCCACCAGTAGGCTGTAACCCTGCTTGAGTCGTTCGATACACCCCCAACCAGTTGGGCATCTGCTCACCGATCTGTCCGTAGAGGATCCGCCCGATGAACTGGATGTTAGCCTGTAGCGCCCGGACGAGGATCATCGGCAAGACACTCGCGTAGATGAGTTTCACCGGGAAGCGACCGCGTGCGCCCCGTACCTTCGCGTGACTTAGGGGAATCTCGACGCGAACGCTCTCAGCATACACGACGATCACGAAGATCAACACCGTCGTGAACAGCGCAACGATCTGTCCGGATCCGAGGAAGATGGCCTCCAATCCTTGTTGGGAGAGCGGCGGACCGATTGGGATCTGTCCGGTCAGAATTTTGAACCACGCAACGAAAAACCCGACCTGACCGCCTTGACTGATCCCTTCCCACTGGATCAAACCGCCGATAAGCCGTTGGCTAACGCCAGCGATGATGAACAGACCGATACCGCTCCCGACACCCCACTTGCTGATGACTTCGTCCATGAACAGGACGAGGAGACCGCCAACGAACAGCTGGGCGAAGATCAGCCACTGGACACCGACTGCTCCGACGCCGAGCTGTGCGCCGAGCTGTGTATTCGGCTGGATCATTCCACCCAGGAACACCATCGGTAGGCCAGTCAGACAGATCATCACGACCACGAGCAACTTCTGTAGCCCCTGATACAGCGCCTGATCGCGCGGATTCGAGGTGTCCAACCCCAGCAGGTTCGCCCCACCTAACAGCTGCAACACGATGCTCGCGGTCACGATCGGTCCGATTCCCAGATGCAAGACGGTGCCTTGCCCACCCGCGAGGATCGACCGGAACTGCCCGTAAGGGTCACTACTCGGGCCACCAGTCCCGAACAGGTAGACGTTCGTGAGGAAGAAATACAGCACGAGCACGCCGGCCGTCCACCCCAGCTTACGGCGGAACGGGACGTGGCCCTCCGGGCGGGCGACGGTCGGCATCCGGGTGAGGACTGGGGCGGCGGTCTCCTTCCAACTCATTATTCCTCGTCCTCGTCCTCTTGGTCCTCCAGTTGGGATTGACGTTTTTCACCGCGCTCGGTGAGGATCGTGCGCCCGCCTTCACTCTCGATGAGTTCGGTCGCGCTGTCGGAAAAGGCGTCGGCAGTCACCGCAAGGGTGGACCGAACCTGTCCGCCACCGAGCACCTTCACCACATCGGTGTCCGTGCTCGTCTCGACGACATCGCGCACGTCGATCGCGTAGCCGTCTGCAGTCTCTTCGGCTGCCCCTTCGGCAGCGTACAGCGGCGCGTTCTCATCAAGCGTTCGAACGTCGATCGTTTCGACGGTCTCTTTGACCTTTTCCGGACGCTTGAAACCGTGTTTGCCGACCGATTCGTAGTTGTGAAACTCGTGTTTGGAACGACCCGCGCGCCCACGGCCGCCACGATGGCCAGCGCCACGACGGTTCTTGTGACTGCCACCGCTGTGGGTGCGAGAGCCGCGCTGTCGTTTCTTTTTACTAGTCATCGCATCGTTGTGAGGAGGCTGTCGATCTCCTCGGTCGTGTGTTTGCCAAGCTGGCCGCCCTCTTTCGTCGGATGTTTGAGACCGTTGTGTCCGCCACGCGGCGGGTGAAGTCGGAGCGTCGGGGAAATTCCCTGCTCTTGCAGCGTCGTCTCTTCGTCCACGAGGGCCGCAGCCAGCGCCTCAATGCTGTCGTACTCGGTGTTTTCAGCGACCCACTCCTCATCGATCTCATCCCCGTCGAGCGTCTCGCCACGAGTGGCTATCACCAGCTCGACGGTGTCGGCACTGGGTTGACCGTGTGCAACCCAGTCGTTGACCTTCGTCACCATCCCACGGTAGGTGTCGGTCTCGGGCACGAGCGTACAGTGATTGACGCGCCCGAGGTTGAGCATCGACATGGTGTCTTCGACGCCTTGGCTCATGTCGATCTCGCCGCGGAGTTGGACGAGCGCTTGCATCACTCGGCCACCTCGCGTTGTCTCGGGCGCGGCCCGCGGGCTTGGGCCGAATTCTTCAAGGCGTTGTACGTCGCCTTCGAGAGATTGATCGTCGTCCGAGTGTTGCCGTGGCTTTTGGTCCAGGCGTCCTGGACACCAGCGAGTTCGAGCACGCTCCCGACGGTCTCACTGGCCGCAAGCCCCAGTCCGAGCGGGGCAGGCATGAGATCGACGGTGACACTGCCGGCTTTGCCCGACGTTTTGCGAGCAAGCGAGTGAGTGCCGCCCGCGCGGTCTTCCCACGAGCCACTGCCGCGCTCAACGTTGATGATGTTCAGCTTGGCGATGTCGATCGCTTTCTGGATCGCACCACCGACCTGATCGTCTCGGCCCTCGGCGTAGCCGACGTAGCCGTTCCGATTACCGACGACGACGGCACAGCGGAACTTGACCCGGCGACCCGAGTCGGTCATCCGTTGTACCATGTTGATGTCGAGTACGTCGTCTTCGAGATCCGGCAACAGCTGATCGACGAGTTCCGGCTCTTTCAACGGCAATCCCGTTGTAAGCGCCTGATCCATCGAGGTGATGTCACCTTCTGCGACCTGCTTGCCAAGCCGGGTTTGTGGTTCCCAACCGCTACTCATAGTTCATCCTCCAGTCGTTCGCGTACGTCATCGAAGTGTTCCGGAAGCGTTGTTGCATCGAAATCACCGCTGTACAGCGGGTCATCGCGGGATTCTGCGTACTCCGCGATATGCTCGCCGCGGGTTCGAGACCAGTCGGCGAACACTGATTCGCTGTGGGGGATTTCGAGACCAGCGTCGATCGCACCCTCTTGCACCGCGAACACCTTGTTGCCGGGTGTTGCGGTGTTGAGTCCGATATCGAGCACTGCGCCATCGAGTCCTTCAGCAAGCGCGCGCTTGCCGACGAGCACGCCGGTCAGGTACGCCGCCGGGAGGTTCCCCGTCGGAGCCTCCCAGCCAAACGCCTCTAGATCCGAAGAGTGCGCGCTCGCTGCTGTCTGATCACCGTCTCGACCTGTGCTCACCAGCTGCGCCCTGATGTGCTTGTTACTCTTGCGAGCAACCAGGCGTGGCTTGCCGGATTTCAACAGGCGCAACCGCTGATGGTAGTTCGTGCGTGCCTCGCGGCGACGCCGCATTGGCACGTTGTATCGTGGTCCGGTTGCCATGATTATGTATCCTCTTCTATGTATCGTTCGAGATCGCCAACACTGTCGAACTCGCCACCGCTGGCTTGATCGTAGAGCGTGCGGTATTGGGAGCGGGAGATCTCTCCCGAATCCCGGAGTTCGCGTAGTCGACGTCGTTGTGCCCGGATGCGACGTTCCCATTCGTTCTTTCGATCCTGCCGTGCGCCAGCCTTCCCTTTCCGGGATCCGGGACCCTTCAGGTGACCGTAGGCGCGTTTTTCGTTGCGCTCTCGCACGCGACCCCGAGAGTTCGAGGTCTTCTCCCGCTTTGTCTGAATGATGTCGCGGTCGATCAGATCACGAATGTCCTCTCGGGTGATCGCGTCGGCGATCTCGCCCTGTGCCTCAGGATCGAGCCAGACGCGGTTTTTCCCGACATCCAGCTCGTCCGCTGCGAGTCGTTTCTGGTTTTTCAGATCACTCATCGTTGACAGCTACCTCCACGTACGTCGGATTGAGCACGCGGATGCCCGCGTCTTCGGCCTCCTCTTCGATGCGCTCTCGTTTTCGCGCACCGACCGAGGACGCGATGCGGACGGCGTGTGTTTCGCCGTCGATACCCTCCAGATCGTCGGTGTTGAACACCCGTACCTCTTCGAAGCCGCTCGGGTGTCGGCCACGCACCGCTGTCGGTGTCCGGAAGCCAGCCTCAACTGTCTGTCCTTTGCCTTTCACGCCCCGGCGTTGCTTCGAGAGATTTCCACGGGGGCGTCGCCACGACGCGGGCGTCCGCTTTTTCTTGTGGTGGTCTTGGCGGTTGAATTCGGGCGATCCTTCGTTCGCTCGCCGTGTGAGCAACCGCTCAGTCTCCTCGTCGAGATCCGGCGTTTTGTCCGCGTGGCCTCGCGGGCGGAGTTCCGTCTCGAAGGCTTCTTCTGGTTCGGGCTGTTCGCCTTCCTCTTCGATCTCGGCGGTGGTATCCGCTTCGATCTCCAGATCACCGATGTCGGCTTTGATACGCGCTGCCAGCGCGTTGCCGATGCCGTCGACATCCGACAGCTCCGACTGATCGGCTCGACGAAGGTCGTCGACCGACTCATAGCCCTCCTCTCGGAGGGACTCAGCTTTGGTCTCACCGATACCGCTTACGTCGGTTATCGACCGGGCATCCGATTCGTCAGTTTCGTCCTCGTGTTCGGCCATCAGGCTTCACCTCGTGTGGGTTTTTGGGTGATGTACACCCCGTCCTGGAAAACACGGGGATCCTTGTCTGTCACGCGCGTCAGCTGTTCGATGTCCGCGGCGGTCTGACCAACGGCCTCGATGTCTGGACCCGAGAGGGTGATCTCCTCACCGTCGACGGCGACATCGGTGTCGCCGTGGATCGGTGCCCGTCGGTCGGATCGCTCACCAAGGAAGTTCGAGATGACGACATCGTCGCCGTCGACGCTCACCTGCATCGGGAAGTGTGAGTATAACACTTCCATCTCGTATGTCCATCCCTCGGTCACGCCGTGGATCATGTTCCGGATGTGGCTCTCGAACGTGCCGACGGTCGATTGCGTGTTCGCGTCGGTCGCGTCGGTTTCGATCCGTACCGTGCCGTCTTCGACAGTGACACGGACATCTGGATACCACAGCCGTCGCGTTACCACGCCCTGTGGACCGTCGATCGTGAGATCGAGATGGTCCACGGACCCGGTCACGTCGTCCGGTAGTTCGATTTCGATTTCTACAGTCATGTCCATCAGTAGACGTATGCGATTACTTGACCACCGACGCCCTGTTCACGGGCCTCGTAGTGGCTCATGATGCCGCTGCTGGTGGTCACGACGAGCGTCCCGTAGTCGCGCGCGGGAAGATACCGTTTTTCCCATCGCTCGAATTCGTCGACGCCCGCAGCGTATCGGGGCGTCACGGGACCGCACTCGTTGATTGCACCTTTTAGATCAACCTCGAACTGGCCGGCTTTGCCGTCATCGACGTACTGAAAGCTGTCGATGTACCCGAAGTCGTAGAACACTTCGAGCACGCTGCCGATGATGTTCGAGGCGGGCGATACTGTGTGGGTGAGATGTCCCACACCCTCGGCGTTGTCGATGCCCGAGAGCGCACTGCTGAGTGGATCGTTGTCCGCCATGATTTAGCTGTACTTTTTGAAGCCCATCTCGCGGGCGATCTCTCGGAAGCACTGCCGACAGAGCCAGATATCGTACTTTCCGACCAACCCCTGCTTGCGACCGCAGCGCTGGCACTCCTGAATCTGGTCTGTGCGCTTCGTACCGTGTTCGCCCGTCTCCGGGGACCGCTCTTGTTGTTCGCTTTCGCTCATGATTACTGTACCTCCATATCGAATCGGGATTCGAGGAACGCGATGGCGTCCTCGACGGTGAGCCGGTGACCGGCTGGGATCTGTCGGTTGACCTTGTCCCGTTTTCGCACCCGGTAGCCGGGGCGAACGAGGTTTACCGTCACGTCCAATCCGTAAATCCCGATGTTCGGATCGTACTCCTGTCCTTCGAAGTTCGTGTGCTCCTCGATGCCGAAGCTGAAGTTCCCTGTCTCGTCGAACTGCGACCGTTCGATCTCCACGAACGACAGCGCCGTCTCAAGGAACGCTTCTGCACGGTCACCGCGAAGAGTCACCTTCGCGCCGATCGGATCTCCTTCCCGGACGTTGAAATCCGGAATAGTCTGCTCGGCCACCGTCCGAACCGGCTCTTGATCGGTGATCTCCGATAGGATCTCTTCTGCGTCTGCGAGCTGCTGGCCGCCCGTGCCCACGCCCATGTGGACGACGATCTTCTCGACGACCGGCGTGCGCATCTCGTGAAACTCGTTTCCAACGTCGGATTCACTACTCATCACTCACTCACCTCCGCTTCCGCAGGCGTGCCGGTGCCGTCGGACTCATCAAGGAAGTTCTCGTCGATGACGACGACGTACTCCTCGACGGTTTCAAAGCCGCCATCGTCCTGGTCGACGGTGACGCCGTTGGGCGAGCTACCGGGGGTGACCGAGATCTCATCGATCGTTCCGATTTCGCCGGCGTGGCGGCCCTTGACGGCTGTGACCAGTGCGCCCTCCTCGTAGGGGAAGTGGGCGAGGATCGCATCGTCATCGGTTCCGACGACGATGGAATCGTTCGGGCTGATCGAGGATTCCTCGGTCAACAGCGTCCGGCCGTCGTGGAGTCCGATCTGGATCTGACCGCCGGAAACGTGGCGTTTGTTCGCGACTTTACCGAGCTTGCCGTCTGTGTCCGCGGCGTCGATCGGTGTCAGCGCGAGCCGTCCGCCCTCATCCGGGAAGACGCGGTAATACTCTTTGCGCTCGATGAATGAGATGATGTCGAACATCCCAACCGGTCGGCGCACGTCCGACGGAACAGTTCCGTTGACGAGAACGCTGCCCTGGTCAAGCGCGTACATCGCTTCCTTTTTCGAGTCGGCGTAGCCGAGCACGTCCCGAAGCACGATCAATAGCGGGACTCCTTCCTCGCCGTGCGGACCGGCGTCGGCTTTGACGGTGTACTGCTGTTCTTTGCGAGCGATCGGCCACGTCTTCGGTACCGAGAGTCGCTTTTGATGCTTACTCATCGTTGTCCTCCGTAAGGCGCGTCTCCCGCATGTCGTCAGAGAGATCGAGGTCGGTCACGCGGAGGTTACTCGAATCCAACGGACGAGCGATTTCCTCGCCGTCGGCGGTTTCGAGCGTCACCTCTTCGACCGTAACGGTCGCGTCGCGCAGGTTCACATCGACGACTTCGCCGTCTTCGCCCGCGAAATCACCCCGCATCACCTCGACGGTGTCACCCGAGTTGACGCGGACGCTCCGCTGACCGTACTCCTCGCGCAGCTCCGGTGAGAGTGGTGCACGAACCTGATTGTGACGCTCGTGCAGCGGTGCGCGCCGTTGATTTCGTCGTTGTTTGTGTGGTTGTCGAGTCATGGTTCTTTACACGATCATCGTCGCCGTGCTGGCGACACTGCCGAACCGTTCTGCGACCTCCCGTGCGATCGGGCCTTTGATCTCGGTCCCACGGGGATCGTGGTTCTCGTCCACGATGACCGCCGCGTTGTCTTCGAACTTCACGCGGGTCCCGTCCGGTCGTCGGATCGCCTTTCGCTGGCGAACGACAACCGCCTTGAGCACCTGACGGCGCATTTCCGGGGTCCCCTTGGTGACCGAGACGGTGATGAGATCACCGAGTCCGGCTTTTGGATGGCGGTTTTTCGTGCCACCGTAGCCGTCGACACTGGTGACCTTCAGTTCACGCGCGCCCGTGTTGTCTGCACACGTGACGAGCGATCCCTTTTCGAGACCTTGGGTTACGTCCGCGTTGAGCGCACGCATCAGTCCTCACCTCCGTCAGAGGCGACTTCCACGACCACGTGGGATTTCGTCTTCGAGAGCGGTCGCGTTTCGGCTATTTTCACGTCATCGCCAGTCGAGAGCGGTTCGAGCACCTCCGGCACGTGAGCCGGAATGCGCGATCGTCGCTTCATCTGGCGGTCGTACTTCGGCACCTTAACCTCGTACTCCCGCTCGACGATGACGGTGCGTTGCATCTCCGTCGAAACGACCCGTCCCTCGATTACTTGTCCGCGAACGGACAAGCTACCGTGGAATGGGCACGTTTCGTAATCGTAGTCCTCCGGATTTTCGGGTTCCGGCGGTTGTGCTACGTCGAGTCCTATTGCCATTGTGAACCTCCAGTGCGTTCGGTGCGGCGGGCCGGGCGTGTGAGTAGACGCTCGCCGTCGACGGTGACGTACTCACCGTCCGGAAGCGCGAACTCAAGCGTCACGACGGCCTTTGGCACCTGCCGCGTCCGAGACCCTGCTCTAACGGTGAGGGTGTTCGCCGTCTCCATGACGACGGATCCCTCACACCCGACCAGTGTCGAGTCCGACGACTCGACGACCCGCACGCGCAGGCCGATGAGTTCGTGTCGTGGGAGGGTCTCGGCAGTTAGCATTGTTGTCTATTCGTCCGTGTTGTCGCCTTCCTCGCGCTGGATCGTCTTGATCCGCGCGATCGTCCGGCGGATCTCCTTGATCCGTCCTGGGTTGTCGGGCGCTCCACCCGTCGCCTGGACAGCACGATCGTTGAGCAGCTCCGTTTCAAGATCGTCCAGCGCGTTCTGGCGCTCTGCCGGCGTCATGTCCCGCAACTCTTCGGCGCGGTAGATCGCCATTACCCTTGCACCTCCTCATCGTCTTCGCCTTCGTCTTCGTCTTCCATCTCGGACAGCAACTCCTCAGCTTCGGTTTCGACTTCTTCATCGAGTTCGTCGAGTTCCTCCTCGATCTCCGCGTCGGGGGCTGGTTCCTGTACCTCTTCGTCCGGAACGGCCTCCTCGATGACTTCTTCGGGAACGTCAGTCGATTCCGGCTCGGTCGCTGTCGTCGACGCGTCGGTGATCTCGGCGTCTTCGGCGGCTTGGGCCTCGGCGGCGGTGTCTTCCTCCCCAGCGAGCAGTTCCTCGACGCCTTCCTCTTCGGGTTCGACGATGTAATCGGACACGTCGACATCCTCGTGAACCTGGAAGTCGTCGGGCAGCTCGGCGTGGGGCGGGATGATCTTCACTGTCACACCGATCGTACCGAGCTTCATCACTGCGACGCTTTGGCCGTCGTCAACGATGTCGTCGGCCGGTTCGCCGTTGTGCTTGATGTAGCCACGGTTGAACTTCTCGACGCGCGAGCGCGCGCCGGTGACTTTCCCTGAAAGGACGATTTCCGCGCCGAGCGCACCCGAATCCATGATCCGATCGATCGTGGTGTGGCCCGCCTTCCGGAAGTACCACCCGCGTTCGAGGGCGTTCGCGAGCCGATCAGCAACGATCTGAGCGTTCAGATCCGGCTCATCGACTTCCTGAACGTCGATCTGTGGATCGTCGAGATCGAAGCGCTCTTCGAGTTCTGAGGTGATCTTCCGAATGTTCTTTCCGCCCTTGCCGATGACCATTCCCGGCTTTTCGGCTTTCAGAACGATCTGGGTCCCCATCGGGGTCTGAGCGACTTCCATGCCGCCATACCCCGCTCGATCGAGTTCTTCTTGGAAGAACTCGTTTATCTGGGTCCGCTGAATGCCGTTCTCGATGAATTGTTGCTCATCTGCCATTATTCAGTCACCTCACTCAAGACGAGTTCAACATCGACTTGGGGCGTGTTCCATTCGGTCGCGCGACCGAACGCCCGGGGCTGTCGGCCGGGGCTTTCACCGACCTTGTGCGCTGCGACGTGCTCGATTTGCATCGACTCGCCGTCGAATCCCTGATGATCGGCGTTCGAAACGCCGTTCTCCAGCAGATCAAGGAACGCGTCGGTTGCCTTTTCGGGGTACCGGCCGGCGTCCCAGCCGTCGATGTCTTTTCGGTGACCCACGCCGCTGTTGTGAGATTTGAACGGGACGGACTGCTCACCAGCGATCACGGCTTCGAGGTACTCGATCGCGTCGCCAGCGGTCATTCCCTTGATCTCGCGGGCAATCTCCTTGCTGTGCTTGTGGCTCATGTGACGCTCCCGGAGCATCGCTTTCGCCGTGGTGTCCGGATCCGCGTCGACACTGTAGCTGATTCCCATATTATTTGAGTGGCACGAACTTCGAGGAGCGTGTCGCGCCAATGCCGGCCTGACCGTGTTCGACAGACTGTCGGGTCAGTACGAACTCACCCAGGTAATGACCGAGCATCTCCGGTTCAACGTACACCCGCTTGAACTCCTCACCGTTGTAGACGGCAAACGTCTTCTCAACGAATTCCGGCAGAATCGGCATGTCACGCAGGTGTGTCCGGAGCGGTCGGTTCGCTGACTCCTCAGCGTCGCGCTCAGTCGCCTTCTCGAACAGTTTCTGCTGCTCGGTGGTCAGACCGCGTTTGATGGTTCGCCGCTTCCGTGCGGGGAGCAGTTCCGCGAACTCCGAAAGCTCCATCTCCCGGAGTTCTGACAGCGTATGGCCACGATAGGTGAACTCCTCATCGGAGTCGCGGCCGATCTGGTAGTCCGAATTCGACATGGTTGTTAGTTCCCTTTGCCGGTTGTACCGGTACGCCGAGACGCGATGTCACCGACCTTTCGTCCGGGCGGTGCGTCCCGAGAGACGCTTTTCGGTCGACCGGGGTGTTGCCGACCACCGCCACCGAACGGGTGATCGACCGCGTTCATCGCCACCCCGCGAACGCGCGGCCACTTGGTGCCACGCGCACGCATCTTGTGGTGCTGCTTTCCGGCTTTTACGAGCGGCTTTTCCGTCCGGCCACCGCCTGCGACCACGCCGATCGTGGCGCGACAGTCGGGTGACAGCCGTCGGACCTCGCCGCTGGGGAGTTGCACGACCGCAGCGTCGCGGTCGTGGGTGAGCAACGTTGCGTTCACGCCCGACGATCGGGCGAACTTGCCGCCGTCACCGGGTTGGCGCTCAACGTTACACACCGGAACGCCCTCCGGGATCTCCCGGAGTGGAAGCGTGTTCCCCGGCGAAATCTCCGCGCTGATACCGATCTGGATCTCCTCACCGACGGCGATCCCTTCAGGGGCGAGCACAAGGCGCTGATCGCCGTCCTCGAACTCGACAGCCGCGACGGGCGCAGAGCGCGCCGGATCGTGCTCGATGTCGACGATCGTCCCGGCGATGACATCGTCGTCAGTCTCCTCGTTGCGGTGGGAGAGATCAGCTTTATATCGGTGCGACGGTGCACGGAACGTCGGTGTCCCGCGACCACGCCGTTGACCGAGAATGCGTCGTCCCATCGTTAGAACACCCCGATGCGTGAAGCGACCTCCTGTGCGTCGTCGTCCTCGGACAGGCGCACAGTGGCCTTTTTCGTTCCATTGGGCGTTACCTGCGTTGTGACGTTCTCGACGGCGATGTCGAACTGCTCTGCGAGCGCCGACTTGATTTCCGGCTTCGAAGCGTCGAGAGCGACGACGAACTCCAGTTTGTTCTCGAAGTCCATCTTGTCCATCGCCTTTTCAGTCACGTTCGGATGACGGATGATGTTCGTCGTTGATGTCATCGTTTATTCACCTCTTCGATCGCGCTTTCGGTGAAGACGGTGAGCCGTCCGGCGTGACCACCAGGTGCGAGATCCTCGGCGTTGACTTCGCGTGCGGTTGCCACGTCGGCTCCCGCGAGGTTGCGGGCCGCTTTTGATGGCTCCTCGCTCGTCACAAAGAGGATCGACTTCGGTCGCTTGTATTTCCGACCGCGTGTCGTCCCGCGACCGGCGCGGACGCTCGTACCGTCCTCGGCGCGCTCGATGTCGGCGTGCAGTCCGAGGGTTTCGAGCAGCTCGACGACCGCTTTGGTTTTGACGAGTTCTTCGAACTCGTCGGTGACGACCACCGGCACATCGACATCCTCGAACTGGTGGCCGCGCTCGGTGACGAGTTCAGTATCGGTCGTCGCCGCGAGCGCGCTGTGGATGGCAAGGGTGCGTTCCTTGTCGTTGATCTTCTCGCCACGATCCGTGTCGGTTTTCGGGGGGTGTGCCCGTCGACCGCCAACGGTTTGTGGGACGCGCCGACCGACGCTGTTCTGGCGCGGAACGTGGGCCATGCCCCGGCCGCTGCCGAACGATTCCGCCGGCGTTCGCATACCGGCGTACTCGTCCGCACCGTAGTCCTGGGAGCGGTTGGCCCGAGCGGCTCGCACCGCACGCTCGATAAGGTCGGGGCGGTGTGTCGTCTCGAACACGCCGGGGAGTTCGATCTCCCCCGCTTCGTTGCCGTCGAGATCGCGTACTGTTGCGTTCATCCTTGGTCACTCTCCGTAGAGACGTACCGAACCTCCGGATCGAGGCGCGGTTGGTCGTTCGGCCGCACCGCGGGACGAAACCGGATGAGGCGCTGTTTCGGACCGGGAACCGATCCCTTGACGAGGAGATACTCGCCGTCGACCTCGCCGTAGTTGATGAAGCCGCCGTCGGGCGTCACGTCCTCGTCACCGATGGAGATGATGCGTTTGTTCAGTTCCGTCCGCTGGTGATAGCCCATCTGACCCTGCTGCGGAACCGTCGATCGCACACGCGAGGGGTTCCACGGACCGAGGTTACCGATCCGTCGTTTCCAGCCTTGTCGGGCGTGTTTGCCCTTGCGCTTTTGGACGCCCCACCGCTTGACGGGACCTTGTGTCCCGCTCCCCTTGGTGACGCCAGCGATGTCGGCGTACTCACCCGCTCGGAACACGTCCGAAACGGTGTGTTCGCCGCCGTCGTCGAGCAGTTCCAAGGCGAACTCAAGACGTTCTTCGAGGGTGCTACCCCCGACGCGCGTCTCCATCACGTCTGGCTTTCGTTTCGGAACGCTCGAAAGCGCTCCCGGCAGGGTGTGGGTGATCAAACGCACACCACCGAGATCGCCCGATTCGAGCGCGTCCCGAACGGTCTGTTCTCGCTGCTGGCTGTCGCCGCGCTCTTCGGGGAGATCGACTGCGCGTGCAAGATCGTCGTGAACCTCGTCGGTCCAGATCTCCGTGAGCGGGCGCTGGCCGTACGGCGTCGTCTCGTAGGCTCGAACGGCAACCGCGCGCATTGGCGGGGTCTCGACGACCGTCACGGGGACGGTCTCTTCCATCCCCTCTTGTGGGGAATCGGGCTCGTCGTTGATCATCACGACGTGGGACATGCCGGCCTTGTAGCCGGCAAACCCCTGTACCCCCACCTGTCCGTCGTCGTCGGGCCAGGTGCTGATTCGTGGCACCTCGCTCGACGCGCGGACACGCGGGCTGAAGCCCATCGAGCCTTTTCGTGGTCTGCTTGGCGTTGGCATAGTTCAACACTCACTTCAGATTGAGACAGGCGAGCGTTGCGAACATCGCTTCTTCCGTTCGCACCGTCTCGCTGCCCTGATTCGGAACCGTATTGAGCCAGAGGTCGAACCGGGACCTGTCCGGTCGTGTATCGTCCGACGTGTCTCGCTGGCCGACCGCTGTTGGGTCGATGCCACAGATCTCCGGCAGCCCCCGCTCGGGTGCACCGAACGCAACTGTGTACGTTCGCTTGTCAGTACCGGTCTGGACACCGGTATCGGTGTCAACTAACCGTTGACGAAGATCACCGAGCAACGAGAGCGTGAGTACCTCACCGTACCGCGATGACGCGATACGGAGTCCGCTATCGGGGCGGGTGAGGACTTCGTCTA
The DNA here is from genome assembly GCF_003862495.1 of Halocatena pleomorpha. Lineage (GTDB taxonomy): Archaea > Halobacteriota > Halobacteria > Halobacteriales > Haloarculaceae > Halocatena > Halocatena pleomorpha. The sequence continues at coordinate 64,845 of NZ_RRCH01000022.1, read as the reverse complement.
ACTCCGCTTGTTCGACATTCACTCCGGGCGGCTCGTCGTCAACGATCCGCGCACGCAGAGGCTGTCTCGAAGAGATCCTGATAGTAACGCGCTCTCCCTCTTCGACCGTCTGAGACGGTGGTACGAGGAGGGAGATCGGGTGTTGCAGGCCGCAATTGACCCGGACGCGCCCGTCAGATCCGACCTCAGTCACGATTCCCTGTCTTAACGACCCCGAACCGTTCGATCCGGAGCCGGTCTGTGCGACAGCGTGGAGCGGCGGCAACACACCAACGTACTCTAGTTCGTCGCGCCGTCCCCACACCTCCTTTCGAAGGTAGGGGGGTGTGGCCGCGTAGGCCAGAACGGTACGAACGAACCCGCCACCCCACCTGCGTTCCCCGTCAGAATCGGGGTATACGACAAGGCGGTCGATCCGGAACACCGTTGCCGCGCGGGCAACGTACCCGAGCTTGCGGGTCGCTTCCCGTTTGTCTCGGGATTCCCGGACCAGCGATGACGGCACAAGTACAGTTACTGTCATGCCGATTCGCTTCCTCGCTGTCCACTAGACTGTGCCCAAGGTTCTTGATACGCTCATAAAAGCATAGCGCTTCGACGCAGGGCTGAGACACCAACACACAACAGTATCGTGTTAGTCTCTCTTCGAGAATCGGTGACACGACGGCCGTAGTCCGGTACGTTTTTATTGGTGAGCGTTGTGAGTTAGAGTGTCGAGGGCGCTGGTAGTGTAGTGGTATCACGTGACCTTGCCATGGTCACAACCTGGGTTCAAATCCCAGCCAGCGCATGATTGAGCTGAGTTTTACGGAGCGAGTGAACGGGTAGCTGGATTTGAGCCAGCAAGTAGAGCGTTAGTCCCGCCATCGCCGGAGTAGAGCACCGAGACCGAGCAGCGGAAGCCCGAACGCGATGAGATACGGGAGGGCGTACGCCGTTCCAACAACAGTGGCGCGCGCCGCGACCACAACGCCGCTGGCGGCGTCGAGAAACGCGTTTACTACACCGGTCTCATACCACGCACGCGGCCTATCGTTCGTCGGCGTCGGCTCTTCGAGCCTGACAGTCAGGGTCGCGTAGCTGACTCGCTCTGTGAGCGCCTGCCGGCGGGCTTCGAGCCGTTCGATCCGTTCTTGTACTGAGGAGAGTCGTTCACCGATCGCAAGCACGTCCTCCGTGTCGTTGGCTTGTTCGTACAGCGTTCGGGTGCGGTTGCGCTGGGCACGCAGATTCTGCAACCGGGCGTTGAGATCAGCGACCTGTCCGGTCACGTCCGACGTGTTCGTGCGCGATCGGATCACCGTACCTTCTCGCTTGACGCGGTCGAGCGCAGCCGTGAAGTTCTCTGCAGGAACGCGGTACACGACCCGACCGTTGGTGTGTCGGGTCTCGGTCGAGCCGACCGTCCGCTCGGTCGAATCACTCACGTAGCCGCCCTGCGTGCGGATCGTCGTCGTGAGATTTTCTCGTGCGGCATCGAAATCGGGGACCTGACTGTGAACGATCCCGGTCCGGACCACCGACCGCTGGGCCGACGCGTTCAAACCGCTCGGTTCTCCCGACACCTGCGCTTGCCCAGCCCCGGCGTCAGCTGGATTTGCGGGACCCATATTACCGACATCACTATCACTCGCCGTGAGTTCAGTGCCAAAACAGCCAGCCAACGCGACGAGTACTACTACACAGACAATCGCGACGCGCATACGGACATCATAGCCATCCATTATTGTTCAGAAAACATAAAATAACATAGTGCAAGTATTTTGTGGTTAGTGATCACACGCCTGATCGTCTCCGACACTGCGGCCGCCCAGAACAGACAGTCGTCACGACGCAGCACGTTTACGGCCGTTGGGGGAGTATCGTGGTACTATGTCCGTGATCGCGCTGTTGAGCGTCGCGCCGGTACAGGAGGAGAGCATGAGCGAGGAGGTAGCCAACGCAGTGGAAGCACTCGAAGGGTTCGACGTGTCGTACGAGACGAACCCGATGGGCACCGTGATCGAGGCGGCAGATGTGAGCGAACTGTTCGCGGCGGTCGAGGCGGCCCACACGGCCGTTGAAGGGGATCGGGTGAGCACAGTGTTAAAGATCGACGACAAACGGACGATCGACCAATCGGCAAGCGAGAAGGTCGAAAGCGTCGAGCGCCATTTAGGACGGGAAGCGTCGAGCGAACGGTAGGGCGTCCTCGTGACCAACAACCGATTTATCTTCCCCACCGAAGGTGTGCACATGGAGAGTCTCAATCGGATGGCGACCGAACTCGTAGACGAAGCCCTCGACTTCACCGAGGAGTTGGCGATCGACGCCTACGAACTCGAATCGGGGACGACAGTGCTCGATTTCGGCGTCGAAGCGATCGGGGGGACCGAAGCCGGACTGTTGCTTGCCGAGATCCAAACCGCCGGATTAGCAACCGTGAGTTCGTCGCTGACCGAAATCGGTGGAACGCCGCGGCCCGTTGTCGATCTCTCGACGGACCACCCAGCGTTCTCGTTGCTCTGCTCACAGAAGGCTGGATGGGAGTTGTCGATCGGTGGTGAATCGGCGTCTGACGCTGACGAGCCTGTTTATGAGGGACTCGGGAGCGGTCCCGCCCGTGCGCTCGTCGCCACAGAGGAGGAGTTTCGACAGTTGGAGTACGCTGACGCGTTCGACTTTGCGGTGCTGGCGATCGAATCAGATTCGCTGCCAACGTCAGAGGTCGCGGCCCACGTGGCAACCATGTGTGACACGGAGGCGGGACAGGTGTTTCTCCCGACCGCTTCGACTGCGAGCATAGCGGGAAGCGTGACAATGGCCGCGCGGGCAGGAGAACTTGCGGCGTTTCGGGCGTTCGAGTTGGGGTATGATCCGCTCGACATCCTGTCGGTGTCGGCGCGTGCACCGGTTGCGCCCGTCGCAGAGAACGAAGGGCAAGCGATCGCTCGAACGAACGACGCGATCGTGTACGGCGGGCAGGTGCATCTCACCGTCGAATCCGACGCCGGATCAGAACTGTTCTCGAAGCTGGTTTCGAGCGCGCCCGAAGAGTACGGCACCCCTCTCGAAACCGTGTTCGATGGGGTCGATTGGGCGTTTGAAGAGCTTCCGGCGTCGGTGTTCGCACCGGCACAGGTGACCGTCGATGTCGTTGGAGGACCCACCCGGTCGTTCGGCGGCGTGAACGAGGAAATCCTACTGGAGTCATTCGGACTGTGAGATTCAAAGTCGTTCCCGAGCCACGGCCACAGTCGTTCATCGAGACGGCCACACGGACGCTCCCGCTGGTTCCGAGCAGCGAGGACGACTGCTGTGGGTTGCTCATGGCCGACACCGACATCGACAGCCGTGACGTGGCCCGCGAATGGATCACGTTCCTGCGCGCGCTCGGACAGGTCAAAGAGACCGACGGGAAGTATTACCAGCGACGGACCCCCGTTGACGACGTTGCGGTCGCCTTCCGAGAACGGGTGTACGCAACCGAGACAGTGCTCCAAACCGTCGAGGAGAGCGAGGAGCCACTGGCGGCAACCGACGTGTTCGAGCGCGTGCGCACGGAGATCCCACAATGGGAGCGCAACCGCCGTCAAGACTGGGAGGAGGTGTGGCACGAACGCGTGCGTCGCCTCCTAGAATGGGCGGTCGAATTCGATCTCATCGCACGGACTGCCGACGGCTATCATAATTGATTTCCTCTCCCTGATCGTTAATTGACATGTGACAACAACACCGGTCGAAGCGTTCACGTTCGATCTCGACGGTACGCTCTGTCGCTACCGACGGTCCACAGCCGAAGTCCTCGCGCTCGCGTTCGAGCGCACTGATCTTGAGCCACTGTTCACCGCGGCCGCGTATCGGGAGTCGATGGATCAGTACACCGATGAGTGTGAGACAATGGCCGAGCTCCGAGAGCACTGTTTCGCTGCACTCGCGTCAGAAAACGGCCACGCTCCTTCGGACGGCCACCGGGTTGCGCTCGCGTTCGAGGAACTACGGGATCACCGGAACGTTGAACCGATCGACGGGATGCACGAGACCCTCGACGCGCTCGCGGACTATCCGCTGGCGCTCATAACGAACGGGCCGCCAGGAACACAATCAGAAAAACTAGCGGCGCTCGGTCTCCGATCGGAGTTCGAACTCGTGGTGTACGCGGGGTATGATACGCCATCAAAACCTGATCCCGCCCCGTTCGTAGACGCGCTCTCTCAGCTCGGTGTCGATCCCGCCCACGCGGTGCACGTCGGAAACTCACTCGACGCCGACATTCGAGGAGCGGACGCGGCCGGGATGCGATCCGCATGGCTCCGAACTGCGGAAGGCACACCGACGCCACAGCCCCAGTACGTCCTCGATTCACTGACTGATCTCATCCACACGCTGTGAGTGTATATTCGTTACAGCAGAACGGCCGCGACTGTCAGTCGTCGGTCTCGCCGTAGATCCGTTCGATGCGGTCCTCGAACCGGTCGGTGATGTTCCGTCGTTTGAGTTTCATCGAGGAGGTGAGCATGTCGTTTTCCGGCGTCCACTCCAAGGGCACCAGTTCGAACTCCTTGATCCGCTCGTGTTTTGCAAACGACTCGTTCACGCGTTCGATCTCGTCACCGATCCACTCCCGGACTCGATCGTCGGTGGTGATCGCTTCCGTGTCGTCGGGGAGATCGACGTTGTTTTTCTCAGCCCAACGCGTGATCGCCTCGAAGCTCGGCACAACGAGCGCACTGATGAACTTCTGGTCGTCTCCGAGCACCATCACCTGTTCGATGCGGTCGCTGGTGGCAAACGACTCCTCGATCGGTCCCGGCGCGACGTTTTTGCCCGTATCGAGCACGAGCAACTGTTTGAGACGGTCGTGATAGATGAGACTCCCCGTCGGCGTCTGTTCGACGATGTCGCCGGTCCGGAACCACTCTTCGTCCGATTCGGACTCATCGATCGTCGTGAACGCGTCCTCGGTCGCTTCTTCATTGTTCCAGTAGCCGCTCATAACGTTCGGTCCCTGAACAAGTAGCTCACCGATGTCGCCGGTGGCTTTCTCCCGTTGCTCGGGACCGACAACGCCCGCGTCGAGTGCCACATCGATCTCAGGCAGCGGTGGCCCAAGCGTCCCCGGCTGGATGTCTTCGGGCCGGTTCACGGACAACACGGGAGCCGTTTCTGTGAGTCCGTACCCCTCGATGATCGTCATTCCCATCCCAAGGAATACCTCACAGAGATCCTTCGAGAGGCTTCCACCGCCGCTGATCAGCAGCTCCAGATTGCCGCCCATCTGCTCTTTGACGCTGCTGTACACCATGTTATCAGCTAGTTTTCGTTTCATCCGGAGCCGCTTTCCCGGACTGTCCGCCTGAGTGTACTTCTGAGCGATGTCGAGCGCCCAGTCGAACATCCGTTCTTTGACGGTTGAGCCACGGACTTCCTCGCGCATCGTGTCGTAAACGCGTTCGTACACCCGCGGGACGCTCGTCATGGAGGTGGGTTCGACGAGCGACATATCCTCCGTTACCGTGTCAGGGGACTCGGCATAGGCGACGGTGCCACCGACAGCAAAGATCAGGAAATGTCCGGTGGTCCGCTCAAACACGTGAGCGAGTGGAAGGAAAGACAACGCGGTGCTCTCCGATCCGAGCGTTAGAGCGTCGTCTCCTCGATCAGGGCGGGGACCGAGCCGCTTTCTGATCTGATTGATGTTCGCTCGGAAGTTGCGGTGTGTGAGTTTAACCCCCTTTGGTTTACTCGTTGTTCCCGAGGTGTAGATGAGACTCGCAAGATCGTCGGGTTGACGACCGATGATCCACGCCTCATAATCCCCCTCGACGCCGTTTTCGACGCCACGCTCATACAGCGCCCCGAGGGTGAGGATATCATCTCGGTCGTCGTACCCCGTGATCGTGTCCATGACGACGATGAACTCGAGATTCAACTCCGATTCCACCTCAAGGACTCGCTCTAGCAGTCGCTCGTTTTCGACAACGACACCTTTCGCATCGGGATCGTCGAGCAGATACTCCACCTGCGACGGTGAGGATTCCGTGTACACCGTCGTCACAACTGCGCCGGCTGCCAACAGTGCGAGATCGGTGTGGGCCCACTCCATGCGTGTGTTTGCGAGGATTGCCACCCGATCATCCGGAGTGACGCCGATGTCACGGAATCCCCCCGCGAGATTCATCACGATCGAATGCAGTTTTTGGTAGGTCAGATCGCTGTACTCACCCGACGGAGCAGCGTCGATGATGTCACGAGCACAGAGCGATCGGTTATAAACCCCTCCCTTGTACTGCTGGGCGATCCGATCGGCGTGACGCGATGCGCTTTCTGCGAACAGTTGGGAAATAGTGTTCGCACCGATAACCTCGTCAGTGTACTCTTGTTCTGCCGCGAGCCAACCGGGTGTAGAATCCATATTCACCATCTACATCACTGCCGGTATATACCCGGCTAAAACGAAAAACCATACTATTCTCGTTTATACGACTGATCAGTGGCGGACCGCCTGCTTCGGTGCCAGATATCTGGCGAGCGGATCGGCCGGAAAATCGGCCAACACCGCTGCGACCAAAAGCGATCCGAAGAAGTCGCGTCCGATCACGTCGAATCGGTAGCAGAATCTGCGTCAAATCTAGAATGACGCTCGAAGTCTTCGTGACTGGCGTCGGGAGTCGTGTCCGGGGAGAGTCCGAACCCGAGACAGGGATTTCTGAGGCTTTCGCCGATGAGTGTGTGGTGCGCTCGTCGGAGGCGCTCCGACAGCGCCTGGTGTGAGATATCGAGGTGGGCTGCGAGTTCGTCGAGCGTTATCTGTCTCGGAACCGTGAAATAACCGTGCTTGTACGCCGTTGCAATCGCTTCGTACTGCTGGGCGGTGAGTCCGAGATTGGTCGGTTTGGGGGTGTTGTCCTTGTCGTTCTCGATCCCCCGGATGCGATCGATCGAATAGTCGACATCGTACAACTGGCAGCGATCACAGATGCGCCCAAGCGCGTCCCGCGTCGGGAATAGCAGTTCGAACGTCCACTGATCATCGGCCCCGAATCCACCGAGAAGTACTGTCTCCGCGTCGAGCAGAACCCGGAAGGTCAGTGTCACCGCATCACTCCAGTTGAATCGGTACAGCCGTCGCCCATCGGCTTGCAGCAGTTCTGTGGCGGCTGTGACGCTCGGATCTGATTCTAAGGCTGTGTCGAGAGCGGAATAGTCCTCCGTCACAATCCACAACAACGGCAACACTGTTTGAGTGCCCGAGGCAACGAGCCGCACACACTCGAATGAGAGGTCCGGAACGGCCGAAAACGTGTCGTGGAGTGCAATCTCCTCAGCAGGGAGGTGCGCCGTGACGAGGGTTGCGCGTTCTTTGGATTCGTTCGGTGTCGTGTCGTCCTGTTGGTATTTCTGAGTCATAATTTGGTGTGGCAATCAGTCCGAACACGGTACACGTGACGCAATCCCAGCACGCGGTTCGTTGAACAACTACACAGCCGCTCTCACGACACCGTATCGTGAGTGCATCGCATTCGGAGCGTGCTCTTGTATTCCCTGGTATGGCTGTAAGCGAATAACGGTTCTCACCATTCTATCAAGTCGCTATGTACGACCGTCTCAGCATGTGATAGGCTCGAATCACTCATAAAACAGGGCGTTGTTTGGCACCAGTCACCACCGCTTGCTATAAATCAGTGTTCGGATACGTCCGTAATCGTTCCCACACCTTTGCTCCGCCCTTCACGGAAGACGAACCGCTGTCCCTCCTCGATCACGTACGGTCTGAATTTGAAGCGCACGCGCGCTTGACCGGTGTCGCCCGGTAGCAACTGGCGATTCGCGGGATAGAAGGCCGCCGCTTCACTCACCGTTTCGACATGAACGACGGGTTCGTAGCCGTCGTTGATGCGGGTCGGGTGGTTCAACACCATCACTTCGGCGTCGAACTCCCTAACGGGTGTCGGATCGGCGGTTCGTGGCAGCAGAATCATTCCACGCTTGATCTCGCTTTCATCGATGCCCTTGAGCGCGATGCCGACGATGCGCCCCGCGTCGACCTCGTCAACGCGGTGATAATGCATCTCGATCGATCGAACCTCGACATCTCGGAACGAGCCGTCGGTCATCGGTCCGATCTGAAGTTCATCGCCTGCGGCGACGGCTCCCGATCGGACGGTTCCGGAGACGACGGCTCCGACGCCTGCCACCTTATACGTGCGGTCGACGTACATGGAGAATTCACCAGTCCCGCCGGCGTTTTTGGCAATCGCTCGAACAGCTCATCGAGTACGGATAGCCCGTCCATCGTGACGGCGCTGGTCGTAACGATAGGCACCACGGTTTCGGAGATCTCTTCGATCGCGGCTTCAACGCCGTGGCGTTCGATCGAAAGCGGCGATCGGTCGGCGTCTCGCAACAGCCGTTCGACTGAGCGCTCAACCTCCCGAACGCGGTCCTCTGAGACGATATCGGCCTTCGTGATAGCGACGATCGTCGGTAGCTCGGTTGCAAGTAAGATACCAAGGTGTTCGCGCGTCGTTTTAGTCGGTCCGTCGTCGGCCGCGATCGTCAACAACCCATAATCGAGTTTCTGGCCGACGAGACCACGGATCGTCGTCCGAAGCCACGGCTCGTGACCCACCGTGTCGACGAACGACACTAGTCGATCTGCGGTTCCGACGACCTGCGCGCGATCCTGTTTCCGATGGGGGTTATCCGTCCGGATCGGCCCGTTCTCGTCGAATCCATACACGCCGTAAGAGAGATCAGCTGACAACCCGCGCTCGACTTCGTGGGGTTGGACATCAAGGAACCCCCGCGTATCACCGTCGCCGTCGTCGGGTCGGCCCGTAACGAGCGAGCCGACGAGCGTACTCTTGCCGTGGTCGACGTGGCCCGCAGTGCCAACCACGATGTGTTCGTCCTCGGTGTCGAGCATCGCCCCTTCCCGAATCGTAGCGACGCCGACCCGGCCCTCCTCACCGACACCCCACGTCTGTACGTCCTCGATGTGCGCTCCGGCTTCCTCAGCGAGCAACGAAAGCACGTCCATGGATTCGGAAAACGTCTCCGGAGCAATGCCGGCGAGACCGCCGTCGTCGGTCGCACCGACCACGTACGTTGCTTTCCCGTCACCGGAAAGAACGCGATGGCGCAGTTGTGCAACGAGGCTTTCAAGGCGACCATCAGCGAGATGTACCTCCCGTGTAAGCCGTTCTTTGAACTCGATGCTGCCGCCCTCCTGCTCTCCGCGCTCGAGTGCTCGATCGAGCACGGCCCGTTCAGAGGTCATTGATAGCTGCTAGCAGTCGGTCGAATAAAAGGTTTCCCGACTGTGTGGTGCGAAACCGACACTCACTCTCCAATCGCGTCAAGCGCTTCGAGCAGTCCGTCAGCGTATGACGCTTCAGTGACGTGATCGGCCGCCGCCGTGGCCGTGTCGTCGGCATTAGCCACGGCGTAGGACACACCGGCGGCTTCGAACATGGCGGCGTCGTTTTCCGAATCACCGATCACCGCAAACGACGACGGCTTAACGTCTAATCGCGTGGCCACGGTCCGTAAACCCGTGCCTTTGTCGACATCGGGAGCGGTAACGTGGTAGGCGTATCCGGTGTCGAAGACCCGCATTCCCTCGCTAGTGGCGATTTCGCGCAGCGGTTCGAGCGGCTGATCGATGTTCACCGCGAGTTCGGTCTCCCGCCACCGGTTCACGAAATCCACTGATTCCCACCCCAGCGAGTGGCCTGCGTCGGTGTACTGTTCGACCACTCGTTGGGCACGATCTCGATCGCCGGTGAATTCCAATACGTCGTCGTCAGCGAGATACACCGCCCCGCCGTTTTCCGCGATTATGCGGACAGGCATACCGATAAACTCACAGAGACCGACTGGGTAGGGGAGTGATTTCCCGGTCGCAACAACGACCGGGGCGGGCCATGTCCGGAGCGGCTCGATCACCCGTGGATCAAGTGAGCCGTCAGAACGGGTCAGAGTGCCATCGATATCGACCGCCAGTGCGTGCATACTGGCGGTAGCTCGTAGCTCCCGAAGAAGACGTTGAAACCGGTCGCCTGTTGTGAGACGGGTCAGTTCGTGAGTTGTTCGTAAGCTTCGTTCACCTGCTTAAACGCTTCTTCACACCCGTTTTCCGTGTCCGGATGAACGTCTTTCACCTTCTCGCGGTAAGCCTCCTTGACCGCCGTTTCTCCAACGTTGGGATCGATGTCGAGGATTTCGTAGGCTTGGGCGTTCGTCAGGCCCGACTGATCCACGATGTCGCCACGGTTCCCACCCGACGGGTCGCGTCTGCGATTGGTGTTTGACGCCTGTCGCCGTCCTCGACGACCGCCCCTGCGAGTTCGTCCGCGTCGGGTGTCCCTCGGCCCAGCACCGAACCCCCCGCGTTCTGCACGTCCGTCGTTAGAGCGCGCCCGGTTCTCGACCATCTGATAGAGTCGCCGCGTGAGTCGCCCGGACGCCTGATACCACATGAAATACGCGACCGCGCCGAACAGCAACGCGAGAATAACGACGAACGGTGCGTGGGCGATCGCAGCCACCGCTACGACCGCGGCTAGCCCCGCGAACACGATTGCAAGCCCCATGACGAGCTGATTGCGCTCCACTACCGCTCCGTATTCGCTGATACCCGTTCTCACTTTCGGTTTTTCCAAGTTTCATGACAGGTGCACAGCGAACTGGCAGCGGTGAGTATTTATCGTGCTAACAGCTACCTAGTCGCATGAGCGTGTCCGGGCTGTGTGAGCTGTGCACCCAAAACGAGATCGTCGACGGCTGTGATCGGTGTGGTCGGCTCGTTTGCGAGCGCCATTACGACGAGGCGTCAGGACTCTGTACGGACTGTCTCACAGAGGTCGAGCCAACCGGTGACGACACACGCCGCCCTGACGGCGTTGACACGTACCGGGTGTGAGACGGCGTTCTCACCGGTGTTGATTCAGCCGACGCTTGAGTCGTTTCGCGGCCGCACCGGCAGCGTCTGCGAACGTTTCACCCTCACCGGCGAAGATGATGCCCCGCGAGGAGTTGACGAGTCCTGCGCCGTCAGCCAGTCCGTATTCTACGGCCGCTTGTGCGTCGCCGCCTTGCGCTCCGACGCCGGGCACGAGAAATGGAAGCGCCGGGACGCGGGCGCGCAACTCCGCTAACTCTTCTGGTGCGGTCGCCCCGACGACCAAGCCAACGTTGTCGTGTTCGTTCCACTCGCTTGCGAGCGTTGCAACCCGCTCATACACCGTTTCACCACCGTCGAGTTCCAGCGCTTGGAGATCCGCGCCACCTGTATTAGACGTCCGACAGAGGAGGAATACCCCTTTGTCGGCCCGTGAAAGGAACGGCTCAACGGAGTCTCGGCCCATGTAGGGGTTCGCCGTGATGGCGTCGGCGTGGTCGAGCAGCGTGGCGTACTGCCGCGCAGTGTTGCCGATATCCGCCCGTTTGGCGTCGAGTACGACCGGAACACCCTTTCCGTGGGCGTATGCGATCGTCTCACGGAGTGCTCGCCATCCCGTGGAATCCTCATAGAAGGCCGCGTTCGGCTTGTAGGCGGCTGCGTGTTCGTGGGTAGCGTCGATAATCCGGCGGTTGAACGCCCACCGGGGTAGCTCGTGGTCGCGCAACTGCTCAGGGAGCCGTCCGGGATCTGGATCCAACCCGACACAGACCACACTGTCGATCGTGTCGATTCGCTTGCGGAGACGGTCGAAGAACATACACCAACTTTCGTCGGTGGTGGTTAGGGGCTTTCTGTCTTGGACGGCACTGCTGTCGGTTGTACGGTCGCGGTCATGGCTGGGAGGACGTGTTTGACCCCAGCACCGTCGGGAACGAACACGAGCAGCCGTGGCGGATCGTCTTTCGGGCGTGCGCGAAGTGGTGTTGATGCGATGGCCGACGAGACGGCGTCAAGTTCGGTTCGGAATTCGAGCCGAAGCCGGTCGGGATGCACGAACGCTTCCGCGAGCCGTGTCGCGTCGTCTTCACGGGTGACGGCGTAGGCGTACGTCCCTGCCTCGCTTGCCTCGGCGTCCGTGTCAGCGTCCGTAACGGATAGCGCCGACAGCGGACCGTCACTCCGGGCGCTCAGTTCGCTCGACAACAGCTCTCCAATCCGTCGACCGTCCGTGATGCGTTCTGTAACCATACCGATCGTTCTTAGCGGACGTACTCGCTACACGCACTCAAACCATCGGATATCACAACGCCCTGACCAGCGCCCGGAGTTGGTCGACGCCCGAGGACCGAAGCGCAGCCGGGAACCGACGGCGTGCCCCAGTGAGCGCCGCGTCCAGCGCAGCCGACGCGTTCTCGAAGACCCCTTCGCCGTGGCCGACGAGTATCCGATCAGGAGCGAACTGCCCCAACACGCTCGGCGGAAACAGCCGGGCGAGAAGAAACAACGCGATCCGTTCACTGCCTACCGTCCAGTCAGCACCCGTTCCGAGTACGTCGGGGACGTACAGCGTCCGGTCGGACTGGCGGTAGGCGATCCCCTCCTGCCACCCTGGTAGCGGACTGCACCGGTGGACGACAAAGCCCGACCCGCCGAGCGTCTGGGCGTACCGTTCGGTGGGCGCGTCAACTCGCTCCGCCACGCGGTCCATCCATTGGGGGAGATACACCGGTACGTCGTGGCGAGTGGCAACGACACCGGCGTCCCGAGCGTGGTAGTTCGACAACACAGCCACGCCCGCGACCGTCCCGAACTCACTGAGCAACGCGTCTACACCCGGCGCGTCGAGAGGATCGACCACCCATACGTCACCGTCGTTTCCGACAACCGCGTGACTCGCTCGTGCACCGCCCTCCTCGGGATGAGCGACCCAGCCCACGCCTCGCTTCCACCGATCGATCTCTCGATAGAACCCTGAGTCATATCGGTGATACATCAGTGGAACACTCACCTGACGCTACCAAAGTCCTGTCGGCCGATCGTGATCAAACGCGCTGGACTACAGTTTCCGCTCGGCGTCGTCAGCGAGTTCCTGCATCCGCTTACCGATCCGCCCTGCGCTCGAAAACTCGTCTTCGCTCATCGCAGTCGCGAGCGCGTTCCCGAGGACGAAAACAGCGTGTTTGTGCTCGCTTTTCGATTTGTGAACGTCATCGGGCGACACGTCAAGACCGTCGTACGGATCGAACAGCGCGCTGTTGATGCCCTCCTGACCCCGGAAATACTCCATGATAATTACCATCTGCTGGTGTAATTCGAGAAGCTCGTCCTTATGCATAGGTGAAATAAATCGCGTTGTGGGCTTAAACGTTACCTCGAATTTTCTCCGGGATATCACCCGTCGAAACGATCGATCCGTCCCGCAAATCCCGCTTCAGAACACGTATTCGTCGTCGTGTCCCATCATCCCGTCATCTTCGAAGCCTTGATCGTCTTCGTCCATCGGACCGCTCGTCTTGTACGCCCGCACGCCCGCTGCCAACAGATCCTCGATCGCCTCTTCACGGTTGATGAACTCACCCTGATCAACCAACTGCGTGATCTGCATTTCGAGATGTTCCGGTATCGTGATCTCCATCTTTGGCATAGATATTCGACGGTTTGATAGTCGACTATATAACTCTGACGGGGAATATTCCTCCTACTGCAAAAACTCATCTGCAGTTCGAAAAAATATATTTTTATTATTTGCTTATAATTTTATTAAATAATAATAGCTTGAGGATATTTTATCCGGACTGTCGTAGATCCGGTACAGCTACCCGTGTTCGAGACGTATCGAGGGTATGGAGTGTACGGATATGACGGAGGTTCATAAGGAGTTCGGTGGGGACCGATTGCCTCCGGGGCAGCGCGAGACGGAGGCGTTTCCGGTGCTTTCGAAGGACGGCGTTCCCGACTGGGATCCTGAAACGTGGCAGTTTCACGCGGACGGCGCGGTCGAACGCGAGCTATCGCTGTCACTCTCGGCATTTCGATCGCTTCCCCACGAAACCCAGCGGCAGGACTTTCACTGCGTAACCGGTTGGAGTCGACTCGACTGTGCGTTCACGGGGGTCACGTTCCCGACGATTGCCGAACAGGCCGGTGTCACCGACGCCGCCGAATCTGTCATGTTCACCGCGCTCGATGGGTATACAACATCGCTACCGTTGTCCGACTGTTTGCGAGACGATGTGTTGTTCGCGTGGGCGCTCGATGGGAAAGCACTTCCCGAGGAACACGGTGGGCCACTGCGGGTGGTGACGCCACACAAGTACGCGTACAAAGGCGCAAAGTGGGTTACCGGCGTCGAATTTCTGACCGATCACGAACGCGGCTACTGGGAGAAACGGGGGTATTCGGACGCCGCAAATCCGTGGCATGAGAACAGGTACAGTTAGGGATGGAACTGACAACGGTACAATTACTGTTCCGGGGGGTATATTTTGCCCAATGAGTCGACTCCGTGGTGGAGAGTCGGTGGCTTCGTTCGAAGGATCCTTAGTGAGCCGCTCAATACCGATCGATCCGCCGTCGTTTCAGGCTGTGCTTCAAGCGGCACCCGCGCCACGAACGGTGTGGGCTGCACCGGACGACACCGACACCGAATCCACTGAGAACGACCGAGACCCGACGGTCATCGGGAGCGGCGCGGCAGTTGTGTTACGCGCTGATGGGCCGGCCCGATTCGAGCGTATTCGTAGCCAAGCAGACGCATTAGTCACTGACGCTGACACGGACACCGCGTGGCCGGCCCGTCCACGGCTGTTCGGGGGATTTGCGTTCCACGACGATCACGATCCTACACCCCCATGGACAGGCTTTTCGGGGGCGCAGTTCGTCCTCCCACGGATTCAGATCACGTGGAAGGACGACACGGCGTGGCTCACCACCAACGCTATCGGGGATTCCCCGGCACTCGAAACGAGGATCGAACGGGCACACCGGTGGGTCGAATCACTGTCTGCAACCGGGCCGACAGCCGATCCGCCAGGGATACACCACCGCGAGCGGTTGACCGATCGAGCGACGTGGCGAACGGCGGTTACACGATCGATCGACCGGATCCGTGCCGGGGAACTCCGGAAAGTCGTTCTCGCTCAGGCGCTTCGAGCCACCGTGGACGGAAAGCTATCGACTGCCGATACCCTCTGTCGGCTTCGTGAATCGTATCCGGACTGTTTCGGGTTTCTCGTGGACGCCACAGAGGGTCGACACTTCCTCGGAGCGACACCGGAACGTCTCGTTTCCCTTCGAGGGCAATCTATCCACACCGGTGCGCTCGCCGGAACAATCGGACGGGGCAACACCCCCGAGGAGGACGAACGGCTGGCCCGTGAGTTACAGGAGAGTGAGAAAAACGCCCACGAGCACGATCTCGTCGTGAACGCCATCAGGGAACAACTCGCTCCGTTCACGAGGCAGATCACGACCGACGACCGTCGAGTGCGACGGTTTGCGACGGTGCAACACCTCGAAACCCCGATGTCTGCCAAACTCGCGCGCGAGGAACACGTGCTGTCACTTGTGGAGGCGCTCCATCCGACGCCCGCTGTCGGTGGATTGCCGCCCGATCGGGCGCTCACCACCATCCGGACGACTGAGCCGTTCGATCGAGGATGGTACGCCGCGCCTGTCGGATGGTTCGACACCGAAGGAAACGGATCGTTCGCGGTCGCCCTCAGATCGGCCGTCGCCACACAGGACGTGGCGACGTTGTTTGCAGGGGTCGGTATCGTCTCGGACAGCGATCCCGACGATGAGTGGGATGAAGTCCAACTGAAATACCGTCCTGTGCTCGATGCGTTGCAGTGAGTAGACATATCTAGTATGCGCTTTGCAAACCGAAACACGCTGTGGGGGACCGTCATCGCAGATGAGCTTCATAATGCCGGGGTGCGAGCCGTGTCGCTCGCGCCGGGCAGCCGGTGTACGCCGCTGACAGTCGCGTTCGCTGACCACGAGCGGATAGACCCGTACTCACACCTCGATGAGCGCTCAGCGGCCTTTTTCGCACTTGGTCGAGCAAAACAGACGGGCGTTCCGATGCCGGTGGTGTGTACCTCGGGCACGGCAGCGGCGAACTTCCACCCCGCTGTGATCGAGGCCGACGAGGCCCGCGTTCCGATGGTAGTGCTGACGGCCGATCGCCCGCGAGTGCTTCAAGACAGCGGGGCGAATCAGACCGTCGATCAGGAGCGACTGTACGGGGACGCGGTACGGACCGATCGAACGCTGCCAGAACCAGCTGTTGACGACCGAAAGCTCAGATCGCTTCGAACGACCATTGCGCGGGCAGTAGCCACATCGATGGGGCCGGATCCAGGCCCGGTGCATCTCAATGTCCCGTTCGAGAAACCGCTCGAACCCGTTCCGACTGACGACGTTTCAGAGGCGTTCATCGAAGAGCATCCGCTCGCGGTGTCCGGACGAGACGGACCGTTCATCGACGTGTCGACCGCTACACCAGACCCCAATCCTGAGAAGATCGACGCGCTCACGGACGCGATCGAAACCGCCCTGCGCGGCCTGATCGTCACTGGACCCGATAGCCCGCTGTCCGGAGCGAAGCTAGCCCAACTCACGGAAGCGACCGGCTTTCCCGTGCTGGCCGATCCGCTGTCGGGACATCGATTCGGTGCGCACGTCGATCGTGTCCCGGTGTATGGGGGGTATGACTCGTATCTCGACGCATTCGAAACAGCTCCGGACGTTGTCGTTCGGTTCGGCGCGTCACCCACCTCGAAAACGCTGCGCCAGTATCTTCGGGACGCGCCGGCCAGACAGATCGTCGTGGATTCAGCAGGTGAGTGGCCGGAAGCCACGTTTACCGCGACTGATCTCCTCACTGCCGATCCCACACGCTTCGTCGACGCGATCACCGACCGACTCGACCGGACGACCAGCAGTCAGTCGTGGCGCGATCGGTTCACCGACATGGAAGCGCGCTACTGGTCGTTTGTCGGTGCGGAAACGACCGACTTCGAGGGCGGTGTGCTGTACGACGTTGCGGCGCTCGCGCCCGATCCGAGCACACTGTTCGTCTCGAACAGTATGCCGGTTCGGGATCTCGACCGATTCGGAAAACCACGGTCGGCGTCGATCGCGGCGCTCGGCAACCGTGGAGCCAGCGGGATCGACGGCGTCACAAGCAGCGCACTCGGCGCGGCAAGCGCCGGCACCGAACCGCTCGTGCTCGTCACCGGCGATCTCGCGTACTACCACGACATGAACGGCCTGCTTGCGGTCGATCGGTGCGGCGTGAACGCGACAATTGTGCTCGTGAACAACGACGGTGGCGGGATCTTCCACCTCCTCCCGATCGAGGAGTACGATCCGCCGTTCACCGACTTCTTCAACACACCTCATGGGTTGGATTTCGAGCCGACCGGTGAGCTGTACGGACTGGAATTCGAGCGCGTCGATTCGCGCGAGGCGTTCCGAACGGCGTACCAGCGATCGCTCAACAGTGATGGCACGCAAGTGATCGAAGTCGCCATCGACGGCGAACAGAGCCACCGCCACCGCGAGCGACTCCACGAACGTGTGAAAGCACAGATCGGTGATTGATCCACGGAGATTTCATGAACGGTTCTCCGGTGACGGTTCTGAACGATCGGTCGACAGCTCCCCTCGTTCCAGCGAATCAGCAATCCGTTCGACAGCTTGAACGAACCGCAATCCGAGATACAGAGCGCCCAACGAACTTATCAGCGATACGAGTACGATGAGTGTCGACAACGCCTGATTGAGGAACAATCCGACGAGGAATGCGACGCCAATGCCGACGACAGCCACGATGTACATCCATTCGTCTGTCATTGTGTATCTATATGATATCGATAGAAGTTAGCAAATAAACAATTATTGGTCGTGGTTGAGTGACACCATCCGCAACGAGGAATCTTTTTGCGCGGTCCGGTCCGAGATCCGCCATGGTTTCGGAGCTGTTTGATCCGGAGGTATGGGAAGAGATCACGGGGGAAAATGGCGGTCGTAGACGTTGCGCCGATGACCCACCGCTTCGATGATCAAGACATCTTGCTCTCGGTCCCAAGTAATGATCGCGCGGTAATCGCCAGCTCGGAGTTTGTAATAAGGATAGCCAGAGAGCTTATCAAGCCGGTGTGCGGTCCAGTCTTGTGCCTCCTCCAGTTTCGAGATAAGGCGTTGTCGGTCCTCATGTTCGAGCCCGTTGAGAAGATCGATTGCTTTCCCAGTCCACTGAATATCAGTCATCGCTATCCAGTTGGTCCAACAACTCGTCGTGGGACATAGTATCACCGCGTTCACGCTGCTCACGGCTCTCTGCGAGGTGTCCTAGTGCCTCCTCTGAAAGGGTGACCGAGGGAGTGACTGCATCACGGAGGGCGTCGCGGATGAACTCTGATTTGCTTGTGTAGCCTCGTTTCTCCCATGCCTCATCGATCTGAGCGAGGAGCGCCTTCGGGACGCGGACGTTGATCTTCTCCATCTCGTTCGTGGAACGATCTGCGTCAGTACTCATGAGTTGTGATACGGCTGTATCACAAATAGATGTTGCGCTCCGGCAGATGATTTCAGGGCTCGTTCATGGGTATCTAGCCGCAACGAGGAATCTTTTTGCGCGGTCCGGTCCCAGTTCCGCCATGGTTTCGGAGCTGTTTGATCCGGAGGTATGGGAAGAGATCACCGCCTTCGACTTTCGGGACATCACGTATCATCGGGCACTCGATCAGGGGACGGTTCGGATCGCGTTCGATCGGCCTGCGGTTCGCAACGCGTTCCGCCCAGGGACGGTCGATGAGTTGTACACGGCACTCGACCACGCCAAGCGCCAGACTGACGTGGGTTGTGTGTTGCTCACGGGCAACGGCCCATCACCGAAAGACGGTGGCTGGGCGTTCTGTTCCGGCGGCGATCAGACGATCAGGGGCGAGGACGGCTACCAGTACACGGACGACGCGGACGCGGGAGAATCGACAGGACGGCTCCACATTCTGGAGGTGCAACGACTCATCCGCCACATTCCGAAGCCGGTGATCGCCGTCGTGCCGGGGTGGGCGGTCGGTGGCGGCCACAGTCTCCACGTGGTTTGTGACCTGACGATCGCAAGCGACGAGCACGCACGGTTCAAGCAGACCGATCCCGACGTAGCGAGCTTCGATGGCGGCTTTGGCTCTGCGTATCTCGCGAATCAGGTCGGGCAGAAAAAGGCCCGCGAGATCTTCTTCCTCGGGAAGGAGTACGCAGCACAGGACGCAGCCGAGATGGGGATGGTTAACGAAGTCGTCGCTCACGAGCAACTGGAAGACACCGCCCTTGAATGGGGGAACACCATCAACGACAAATCACCGACGGCCATACGGATGCTGAAATACGCGTTCAATCTCGACACCGATGGAATGGTCGGTCAACAGGTGTTTGCCGGTGAGGCGACTCGCCTCGCCTACATGACTGATGAAGCACAGGAAGGGCGGGACGCCTTCGTCGACGGGCGGGAACCGGACTTCTCTGACGTGCCGTGGCATTACTAAGATGACAGAGGTGTCGAACACGAAGGCGTGGTTGATGGCTGCACGGCCCCAGACGCTTCCCGCGGGTGCGTCACCCGTGATCGTGGGAACTGGTCTGGCGCTCCAGCGCGACGTGTTCAGCCCGCTGCCGGCGTGTATGGCGCTACTCGGCGCGCTGCTCATACAGATCGGTACGAACTTCGCAAACGACTACTACGACGCGGTGAAGGGCGCTGACACCGACAACCGCGAGGGGTTCACACGAGTCACCCAATCGGGACTCATCGAGCCGGGATCGGTCAAGCGTGCGATGTATCTCACGTTTGTCGCCGCGATCCTCGTCGGCGTGTATCTCGTTTACGTCGGTGGGGTTCCGATCGTCATTGTGGGGCTGTCCTCGATCGTGGCAGGGATCCTCTACACCGGCGGGCCGTACCCATACGGCTACCGTGGACTGGGTGATCTCTTCGTGTTCGTCTTCTTCGGACTGGTAGCCGTCACCGGAACGTACTACGTACAGGCTGCCGCGACGCTCGCCACACCGCTGTCGCTCGGGGTGCCACAGGGCACCGTTCCGCCCGTCGCGGTCGCCGCAAGCCTCCCAGCCGCTGGACTGTCGACCACGATCCTCGTGGTGAACAACATCCGAGACCGTGAGACCGACGCCGCCACTGGAAAGCGAACGCTCGCCGTCATGCTTGGCTACCGGTGGAGCCGCGTAGAATTTCTGGCGATGACGGGATTGGCCTACGCCGTACCGATCGGATTCGGCCTCTCTGGCACTGATCCAGTGGTGTTGTTGCCGCTGCTTACTGTCCCACTGGGCGTATCACTCTCCTCGACGGTGCTCACCGAAACGAGTGGACCCGCGCTCAACCGCGCGCTCGAAACGACAGGAAAGTTGCTCGCAAGCCATTCCGTGCT
The DNA here is from genome assembly GCF_003862495.1 of Halocatena pleomorpha. GTDB lineage: Archaea > Halobacteriota > Halobacteria > Halobacteriales > Haloarculaceae > Halocatena > Halocatena pleomorpha. Next base: position 44,499 of record NZ_RRCH01000022.1, on the reverse strand, counting down.
GTTCGCTATTGGGCTTGCGCTCGCGTGAGACCATGACGTGCACAATGCGGTTCGAACGGTTCTCGGTGGCGCTGTCCGACCCACTCACGACCGCGAGCACGACAATCACACGCCGCGAGGGATTTCTGGTCTGGATCGAAACCGAAACGCGGTGTGGGATCGGGGAGTCGACGCCGCTTGCCGGCTGGACTGAATCGATTGCGGACTGTCGGGACGCGCTTTCTCGGATCGAAGACGGCTGGGCGTTCGAGACGTGTCCATCCGGACAGGACATCGACGCGGCGTTCGGGGACGTGCTCCGCTCGGCTCCGGCAGCGCGTCACGGACTCACGCTCGCGTGTCTGGATCTCCGAGCAAAGCGGGCGCGACAGCCGCTGTATCGGTATCTCGGAGGACGGGAACGCGTCACATCGGTGCCCGTGAACGCGACGATCGGAGACGGATCGGTGGCCGAAACGGTGACGGCCGCCGAAAACGCGGTTGAACAGGGGTACTCCTGCCTGAAGTGCAAGGTCGGCGCGCGATCGGTTGAGGAGGACGCGGCCCGACTGCGCGCCGTCCGCTCAGCTGTCGGTTCGGCGGTCGAGCTTCGCTGTGACGCGAACGGAGCGTGGGGCCGCGAGCAAGCCACCGCTGCGTTCGAGGCGTTCGAAGACGCGGGCGTGAGCTACGTCGAACAGCCACTTTCACCCACTGACATCGAGGGCCACGCCGCCCTGCGAGCGGACACCGAAATCGGCGTGGCGCTGGATGAAACCGTGCGGACCACACCGATCACGCGGGTGCTTGCTGATCAGGCGGCGGACGTACTGATAATTAAACCGATGGTGCTGGGCGGCGTCGATCGGGCACGCGCCACCGCCCGGCTGGCACACGCGGCGCAAACCGACGTTACTCCCGTCGTGACGACAACCATCGACGCTGCGTACGCCCGTGCGGGGGCGATCCACGTCGGGGCTTCTGTTCCGACTGTGATCGCGTGTGGGCTAGCCACCGGCGAGTTGCTCGACACTGATCTCGCCTGTGGCCCATCGGTTACACGGGGAGAGATCGCCGTTCCACAGACGGCTGGCGTCGGCGTCTGTGGCGAAACCGCAACCGGCAACCCCGTTGGACGTTCAAAAACAACTGATGCGTGATTGGCTCTCCCACCGGGCTGTCGTATCGCCAGACACGACGGCGCTCACCGCGTCGACGACCGGCGCGAGCGAGACGTACGCCGCGCTCGATGCGGCTGTCGAAGATCTGGCTGCTCGGCTGACAGCGCTGGGTGTCACAAACGGGACTCTCGGGATCGTGCTCCACTCCCGACCAGCCGCGGTTCGGGTCGTTCATGCCGCGATGCGCGTCGGTGCCGTCGTGATCCCGTTCGGTCCAGATGGAACCGAATCGGAGTTCACAGAGCAACTCAAACACGCCGATCCCGACTGTCTCATCTGCGAGCAGGCGACCGAGCGACTCGTCACTGCCGTCGATCCATCGGTTCCCGTCCGATCGGTCGATTCGGGCGGTCAGGTCAGGGCGCTTACCGGGGAACCACGGGCACCGGTTGACACCCCTGAGTGGCAGTTCGACGATCCGCTCGTCATGCTGTTCACCTCGGGGACAACCGGCCACCCCAAACTCGTCGTACTGACGGTCGGCAACGTCTGTATGAGCGCCGTCGCCTCGGCTGACCGGCTCGGTGTGCTTCCGACGGATCGGTGGTGTTCTCCGCTCGGGATTCATCACATGGGTGGACTCGCACCGATCTACCGAGCAGTGATCGATGGAACTACTCTCTTGCTCGCCTCGACGGATCCTAAACCGTTGCTCGACGCGCTGACGGAATACGAAGCCACGGGCGTCTCGCTCGTGCCCGTCGTGCTCGATCGACTCCTCGATGCGGGGACGCTTCCCGACTCGCTCCGGAGCGTTCTCCTCGGTGGCGCACCGGCGTCTGAAGCACTGATCGAACGGTGTGACGACCGAGGGATCCCGGTCTATCCGACGTACGGGATGACTGAAGCCGCCTCGCAGATTGCCACCGCCCGGCCGAGCGAGGCGACGGCGACCCCCGGAACCGTCGGTCGACCGCTATTTCTAACGACCGTCACCGTTGTTGATTCCAGCGGCACTCCGGTTTCTGCCGGTGAGCGCGGCGAGATCATCGTCTCCGGTCCAACTGTCACGCCCGGCTACTACGAGGATCCGCAAGCGACAGCGGCGGCGTTCTGTGAGTTTGGATTTCGAACCGGGGACATCGGTTATCTCGACGCTGACAACCGGCTCTGGATCGAGGGACGCGCGGACGACCGCATCGTCACTGGCGGGGAAACCGTCGATCCCACGGAAATCGTCGAGGTGGTGTGTGAACATCCCGCGATCACCGACGCGGCGGTCGTCGGCGTCCCTGACGAGGAGTGGGGCGAACGGATCGGCGTGTTGCTCGAACGATCGGACGCTGTCGAGAAGCAGGCGATCGACGCACACTGTCGTTCCCGGCTATCGAGCCACAAGCGGCCTCGGATCGTCGCGTTCGGATCGATCCCGCGAACCGCGTCGGGAACCATCGACCGTGAGGCGGTCCGTGAACGTTTGACGGCGAGTACGACTTAACGCCGCGTCACCTCTGTCAAGGCGTGTGCACCCTCATCATTGCGTGGCAAGTCTTCGAGGGGACGCCGATCCTCCTCGGAGCGAACCGAGACGAACTGTACGACCGTCCGTCACACCCACCGCGGATCATCGACCGTGACCCGCAGGTGCTCGCACCGATCGACGACGAAAGCGGTGGCACATGGATCGGGTACAACGAAGCTGGCGTGGTGGCCGCCATCACCAACGGCTGGGTTGACGCCGATCTCGACGATGATCGGTCCAGAGGGCTACTCGTCCGTGACGCGCTCGAACAACAGGAAGCGACTGCTGCCTGTCGCACCATCGAGCGCGAGCTCGACGCTCGGTCGTACAACGCTTTCAACCTGCTCGTCGCTGACGAAAACAGTGCCCTCCTCATTGAATACGACGGACACCCATCAGTGTCCACCCTATCACCGGGCGTCCACGTGATCATGAACGCCGGATACAACACGGAGTACGATATCCTCTCGGCCCGTCCCGAGGCGAGCCGCCAGCAGGCCGAAAACGGACGCCGACTCTACGAACATCTCCAGCCCCGACCCAGCGAGTCGGCACAGGGATGGCACGAGCGCGCCGCCAACGCGCTGTCAGATCACGAATGCGGCGTTTGCATCCACGGCGACGACTTCGGCACCCGGTCGTCTTCGCTCATCCGCGTCGATAACGAGGAGCAACGCTTCTCAGACCAGTACGCGTTCGCAGACGGTCCCCCGTGTCGAACCGACTTCGAACAGATCGACGAACAGCTCATGGGTGCAACTCGCGCTGGAGGTAGGTAGCGACCTCGTCGATACCCTCGCGGGCGCGGTCAACGATTCCTTCCATGGTGAGAAAGCCGTGGATCATCGATTCGTAGTTGGTGTGCTCGACATCGACACCAGCATCGCGGAGTCGGTCAGCGTACGCGATTCCCTCGTCGCGGAGCGGATCGAATCCACACGTGAGGACGAACGCGGGGGGCAGTTCCGAGAGATCGCGCGCCTGAAGCGGGAACGCGAGCGGATTGTGTGCGTCGAACGAGTCTTCGATGTAATGCCCGACGAACCAAACGAGATCCTCGGCCGTGAGGAAATATCCCGACGCGTTCGCAGCGCGTGAATCCATGGGTTCGAACGAAGCGGTCGACGGGTAGAGAAGGATCTGGCAATTGATATCGATCATACCACGCTCGCGGGCGAGCAGCGACACTGTGGCTGAGAGGTTCCCGCCCGCGCTATCGCCGGCAACTGCGAGCCGCGTGCTGTCACCTCCGAACCGGTCGGCGTTGCGTGAGAGCCACCGAGTCGCAGCATAACAGTCTTCGAGCGCTGCCGGCCACGGATGTTCCGGCGCGAGACGGTACTCGACCGAGACCACAAGACACGACGATTCCCGTGCGAGGAGGCGACACAGGTTATCATAGGCATCGACGCTTCCAAGAACGAACCCCCCGCCGTGGAAAAAGGCGACGACGGGAAACGGACCCTCTCCCTCAGGGACGTACGCTCGGGCCGGTAGATCCCGGTCTTCAGCGTCGATGGTGAAATCCGCCACCTCGCCTACCGAAACCGGATCGTCACCAGCAAGGTCGATCATCGTTTCGAGCTCCTGTCTCGATTCGGAAACGTCTGCCCCCGAGAGCGTGATGTCGTAGTCGTTTACGAGTTCGAGGATAACGTCAACTTGTGGATCTAGCTCGCCTCTCACAACGGTTCACTGATCGTGGTGGATCGGACTGTGATGTATCTCGCACCGATAGATACCATACACCGACGAGACAGTCACATATCATGAAGCCATCGATTCCTACACGGTGAACGTCTCCAACGGAGAACACCAGTGACACGGAGATGATCGATTGGGAATGCTTGTTGCCATCTCCAAAGCGGTAGTTGACAAAACGGTTAAACCGTCCACAGCCCGAATGTACACCATGAGCGTTGCAGCCGATGAGGACGACCTTTCGGATGACGAACGCGCGGGCCTTGCGCTCATCCGCGAGACGGGCGGGATCCATCAGAGCGATTTCTGGAAGGAACTCGATGTCTCCTCTCGAACCGGCAGCCGGATCGTCGAATCGCTAGCCGAACAAGGACTCATTCAGCGCGAAGACGCGGTGTACAACGGACACAACACCTACTATCTCACGCCCGCAACGCGAGATCTGGATTTCTCGTTGCTCATGGCGGGTGATATGCTGTCGCCGTTCGTTGCTGACGACGAAGTCGAACCCAACAGCGACGCCTTCTCCCAGTGGATCATGAGCTTGGCCTACCAGTGATCGTTGACGAAGAACTGCTCGCTTGTTCGTGAATCGAACCAAACAGGCCTTATCCCTCGGTCCCGCTTAGGGAGATATGAAGCGGCGGAGGGTTCTCAAATCGCTCGCAGTCACCGGAACAGGGACGTTGGGAGCGCTTGCTGGTTGTCTGGGCGGCGCGTTGGATTCCAATCCGAACGTGACGCTCAATCAGCCAGAAAAATACTCCGATGAATATTCATATCCGAATTGGAACGATAAGCTTCCGGATGTGACGGTTCCGGCACCGATCGACGGAAAGTCGGTGTCGATCAGAAATATCGATACGCCAGTTCTCACGACGTTCTTTTTCAGCCACTGTCGAACCGTCTGCCCGTTGCTTATCGGTGCGCTACAGAAGGTGCAAATGGACTCGATCGAGAACGGATACACCGATTCGGTCACCTTCGTACCAATGACGTTCGATCCGGCGCGCGATGACGCCAAACGGCTCAAAGCGTACACCGAGAAAATGAACATCGCCACCGACGTGGATAACTGGCAGTTTCTTCGGCCGAAATCCGAACAACGTGCCACTGAAGTCATCCAAAAGAAATTCGGCGTGAGATTCGTGAAGGATCCGATGAAAAACAGCGACAATTACATGTTCACGCATACGATGGTAGTCGTGCTCGCCAACGCTGATGGCTACGTCGAGCGGGCGTACAGTGAAAAGTCTCCGGATCCAGAGCAGATCATCAACGATCTGAAAAAGGTACGGTAACACGGATGGACTCGGATTCGGACTCAGGAGTAGCCGTCAGTCGTCGGCAGTTGTTGGCCGGACTCGGTGGCGTGGGAATCCTCTCAGCCAGTGCGTGGCTCAGTACCCGAACGCCGTCCGACGCCGACAACGGACTACCGCTTGAGATCGAGACGATCGACGCCCGTGGCTCCACGTCGGGAACAGCCCGACTGCCGGCTACCGACACCGTGACGGTGATTGATCTGTTCGCAACGTGGTGTACGCCCTGCGTCGAGCAGATGGAGTCGTTGACACCCCTCACCACGGAGTATGGTGACGATCCGGCCGTCACGTTCGTCTCAGTGACGAACGAGCACATCGGTGAGACGCTCACACGGGCAGACATCCGTCAATGGTGGCAGCGACACGGCGGCGACTGGACAGTCGGACTCGATCCGAACAGCGACCTCATGACAGCACTCAATGCCAGTCGATTGCCGTACGTCGCTATCAGCGACGCCAGCGGAACGATCACGTGGCGACACGACGGGGTGGCGACGGCGGAAACGCTCCGGTCGAACATCGAAACCGCGCTCGGAAACGATGGGTGATCCCAACCGGTTGCAATGATCGGATCATCGACATTTGCCGGTGCATTCGTGTTCGCGGTGACAGGGGGCGTGGCTACCTTCTTCGCACCGTGTGCGTTCCCGCTTTTGCCGGGGTACGTCGGTTATTTCATCCACCACGAGGACACCGGACGGACAGGGATCGTTCTTCCAGCCAGTCTCGCCGCCACGAGCGCGCTCGCTGTTCTTGGAGCGGTCGGTGCCGTCGGCTTCACGCTTGGGCGGGCGGTGCTCCAACATCTGCCACTGCTCGAACCGATCGTTGGGTTCGCGCTGATCGCGTTCGGTGTGCTGTTGCTCAGTGGCCACGCACCTGAACTCCGGATTCCGCTGCCCGAACGCTCCGGGTCCGTACTCGGATTCGGTCTGTTCGGCGCGGCGTACGCCGCCGCCGCAGCGGGGTGTGTCGTTCCCGTCCTCCTTGGCGTCCTGACCCAAGCGCTCGCGTTCCCGCCCTTCCAGGCCGCAATCATCTTTGGAGCGTACGCGCTATCCGTCGCGCTCCCGCTCGTGGGGGTAACGCTGCTGGCCACGGTCGGAACCGACGTGTGGCGACAGCTCGGTCATTTCACCGACCATTTCCAAACGATCGCGGCAGCGACGATGGTTCTTGCCGGTCTCGGACAGCTGTACCTCTCAGTGGTCGTTCTCGATGTTCTTGGACCCATCCCATTTCTCTCGTAAAGCACTTTCATCGGTGAGCCGACAGTATCACGGCAGAACTCTATTGAAAAAGCCGGCGTGCACGGCGGCGCACGGTGACCGCCGATCGCTCACGCGCTCTGTCTCACACGCTCAGTTTCACGCGTTCGGCGTCACGATCGAACGTGACACCGTTCCTGAACGACCGGTGACGATGATGCCCAAGTCTGATCCGAGCACGAGGGATCGGTGATTGCACGAATGGAAGGCCAAAGCGAGCAGCGGGGATCGCAACCGATCCGATCGCACGGATGTTCGTGAAACCACGAGCCGATCCCCACAACGGGGCGTTCGATCGGTCGGTGGTTGACTGAGGCACCATCAACTAACCGATAGAGCTAGTACTAATTCAATTCTATCGTATGACATGAACATGTATTCATCCTATCAATGGTATTGGTAGCATGAACACTATCAATACTATCTGCATTATCGTCGATCAGGCTCAGGACTGCCGTGATTCGGCTGTCGATTCAGGCGACCAGACGCGGACACAGGCCGAGCAATGGAGAACAGCAGCTATAAGCGCGCCATAGTCATTCCAGAGGGCAATCATATCTTGTGTCGGAACGCTCGCAGCGCATTCCGACCGGTATCAGTGAGCGTGACCTGTTTTTGACGCCCAACCGTGTTCACCTCGATGTAGTGGTTTTCTTTGAGTGGATCGATGATGTTAGCGTTGAGCAACGCGAACTTCGCTTTATCGTTCGCGGGTTGGTTTTCAGAAATGAATGAGAGTTCGTTCTCCTCTGCGTATTCGATGATGTCCTTCTTTTTCGGTGTGTACATCTCGGTCGTCTCTAACGCGAGAAAATCCATCGCTGCCACCTGATCCCTCGTCGGTGACTCGATCGGGTAGGTTGGGAGCACTTCGTCGTCGACGTAGCCGTAGCTCTGGCGTTCAGCACGGTCGGCGTGGGCGTAGCCTTCGGGGTGAACGTAGTACGCCGTTGCGTCCGTCGCCATACACGCGATTGTCGCACCGACCGCTGAGAGTTTTGACCCGCTTGAGACGTTGACGCGAACGATATCGTCTACGTGTTCGGAGACTAGCGTCGTGACTTCGCCCAACACGTCGTACACATCCATGAGATCGACCGTCCGGGAACGGGTCTCGATGCCCGTCTCGACGAGTTCCGTTTTGAGTGCCTCGTGGTAATCCGGCTTCTCTGCCGTCGGCTCGTCGTGTTCGAGCAGATAGATAACGTCGATATCGTACTGACACGCAGGTCCCAACACCCGATCGTACTCGTATCCTAACGGTGCAATGTGTACTTCATCGATAGTGTTCATACTGTGGTGAAATGAGCACGTGGTATTAAATCCATTACTGTTTCACGACGGGGGGATAGACGGGGGACCGTCCATTACACACCAATACTCCTACATATATCGATTCAATCTTCTGTGTGTTTTCTGTTGTTGTTTGTGTATTTTCGTAGCTACGGCGATAGTCGGAGTCGTTCGAGCATTTCGTCTAATTCGAGTGCTGTCACTGCGAGCGAGTAGCCGTCGACAGCAGCCAGCGCGGTCGCGTGATCCCATAGCTTGTCAGGGGTGAGTCCGTGGAGAACGACGGCAGTCGGCGTCGGTGAGACGACGCGCAGCGCAACGAGTGGGGATTCACCCCGTGTAACGTTAGTAAACACGAGTACGCGATTAGTTGATTGGCCGTACAGGCGGTAGAATCCCTCGCTAGAAAGTCGCGTAATGGCTTCGATGGAGTCGATAACAGTGTGACCAGCGATCGTCGTTCTGTCACCTTCAACCAGTTCCGTGGCCTCGACGGTGTCGTGAAACTCCTCGATCGATGTCGGTGTCGGATACTCCCGCAGGTCGTGGACCACGTCGCTTTCGAAGCCGGCCGAGAGCACGCGCGTGTACCGGTGGATATGTTCGCCGCCGTTCGCCTCGTCGATGTCGAGCAACGCCTCGACAATGCGTCGGACCACCGCGATGCCAGGGCTCTGTCGACGGCCGCTCTCGTAATCGGAAACGACGGACGGCGAGACATCAAGCTGCTGTGCAAGCGCGGTTTGAGAGACGCCGAAGTCATCGCGCCACTTGCGAAGCGTGGTTCCGGGATCGTCGCTTAGGACGACCTCTCCGGCCATCCGGCGGGCCAGATCCGCACGCGAATCAGTCATGGTGAATCGGGGCAACGAGTAGCCAAAAGGATGACGACCGATGGACCGTGGACGTTTTTATCCGTCCTCCCGTACCCGGCGTGTGAGTTCTACCCCCATCACGACCGGCTGCTCGGCCATCGACGACCTGCTCGGTGGCGGCTTCGACCGTGGTGCGATCACGCAGCTGTACGGACCGCCTGCCTCGGGAAAGACGAATCTCGCGCTTTCGGCGGCGATCGAAACGGCAGCGGCGGGGGAACGCGTGCTGTACATCGACACTGAGGATCTTTCGATCGATCGGTTCGAACAGTTGGCGTACGCACAACTGGACCGCTCTCCAATCAAAACGGACGCGGAGACGGAAGCGGACCGGACCGATATCAACGATCTCACGTCACGCGTGATCATCAGCGAAGCACTCGATTTTCAAGAACAGGAGGAAGCCGTCAAGGACGCCGCAGAGATCGCCCAAACGGTCGATCTCATCGTACTCGACAGTGCTACCGGCTACTACCGCTTAGAACGCACTGAGCGCGACGACGGCGACGCGCTTCGGGCGGTCGCCCGACAGGTCACACATCTGTTGTCGCTCGCTCGTCGGTACGATCTCGCCGTCCTCATCACCAATCAGGTGTTCACCGATCCCGATACAGAGCGGGCACAGCCGCTCGGCGGGCACACACTCATGCATTGGTCTGGTACCGTCCTCCGTCTCGAACGGTTTCGGGGAGGCAACAGACGAGCACAGCTCGAAAAGCATCGATCGAAACCCACTGGCGAGCGCGCACGGTTTCAGATCACTGACACGGGAATCAGTACTACCGACACACCATGAGGCAGATGTCTGAAACCGGAGGCCAGTAACGGTTTAATCAAACGAGAGTCTACCCGACGTGTGATCGTCGTCGCCACATCGGACTTCGAGGTGTACCACGGGGTGGTGAACGAACTCCGGGATCGCGGCGTGCAGTTTACCACTCGGGAACCGGATGACCCACTTCCGGACGCGGCTGAGGTGCTCATCACCGGTAACGAAGACGACTGGTCTGACGATCCCGAGATCGAGATCGTCCGCGCCGACGCTGTAGAGCCACGAGCAGCCGTCGAGCGCGCGCTGGCCGCGCTTCGAGGAAGTGGACGAACGATCGTTGGTATCGATCCCGGCGATCGGCCAGGCATTGCCGTGTTCTCTGGCGAGATGATCGTGGCGGCGTTTCACGTACCGATCTCTGACGTGGCAGAAACGGTCGCCACGGAGATCGAGGGGACGGCCGATCCGGTCGTTCGCATCGGTGATGGCGCGCGGTTGAAGGGCACACGGATCATCGACGAGCTTCCGGATGTGCCGATCGAACTGGTCGACGAAACAGGCACGACACCATCGCTCGGCACCGGTGCGCGGGGAATGGGTGACGTGCTTGCGGCTGCGAACATCGCTCAGATAGCTGGCGAGCCAATCCACAGCCGGGAAGTCGAACCGACGCCGGGGGAGCTTCAAGCGATCAAACAGCGCTCACGCGAGCAGAGCGACGGAGATCGAACCATCGACAAAACACTCGCACGACGGGTAGCGCTCGGAGAGCTAAGCATCGAGCAAGCGCTCGAACGACACCGTGACTGACCGCTATTGCCACTCACTCGTCGAGAAGATCCGTCTCGATCGCGTTCTCCGCCCGGCGCAGTATTTCCCGCGTGGGATGGGCCGTCTCCGACGCAACCGCCGCCGCGTCGTCGTACTCCGCGCTCACGTCGTACACCATTCCGGCGCTGTCGCGCGCGATCTTAACCGACACGTCGTACGTCGCGTCCTCGATCTCCACAGTCGCTGTTTCGAACGACCGATCCGCGATAAACCGGTGATCGACGCCCGTTTCTCGAACGCCGAGCGTTCCCGTCTCTTCGGCCAGCCGTCGAGCGACGCGCTCAGCGTCTTCGGGCTTGGTGATGACTTTCACGAGATGGCCGGGCCGGGATTTCTTCATCGTGGCAGGGATGATCGAAACGTCCCGAGCGCCAGCGTCCACAAGCGCGTCCTGGAGCCCGCCGAGCAGTTCGGGCGTGGCGTCATCGAGGTTCGTTTCGAGCACTCGGATGTCGTCTCGGAGCAGTCCCCCTTGTGAGTGGCCGACGAGCGCACGAAGCACGTTTGGATATTCGGAAAACGTGTGGCTTCCCGCGCCGTATCCTGAGCGTTCGACCTGAAGCGTTGGAAGCGTTTCGACGCCGTCAGCGATCTCCGCGAGGATGGCAGCCCCTGTCGGCGTGAGCAGTTCGCTGTCGACAGGCCCGCCGCGAATCGCCCAGTCGGCGTGTTCAGCGATGGTTGCGACTGCGGGTGTCGGAACGGGATATGTGCCGTGGCTCATCGAGACATCACCCCCGCCGGTCGACAGCGGTGTGGTTACGACGCGCTCAGCGCCGAGATCGTCGAGCAAGATGGCCCCACCCACGATGTCAGCGATTGCGTCGTCAGCACCGACTTCGTGGAAATGCGTCTCGTCGAGCGATGTGCCGTGAACCGACGCCTCCGCTTCGCCAAGCCGCCGGAAGATCGCTGTCGCAGTCGTCTCGACCGACGACGACAATCCCATCGACTCGACGATTTCGATCACCTCCGGATACGTCCGCAATGGGCCGCTCCCCTCCGCGTGATCGTGATCATGGTCATGGCTGTGATCATGGTCATGGCTGTGATCATGGTCATGGCTGTGATCATGGTCATGGCTGTGATCATGGTCATGGCTGTGGTCATGGTCATGGCTGTTATCATGGTCATGGCTGTGATCGTCTCCAGCGTCGTGGTCGGTGTTTGCGTCCGTCTGTCGGACGACGACGCGCGTCGATCGGATCCCGTTTTTCGTCACCGATTCGACGTCGTATTCGATCGCAAGCGCGTGTTCAATGCGTGTGAGCGGGTCAGGATCGGCTCCTGCGGCCAACAGAGCACCCAAGATCATATCGCCGCTGGCACCCATCCGACCGTCGAACGCGAGCGTCTGCATACGGATCGATCGTGACCCGCTACGAAAAGCCGTATGATCGCCGCGCAATCTCGTATGACCCGTCCTCGTGACGTGATTCATCCCAATCGAACGTGACATTAATCCGATTCATGTCCGTACCGCGAGCAAAAGGGCTATCACTCAGGGGGGCCGATTTCTACTAACCGCGCAGTACCATGAATGAAGTCCAACTGGAGGTGGCAAAGGCGTACCCGAACGATTCGGGACGTGGGATCGCTCGTCTCGACCCAGACACACTGCTTCATTTGAAGCTGAGTCCGGGCGACATCATCGAAATAGAGGGCAGCGATACGACCGCCGCGAAGGTATGGCGGGCAGACCGGCAGGACTGGAACACCGATACGGTTCGCATTGACGGGTTCACCCGACAGAACGCTGATGTTGGGATCGGTGAGCGGGTCAAGATCCGGAAAGCAGAAGCGAACAAAGCCGAGCAGCTCGTGCTCGCACCCCCAGAGGAAGCGAGCGTACAGTTCGGAAGCGACGCGGCCGGGATGGTGAAACGCCAGATCATGAAGCGACCGGTCGCCCAACGAGACATCGTACCCGTGATGTCGAGTACGAATCATCCGTTCATGCGCTCACCGGGGCAGGCCATTCCGTTGATTGCCGTCGAAACCGAGCCTGAGGGCGTCGTGCTCATCACCGAAGATACGGATGTGGAACTCCGTGAGGAGCCGATTTCAGGGTTCGAGAGCCGTGGCGCTGGCATCACGTACGAGGACATCGGCGGTCTCCAAAACGAGATCCAGCGGGTTCGAGAGATGGTCGAACTGCCGATGAAGCATCCCCAGATATTCAAGAAGCTCGGCATCGAGCCACCACAGGGCGTCCTTCTCCACGGACCGCCCGGAACGGGGAAAACGCTGCTTGCAAAGGCCGTAGCGAACGAGACCTCCGCGAGTTTCTTCTCCATCGCCGGCCCGGAGATCATCTCGAAATATTACGGCGAGTCCGAACAGCAACTCCGAGAGATCTTCGAGGACGCAAGCGAGGAGTCTCCGGCAATCATCTTCATCGACGAGCTCGACTCGATCGCTCCTAAACGGGAAGACGTTACTGGTGAAGTCGAGCGCCGCGTCGTCGCCCAACTGCTGACGATGATGGACGGACTGGAATCGCGTGGTCAGGTCATCGTCATCGGTGCGACCAACCGCGTCGACAGCGTTGATCCGGCGCTTCGCCGCCCCGGTCGGTTCGATCGGGAGATCGAAATCGGCGTTCCCGACGAATCCGGACGGGAGGAGATCCTACAGATCCACACCCGTGGGATGCCGCTTTCGGACGACGTGAACCTCAGCACGCTCGCCGACGAGACCCACGGGTTCGTCGGTGCTGATATCGAATCGCTCACCAAGGAGGCCGCGATGAAAGCGCTCCGGCGGTATCTCCCCGAGATCGATCTTGACGAGGAGGACATCCCACCGAGTCTCATCGATCGGATGATCATCAAGCGCGGCGATTTCCAAGGCGCGCTCAACGAAGTCGATCCCAGTGCGATGCGGGAGGTGCTCGTGGAACTCCCGAAAATCACGTGGGACGACGTGGGCGGACTGAACGATCCGAAAAGTCAGGTCCAAGAGTCGATCGAATGGCCCATGAACAGCCCCGAACGGTTCGAACGGCTGGGTATTTCCCCGCCGTCGGGGGTGTTGCTGTACGGGCCACCCGGCACCGGCAAAACGCTCATGGCCAAGGCAGTGGCAAACGAGACGAACGCCAACTTCATCAGCGTTCGTGGGCCACAGTTGCTCTCGAAGTGGGTCGGTGAATCGGAGAAGGCGATCCGCCAAACGTTCCGGAAAGGACGGCAGGTCTCACCAACGGTCATCTTCTTCGACGAACTCGACAGCCTCGCGCCCAACCGCGGGGGAGAAGTCGGCACCAACGTCTCTGAGCGCGTGGTCAACCAACTGCTGACCGAACTCGACGGACTCGAACAGATGGAAGAAGTGATGGTCATCGCTGCGACCAACCGACCAGATATGATCGATCCCGCGCTCATCCGCTCGGGCCGGTTCGATCGACTGGTCTACATCGGTGAGCCAGAACTCGAAGGCCGGAAACAGATCTTCCAGATCCACACGGAAGAGACGCCGCTCGCTCCCGACGTGAGCCTCAGAGAACTCGCAGAACTCACAAACGGGTACGTCGGCAGCGACATCGAAAGTATCTGTCGGGAGGCTGCCATCGAAGCGCTTCGGGACGATCCGGAAACTGAAGAAGTCGAGATGCGCCACTTCCGCAAAGCGATGGAGTCGGTGCGGCCGACGATCACCGACGACATCCGCGGGTATTACGAACAGATCGAAGACCGGTTCCGGGGCGGTCAGGACGTGGTCGAACAACAGGGCGAGCGGATCGGCTTCCAGTGATCACGCGTTGTTGATGAATCCGAATCCGGTCGTGTTCAACTCACCGAGTCCGGCGCTGTACGCCAAACGCATCAGTCGGTGTTCGGCGCGGGTGTGACAGTCGTACTGTAGCTCCCACGTCGTACCGATCGTCTGCACCACCCCATCATCGTAGTGTAACGGAATCGCCACCTCCTTTTTCGGGGCTAGATCGGTGAAGTACGGGCGCTCGGGAGGATCACGGTCGTAGTACTGTCGGTATTTCGTTGCGAGATTTTGCTCGATCTCTTCTTGGAACGCCTCCGTGGGATGTTCCAACCGCCAGTACACGTCGTCGTATTCCGCGTCAATCCCGTACGATTCACACCGGGCTGCCGGGATCCGTACCACGATCGGCGTACCGGTTTCGACGGCAGCGTGTTCCTCGGGCGTGAGCTCGAACTCCGACGTGTACTCGACGGCGTACCGGTGCTCACCGACCGAAACGGTGTCGTAGTCCGCGATGGTCTCCGAGAACTTCTGGATGAGATGCTCATGGGGGCTGGCGACAAGCCATGTTCGTCGATCACCTTCGTTCATGTCTGTCGGTGGGAAGATATTCGAAAAGGTTACGAATTTGAATGGATTCTCTTCGTGGACGAATTCGTATCCCGCTTCAGCGAGAATCTGGTAGAGAAGGCCTTGAAGCTTGATGTGGTAGGCAGAGGTGTACGATTGTCGTTGGGTCGATCGGAGCTTCACGAGACAACGCATGACGTAACGTGAGTCACAGGATTTATTAACTGTATCGACCTTTGATCGGTCACTCATGCGTGAAGAAACACTCCTCGTCTCTAGTATGGGGACGGGAGATCAAAGCAGGTACAAGAAGACGAGTTACGTGCTCGATGGTGAGAGTTATGAAACGAAGTTCAGTCCGGTCGCACTCGCTGAACTGGTGGAGATCGATCGTGCACTCATCGCGAGGACTGAGAAAGCGTCCAAAAACGACGACGCACTCAATGAGGCATTTGAGAAAATCGATGTTCCGTGTGAATTCGAGACGATCGCAGTCGCGGAAAATCGAACCGAAATCGATGCCCGAGTTGGAGAACTGATTGAACTCATTCGGGAACACGATCATGAACAGGTTGTTTTGGATATCACATTCGGCTTTCGCTCGCTTCCGATGGTATTTTTCGCCGCCGTGCTCCACCTGAATGCGCTTTCTAACGTTGAAATTGGTGGAATCTACTACAGCGAATTTCAGTCAGAAAGTGAGGTGACGCCAGTCATTGATATGACCCATCTGCATACACTCATGGAGTGGTATCACGCAATCAATACGTTCGAACGAACGGGAGAGCTTCGATCAGTCCACGGACTTCTCAAGGAGCGAAAGGTGGCGTTGTGTCGTGATGAAGATGCAGATAATTCTAAGGCTCTCGAAGAGTTAGTAAAAAAGCTCAACGGAACGAGCCGATATTTTGACTCTGGGATACCACTCAGAGCAGGAAAAGCCGCTCAGGATGCTCTTGCCACAATACAAGAGATCGACAACAGTGATCTTATCGGACCTGAAGAACGATTTTTGCATCCACTTTCAGAGCGGCTTAACCGATTTTCCGTTGATGCTGTCGATGATTATACTGATATCGCACTCGATATGGACGAGATCGATCGACAGCGGGAGCTCGTCGAGTTTTACGCAGAGTACGATCGGTACCGGCTCGCACTCGGCTGCGCGAGGGAATTGTTCATCAACCGCTTCATGCTCACAGTAGGGATCGGTCTCGATGAGTGGATTGATCGAAATAACAGAGAGTGCGCATCGAGGATGATCAATGCAAAGGCAAAGAAACAAGAAGAGAAAAATATAGACGACATAGCCGCCATTAATCTATGGCAAGAAATTAAGGATTATCGAAATTGGTATGCGCATTCCGGATTTAAGGCGGATGATATTCGTTCGGAGGACATGATCTACAACACTGTTCTCGAACTCTGCGAAAAGATCGATGACGACGAATACTGGTCGGAGATCATATGACGGAGTCGGTACCCTCCTACCAGCTGGCGTGTTTGTTCAGTGAGATCGGGCGGCTTCGAAGCCGGACTACCCCCGGTCTCGATCACGTTGAGCAGACGGTGACGTTCCTCCGAGAACGGATCGGTGACGAACGAGCAGCTGAGCTGGTTGAACTGCACCACACCGATTCGATCCCACAGAACATCTCTGCAGAGGTTCGGCGGAAGGCGCTTGTAGTACGGGCAGCGAGTCAGCTCGCGTCGGATCATGGGAGAGCCGCCACGGACGAGGAGCCGATCCGGCTTCAGAGCGTGTTCAACGCCGTTTCTGAGGATGAGATCAGGGACACGTATCCACTCTCGGGGCTGGCCATCGATCGGGAGACGCTGTTTCCGAAAAACGCTGGAGATCACTCCCAGACGGCCGAATCTGGGTACGAACAGCTGTGGAACGGACTCACCGATGCGGTCGAGAAAGGGGACAGCTACGAGACGCTCGTACACCTCCTCGAAAAGTACACATGGTGTGTCCCGGCGTTTCCCGATACGCCCACACTCCCGCTGTACGATCACCTGCGCACGACGGCCGCTATCGGCGTTGCACTCCACCGATCCGATCTCGAAACCGGCGATATCCGAGCGATTGCGAACGAAACGGAGAGTACGAACAGAGACGAGAAGAGATCGTGTTTCACGCTTGTGAAAGGCGATCTCTCAGGAATCCAGTCATTCCTCCACCGGGTGAAAAACGCCGATGACGCTCAGGACAACATCGCCAAGCGAATGCGCGGCCGGAGCACCCAGCTGTGGCTGCTCACTGAGAGCCTCAGCACGCTGTTTCTGGAGCAGATGGGACTTCCGAGCACGAGCGTGGTCTGGAGCGGCGGCGGGCAGTTCTACGCGGTCGTGCCACCCATCGAGACGGAAGGGACCAGCACCGTCTCAGAGCGGTTGGCAGAGTTTGAGCGAGGAATCAATACCGAACTGTTCGAACGGTTCGCAGGAGAACTCAGCTTCGTTGTGGGTTGCGCCCACGCGGACGGCTCGGCAGACTCGTTTTCGAGACTGTTCGAGCACGTGGCACGCGACAGCGACAGGCGAAAGCTCAGAAAGGGGAAATCGATCGCGTCGGAGTATGAAACACCCATTATCGACGAGTGGAACGACGAACCCCGATTCGAACCGTGTCAGATCTGTGGCGGCGACAAACCTCCCGGCGAAGACCGGTGTCAGGAGTGTGAAACACAGGAAGCGATCGGCAAGAAGCTCCCCGAATCAAAGTTTCTCCGACTCGAATTCGAGTCCGATCCGGACGATACGGACGACGATCAGTTCCAGTTCGGCCGGGAGCTGTCTGATGGTCCCGTCTGCTGGCAGTTCGCCTCTACAGCCGGGACGGCCGATCGGGTGTATTCGGTGAACTTGGCCGAGCGCCCTGACTCAATCGACCCTTGGGGGTTCGTCCTCACCGGGAAGACCGTGCCCTATGATGGTGGCATCAGTCGCGTCTGGTCGTTCCCTGAACAAGCCCAACTCGCCAGGGGTGAGGAGGCGTTCAACCACGTAGTGAAGATGGATATCGACGATCTCGGGCGGACGATCTCGTCAGCGATGGATCACGGCCCGGCCCGGCTCGGTGCGATCGGGCGAACGCTGTCGCTGTTCTTCGAGGGATACCTCAATACACTCGCCAAGGAATGTTCCTACGTGCACGCTGATGACGCGTGTTCGGCGTGTCAAGAACAACTCGAAGAGCTGGACGAGCGGACGGTCGAACACCGGCATGAATGCGAACCAGATGAGGCGTCCTACTATCGATTGATCGACAAACAAAAGTTGCCTCACGAGGAGTGTGTCGAGCGCATTCCACCGATCTACATCGGCTTCTCGGGTGGTGACGATCTGTTTTTCGTCGGACCGTGGGACGAGGCAGTCGATTTCGGGCGCGAGATCCGAGCGCAGTTAGCGGCGTACTGCTCGGAGACGCTCACCATCAGTGGGGGGTTCTACCGAATGAAACCGAAATATCCGATCGGACGGGCGATCGAACACGCAGAAGAGCGACTCGACGCCGCCAAGGCGTTCTCGGAAGGCGCACAGGAGAAAAACGCCGCGTGGCTGTTCGGAGAGACACAGAGCTGGGTCAGCGATGGCGATCCCAGTATGTTAGATCTGATCGATCTCGGTTGTCAATTCGAATATCTTATTCATATCGAACAAATATCAAATTCCTTCGTGTATTCCCTCATCAATATTGCCGATAGTGTCGAACAACGAGCCAAAAACACGGAGTCAAACAGGACACATATTGGCGTAGAGAAGGAATGGGAGATAAAATATCTTCTATCTAGAAATGCTTCTAAAAAAGCGATGAATGAGTTGGACGAGAAGATCCCACCAGCGCTTCCGTGGATTTCAGTACCAGTGACATGGACAGCACTTGCAACACGGTGATTCATTATGACAACACTAACACCAGAACAAGTCAGGAAGATAGACAATACAGGAGAGCGACTCGGAAAAAGATTCGCTGAAAACGACGTCAGCACGAGCCAATTACGAAAAGTGTTTGGAGAGATCAAACGAGCAGAAAACGAGTTCAAGTTTGAGGATGATACAGAACAGGCTAAGCAAACACTGTTTCTCATCAAACCACACCTAGCGTATGCAGCTGCACGGAAGGAAGAAATGCAAGACGTAAAGGATGAAATATCTAGATTCATGGATTTGGTTGTTGGAGATTGTAGTGACGAAGATATGGAGATATTCTTTCGAATCATGGAAGCAACAGTCGCGTATCACTCGTATTATACTGAGGTCGGGGTGGAGAACTGATGGAACTGCTCGGTCACGTGGTATTCAATGGCGTTCTTGAGTGCCAGACTGGACTGCATATCGGTGATGAAGGATCCTTGGAGATCGGTGGGGTTGACGGACCGATCGTTAAAAGTCCCACCACGGGACATCCCTACATACCTGGATCGTCGATCAAAGGAAAACTGCGTTCGCTGTTGGAGTGGGATGCAGGGATGATTGAGGATGACGGCGAACCACACGTCTGTGAGGGAGAAGATGCCGTTACATGCCCTATTTGTCGAATATTTGGTACTACTGCAGAGACGGAGGCACTAACCGGTCCGAGTCGTCTCTCGGTTCGAGACGCGTTTCCCACGGAGGAAACGATCGAACGATGGCGGCAGTTGGATACAGCACTTCCGTACACGGAAGTTAAGACGGAGAACACAATCAATCGAGTGACTACAGAGGCGAAGCCTCGAAGCAACGAGCGGGTTCCAAGGGGGTCCGAGTTCAGCTACGAGCTCGTCTATGGCGTCTACGATCTCGATGATGGTGGCCGCCATGATTCAGACAATCTCAACGCGATCGAGCGGGCATTGTTCCTGTTAGAAGGCTCATCACTCGGGGGGAACGGCTCGCGTGGCTACGGGAAGGTCACATTTCACCACGATGAGTACGTGGTCCGGACCACCGACGGGTACCGCACAGGGAACCAGGAAGGTAGATCGGTCGACACGCTCGACGAAGTGAGAGAGATCCTCGAGATCAAGTGAACAATGGAATCGGTATTGCTCTCACCAGACGGACCATTCAGCGAGATACCGCGCTCTGATACGCTGTTCGGGGCGATCTGCTGGGGGATCCGCGATGTACGGGGGACTGAGTGTCTCGAAGACGTTCTGGCGCAGTTCCAAGCGGATCGTCCGCCGTTTCGTATCTCGTCCGCGTTTCCGCTGCTCGATAGGGATGACCGTGAGTATCTGCTGGCGACACCGCGACTCCCCATGCTGTCCGCCGGAGTTGGGGAGATGACCGATGAGCGTCTCGAAGCGCTGGACGTGTGGCAACAGATCGAATACGTTCCTGCATCGGTCTTTTCGATGATCGCTGCTGGAACGGTCTCAGATAGTGAGCTGCTGGCCGGTTTTGATGAGAATGGAACTATCACAGTCGGAGGGCGTCAGTACGTCCACGATCGGCGCTTTCTGCTGCCAGCTGAATCGGACCGAAAACCAATCTGGAGAACAGAACGGACGCGTAACGCTGTCAACCGGTTGACAATGGCAACGGACAGTTCCCTTTATCACCGAGACGCCGTGTTCTTCTCGGATGTTGCTGGGCTGCATGTCTGTGTCGAGGGTGATATCGATCTCGTCCTCGATGGTCTCTCCGTGGCCCAAGATCGTGGGATTGGTGGCGATCGGTCGGTGGGACACGGTCAGTTCCGTCTCGACGGGGTCAGATCGTTTGATCTTCCACAGCCGGACGGTGACTTCTTTTGTACATTGTCACTCTGTATACCCCACCCAGAGGAGTTGGAACCGTTTTTGACGAACGGTTATTATGAGATCGAGCCACGGAAAGGCGTCATCGAGAATTCACTTGCATCCCCCGACACAATTTGGAAAAAGCGCGTGCTTGCTCTTTCTGAGGGATCCATCTTACCTCGACAAACGGCCGTCGACCGGAGATTCGAGAAAACGGACGGGGAACACCGCGAGGAACCGTATGGCTACAACCCCATCGTTGCCGATCATTTCGAGCATGGAGTCCAACAGTACGGGTACTCGCTCCCCGTTGGAATCACTCCACAAACAGCGTCTCCTTCCGCCGGTGAGACGAAATGAAGGTGGATCTGAAGATACGGTCCCCGACACACATCGGATCCGGTACAACCCTAAACAAGCACGAATATCTGTTCGATGAGGATCAAGCATCTGTTCCGGACCTAGATGCGTACTTCAGGGAGCATCCAGACGAGATTCAGGCGTTCGTCGCCGCAATGGAGCGGGGCGCTCCAGTAGGCGAGTTTTTCGATCATACGGGTCAATATTCGCGGTATACACTCTCCTCGTGGGTTTCCTCTGGTTCAATCGGAAACAGTCAGGTCTCAGTCGCAATCAAAGATGGAACTGGTTCACCGTACATTCCCGGCACGAGTCTCAAGGGATGGATTAGAACAGCGCTCGCCTACCGGCTGCTCACCAATGGAAGTCACCTCAACCGGACCGATGGGAATTCAGTTGAGGAGCACTTTCGAGTGGGTGACGAAGGCCCACGACACGATCTATTGCGGTGTGTGACCGTTCGAGACACGGAGCCTGTCTCAACCGACCGACTGGCCCTCTGTGAGACCAAAACGTACTCGTTACAGCGATCTGGAACGTTACGAAAGAAACACTGGTCGAACTACGCGGAGTGTCTCGTTGATGGTACGGAACTCACGACCGAAATCCTCGTGGATGCCCCGCTGCTGAACCGGTTGGTCGATAGGGAATCGGCAACAGCCACGGCCCGAGCAGTGTTCGGGGATGACCTCTCGGAGGAGGGAATGTTAGCGACAATCTCGGCTGCTCTCGAACAGTTTCAGGCGGTGGTCAGACGCGAAGACCAGCGGTTGATCGACACGGAGGGTATCGTAGAGTTTTATTCGACGCTTCCCACCACTGGCCCGTTCTTCCGAATCGGCTTCGGGACCGGCCACCACTCGAAAACCGTCTCACTGGCGCTTTCGGAAACGAAGCGGATCAACGCGAACATTGAGGCCGGATTAAAACACGCTGACTGTGGAGGATCGCTGCGAAAGGATAGGCGATCTACCAGTCGTCTGTTCTGCTCACGTTGCTCTGAAGGTGATATCGTACCGAATTTTGAGAATGTCGTTCGATTCCCGAAAACGCGGGAATTCGTTCTCCGTAATGGTTCACCCTACGCTCCCCTCGGCTGGATCGAGGCCTCGCTTCGTGGACCTTTATAAAGTCCGTGTACAGGGGGGTCCACGAAGAGGACGGTCGATGAGACCGATGGAGAAAGCTTTATTGGATCGCTCCACGGATTTTCACCCCCTCTTTCAACTGTGCCAGCGGTGACGAAGGCATTGAAACGGATATGTAGTCCGTTAGGAGCCATCAACTCGTGGCTTTCAACTGTGCCAGCGGTGACGAAGGCATTGAAACCCTTCTTCGCGGAAGTACCACCCGATGAGCGGGATCTTTCAACTGTGCCAGCGGCGACGAAGGCATTGAAACATGAGAACGGGATCCTCGCGTTGGCGAACGAACTCCGTATTCTACTGAGTCAAACCTAACAGCATCACACCACCCCGACAGCCGTTAGTTCCATCAACACGCGGTCACGACCATCACCCGACCGGAGACCTGACCGCTCACGTATCCATCGCCACCGAAAGCCGACACACCCACACAGAGCACACGAACCAATACAACGACACGATCGACACGATGGCCTAGAGTTTTATATCATAACGGGGCAACGATGAGATCGGAGGCCGAACACGAGATAAGCCCCACACGGATTGTGTGGGTGCCGGGTGCTGGAACCACCCGACAATGGTCTCCATAGCAACCAGAAGACCATGTTCGATTCTGATCCAAACGACCTTGAAGGTACCGACGTGCTCAAGAATGACATCGAAGAGACGATCCTGCGCTACTGCTGGGCCAAAACCGACGAATGTCCGGCGTGTGGCTGTGAGACCTCGCTTCGCATCGGCGTCGAGACGGCAGGCGAGGAGATCGTGAGTGCTCCGGACTGCCAGCTGTGCGATGCCGTAGTCACAGCAGTCACCGACGGCGTCGAGTTCGATCTCGTCTGACCGGATCCGGACAGTATTGCTGGTCCTTCGTGGACCTTTATAAAGTCCGTGTACAGGGGGGGTCCACGAAGAGAGGTGGCGCTGAGACCGATGGAGAAAGCTTTATTGGATCGCTCCACGGATTTTCACCCCCTCTTTCAACTGTGCCAGCGGCAACTCAGGCATTGAAACCTTCCAAGATGCTATTGGTGGGGCATTCAATTTCCTTTCAACTGTGCCAGCGGCAACTCAGGCATTGAAACCGAGACTCCTGCCTCATGTCACGAATCTTGTGAAGGGCTTTCAACTGTGCCAGCGGCAACTCAGGCATTGAAACTTTGTCGGTGTCTCGGTGAACCGCGAGGCAATACTCTCTTTCAACTGTGCCAGCAGCGACGAAGGCATTGAAACATTGGCCGGACGCCGTCATTATCTGGCGGATCGCGCCTTTCAACTGTGCCAGCGGCGACGAAGGCATTGAAACGATTCGTGATTATCTGCTTGGGTCGGATGAAGCGTTCTTTCAACTGTGCCAGCGGCAACTCAGGCATTGAAACTCGTTCGTTTCTCCGTTCATAGGGTTTGAGCAGTGCTTTCAACTGCGCCAACACCCACCAAGGCATCCAAACGATCTACCAACAGGGATCGACACTCAACCAATACCACCGATCAAGTAGCAAAACAAACAAAAACACCCAACCACTAGTAACAAAACACTAACAAACAACGCGTGAAAGACGGAGTTCCCACGATAGGACACCACAGTCGATGGTGCAATCGGGACGAAAACACCGGTACGAACACGTTTTTGCGGAAGAGATTGCTGTTTCTGTATGATTTAAGATATTAGACCACATCGTTGCAGATCACATCAGCAATGTGTTTGGATAACCGATCAGATCATGTCACCCAAAGTACTGCTGATGTGACCGAGACACCAATGATGGACAGTGAGTCCAGTTTACAACACAACAGCAACGAATCGACAATCGAGGGGGAGAGATGACGACCGCCGAGGTCTTGCAAGGACCAGATGAACGGCTATTTATCCACGTTCACACTGGAGACGTAACGTTATTGACAGAGATCAAAGAGGAGGAGTACGATCTCCTCAAACAGACAGTTCGGAGTCCTCACCCGCTCCGAAAGCGGCACCTCTACGAACAATGATACACGAATGCGCGGAGTGTGGCAGCAGCCTCATAAAGGAAACACACGCAGATGGCATCTGGATGTGCGCCGACTGTGGCACCGTGATGCATGAATAACGATTGAAGCGCGGCGAGGAGGAAAGTAGCAGCGAGGCGTCTCAGTTTTCAGTGTCGGCGTCCGGTGTCGGTGCTCCCGAGAGCTGTCCGTGTTCGTCGAAGCGTTTTGCGCGGAGATATCTGGCGCGGTATCTGTTCGCACCGTTGTCGGCGTCGGCTTCCCGGATCTCCTCGGTGTGGCCGTCCGCAACGGTGTCGATGAGCGTTTCGAGCTGTTCTTTCTCGCTCGGGGTGAGTTCGAACGTGTATTCGTGCGTCTGTTCCCGTTCGAGCAGCGTCAGCTTTCGAGCGACAGCAATGACGAGCGAACACGGCTCCCGACACGGGAACACGCCATCACCACGGGGTGTGTCAAGCGGTTCGTCAGCGGATTCGTCCCACTGGCGGCGCTTGAGACACTGTGAATCCACACAACACGCTTCGGTAAGCCATTCGAGCTGTTCACCGTCGAGTTCCTCGATGAGATCGTAGATCCCTGTCTGTCGCTGTGCCGTCTCTCGCCAGTGCGACACGTCGAGGTTCTCGTGTCGTTCGAGATACCAGTTGTGAACCGTCGCCGGATAGAGGAAATCGATCGTTCGGAGCAACGCACGGCCATTCAGGTCAGTGAACGCCCAGCCTGTCTGGAGCGTGGGTGCGGTTTTGAGCGGCCGATAACGTCCATCGTCGTCGTGTTTTGCGACCTCACGCGCGTCAAGCGGGTCGTGGTACACCGCGAGCTCCGCGTGATCCGCCCCTATATCGTCCTCGTGACGGATCGAATACCGGCGCTGGTCTCCATCCCCATCCTCGTTCTTACCCGCATCGAGCGTCGTCGTGATGGAAAGCTCTCCCCACAGGCGGGTGAGTCCGTCCTCTGATAAGCTGTCGTACCGCTCTGGGACAGCCAGCTCGTCGGCGTGTTCGAGCCATCGAAGAAACTCCTGTTCGCTGTCCGTGCGATCGATCCGCGTCCAGTAATGCCAGTTGGTGACGTACGCGTCGTTGGCCGCTGCGATGTCGGCAAGGTCGGCAGCACTCAATCCGGTATGACGCTCGTCAGGAGTGGCAAACGTGTAGGTTTCGTCATCGACAGTGACCGAGAGACCGTCGAAGGAGACGCCGGACTCGGCCGCGTCCCGGAGTGCCGCGACGTGGGACTGAGGGATCGTCACAGCGCCCACCTCCTCGGGGTGTCAGGGCACGTTCGACACACCCATCGTGATCGTCGTCGCAGATATCGTTCCATACGTTTACTCCGTCCGAAGCGGGGTAAATAGCCACGGTCCGGACCGGTCACGGCTTTCCGACGACGACATCCCGGTCACGGGTCGATCGCCGTACCCGCTCGATCGCGTCGCTGATCTCCGCTCCGGCGTCGCTCGCTCGTTCGAGAATCGCGTCGGCCAACAGCGGTTCTGTCCCGACGGCACCGGAGTACCAAATGCGGGTGTCCTCGACCGTCCCTGGAACGGGGTACTCACCGGGCCCATCAGTCGGGAGACCCATATCCGCCGGGATGTCCTCCTGTGTGTGAAAGCCGTCAGCGACGAACAGGGGGACGACCACGACATCGTCGCTGTCGAAGTGTTCAGCGATATCGTCGACTTCTGGGGACTCGTCCATGAACAACGCCTTGACTTCATCGAAATCGTGTTGTTCGCGGATGCGATCGGCGTGGTAGTGGATCGCTTTCGCGCTATTCTCGTTACGTTCTGTGCCGTGTCCAACCACAGCCAGCCCAAAGCCCGGTCCGACGGCCGGATCGTCCGTCACACTCCGGGCACGCTGAATGATGACATCAGCCATCGAATCGTGCGTACCGACGGGACCACAGTAGTGCACCGTTGAACCGATGTCCGCCGCCTCGTAGGTGGCGTAGTCGGCACTGGTGCCGTCTGACTCCCACGTCGAGACATCCCAGCCATCAAGGCGGAGTTCACGCGGGATCACCTGTTCAGTGAAATACCCTTCGCTGATGAACAACGGGACCACGAAGACCTCATCTGCCTCAACAATGCGGAGCACCTCCCGAATCGACGGCTCTTCCTTCCAGAACGCCTCCCGAACCACGTCGAACGCACCGGATTCCCGGATGGTGTCAGCGTGATCGAACGTCGGCGCGCTCGAATCCGGGTTCAGATGCGAGCCGTGGGCGACGATGACCAACGCCTGCTTGGTGTCGGTGCCGGATTGGGCGTGGGCGCGAGACATACACCCGGCTATGAGTGGAGTAAGGTTATCGCCTTCGTTCTGGGCGGTACGGAGAATACGAATCAGTCCCACGGCTCCGACGACTTGAAAGGCCACCCTGTGGTACCGGCATGTAATGACGATACGTGTGTCGAACACACTGACGGGCGAGCAAGAGGCGTTCGAGCCGGAAGACGACAGCGTGCTCCTGTACGTCTGTGGGCTTACCACGTCCGACCCTGCCCATCTCGGACACGCGCGATTATGGGTCCACGCCGATGTGATAGATCGGTGGCTGTCCCACCGGGGGTACGACGTGCGCCACGTTGAGAACGTCACCGACGTGAACGAGAAGATCGTCGCCCGCGTCGGTGCTGACGATCTCGGTGAGACAGAGCAAGCGGTCGCCCAAACCTACACCGAGCGCACGATCGAAGACATGCGGGCGCTCAATCTCAAGCGGGCAGAGGTGTATCCACGGGTGAGCGAGCATATTCCCGAGATCATCGAACTGATCGAAACGCTGATCGAGCGGGGGTACGCCTACGAATCCAACGGGTCGGTGTACTTCGACACGACACGGTTTGAGTCGTACGGAGCGCTCTCGAACCAGTCGATCGAGGAGCTACAAGCACAAGGGCCTGAAGACGAACGAGCGGAAAAGCGCCATCCCACGGACTTCGCGCTCTGGAAGGCAGGGGGTGTCACGCCCGAGGAGGTTGAATCACACCGCCACGAGGACGCGCATGACGCCGAAACGGCGGCACAAACCAGTTGCACGTGGGAGTCACCGTGGGGGGAAGGTCGACCGGGGTGGCACATCGAGTGCTCAGCGATGTCGATGGCCCATCTCGATGAGACCATCGATATTCACATGGGCGGACAGGACCTCGTGTTCCCACACCACGAAAACGAGATCGCCCAGAGCGAGGCGGCGACCGGCGAGCAGTTTGCGCGCTACTGGCTCCACGTTCGGCTGTTAGACACCGGTGAGGAGAAGATGAGTTCGAGCCTCGGAAACTTCTCGACTGTTCAGGAAGCGATCGAATCGGTCGGCACGAACAGCGTTCGTACGTTCCTCCTGTCGACGGCGTACAACAGCCGACAGACGTTTTCTGACGCAACGTTGCACGAAGCAACCGAGCGGTGGGATCGGCTCGAACGATCCTACAACCGTGCAGTCGGCGCGCTCGACAGCGCCGATGCCATAGCAACTGTCACCGACGAGCGACTCCGGACTGCCGTTGCTGACGCGATCGCGGAGTTCGAAGCGGCGATGGACGACGATTTCAACACTCGGGAAGCACTGACTGCGCTGCTCGACATCGCCACTGCCGTCAACCGTCACACCGAAGACAGCGAGTACGACTACACGGGTCTCAAAGCTGCAGTCGACGCGTTCGAGCGCCTCGGAGGCGACGTGCTCGGACTCGCGTTCGACACCGACACCGGCGGAACCGTCACCGTCGCTACCGAAGCGATCGAGTTGGTTCTCGAACTCCGAGAGGAAGAACGCGCCAACGGTAACTACGAACGCGCTGATGCACTCCGCGATTCGCTCACGGAGTTCGGTGTTGAAGTCGAGGACACCGACGACGGCCCGGAGTATCGGCTCCCGGATGCGTGATGCGTTGTGAATGGGATCGTTCGGCCACAAGTTATTAGCCAGCTCAACGACATCAGTATAACACTCACCACCAGATGAGCCCCGACTAACGTCTCGATCGTCCCGGTCGTGGCTCCGTGCGACTCACGCAACAGCGAGCTGTCAGGGATGATCGAAACCTGATTCATATTATGATACGAGATTCGATACCGAGGTCAAAAACCACGATCACGATTCTCCTCGTTTGCCTACTCGCAACGAGCGGCTGTCTCAATGTTCTTACCGGTGAAGAGCCGTATTCAGTCGAATCAGAGCCGATCAACGTGAGCGATGAGGCATTGAGTTCGACCGGATACGAGATGACTCACAACGAGTCACCCACGTTCAACAGTTCGGTGAGCATCGCTGATCAGGAACGGTCGGTCGAAGCCACGAGTCACATGCGTGGATACGAGCGAAACACCGATCTCGTTGCGACAGAAGTCGCGATCACCCGGTTCGTAGCACTGTCGACACCGAAAGCGGAGATCGGTGGTCAGTCCATGAACCCGATCGGAGAGTGGTCCAACAGACAACTCATTGAGGAGCTGATCGGGACCTACGACGGCGTCGACACGCCCGAATTCGACAGTAATCGCACTGCGTCGGTACTCGGCAAGAAGCGCACGGTTTCGACCTACACGGCGACCGTGCAAGTCGTCGAAGATGTCTCGGTGCCGGTAACCATCCACGTTGCGTCGTTCGCTCACGGAGACGATTACATCACCGTGATCGCTGTTCACCCGGACGATCTCGAAGAACGGCAGCGGATCGATCGGCTTTTCACGGGACTCGAACACCCGGCGTGACTACTGGCCGAGTATCAGCGGTCCCAGCAGTACACCCATCAGGTGCGCGCGTTGAACGTCGAGTCGCACCGGAAGGAGACCGACGACGGTACTCGCGGCGAACACTCCGATTCCGATGAGACCAGCGAACAGATACGAGACGAGACACAACAGTCCGAGCACACCGATCGAGAGCGTGGTGTAATCGATCGCCCCAACGAGTCGGAGGTACGGGTCGCCCAACGAGAGCACGGCGCAAAATCCGACAACGGCCGCGATCACGACGGCGGCGAGCAAGAGCGGCAGATCGATCGGGACGTTCGCCCGTTTGAGTGCGACCAATACGCCGGTTCTCGGCGCGCCCAGCGAAACGAGGGCAAATAAGGCGAAAATCGTATTGGCAGTGTTAACACCGCTCGTGGCAACGACGAACCCCCGCGCGCCGTACCGACCAGGAACAGTTACCAACGCGAGCGTTGCCGCGATAGCGCTTGAGACGCCGGGGATGTATCCCACGATCGCGCCACACAACGACCCAACGCCGCCGAGTCCACAAACCGATCGTGCCGAGAGAGTGACGGTCCCACCGCGTTGCTCGGGGATCCCGTTTCCCTCCATGGCGTCGATCAGCACTGGCGCACCAAACAGGCCGGTGAACAGGGGAGTGAGGACGCTTCCGACAGCCAACGCCGGATTCGTCGGCAGATCAAGCGCGACAATCCCCAAACCGGCGCTCGCAGCGAACGCAAGCACACCACCGCCGATCCCTCGGCGCGTTGGTTCGGTTCCAAGCAGCGCCAGCACGATCGCTCCGAGAACGAGCGGCTGATGGGTGCTGATAACCGGCTCTGCACCCACCATCACGACCGTGAGCGGGACCGCCAACGGAACCGAAAGCACAACAGCGAGTCCGCTTCCTAGCGCCGATAGGCACAGAGCCTCTCTTCCTCGACCCTCCAGTACGAGCCGGTGCCCCGGAAGCGCACTCACGGCCATTGCCGGATCCGGTACTCCGAGTGCAAGCATCGGTGCAATGTCGAGAAACGAGTGAACGACGCCCGCTGCCAACATCGCCGCCCCGACGAGTGGAGGAGAGCCAGGTATCGACGGCGCGAGCGCTGCCAACAGAAACGCCATGTTGTTCGCGTGTAATCCCGGTACAAGACCACTTACTGTTCCGAACAGACACCCCGCTGCCACGAACGCGAGCACCGCAACCGTTCGCTCCGGAGCGACCACTACGGTCTCTACCACCATTAGGATCGCTCGGTGCGGTTTCGGACCTAAACGTTCGGTATTACACGAGTGTGATGAAAAGATCGCTGCGTCGTCGAGCTGATTCAGCCGAACAGTTGCCCGAGACCCTCACCGCTGGCCTCGTCGTCCTCTTCTTCTTCCTCTTCTTCGGCTGCTTCAGCTTCCTCTTCTTCTTCCTCTTCTTCGGCTGCCTCGGCTTCCGCCTCGGCTCCACCGGTTGCACCGGCACCGCCTGCCGGGACGGCGGCCGCCTGCTCGACAGCCTCCTCGATGTCGACATCCTCAAGCGCGGCGATGAGCGCCTTGACACGGGACTCTTCGACATCCACGTTCGCGGCTTCGAGTACGTCAGTGACGTTGTCTTCGGTGATCTCTTCGTCCGATTCGTTCAAGATGAGTGCTGCGTAAATGTACTCCATTGTGTGTTGGTTGATGAGTTGGTTGGTCGTGGTTCGATTTACTATCCAAACATCGCGCCGAGACCTTCGGCACCGCCGTCGTCATCGTCGTCGGTGTCGTCGGCATCGCTCTCGTCCTCGGCGTCAGCGTCGGTCTCCTCTTGGGATTCCTCGTCGGATTCAGCCGCCTCCGGCTCGGTAGCCGTCGGCGCATCGACACCGCGTAGCTCCTCTGGGAGCGCCTCCTCGTCGTCGATGGCTGCGGCAAGCGCACGCATCTGTGCGTCGGCCTTCGAGACGAGATCGTCCGCGATGTCCGGGCTTTCGATCGCAGCGAACAGGCCGAGGCTGCGCGCCTCGTTGCTCGCTTTCGAGACCAGCGCGTCTGCGGTTCTGGCCGTCGGATAGACGGCATTGACCGAAAGGTTGCGCCCGGCAGCGACGGCCGACTGCACGTCGGCGCGGTACTCCTCAATATCGATCGCCAATTCGTCGGGCTCGAAGAAGACGCCCTCAGAATAGACGCCCTGCAGGTCGAGACCGACCTCTTTGGGCTCGATGCCGAGTTCGTTCAGTACGTTTGCGAGCTGGGCGCTCACTTCGTCGCCGGCATCGAGAACCGTCGAATCTTCGAGTACCTGAATGGAACCGCTGTCGATGCGCGCGTTGGCACCCACTTGCTGTAACTCGCCCACGAACGGACCCGGGTCGATGCCCGTATCCCCTTCGGGGATCACGATGTCATTGGGCGCGACTTCGCCCGGATTGATCGGTGCGGGCGTTTTCGACGCTTCAAGTTCTTTGTACAGTCCAAACGGGTTATCGTTGGTACCGATGAGACCGACTTGTCCGCTCACGAGTTCGGTCAGCTCATCGAAACCATCCCCACTCTCATCGAGCGCGCGACTGATCAGCGTGTTCCGACTAACGCGGAGTTCGGCACTGCCGTGGAGATCACGGCGCATCTGTTGGAGCTGCTTGCTCGGAATGCCCGCGATGTTCACGATGCCGACGCTCTCATACCGCTCGATGAGCGCCGCGAGCGCGTCGACTTCTTCGCGTTTCCACTCCGGGATGACGTCCGTCTGGTGTTCGGGTTCAGCGGACATCTCAGGCCACCTCCATCGAAGGTCCCATCGTTGTTTTCACGTAGATCGAGTCGATGTTGAGGGGTCCTTTCTCCAAGTCAGCCTCCAACCGACGGATGATCACGTCAATGTTGTCAGCGATGTCCTCGGGATCCATCTCTGCCGATCCGACGAGGGTGTGGAACGTCCGCCGCTCGCCGCTGCGAAGCTGAACAGTATTTTTCATTCTGTTCACAACTTCAACGACATCGTCGTCGGGTTGAAGCGGCGTCGGCATCTTCCCTCGTGGACCGAGCACGGTCCCGAGATACCGACCGATATCCTGCATCATGCTCGCCTCTGCGACGAAGAAATCCGTCTCGCTGGCGAGGTCCTTCGCGGCGTCAGTGTCGTCACCGAGATCCGACAACGCGTCGTTGTCGAGTACTTCATCGGCAACGTCTTCGGCACGAAGGGCTGTCTCGCCCTCAGCGAACACGACGATACGAGTCTCCTGTCCCGTTCCGCGCGGAAGAACGATGCCTTCATCGACGCGGTTGTTCGGGTTATTGAGATCCAGATCGCGCAGATTAATAGCGAGGTCTACCGACTCACGGAAATTCCGCGGTGGCGCTTCCTCGATCGCGCGAGAAACTGCGTCCTCTAATTCCTGATTTGCCATTGTTCACCTCCGTAGTCCGCCAGTGGCTGCTACGGCGTGAAACAGGCGCGTAACCTGCCTCACCTCAATCCACTACGATCACGAACTTAAGCACGTCGAAGTGGATGTCCACGACGCAGACCACCAAAGCGGAGTGATAGAAGAATCCGACTACGCGCTGGCCGTCTCGAAGTGATCGTCGTACTCACCGTCATCGAGTCGCTGTTTGAACGTTCGAGCGTTCTCTCCATCGACGGTAACACCGAGTGAAACGCAGGTCCCTGCGATCTCCTTGGCTGCGCCTTTCGTGTCGTATGCCAGCAGATCCGACTGCTTTTGCTCTGCGATCTGTGTGAGTTGCTCGACAGAGATGTCGGCGACGAACTCCGCTTGTGGCCGGCCGCTCCCGGTCTCGAAGTCGAGTTCGTCTTTGATCAGCGCCGCCGTGGGCGGGACACCGACATCGATCTCGAAGCTCCCGTCGTCCTCATATGAGATAGTAACGGGGACTTCCGTTCCGTCGAACGCCTCGGTCTGGTCGTTGATGTCGTTGACGACTGCTTGTACGTCGACCGGCGTCGGGCCAAGCTCCGGGCCAAGCGGTTGACCAGGCGTTGCCTGCCCACCGGCGACGAGTACTTCGATCGTTCCAGCCATACCCTGAATCACCGCCTTGGTCGGTTTAAACTTTGCCAAGGAGGATTCTCCAGCCCATCGATGCGTCGACAGACAACGGTACAACGAGTTGTGAACCGAGCGAAGCACGCGAACCGAACACGAAGACAGCGTCTGCTCGACGGATTGTTCACGCAACCGCGACGCCCTGCCGAGTAAGCCAGTTGCTCGCCTCCCGGATCTCTACCGGGCTACCGATGATCCGGGTTTTCGTCTCTTCCTCAACGAACGAAAGCACGAACCGTCGATTGAGTTCCGAACGGAGTCCCGCGAGCGTCTCCGTCGGAAGAATAATCTGTGTACTGTCACGAAAGCTATCTATATCGATCATCGTTCCGGTCTATCCTCGTTGGTTGAACGGCTATCCGTACAGCGTTCGGTCGGTCGTCGGTTGTGGGAGGTGCAATCACTATCAGGACGTTTCTGGATCCATTAAGGTGAATCTTTCGAATGCTACGGGTACTAATCTTGTGGGTAATCCTACTGTGTATATTCCGGCCGGCATGAGATCATGTAATATCGGTGGTATAGGTTCACACGATAAAAGCACTTCGAGACAGAGTACGATAGTTCGCCGTGTCGTCATTAGCTCGTGACAGGAATCAGGAATCCCACGCCCCACTCGACAGATCGATCGCGTCGTTCCACTTTGCCACAAGCGCCGTGACGGCGAGATCGCCGGTAATGTTGTTCATCGTCCGGAGTCGGTCAAGCAGCGGATCGATTCCAGCGATCATTGCGACCGCCGACAGCGGGAGACCGACTTGGGAGAACACCACAGACATCATGACAAGGCTCGCACCAGGGACGCCGGCCGTTCCGACGCTCGCCAACAGGGCCGTGAGCAGGATGCTCAGCTGTTGCGCGATCGTCAAATGCACATCGACAATATTGGCGGTGAAGATGGCCGCGATACCGAGGTACATCGCCGTTCCGTCCATGTTGATCGTTGCTCCGAGCGGGAGCGAGAAGCTGTAGATGCCTTCATTGATCTGCAGATTGTCGTCAGCGTTAGACATCGTTACCGGAAGTGTGCCCGTTGATGAACGGATGCTGAGCGCGGTGACCATCGCGTCCTTACAACCACGGAGGAAGGCGAGCGGCGACTGACCAAGCAACAGGGTCACGATAAACAGCAGGTACACCACTCCGATCTGTATCCCGACTGCCGCTGTGAGCGTCACCACGAGCATGAGCAGGTCCACGATCGCCCCCGCTCCAGTCTGTCCGAACAGCGCTGCCATCAGCGCGAATACGCCGATGACGCCGTACTCCATGACACCCCACACGACTTTGAACATGACTTCAGCTCCCGCTTCGATGACGTTGAACAGCGTCTCGATCCCGTTGTAGACATCGGATCCTTCCTCAACTTCCTCACGGACGGTCGTCATCCCGATGCCGAACACCAACGAGAAGGTGATCACGCCGAGGATATTCCCTTCAGCCATCGCGCCGATGGGGTTCTCAGGAACGACACCCAACAACACATCTAGCAATGGAGGTGCATCCTCGGGAGACACGGACCCATCGGTGAGCTGCAATCCGACGCCTGGATCCAAGAGATTGCTGACGAGGAGTCCCACGCCGATGGCGATCGCTGTCGTCAACAGATACACGACGACGACTTGGCTCCCGATCTTTCCGAGGTTCGACGGCGAAAGCTGGCGAGAGGCCATCACGATCGTGAACACGACGATCGGAACGATGATCATCTTCAACAGTCGAACGAACAGGTCACCGAGCGGTTGTAATACTGTGGCTCGCTGGCCAACGAGAAGCCCGACGATCGAACCCAACACGAACGCGACTGCGATCCGGTAAACGAGCTGCACTGATCGATACCGCTGCCACGCCTGTGAGATAGTAGTTGCCATACACACCATAATTACAGTATCCGAAATATATAGCTTGCCAAACTATATATTAGTGTAATTATTTGTCGATCGTAACGTGTGAACGTGAATAGTGGGACCAATCATCACAGGGGGTCAGGAGCTACTCGTTGTTCGGATCGACACCAGGGCCAACGAACAGTTTTTTCGCCGTTCATCTCGGAGCGGTAGCTGATGGGTCTTGAGGAGGAGATCGAGGAGCTTGAAGCAGAAATAGCCAACACTCCGTACAACAAATCTACCGAGGCCCACATCGGCCGTCTGAAATCGAAACTCGCCCAAAAAAAGGAGACGCTCGAAAACCGGTCGTCAGCCGGTGGTGGCGACGGATACGCCGTCGAGAAAACCGGCGACGCAACGGTTGCACTCGTCGGGTTTCCGAGCGTGGGGAAATCAACGCTGCTCAACGCGCTCACGAACGCGGACAGCGAGACTGGCTCGTACGAATTCACCACGCTCAACGTGAACCCCGGAATGCTCGAATACAAGGGGGCTAACATCCAACTGCTCGATGTTCCCGGGCTAATAGAAGGGGCAGCCGGCGGTCGGGGTGGTGGCAAAGAGGTGTTGTCAGTCGTTCGGACCGCTGATCTGGTGTTGTACGTGCTGTCGGTGTTCGAGATCGAACAGTACGCTCGTCTGAGCGAGGAGCTATACGCGAACAAGATCCGTCTCGATCAGCAGCCACCGAGCATGAGTATCACGAAAAAGCACAAAGGCGGTATCAACGTGACTACGAGCGGTGATGTCGGACTCGACGAGTCGACAATTGCGGAGATGCTCCGTGAACACGGCTACGTTAACGCTGATGTGACGCTACGCGAGGAGATTTCCGTGGACCAACTCATCGACGGGTTGCTGGACAACCGGATCTACCTCCCATCGCTCGTCGCGGTCAACAAAGCTGACCTCATCGATCGTGGCTACCTCGATACTGTGAACGAGGAACTACGCGAGCACGGACTCGATCCCGAGGAGACCATTTTCATCAGTGCACAAGAAGAGAAAGGACTTGAGAGCTTGAAGGAGTCTATTTACGAGACGATCGGACTGATCCGCGTGTACATGGACAAGCCCGGACGCGGTATCGATTATGAGGAGCCACTCGTCCTCCGATCGGGCGACACCATCGAGGACGCGTGTAATAAACTCGGTGGCGACTTCCGCGAACGGTTCCGGTTCGCGCGCGTGTCCGGCCCGAGCGCAAAACACGACGAGCAACAGGTCGGACTGGACCACGAACTCGAAGACGAGGACGTGTTGCGGCTCATCGTCCGGCGATGAACCCACGCCGGCGGCTGGCCGTGGTGGTGGCGCTGGGTGTGATTCCGTGGACAGTGATCACTTCGCCCACTACCATCACGCTCCTGTTCCCGTTCGGATTGGTCGGAGTGGAGTCTGGACAGCTGGTTTTGATCCACGAGTATCTGCGGTTCACGGGCGGGCAGGTCGCGCCGTTTCTCCGTGCGTGGCCGATCGGCGCGGTGCTGTACGCAGGATCACTGTGCAGTGCCATCGGTGGTGCGTTGGGAGTCAAGGACGCCCGGTTGACCGGTGGATTGTTGGTCGCAACGGCCGTGAGCCACCTTCCGGTACTCGCGGGCTTTTCCCGACGAATGGGGTATCTGGCGCTGCCCGTTGGAATCGTGCTCATGGGTGCTGTAGCGTGGTGGGCGTACTGGCCGCTCGTGCGGGCAGCAGAAGATCGATGAGTCCGACCGAAACGTGTACCAGTAGATTCACCTGCTATTCGTCATGGACTACTTAGCTGATAACGCTTTTACTCCTCCCACGAGTTCTCCCAACCATGACCGGCGTACTCGATCATGTGATGCTGCGCGTCGAAGATCTGGACAGTTCCCTCGACTGGTACACTACCCACTTCGGGTACGAAGAAACGAGCCGGTGGGAGGCCGATACGTTCACCAACGTGTATCTCGCACCGCCCGACCGCCACGAAGAGGATGCGAAACTGGAACTCACGTACAACCACGACGACCGAACGTATGAGATGGGCGACGCGTGGGGGCACATTGCGGTGCGCGTTGATGACGTGTACGACGCCTACGAGCAGTTGCTGGACGAAGGCGTCGAGGACTACCGGGATCCCGACTCCTGTGGCGGGCGGTACGCGTTCGTGAAAGATCCTGACGGCCACGAGATCGAGATCGTCCAGCGCGACCATGGCGCTCGCTGGGGATTAGACCACACGATGGTGCGCGTTGAGGACGCTGACGCCGCAATCGGGTGGTATGCACGAAAGCTCGATTACGATCTGGTTCGTCGCTCGGAGAACGAGGATTTCGCACTGTATTTCATGAAGCCCGACGCCGCCGAACAAGCGATGTCGGTCGAACTCACGTACAACTACGACGGAGACAGCTACGAGTTGGGCGACGCGTGGGGGCATCTCGCCGTCCGTACTGACGATCTCCAAGACGAGTGGGAGACACTCATGGAGCGTCACGCCGAGGACTACCGAGATCCCGAAAGCTGTGACAACCGGTACGCGTTCACGAAAACGAACGACGACCATGAAATCGAAATTTTGGAGCCTTAATCGATCCCTGCGATCCGGTTGAGAGCGTAGACGATCCGCAACATGGAGGCGCTGTCGTTGCGCTCGAAGACGAGTTCATCAGTGTTGAAGACGTGTTCGGAGACGACCCGAGAGGCATGATCCGGCGCGGCGGCGATCCCACAGTCGTTGGCGTCGACCCACTCCATGACGCGGAGGTCACTTTTCGAATCTCCCATCACGAGCGCGAACGGATCATCGAGACCGAGCACGTCGAACGCCGTTTGAACACCGGTCGGCTTGTCCAACTCTAGGCTCCCCATTTCGGCGGCGTCACCCTTGTAGTAGGCGATATCGATCCGTTCGAAGAGCGATTCGGCCGTTTCGGGAAGGTCCGCAAGATCGACCTCCGGAACACCGCCATGGCGTTCAAGCACGCCACGGATCTCGGGATCACGGGCAGCGTAGTACGCACGCGTTGTCGCCGCATCGACGCCATCAACCGCGGCAGCGAGCAGATCAAGGAGGTGACACAGCGCGTCGTCGATCACCGACACCGCGCGGTCACTCCCTGTCTGAAAGTTCGGCTTGAGCGTGATGTTGAACTCGTTGCCCTGGAGGTGACACCCGCGCTTGATCGGTTCAGGGGCGTCCGAAACCACGCGTGACCGCACCCTGTCGAACACGGTTCTTATCTCTTCGTCTAACCCTTCGTACAGCAACGTTTTCGTGTCTTCACCATGACCAGGGGAGAACACACCGTTACCGGCTTCATAAACAACGCTCAGCCGTCCTGAATGAACGAGCTCGTTACCCAATCCCTGAGTGATGAACCCCTTGACGTTCTCTAAGGTTTGGCCGGTACAGATGACGATCGGAAGTCCGTCCTCGTGGAGTTGGGTGAGTAGAGACAGTGTTTCACGGGGAATCTCGTTGTCAGTGCGGCCAGCCGACCGGAGCGTTTCATCGACATCTAACACGAGAACGTTCACCGCCCGGCCGTACTTGGTGTTGAGATCCAACGCCGTAAACGCCTCATCCCGCGAGGCGTGAGCAGCGATGTCAGCGAACGTCTCTCCAGCCGGGAACATTCGACGAATCGCATTGCGGTTTTGGTCGAGTTCGTCGTTGGTCTCCTGCCAGAGTTCCAACGCGACACGCGACCCGAGTGCCGGGAAAAGGTCCACGAGCGTCTGATACTCTCGAAGCGTTGCAGTATCGAACTCGTCATACAGCTTGTATAGGCTGTTATAGCGATTCATGATGGATTTCTTGGCTGGCGCACGTAAAGCATGTGGGCCGTGGTGACGGTGTGGACGGTGTCACCGCGTAATCGGTTTGGTGTCGATATGAATCTCGTGGGCTTCGATGTCTTCGAGCGCAGCGACACGCCCACCCACCGTTACCGAACCGTCGTCGGTGTCGAGGGTGAGCGTAGCGACCTCGCCGGTCGGTTCGACAGCAACGTCGGCAATAGTGCCGTACACGGTCCGACTGTCGCCGGTTTCTACGTCTCGGCCCTCGACGTGAGCGTAGAACTCCCGGTCTAAATCGCGGAGGTCCTTCAGGCAGCGGCGAATAGACGCGTACCGCCGCGGAAACGGCCGTTCATGACCATCCTCGGTGAGGGGCGTGGCTGTCGTCCACAACACCGTGTTGTAAAAGCCAGTGACGAGAAAGCCCAGCGCTGATCGATTGAAGATGACGCCGTAATGTTCGGTGTCGCTCGTGAGCGCGCTCTGGGTTGCGTACACCGACCGTGTTCCGTCCGCGACAGCCATGACTGGCGTCGTTATCCCTCGTCGTGCCCGCGCACTCGTTGAAACCTGCGTGTAATCGTACTCCTCAGGCGACGGTGCTGACGCCGCAGGCGTTACGAGCAACTCTACAGTGACGCCTGTCTCACACACCTCAGACAACAGCTCTTCGTACCGGGACAGCAGTTCCGGCGTGAGCGAAAGCACGAGTTCGTACTCCGCGCTTTCGATCACCGTCTCTAAATACCGGAGAATGCTCGGACGTGACTTCACTAGTGATACCGCTTCGGTCTCGCGCGACGGCGTGGTGTAACGGTCAGCCAACCCCTCAACCATCTCCTCAAGCGACGCCTGAATCGTCGGAAATACCTCGCCGGGATCGAGCGCCACGACCCGCATCGGACGGGACTCGCGCAACTCGACCATTCCCCTGTCACTCAGTTTCCGCACTGTATCGTACACCCGCGGCTGGGGAATCGACGTGTGTTCTGCGATCTCACTCGCCGTCAGTTCACCGTGATCGAGTACCGCCAGATACGCCTCGATCTCGTATTCCCCGAAATCGAACCGGTCACCGACGCGCTCCATACGGTGACGGAGGTCGTCCGAATCCATTACCGGCTGTTTTCGACCAACGAATAAAATATTTACTGAATAATGAAGTAATCTATCACAATTCGGAAGTCAATTGTGAAGATCGGCCGAGCCTATCACATCGTTCGTGGGTAGAAACATTACTCTACTGGTGGATACCGAATCCGAACGTGTTCGGTGGCCAGCTGAAACGAAAATATTTACTGTTGTATGAATGGTATCTCAGGGAACGGACTGAAACACGATGGAGACCCAAACAGACGTGCTTACTCTCGGGGAGACGATGGTGCTGTTAAACCCACACGAATCCGGTCCACTGCGCCACATCATGGATTTCAGAAAGCGGATCGGTGGGGCAGAAAGCAACATGGCGATCGGACTCGCTCGCTTGGGGCATCAGACGGCGTGGGTGAGCCGGCTCGGGGCGGATCCTCACGGGCAGTACGTCCGTGATACGATCCGGGGCGCAGGCGTCGACACCCAGTACGTCGCGTTTGACGCGGACGCCCCAACCGGAATCATGTTCAAAGAACGCCGTGAGCTGGGCGAAAGCGGCGTTTTCTACTACCGGGACGGCTCCGCGGCGAGCCGGATGACACCGGACGATTTACCGGACGAAGCCCTCGCCAATGCGAAATACCTCCATCTGACAGGGATCACACCAGCGTTGAGTGATTCCTGTCGGAAGCTCGTCCAGGACGCCATCCACCGAGCTAATCAGCACGATCTGACGGTCTCGTTCGATCCGAACCTCCGGTTCAAACTGTGGGATCCAGCAGAGATGCGCGAGACGCTTCTCCCACTCGTTGAGAAGTGTGATATTGTTCTTCCGGGCATCGAAGAAGGAGAAGTGTTGCTCGATACCGACGACCCGGAGACCATCGCTGAAGAGTTCCGGGCATTGGGTGCGACGGAAGTGGTCGTTAAACTCGGTGCTGATGGGGCGTTCGTCGCGTCGGATTCCGTCGCACAGCGGGTTGAATCCTACAAAGTCGACCGCGTTATCGATCCTATCGGTGCCGGCGATGGGTTCGCCGCGGGCTATCTTTCCGGACGGCTCGATGAGTTGTCCCCGACTCGTGCGACCGATCGCGCCGCTGCGGTCGGAGCGCTTGCGACCACCGTTACCGGGGATATCGAAGGGCTGCCGACCCGCTCCGAGCTGGCGCAGTTCACGAACGACCAAACGGACCGACTACGGTGATCTCTACCGCCCGAGCGACAGTCACAACAGCGTTATTTTTCCGAACCCGTAAGTCCGCGCATGGAGTGCGATAAATGCGGAGAGCCGGCGGTCCTACACGCCGAGTACTCCGGGCTGCATCTCTGTGAGGATCATTTCATTCGCTCGGTCGAAAAGCGCGTCAAACGGCGGATCCGAGAGGACGCGCTCGTCAGTTCGGATGCGTCTCCCGACGCTCCCGAAACGTGGGTGATCGGTCTCTCCGGCGGGAAAGACAGCGTCGTTCTCACACAACTGCTCTATGAAACGTTCGCTCACGATCCACGGATTGAACTCCTCGCGCTCACGATCCACGAAGGCATCGAGGGATACCGAGACGCGTCGGTCGACGCGTGTCTTGAGTTGACCGAGAACATGGACATCCGACACGAAGTCGTCGCCTACGAGGAAGAGTTCGATCTCAGAATGGACGAGGTAGCTGACACTGATCCGGAAAACATGGCTCCGTGTGCGTACTGTGGGGTGTTCCGTCGGGACATCCTCACTCGGTATGCGAAAGAATACGACGCGGACAAACTCCTCACAGGGCACAATCTTGATGACGAGGCCCAAACAGCGCTCATGAACATCCTTGAAGGTGATGTCACGCAGATAGCGAAACATTTCGACGCCAGTCTCGGACCGTTCGAGGAAACGAGTGGCGACGACCGGCAGACGCGCACTGAAAGCGAGACGTTCGTTCCGCGCGCGAAACCGCTTCGAGACATTCCTGAAAAGGAGATCGCACTGTTCGCACACCTCACGGATCTCCCTGTTCACATGGCTGAGTGTCCTCACGCGAGCGAGGCGTATCGCGGGGAGATACAGCAACTCCTCCTCAAACTCGAAGAGAATCATCCGGGCACGCGCCACTCCATCATGGCAGGCTACGAAGATCTCGCCGGGATTGCTGCGGAACAGTCTCGGCAGGATTCGCTCCCCGACATCACTGAGTGCGAGCGGTGTGGCGCGGCGACAACGAACCGACTCTGCCGAAAATGCCAGCTTGTCGAATCGATTCACGCTGCCTGAGGCGGTGGAATCGACGCGTCTTATACCATGATACCGTCTCGGATATAGTATATATCTAGAGTATGTTGAAAATTAATGTTGGAAACGGCGGTCTCACTCGTTATTATTTCATCGTTTATCGAATAACGTCGAGACCGTTGTTAGTTTCGACAGAATCTTGTCCACCATCGGACTGTGCACTCCCGTAGTTAGTCTCCGAATCGGTGTCCACCCGGTCAAGTGCTGCACGGCGAGAAGCGTCTGCCTGCTTTTGGGTCGTCGGACCGAGAATCTGTGCGCTCTGTACACCCGTCATGATCGCCATCACGCGAACTTTGCCCTTGTACTCCTGTTGGATTCGTGCACCCCAAATGACGTTTGCATCGGCCTCAAGTCGTTCCGTGATCCGCTGGGCGATCCCTTCGGCCTCTTTGAGTGTGAGATCAGGACCGCCAGTGATATGGACCAATCCGCCCGTCGCTCCTCGGTAATCGACATCGAGAAGAGGATGGCTCATCGCGTCTCGAACGACTTCCTCAGTTTTGTTTTTGTCTTGGGTCTCCCCAACGAGCATGACCGCGACCCCACCTTGCCCCATGATGGCGGTCATGTCCGCGTAATCGAGGTTGATGAGCGACGGTTGGGTGATCGTTTCGGAGATCCCCTTAACCGTCTCAGCGATGATCTGATCCATTACGGAAAACGCTTTGCCGATTGGAAGGTTTGGGACGTAATCGAGCAATCGATTGTTGTCTAAAACAATGATCGAATCCGCTTCGTTGCGGAGTTGTTCAAGTCCCTCTTCAGCTTTCACAGTACGCGCCCGTTCGACGTTGAACGGGGTCGAAACCATACCGACAACGATCGCCCCAAGCTCCTTTGCGATCTTCGAGATGACAGGTGCGGCACCCGTGCCCGTTCCGCCACCCATGCCAGCCGTAACGAACACGAGATCAGCACCCGAGAGCACGTCCTTGATTGTTCCCCGGGCCATCTCGGTTGCTCGCTCCCCCATCGAAGGATCACCACCGGCACCGAGACCCTGTGTAAGCGTTTTCCCGACGAGCACTTTCGTGTCGGCCTCGATCATCTGGAGATGTTGTTTGTCCGTGTTGACCGCGACCGTGTCAGCGCCATCGACGCCGATATTGTAAAGACGATTGACAGTGTTATTGCCGGCACCACCAGCACCGACGACCACGATACGAGGATCGCCGAATTCGTCAATGTTGTCCGCGTTAGCTGCCTTGCGTTGTTCGTCTTCGGCGTGTTCAAGCGCGTCGTTGACGAGATCTTGCATCGTCAGACACGCGCCCACTGACGCTTGCTCTCCCGTCGCTGACGCTCTGTGTTCTCTTCGTTGATCATGTCTCGAACAGCCGATCGAATCGCTTCGCTCCGATTGGGAAACTCACCCGTCTCAACCAGTTGTTCGACCGCTTCGATCTGTTGTTTTGGAATCCGTAGTGTCACACGCTCCATGGTTTTCCCCTTTGTCCGGTAAGACGAGAATGGGCGGCGGTCCGCCTTGCGTCTTACACAGCAAAACCGCATGAATGCGGCCGCATCATCGCGCATTCGCAACCGTGTAAGACGGTCGTCTTACGCAGGTGTGTTCATACCCGCCGGTGTAATAAATCTTTGCCCCGTGTATGACACTAGTGGATACAATCACCATGAATGGACCGTTCGGGGCGTGTCAGGGGAATTCATGGCGTATACAGTCGCCAGTGATCGTCAGACAGTGGCTACGATCGTTCAAGGTCGGTCTCAGTCGGTGTACGACGGCCACAAGCGGGACAGAACGACCATTTTGTGTCGATATCGGCACCGCACTCACACACGTGGTTCTGCGTGGATTTTTCGCCGCAATTCGGACAGTACACGTGTGTTTCGGGGTGTGTTTCGCCACAGTTGGAACACTGGGTTCGTTCCGTCGCAGAGTCCGTCGTCGTTGAGGTGGGCGTCTTACACTGCTCGGGATCAGCAGAGGATTCGTCGGTAACAGCCGTCTGTGGCTCCCCTTCGACGGAGATGTTCACGTTGATATCCTTGGGTTTGGACCGCGTAAACGCTTCATCTCCTCGTTCACCGATGAGTTCGTCGACGCGATCTCGGATTACGTGGTCCACCCAGCGTTCATCTTCAAATTCCGATGGGAGATCCGACGGTTCGGAGCCGCTCATATGCGTGTTGAGATAGGTGCGAAGCGCTTCGCGCATGATCGCGCTTTTGGAGGCTTCGAATTCCTCCAGTTGCGCGATCAATTCGTCGTCAGCGCGAAACGTGATCTTGCTCATCGGGTAGGGGTTGATTGCCAACCCATATCAACGTTCGTGCAGCGTCAGACAACCACCGAAGACGCGAGATATGAGGAAACTGCTGTTCTGAACAGAAAGCGTTAAATGATGAATGCCCATACGAAAGAGTGACCGCTCTTAGCTCAGTCTGGCAGAGCAGTCGACTGTAGATCGACTTGCCCCCCGTTCAAATCGGGGAGAGCGGATTTTCTACAGCGTCGTGAACAGA